>JAULTD010000002.1:0-329191 GCA_038801785.1 Candidatus Methanomethylicaceae archaeon GD_Cm_T35_P0_bin.15
GCCTGCAGGCGTGCGGTCGCGCTCGGAGGGGACGGGGATGAAGAAGGCGAGTACGAAGGTGAAGGTAAAGGTGAAGGCGGATGGGGCCTCTCGTTCGGTCCCGAATCTGATAGTGTTGAGACGCGCGAAGAAGCCCTCCTCTCATACCTTGCCTCGAAGGGCGAGCAGCTCGACTTTAAGGAATGCAGTGCATGTTGCAATATCCCTGAGAGGGAGATTCCGAAGGTTCTGGAAGCTTTATCTAGGAAGAGGCTGATAAAAGTGCTGACTGTCGAGGGGGCTATCGCGCATGATGGCGGTAAATGAGCTGGAATCTGATGCCATCAGGTATGCCAAGGAAGCCAAAAGGCTTGACGACCAAGGCTCAAGGGGAATGGCAATCACATACTACCAGAGGACGATCGATGTACTCCTAAAGATCGTGCGCCTCTACCCGAACTATGAGCTAAACAAGGTCTACGTGCAGCGCGCCAACCAGTATCGGGAGAGGGTCAAACAGCTCCAGGGCGGGTACGAGTCCCCTGAAGAAGGGGACGGGGGGAACTCGGCCGTAGAGTTCCGGCCTCTCGGCAGGGTCGAGGAGCCCGGATCGGGAACGTCCCAGCCGGCAGGACCCCAGCAGCCCGAGCCTCCCGGCCAAGCGCCACCGGAAAGGTCGCCCAAGAAGACATCCTACGAGGATCTCCTGGTGGTTGACAAGCCAAACATCAGGTGGGAGGATATCTCAGGACTGGAGATCGCCAAGAAGGCGCTCAAGGAGGCCATAATCTATCCCTCGCTGAGACCAGACCTCTTCCCCCTCGGTTGGCCGCGGGGGATACTCCTCTATGGGCCGCCTGGATGCGGGAAGACCATGATCGCAGCAGCGGTAGCCACCGAGATCAACGCCGGATTTTACTCCGTGGATGCCGCCTCGATAATGTCGAAGTGGCTGGGCGAGGCCGAGAAGAACGTCGCAAAGCTCTTCAGATCTGCGAGGGACAAGACGATCAGCGGCGACGCGTCGATCATATTCATCGACGAGGTGGACTCCCTCCTTGGCGTCCACGCCAACGAGGTCGGGGGCGAGATCAGGGTCAGGAACCAGTTCCTCAAAGAGATGGACGGGATCATGGACAAGGGGAAGAACCTGCCCCATTACGTCATAGGTGCGACTAACAAGCCTTGGGCGCTCGACTGGGCGTTCATCAGGAGGTTCCAGAGGAGGATCTATGTGCCAGTTCCGGACTACGCGGCAAGGCTCGGGATGTTCTCCCTGTACACCCGCAACCTCAACTTGGGGAGCGTCAGCCTTGAGGAGGTAGCCACGATAACCGAGGGCTACTCAGGGAGCGATATCAAGGACATATGCCAGTCGGTCCAGCTGAAGGTGGTGGGCGAACTCTTCGAGACAGGGATGGCCATGGACAAGCGAACCAAGCCCCGGGCCATAACTATCGAAGACTTCAAGGAGACCCTCGAGAAGCGCAGGCCCAGCGTCACGAAAGACATGATAAAAGCCTATGAGATGTGGGAGGAGAACTTTAGGGCACAGTAATATGGGGATCAGGACCAGGATCAGGACTGGGATCACGCCATCCTGATGGGCATCATTTTAACCAATGTTTTAACCAATGCCAATACCCGGACCAGACCCGAGCTGGGGGCCGACCCGGCCCGCACGAGCCCTTTTTAATATCAACTAACGATCTCTACGCATGAAGTGGATAGTAGCGCACGGCGATATGGACGGTATCTGCTCTGCCGCTATAGCGATGGCCGCCCTCGGCGAGGGGCGGCTCTTCTTCTCCCATCCCACGGGGTTGGCCGAGGATCTGGCACACATGAACGGCGACGTCGTCGTCCTGGATATAGCGATCTCGAGGAGGTATGGAAGCATCATCGATGCACTGAGGCGTATAGGGCGCGTGATCTATATCGACCACCACCCCCTCCCCACCGATTTCGACGCCGGGTCATTCCCTGGGGAGTTCATACATTCAACCGAAGCATCGGTATCAGAGCTCACCTACTGCAGGTTCGCGGAGATGCTGCCCCATGATATGAGCCGGGTTGCTATCTACGGGGCCATCGGCGATTACCTTGACTGGACCGTCAACATCAGGCAGTTGCTGGGGCGGTGGGATAAGAGAACGCTCTATCTAGAGAGCGGCCTCCTCGTCCAGGCCATAGAGTCCGGGGGGAGGAACTATGATTACAAGAGGAGCATAGTGAAGCTCCTGCAGGGGAACGTGACTCCCAGCTCGGACGCCAGCCTTGTCAGAAGGGCCATATCTGAGGCGATCCTCGAGGAGGAGATGAGGAAGAGGATCAAGGAGAACGTCAGGGTTATCGGCAACGTGGCCTACGTGCTGGACATCGGCTGGGCGCTGGGCAAGAGCGCGATCTACGCGAGGGCCGAGGCCTCGGCGCTGATCGGGATAGGCGCTGAGACTCGGAAAGGCTTCATCGACATGAGCGTCAGGACCGAGTCAGGCTTCGACCTGAACGTCAACCTCGCGGTACTGGGTGAGAGGCTCGGGGGGAGCGGCGGAGGCCACCCGAAGGCGGCCGGCGCCCGCGTCCCAGTCGAAAGGTTCGAGGAGTTCATCCGTGAACTGGACAGTACGGTTAACGCCTTTCTGAGGGGTAATGCTGTGGATTACTAAACGAAATGCCAATATTTGGCTAAGAAAAGTTTACAGAAATGTTTATAAACATAACTAACTTTTAGTTCGAAAATATGGGGTTGGTATTATGAAGCTGAAGTGTCCCGAATGCGATGCGGATATCGAATGCAAAGACGTAATCGAAGGGGAGATTGTCACCTGCGGCGACTGCGGGTGCGAGCTGGAGGCCACCAAGGACGAGAAGGGCGGCTTCGAGCTGAAGGCAGCGGAGTCTGAAGGCGAAGACTGGGGAGAGTAAGCTTAAGTGTGCCCGTCCCTCTCCCTTATCTACGACAGGATAAGGGTCGAAGAGAAGGAGCTTATCCACTCGGCCCAGAAGAAGGGCGTCAGCATCAGGCCGGTGGACGCGAAGGAAGTTCACCTCACGATCACCGATCCCTCTGAGGGGAGGGAGCTCTTCGGGGACGTGGCTCTCGAAAGGTGCGTCAGCTTTTTCAGGGGCCTCTACCTCGGCGCCATCTTGGAGAGTAAGGACATCCGCGTGATAAACAGATACAGCGTTGCCAGTCTCTGCGGTAACAAGCTCCTGACCAGCCTCTCCTTGGCGAGGGCGGGCATTCCCACCCCCCGGACGGTTGTAGCCTTCACCATCGAGGAAGCCATGAAAGCCCTCGAGGCGAACGGTTATCCCGCCGTCCTGAAACCGGTATTCGGAAGCTGGGGGCGGTTAATGGCGCCTCTGCAGGACCGGCGGACCGCGCAGGCTATCTTCGAGCACAGGGAGGAGATGGCGAACCCTCTCTACCAGATCTACTACATACAGGAGATGGTCGAGAGGCCCCCCAGGGACATACGGACCGTGGTGGTTGGCGACGAGATCGCAGCATCGATCTATAGGTACTCCGCACCAGATGACTGGAGAACCAACATCGCGCGCGGGGGGAAGGCTGAGGTCTGCCCACTCACCGAGGAGCTGGCAGATATGATCCTCAAGGCAGCCGAGACGGTCGGCGGAGGGGTGCTCGGGGTCGACGCCATGGAGACTAAGAACGGCATCGTCATCCATGAGGTGAACAGCACGGTCGAGTTCAAGGGCGCCATGTCCGCATCGGAAGTCGACATACCCGGGAAGATCATCGATTATGCGCTCAAGACCGCAAAGAACTAAGGCACGGAGGGGCTGCCTCGAAACATCAGCCGCTCTTCTCCTCTTCCAGCTTGGCGTTTATCGTGTCAAGGCATCGCTGGAGGGATTCCATCAGGCAGAGTATGGTCTTGCGCCTCGCCTCTAGCTCCTCCGCCTCATCCTCGGCCATAAGGTCCGACATGAAGAGCGAGAAGATACTGGGAGGGGCGACGAGCGGGTTGTCAAGGCCGAACGATTCCTTGACAAAGCCTCCGAAGAGCCTGTTGATCCCTAGGGCGATCTCGCTCTGCTTGAGCAGCACTCGCTCGAGCGTCTTCTTCCCCTCATCAGTTATCATGTAGAGCTTCCTCTTCCGCGCCTTGTAGGAGAACCACTCGCCCTGGATGAGCCCCTCCGCCTCAAGCTTCTTCAGGACGGGATAGACCCCGCCCGGCGTAGGCCTCCAGAAGCCCTGGGTGGTCTCGCGTATAAGCCTCATTATGTCGTACCCTGAGAGCGCCTTCTCGTTCACTATGAGGAGGAGGGCCATGCCCATGTAGCCCTTCCTGCTCCACTCGAGACTCTTGGAGACCGGATCACTTTCCATAAATTATCAATAGGCATATATTTGTATCCGATATATGAATCTTGCGTTTACCCGCTCCTTCAGGAGCCCCCTGAGGGAGTCCGCCAGTGGAGGAATTCAATTCCAATAGCTATAAACTGGATGCAGGACGCTCTGAACCGTGTGAATCTGTATGAGGGTCGCCAGGAACGCTCTTATCGCGTTCACCCTGATGTTAGCACTGACAATCGCTGCCGGAGCTTATGGCGCTGCCTTTGGGAAGTCTGAGATGGTCCACTTCTGGGTCGCTTTTCCCGCAGGGAACGTAACGCGGGAGATGACCCTGCGCGGAGCTGGTCCGCCGGTGACGATGGCCCCCCTCACTATAGACTTGGATCAGCGGGGGCTCCTGAAGAACTGGCTGGACGGCGGCAAGGAGGCGATCTCAACCCACTGGGTCTACAACCTCGGCACAAAACCAGTCAGGGTGAGACTGGAACTCGTAAACTGCACCATTCCCGTGGAGTGGGACGTCGGCGGGAACATGCCTTACGATCCCGAGACACATACATTTACCACTCCGCTGATGCCCGGCCAGTCGATCCAGAACCTGGGCATCGACTGGTTCTTCGAGATACCTGCGTACTACATGGACGAGCACCTGATATACGACGGAGGGCTGGAGGTGATCGATGCCGATACCGGGTGTGTCCTTACATTCATCCCCATAAAGATCGTCAGGGGAAGCGTCCAGCCGTCAGGGGGGGCTGACTGTTGCTCTTGAGCAGGGTCGGAGCGAGGCTCGCGATGAACAGGTGGCGTTACCTCGCCTTTGTCGCAGGATTCTTCCTCTTCGTCGCTCCATTCGCGCTCGCCTCGCGTGCGATTTACTACCTGACGGGAAACTTGGCGGAGGCCACACTCCATACTATATGCCTGAGGATGCCTATCGACTGGTTCTTCGGCGGTAGGCTCTACAGCCTCCTCGGATCGCCGGTGATGACAGGCTTCGTCGCCGCCGCCATCCTCATCACCCTGATCTTCGGCCCACTCTTCTGCGGGTGGCTCTGCCCTGTCGGAGCGGTCAGCGAGAGCATCAGCCGGGCTATACCCGTGCCCGGGAGGTTCAGGCTCAGGATGAGCCCAGCGCTCGCCACGTCAATCCGGTACGGGTTCTTTGCCGGGTTCGTCCTTCTCGCGGTTCTCGTCGGGTTCAAGCTGGCCGGACCCCAGATCGGCGGGGTCTGCTGCAGGTACTGTGCCTCATCTGTCCTGCAGAACCTCTCATACGCACTCGTCGGCGATCTCTCAGGGATCGCTTACTGGCACACCGGCTCCATACTGGTGCTCGTCGGCTGGCTCCTGATCGGGGGGCTGCTCACCGCCGGGGGGCGGGGATGGTGCCTCTTCTTCTGCCCCTTGGGCGCCCTCTCCGGCATAATGCACAGCCTCGGGGCAAGGCTGGGCCTCTACCGGATCCGCCATGCGAGAGAGAAGTGTTCCGGCTGTGGTTCCTGCAAGAACCTCTGCCCCATGTGGGCCATAGGTGAGGGCGGCTCGGTCAACAAAGCGCTCTGCATCTCCTGCAAGGAGTGCGTAAACGCCTGCCCCAACAGGGCGTACGAGTACGGGAGGGGCGGCAAGTGAGGATGCGTCTGAGCCTGAGCGAGAGGGCAAAGATGATGTGGGCATTCGCGCTGTCAGCCTCGGCTGCGCCCCTGACGTTCACCCTGCAGTGCGGCTTCGCCTGCTTCTCCTGCCCCCTATCGGGCATGTGCGTCATAGCCTCACCCTTCCTGATCCTGGCGGCGGTGGCAATCAAAGCCGTCAGGGGGGTAAGCAGGCAGGGGAGGGGGGCTCCCAGAGCGGCTCGGACTTGACCTGGCCTGGCCTGGCTGATCCGACTTGGCCTGCCTGTTGTGCTTGACAGCTCCCACCTACAGGCTGCACCCCGATCGTGGTGCAGCCTGCGGAAATTTTTTAAACCAATGCCTACGGTATGGACTCTGGGATGAATCCGATGCCTCATACCATAGCGGAGAAGATCCTTGCCAGGGCTTCAGGCAGGGATAGCGTCGAACCAGGAGAGTACGTGATATGCAAGATTGATCTTGCAATGATCCACGATCTCACCGGCCCGTTGATGCTGAACGTCCTGAAAGAGGTGGGCTGCAAGAGGCCGTGGAATCCTGACCAGGTAGCGGTAATCTTCGATCACCAGGTTCCTGCCAACTCCACAGTTACGGCGGAGCTCCACAAAGAGCTGCGCAGGTACGCCGAGGAATGCGGGCTCAGGAACTTCCACGATGTAGGTCGGGGCGGCGTCTGCCATCAGATCCTTGCCGAGAAGTATGTGAAACCCGGCATGGTGGTGGTTGGGGCGGATTCCCATACCTGCACCCTCGGTGCGGCGGGCGCCTTTGCGACGGGGATAGGCTCTACCGAGATGGCCGCTGTCTTCCTGACGGGGGAACTCTGGTTCAGGGTGCCGGAGACCATAAAGTTCTGCCTGACGGGCAGCCTCAAGAAAGGGGTCTCCGCCAAGGACATCATCCTCAAGATAATCGGCACGGTTGGCGTCGATGGAGCACTGTACTGTGCGGCCGAGTTCGCCGGTGAGGGTGCAGAATCGCTCAGCATGGACAGCAGGCTCACGATATGCAACATGGCAGTCGAGATGGGCGCCAAGACGGGTATAATCAACCCGGACGAGAAGACACTGCGGTATACTGGGTTCACCGGAAAGGCGCCAACTAGCGACGCTGATGCGCGGTACCTGAAGACCATCGAGGTGGATCTCGGCGAGCTCGAGCCGCAGGTCGCGATGCCGCACTCGGTGGACAATGTGAAGCCTCTTAGCGAGGCAGGCAACGTACCCGCAGACCAAGTCTTTATCGGCTCGTGCACCAACGGGCGGCTGGAGGACATTGAGGCAGCGGCGGCGATACTCAGGGGCAGGAAGGTGCACCGGGGGACCCGGCTGATCGTGATCCCTGCCTCCGCGTCGGTCTATGCCGAGGCCGAGAGGAGGGGACATCTCCGCACTATAATGGAGGCGGGCGGCGTGGTATGCAACCCGAACTGCGGCCCCTGCCTAGGCGGCCATATGGGCATACTCGCGGACGGTGAGACGTGTATAAGCACCTCGAACCGCAACTTCCTCGGCAGGATGGGGAGTACCAAGGCGAAGGTCTTCCTGGTCTCGCCCGAGAGCGCAGCCGCGACTGCCGTTGAGGGGAAGCTCGCGGATCCGCGCAAGTACATGAGGGACTAAGATGAGCGTTCAAGAAGGAAGAGTCTGGATTTACGGGGACGATGTCGATACCGACGTCATACTCCCCGGCAAATACCTTGTACTGACAGACCCCAACGAGCTGGCAAAGCACGCGCTGGAGGGACTAACGCCAAACTTCTCCGGCAAGATTACCAAGGGCGACATAATCGTGGCAGGCAAGAACTTTGGCTGCGGGTCGAGCAGGGAGCATGCGCCGCTGGCCCTCAAGCATGCAGGCGTGGGCGCGGTAGTGGCAAAGTCCTTCTCTAGGATATTCTTCAGGAACGCGGTGAATATCGGCCTACCCGCGGTGATCTCCGAGAGGGCAAGGGACGTCCTCCGCGAGGGGGAGCGCATCAGTATCGACCTCGAAAGGGGATACATCAAGAGGAGCAATGGCGAGCGCATACCGATCGAGGGGTACCCCCCATTCCTTTTAGAAATCCTTAAAGACGGCGGGCTATTACAGAACCTAAAAAAGAGGTTCAAGTGATCTGGAGGCACCTTAATGGCCAAATCCTTCAAGGTAGCACTGATGAGGGGCGACGGCATCGGCCCCGAGCAGACCGAAGCGATGCTGACGGTCCTCAACGCGCTTGAGGACGCCGCCGGGATAAAGCTGGAGATGCTAGAAGCGGAGGGAGGGGACGAGACCCTCAAGAAGAGGGGCGAGGCCCTGCCGGCGGAGACGATCGAGACCATCAGGGGATCAGACGCCTGCCTCAAGGCGCCGGTAGGCGAGAGCGCGGCGGACGTCATCGTCAAGCTCAGGCAGTTATTCGACCTCTACGCCAACCTGAGACCGATAAAGACGTATCCGGGCCTCAAGGCGCTGAGGCCCGACATAGATATGCTCTTTGTCAGGGAAAATACCGAAGACCTGTACAAGGGCTATGAATTCAGGGTGGGCGACGATACGGTCGGGCTCAGGGTCATAACCAAGAGGGGCTGCCTGAGGATCGCCGAGTACGCGTTCAAGCAGGCCCTCAAGCGGCGCAGGAAGGTAACAGCGGTCCACAAGGCCAACGTCCTGAGGATCACCGACGGCCTCTTCAGGGACACCTGCAGGGAGGTAGCGGCAAGGTACCCGGACGTAGCATTTGAGGAGCTATACGTTGATGCCGCCTCGATGCAGCTGATCAAGAGACCGCACGAGTTCGATGTCATTGTGACGACCAACATGTTCGGCGACATCCTCTCCGACGAGGCGGCCCAGATCGGCGGCGGGCTTGGCTTGGCTGCTGGCGCAAACGTAGGGGACAGGTACGGCCTCTTCGAGCCGATTCACGGCTCAGTCCCGTCTAAGGCCGGCAAGAACGTGGTGAACCCTACCTCGATGATCCTCTCGGCGAAACTGATGCTCGACTGGCTCGGCGAGACCAGCGCAGCCAAGATGATAGAGGACGCGGTCATGAAGACCCTCGCCGATAAGAAGGTTGTTACATACGACCTCGGCGGCACTGCAAAGACCAGCGAGATGGCTGAAGAGATCGCCAGGAACCTGCGGGGTCCATAGCCATGACAGGCTGTTGACCCTGCCTGCCAACCGAACGGCTGCTGCCGCTCGTTATGTAGGGGCGCCACCGGGAGTCTCAGTACCCTCCGGTTGCGCACCCAGCACTGCATGGTGCCCTTGGCCCGAGAGGGCCTGCTGCCGCCAAGATGTCACTTCTCGGCCACGTCGATTATTCCGCTGCCTGTTATCCCAAAGACGGCTTCGCCCTCCGGGTGCATAGGGGAGTCGATTATCCTGGCTATGCGCCTGCTCTCCTTGGACTTCCTCAGCCAGATGCGGTACGTAGAGCCGTGGGCGATGATGTTGCCCCCCGCGGGCCTGTTGGGGTTGCCGAAGAAGGTGTCTGGCGTCGACTGGATCTGGTTCGTGACCACCACCGCCATATTGTATATGTCTGCCATCCGGAGCAGCTGGTGGAGGTGCCGGTTGAGCTTCTGCTGCCTTGGAGCGAGGGCCTCCCTCCCCGGGTACTCGGACCTGAAGTGGGTTATAACCGAATCGACTACCATGAGGCGGATATTGCTCTCCGGTATGATGTTCATCGCCTCCTCTGCAAGCAGGACCTGGTGATCCGAGTTGTAGGCTCTTGCGTAGGTGATGTTGGTCAGGGCGTCGTCTGGGTCAAGGCCCAAGCTGTTGGCGATATCGACGATCCTCTCGGGCCTGAACGTCGACTCTGTATCAATATACATGGCGTTCCCGCTCAGCCCGCCCTTCTCCGGCGGTAGCTGGACGGTGACACATAACTCATGGCAGATCTGGGTCTTGCCCGACCCGAACTCTCCGATAAGCTCGGTGATTGCCTGTGTCTCTATCCCCTTGCCCAGGAGGGAGTCGAAGGTCTTCGATCCTGTCGTAATGTGGCCTATGTCCCCCCTCTTCGAGAGAACCTCCTTGGCATTCGTAAAGCGTATATTCAGCAAGGAACGCGCGTTCCGGCTGACAGCGAGGGCCTTCTCCTCGGTCAGGTCGGCCACGTTGGTGAGAACCCTGACGGGTGTGACCGCCAGCGCCTCCACCGAGGTTATCCCGGCATTCCTGAGCTTCTCGGCAGTAGCAGGTCCTATCCCCTCAACCTCCTGCAATTCGTGCCTCGTTGCCCTTTCTGCCAAAGATTTTTCTATCCTCCTAAGTTAGAGAGCATCAAGAGCGATTTAACTTATTCGGCGGGGAACCCGCACCATCAACAGGGTTTGCGGTGGGAGACTGCGATGCCATGTGCCCCATCGCAGCAAGCCAAAAGATAACGCACCGCGATATTTGGAGGGCCGGGTCGGAAACCGTCCAGCCCGAGGGAGCGCACGCGGGCGCCCGATGGAGGGCGCGCTCAGGCGTTAAACGAAGCATCTCGGGTTTAGACCGTTCAGGTATAGCGCCGGCAGTGGGACGGTCAGCAAAAGCTTAAATCAAGCTTGGAAATTATAATGGTTAATTCGGTTGCTCTAGGGGATTGATTCCGGTGACCGCCTACCAAACTTGCGAGTTCTAAGGAAAACAGTGCGATCTCAGCCCTTAGAGGCATTCGGAGAACAGGTGAGGCACTATGGATAAAGTCAGAGTGGGTGTTTTAGGTTCTACTGGTTCGGTTGGCCAGAGGTACGTCAGCATGCTCAAGGACCACCCCTGGTTCGAGATAGCTGCGCTCTCAGCGTCCAGCGCATCGGTCGGGAAGAGGTATCGCGAGGCCGCAAAGTGGGTGCTTGATCAGGAGATGCCTGACATCGCCGAGCTGCGTGTCGTCCCTGCTAAAGCAGAGGCTTTTAGGGACGCGGGGGTCGAGCTTGTCTTCTCAGCCCTCCCGTCCGAGGTTGCGAAGGGGGTGGAGAGTGAGATGGCAAGCGCCGGGCTCAATGTGGTCGCTGACACCAGCGCCCACAGGATGGATCCCGATGTGCCGCTGCTCATCCCGGAGGTGAACAGCAGCCACCTGGAAGCGCTGCGCCTGCAGAAGAAGGGCAAGATGGTGACCGGCCCCAACTGCACCACCATCGGGCTGGCGATATCTCTTAAGCCGATCCAGGAGAGGTTCGGCCTCAGGAGGGTTCTCGTCTCCACGATGCAGGCCCTCTCCGGAGCAGGCTTCTTCGGAGTCCCGTCCATGGCCATCCTCGACAACCTCATCCCCTACATCAGGAATGAGGAGGAGAAGCTGCAGCAGGAACTCCTCAAGATACTGGGCACCTACAGCGGGTCGTTCAGGTTCGCGGACTTTAAGGTCGGCGCGAGCTGCCACAGGGTCGGTGTGCTGGACGGACACACAGAGGCGGTCTTCGTCGAGACGGTAGAGCCCGCCTCCCCAGAGGAGGTGGTGGTCTGCATGAGGGAGTTTGAGGGGGAGCCGCAGAGGCTGAAACTGCCCACAGCCCCGTGCCCGCCTATAATCGTGAGGGAGGAGCCCGACCGGCCCCAGCCAAGGCTTGACCGGCTCTCCGGAGCGCCGGAGAGGGCAAGGGGGATGCCCGCCGTCGTCGGGAGGGTCCGCAGCGAGGGCGCGCTAGACAATGGTATAAAATACGTGATGCTGAGCCATAACACCGTAAGGGGGGCGGCAGGCAACGCCATCCTCATAGCGGAGCTTTTAAAAGCAAAGGGCTTCATGTAGAATGTACCAAAGTGGGGAGGGGCGGCACTCTGAGGCTTGTCATGAAGTTTGGCGGCGTACTGATGGAGAACGCGGATCAGATAAGCTGCTCTGCCGCGCTAGTGGCTGAGCAGGTCAAGAAGAACGATGAGATCGTGGTCGTAGTCTCTGCCATGTCTGGCGTCACCGACGATCTGCTGGAGATGGGCGAGAGCGCCAAGGTCGGTAACATGGAGCACGTCAGGGAGACCCTCTCGAAGCTGGAGAGGAGGCACCTGAGCACCGCCGGAAAGCTTTGCGACGGGAAGACACTGGGCGAGGCTACTGTGAGGATCAAGAACCTGATAGAGACGCTAAGCCAGTGCCTGACAGGGGTCTTCCTTCTCAGGGAGCTGACCCCGAGGTCCAGAGACCTGATACTCTCCTTCGGGGAGAGGCTCTCGGCACCGCTTATGAGCTACGCCCTGGTCGCAAGGGGGGTGAAGGCTGCCCCGTTCACAGGCGGCGATGTCGGGATAATAACTGATAGCAACTATGGGAACGCCAAGCCCCTGCTCAACATTACTGAGGTCACGGCGAAGGAGAGGGTGCTCCCCATACTTAAGGGCGGGGTCGTGCCTGTTGTAACTGGCTTCATAGGCCAGGACGAGAACGGCGTCATAACTACCTTGGGGAGGGGAGGGTCCGATTATACCGCCACGATCCTGGCCTCGGCGCTGGACGCAGACGAGGTCTGGATCTGGAAGGATGTCGACGGGATAATGACCGCAGACCCCAAGATAGTTAAGAGCGCCAAGACAATACCCGTCCTCTCGTACGCTGAGGTGATGGAGATGGCATACTTCGGCGCCAAGGTCCTCCACTCGCTCACAGTCACCCCCGTTCAGGAGAGGATGATCCCCATACGCATAAGGAGCGCCTACACCTCGGGCCCGGGAACGCTCATAACAGTGAAGGGCGGCGACGGGAACATCGTCAAGGCTGTCACCTCGATAAAGGACCTGTGCATAATTACTACAGGCGGCGCCGGGATGATCGGGATACCCGGCATGGCTGCGAGGATATTCTCGGCTCTGGCCGCAAAGGACATCAATGTTATAATGATCTCACAGAGCTCGTCACAGGCCAACATATCGATGGTGGTTAAGAGTTCGGACCTCGAGAAGGCGCTTAAAGCCCTGAAGCTCGAGTTCAGAAACGGCGACCTCGTAAAAGACATCTACACGGTGCAGAAGGTTGCGGTGGTGGCGATAGTCGGGGAAGGGATGCGCGGCACCAAGGGGGTCGCGGCCAAGCTCTTCACAGCCGTCTCTGGGGCCGACGCCAATATACTGATGATCTCACAGGGCTCTTCCGAGCTGAACATCTCCCTCGCCGTGCTCGAGCAGGACGTCGACAAGGTGGTAGCGGCGGTACACAAGGCGTTTGGTCTCGACTGCGCATGATCCGCTCTCTCTTGCAGTAGCGGCAGCCTAGGGAGGACTAGGCCGGAGGCGGCGGAGGGGGCGGAGGCGGGTACCCCGTCCGTACGTCCCGTCTAACACCCGCGCCAAAAGATGCATCCCCCAACGACTCTTTTCAGATAAAAGAGGGCGAAGGGAGAGGAGAAAGAGCGAAAGAAGAGGGGGAGAGGGGAAAGGAAAAAGAAGTAGGGAGAGAAAGGCGAGGAAGGAGAAACCGGGAAGAGGGCGGGCGCCTCGGATCAGAGCTTTTCTGCAACGGCCCTCGCAAAGTCCATGGTGCCCGCCGTTCCCCCCAGATCGCGGGTCACGACCTTCCCCTCTTCCAAGACCCTGTCTATGGCGGATTCCATCCTCGCGGCCGCATCCATCTCTCCTAGGTGCCTGAGCATCATCGCGCCTGAGAGCATAAGGGCTGCCGGGTTGGCATCCCACTTGCCCGCATGCTTGGGCGCGGTACCGTGGATGGCCTCGAAGAAGGAGTACCTGTCCCCTACGTTTGCGCTGGGAGCGAGCCCCAGGCCTCCCACGACCCCGGCGACCTCGTCGGAGAGGACATCCCCGAAGAGGTTGGTGGTGACGATCACGTCCAGGTTCTGGGGCTTCATGGCAATTCTCATGGCTGCAGCATCAACGTGCATCTCGTCGAACTGTACGGAGCTGTAATTCTTTGCCACATCAGCGCAGACTGACCTGAAGAGGCCGTCGGTCTCCTTGAGGACGTTGGCCTTGTGGACCGCTGTTACCTTCTTCCTCCCCTCCCGCCTTGCCAACTCGAACGCGAACCGAGCTATCCTCTCGGAGCCCCGCCGTGTAATCACCCTTATCGCGAGGGCACTCTCGCCTACGTTGTACTCGATCCCCGCATAGAGACCCTCCGTATTCTCCCTGACGATCACCAGGTCTACGCCCTTGTGCACCGACGGCACCCCGGGGTGGTTCCTGAAGGGGCGCACGTTCGCGTAAAGGTCAAGCTTCTGCCGGAGCATGACCGTTGCGCTCCTGAAGGATCCCGGACCGGGCGGGGTCTGGGTAGGAGCTTTCAGGCAGGCGTCCGACTCCCTGATCGTCTTGACGCTCTCCTCAGGGAGCTGGTTCCCGTACTTCTCCCAGGCGTTGAGCCCGACCGGGACTTTGGTGAACTCCAAGTTGAGCCCGATCTTATCGAGCACATAGAGCGTGGCCTCGGAGATCTCCGGGCCTATCCCGTCACCGGTTATTACCGCTATCTTGTAGGTTCTTCCCAAACAAATCCTCCCCTCTTCTTATAATGTTCTACCAATCCGCCATCTTGAAGTATGGTCATTAGGAACTTCGGCATGGGCTTGAAGCGGAAAGTCTGACCGTCCTTTATGATCTCCCCCTTCTCAAGCAGGATCTCGATGGTATCGCCGGTGCTCACACTGTCGACCAGCTCCGGGCACTCTATGACCGGGAGGCCGACGTTGAACGAGTTCCTGTAAAAGATCCGGGCGAACGATTTTGCCACCACCGCACTGACCCCTGCGTGCTTGATCACCACCGGGGCCTGCTCCCTGCTCGACCCGCAGCCAAAGTTATTCCCCCCGACGATCACATCCCCCTTGGAGACCTTCGAGGAGAAGCCCGGATCCGCCCCCTCCATCGCGTGTCTTGCAAGTTCGTTAAAGTCGATCGTCTTGAACTTGTACTTTCCGGGGATTATCAGGTCGGTCGAGATGTCGTCCCCGAACTTCCATACCTTTCCCCTTATCCTGTCCATTCTCAGATCCCCCTAGGTACTGTAAGTTTTCCGTTCAGTGCGGTGTAAGCTGCCGTGAGCGAGGATGTGAGGTAGACGTCAGAATCAGCACAGCCCATCCTCCCCTTGAAGTTCCTGTTGGTCGTGGAGACAACGACCTCCCCCGCGGCGGGGACGCCATGGTGTCCGCCGACGCACGGCCCGCAACCAGGTACGCCGACCGCGCAGCCGGAGGCAAGTAGCGTCTCTAGTATCCCCTCGCCGATCGCCTTCATGAGAATCTCTCGGGACGCCGGCATGATTATAGTCCTGGACCTCACCCTCTTCCCCCTCATGACTGAGGCGGCAATCCTCATGTCCTCCAGCCGGCCGTTGGTGCACGAGCCGATAAAGACTTGGTCGACCGCCAGCCCCTCCAGCTCGGAGACGGACCTGACGTTGTCCACAGTGTGGGGGCATGCGATCATGGGTTCGAGCTTCTCCGCCTCGACCTCCAGCGTGTCGCTGTAGTGGGCATCGCCGTCCCCCGAGAGCTCGATAAAGGGCTGCCTTGACCTTCCCTCAAGGAACTCGCGCGTCACGCCGTCCGACCCTATCAGGCCGGTCTTGCCCCCCATCTCCACTGCCATGTTGGTCATGGTCATGCGGCTGTCCATCGACATCTTTCTCACGGTATCCCCTGTGAACTCGACGGCCTTATAGGTGGCCCCGTCTGCCCCAACTTCCCTGATCGCATAGAGGATGGCATCTTTCGACATCACGCTTGGCTTGAAGCTGCCCGTGAGGTTGACCCTCAGCGTCTCAGGCACCCTGAACCATAGCTTGCCCGATGCGAAGACCGCCGCCATGTCCGTCGATCCTATGCCGGTAGCGAATGCCGCAAAGGCCCCGTGGGTGCAGGTATGGGAATCCGCCCCCACCACGACGCCTCCAGGAAAGGTGTATCCTTTCTCCGGGAGGAGTTGATGACAGATTCCCTCGCCGACATCATAGATCGTCATCCCGTGCCTCTTTGCAAACTCCCGCATCATCTTATGAAGTGCGGAGCTCCCCTCGTTTGAGCTGGGTGAGATGTGGTCTATGACGAAGACCGCCTTCTCCCTGTCCCAGACCGACTTTGCACCCATCTCCTCAAAGCTCTTGATCATCAGTGGCGCCGTCCCGTCATGAGCCATGGCTGCATCGATCGGGAGGACCACGATCTCGCCGGGGCTCGGGGCTCGCCCGATCTTCCGGGAGATGATCTTCTCAGCAAGTGTTAGTCCCATCAACTGCCACCAGACTTCGTCTAATATCGCGGGGATGTGATTTTAAATCTATCGGAGATCGTGTTAGTGGTTCGGGACAATTACCGAAATCCGGCTCTGGGATGCCGGTAAACGCCCCTTCCCGGCTCGGGGCTGGCGATCTTCACGGGCAAGTCTGCAATTATGCCGATCGGTTACCTGTTATGAGCCAGCGGCACGGGTGTAAGCATCAGCCCAGGATTGGGCGAACATATAAATCCGTCGGCGACCTTACTTGTATCCATGCAGAAGACCGGTGTTGAGCGCTTCAGCATCTCGGCCCCGCGCGATCTCATAGACGACTTTGACAGGACAGTCGGAAGGCTCGGCCAGGACCGCTCGAAGGCAATACAGCAGGCCATGCGGCTCTTTCTCTCGGAGTACAGGTGGGTAGAGGAGGCGGGCCTCTGCGCTGGGGCGGTCGTGATCATCTACAACCACGAAGTCCACGAGGCTGAGGAGGAGCTCACAGACCTCCAGCACCACTTCCGCGAGGTCATAAACTCGGCGCTCCACCTCCACATAGATGACAACAACTGCCTAGAGATCATAGCTGTCAAGGGGGCCATCCCGGGGGTCAGGAACCTCATCGAGAAGCTCTCTGTCTGCAAAGGGGTCAGGCAGATCAAGCATACTGTGGTCGGGATTTAATCCGGCGGCAGGGACGGGTAGAATAAAAATATCCGGGAGCTTGACATGAGGGTAGGCCACGGCAAGCTCGCCTTATATCATGTTCTCGAAGTATACGACCATACGACCACTAGTATGACCGTCACTACCGCGCCGATAAGACCCGCAACGACCCACTCGGCTGACACCAGCATCGGCAGGACTTCTCTGATCCATGGCTCAAGGTTCCTGAACAGGTAGAACGCTGCCACGCCGATAAAGTAGCCGATGACAGCAAAGGCAATCAAAATCCCAGCTCTTCCCATAGGATCTCCTCAGATGAAACTCCTCCCCCCTCACTGGATATAAAGATTGCTAAGCGTCTTTTTCAGGGATAAAATCCTGCAATATCTGCCTGTCAACAACTTGCCCTTCATTGCACTGCGGTAGCCTCGCCTTCAGACGCATCCCCGCTAACGACAGAGGACTCTCCGAATAAGTTAAATGATGTAAAACCCAATTATCCTTACGGATCAAGGTGTTCCCATGTTTGACGTCGAATCTATCAGGAAGGATTTCGTTCCGCTGAGAGAAGGCCGGATCTATTTGGACTCGACGGCAACGAGCCTCACCCCCGAGCCTGTCATTAACAAGATGACTGAGTATTATCACGATTACCGCGCAAACGTGGGAAGGGGGATATATTCCTCAACCAAGAGGGCGACCGAGGAGTTCGAGAAGGCCCGCGCCGAGGTGGCAAGGATGGTGAACTGCAAGCCATCTGAACTGGTCTTCGTCAAGAGTTCCACCGAGGGGCTCAACCTAGTGGCCCGCGGGATAGGCCTCGGGAAGGGGGATCGCGTGGTTACCACGATCGTGGAGCACCACTCGAACTACGTCATCTGGCTGAGGGCCCGCGACAAGGCAGGGGCGGAGCTCAAGGTCGTCAGATCCGATAGGGACGGGATCTTCGATCTCTCGGACTTTGAGGAGGCCATAAACGACAGGACCAAGATCGTCTCGGTGACGCACGTCTCGAACGTACTCGGGGTCAGGCTCCCAATCAAGGAGATCGGTGAGATCGCCCATGCCCATGGTGCGCTCTTCGCAGTCGATGGTGCCCAGTCTGTTCCCCACATGCCAGTCGACATCAAGAAGCTCGGCTGCGACTTTTTAGCGTTCTCCGGGCACAAGATGTGCGGACCAACCGGGATCGGCGCCCTATACGTAAGGGAGGATCTGCAGGAGGCGGTCGAGCCGCTATCCGTCGGCGGAGGGGCGATCGAGGATGTCGGCATCGACTCTTACAGGCTCAGAAAAGGCCCGTCCAAGTATGAAGCCGGGACCCCCCCCATCGCAGAGGCGATAGGCATGGGGGCAGCCGCCTCTTACCTGATGAGGATAGGTATGGACAACATCCTCTCGCACGAGGAGAGGCTGACAGAGCTCATGCTTCAGGGGCTGGCAGAGGTCCCCGGCCTGATGCTGTATGGGCCGCAGGACCCCCGCCTAAGAACCGGCATATTCTCGTTCAATGTAAGCAGCATCCACCCGCATGATGTCGCCATGGCGCTGGACGTCACTGCCGGCATAATGGTGAGATCCGGCCACCACTGTGCCCTTCCGCTGCTGAGGGATCTCCTCAACATCGCGGACGGCACTGTAAGGGCATCGGTGTACCTATACAACAACAAGGGCGACGTGCACGCCTTTCTGGAAGCACTCGGAGAGATAGCCCGCTCCATGTGAGGTGATCCACGCAGATGGCGACCTTCTATGAAAATTATGCAAAGTTCCCCAAGACCGACTGCGGCTACTGCGGCAACCCCTCATGCGTGACCCTCCTGAGGAGGTACTCGTCAGGAGACCAGCCGATCACAGACTGCGTCTACTTCAAGTCGGGGCTCTGCAACGAGGGGGACTTCACTAGGACCCCCTTGGTTCGGCCGCAGTCCCTCAAGCGCGAGATCAGCTACGTGAACCCGTGCGCCAGCGATGCCGATCGGGTAGCCGTCGAGGTCCACCTCTCGGAAGACACCAAGTACGGCTACTTTGACATGATTACTGCGAACAAACTCTTCGGCGCCGCGATCCCGGGGCTGAAGATATCCCCTGCGCTCGGCATCGCCCGGTACGAGATCGAGGGCAAGGGCATCATGGGGTTCTCGGACGGCCGGCTGATCATAAGGAGGGCATCCAGCCGTGAGGATGCCTTCTGGCTGCTGAGCAGGTTCGTCCGGTCTCTCTGGGCAGCGGTTAACTGATCGCATCAGGCCGAATCTGCCCCGAGACCGGATCCCCTGCAGTGGAGTGCCTAAGCTGTCCGGAGGGATGCTCCGCCCTGGAGGTGCCCGACTCGATCATCACGGAGAAGCTCGGCGTCCGTGAATCGGAGGCGTATGCCCCGGAGAAGCTGCCCGAGCCTCCGGGGGAGGCCGACCCCTCCGAGCTGCTAGGGATCGCCAGGCGGAGCATGCTGGCCATAATGCCTGAAACATCCCCTGCGGTCGCACGCTGGTACCTCAGGGACGCCTCTTTCGCGCTCTTCATGTCTAGGGCAGCCGAGGGGATCCGCAAGAGCGGATCGGCCGACCTCCTGGACCACTACAGCGCCGTGATGAGGGGCAGGATCGATGCCGGGGCACTGGAGAGGCTGACCTCGACCCTGGACAACCTCCGGGAGGCCGTCCCTGCGAGGGATGCCGCCAAAGTTCACGCCAGCAGGACAAAGGCCGTCTTCTCGATCCTCCGCGCGGGGAAGATCGGGTATGGTCTGTCGGACGGCGCCCGGGGTTAGACTGATGCGGCATGGGGACCCGTCTGCCAAGGAAAAATTCCGGTGGTAAGCCCTGAAACACTACTCCGTCTCGGTCGTGGATGCTGGCACCTCCCTCGAGGCTTCGGTGAAGGAGGCCATAGACCTCATAGGTTGGCGCCCCTCGAGGGGTGAACGTTACCTCCTCAAGCCAAATATGATAGTCGCGAAGACCTCCGAGGAAGGCGTCACTACCGATCCGGGGATAATAGGAGCGCTCATCTCACTCCTGAAGGGGAACGGGTGCCAGCCGTATGTCGGCGACTCGCCGGGCAACGCCTACCCCGGAAAAGCCAGGTCCGTCTTCGAGAAGACCGGCATGCTCCGAGCAGTCTCTGAGGCAGGGGGGGAATTCGTCGAGTTCGAAAGCTCTCCCCCCTTGGTGGTCGGCACAGGGGGGAAGATCATCAGGGAGGTAGGGCTCGCAGAGCCCATCTTCAGGATGGGGCTGATCAACGTCCCGAAGCTCAAGACCCACATCCAGACGGTCATGACCGGGGCCGTAAAGAACCTCTCCTTCGGCTGCATACCCGGCTCGGGCAAGATCGCCCTTCACATGGAGGGGCGGACGATGGCGCTCATGGCGGAGGCAATGATCGATGTCTACTCCGTCATCCGGCCGCTCGTGACCCTCAACGTTATGGACGCAATAGTCTGCATGGAGGGGGCAGGCCCGTCGCACGGCAGGCCTGTAAGGGTCGGGAAGGTTCTGGCCAGCAGGGACGCCCTGGCGCTGGACATGGTCGCCTTCAAGATGGCAGGGGTAGACCCCTTGAAGGTTCCTTATATAAAGGAGGCAGCGGTCCGCTCGATGGGCCCCCGGAGCCCGGATGAGATCGAGGTTCTTGGGGACCTCCCCTCACTGAAGTTCAGGCTGCCGCCGGCCTTCCTGGGGAGGTTCCTTCTTCTGGCTTCGCCCTACGCCCCGATCAAATCCACGGTGTCGATCAGCAGCTCATGCAAAAGGTGCGGCGAATGCGCCCGCGCCTGCCCGGTATCCGTCATCTCCCTCTACCCGTCTCCGCGGATAGACTCTGGCAAGTGCCTGAGGTGCTTCGTCTGCTCGGAGGTCTGCGAGTACGGGGCAGTACGGATAAGGAAGGGGTTCGCCTCCGGGTTCATGTGAACTGGCTGGTCGCCCCTGCCAGCTCGAGGCGCCCCCCTCAGACGAGGAACCTTCCGAACGTCCTCTCAACGCTCACCGGGAGCGACCTGCCGTTTTGCGAGACCTCCTGTATCGCGGGCGGCTTGCTGGCGTACAGCTCGTTGATGGTTGCCAGCCGCTCCTCGAAAGTCTCTTTCTTGTCGTTGACAAGGAATGTGCCGAGTGCCACCTTGTCCCCTGCCTCGATCTGCGTTATCTCCTGGGCCTTCCTGACAAAGTCGCCCCCGTCCTTTACCACGGGATCCCAGTCCTCGAGCACATACGAGTTCCTGTTCATCCAGTCCATGTCCATGATGTTATTCCATGTAACGCACGGCTGGAGGACCTCTATGACGCCAGCCCCCTTATGGGCTAACCCTTCCTTCATGACAGATTTCAAGTGATCGAGGTTGTAGGCATAGCTCCTTGCCAGAAACGTGTACCCGGCGCTCATCCCGAGCAGTATGGGGTTGACAGGGTCGTTGACGTTGGGAAGCGCCAGCGCCTTGGTCTTGACCCCCCTCTTGAGGGTCGGTGACGCCTGCCCCTTGGTCAGCCCATATACCCAGTTGTTGTGGATGATCACGAGGACGCCGGCGTTCCTCCTCCCCAGTGCTATGAAGTGCCCCATCCCTATGCCCAGGAGGTCCCCGTCCCCGCCGTGGACAATGACCTTCAGCCCCGGGTTCGAGGCCTTGATCCCAGTTGCAAAAGGTATAGCCCTCCCGTGCAGCGCATGAACCCCCGTCGCCCGGACAAAGTGCGGCATCTTTCCGCTGCAGCCTATGCCGGAGACTATCACCAGGCTCCTCCGGTCAATATGCGACTCGCTGAGGGCATACTTCAGGGCTGTCAGGATGCCAAAGTCACCGCAGCCCGGGCACCAGTCCACCCATACATCGGACCCCCACTCCACCGCCATCTCACTCGCCCCCGGTGAGGACTACGCGGCTCTCCCCCTTCAGGATCCTCGTGTATGCTGAGACCACCTCATCCTCCGTGATCAGCCTCCCGTTGTATTTCAGGATCCTCTTATCGATCGGCCTCTGGCACTCATGATTGATGCGCTCGGCCAGCTGCCCCAGGTAGTTGGCCTCCGCGGCTATGACCTCGCCAGCCTGCGAGAGGAAGCTCGAGATATACCCTGCAGGGAAGGGGTCCATCAGCCTCACCTGAAGTACGGAGACTCTCCTCCCCCCCTCACCCAGATCCCCGATGGCATCGAGTACGGCGCCTGTGGTGATTCCCCACGTGACGATCAGGTCGTCGTAGTTGTCGGGCCCGAAGAAGCAGGCCTTGTCCTCCTCGGGCACCTCCTTCAGGATTTTCTCCAGTTTGCGCATCCTCTTGTCGTACATCTTGGTCCTGTTCACGGGGTCCTCGTTGATATGACCGAACTCATCGTGCTCGTCTCCGGTGTACCACATGAGCATCTCCCCCAGAAATGCACGGGGGGAGATGCCGTCCGCCGTGAATTGGAACCTCCTATATAGCCCGGCCCCGGTCTCCCCCACCCTCCTCCCCCTTAGGATCTCCGAACCGTCAGGGAGGGGAACCGTGGCGGCGGTATTCGCCAGTCCCTTATCCAGCAGGTGTATCACCGGCAGCTGGTACGTCTCCGCATAGTTGAACGCTTTGATCGCATCCATCATCGCCTCCTCATGATTACCGGAAGCCAGGATCATCCTAGCGAACTCTCCGTGGCCCGCAAATATTGAGAAAAGGAGGTCTGACTGGCTGTGCCTGGTCGGCAGCCCTGTCGACGGCCCGCCCCTCTGGTAGTATGTGATCACGATCGGCACCTCGTTGTTGCCCGCCCAGCCGAGGCCCTCCACCATGAGCGAGAACCCCGGGCCGCTGGTGGACGTTGCCGACCTGGCACCTGTAAGGGCCCCCCCTATGGCCATTCCGACAGCAGAGATCTCGTCCTCAGCCTGGATTACAACGGGTGCCCCTGCCAGGTTGCCTCCGCCGTCCAGAAGCCTGGTATGCTCCTCAATCGTGAACGATTCATCAGCAGCGGGGGTGATCGGATAATATGTCTGGAACCTGCCCCCGCCCAGTACTTTCCCGATGGCGACAGAGTCGTTCCCCGAGACGAGGAGCCTCCTCTCCCGTGCCTCGATCCGGACCGGGGCGGCCTTAATGTGGGGCTTGATGATTTCATAGACCAGATCGACAACCTTGAGGTTGACATCCGCCACGTTCCTCTTCTCACTGAAGAAGGATGCGACGGCTCCGCGGATCGACTCCCTTCCTATTCCGACCAAGGCAAGGATCGATGTGGTGATGGACGTGTTCATGGTTCTGGCTATGAGCGGGTTCGGGAACTTGAGCAGCTCGGAGATCGACTCGGATATTGGGGCCTCGACTATCTTTATGCCTCTTCCGGAGAGGTGCCTGCCCAGATCACCTACGGTCTTGCCCACACTGTGCTCCTCTAGATACGCCCTGACCCTCTCCCCCTTGTAGCGATCGATCGAGGGTGTGGCGGTGAGGGGCTTGCCTGAGAGGAGGGCGTCGTAGACGACGAACCCTCCTTCCATCACCTCATGGAAGTGCGTGACGAGCGTCTCAACGTCGAGCGCTCCCAGCGCACCTATGGGGTACTTCAGGCTTCTTACGGGCCTGTCCGAGGCCCTGATGTGGGCGTAGCTGTGTTTCCCCTTTATATTCGAATGGTACTCCCTGTCCACGAAAACCTCCAGGCCCTGCATCGCCAGCGTCTTGACGGCAAGGAGCCCCGCGGTCTCGATCCCTCCTCCTTGGGGACCACCAACTACGAGGTTGAGATCCAACGTCAGTCACCGGCGCCAGTGTACTCATGGGAGTCATAATCGATGTGGGCTCCGTTGTGGAGGCGGTGCGTGGCATGCTTCGAATCGAGCTTGTAGACGGTCATCCTGCAGTCGCGGCACCAAGGAAAATTGGCCTCCGGGCCCGCCCTCTCGAAGCGATCTCGGCACTCATGTTTTTCGAGGGTTGCCGTGCCCTTTGCCCTGCACTCACCGAGATATGTTATAAACACATCGGGCTGCCACCATCTACAATCTTCACAAAGAGGCATTAAACCATCTACCACCCTGATTTATGGCTCATGAAGGATTTATCTCTTCTTACAACCCGATTCGGACAGCCCCTGCGGCACCCGCGGCAGCCCGGAAGCCGGTCAATAAGTTTATGCGCCGAAGGATCAACTACTATGCCGGCGGGCTCAATATGAATGAGGCTGAAGGAGGCTCATTGGGCATAAAGGACGTCAAAGGCGGCGCCCTCGTTAACGTCTATGTGAAACCCTCCTCCCGGGTCGAACGCATGACCTTGGCGGGCGAGGTCTGCATAGAGACCAGGGCGCCTCCGTCGGGGAATAAAGCAAACATCGAGGTCATCAGGGTTCTCTCCAAGGCCCTCTGCATTCCCTGCGCATCCATCTCGGTCGTTAGGGGGTCTACCAGCAGAACGAAGGTGCTCCTAGTGAGGGGGATTGGTGCGGCAGAGGTGGAACAACGTCTAAAGCGCCAAGGAGGTCCCTGACCAAGCGTTTAGGAACCTCTCCATCAAAGCATCATTATGAAAATTTATATAACGATCAAGCGTCCACAGGTTAGTGGTATCCGACACTGCAGGTGTGCACTATGGGGCTGGGGAAGTATGTTCTCCGCAGAGTCATCTACATGATCCCTCTGATCCTGGGGATATCGATAATCAGCTTCCTCGTGATGTACGCCGCAGGTGATCCCATACAGATCGCGACTGCTGGCAACCCGGGTATCACTGAGGCTCAGAGAGAGTTCCTCCGGGAGTACTACGGGCTGCGGGACCCCATCCCTGTCCAGTACGTGAGGTGGCTCAGCCACTTTGTGCAGGGCGATTTCGGCAAGTCGCTCTACGGCGGCAGGCCTGTCAATGAGGTCATCTCCTCGCTCGCATGGGAGACCATAAAGCTCCAGATAGTCTCGTTGCTGCTGGCATTCGCCATCTCCCTGCCGCTCGGGGTATACTCTGCCCAGAAGCAGCGCTCCGCGACAGATTACAGCGTAACGAGCCTCGCCATCTTCGGGATATCCCTCCCGGTATTCTTCTTCGGCATAATCATGATACTGGCATTTTCATTCCATCTCGGCTGGCTCCCCTCGGCAGGGGCACATGGTGCACCGGATCTCTGGCCCGTCTTTGGCATCAAGAACGAGGTGCTGGACGAGCTCGCGCACCTGATCCTCCCAGTGGTCGTCCTGACTTTCGCCAACCTGGCCTACAACGTGAGGCTGCTGAGGGCGGGCATGCTGGAGGTCTTGAGGCAGGATTATATCATGGCGGCAAGGGCGAGCGGCTTCTCCGAGCGCAAGATATTATTCAAGTACGCCCTCAAGAACGCGATCACACCGCTGCTGACTCTTCTCGGTCTGGCGATAGGGACCTCAATAGCAGGGGCGCCTGCAACTGAGACCGTCTTCAGCTGGCCCGGCCTGGGGAGGGCTTATGTGACCGCCACCCTCCGCCTAGACTTTCCTCTCATAATGGGCATCACGATGATCGTCACAATAATGATCCTCGCGGCCAACCTGATCGTCGATCTAGTCTACGCGTGGGTCGATCCTAGGATAAGCATCGATTGATAGTGCGAGGGCTCTGGTATGAACTCTGACAACCGGAAAACTGCCAACTCCAAGGGAAGGAGCGCCAGCCAGTGGGGAGTGGCATGGAGGAGGTTCAAGAAGCATAGATCCGGGCTCTTCGGCCTCGGGATGATCGTTGTCCTACTAGCGATAGCGGTCCTCCATAACGTCATCGCTCCCTACCCCGCCAGACCTGCCCCGGGCGCGTTCGGCCCCCTCTATGAGGGGGATGCGGCGATGCCGCCCTCTTGGAAACACCCCTTCGGCACCACCGTGATGGGTACCGACGTCTTCAGCGAGGTGATCCACGGGTCGGTCTATACCGTCTACGTCGCGGTCTTGGGGACAGCCATCACGATGCTGATTACCGTCTCCATAGGGATAGTCTCCGGGTATATGGGCAGGTATGTGGACGAGGTTCTGATGAGGATAACCGAGATATTCTTGGTCTTCCCCTCGCTCCTTCTCATACTGATCTTCGCCCGGCTGTACCAGCTCAGGAACCCGGAGCCCTTCTGGAACCTCGCAGGGGTGAACATCCCTGCGGGTCTCACCATGACCATCCTGATCGTCTCGATATTCGGCTGGGCGTCATATGCCAGGGTGATACGTGGCGAAGTCCTGAAGCTGAAGGAGGCAGAGTACATCCAGGCTGCGAAGAGCCTGGGAGCCAATTCCAGGTGGGTGATGCTGAGGCATGTCTTCCCCAACGTCCTGCCCCAGATTATCGTCTTAGGGACCCTGACCATGGCCACTATCGTTCTGGTCGAAGCCGTCGTCAGCTTCCTTGGGTTTGGGGATCCCAACACAGTGACGTGGGGCAGACTGATGGACGAGGCTCTCCAGGATCTCAGCACGGTCTGGTGGGCAGAGGTCTTCCCCGGTCTGGCCGTCTTCCTGACGATCCTCGCATTCAACCTGGTCGGAGATGGCCTGTCCGACGCGTTAAATCCGAGGCTGAGGGAGTGACAATGGACAACATACTCGAAGTGCAGAAACTCAATACACGCTTCTTTACCGAAGCCGGTGTAGTCAAGGCACTCAACGACGTGTCCTTCTCAGTGGAGCGCGGCTGCACCCTGGGGCTGGTCGGCGAGAGCGGCAGCGGAAAATCGGTAACCGCGCAGTCCGTACTGAGGATCGTGCCGAGGCCCGGTAAGGTAATCAGCGGCACCGCGCTCTTCGATGGCGAGGATCTCCTCTCCAAAAAGGAGGAAGAGATGCGCAAGTTCAGGGGGAGAAAGATCTCTCTCATATTCCAGGACCCGACAAGTTCCCTCAACCCCCTCTTCACGATCGGGAGCCAGCTGGGGGACATCGTCGTCCAGCATGACCGGGTCAAGAAAGATGAGGCCATCGAGCAGGTCATCAAGACCCTGAAGCTGGTAAAGCTGCCCGATCCCGAGGAAGCGGTCCGGCGCTACCCCCACCAGTTCAGCGGCGGCATGAAGCAGAGGATATGCATAGCAAGGGCGCTGCTTCTGAACCCCAAGCTCCTCTTCGCAGACGAGCCGACCACGAACCTCGACGTCACCATACAGGCCCAGATAATCGCCCTCCTCAAGGATCTCCAGAAAGAGATCGGCATGACCCTCGTCATGATAACACACGATATGGGGATAGTGGCCGACATGTGCAAGTGCGTCGTGGTCCTCTATGGCGGGCGCGTCATGGAGATCGGCGATATAGAGACGATCTTCGAGAGGCCCCACCCGTATACCGAGGCGCTTCTGAAGGCCGTGCCCCGTCTCGACGAGACGAAGAAGCTCATCTCCATCCCGGGGAACATACCCAACCTGATCGACCCGCCGCCAGGCTGCGTCTTCCACCCGAGATGCCAGTACGCAACAGACGCGTGCAAGGAAAGGGTGCCCGAACTACAAGAGAACGGCAGCTCCCACTTTGTCTCCTGCATCAGATGGCGGGAGCTGCGGGGAGGCGAGTGAGGATGGCTCCGCTTCTTGAGGTCAGGGATCTGGTGAAGTACTACCCCGTCTACTCGAGGGGCATACTGACCAAGAAGGTGGTCGGAAAGGTCCATGCGGTCGACCACGTCAGCCTGACGGTCAACGAGAGAGAGATTGTGGGGCTTGTGGGGGAGAGCGGCTGCGGCAAGACGACGACCGGGAAGCTCCTGCTCTACTTGGAAAAGCCCACCTCGGGCGAGATCACGTTCGAGGGGAAGAACGTCATCGAGACCCTGTCCAACGGTTCCAGCGGGGAGAAGATGCTTCTTAGACGTTCTATGCAGATGGTCTTCCAGAATCCGTATGCCTCGCTCGACCCGAGGATGACGATCTTTGACATAATAAGCGAGCCCTTCAAGATACATCAGCACATCCCCTCGAGCGAATGGAGGGATAAGGTCTACGACCTCCTCTCACTGGTGGGCCTCGAGGCGTATCATGCCGAGAGGTATCCCCACGAGTTCAGCGGCGGGCAGAGGCAGAGGATATGCATAGCGAGGGCGCTGGCAGTCGATCCCAAGTTCATCGTTGCCGACGAGCCTGTATCGTCCCTCGACGTATCTATACGCGCGCAGATCCTGAACCTCATAATGGACCTGCAGCAGAGGCTGGGCATATCCTACCTCTACATCTCGCACGACCTCAGCTCAGTCAGGCAGATCACCCAGCGGGTTATGGTGATGTACCTCGGGGAGATAGTCGAGAGCGCCCCCACCGAGCAGCTCTTCGACCACCCCGCCCATCCATACACGAGAGCTCTGATGGCGGCAGTACCCGTTCCGGACCCCAGGAAGAAGGTGGCCGTGCCGCTCCTCTCCGGCGAGGTGCCAAGCCCTATAAACCCGCCCAAGGGCTGCAGGTTTCACCCTAGGTGCCGCAAGGCCACCTCAAAGTGCTGCGAAGAGCCGCCCGTTATGGTAAAAGTCGGCACAGACCATTACGTCTCATGCCATTACCTCGACGGATTTTAGCTGCAAACGCGGGCGGTCTCTCGCCGGCACCTCCCCGCCAGCCAACGGCGCACAAGGCGCCGGCTTGCCCCTCATAAGAGGCGTTTCAAAAAAGGATGTAGTCAGCATTTTCTACCTAAAATTTTGACGGAAATACATTTTCAGCCTATGTTTGTAAACTTTCCTATGGTAGAGTTATGACAGCCCTTAAATATTATCTTGTCTCAAGTGATCTCACACTACACAGATTGTGTATGGGGTAAAATGTATATGAACAAACAGTTATTTGCTATATCTCTGCTTGTGCTGATGGTTGCCTCTCTCTGCGCAGTCTTTCCAGTGCCTGCCGTTGAAGCCGCCGACAACCAGCCGTTCTTCAAGATGACCATAGTCGCTCCGGGCGATGCCAATCCCGCGAGACGCAATTGGGGACAGATCATCGCCAACTCGTTCCAGTCCGCTGGCATCGATGCGCGCGTAGTCTTCCTGGGATGGGGGAGCGTTTACGACAGATGCCTGACCCCTGCCGCCGAGAACATCGGTAAGACTTGGGACGAGGGCGGCTTCGACGCCCTCTTGATCGGGTGGACCCCTGGTTCGCCCTCAACCCCCTACCTGGGCTCCTTCCAGATCTACTACAGCAAGAACCTGCCACCAAACTCTAACTATTTCCTGTGGAACAACGCTACCAGCGACAGGTACCTTGAGCAGTCCCTGGTCCTGGGGTACACCGATGCAGGCAAGGCGGCATTCGACAACTGGCAGCTAGTCCAGTACCAGGACGTCCCTGCCTCACAGATCCACTTCACCTCGGCCGTCTTCTCTGCGGATAATGCCCTGAACTTCCATGACTTTGAGTGGATCTTCGACAATATCGGCCCTGTCCCGCAATTCGTGACCGGCAGGACAGAGATCACCCTCGCCAGCACCGGCGAACTGCTCTCCCTCAACCCGCCGCTCTCGAACTCCTGGTACGACACCATCGCGTTTAACCCCGTCTTCGACGGCCTCTACTACCTCGACACCGACTACTCTTACAAGCCCGCGATCGCGGCTGCTGATCCCGTGGTCTCCAACAACGGCTCGACCTACACCTACACCCTGAAGCAGGGCGTCAAGTTCCATGACGGTGTGGAGCTGACCGCTGACGACATCCTCTTCACCTACCTCGCCTACCTCAACCCGCAGTCCGGATCCCAGCAGTCGGCAACCGTTGCAGGCTACACTGGTGACGATGTGACCTTCAAGTGGCTCAACGGGTCGACTACGAGGCTGGTGATCGATAACGTTGCAGGTGTCGGCATATACCCGGCTACCACTGAGACCGGGACCCGCCAGGGAACTATTGAGGCGGTAGACACCTACACCGTCAGGATCACTATCCCCGACTTTGGCGATCTCGGCGCGCCCGCGGCTACATTCCACCCCGAGGGTGAGCCGTCCTACATACTTCCAAAGCATGTCCTTGAGACCGTTCCCTTCAGCGAGTGGCAGAACCACCCGTTCACCAAGGGCACGGGCACCTACACCGCCAACGGCCAGACCTTCTCTGGGCCCATCGGAACCGGACCGTACGTCTACAAGAGCTACGATGCAACCAGAGCACTTGTAGAGCTCGATAAGTTCAACGACTACTATGACAAGGCAGCCTTGGAGTCCCAGGGCCTATTCACCGTACAGAAGTACTATGTCAGGTATATTGAAGAGAAGGACGGCGCCATTGCGGCCCTGAAGAACGGCGAGGTCCAGATGCTGGATCAGAACTACCAGCAGGGGAGGGATTATGTCGCCGGCAACCTTAACTTCGCCACCAACTATGTGCTCGAGGGCTCGGGCATACAGCAGCTCGGCTACAACCTGAGGCACCCGGTCTTCGGGACAGGAACCGCCACGCCTGTGGGTCAGGCTGACCCATCAAAGGCGGCTGAGGCTGCCAGGAACGTCAGGATGGCCTTTGAGTACCTGATCCCGCGGCAGCTCATCGTCGACAACCTCATGAGCGGCCTTGGAGCCCCGGCAGCGGTTCACGTGAACCCAGTCAGCCCGTACTACAACAACCAGTGTGTGCCCCGTGAGTACAGCCCCTCCACCGCAAGCCAGTACCTTGCCAAGGCAGGATACGGGACAGGCGCCGCCCCCGCCGGACCGACACCATCCGCGACCTACCTGGTCAACCAGTCCATAGTCTTCACCGGCAACTTCTCGATCGATCCAACGATCGAGAGCGGGCATGGCGGTATTGTAGCCCTGCTGGAGAAGCAGGTCAACAGTACTACTTGGACGCCGGTAGCTATGGGGAACACCATGAGCGGCGGGTACTATGCCATTCCGTACACTCCGACACAGACCGGCGTTCAGACCTTCAGAGTCTACCTGACAGGCTTTGGTGCAGACGATGCAGCTGCGAGAGGATTCACAACCCCGACCTTCAACTACTTTACTCTGCCGTCCGCACTTCAGGTGGTACCGCCTGATACATCTGATCCCGTAACCTACAACATAACTTCCATAAGCAGCGTCCTCGCACCGTTGCAGAGCCAGATAACTACCCTGAACAGTCAGCTCAGTGCAGCCAACGCACAACTGAGTAGCACGACGACGCTCATGTACGCCGGCTGGGCAGTTGCCATCATTGCGCTGATAGCCGTCGCGTTCGTTGCCATGCGCAAGAAGTAAGGCGTGAGAAACGCCCCCTTCTCTTTTTTTGCCTTTTTACTATTTGCCAGTTTTCTTAGCTTGTTCTCCTTCGTTCTCGCCTTGACTTTGTATTTGCCCCACTCAGGAAACTTTCCTTAACCTGCCCTGCATTGGCCCTGCCCAGAATCTGCCCTGAATCAGAGCGTGGCTAGCGCCAGCAGGATGGACTCGCTCAGTAAGACCAAACCGAGCAAGGCGAATCTTTTTCCTATCCTTACCTGCTCTTTCATCGGGATAGGGGCTTCTCTGGCCCCGGTCTTTTCTGTATTACCGTCCTTTCCTGCCTTCCTTGATCTCGACCGTCTGTCTATGGCATGGATGGATGCGCTCGAGAGGAGGAACCCAAAGAGCCCTCCCATGATGAGCATAAGCGCGCTGGCGAGGAGCAGAGCGGTCATGAACCCTCCAAGCAGTCCCCCTCCCGCAAAGTAGATTACGACCGCCACCAAGAATGCTGCCGCATTAGATATTACCAAGTCGATTGAGAGGCGTTTAATGATCGCACCAGCCATAAGGCCACTTCTTGCGATGAGAAGAGGCGTCCTGCAATAAAAACCTTAATAATGCCAGTGGCTGAACTACCCTCTAACAACCCGGTGATTCGAGTGCCTGCGAAGAAGGACGCGCCGTCGGCAAAGATGAAGATCTTCATACTCTTCATGCTCGTCATACTCGTCGCCTCTGTCGGGGGGGTCCTCCTCAATCGGCAAGATAACCGGATAGTTGCGCCACCCGCGTCCGACTTCTCAGCCAAAGGCTGGATGTATCTGGTGCCGGCTGACGTCACCGGCTTCCGCTTCCTCAACCTCACCGAGATATCAAAATACCCGGGCGTCTTCGGTTCGACGTCCCTCCTCAACCTCACTGACGTCGGCGTGGAGCTGTCCATTGCTGACGCCTCTTTCGGTCTCGACATGGCTACCAAGAACGGCTCTCTAATCAACGTGATAGGACTGACGGATTCAAGCGCCCAAAACGTCTCGGCTGCCCTGCAGGCGGGCAACCTCACCACCTCCACCTACAACGGCCTAGGGATATACCGGCTCTCGTCCGCCCCGGTGGCGGGGAGCGGAGGAGCCTGGGTATGTGTCTACAACAGTGTCCTCATCCTCTGTGAGGGCGAGGACATCGCCCTGGAGGGGGTAAAGAGCGTGATCGATGCAGGGGAACGCCCGTTCTTCAGCAGCGATGCGCTCAAGGTCGGCTACCTTCTCTCGGTAAACGGGCGGGAGGTTCTTGCGTTCACCTACTATGAGGCAGGGGGCGACCCTTACAATGTCGACTGGGAGATGAGGGGCGTCTCAAACTCGTCCGGGCTCGCGGTCCGCGACGTCCTCTACTTCCCGTCGAGCAGCGATCTGGAAAACAACAAAAACGAGATCACACGATCCCTCTACGCAAGGGCGGACGCGGTCTTCCTCAGCGAGAAATTTATGATCGGTGCGTTCCTGTATCCGTACTCAGAGATACGGGCGGTACTGATGGGCCTCTGAGGTGGGGCGGGGCAGGCCTAAATCCCAACTGCCTGCTCTGCACCTCCGGGAATCCGACCTTCCCAGCGGTGGCGTTGAACCCCTCAGGACGGGCTCTCGGGTCGCTGGTCCGCGTTTTCGCCCTCAAGGACGTTCAACGTTCAGGTAGAGCATATCCTCCTTCGATCGCAATACTAATAAATTAAGAGGCCTCTAATCGGAATGCTCACGGTGATGCAGTAATATGGCTGACCGCCCGCGGCTGGTGCTTTTGATGGTGGCCATTCAGGCAGCCTTTGTAGCAATCAACCTGAGCATGCCGTTCCTCACCGGAAGCTTCCTTTCGTATACATACCTCGATTTCCTGATGGCCTACCTGACCGCCATAATCGAGCTGATCCTTGTCGTGGGGTTCCTGAGAGGCTCCAAGTGGGCGTGGTTCGCCGGCCTCTTCTACAGCGGCCTCTCAGTGCTGATGTACGCCGTCTCATACCTCTCCGTCCCCTCGGTGTTCTACATAATCCTGATATTCATGCGTATTGTGGTGATGGCCTCGCTGAGGAGCAGGAACGTCCGAGCCTACTTTGACATCACCCGGTTCACTCGATGAGCGGGAATACCTCCTCCCTTATATATGAGAGGAACTCCGCCTCCTGGATCTCGCTGAACGCGGTCACCACCGAGCTCCTCGTGACGCCTGCTACTATGCCATACCTCTTGGATTTGAAGACTATGTACCAGATGACGCCGTGGCTCAGGTAGTCGTTGTAGAGCGCGGTGTTGGCCAAGCCCGTACCGTATAGCGAGAGCTTGTCGACATTAGGTATATCGACACCGTCGAAGAAGATCACCTTCGTATCGTCGGGGTTTGCCTCATGGAACGTCTTCAGCGTCTCCGGGAGGATCTTGGCCTCGACGATACCGCCTGTGGTGATAAAGAGTATCCTGCTCAGCTCATTGGCTATGTTGTTGGCAACCCTCTTCTTCTCCAGCACAATCAGGAGCGTCCTATCGCCGTTCTTGACGAAGAGGAAAGGCGCCTCAAGGGTCCTGACGACCAGCCTCTCCCCCTCCCTGTGGGCGACCGTGAACGGGATGTCCTGCGAGAAGACGCCCTGCAGCGAGTCCGGGGTCAGGGCGAGCCTGTCTATCTCTGTGATGAGGTTGAACTTGTGCTCGTTCTGGGCATATTCCTCTTCCTTCCTGTACTCTTTCAGTTTTGCCGATATAGTCGGGAGGTCGATCTCCTCCCTGACTTTAAAGACCTTGCCAGCCAAAACCATCCTGAACGCCCCACCCCTCTGTTGAGGGCGCTTTAATATAAGCAATGTCCCGCAAGCCCCATTGCACGGATAAGCGCATGGAATAGGACGGGGAGGTAAAAGGGCCAGGCTCAGCTCTCCTTGTCGATCCAGCCGAACCTCCTCTGCAGAGACTTGTTGTAGTAAAGCTTCCAGTCGTAATCGATCCTCCTCCCCCAGTTCGCGTAGACCCTGGGATCGATATAATTCTTCAGCGAGGTGTTGAGATTATAGTCCCGGGTAGCGGTTATGGCCTTTATCCTCAGTTCGAGCTCCCTGATCCTATCCCTCTTGGCGTTCTTCTCCTTCAGGGCCCTGAGCCTCTCCCTCTTCTTCTCGAGCGACTCTTCCCAGTTCTTCGGCATCTTCCTCTTGTGGTTGCAGACTATGGCTGCCTGCAGGTTTGCCATTGTGGCATAATACCTCTTGACGTAGGCGGGGTCCTCCGGCTTGACCTTCGCCTTCTCAAGCTCGCCCTTGGCGGTTATCGAGGCATGATAGGTCCTGAAGACCTTTGCCGAGAGCCCCGGCATCACCTCTGCGAGGTAGGCGTTGACCCTCTGGGACCTGATACCGTTGAAGAGGGTGCCGTTGCCCTCCTTCACGTACTCCATAAGGTTGTCCACTACCGGCTCCTGTGGCATAATCGTGCAGTTCCACCTGACGCAGTCCTTTCCCAAGAAATCGAAATTGACCGATCCGTCCGGTCTGAACTTGATGTGCTCTGCCCTCAGGGTTGTTGCACCGACGGTATCTGCCTCATCGTCCCCCTTCTCATCGCCCACCCTCATCTTGAGGTGATCGATCAGATAGCAGACCGTCGCGACCTTCCTCAGTGTGGGGTCCCTTGACCTGAGCCCGTCAAGGATGTGCTTCCTCACCTCCCTGATCTTCTTCTCCAGCTCCCACGCCTTGTCAAACTTCTCCACATCCCTTACCTGCTTTATGTACGCTGTATCGGAGAGCCAGACATACTTCATCTTGCCTCTCAGCTTGTCCTTCCACCTCGCGACCCAGAGCGAGGAGGGGTCAAAGAGGACTGCCCCCCACCTACCGCCGTTCGGCGGTTCGGGCACCTTGGCGTCGGGGGAGAGGTTCAGCGTGATATCTTCTGCCTTGAGGCCGGGTTTCCACACCCCCCTCATGGGGTGCTCCCCCCTGCCCATGAATATCGAGGCCGGTTCAACCATATAGTTGCTGATCTCCATCGGCATGCCATTGACATAGGCGAAGCCGTACTTCTGCCTGTTCTCCTCTCTGATCCTCTTCCTCTCGGCGGCGAGAGCCTTCCTCTCCTCCCTGCTCATCCCCTCCCTCTTCGCCCTCTCCGACTCTAGCCACTTCACGATCTGCGAAAAATCGAAATCGTCGGGGCCGACCGCCTCACTTATCCCCAGCGCCTTGCCGAAGTCGGCGAAGAAGTTCCTCACGAAGACCTTGTCCTTGACGTAATCGGTGCTGAGCTTCCTTGCCCAGGCGACAGCCATCTCCTCCTGATCCGGGGTCAGCGCCAGCTCCCTTCCCCTGAAGGTGATCCTGAAGCCCAGCGGCTTGTAGACCGGTATCAGCACGCCGTTAGTGATCAGCTGCCTGACCTCGATCTTTTCCATGGCGATCGCCCTGATAGCTGTTAACGAGTAATGATATTATAGATAAACTTTTTTGAGTTATGGGTGCCGCTCCATGAGGGCCTCCAGCTCTGAGCTGGGGCGAAGTTTATAAGGCAGGGTTCCACTCTGGAAAGTTCCAAGGGGCACCATGAATGTCCAAGTTTACCATATCCGAAGTCATCCTTGAGAACTTCATGTCGTACGAGTATGCCAGGGTGCCCCTTAAACGCGGCCTGAACCTCATATCGGGCCCCAATGGCGCAGGAAAGTCCTCGATCCTCCTGGCGATATCCGTAGCGACCGGCCAGAGCTACACCGAGCGCTCGAGGAAGCTAGCCGACCTCATCCGCCGGGGTAAGGAGACCGCCCGCGTGACCCTCGTCTTGGACAACAGTCCCGACGGAGGGAAGAGGCCTGTTCCCTTCATCAACAGCGACTCGGTGGCCGTCTCCAGGTACCTGAAGAAGGACGGGACCTACTGGTTCGAGATCAACAACAGGGAAGCGGGCAAGTTCGACATCAACCGCCTCTTCAAGAGCGTAGGAATGAACCCCGACAACATGCTCGTGATAATGCAGCAGAACATGATCGAGGAGTTCGCCATCACCTCGCCCGAGAAGAAGCTGAGGATGGTGGAGGAGGCCGTCGGCTTCTCGCAGTACCGGAAGGCGATCTACGATGCGGAGGAGAAGCTGAACCGCATACTCGGCGAGGAGGAGGCGACATCCCAGCTCCTCGTCAGCGCCGAGCAGACCCTCGCTTACTGGAAGGATCTATTCGACAGGTACAACGAGAAGAAGTCCCTCTCGGAGAAGAAGGCATACCTGGAGAGGGAAGCCGCCTGGGCCCAGATCCTGAAGAGCGAGCGGGCGCTGACAACGATCGAGGAGAGGCTGCGCCTCAAGGCGTCCCAGCTCGAGGACCTCAGGAAGAGGATAGCCGAGGCAGAAAAGTCTGCGGGGGGCCTCTGGGAGGATTACCTTGCGGAGAAGGAGTTCCTCCGGTCCCTCCTCTCGGACCGCGGCGGCGAGGACCAGATGAGGAAGCTCGGGGTGCTCGACGAGAAGATCGACGCGACGATCAAGGGCTATGTCGATGCGCGGGTCGAGGCCGCGGTGATGCGCTACCGCACAGAGGGGCTGGAGTCCGACATCAAAGAGTTGCGGTCATCGCTCAACGAAGCCAAGCAGAATTTGGAGGAGTCCAACAAGCTCAGGGAGAAGGCGGGCGACCGGATCGAGACCAGCAGATCCGCCCCCGAGATCACCGAGGAGCTGAAGTACGTCAACGCACACCTGCTCTCCCTCGGCGACGTCCCGGATGACGCGCCGTCCATGTATGAGGCCTACCTCAAGACCTACAACGAGCTAAAGGAGAAGGTGACCGTCGTCGGCGAGAACAGGAAGAGGACGATAGAGGAGCTCGATGAACGGAAGAAGGTCTGGAAGGGCATAATGGAGCGCCTCGTAGAGGAGATCAACCCGATCTACCGCGACGTCCTGGGGAGGGTCGGAGGCGTCGGATCGATCCGCCTCTCGGGGATGGAGGATCCGGATCGTGCGGGGATAGAGGTCACTGTGGGGTTCAGGGGGGTCTCCCCCGTAGTGCTCGATGCCTATGCCCAGAGCGGCGGGGAGAGGGCGGTCTCGACGATGGCGTTCCTACTCTCGCTCCAGCACCAGCTCAAGTCGCCGGTTAGGGCGGTCGACGAGTTCGACGTGCATATGGATCCATCGAACAGGGAGGCGATGATGAGGATGCTCTTCTCGTTCATGAGCGAGAACGCAGACGTCCAGTTCATAATGATCACGCCGAGTCAGCTAAGCGCTGTGGGTAAGTTCGCCAACATCGTCTTCGTCCAGAACGTGCGCGGGAGATCGGAGGTGGCAAAGGCTGCCATCGCCACGCCCTGAAATCACCTTAACCTTTTTATCATTACATCTGCTTCAATATGATTGTTGCAGTTGTCACAGGGGGATTATCACGACTGCGGGTACACCGTCGGAATGGCATCCTGAAGCCTCCCGGCTCCAGCCTCCTACACGATCGGTCCCCGTCACGCAGCCCCGTCTCAGGCCGGAGGTGATGCGTATTGCCGCCGCACCAGCATGAACACAACAAGGCCTTTTACGAGGAGCTGGCGAGGATAGTCAACCTCTGCCAGAGCATCAGGACTAAGAGCGACGATCCGTTCCTGGTGGACGTCCCCCAGAAACTTGCGATCCTGAAGAAGCTCCTGCCGAAGTGGAAAGCTCTCGATGAGCTCCTCATGGATGCCGAGGCGCTGAACGAGCTCTCGCTCATGGTCAAGCTCCAAAGCGACTGGGTCAGGCGGCGCGCAACCGGCCTCTTCATAGATCCGTTTCTGATAGAGGTCAAGGTCAAGATGCTGAGCAAGGAGCACCTGGCGTCGGCGCTCCTATCCTCCTGGAGGCCTCTGATCGCCTCAGATCAGCTGACACCGCGGCGCCTTGCGCAGGCGATCGAATACTGGAAGGTCCTCCTCCCCCTCTCGCAGAGGATGGCGGAGGCCGAGCCCGTCCAGGAGACTGAGCAGAAAGTGATGACCGTATCCGACCTCATCCGCCTAAAGTTCCTCTCCGACAAGGTCTTCAACGAAGAGGTAAGAGGTATCGAGGCCGAGCTGGTCCGCAGCGCCGGAGGGGCCCCTGTCGACTACTGGAGCTTCGTGATCCGGGATACCTACGACGAGACCGTTATGAGGGCGTATGCCCTCAGTTTCCTCATCTCCAACGGGCACGCCGACCTCATCATAAACCCGGTCGAGGAGACCATAGATATAGCCCCTGTCACAGGACCTGCGCTCAAGAAGGCGGGCAAGTCCGTACCGATCTCTATCCCCTACGAGAAATGGATGGAGATGCGCGGCCGCGGCAAGATCAGCCCGGCCGGAGGGCCTGAGCCGGCTCCGGGAACTGGGGCAGGCGGAGGCTGTCCTCCCGGGGCCGGGTCCGGTAGGGGCGGGATGGACTCGGAGGAAGGCGAGGGGACGATTACTTAAGCGAGGGTGTGACAGATGAGCGAAGATGCATCCCTATCAAGGAAGATAAAGAAGGCAACCCAGCTCCTGATGTACCAGCACCACAGGGTCCCGGGCGCCAAGGGCTGGGAACTGAGGAGGGTGGTCGGGAAAGACTATATGAGGGTGATAAAGCTGCTCGAGAGGCGGCTCGAGGACCTTGGCCTCGAGGTGAAGATCGTCTACAAGGACGGAATTGACCTTCCGAACCCTACCGCGGAAGACTTTGAGCAGGCTACGTTCTACGTCCTGTCCAAATCCCCCCTCCAGATGGGCGAGATCTCGCTCTCCGGGTGGAGGATAGATACCCTGGCTGTCTTGGCGGCGTCGCTGGCCTATATAATGTCCAAGCAGGGGAAGGCGCCGAGGCGGGACGTCGAGGAACTCCTCATGGAGAAGTTCCCTGACTGGAAGGTCGACTACGACCTGAACCGCTTCATCAAGCGAGGCTATCTCGACGAGGACGACTCGGGCAACCTCTTTGTAGGATGGAGGACACGGGCAGAGATCGACCGGAAGAAGCTCCTCGAGATAGTCGCTGGGTCGGTCACAGAGCCCGCCCCAGAGGCTGAGACCGGGCCTGATACAGGCATTGAGACCACGACCTGAATCGGTCGGGCGTGATGAGTTGGCCGGTTATATCGGTACCCTGGACCCTGGCTGGCCTCATCCCCTGCCCGATAAACCCGACCGAATACTTTTCACTGTCTCGGTCTCCTTCGGAGACGTCCAGAGGTACGGCCACTGACTCTCTCAGTAGCGCGTCTCAGTTCGAAGGGTCAATAAGCGAGTCAGGTCAGTTCCGACAACTTCTTCTCTATCTTCAGGGCAAGCTCAGTGTATTTGGGATTGAGGGTCTCGATCTCGTAGGTAATCTTGTCCTCCTTCTTCTTGATTGGAACGTTGATCACCGGGTCGAAGCCGAGGAAGTCTGCCTTCCCCACGCGGAAACCGCCGAACTGCTGCTCGACGATTATGGTGTCGATCTCATGTTTGGGAGGTAGCGCCGACTCGATACGCTTGCGGGCCTCCGTTCTGAATTGGGCTAAATCCATACTCTCCCCCCAATTTATCATCCGCAGTTATCACTAATAAATGTTATCACCAGTGGTGATAACATTTATAAGCACGCTGCCCCAAGCATGTACCATTGCTGGTACTGCTGAGGTAAGAGCATGGTCCGGGAAGGGGTTGGCAGCATATTCAGGAGGAAGGACGGAAAGTTCTTCATTTACCTCCCCCAGGGGGTGGTTGAAGATACAGCATTCCCGTTCGAGATCCATTCCTCGATGAAGGTGATGGTAAGATTCACCGATGACACGATAGTCATCGGGCGTCTGGGTAAATAATCCCCTTCTAATTCTGATGGCATTCCTGCACATGCGATGCAAGCGATCCGGGACGTCAAGGGAGCGGTATGGCATAAGGGACATGGTGCTTGGATGCGGCGCGGGCGGGGCTAGATTTTTATGGCTTAGCGCCAAGTATTATATTGCCTTGGACGCTGTCTCCGCAGGGGGAACGGGTCGGCCAGTGCCGAGAACGATGCAGCTACCGGGTTCGAAGCCGAGGAGGTCCTTCTATGAGATCCTCTCCGAGATCCTTATGGCTGCGCGGAGGAGGGGAGGGGCAAACAAGACCCTGATAGTGTATAAGGCAAACCTCAACTTCACGAAAGCCGAGGAGTATCTGGGCCTGCTCGAGAGGAACGGATTCCTCGAATCATACCGCTGCGGGAGGACCATCTACAAGACGACGGATAAGGGCATCGAATTCCTCGCGCGATATAAAAGCCTCACTGACCTCGTCGGGAGCGGGAAGGTATCGTCGAACGGTCGTGGTTGCCCGTAGGCTCCCTTTCTGCCTGCCGGGCTCAGGTGCCCGGGGGAGCCCTCCTCATCCTGCTCTTCAGGGCGCTCCTCTCCTCTTTCAGGATGAGGTCCACTAGGTAGTCCAGGTCCCTGATCTCCGAGGTGATCAGAGTGATCGCCACCGGTCTGGGCAACCCCCTCGCGGCCAGGACGAGCGCGGCCATCCCGCCATACCTCCCCACCAGCTCCCCGCTCTCGACTGCCGACTTGTACATCCTCCTGAACTTCTCCGCGACCTTGCCTGTCGCCGCCTTCTCGGCTGCCATCTGCTCCACTTCCGCCGGGTCATCTGTCAGGAGACCGATCCTCTCCGAGCCGCAGACCGGGCACCTCACCTCTCCCATGAATTTCTTGACCCTCGTGTTCTCAACGTACCCGAAGCAGTTTGTGCAGACCGCCACGCGCGACTCGTTGAGCAGCCTGGCTTTACCCGATTCGATGAGGAGGCGGCGCATCCTGTCCGCCGGCACCAGGTCCGTCTTCCAGCTCAGCTCCCTCATGCCTATCATGGAGATGGGTGAGAGCGGCTTGTCGGGATCGGTGACCACCACCCTGTACTTCCCCTCGCCCATATCCTTGACCACCCTTGCCGTGCCCTCCAAGTCCAGATCCTTGAAGAACACCTCCTTCATCCCCTCCCTGTAAATGACCGATCCCTTGAGCCCCTCTGCCAGCTGGTTGAGCCCGACGTCCTCAAAGTCTGCCTTCTTCTCCACTACCCCTGCCCTCTTCGCCACGTGGAGGAGCCTCCTCTTGAAGAGTCCTGTCCTCTCCACCGCGGCTTCGACCATACGCCCCACCTCGCCGGCATCCATCCCCTTCAGTATCTCCGCTATGACGTGGGGGCTTACTTCCGTCTTCAGGAAGATCCTGTACGCGTCCTGCGATGCGCCGACACCGCTCCCGGTCCTCTGGGCGAGCATGTAGCCGAGGAGCCTGGAGAGGGTCTTGTTTATCTGGAGCCCGAAGGCGCAGCTGATGATGACGTACCCCTCCCACTCCTCGACCGTCACCGTCCTGTCTGTAGGTACGGGGAATCCCCCCTCCACCTGCTCCCTGACCTCCCTCAGCGATCTCGCAAGGATCTCCGGTGAGACCCTGTACTCCTTCCGGATCTCCTCCGCCGCCTCTTCGACGGTCTTCCCCCCTGCCAGTATCTCAGCGCCCATGCCCCTTATGGCGCCGACCTCCTGCGCGATCTCGAAGGGCACCGGTATCTCGTCCCCGACCCAGTCGGGTATGGCCCCAGTAGGGTCGCTCTCCGCCCTGACATAGACCGAGTCCTTGAAGATGTGGATTATCTTCCAGGGCGATCCCCTGACTATGAACTTCACTCCCGGCTCCCCGTACTCCGCCACGAACGCCTCGTCGAGGGTGCCTATCGGCTCGTCCTTCTCCTCGTCCACGACGATGAAATGCTTCTCCTCGGGGATCATCGAGAGGTTCTCAAAGTAGTACTGGTAGAGGCCCTCCGAGGGGCGCGGCCTGAGCACTAGGTCGTTCTCCGGTATGTAGAGGGCAAGCCTCGGCCGCCTGGTGGACATGTACTCCAAGACCTCCACGACCTCCTCCTCCTTCAGGTCCGCGAAGGGGTATGTCCTGCGCGAGATCTCCATGATATCGTCCACCGTCCACCTCTCCTCGTCGAGCAGGAGCCCGGCGATCTGGTGGATCAGCACGTCCGTCGGCCTCTCCACTATCTCCACCTCCTCGAGCTCCTCCTTCAGCCCCCTCTTTACTATAACCACCGACTCGAGTGCGTCGTCAGAGTCTATCGTTATCACCTTCCCCTTCGAGGTCCCCCCCACCCAGTGCCCTGCCCTGCCGATCCTCTGCAGGAGCCGCGTGACCTGCCTGGGCGAGTTGTACTGGACGACTAGGTCGATGCTCCCTATGTCTATCCCGAGCTCCAGCGACGATGTGGAGACAACTCCCCTCAGCTCGCCCTTCTTCAGATCCGTCTCCACTCCCACCCTAGAGGATTTTGCGAGGCTGCCGTGGTGGATACCTACCGGTATGTCGATGTCCCACACCCTGAACCTGCTGGCGAGGACCTCCGCCTCCGACCTAGTGTTGGTGAAGATCAGCGTCGATCTGTGGCCGTCTATCAGCTCCCTTATCCTCCTGAGCCTCGCGGCCACCTCAGGGTAGGTGGCTATCCTCTCCGCGAGCATGGTGTCCTTCTGGCCCGCCTCGGGGAGCTCCACGTCTATGTCCATGCTCTTCGCCACAGAGACCCTGACGATCTCGCACTCCCTGTGAACCCCGACTAGGAACTTTGCGACCTCACCCGGGGAGCCTATCGTCGCGGAGAGTCCGATGATCTGCGGCTCCGACTCCGTGATCCTCCTCAGCCTCTCGAGCGCGAAGGCGAGCTGGCTCCCCCTCTTGTCGTTCGTCAGCTCGTGAACCTCGTCGACCACGACCCACCTCACCTTGGCAAGGTGTCTCTTCATCGTCCTGCCAGGCAGGATCGCCTGGAGGGTCTCCGGCGTGGTTATCAGTATGTCCGGCGGGGCGAGCGCCTGTCTCCCCCTCTCCTTGACCTCTGTATCCCCGTGCCTGACCGAGACCTTCAGGTCGAGCTTGTTGCACCACCAAGTCAACCGCTCGAGCAGGTCCCTGTTGAGGGCCCTCAGGGGCGAGATGTAGAGCACCTTTATGCCGCCCCTGCCACCCTCCCTCACCAACCTGTCCAGTATCGGGAGAAATGCTGCCTCGGTCTTCCCCGTCCCCGTCGGCGCGATGACCAGGACATTCTTTCCTCCGAGTATAAGCGGTATGGCGTCCCTCTGTATCTCTGTAAAGACCTTGAACCCTTTCTCCGCTACTATCCGCTGGACCGGTTTGGAGAGCTGCGATAATATTCCGCTCATAAATGTAATGACGAGTACTTGTCCCCCCATAAATATCCTTTTCCCGTACCATCATAATCGGAAAGATCGACGGGGGACAGCGAGGGAAGCCAGTCCATATGCTGGCATTCTCGTGTAACGGCCGCTGATCTCGGGTTACGCCGCCCAGACCACCAAAGGGCACGCTGACCCCTTGCGCCCTCGGCTTCCCCCGGACCATGAATAGGCTCCCCTGCCGGCAGATCGTCGAATACACAAGGTATATCTGTGACTGATCACAGAAAGAAGACTGGGTCAGGTGCCCGGGCCGCCCAGCGGCTGATGATGAAAGCTGATTGCGGCCGTAGCATCAGGAGGCAAGCTGAATGTCAGAGTCCAAATCCGAGCCAGAGTTAGTTCCACGTGCGCGGTACATCTTCCTGATGGCAGCCGTCCTTATCGCTGTCATAGGCGGCGGCTCCGCTGTGGGCTTTAGCTCCATAACTGGCACTTTCATGGAGAATGTCCATAAACTCCAGAACTATATGGTGGGGAGGGAGGGGATGGAGTTCGACACAGACTCGGGTATAGCCAGGGTGAACCTGGGCATAGACATGAAAGGCCTGTACAATGAGACGCACGGGCTGGTCTACTGGTTCATGGATGTCGAGGTTGCCCCGGGATCGACTGTTATCGACCTCATCCAGAACTCGAGCGTTGCGCAGAAACGGCAGTACCGCATCTACAGCCTCACCAACTCATCGGAGTGGGTGGCGATCAACGATACTGGTGTGGGGAACTGGTTCTTTGACGTAGAGTACGGCGATATTGGCGGCATGCGCTACATCTATGCAATTAACGGCACGGCCTCAGATCCCGGCAACATGAGGAACTGGATGGTGTTCGTCTGGGATCAACAGAACGGGAGATTCTCATATCTCTCGATGCCTCCCGACGTCTACAGGCTCTCTGACCTCGAGACTGTCGTGCTGCTCTACGACCAGGTGAATATGCTGCCTGCCGACTGTTGCTCGGGGTTCGCATCTGAGTATCAGGAGTATGAAGGGGGACAGCCAACCTGAGCCTCCCCGTCCGGGACACGGAGATAGCCGGACGTTGTCATGTGCAGGCTGACTGGCTCATCCCAGCGGGGACTGCCTGCACCAGACGCGGCCGTTACTTCAGATCTGCCACCGCTGCCGCTACTGGTGGGATATCTCCAGCCTCCGCCCTTCCAGTATAGCAGTAATCATCTTTACCTTGCCGCTCTCCACAAGGCGCCAGACCGTATTCCGGGAGATGCCCATCGAGAGGGCTGCCTCGCAGTACGGGTAGCCTTCGAGTTCCACCAGCCTCAAGGCTTCAAACTCCGCCAAGTCGAGGGAGATTGGCGGACCGTTCCCTTCTGGCTCCGGCACCATTACCTCTGTTTTCGGCAGAGTGGATATGGCGACTGGCTTGGGGATGCGACCCAGCGCCCCCCTCCTGCACCTGCAGAACCTTTCATGCATATGTGGGATATATCACAAAAGATATAAAACGGTAATTATAGGATATATCACAAAAAGGTGAGCAAACTGATGCGGAATATGGGGTACCACGGGAAGCGCGGAGCGGATGAGCCGCCGCGCGGGATCTGCCGCTGCGGGCATGGACCGAATGCCTACAGATGTTGCTGCCACACGAGATCGGGGCCGAGGCAGGGCCTTTCTGAGGTGAGTTCGGAGTATCTCCAGAACCTGAAGGCCGATCTCGAGAAGGAGCTGAGGATGGTTGAGGAGAAACTAGCTGAGATGAACAGGCGGGGTGGGCTGGTCGGCATCAGCAATAGCGGGGGCGGTAGTGACAAGGGGGGTGCTGAAAACGGCGGTATCAGTGGCAGTAGTAGTTGATGCTGACGGAAGGATAAGCAAGCACTTCGGCAGTGCACCATATTATCTTATAGTAGATATTGATATTGAAGATGGCACGGTAAAGCGCCGGAGGAAGGTTCCCAAAGTAGGACACGGACAATGGTACGGGCGCCCCAACTATCAATTGGAAGCGGGAGCGGGGCCCACTCCAGTGCCGGGTTCGGGGGCAAATATGGCACAGGTGTCAGATCGCAATGAATGGTGCCGAGGGGGAAGAGGCGGCGTCCACACGGGGGAGGGCTGGAAGCATGACTTGATGACCAATCCGATAGAAGGCTGTGCGGCCTTGATAGTCGGCGGGATGGGTATTGGCGCATATGAGGCCATGATGGCCAAAGGAATAAAGCCCGTGCTTGTAGCCCTCGATGACGTCGAAGAGGCGCTCGCTACCTTCGTGAAGGATAAGCTGGAGAGCCATATCGAACTCCTCCACTGATCTGCATCCCTCGGGCTCATTTTTTCTTTTTTGCCCCTTTTAACACGGCTTACGTCTGCAGATCGTGTCACTGAGCTACCGTTGCTCTTCTCCTTATTATCACAGAGTTGAGCACCGTGAGGCTAGGGATCAGAATCTCGTTTGTCTGCGTCTCGATGATCGTGTGCATTATCTCGATGCTCTTCACCTTTCCGGTATTCCCCGCCACTGTCACCTCGTCGTCCACCTTAAAAGGCCTGATTACCATCAGCAGGACCCCCGCCAGGGCATTGCCGAAGACGGTCTGGGAAGCCAGGCCTGCCACGATCCCTGTGAAGGATCCCACGATCAGGGCGAACGACGGGTTGAGGCTAAGCACGGAGGTGAGGCTTGAGAGCAGTATGACATAGCCGATTACCTTGATAAACGTCCGGACGGTAGTCGCCGTCTGCTTTGAGGCTGCTTTTGAGATCCTGTTGTATGCGATCGTGCTGAACGCCGAGACGATGATGTAGCCGCCCACCACTACAAAGGCCGCGTAGAAGTACTGGATGTACTCCGGCGTGATGTAGTTGAGCGAGTAGAGATACGACGTGAGGGCCGCCCCCCCGGCCAGAAAGGCGATCCCGCCGATGAGCTTGAAGCCCGGATATGACCCCTCCATAGTCCCTTACCCGCTCACCTTCGTTGATGCGATGGTTCTGATCAGGCTATGTAGCTCGGGCCCGGGCCAGTCTTGACCTCCCTCGCCGCCTGTGGGGCGATAGTGGGGAGAGGGAGCGGCGGGGGCACGTTGAGGGAACGCGAGAGGATTACCCCCTCGACGAACGAGATGTTTGAGATCGACTGGAGTATCTGTGGCGGCAGGACCTTCTTCTCGTCGAAGGATCTCTTTATCTCTTCGAGCTCACCCTTCTCACCGGAGATCTTCACAGAGCCTTTGATCGTCAGGCTCGCGATCACCGGGTTGTAATTGACCACGAAGATGAATGTAAAGTCAAGTACATCCGTGTACGTCACCTTGGTTATGCTGATGTTAGTCGTAACCTGGAGGTTTACGGGGCCCTTGTCGAGTTCCAGCAGCTTCTCCCCAGTGATCTGGGTAAGGCTCACGTTTAGGTTCATACCGAGGCACCATCCTACCAATTGGGTGACTGCTTTTTAAATTGTGCGTCTCCTCCAGCCGTACCTCCCGGTATCGTAGAAGGGCATGCCTGAAATGGTTGCGCGGCTCCCTCTCCCGCGGATATCGACCAGCACCTCGTCCCCCTCCGATATATCCGCCCTGGCGTAAGCCATGGCTATGGCCGCCCCGACCGTCGGGGAGTAGGTGCCGCTGGTCACTTCTCCGATCTCTCGGCCGCCCGTCGCCAACTTGAAACCCTTCCTGGGTATGGCCCTCTCAAGCATCCTTATCCCGATCCGGTGCCGCCCTCCCCTCCCTTTAGCCGCCTCAGAGCCCACCAACTTGAGCAGGGTCTCCCTTCCTATGAATGAATGCTTCTCGAGGCTGACTGCAAACCCCAGCCCCGCCTCGATCGGGTTGGTCGTCTCGTCCAGCTCGTTGCCGTAGAGCGGCATGCCCGCCTCTATCCTCAGCACGTCCCTGGCGCCCAGGCCCACCGGTGCCGCCCCCTCCGCAATGATCCTGCCCCATACCTCCTCTGCCCCAGAGACCTCTTCGAAGATCATCTCAAAGCCGTCCTCCCCTGTATAGCCCGTCCTTGAGAGGAGCGCCTCCTCGCCGGCTACCTTCCCCTTGGCTGACCTGAACCTCCTGACCTTGGCAAGGTTGACCTCCGTGACCTTCTGCAGCACGGCCTGTGAGAGGGGCCCCTGGACGGCGATCATTATCGAACTATCCGTAAAGTCCGTTATCTCAGCATCGAAGCTCCCCCTGTTGGCCCTGAGCCACTCCATGTCCCTCCGCCTGTTCGCTGCGTTCCCTATGAAGATGAAGGAACTCCCGCTCTCCCTGATCATGATAAAATCCTCAATCGTCCCCCCCTCCTCGTTGCAGAGCATCGAGTACTTCGCCTGCAGGGGGGCTACTAGAGACGCATCCGCGGTGCCGACCTTGTTGAGCAGCCCCTCCGCGTCGGCTCCACTGACGCGGAGCCTGCACATGTGGCTGACGTCAAATATCCCGACCCCCTCCCTCACCGCCATGACCTCTGGGATTATCCCCTCATACCACAGCGGCATATCATATCCAGCGAATTCGACGATGTGGCCCTTTGAAGCATGGTATCCGTACAGGGGCGTCCTCACCTCCCGCCCGCCTCCTCTCCCGATCTTCTTTCACATGTACTGTTAGAGATATGCATCGGTAGAATATAAAGTGAAAGTGAAAGTGAAAGGGGAACGAAAACGGGAACGGAACGGGAACGGAGCGGGAACGAGGGAACGGGAAAGATTAATGGAAAGGGCTATAGAAGTACCAACAGGCGGTCGGAGGGCAGCGGAAGGGGAGGAGAGCGGCCGTGCCCGGCTCCCGTCATATGCTGTACCCCGGGAGTGACTTCAGCGCCTCCCTGAAATCATCCGACCTCAGGTACTCCAAGAATGCCTTCACCGGACGCTTCTCCCTGCTGCGTGGGTTTATTATGAAATCATACTCCTCTTCCGCGAGCGGGATGAAGTCCAGCCCATAGGCAGCGGCGGCGCTCTTCACACCTACGCCGGCGTCAGCCCTTCCCTGGCTGACTGCCGCGGCAACCGCCGAATGGGTCTTCGCCTCGAACCTGTACCCGCTGATCCCCCTGGTGAGGTCTCCCAGGCCCACCCCCTCAGCCTCCGCGATCTCCCTGAAAAAGTGGTCGATGAGAGCCCTCGTGCCGGATCCCCTGTTCCTGTTCACCATCACGACGCCCTCCCTCAGGAGGTCTGCCATGCCGGTAATCCGCTTGGGGTTGCCCTTCCTTACTATGATGCCCTGCAACCTCCTGTATCCCTTGACAAGGCTCTCCGGCGGGAGCCCGGCGTCCTTCACGAAGGTTCGGTTGTACTGGAGCGTCTCCTCGTCGAGAAGGTGCACCCCCGCGATGTCTGCCTCGCCCCTGGCTATGGCGTTGAGCCCCCCGAGAGATCCCACGTTCGCGGTCTTCGCCCTTATCCCCCCCCTCTCGAAAGCGATCTTGAGGAGGATGTCGAGGCCGGGGCAGTGGCTTCCCATAACAGTGAGGTCCGGGATCTCCTTCTCGAAGAGGTTGACCTCCACCACCTCCCCTGCGTCAAGGAATTCCGTCCCCTCACCCACTACAGTATAGCCGTCTGCCCTGGCCAGCGTCGCGATCGCTCCCGAGCTGGCGAAGATCGGGTATACGCTGGCCTCTCCCCCTTCAGTCCTGAGGACGTGCACCGGCAGGAACCACCTCCTGCCCTTAGCGCTGTTGACCCTCAGCGAGAGCCTCCCCCTCAGGGTGCTGCCGGTCCTCCGGGGCCTCCTCCCGAGCCTCTCGAGGTAAGGTCTCACTAGCTGGTCAAATATGATCAGCGCCGAGACCGGGTATCCCGGAAGCCCGAAGACCGGCTTGCCACCGTCCGCCGCCACGACCGTGGGCTTGCCGGGCTTGACGTTCAGCCCGTGGACGAGGATGCCCGGGTCCATGCTGCCGAGCACTTTATAGACGAGATCCCCCGCACCGGCCGAGGTGCCGCCGGAGACGAGGACTACATCACACTCACGCACCGCCCCCTCGATCGCGTCCTTGGTGGACCGGAAGTCGTCCTTGACCCTTCCCAGGCGCCGCGCAACTCCCCCTGCCTCCGCAACGGCCGCCTCCAGTGCGGGCGAGTTCGCGTCATATATCCTGCCCAGCGAGAGGGCCTCCCCCGCGTCCACCAGCTCATTTCCGGTCGAGATTATCCCCACCAGCGGCCTCCTCACAACCACGACCTCGCCGATCCCTGCCGCCGCAAGCATCCCGATCTCCCTGGTCCCGAGCAGCACCCCCTCCCGCAGCACCATCTCGCCGATCTGGACATCCGACCCTGTGGAGGAGACGTTCTCCCCGGGAGTGACGCTCCTGAAGATCATGACGCTCCCGCCGCCTCCCGCCTCCGTATACTCGACCATGACCACCGCGTCAGCCCCCCTCGGCATGGGGGCCCCGGTGGCTATCTCGGCGCACTCGCCCCTGCCTACCGCGCCCGGCCTCTCCTCGCCGGCACCTATCCTGCCGACAACTTTCAGCCTCACCGGGGCCTGATCAGAGGCGCCTTCCAGATCCGCCGATGCTACAGCGTAGCCGTCCATCTCTGCCCTGTCGAAGGGCGGAAGGTCCACTCTCGAGAAGACGCTCTCTGCGAGCACCCTCCCCTCAGCGCAGTTCAGGCCGATCCTCTCGCAGCCCGTCTCAGCCCTCGCGTTCCTGAGGAGCGCCTCGGAGGCCTCCTCAATGGTGAGCAGCCTGTGGAATATCTTCCGGGGCCCTTCAGCCAAACCTCTTGCCTCCTAGCATCTCGACGTCCACCTCTTCCCCCTCCTCGACCCCCTCGAGGTCTTCCCGTATGACCACGACGCCGTCAGCCCTAGTTATCGACGAGAGGAGCCCAGAGCCGGTAAGGGCTATCGGTACAGCGAACAGCCTCCCATCCCTCCTCTCTAGGGTAACCCTGAGGAAGTGCCTAATGCCGGGAGCGGTTGGGACCCTCCTGCTCATAACCGCCCTCACCCTCTCACGCTTGGATGGCTCGATGCCCAGCCATCTGCAGAGGAGCGGCTGGACAAGGTTCTCGTATCCGATCAGCGCCGAGACCGGATATCCGGGAAGGAGGAATACCGGTTTGCCGCCCGAGACGGCAAAACCTGCCGGCTTGCCGGGCTTCGCCGCTATTCCATGGAAAATTATGCCGGGCGAACCCGCAGAGCCCAGCGCCTCAGGGACGAGGTCCCTGCCGCCTATAGATGTGCCTCCTATGGTTATTACTGCGTCCGACTGGCCCCTGAGCTGCAGGATCTTCGAAGCGATCTCATAGAGGTCGTCTGCTACGATCCCGCCGTCGATGACTGTACACCCCAGCTCCCTGACGAGCCCTGAGACCATCGGTCTGGTGGAATCGATCAGCCGCCCGCCCCTTCCAGTCCCAGCTGGTGCGGCCGCTCTCGTGCCCGCATCAGCCTCGGTATCAGCGTCCGCACCAGTATCGGCATCAGCACCCGCGTCCACGTCTAGGAGTTCCGCCCCGGTCGAGAAGATCCCGACCGTGGGCCTCCTCCTGACCACCACATCCCTCCGGCCTATCGATGCAAGCACTCCGATGTGCCACGGCCTGAGGAGGGTGCCCCTCCCCAGTACGACCTCGCCTGCACGTATGTCCTCTCCCTTCAGGGAGATGTTGGCCAGCTTCGGGACCGGTCTGCAGACATAGAGCGTGGAGCCGACGAGGTCCGTGTCCTCTGCCATCACCACCGAGTCGAAGCTGGGCGGGACCGGGGCGCCTGTATATATCCTGAGCGCCCCCCTCCCCTCCGCTGCCTTCCGCCTTTGCCCCGATCCTCCAGCCTCCCAAGAACCGCCCGCCTCGACGGTCCCCACGACTGTGAAGACAGCCGGGCTGGACCGGCTCGATCCGTAGGTCTCCTCAGATCTCACGGCATAGCCGTCCACTGCAGACCTGTCAAAGGGAGGTACATCCACCGCGGAGATGACGTCCTCATCGAGGACCCGCCCCCACGCTTCCTTCACCGGGGCCCTCTCCGAGCCGATGCTCTCGCCGGAGTGGCTCATGATAAGCCTAAGGGCTTCATCTATACCCGTCAGCCTGCTGAATCCCTTCATCCGCCTCAAGCCCATCCCCGACCACGAGGATACTTTACCCCGTATGGGCATTATGAAGTTTTGTTCTGTGCCATCCATGCTGCCAATCTAGGCTACTGCTGTGCCTTCGTCAGAGTAACGCCGCCTATTATCATGGCAGGGAGGAAGACCGGCGTCCTCACCTCCCACCACTTGACCCAGCCCCTCTCCCTGCAGACGGCCTTCACCGACTGGAACATCCTGAGGAGGTTGTCGCTTATCCTCACCCCCCTCAGCGGCCCCCTTATCTCCCCGCCCTCGACCAGGAAGACACCGTCCCTACAGATGGTCGAAAAGTCCCCCGTCCTGTAGTTCTGGAAGCGGGTGTACCAGTTGCTCACCACGTAGACGCCGCTCCCCAGCTCTTCCAGCGCTTCGTCGAAGGGGAGGGATCCGCCCTCTACCACCAGGCTCCAGGGGGACGGCGCTACCCACCCGGCGTTTCCCGTGGTCTCTGTCTTGAACCTGCGGGCCGTCGAGGAGTTGTGGAGGTATGTCTCCAGTACCCCCCTGCTGAAGAGGCGGTTCCTCCGGGTGGGCGTTCCCTCGTCATCGAACGACCTGGCGGAGAGCGACCTCTCGTCGGAACCGTCATCATAAACGGTGACGAGGTCTGAGAGCACCTTCGTACCCAGCCTGTCTGCGAGGCAGGAGGTCCCCGCCTCCACCGAGAATGCCGAGCAGCTACCGCCGAGCCTCTCGATCAGGTTTGCACAGACTATGGGGCCCAGGAGGACGTCTCGCCTCCCCTCGAGCCAAGGTATCGGGTCTCCTGCCCCTGCCCTCACGATCCTCCCCGCCTCCGAGCCCGCCTCTTCCGCCCTGACATCCGAGATGCGGGTTCCGCAACTCAGCCCCTGACCCGACGCATCGCCCCTGAAAGCCCGGACGTTGAGCTCGAACGACGATCGTTCGTCATACCCTTCGGATCCGCTGCTGCTGAGGAGCGCATAGCGCCTCACACCTACGGTGAATATGCCCGCGGCCCTCTCTGCCCCCTCCCTCAGCGCCGCGTCGATCGCCTCTTCCGCCCCTCGGGCAGCAGCGTCCCCGTCAGTAGTCCCTTCCAGGAGGGTTCTGTCGGCGTACCTGACGGCGGGCAGCGGGGGCGCCACCTCGCTCTCCCTCACGAAGGCCGCCTCCTTCGCCATCCGGTCGGCCGTCCTAGTTATGGATCCTTCCGACAGATCCTCAAAGCTGCTGATGATCCTTCTGCCGGCGAACTTTGCAAGGGCGCTGGCGTCAGTCACGCTCCAGCTCTGCACCACCGTGACCTGGTTGTTGCTGAACCTCACCATGAGGATGTCCATGTTCGCCGGGAGGACTATCACCTCCTCGGCCCCCCTCCTCTCAAGCTCCTTCAGGATCCTCCCGCCGAACTCGAAGAGCCCGTCCTTCATGCTCATAAAAAGCGCTCTCCCGCTGGGTCGCTGTTATATTATAGCTTCGGCGGGCGATTATTTTAACCTGTCCGGCGGGAGTCTGCCCCCTCCCTTCCCGGCTGCACTGCAACAATAAATATGCTCTCGCAATCCTTATACTGTATACGCCAGCAGAGGTAGAGCGGTAAGCATGAGAGTCACAGTCTCCGCCCCCGGCAAGATAACGCTCTTGGGCGAACACGCCGTCGTCTACGGCGAGCCCGCCATCGTAAGCGCCATCGACCGCCGCATCTATATCGCCGTCGAGTCCAGAACCGATAAGTCGATAAGGATATCCGCGCCCGACCTGCAGGTGCCCGGCATGACGCTCACCATGACCGGCAGGGATCTGATCGTTGAGACCGACCGAGTACGGGCACAGGGGGCGGTGAGCTACATCCGCAGGGCCATCGACGTAGCCTCCGAGTTCGCCGCGAAGAGGCAGGGTGTGGACGTATATGTAAGCTCCCAGATGCCCGTCGGCGCCGGCCTCGGAACGTCCGCGGCCGTCTCGATCGGCGTGATCGCCGCCTACCTGCGCATGGCGGGGCAGGAGGTGGAGACGAAGGATCTGGCAAAGCTGGGGCACTCAACCGAGGCGGGAGTACAGGGCGCTGCCAGCCCGATGGACACCACCATATCGGCGTACGGTGGAACTATCTATCTAAAGCCCTCTGGCCGGGGGCAGGATCCCATCGTCGAGCCCCTGAGCCCGCCGGTCGAGCTCCCCTATGTCTTGGGGTACACCGAGAGGGAGTCGAACACCGGGGACCTGGTGGCAAGGGTGAGGCGGCTGAAAGAATCATACCCCGACGTGGTGGACCCGATCATCAAGGCCATCGGGCGGGCGGTGGAGGGATCGAGGAAGGCTATAGCGGGAGGCGACCTGAACACTCTCGGCTCACTCATGAACATCAACCAGGGGCTGCTGGCGTCTCTGGGCGTCTCGACCAAGAGGCTGAGCGATATGATCTACTCCGCGAGGAGCGCCGGTGCGCTGGGCGCAAAGCTGACCGGGGCAGGCGGCGGGGGGTGCATGATCGCGCTCTGCCCCGGAAAGGCGGCGGAGGTGACTACTGCCATAGGCATCACCGGGGGGAGGGCGTTCCAGACCTCGCTCTCGGCCGAGGGCCTCCGATACGAGTCGGTCGAGCCCTAGTGCTGTACCTCTGCCACCGCCTCTCCTGACTCCCCTCCCCTTTCCCTCCGGCGCCCCCAAGTCGGCCGTGCCAAGGTGAGCGGCTAACGGTAACTCTTATATATGGATGGATAATCTATCCAGACTTATGAGATCAAGCGTTTGGACCGCAGTAGCCCTTGTATTCCTGGTATGGGCGGTGGGGGCGACGGTCGGGCTTGCCCAGTTCTACCAGACCTCACAGAACCAGGCCGTAACCATAAACAACCTCCAGTCCGTGGTGAACGAACTCCAAGGGGTTGTCGGAAACATCTCGATCAGGACAACAATCGGAGTAGATTACGGCAACGGTACCATCACCTGGTACAACAATACATACGCTCCGATAGGCTCCACCCTGTTGAACCAGACTATGCGGTTGGCCAGCGTAACCTACGACGTCTACCCGTTCGGCATCTGGGTCAACGGCATCAACGGCGTCAGGGAGAACGCATCCGCCGGGCAGTACTGGATGATCTACTCATGGTCATCCGGGAACTGGATCGAGCTGACGGTGGGTGCCGCTGATTATACCCTCTCGAACGGTGAGATCGTCAAGTGGGCACTAACAAAATTCTGACCTTTCGTCACCCCCTCTTTTTTCAGGCGTCTGGCTCAGAGAGATGACGGGCTTACCGACAAGCGGTGCGCTTAAAAAGTTAACCTTCAATGGGGCCCTTCCCCCTCTCACCTCTGCCTGAAAAAGCTAAAGATTGTAAAAAAATCATTCTTACCGATCCGCAGCCGCTCAGGCCTCTCGGACCGCTAAAGCCGGGCTCTCTCGTCCTGCTTACATGCGCCTTGGCGGCCTTCTCTTGGCCAGGCACTCCCTGCAGTAGACGGGCCTGTTGGGGTCCGGTACGAAGGGAACTTCGCACTCTTTCTGGCAATCAGAGCAGATTGCCTTGTGCATTTCACGAGCTGCCATTGGATTTCTAACCTCCTTATTTTACTTGGTTGCAAGGATCAGGGCTCTGTCAAGCTCATGGATTCCTGCGGGGAAAGAATTGACTCGGCTCCCCTATTAAACCTAACTATTACAGTTTCCATGCCAAAGAAGAGCAAGCCTTTTAAGATGGCGGGATACTCCATCCATATAGGGGCGCTAAAATGAAGGCTGTGCTTCCAAGGACCAAAATGATAAGTTATACCGCCATCATGATCGCCCTGGCTATCTCACTCAGGATCCTGAAGCACGCGCTTGTCGGTCCCTTCCAGTTCGTCAACTTCCCGGGGGTCTTCACCATCCTGGCAGGCGTCACCTTTGGTCCGGTTACGGGGATGGTGGTCGGATTTGCATCATACCTGCTCTCCGATATGATGATCGGACTGCCGGGCCTCTGGACAGCGGTCAACGCCCCGCTCATGGCGGTGGTGGGCGCCGTCAGCGGCCTAATATGGGGGTGGCGCAACAAGCTCCACATATCCAAGATCGGGCTGGGGATAAGCACATACGTAATGATGTTTGCCTTCGATGTTCTGGCCTCCTGGATCCTTTGGGCCCTCATAGGGTACGACTGGGTGACCGCCCTCGTCGTCAGCATGATCGGGCTCTTCATCCCGGCGGGCGGCGGATTTCTTTTCGCGGTAGGTCCGATAACAGAGGCAGTGACCGCCATCCTGGTGGTGACGCTGGTGTTCGCCCTCGCCCGCGGCACGCAAGGGCTGCTTCACCAGCGGCCGTCATGAGAGCGGGAGTTGCAGAAGAACGGCCGAGGACCGGGTGAGCCGTTGGACGGACGGGCCGGCCGCCTGCTTAATAAGCTTATTATCCACCTCCTCTTCTAGTCTTGTGGAACATGAGGTCTGTCTTATGGTCACCACGGAAGAGGTCCTGGAAGTCCTGCGCAGGGTCATGGACCCCGAGCTGGGGCTGGATATAGTTACCCTCCAGATGGTAAAGGAGGTCAAGTTAGAGGGTGAGAAGGTCCGCGTGACGATCGCGCTTACTTCGAAGACGTGCCCCCTCGCCGAGAAGATACGGAAGGACGCCGAGGACGAGCTGATCAAGGAAGGGATCAACGCTACCGTTGAGCTGACAGTGATGAGCGGGGAGGAGATGGCTCAGATGATGGAGGCCTTGGCCTCACGGGGCGGAGAGCCGGGCGCGCAGCCGGTCCGGGCCCCCACGGTGCCCCCTCCCGGGAGGCTGCCGAAGATGAAGATCAAGGAGATAATCGCTGTCCTCTCCGGCAAGGGCGGCGTCGGCAAGTCCTCTGTGGCGGCGATGCTCGCTGCCGAGCTGGTGAGGAGGGGGAAGAAAGTGGGGCTGCTCGACGCAGATATAACGGGGCCGAGTATCCCGAAGATGTTCGGCCTCACCGAGGCACCGTTTGTCCTCGAGGGGAAGATCCTGCCAGTGCCGTCAAAGACCGGCATAAGGGTGATGTCAATGAACCTGATCGCCGGTAAGGAAGAGGCCCCCATCGTCTGGAGAGGCCCCCTCGTGAGCAGCGCCATAAGGCAGTTCTACATCGATGTCGACTGGGGCGAGCTCGACTACCTTGTGCTGGACCTGCCGCCGGGGACCAGCGACGCACAGCTGACGGTGATGCAGCTGATCCCGGTGGATGGCATCGTCGTGATAACCTCCCCGCAGGAGCTTGCCGGTATGATCGTCTCCAAGGCAGTGAACATGGCGACTATGATGAACACGCCGGTTCTGGGCATCATTGAGAACATGAGCTACGTGAAGTGCCCGACCGACGGCACCATAATCAATGTCTTCGGGGAACCCAAGGGGAAGAAGTTCGCGGAGAACATCAACGCCAAGTTCCTGGGCTCGCTCCCGCTGGACCCCGAGATATCAAAAGCGGCGGATACCGGGAAGATCGAGGACTACCAGAGCCCTGAATTCAAGGCAGTGGTTGACCGGCTACTGGAGTAGGAGGCGGCCGCGCCCAGCTCTCGCCCTCTCTTCTCTTCTCTTCTCTCCTCTCCTCTCCTCTCCTCTCCTCTCCTCTCCTCTTTCTTCTTCGCTCTTCTCTTGCCTCTCCCCTACCCAGCCCTATCCTCTCTTCCCTTTCCTTCTCTGACCTATCCCCTGCTGGCTGAGCCGGGTCTAAAACCCGTGCCTGTCCCGACGCTCGAAAATTTGGCGGACTCCTTATTGTAGCAGACCGGGCACTTCCTGAAATAGAACGGGACGTAGAACTTGCCCTCCGCAGCGTGTACGGGGCACTCGAACTCCTTCATCTTCCCCCCTAGATTATGCCACCGTATCTCGACCCTGCCGTTGCTGATCTCGAGGGTCCAGTAGCAGCCAAGGAGGGGGGACGATCCGTGGGTCCCGTCGCGGTAGAGGAAGGCGAGGTTGAGGTAGTTGCCGTTGCGCTGCCCGGCGTGGGTGTGGCCCTCCACGTGTATAAGGGCGTCAGAGGCGACCCCTTTATCATAGTGGGTCATATACACCGCGCCGCTGGCGAGGTCCTTCCGCGAGGTCACCTTCAGGCCGCCTATGTCTACGGAGGGCGCCATCTCGAGCATAAAGCCGTTGCTGAGCGATTGGAGTATCTCCATCAGCGCCCTGTTGCGGTCCTTCGCCTCCTGCTCAGGGAGCGACTCGTCCCCGAAGAGGGGATAGTCCCGGTTCCCCAGCGTAAAGAGGTACTTTATACCGAAGGACTCGAGGGACGAGAGTACCGCCTTGAACTGTTTCACCATGGCGTTGAAGGAGCTGGCGAAGAATGCATTGGTCAGGTCCCCCGGGATGATCATGAGGTCATAGTCCTCGCTGATATTGCCCTTGAGGGCCCGGAGCGCTCCCAAGTTGCCGTGGATATCACTGAAAGCAAGGATCTTCAACTGGTAAACCGCCCCTTCGCCAGAGCCACTGCAACGAGCAGAAGCGTGGATGATAATTGCGCAGAGGTGGGATATTAAGTTAAGTTAAGCTGGCTGCAACTCCCCGGGGCCGGAACGCGGGATGCGCTGCAGTGGCGTCTGACTGGCGCGCAACACCTGCCTCGCCCGCCCTGGCGGCCTTGCCCATGCCTCCTAACAAAGTTTTAATCGGGGCGGCTGGAAGGTACTATGAATACCGACGTGGGTAGTGGGAGACGTTGGATCAAGAAGACGCCTGGCATACCCTGAAGAGCGAGGAGGCGCTCCTGAAGCTGGCGACAAGCGAGGAGGGCCTGACGACAGCCGAGGCAGAGAGGAGGCTCCAGACGTACGGGGCAAACGAGCTGGAGGAAGAGAGGGGACCATCAAGACTGGCCCTCATCGCGCACCAGCTGAAGAGCCCCCTCATCGCGGTGCTCGTTACGGCCGCGCTGATATCTTTCTCCATCGGGGAATACATCGACATGTCTGTCATCGTCGTCATCATAGTCTTCAATACCATCATAGGATTCTTCCAGGAGTACAAGGCAGAGTCCGCCCTCCAAGCCCTGAAGACCATGACGGCGCCGGAAGCGGGCGTGATCAGGGACGGGCTCGAGACGCGCGTCAAGACCAGGGAGATCGTGCCGGGCGACGTAATAACCCTGAACGCCGGCGACAAGGTCCCCGCCGACGCCCGCATCTTCGAGGCACTGAACCTCGAGATGGACGAGTCGATGCTGACCGGCGAATCGACACCCGTAAAGAAGACTGCCATGCCCCTAGGAGGAGATCTGCAGATAGCCGACAGGGTGAATATGGTCTTCTCAGGGACAATAGTCACGCGCGGAAGGGCAAAGGCCGTCGTCGTCCTGACCGGAATGAGGACCGAGATAGGCAAGATAGCCAAGCTGATAAAGGAGACCGGGAAGGCCGAGACCCCGATCCAGAGGCAGACAACTGATCTGAGCAAGAAGCTCGGACTGTTCGCGCTGCTGGCAAGCGGCATTATCCTGGTGATCAGCCTCCTTCGTGGCTTTGAGTTCATCGAGGCGTTCCTCTTCGTCCTGGCGGCGGCCGTCTCAGCCATACCTGAGGGGCTGCCCGTGGTGATCACGATAACCCTGGCGATCGGCGTGAACCGTATGGCGAGGCGGAACGCCATAATCAGGCGCCTGCAGGCGGTCGATACGCTGGGCTCTGCCACGGCGATCTGCACGGACAAGACGGGTACGCTGACGACCAACCAGATGACCGTCCAGAAGATCTTCACGGACGGGCGAACTATCCGGGTCACTGGCGCAGGCTACGCCCCCGAGGGGCGCTTCGAGGAGGACGGCCGTCCTGTGGATCCGGCAGAAGATGGGCAGCTCGGCCTACTGCTCAGGATAGCCGCCCTCTGCAACGATGCGAGCCTGAAGCAGCACAAGCTCGACGGAGGGAGCCGGTGGGGGATCCAAGGCGACCCGACGGAGGGTGCCTTGGTCGTCGCCGCGGCAAAGGCAGGGCTCGAGAAAGACCGGCTGGAGGAGACGTATCCCCGTGTGGACGAGATCCCGTTTGACTCGAAAGACCGGTACATGGCCACCTTCCACACCTTCCACAAGGCCGGAGAGGGGAGGCTGGGCGTCTACGTCAAAGGCGCGCCCGAGAACATACTGGAAAAATGCTCCAGAGTCCTTGAGGGGGGCAGGGCGGAGCAGCTGACCCCGAAGAAGAAGGAGGAGATCATGAGGGCCAGCACCCAGATGGCACGCGAAGCGCTGAGGGTTCTGGCCCTTGCCTATGATCTGATAGACGAGGGGAGGCTCGGGGAGGTCAAGGCGGGCCTCCAGGCCGGCAGCTCCCACCTGATATTCGCGGGCCTCGTCGGGATGATTGACCCGCCCAGGGCCGAAGCCAAGCCCGCTGTCGATCTCTGCAAGAAGGCGGGGATCCGGGTGATCATGGCCACCGGGGATCACATGCTCACCGCGGAGGCGATAGCGAAGGAGATCGGCATCCTCGAGGAGGGACCCGGGGTCCTCGAGGGCGTCGACATCGACCGAATGTCCGACAGCGAGCTGGATGCCGCGGTAAGCAAGACTTCTGTCTTCGCCCGCGTCTCCCCCGAGCACAAGCACCGCATCGTCGAGTCCCTGAAGCGCAACGGCCACGTAGTTGCCATGACAGGCGACGGAGTCAATGATGCCCCCGCCCTGAAGGCGGCTGCTATAGGCATCTCCATGGGCATCACGGGTACCGATGTGACGAAAGAGACTGCCGACATGGTCCTGACCGACGACAACTTTGCGAGCATCGTCAGCGCGGTCGAGGAGGGGCGCGTGGTCTTTGAGAACATCAGGAAGGTCGTCAAATACCTCATCTCGACCAACACGGGAGAGATCGTCACGATACTCTCCGCCCTCGTCCTCCTGCCGGGCGCGCCCCTCATATTCACCCCTGTCCAGATCCTCTGGGTTAACTTGGTTACCGACGGCCTACTCGACAAGTTCATAGCGATGGAGCCGAAGGAGAAGGGCATCATGGATCAGCCCCCGCGGAAGCCCGGCGAGAGGATAATCAACCGGGACATGGTCCTGAACATTCTCTACGTGAGCATCTTCATGGCCGTCGGAACACTCTGGCTCTTCACGACCGAGTGGAACAACGGGGACCTCCGGAGGGCCCAGACCATGGCCTTCACCGTTATCGCGATGTTCCAGGTCTTCAACTCGCTGAACTGCAGGTCGAGGACGGCCTCCATCTTCAGGCTCGGCCTGGCTACCAATAAATACCTTCTGGCGGGCATTACCGCCTCCGTCTCGCTTCAGGTGCTGGCGACATTCCTTCCTCCCCTACAGATTGCGCTGGGTACAGTCCAGCTCTCGATCTGGGACTGGGCGACGATATTCCTCCTCTCCAGCACGGTCCTGATAGCCGATGAGATAAGGAAGCTGGTCATGGGCCGAAAGAGGAAGTGAACGCCGAGGACTTGCGCTGGCAGTCTTGCCAGAGGTCAATGCGGCTGATCATCCGTTTCCCTACCCGGCGTTCTCCCCGGCCATCGCCTATTATGTTTGCCCCCGCCTGCTTCTTTCTGGGAGGCATACGGCTGGAACGTTATAGCACCAGCATCTTACAGGAAATATGACAGGAGCCGAGACGCCAGACCGCCAACCGCTATCGCCGCCATAATATTTGCCAGCGAGATCGTCGCAGCCGCTCTCCATCCGAACTCCCTCCCGAGGATCGCTACTGTGGAGAGGCACGGCAGATAGAGCATCGAGACCAGCGCCAGGGTGACCAGCTGCACAGGCGAGAAGTACAGCGCCAAGTTGGTCGTACCGAAGATGGCCACGGCGCCCAAGAGCACAAACTCTTTGCGTACAGTGCCGAGGATGAGCAATATCCCAACGGCTGCTGGCAGACCGAGCCACTGGACAGTCAACGGCGACAACGCATCGCTCAGGGGCGTCAATGCGTCTAGGGCATACAGGGCCTGGACCGCGGCACTGCCGACTATGTAGATCGGAAAGACTAGGTAGATCAGCGATTTGGTACGGGCCCACGTCTGCCTGACTATCACCTCGAGTGAGGGCACCCTGAAGCTGGGCATCTCCATTATCAAGCCCGTGGACCTGCCCGGAACCACTTTCATCGCCACGCGGCCCATCAGGAAGATCAAAGCCACGTCCACCACGTACAGGGCAAGCGCCCACTGGATGCCCAGAAACGCGCCGACCAGCCCTAAAATGACTAGCGTCCTCGCGGCGCACGGGGCAAAAGTTATGGCAAAGGCGGCCAGGAGCCGTTCACGCCTCGTCTCCATGATCTTGCACGAGTGGACCGCAGGGACGCTGCAGCCATAGCCGAGGATCAGCGGAATTAAGGCTTTACCGTGCAGGCCGATCCTGTGCATAGCGCTATCCATCATAAACGCTACCCTCGTAAGCAGCCCCGAATCCTCGATCGCCGCCAACAACAGGTAGAACGGGATTATGTATGGTATGACCAGTGTGAGCCCCGCCACCAGCCCGCCAAGTATGCCGCTCCACAATGCGCCTGGAACCGATCCGCCGATTGCTGGCCCGAGCGGCACAACGGCGCTGAACGCTTGTGAGATGGCCTCCGAGAGCAGGTTGCCGACAATAAACGTCCACAGCAGCAGGCCTGCTACTATGCCCGCAGAAGTAACGTACCCGAGGACCCTGTGGGTCGTCAGCGAGTCGAGCCGCTCAATGAAACTCTTCTCGACAGCCTTCTGCCGCAGCGCACGTCTGGCAATCGAGCTTGCCAACGAGTACCGCTCGGAGGCGATGACCGAGAAGCAGGGCTCCTGGCAACTGTCTGCCAGATCCTGCGCAAAGATCCCGGCCATGCTGGCAACTTTCTGGGACCTTGAGGCCACCAGCTTGGTGATCTCTGCGTCCCCCTCGAGAAGTTTTATGGCGACCCAGCGAGGGGGGTATCCGAGTCCGGGCTGCTCCGACTCGATCAGCCCCGCCAGCTCCCCGACGGCCCTCTCGACCTCTGCCCTATACCTGATCTCTCTCCGCGGCGGCCTGCCGAAGGCAACTTGGACGGCAGTCTTTACCAGCTCGTAAACGCCCTCCCCGCGGGTAGCGACAGTAAGCACAACCGGCACACCGAGGGCCTCCTCAAGCTCCTTCCTGTCTATAGTTATACCCCTCTTCTTTGCCTCGTCCACCCGGTTCAGGCATACAACCAGCGGGACATCCATCTCGATAAGCTGGATTGTGAAGAAGAGGTTGCGCTCGAGGATGGACGCGTCGAGGACATTGATGACCACATCGGGTCTCTCGAGGGCGATATAGTCGCGCGAGACGATCTCTTCCATGGAGAATGTGGAGAACGAGTAGATGCCGGGCAGATCGATGACCGTGACCTCGTAATCCTCAAAGAGCAGCGTGCCCTCTGCCCGGTCAACAGTCTTGCCGGGCCAGTTGCCGATGATCTGGTTCGAGCTGGTGAGCTGGTTAAAGATCACGCTCTTGCCGACGTTTGCGTTTCCAGCCAAAGCGATCGTCAAATGCCTGCCCTTTTTCTCCTCCTTCTCTTCTTTCTTCTCCTTCTCCTTCTCCTTCTCCTCGTCTCTATCCTCCGCTTCACTGTCGTGCCGTTTTTCCAAAGATATGCTGGGCTTCATTCTATGTCATCCTCCCGCCCTCGCTAGTCTCCGTTTCCATTCCTACGCCTGCTCTCGCCCCCGCCTTCGCCCCTGTCCCGGCACCCAGCATCGATGAAGACTTTGGAGGCGATGCCCCTGCCGATCGCCAGTCTCGAGCCCCTGACCAGGATCTCAAGGGGGCCCCCGAACGGCGCAGCCTTGACGAGGGTGACCTCCGTGCCCGGCGTGAGCCCCATGTCGAGTAGCCGCTGGAGCAGGTTATGGCCGCCCCTGATGAAGAAGACCTTGCCCGATTGCCCCTCTCCCAGATCGATCAGTGCGGTGAGGCTCTCCTTGCGCCTGCCAACCTCCTCTAGGCCTTGGCTGTGGAGCTGCACGCACTCTGCACAGCTTCCGACCCTCAGGTCGCACGGCGGTATTGCCTTTCCGTCGTCCGGGCACCTGTCCGGGTGTCTGAGGAGCCGGCAGAGCGACTCCTCCGCGTCGTCCGAGAGTACATGCTCCATCTCGCAGGCTTGGCTGTGGACCTTCTCCTTGTCAATCTTCAGCAGGTCTGACAGGAAACGTTCGAGCAGGCGGTGCTTCCTAACAGTCCTCTCGGCGATCTCCCTCCCGGCACCGGTTAAGGTAGTGCCATGGTAGGGCGAATACTGTATATACTCCCTCTCCGCCAATTTCTTGAGCATCTCCGTAACGCTGGCTGGCGCCACGCTCAGGTTTCTGGAGATGTCTGTGGTGCTGACCGGGGCTCCGTCCTTGGAGAGGTTATAGACCGTCTTGAGGTAATCTTCAACGCTCTTTCTGGGCATTATCCCCACCGCTTTTAGGTACGCCTAATAAAGCGGGCTCTAATAAATATTTAGGTTTACCTAAATAACCTGCCGGCAAAAAAGACCTGCGCCGCAGATGCGGCCCGGCAGCATGGCGGGTTCGGCCTGCCGCGGCCACGAGCGCAACCGCGACCCCCTGCCGTTACCCCCGCTGGCACCATTCAATAAGGCCCGCCCTCATGCCCGATCCCCCGCAGCAGGGCTGGTGCGACGCCTATGCATCGCCCTAATGGCAGGGTGATCACCTGATGGCGCCCTCCCGGTCCTCCGGGCAGCAGGCTATGCCTGCCTCGGTGCGCCAGATCTGACCCTTGATCCTCTCCCAGCCGGCATGGGGCTGGGCGGCGGCCACCGTCTCGGCGAGCTCCTTCAGCATCAACTCTGCCCCGTCGCCGAATATCCTTGCGAGGGCATCGCTGAAGCGCTCTGGGTCCCGCAGCACCTGCTCGCCGCCTATGTGATATACGATGGTCTTTGCGATATCCTCGCCGAAGAGCACCTCCAGCCAGAGGCCGATGGTCTCCGCCAGCCTCTCCTTCGGCTCGATGCGCCCCGCTCGGCTGAGGAACTCCTCTCTCGCCTTCGCCATCAACACGACCACACCGATCCACCAACCCTTACGCGCCGAAAATTTATAAACCGGACAGGGTTCGGCGACACCTCCTCGCCGGTGCCGGAGGCCGCTCCCCCCCGGTCGCCCCCTTTGGCCCTCCCCGCACCCTGCACGAAGCAATGCGCCTGCCCATGGACAGCCGCGTCCCATGGCCGGACCTGCCGGCACCCCCATGCCATCCCACTCGCCTCCTCGCGGGTTCATACGCCTACGACCGGCCCCTCGGCCGATGCTTATTGGTAGGGGAGTAACCCGGGGGCGTCACGGGGCCCTGGTCAGGTCCCAGACCGCTGACAGGTCGCCTGCCCGACTCTCCGTTATAAAGTGTACTACACTATCACCCTGCAAAGAGGCATTCCTATGAACCTCGGAATCCGGACCAAGATACTTATCATATGTGCTATTGTTGCCGTTGCGCCCCTCTCCGTAGGCATACTCTACTCATCACAACTCTACTCGGAGAACCTGAAGCAGCAGATCTTCCAAGGCACGGAGGCGGTAGCAGCGGCCTGTACCAGAACGTTCTTCTCGGAACTGCAGACTGCGGGAGGACTCGTGCAGCAGGCGTCAGCCATTTTGGACCACCTGCCACAGGAGGACTGGCGGATCTCCCTCAGCGACCTCAAAGGCGCCTCCACCCGGATAATCGCGCTGGGCGTGGTCGACTCTTCCGGAAGGGTCCTCGCGGTGAGCGAGCCGGAGAGGTGGGCCTCCTCCTACATCGGGGTCGGGGCAGACCTGTCCGGGAAGGAATGGTTCAGGGAAGCGTCAGGCGGGAAATCCTACCCCTGTTCTGAGGGGAGCGGAGATACCGTCTACTACAGCAGGCCTGCGCTGGACTCTTCACTCTCGCGGCAGGAGGTGCCTGTGGTTCAGCTCTTCGCGGAGGAGTTCAGGGGCGTGGACGGGGCAGACTACCTCCTCTTCATGGTCTATGACTGGTTCTATTCGCTCAACACCGCGGGACTCGCCCCGCAGGAGATGGTCTATGGTACCATCGGAGCGGTCGTCGGCGAATACGATAACTCGGGCCTTTACATATGGGCCGACACCAATCTGGTGGGCAGGATCGGGACCATCCTCGGCACATCTAGCCTCGGCGACGGGTGGCTGCTCTACACCGCCATAAAGGATGAGCGGGCCCCATCGTTGGACCGGGTAGAGGTCCGGACGGCAGAGTACTCCCTGAACGGGCAGCCCAGGGTCGTCACCGCCGCGGCTGCACCTTCGTGGTACCCCTATGCAATGATCTTCATAGGCTACCTGACCAACCCCGAGGCGGCGTACGCCTTCATAGACGGTGTCAGGAACCAGGTGGTCCTCATAGCCTCTGTCGTAGCGATCGCGGGTGTCGTCTCAGGTCTCTTCACCACGAGGGGGATGACGAGGAGGATCACAAAGCTGGCCGAGGCCGCGGCACGGGTGAGCTCCGGGGACCTCACAGTTACCTTCGGCAGCCGCGGTACCGGAGGGGGAGACGGAAGCGGGAAGGGCGACGAGATCGACCGCCTCTCCGGCGCATTCAGCGTGATGGTCAGCAACCTCAGGGGGGTGATAAGCAAAGTCTCTGCCAGCTCCGACAGGGCGTCTGACTTTGCAGAGTCGCTCGGGTCGTCCTCGGAGGAACTCTCCTCCTCAGCCAACCAAGTCTCCCAGTCGGTGCAGCAGATCAGCACCGGCATACAGGATCAGGCCAAGACCGTCAACGAGATCGCGGTGGAGGCCAGGACGACGCTGGGCACCATGGACGCGATCGGGAACGCCACACTCTCGCTCGACGCAGACGCTTCCCAGGCAGGGGAGCACGCCGGCGAAGCCAAGGGCGCGGGGGAGGCAGGCATGGCGAAGCTGGATGCCATACAATCGGCAGCGAAGAGGGCGACCGAACTTTCGGCCAGCCTGAACGAAAAGTCGAAGCAGATCATCAGTATCGTCAGCACAATAAGAGAGATGGCTGACCAGACCTCGCTCTTGGCACTGAACGCTGCGATAGAGGCCGCCAGGGCGGGCGAGGCCGGGAAGGGCTTTGCGGTCGTTGCCGACGAGGTGCGCAAACTCGCAGAGGAGTCTCGGAAGAGCGCGGACCAGGTCTCGGTACTCGTCAACAACATCACAGCAAGCACGAAAGCCGCCGCAGACGCTATGGGCGAGGTCGAGGCGAATGTCGAGTCGGGCGGTACCACCATCCGGGAGGCCCTCTCGAAGCTGGACTCGATATCCGACGCCATCTCGGGCATAGCCGGCAGGGTGCGCAGTCTGAAGGATTCGATCGAGACCGGCACCGCCGCCGTGAAGAAGATCGAAGAGGGCATCAGCGGGCTAGCGAGCGTCTCCGAGGAGTCTGCGGCATCGTCCGAGGAGATAACGAGCGCGGTCGAGGAGCAGACCGCTGCCATCGAGAAGCTCTCCGGAATGGCCCAGGAGCTCGTCAAGACCGCGGCGGAACTGAAGGAGGAGGTGAAGCGGTTCAACGTCTGAGAGGGATGCTGCGCTGGTTCATCGGCTGGCGCCAGGCCGCAGGCTGGCGCGGCCCCGATTTTTTTCTCCCGACCGCCTCTGCCCCCTTTGATGCGGCTCAGTGAAAGGTGAAACTTGGTGCCATAGGGGGCACCGTCCTCCCCCTCAAGCGACCTCCTGCTGCGACGTATACATGAATCTGCTATACGCAAGTGCATTAGATCCTTCTTCCCTAGCGCCCCCCTTCGGCATTACATCCTGCTGGCCTAACTGCGGACAGGGCGGGTTCCCGATCCCTTATCCTTTACCCTTTACCCCTTATCCTTTACAGTGCACACTGTCGATCCAAGATGCCCTCCGAAAACCGATTATTCATGAGGCTCCTTGATCAACTTCTGAATGGCCCTAAGATGGGCTACCAGTTCCCAGCCCTTCTCCGTCAGCTCGATGGTCTGCTTGAATGGGAAGACCTTTTCCTCGGTGATTTTTATGAGGCCTGCCCTCACAAAACCCTTCTCGTAGAGTATGTAGGTTGCCCACCTCACCGATCCCCCCTTGCTCAGCAGTTCAGACTTGAGCGCCACCCCACCGCGTTTCTCCAATTCGAGCAGTATCTTCGCCGGACCAGGACTCAGGAATGAGTCAAGTTGCATGGACCCACCTATTCTCCCACCCTTACGCTTTGCGTGTAAGCGCTCAGACATAAAGATATCTCCGCCTTCTTACTAAGATAGTAAGAACGTAAACTATATATCTCCTCGCTTAATAAAGTATTGGCGCTGATGTGCAGGTTGATGCAAACTTGGCCTCTCTATTCTGTTCTTATGGTGACATCGGTCTCGACCTTTCCCGCATTGGGGATAGCCGCCCGGAGTATCTGTCTCCCTCCTTCACGGATAATGCCGAGCGCTTTTTTAAAACTTGCCGCCCGCCGATACGTCCGCGGCCAAGGGACCCGGTGTCCCCTGTAGGAGCGCGAGGAGAGGGCAGGAGATCGGGACTGACCGGGATCAGGAGGCGGGCAGGCGCGGGGGGAAGGTGCATGGTCACCAGAGCAGATCCAAGCGGACGGGGAGTTCAGGTTTGGGCATAACCACACATAACGAACGGGCACACCGCTTGTCTGGCCGACAGTCTTTTACACACTGACTGGTGTGGATCAGATTGATGGAGAGAGCAAAGGGGAAGTTCGTCAGCCGAGCGGGGCATATCAAGACGAAAGAGGACTTGGCCCACCTGCTGTATGTCTGCCTGCTGAAGGTCTTCGGGAGGAACATCACGGAGGTCATCCTCTTCCATATCGGTGGCGCGCGCACCTTGGAGGATCCGGAACTTTTCAGTGAAGGGATAATCCGGATATTCGGTGAAGGTGCGGTGATAATCCTCGATCAGCTCGGGGAGGCGATGGAGGATTTGAACCAGTCCGGCTGGGAGCCGGGGCATGAGCTGAGGAGACGCGCGGGCGGGCCTGCATCTGCGGGCGCGCGGCGAGGAAGGGGGCTGGGGACGAGGTCACTGGCTGCACAGTGAGGCTATCGCCGGCGGGGCCGATGGTGTGTAACCTCCAGCGCTCCGAGGACACCTGAGACATCTTAGTGCTCTGCCCGGACGTACTGCCTGAGCAGCTTTATCGCGCAGTACTCGCCGCACATCGTGCATGTGTGAGCCCCCGAAGCCGGCTCCCCCGGCAGCTTTTCTCTCCTCATCCTCCGGGCCTTCTCGGGATCGAGGGCCAGACTGAACTGCCTGTCCCAGTCGAGCTCCGCGCGTGCCTTTGACATCCGGAGATCCCACTCTGCCGCCTCCGCCCGCCTCGTCAGGTCGGCGGCGTGCGCGGCGATCCTGGTGACGGTGACCCCCTCCTTGACGTCCGCCGCGCCCGGGAGGGCTATATGCTCCGCCGGCGTCACGTAGCAGAGAAAGTCTGCGCCCGCCGCCGCGGCGGCAGCACCGCCGATCGCGCCGACGATGTGGTCGTAGCCGGGCGCCACGTCTGTCACGATCGGCCCGAGGACGTAGAAGGGCGCGTTCCCGCAGATGCTCTTCTCGAGCCTGACGTTCGCCGCTATCTGGTCCAGCGGGACGTGCCCGGGGCCCTCGACCATCGACTGCACATCAGCGTCCCTCGCACGCTCGACCAGCTCGCCCAGCACTAAAAGCTCATGGACCTGCGGCCTGTCCGTGGCGTCGTGTATGCAACCGGGCCGCAGGCCGTCTCCCAGGCTCAGCGTGGCGTCGTACTCCCTTGCGACCTCCAGAAGGTAGTCAAAGTTCTCGTAGAGCGGGTTCTCCTTCCCGTGGTGTTTGATCCATGCCGCCAGGAAAGTGCCGCCGCGGCTGACGATCCCGAGTAGCCGGTTCTGGCGGATGAGCCGATCGACGCTCTCCCTAGTCACGCCGCAGTGGACTGTGATGAAGTCGACCCCGTCCTTAAGGTGCCTCTCGATCGCACCAAAGATGTCGTCCTCCGTCATGTGGATTATGGCGCCACTCCTCCTCTTGGCATCGATGGCCGCCTGATATAGCGGAACGGTCCCGAAGGCCACCGGGGCCGCCTGTAAGAGCCTCCGGCGGATCCCGTCAAGGTCCCCACCCGTACTGAGATCCATGACCGTGTCCGCCCCTGCCCCAACGGCCGCCTCCACCTTCAGGACCTCCGCCTCCGCGTCGCAGATATCTGTCGAGGTGCCGACGTTGGCGTTTACCTTGACCCGCAGCCCCTCGCCTATACCCAAGGGTTTTATGCACTCTCTCCTCGCGGTGTTCTTTGGGATCACTATGCTGCCGCAAGCCACCCGGCGCATGACCAATTCGGGAGGGAGGCCCTCTGTCCCCGCAACATATCTCACTTCCTCCGTCAGGACCCCCCTCCGGGCCGAAGCTAGCTGTGTCACAGCTCTCCCCCTGCCTCTACGCCTTCGCTGCCCCGTGTGCAGCCGATGGCCGCAGGTCTGGCCTGCGACAGGCGCTCTTCTGAGGCTGCGACGGACTGCCAGACGAAAAATCCACCCATCTCTCTCCCTCCGCCAGCATTATCTGGATCAGGTACAAAGGGTCGACGGTGAACAACCGTCCTCTCAGCCGGGTCGCTGCCCAGCTCCCCTTCCTCCGTGAGAAATGGGCGTGGTTCTTTTTAAAACCTTTTGGTCGGCGGGGGCTGTCTGTGGCAGGTCGGCAGCCCCGGCGGGAGCAAGCCCCACCGCCCGGCATTCCCGGGCAAGGCTACGCCTTACCCTCGACGGGCGGAGTTCTTCCGCCGCTCTTCCACACCCTCACCACTCCCATACCCGTGGTCCTCCCGCCGCCAACGTTGCTGTACTCTGCAAAGGTGAGGAGCGCGTCCGTGAGCTTGGAGTACTTCTCCTCCCTGCTCCTGATCGCGTAGCAGGCGCTTCCGGTAAAGCCTACCTTTGCCTTTACGCCCCGGACTGAGAGGGAAACGGTCCTCAGGTCGTACGCCGTGATGCCGATGCTCTTCCCCACCCACTCACGGTACCCCTCATAGTCCTCATCGCTGACTTCGGCAAAGGCCTTCCAGACCCTGAGGAGGTTCATCATCACCCTCTGCGGCTCAGGGAGGAGGCTGAAGAACGCCGCCCCCCTTTGGGAGAAGTAAGTGGGCGTGATGAACTCCATCGTGAACCGATCGATCGCCGCAGCCTCGTCAAGGATGCTCGCATAGCTCTTGGAATCGATGAACAGCTCGCTGAAGCGGAGCTCGTTGTCCCTGATCAGCGCACTGTCGCCCAAGGAGAGGCGGCTGGCAAAGTCCTGCTCGAGGCCGTCCTCCAGTACCCTGACATCGAGCGTGCAGGGGCAGGAGGAATCCACTATATACCCGTCCTCCGTCCTGTACTTCTTGCGGAAGTGCAGCCTGTCCACGGTGTACGGCTTCAGGACGTTGAGCTCATGGAGGTCCTGCGCCATCGAAGGGGAACTCTTCCTGATGATGTGCAGGAGAAGACCCCTCGCGATATGCCCGGTGAACCTTGGGAGCGGGAAATCCCTCTCGGAGATCATGCTGATCGTAATCCGTGCGGGCATGGTATCACCTCGTGCACAGGCGCCTTATTACCCTTTAAGCGGATAAAAGGATAAAATAGCCTGCCAGTGAAAGGGGTATCCGTGTTCCGGAAATGATGACCCTCGTAATATACGACATATCCGACGACTCGATGCGGACCAAGCTCTCCGGATACCTGAAGCAGTACGGCCTCACCCGGGTGCAGTACAGCGGGTACAAGGGCGATCTCGACGCCAATGACCGCCACGTCCTGGTACAGGAGGCTGGGAAGTTCCTCTCAGAGGACCGGGACTCGATATACGTGATCCCTGTCTGCACCTCCTGCACGAGGACGGTCTCGATAATCTCCAAGACAAAGGGAGAGTTCAGGGACGACCAGAAGGTAAAGATAGTATAGTATAAGCGCCGTGAGAGCGCGGCGGCACGCCGCCCATCCCGGGGGCTCGGGGACGGCAGCAGGACTCAAAAGCGTTATAGACATAAAGCGTTTCTATTACCACTGTGACCGAAGATGGCCCACCTCCCCAGCGGGGTAGACCAGGAAGCGCTCCTGCGGCTCTTGCCCGCTCTCGAGTGGAGGATAGGAACTGGAACTGGAACTGGAACTGGAACTGCCGCTCACAACTGGGCCGCTCCTGCCCATTGCCCAGCCGCCTCTGCCGTGCCGGCGCTGCCCGCCGCCCATGCAGATGTATTCTTATACCTTCTCTCTCCCTGTCTGTCTTCTGCCCTCTCCCCGGCAACCATCCCGATAACGGTTGCGGCCCCTTCGGGGGGGCGGTGGAGGGTGAGCTCTGGCAAAACGCGGTGTCCATAAATGCCATATAAAAAAAGTACGCATCGGCTCCTGTCCTGCCCTGACCGCAAGGCTGGCCCTGCCTACGTCATCCTGCTCTTCCTAATCCTCTCCCCTCCCCTCGAGGGGTTGCCGATCTGCCCCCAGCCAGCAGTTACCGGCACCACCGTGGCAAGCTACACCGTTGCGATAACCTTGGACGACGCAGAGCAGCACGAGCTGGAGGTGAGGGCGGTGATCCCTGTGAGCGGGACGACCGACCTCACCGTGACCTCCCCGGACGCCGGCTACGGCTCCTCCTGGATCAGCGTGGAGGCATGCTACGACAGCGCCGGGAAGGACGTCCGAATCGAGCAGCTGAACAATAGGACCTGGCGGGTGAGCCCCTCCTCGGCCGGCGACGTGATAGTCGAGTACCGGGCGCGGACCGACATCCCGAGTTCCATGGCGGCAGGCACCTACCTGACCTACCTCTCCGGAAGCTGCGGTCTGCTCTACGGTGGCGCGGTCTTCCTCCGCCCGTCCTCGGAGGGCTCTGTCACGATCAACGTCATCATGCCGGCCGGCTGGTCGTTGATAACCGATGAGACGTGGTCCCCCCTCAACTCCACCGCCTTCACGGTCGGGACCGGCGACCTGGAACTATTCGCCCCTGGCAACTGGTCCGTCTACGAGGGCACCTTCGGGGACGGCCAGAGGCTGAGGGTGGCGATCTGCGGGGTGACCAAATACGCGAAGGGCATTTACCTCGGCAGCATAAAGACCTGCTTGGACTACTTCCACCAGCACATTGGGGATCTCCCCCAGGAGGAGCTTAACGTCGTCCTCGCGGACCTGCCCCTCCCCGTGGACTATATGAGCGGGACGCCGAGGCTGGCCGTGAACCGCGCCGGCGGCGACTGGGGGATGTTCGAGGGGATGCTCTGGCACTACTGGTTCCTGAGAGCATTGCGCTACGACAGCCAGCTCGACCAGGACAGGGCATGGTGGTTCGGCGAGGGGGCGAGCCCCTTCCTGCTCTACCCCGTCTACGAGGCTATAGGCGGAGCATCGGATGTCGCGACCGCCTGGGGCTTCAGGTATAGCAACCTCTCATGGAAGAACTGGTACATGGTGTACAAGCAGTATGCAGGCACCAAGTACAACATACCGCTGGTGGACTACCCCGGGAAGAGCAGGGAGACCGGCGACGTGCAGTACTACTTCCCACTGCCATACATGAAGGGTTTTCTGGTGCTGCATATGCTCAACCTCTCGATGGTAGAGGTGACCCATGGGGCCAAGGACGTAAGGGACGTCATAAAATACGTCTACGAGAACTATGCCGTGAAAGGGGCGGGCTACACTGTGGAGGACGTCCTGAGCGCGGTGAACACCGTCTCGGGGAACGATTATGCCGCATTCTTCGAGGCCTACGTCTACGGGAACGAGGCCCTTCCCATCTTCGAGGAAGGCGGAGACTACCTCATCGACTGGGCGACGCTGGGCGACAAGACGTATAGGACCCTCGCAAACTCGGAGAAGGTCCGGCCGACGCCCCAATACTGGGGCGGCGAGGTCCCGGAGGGGGAGACGGCGACCCTGCTGGAGATGAGGAAAGAGAGTCGGCACTTTACGGTCTACTTCCACCAGCAGGACGCCAAGATGGCTGCCCTCTTGTTGCTGGATTCTGAGAAGGCCTACGACGCCGTCACGAAGATATACGGCGGCGAGGCGAGGCTCAAGGTCAGGATGTTCATGACATACAACAGCACCGAGTATGCCATACTCGGAGGCAACCCCAGTATGGTCTACGGAGAGGGGGTGAGCGCCGGGGGCGTGGCCGTGGATGCGGGCGACGAGATAAACTGGCTCCGCCCCATCCCCAGGATGCGGACCCAGATGTACGACGTGGCGGGCCCCATCCACGAGCTCGGACACGCCCTCATGCGCCAGATATACCCCGGCATATACGACAACTGGGAGCAGTGGTTCAACGAAGGGGCGCCCCTTCCGGAGATGGCTTGGCTCGACAGTGAGTGGGCCCCGGAAGGCTACTCGCCATTCATGGATCGCGAGCCGTTGGCGCAGCTCCGGACCTCGCTGACAGGCGGCTCTCCCTCCGTCATACCGCTGACCCTGCTCGCGGGGATGGACTACGGCTCACTCGGCCCCTCAGAGCAGCTGCTGTTCCGAGGGGAGGGCATAGCCTTCCACTTCTACGTGAACTCGCGGTATGAGACCGGGCTACAGCGGCTCCTCACCGAGTACAACCGGAGTGTGCCGCTGAACGTGGCGGCGGAGGAGGCCTTCGGGGAAACCTACGCCGCGGTCGAGAAGGACCTTTGGAAGATTGCCGAGAAGGCCGCGCTCAACATCAACTTTACCGAGATGGCGATCTCGAAGGTGAGGAGGGAGGGGGTGGACGTCTCCCTCGCCCAGCGGCTGCTCTCGGAGGAACCCTTCCTCGCCCTGCTGACCGCCTACGCAGCCGAGGCGAGGGCCGGCGCAGGCTTCGAGCGCGCCGTCTTTGGCACCATAACTCCCGGCTCCCCCGTGAAGGTTGACCTGCACACGACGCCCCTGACCTCGATCACCGCCACCTCCTCACAGATGCTCGAGAACTTTTACGTCACAGTCGAGGAGGTTCTGCCCACCGAGGTCCCCGCCGCTGCGGGGGGCAGGGCCTACTCCTACGTCAGGGTGAACTCCAGCGGGGGCGCCGGACCAGTCACAATCGAATTCAGGGTGGACTCGGAGTGGTTCTCCGGTCACGGGTTGAACGCCTCCTCCACCTCCCTGCTGAGGCACGGGGCTGCCAGGTGGACCCAGCTCCCGACCACAAGGATCGGTGAGGACGCCTCGTACGCCTACTTCTCAGCTGTCTCCCCCGGGATGTCGACGTTTGCCATCACAGCCTCCCCCAACGCGGGCGAGGTGACGCCGTCGGCTGTGGACGGCTGGGCCTCACCGGTGCCGTTCGGCACGCCGACCAGCATCTTCCTGACAGGGGATTGCCTCCACGTAACCGTGGTGAACCGCGGGAGTGGGCAGCCCCTCATAGCCGCCAGGCTGGTCGACTCTGAAGGGAACATCCTAGTGGATCGGGCCTGCAACGTCCCGGGCGGGCAGACTGGGTTCGGCGACTATAACTCGGGCAAGTCTCTCGCTCCCGGATCGTACCGCATCGAACTCTGGAACAGCAGCGCCCTGCTGAAGGTCATCCACATAACCCTCTCCACCGACATCGTTCCGCCAACGATTACCTCGTTCACACCATCAAACGGCTCCACCGTGACATCGGGTCCGGTCCAGATCACAGCCGCATTCTCCGACGACATGGGCGTAAACACCGGCTCCGTCGTGCTAAGGCTGGACGGGATCGACGTTACCAGATCCTCAACCATAACTGCAGCAGGCCTCTCCTACACCTCCACCCTCGGGAATGGCCCCCACACCGCCCAGCTCGTTCTTGCGGACGCCGCTGGCAATACCGCCTCCTCCTCGGTCTCGTTCGCGGTCAGCCTCCAGCAGACCCAGCCGAACGGCTCGCAGTGCATAATCGCCACCGCCACCTACGGCTCCGAGATAGCCCCCTAGGTCCAGTTCCTCCGTAACTTCCGCGACAACCTTGCCATGAAGACCTTTGCGGGGAGCAGCTTTATGACTGTGTTCAACGGCTGGTATTACTCTTGGAGCCCGCCCGTCGCGGCATCGATCGCGCCCGATCCGTACGCGAAGGCGGCCGTTCGTGTCGTCCTGCAGCCTCTCCTCGGCATCCTTGAACTGGCCGCCGCCTCGTTCTCGACCTTCTCATTCAGTGGCGAGGTGGGCATTGTCGTGGCGGGGCTGGTGGCGGCATCACTGATAGGCTTGGTCTACCTAGCACCCGTGGCATCACTGGCCGCGGTTGCAGCATGCAGGCGCCGGGGCTCCGTCCCATCCTCTAGGGGGGTCGGGCTCCTGGCGATCCCGTGGGCTGCCAGCCTAGCCCTGATTGCCGTCAGCGAGTGCGCCGCCTCCCAGCCTATGATGATGGCAGCGACGGCCTCATTTGTACTTTTCACGATAGCTGTCGTCGTGGCGGCCGTATCCCTCGGGGTTGTCCGCTGCCTGTACCGCTGGTGCAGGTGAGCTGCACCGGATAATCGGGAGTGCCGCCCTCTGCCTCTCGGATAATCTGATCGGGCAGACGCATGGAGAGCACCGCAGTGGCACGGCATGAGACGGCGGCGCGCGCCCTAAGACATGAATGGTATTCTCCCCGCCCCCGCCGCGCCCCCAAAGCGTTATAGATGCATAAAGCGCCTGTATCTCCTAGTGCGACTGAAGATGGTCTACTTCCTCAGCGAGATAGATCGAAAAGTGCTCCTGAACAAGCTCCTGCCGCTATCCCGCGAGGTGGGGACGTCGCCGGAGCTCAGGGGGTGGAGCTGGAGTCAGGAACCCCTCAAGCCTCTATACGATACAAAGCTCCCCATGTACCTGGTGAGCTCCAAGTACTGCCCGACCGCAAGGGACGTCTTCCTCCAGTCTGTGAAGCACGAGAAGCCCAGGCTCAGCTACGCCCTGGGCAGGGGGAAGCTGATCCATGGGGCCATAAGCGACGCCTTCCTGTCCTTCATGAACGGCGAGGCGCCGGACTTCGACCGAGACTGGTGGCCGAAGGTACGCGTGGGGGAGATCCCCCTCGCCGACGAGGCTATGCGGCGCTTCGCCTCCGCGGTCTGGGGCTATGTCCTCGACTGCTGCAGGGCAGAGTACGAGAACCACAGGACGCAGCAGCCCTTCGCCACCCCGAAGAACCTGATGGCCACCGCCGTGCCCTTCCTCATCGAGCACAAGATCACCGGGGAGCTGCTCGGCCTCTCCGGGGTGCTCAGCCCCGACTGCTACGACTACCTCCGCAAGATAGTCTTCGACGTCAAGGTTGCCGAGGGCGACGTCCCCTGGTACAGGCTCTACACGACCGGCTACGCCATGGTGCTCGAGAGCGTCTACGAGATCCCTATCGACATCGGCTGCACCGTCTATATCAGCTGGAAGAACTCTGCGCCCCACGTCAAGAGGGACCTCTTCTTCATAAACGAGGAGCTGAGGCGGTGGTGGGTGGAGGAACGTGACACGAAGCAGGAGATCGTGGCCCAGAAGAGGGACCCCGGGATGCCCAACGAATGCCCCCCGACATGCATCTACTGGGACGCCTGCCACTGATCTGCCGTTCTTTGCAAGTCGGGCCCTCCGGGGGTTTTACCACCTGAGGTAGTACGGCTCGTACGACGAGGCCTCGCCCCTCAGGTACTTGGCCACCGCCCTCGCCTGGCTGACGATGAGGTCGCACCACCTCACCTTCTCGTCCCCCATAGTCGTGTACTCCTCGAACTTGCCGAGCACGTCCTGGAGAAGCCCCCTCCTCGCCGCATCGTCCAGCCGGCAGGTCCCCTCCTTCAGCGAGAAGTCAGACGGCTTCACAACGCCCCTCGTCACCTGCGCAAGCACCGCCTTGTCTACGAGCTGCTGCCTGAACTCCTCCATCAGGTCGAAGGCGAGGGTATTGCTCCCGGGCCTGTCGGCGTGGAGGTAGCCGGCGTACGGATCAAGGCCGGCGAGGTGGATGGCGCGGTGGACCTCCCCCTCCAGGATGCCGTACCCATAGTTGAGCATAGCGTTAACCGGATCGGTGGCGTTCCTCCCCGACCTCTCCTGGAAGCCGAACTCCGGGGGGATCACGTTCCTGACCGCCTTCCAGTAGATGTCAGAGATCATGCCCTCGGTACCCATGAGCGGGTTCCTGATCCTCTCGATCGGCGCGTCGGGGAATGCGGCTATCGAGTCGATGAGCGGCCTGATCCGCTCGCGGGCCGAGATGAGCGCATTTGCGGCATCGGGATGGACGTCCTTCCTGACCTTCGCGAGGGTCCCGAGGTAGGCGTACTGGTTCTTCGCCTTGCCCTCGATGAACTTCTTGGCGAGGTAACCGCTCCGGCTGTCATTATATGCATAGTACTGCTCCCTCCGCGTCCTGACCGTGCGGAACTCCACCGGCGCTACCTTGGCGGTGACCTCCCCCCTCGAATCGATTATCACAACGTCGACCTGGCTCTTGGCCAAGAGGTTTATGGCGTCGGTCGAGATTGACCCTTTGCCCGAGATGATGACTTGGCGGAGAGACTCGACCGGTACGTAGTGGAGCGTCTTCTTGTGCCGGTCGCCCCCCGACCCGGAGAACTCCCTGATCACGATGTTTGTCCCCTCGCAGGAGACGAACTTTCCAAAGCCGTCTACGACGAGCCTCTCCATCGCTTCCACCGTGGTTTTCGTCTATGTAGCGGCGGCAATATAACCGCGATCAAGCATACACCGTCATGAAGGGGCCGCGGTTACAAACCCGTAAGGCCTCAGTCTGCGAGCGCCAATCCGCCGGGGAGACATTTTCCGCCTTAACTGCATGACGATTGCCTGCAGCTGCCCCCGCGTGGTCCCTGCCTCAGCGGGCTGATACGGCATGCCGCTCCGCCTTCTCGAGTTTTTCCGCCGCCTCATCACACACACTCCAAACAGATCGACGATTAGCCGGGGAAACCTCACAACCGTCAACCCCTGGTGCATTGATGAGCCGTAGACGACCCGGGCGTCAGAACTCCATAAGGTCCCCGATGTCGCCCAAATCGAAGAGTAGCACATCCCCGTCTTTGTCTGCACCGCCCGCGCTCTTGTCCGTGAAGGACTTTGCGAATATGGCGTACCTCTCCTTCCTGTGCCCCTCGTTCCACCTCACGGAGCCTGCCTTCTCCTTCAGCCGGCTGAGGACCTGGCCGGGGACGACGCCGTCCTTCCACTTGCACTCGGCAAACATGACCTCCTTTCTCGCGTCGTTCACCGCCACCAAGTCGATCTCAGAACCTCTGTGCCACCACTTTCCGACCCTGTCGTAGCGAAGCTCTCCCCGCCTTATCAGCTCGATGAGGACCTGCCTGCATATCTTCTCAAAGACCGTGCCCATGTACTGCGGATAGCCTTTCATTACGCTCTCCGCCGAGTAGATGCCCTCCTCGAGGCTGCTGAGGTTGGGGTAGATGAACCTGAACCAGAACGCGGTGAACTGGTCCCCTATGTAGTACCTGCCCATCTTCGAGGTGGCCGGCTCGGTCAGCGGCAGCTCCCTGCGCACCAGACCTGTGCTGATGAGCTTCGCCAGGTAGGGGCTGACGTCCGTCCTATGCATCCGGGCATGGTCCTTTATCTCGGAGACCGTCGCCTTGCCCCCGGCTATCGCCCCAAGTATCGTTTTGTACGTCCCGAGGTCCTCGAACTCGTACCTGAGCATAAAGTCGAGCTCGTCCTTCACAAATGAGGGGCTCTGCAGCTCGTTACCGAGCCACTCCCAGAAGGGCAGGCGGACTTTCTCCAGGTAGTGGGGGATGCCGTCGGCGAACCCGTAAATTTCAGCGAGCTCCCCCGTGCCCGCCCCGGGGAAGAAGCCCTTTATCCGGAGGAAGTCCATCGCCGCTATCTCCCTGGCGTACGTCCTCCTGCCATATAAGGGGCTCCTGTACTGGAGCAGCTCGGACGTGATCATGGAGACCGAGGAGCCGAGGACGACCAGCTTCAGCCCGCTCCGCTTCAGGACCGTGTCTACGGCGCGCTGGAGGAGCGAGAGCACGGTTTTGTCCTCTTTTATGAGGTTCTGGAACTCATCTATTACCAGGACCTCCGCGTTATCCTTGAGGAAGTCGAGCAGCACCTCCCAGTCCTCCCTGAGTTTTTTCGCCTCCGGGAACCTGCGCGCTACCGCCTCGGAGAAGTAACGCAGGTTCTCCTTCTCGACGGCGAGGTAGTATACATAGTTCCTGTTCCTGAGGGTCTCGAGGATGAGCCTCGTCTTGCCTACGCGCCTCCTCCCGTAGAGGACCGCGAAAGCAAAGCCCTCCGAGTCGAGCAGCCTTCCGAGTTCCTCGCGCTCTGCCCTCCTGTCCACGAATGGGCCGGGGTCAGACATGTATAATCCCAATTAGTATAATTGCAATTATACTATTAATAAGCCTTCCCGGAACCCGATCTCGTATCCCTCGCCGGAGGTGGTGGCATTTCGTTCAGGTCTCCGGCGGTGGTGTCTAGCGGGGCCGGTCATGATCGCTGGTCACGTTTGGGCAATGCGCAAATAGCGGTGTGCCAGCACACAGTGGTGCGTGTAGGTCTGGCTGGTGCGTTGCGGCCGGTCTGCTTCAGGAGGCGGCTTATCCATTGCCGGTCTTTGCTATCTTCGAGCCTTCTGGCGGCTCTTGCATCCATGGCATGGTATCTCGATCTGCTGAAGAGGTTCTCGCGCCTGTCCTTGAGATAAGAGCATCCGCGGCGTTCCCCCCTCATATCCTCACAATGCCTATGATTGAGCTTGCCTTATCTGCGCCCTACTGCTTGGGGGTTGAACCGATCGTTGCGACAGGAAGAGTATTTAGACCATTTCGGAGCGTGATACCGTGTATCTCCTCAGGCGTTGAACCGATCGTTGCGACAGGAAGAGTATTTAGACCAGCATCGGCGACCTGCTTAACTATACTTTGGTCATGTTGAACCGATCGTTGCGACAGGAAGAGTATTTAGACGCGTCGCCTTCCTGGCTCTGGCTACAATCGTCGCCTGTTGAACCGATCGTTGCGACAGGAAGAGTATTTAGACTATTGCGAGAGTATCGTTTGCGTAGGATCGCCTATACGAAGCAGTGTTTGCGTTAGGGGGATGCTCCTGCTGTTAAGCGCCAATGACCTGTACCAATACTATTACTGCCCCCGGAAAATCTACTTCATGAAGACGCTCGGCATGAGTGCTTCGAAACGGAAGATGGCTTTTGGAAAGGAGGAGCAGGAGAGGGAGAAGAAGCGGATGGCCGAGAGGAATGACTACTTCGGCATCGAGAAATCAAGAGTGAAAGAGATGATGCTGAACAAGTACCTTGAAGACGAGGGCTTGGGGCTCTGCGGCGTTATTGACGTGCTGCTGGCGCTGGACGATGGGACGTATGTACCCGTGGAGATAAAGTATAGCGATATGCCTGAGGTGACCTACGCCCGGAGGAAGCAGCTGGTGGCGTACGCGCTGCTGGTGGACAGGAGTTTTCTGACGTATACTAAGAGAGGCGTGATGTATTTCCCTGAGCAGAATATTGCGAAAACCGTTGTTATCCAACAATCAGATAAGGATTCTATTCCGGGTGACTTGAGCCGGATTAGGGCACTGTGCGCATCGGAGAGGATCCCAAGACAGGCTGCCTCGCAAAAGTGCGTTTACTGCGAGTATGCGAAGATGTGCAGAACCGTTTGAGATGGTCGGCGGCCATCGAGGTTGACCTCTCGAATAGGATCACGATAAGTTTTGGGACACAGATCTTTCAGCATTACGTAAGGCAATACCTCTGACAACGTGAAGATGCGACATTATCAATTTCGATTTTTCATTCTTCCCGTTAACCTTAAGAATTGGCGGCTATAGAATGAGGGACCGAGGCAAACGCGGCGAAAATTGCCAGCGTTAATGGAAAGAATCCCCTATAATGGGAATTGAAAGGTATCGCGGAGGACTGAGCCCGTGTAGGTCGATCCGGTTAATGGAAAGAATCCCCTATAATGGGAATTGAAAGGCCCCATCTCCTCGGCGAGGGCGGTGACGAATCCGTTGTTAATGGAAAGAATCCCCTATAATGGGAATTGAAAGAGGAGTACCGACTCGGGCAGATCCTCATCTGGAAGTTAATGGAAAGAATCCCCTATAATGGGAATTGAAAGAGGGGCTCGCCCTGTCGCAGTTCGGCGAATTAAACGTTAATGGAAAGAATCCCCTATAATGGGAATTGAAAGTACTTCTGCCCCCGGAACTCCCCCGGCGTATAGTCGTGTTAATGGAAAGAATCCCCTATAATGGGAATTGAAAGCTCCTGAACTGTCTCTTGAGGCGCCTTCCTGAAGTAGTTAATGGAAAGAATCCCCTATAATGGGAATTGAAAGACATGAATATTGCCAAGGCTGAGGCTCACGCCTCTGTGTTAATGGAAAGAATCCCCTATAATGGGAATTGAAAGTGTAGTCGAGGCGCAGCTGGGTGATCGTCCCCTCCGGTTAATGGAAAGAATCCCCTATAATGGGAATTGAAAGTTCCCTGAGAAGCTCTCGGCGAAGTACGAGCCGAAGAAGTTAATGGAAAGAATCCCCTATAATGGGAATTGAAAGTTAAGATCTCTTCGGCTTTTTTCAAGTACTCTACTGTTAATGGAAAGAATCCCCTATAATGGGAATTGAAAGTCGTCTGCGTCCTCCATAATTGCCCTAGTGCTATCAAGTTAATGGAAAGAATCCCCTATAATGGGAATTGAAAGCTTTTTGGGGATATTTTCTCTCTCTCTCTCTCTTTTGTGTTAATGGAAAGAATCCCCTATAATGGGAATTGAAAGTGTAGATTTCCTTGAACTCAGTCAGCTCCTTTATCGGTTAATGGAAAGAATCCCCTATAATGGGAATTGAAAGTAAAGCCGTGGCTGAAGCTGTACCCGGATTTCCAGTGTTAATGGAAAGAATCCCCTATAATGGGAATTGAAAGGACGGGACATAAGACCAGTTGAACGTCTCGTTTTTGTTAATGGAAAGAATCCCCTATAATGGGAATTGAAAGACTACCTCGCCGGAAGCCTCGCCCAGGCTGCCTATGTTAATGGAAAGAATCCCCTATAATGGGAATTGAAAGACAGCGTCAAGCCCAAAGCAGCGGACTAAGAGTGATTGTTAATGGAAAGAATCCCCTATAATGGGAATTGAAAGATTAGCCATGTGCACACACACGCCCCATGCAGCATGGTTAATGGAAAGAATCCCCTATAATGGGAATTGAAAGAAAGCTGCAACGGCGGACGAGTATATACGGCTCTCGGTTAATGGAAAGAATCCCCTATAATGGGAATTGAAAGGTAACTACGGCACACGTCGAGGCTTCAGCAGTCCCCGTTAATGGAAAGAATCCCCTATAATGGGAATTGAAAGTTTTTATTTTCTTTGTACCGACGACTGTGTTAGTTCGTTAATGGAAAGAATCCCCTATAATGGGAATTGAAAGTCGTTGACCGGGATCGCTGCGAGACCGGTCCCTGGAGTTAATGGAAAGAATCCCCTATAATGGGAATTGAAAGTCCTCATACTCATCAGTCCTCCTCCTTGCAGACTGCGTTAATGGAAAGAATCCCCTATAATGGGAATTGAAAGATACGAGCCTACTTTCGAGACAAATGACAGATCAGGTTAATGGAAAGAATCCCCTATAATGGGAATTGAAAGCGGTACTGAATCTGGTGCTGCCCGTGTTCGGGAAGGGTTAATGGAAAGAATCCCCTATAATGGGAATTGAAAGCCAGAGTGGGCGCCCGCGAGGTTCTCACCAACGCCGGTTAATGGAAAGAATCCCCTATAATGGGAATTGAAAGCTGATCCGGAGGATGGGGACGAGCAGGCGATCCTGATGTTAATGGAAAGAATCCCCTATAATGGGAATTGAAAGTGGTGCTGAACTTCGTCCGGATCGCCGCAAAAGCCGGTTAATGGAAAGAATCCCCTATAATGGGAATTGAAAGACCCATCGCAGCGGTTTGCGTCCGCCACGGCTGCGAGTTAATGGAAAGAATCCCCTATAATGGGAATTGAAAGCCGCGGAACGCCTGGGAAAAACCCCCGAGACCGCAGTTAATGGAAAGAATCCCCTATAATGGGAATTGAAAGCTCAAGCCCATCGAATCGCTCTTCGAGTCCATGAAGGGTTAATGGAAAGAATCCCCTATAATGGGAATTGAAAGGCAACGCCGTCACCGTGAACGTGATCGAGTTCCTTGGGTTAATGGAAAGAATCCCCTATAATGGGAATTGAAAGCAGCAGGTCACCACCCACTCAACCGGCGTTCCCTACGTTAATGGAAAGAATCCCCTATAATGGGAATTGAAAGATTATGCCGCCCCTGGGCTCTACGGTTGGGAAGGGCGGTTAATGGAAAGAATCCCCTATAATGGGAATTGAAAGTATGCAAGTATGTCACCAGCCGCACAGGCAACCTCCGTTAATGGAAAGAATCCCCTATAATGGGAATTGAAAGTGCGCGGGTCGTCCAGCTTGGGCAGCCCGAACACGTGTTAATGGAAAGAATCCCCTATAATGGGAATTGAAAGATGATGCAAGCGTGTAAGTGTGGCAACCCCCATATGTGTTAATGGAAAGAATCCCCTATAATGGGAATTGAAAGATAGCGTGGTGGTTCTGCATCCGCTCCCGCTCCTTCGTTAATGGAAAGAATCCCCTATAATGGGAATTGAAAGCCTCCGCCTCAAGCGTCGGGGCGCCAACCACTGCGTTAATGGAAAGAATCCCCTATAATGGGAATTGAAAGGGGATATAACCCCAAGCCTGTTCACTCTACCAGCCGTTAATGGAAAGAATCCCCTATAATGGGAATTGAAAGATCGCCTGTGCCCCGAGTGCCTTGCCAGGGACTGGGTTAATGGAAAGAATCCCCTATAATGGGAATTGAAAGAGGTACAACGGCCAGCCTTCCACAAAGGCCAACGTCGTTAATGGAAAGAATCCCCTATAATGGGAATTGAAAGTACCGCTTTCATGATAATTACATCCGGCAGGTGCTTGTTAATGGAAAGAATCCCCTATAATGGGAATTGAAAGTTTCCTCATCGGTCAGCTCCGAGACAGCCCTTGCTGTTAATGGAAAGAATCCCCTATAATGGGAATTGAAAGGGACAGCCTCCACGCCGAGGTAGTCCAGCCAGTCCAGTTAATGGAAAGAATCCCCTATAATGGGAATTGAAAGATTAATGACTGGACATCAGACAACAGCTTCCGCGAGAGTTAATGGAAAGAATCCCCTATAATGGGAATTGAAAGAACACCAGCACACGCGCACGCCTAGGCTTAGTGCATGTTAATGGAAAGAATCCCCTATAATGGGAATTGAAAGGCTCACCTCCCGAAGAGGAACCAGAGCGCTAATATGCGTTAATGGAAAGAATCCCCTATAATGGGAATTGAAAGGATTGCACCGCGAACCATTCCCCCTTGCAGGCGAGCGTTAATGGAAAGAATCCCCTATAATGGGAATTGAAAGTACGCCGTATCGGTGAGGAAGGGGTCGGCGCGGTAGTTAATGGAAAGAATCCCCTATAATGGGAATTGAAAGGTACCATTCAGGACTACAACGAAGGAATGGTCCGGCGTTAATGGAAAGAATCCCCTATAATGGGAATTGAAAGTGAGCTCCATGTCGTGGTCGTCGTCGTCTCCGGCGGTGTTAATGGAAAGAATCCCCTATAATGGGAATTGAAAGAAGGACCGACCATTTTCGTTCCTCCTTTTGGTTTGTCGTTAATGGAAAGAATCCCCTATAATGGGAATTGAAAGGCAGCACGGAATCAATCGCAACCAGTGCAATCAGCGTTAATGGAAAGAATCCCCTATAATGGGAATTGAAAGGCTCGTCCAGCGCGATCGGCGACAAGCCGAGCTGCGTTAATGGAAAGAATCCCCTATAATGGGAATTGAAAGATAGATGTGAAGACGCTCTTCATCAACGGGTCTTGGGTTAATGGAAAGAATCCCCTATAATGGGAATTGAAAGTGCTTTGCGCGATGGGAGGTGTACCATTCAGGAAGTGGTTAATGGAAAGAATCCCCTATAATGGGAATTGAAAGTCCAGCTTCGCGGAGTTGGCGATGGTCACCGGGGAGGTTAATGGAAAGAATCCCCTATAATGGGAATTGAAAGCAGGAAAAAATTGAGGGGGGTGGGGGCTCTCAGGAGGTTAATGGAAAGAATCCCCTATAATGGGAATTGAAAGTTTAGAGCTTTGAGGATCTCTGTCTGGCTCTCTCGTTAATGGAAAGAATCCCCTATAATGGGAATTGAAAGACCTCATCGCCGGTCGCGTTGGTAGCTATCACCCTGGTTAATGGAAAGAATCCCCTATAATGGGAATTGAAAGGCGATGCCTTCGCGGGCTTCTTCGGCGCTATCCGCGTTAATGGAAAGAATCCCCTATAATGGGAATTGAAAGTCCCTGGCCCTCCTCCCTCGGCTTGCGCCCCTCTGGGTTAATGGAAAGAATCCCCTATAATGGGAATTGAAAGTAGGGGGATTTTTTGCACTCCCCTTAGCCCCTTCTGTTAATGGAAAGAATCCCCTATAATGGGAATTGAAAGTTAAGTGAGTTTGTTCGGGACGCCATAAGGCGGCGTCGTTAATGGAAAGAATCCCCTATAATGGGAATTGAAAGCTTCGATGTCATATCTATGTCATAAGGTTTATAACTTGTTAATGGAAAGAATCCCCTATAATGGGAATTGAAAGATAACTGGAATACTGGGCGATGCCCAGATGGATGCGGTTAATGGAAAGAATCCCCTATAATGGGAATTGAAAGAGCTTCCGGGTGACGCGAGCCCATAGGAGGGCTTGCGGTTAATGGAAAGAATCCCCTATAATGGGAATTGAAAGATCGGCGATGCCTTCGCGGGATTCTTCGCGGCGATGTTAATGGAAAGAATCCCCTATAATGGGAATTGAAAGTTAAGCAGGCAGTAAATGTACCCTTGGTTATAGGGCTGTTAATGGAAAGAATCCCCTATAATGGGAATTGAAAGCTAAGAACGCTCTAGCGGTGATTCATCACTTTTGGAGTTAATGGAAAGAATCCCCTATAATGGGAATTGAAAGTCGTTCTGGCAATTGCTTGTGACGTTCCCCAAGATGTTAATGGAAAGAATCCCCTATAATGGGAATTGAAAGATGCCGAGCGCCCGGGCTACCTCCGGGAGGGTGTGCGTTAATGGAAAGAATCCCCTATAATGGGAATTGAAAGTAGAACCTGTTGCTTTGACCGGATGTTAGTGAGAAGGTTAATGGAAAGAATCCCCTATAATGGGAATTGAAAGGCTTCACCGGTGCGCCTACGTACCTCTCGGTGACGGCGTTAATGGAAAGAATCCCCTATAATGGGAATTGAAAGTGCCGAGCTCCCGCACCGCCGTCTCAGTCTTGAGGTTAATGGAAAGAATCCCCTATAATGGGAATTGAAAGACGCTGCTGGCGCGGCAGCGTTCGAGGCTGCCCTGCGTTAATGGAAAGAATCCCCTATAATGGGAATTGAAAGGTATATTTTACTATATCACTATATTTGTCAAGATTGTTAATGGAAAGAATCCCCTATAATGGGAATTGAAAGGCGTGTTTCTGCCTTTCGTAGCCGTCCCCTTGCGGGTTAATGGAAAGAATCCCCTATAATGGGAATTGAAAGCGGTATGCCTCCGCACCGGCCGGCTGCGCCCCGAGGTTAATGGAAAGAATCCCCTATAATGGGAATTGAAAGGCGCCCACACAGGGATAGGCCGCTGGGCCTTCCCGTCGTTAATGGAAAGAATCCCCTATAATGGGAATTGAAAGATGAGCATGAGGCACCACTGTGAGTGGTACTACCGGTTAATGGAAAGAATCCCCTATAATGGGAATTGAAAGGTACACTACAAAAGGTGAAAAATATGGGAAAATTGGGGTTAATGGAAAGAATCCCCTATAATGGGAATTGAAAGCATACGCCACTTCGTGAACCATGAACCCGGACACCAGGTTAATGGAAAGAATCCCCTATAATGGGAATTGAAAGTAAAGATAGGCCGGAACAGCAGCCCGGCCATCGCGAAGTTAATGGAAAGAATCCCCTATAATGGGAATTGAAAGGCTAGAGGCACACCGTACCGCAAGACTTTGAAGAAGTTAATGGAAAGAATCCCCTATAATGGGAATTGAAAGCTCCCGCGCATCGCCTCCGCGACTTCGACCGTGGCAGGTTAATGGAAAGAATCCCCTATAATGGGAATTGAAAGTGGTGGTCCAGTCTGCGAGGAGGAGGACGGATGCGTGTTAATGGAAAGAATCCCCTATAATGGGAATTGAAAGACCCTGACATCGCGCAGCTCCGACTCCGGCCACCACGTTAATGGAAAGAATCCCCTATAATGGGAATTGAAAGTTTCCCTCCTGATGGTCGTGGGAGGGGCGGGGGTAGTTAATGGAAAGAATCCCCTATAATGGGAATTGAAAGCCATTCTGGTCGCGCCTGCAATATACGCGGCTGCGGGTTAATGGAAAGAATCCCCTATAATGGGAATTGAAAGACATGGTTTCGGCAGACCCGCTGGACATCCGGTCGGTTAATGGAAAGAATCCCCTATAATGGGAATTGAAAGTCACAAGGTACGTGTTTCTTTTGTTGCAACCGTGGAAGTTAATGGAAAGAATCCCCTATAATGGGAATTGAAAGGCCACATATAGATAATGAAGACGACAGCGACAGCAGTTAATGGAAAGAATCCCCTATAATGGGAATTGAAAGCTGTCCGTCCTCGACCGCAAGCTCTACGGGGTGATGGTTAATGGAAAGAATCCCCTATAATGGGAATTGAAAGGGCGATGTCATACCTGCCGCAAGGCCCTGCCGCAGGTTAATGGAAAGAATCCCCTATAATGGGAATTGAAAGAACGAGCTTCTTCAATCGGCTCAGGGGCTTTCCTGTTAATGGAAAGAATCCCCTATAATGGGAATTGAAAGTTTTGCCATTCACGGAGGACCTCCTGACGCCGAAGGTTAATGGAAAGAATCCCCTATAATGGGAATTGAAAGAGGAAGCGGGCGCCAAGGCCCCCTCCTACTACGGCATGTTAATGGAAAGAATCCCCTATAATGGGAATTGAAAGTCACACGATGCCGCTGAGTTCGTCCTCTCGTTGTTGGTTAATGGAAAGAATCCCCTATAATGGGAATTGAAAGTTTAGTTTTCGTTTTCTACCCGCCCTTACCATAGCGTTAATGGAAAGAATCCCCTATAATGGGAATTGAAAGACGTTTTCGACTACCTTGGAACTTTCGGCGTTAACGTTAATGGAAAGAATCCCCTATAATGGGAATTGAAAGTCCGCCCAGACCTTGTACTGGACGTTGCCGTAGGCGGTTAATGGAAAGAATCCCCTATAATGGGAATTGAAAGTCGTCTCGCTATTCAACATCCCCCTCTGGCTCTGGATGTTAATGGAAAGAATCCCCTATAATGGGAATTGAAAGTGAGCAACACCGTCACCGCTGCTACGTCTAATCCGTGTTAATGGAAAGAATCCCCTATAATGGGAATTGAAAGGCCTATGCCTTGTAGGGCTGTTGATTGCCGTCAAGGTTAATGGAAAGAATCCCCTATAATGGGAATTGAAAGACTTCCGGTATTTCATCAAGCTTCGCCTTAAGGTAGGTTAATGGAAAGAATCCCCTATAATGGGAATTGAAAGCAATGGAAAGGTTTGTTGACACCAACTTACGGGTGTTAATGGAAAGAATCCCCTATAATGGGAATTGAAAGACCAACACCTATAATTGCCTCACCACCATCAATTTGTTAATGGAAAGAATCCCCTATAATGGGAATTGAAAGCCCAGACCAGAGTTGCGGTCGGCCAGGGTAACGCCGTTAATGGAAAGAATCCCCTATAATGGGAATTGAAAGTTCGTGAGAGCCGCGCCCCAGCGCATTCATTACCACCGTTAATGGAAAGAATCCCCTATAATGGGAATTGAAAGGGTGATGGTGCTTGCACCTGGTGCAGATTGAGACAGAGTTAATGGAAAGAATCCCCTATAATGGGAATTGAAAGCTATGAGTCCGAAGAGACCCTTCTCGTGCATCTTCTGTTAATGGAAAGAATCCCCTATAATGGGAATTGAAAGGATGTCCAGTCATTAATAGACGCCGACGGGTCCGCCGTTAATGGAAAGAATCCCCTATAATGGGAATTGAAAGTTATAACCATCCATGATGAGCACTCCGTGGAAAAGGCGTTAATGGAAAGAATCCCCTATAATGGGAATTGAAAGATGTTCGCGCTGCCGAGGTGCTGGAACTCCGGGTCGGTTAATGGAAAGAATCCCCTATAATGGGAATTGAAAGTAGTGCTGGGCATAGCGCTGTTTGCCGCAGCCCTGGTGTTAATGGAAAGAATCCCCTATAATGGGAATTGAAAGGAACATACTCGGCAATCTTGGAGCGCTTAAGCTCGGTTAATGGAAAGAATCCCCTATAATGGGAATTGAAAGTGGTTGGCACATACCCACCACCTGATACCTGTGTCATGTTAATGGAAAGAATCCCCTATAATGGGAATTGAAAGATGCACCGGTCTTTGGCCACTTTTGCATATGATCGGTTAATGGAAAGAATCCCCTATAATGGGAATTGAAAGTCATCCTCTGCTTTGCCCTCTGCCTTCTCTGCGCCGTTAATGGAAAGAATCCCCTATAATGGGAATTGAAAGGTCCGTCAAGTTGTTTAGACTATCGGTAAACTGGTTAAGTTAATGGAAAGAATCCCCTATAATGGGAATTGAAAGCTTTTAAACCTTGCGGTCTAAAAATCGTTCAAGTGCCGTTAATGGAAAGAATCCCCTATAATGGGAATTGAAAGTGATCACCGCGTTGCACCGGTTCCACGCCTCCAACCCGTTAATGGAAAGAATCCCCTATAATGGGAATTGAAAGTGTTTATTTGCTTATATTAGACAAAAGGGCAACTATGTTAATGGAAAGAATCCCCTATAATGGGAATTGAAAGTAGGGGGATTTTTTGCACTCCCCTTAGCCTTCTCAGGTTAATGGAAAGAATCCCCTATAATGGGAATTGAAAGGTACATGCCACCGGCAGCAAGCTTACCGACACCCTGGTTAATGGAAAGAATCCCCTATAATGGGAATTGAAAGGGGATTTGATCAAACTCATCGATAAATGGGGCGTCCTCGTTAATGGAAAGAATCCCCTATAATGGGAATTGAAAGATAATGTGTCCTTCGGCGTTAGGGTATATCATGCAGTTAATGGAAAGAATCCCCTATAATGGGAATTGAAAGAAATGTAGGTTGGAAGGACATCAACACGGCTAAGAAGTTAATGGAAAGAATCCCCTATAATGGGAATTGAAAGTAAACTACCATTACTCTCCCTCGATTGGCTTTTCAAGTTAATGGAAAGAATCCCCTATAATGGGAATTGAAAGTATATCATATGCCCTCACCTTGCTCAAGTCCTCGAGTTAATGGAAAGAATCCCCTATAATGGGAATTGAAAGTCCTCATTGTTGCCATTATTTCTTGCTTCATCTCTTGTTAATGGAAAGAATCCCCTATAATGGGAATTGAAAGTCTAGGGATTCATGGGCTTTTTCCCTTGCACTCGTGTTAATGGAAAGAATCCCCTATAATGGGAATTGAAAGACGGTTGCATGGATGCAATAACCACGCTGTTTATCAGGTTAATGGAAAGAATCCCCTATAATGGGAATTGAAAGAAGTTACATAGTCCTCGGTGCTGGTGATGTAAACGAGTTAATGGAAAGAATCCCCTATAATGGGAATTGAAAGACAACATCAGAGAAGCGCATGATCAGGTTTAAGGTTGTTAATGGAAAGAATCCCCTATAATGGGAATTGAAAGAAGGACTGCTTCAGGGCGCACGCCGACGTCGTATAAGTTAATGGAAAGAATCCCCTATAATGGGAATTGAAAGCTTGCACTAAACAAAATTGCAGTTGCCAGAGCTGACGGTTAATGGAAAGAATCCCCTATAATGGGAATTGAAAGCTTGTCTTGGGCATAAAACAACTTTCCATTGGATGCAGTTAATGGAAAGAATCCCCTATAATGGGAATTGAAAGATGTGGTTCGCCAACTCGCTCATTCTTGCCGTAGTGTGTTAATGGAAAGAATCCCCTATAATGGGAATTGAAAGCTGTCGGCTCACGACGGTTGCGAAACCTGATGGTGGTTAATGGAAAGAATCCCCTATAATGGGAATTGAAAGTTCTTTGCCTGCCCTGATAGATACGGCTGACGCAAGTTAATGGAAAGAATCCCCTATAATGGGAATTGAAAGTTAAACCATTTTTGTAGTTTTTTCGCATCTATCGGCGTTAATGGAAAGAATCCCCTATAATGGGAATTGAAAGGTTTAACCAGCTCTTTGTCTTCAGGGATCGATGTTAGGTTAATGGAAAGAATCCCCTATAATGGGAATTGAAAGTCAACAATAGGCGCTCTATACACCTCTCGCATTCGTGTTAATGGAAAGAATCCCCTATAATGGGAATTGAAAGTTCACGGTATCAAAGACCAGGCTCCTTGGGTTCTGAGTTAATGGAAAGAATCCCCTATAATGGGAATTGAAAGTAAATTAATTGATTTATACACAAAACGCTTTGGCGCGTTAATGGAAAGAATCCCCTATAATGGGAATTGAAAGGCGGGTCAACCTCGACAAAGTTGCTAAAGGGAGTAGGTTAATGGAAAGAATCCCCTATAATGGGAATTGAAAGAAGAAGAAGGATAAGGAGGCCTCGGCGTGAGCACAGGTTAATGGAAAGAATCCCCTATAATGGGAATTGAAAGTCTTCCGAGCGGGGGATTGCGTGATAGGGCAGGCTGTTAATGGAAAGAATCCCCTATAATGGGAATTGAAAGCTGCATCCAGCACCTTCATGACGCTCACCCACTGGGTTAATGGAAAGAATCCCCTATAATGGGAATTGAAAGATTTTTTTTTTCACTCTTCTAGAGTATATTTTTTGTTAATGGAAAGAATCCCCTATAATGGGAATTGAAAGTAATGGTGGATTCTCCATCCGTTTTGACCATCAGGTTAATGGAAAGAATCCCCTATAATGGGAATTGAAAGCATGGTTAGGTTGGGGGCTATTTGTGGATGACCTCGTTAATGGAAAGAATCCCCTATAATGGGAATTGAAAGACAGTGCCTCTGCCTGAGACTGAGCGCCTGTAAGCAGTTAATGGAAAGAATCCCCTATAATGGGAATTGAAAGCAAGAAAATACGTAAGCCAAGAGCCTTCTCATGGTGTTAATGGAAAGAATCCCCTATAATGGGAATTGAAAGATGGGATTGGGAGAGGGAAGGGGCTGTGGCGGTGTGTTAATGGAAAGAATCCCCTATAATGGGAATTGAAAGCCCCCTTCGGAATTGGCGCTGGCTTGGATACGGCCGTTAATGGAAAGAATCCCCTATAATGGGAATTGAAAGGGTATGTCGTCGACTCAAGGGGCGGGTGCATCCCTGTTAATGGAAAGAATCCCCTATAATGGGAATTGAAAGCTATGCTGATTGCACTGGTTGCGATTGATTCCGTGCTGTTAATGGAAAGAATCCCCTATAATGGGAATTGAAAGTAATAATTACATCCGGCAGGCATTTAAAATCAACCCGGTTAATGGAAAGAATCCCCTATAATGGGAATTGAAAGCGTTCCTCTCGCCCGTCCTGTGTTGAGGGTTACACGAGTCACTTTGCAGTGTGATCAGCTCTGTCCCCCCTCCTGAGGACTGCGTCTGAATGAGGAAGATCTGATCTGTCTGAGTAAAGGCAAGCGGCAAAATTCTCACGGCGGATGTGGACATTGACATCTGGAGGGATAACCGCACTTCTATATCGCGTCATGAGACGAGCTCATACCAGATACAGTATGATGCAGAGCACAATACTTCTGTTATTGACTTAATCAATATTGTATTTCATTATCAACTGATGAGACTCAACCAAACCTGCTCACTCCAAGTTCAGTAATGCTGTATCTTGACTTCTCATCTCGTACTATGAGGCCTTTGCTTCGCAACCTTTCAAGTCTCCTCCAAGCAGAGGGCTTACTAATCCCTAAGGCAAGGGCAACCTCTTTTATTTTTGTTGAGCGTCCATCCTTCAAAAACGCCAACAATTTTGAATCGAGTTCATCTAAAGGTGTGGGCTTCAACATGTTTAACGGGAAACGAAATACTTTTTGCAAATCTTCGGTTTCAATTTCAATTTCAGCGTCAAGGTCAAGACTAAGAACTGCTGCCATCAACATCATTAATAATATTCGTTGACCGCCGCTCATGTTTATTATTACCTTCTCTCCTCTGTACCTCTTAATGATTTTACGCAAATAGGATATTCCCGAAGAAAAATCACTTAAAGGGACCGAGATTTTCTCAATATTAACTTCACCGAATGCCTTCTCAAGTATTTCTCGTAATAGATTATATGCTTTTTCAGGTCTTTGCTCATTAGTATCCGTTAGCAACAACAGTATGGAGTCGCCTTGTGCAACTCCATTCCTAAGGACTCCCCGCAAGGCAAATTTCTCATCAAATCCCAAGGTACTCATGAAGATCAATTTCCCACACCATGTTTAGATTGACGACCGTGCATAAATTTGTTTCGTTTTTTTGAAATAATCCCTATTAATAACAGATATTCAGAACCAGCTCGCAATCTAAGTAACGATACCTTTATTTACACTGACCCATAAAAAAGTAGCTGGTGGGTCAGATGAGCCGCCAAAACGACGAGAGATATGATGACATCGCTAGAACCTTGGCTTCTGTGGCCCTTTACTTAAAGAGTTATTCGATCATTGATCGTTTGGCAAACGCTCTTTCTCCTGATGCGGTTGCACGTGGAATCTATGAAATGTCTCGTAACTTGGATGCTATGGCGAAATCAGAATTTATCAAACAAGTGACCGAGGAGGAAAAGCCTTGGATCATTATTAGTGTAGAAAGGACAACCTATAGCATATATGGTACCCTTGCTTCACCTGCGAGAGTTGCGAAGTTCCTAGACGAAGCTACTAAAAACATCCGCGTCGTCAGGAGTGTTGCATCTTATGCAATGTACTTGGCTGCCAATGCTGTAATAAATCGAACATCAAGTAGTGATGAAAATGATGGAGATAATGAAAATAAATAAACTAGTTGAGGTGTAAAAAATGAAAGGATTTCTGAGCACTTCTTTTAGGTTGCTCGTGAACGTTGAAAGTTTAAACGGAATAGAGTCCATCGGAAACCTTTCACGACATAGGACTGTGCCCATCGTTGTCCGAGAGCAGAATGGTTATGAGATCCGGTACGTCCCTGCTATATCTGGTGAATCGGTAGCCCATGCCTTTCAAGCACTTCTAGTAGAGAGTGCAAAGAACAAAGGTCTGCCAGTAGGACACTTTTCCTCACGCGGCGAATTGTTGAAATTTACCGCTGACGAGATAATGAAACAGGAGGGTGTTACACCTCCAGTAGATAGTCAGGACGCTCGGAGGGCTGAGATCGAGATAATGTTGAAGGACGTAGTCTGCGATGTAGGTGGGTTCCTATATGCCGGAAATGTCCCCATAAAGAGAACTTCAAGGTTCCAGGTCGGTTACATGATTCCTGCGCTCGATGATATAAAGGCTTCCGCATTGGAAGCACAATTCCACGTCAGGCACGCTCCCTCGCTCATCAAGACTCCGGCATCAGAGAAGAAGGCAGAAGAGACTAAAGAGCCAAGAGGTCCGACTCCATATAATGTTGAAGTGGCTTCGGCAGTTTATACGTTATCTTTTAACATAGACATTGACGGAATATCCCGTCCATCCACCCAATATGGAAAACGCATCGACGCCGAGAAGAAACTCGATGAAGAACGCGAAGAGCGTATAAAGGCAACCCTGATGGCCTTTACCAATCTACTATTGAACATGTCATACGGCGCAAAGAGATCGAGGTTTTTGCCTACCATTACCCCCTTAGCTGGCGTAGCTGCCGTTTCCAGCTCAGGAATGTTTTCCGTGTCTCCAGGTAATTCGAGGAAATTCATAGAAGACTCTGTTACACGGAAAAATAATTATTTGGAGGCATTAAAGCATCTCGCCAAGCCGCCAGTAATCGATCTAATCGCGTTCAGCAAAGAAGATGGCTCCGAACATATCGTTGGCGTCGAAAAGACTGGCTCGCTCGAAGAGATGATTAAGAAGCTGATCCGGCGCATTCTCGACTCTGGTGCCTGAGGGGAACTCGATGCTAGGACTGAGGGTGGAGGGCAGATATCACTGGGGTTATTGGATAAGGATACCGAACACTAGCAAGTTGCAACCTTCCTTGTCCATACCTCCCCCTACGACACTTATCGGTGCCCTCGCGTTGCCCCTTATCCGAGGATCGAAATTGAAGGGGGGCGCTTTCAATATCGGAGAATTGGTGTTAGAGTGTAACGAAGCTGGCACTACAGATTACAGGAGCGGTGCGGTTGTATTGCGAAAGGCCGTTAAAGCATGCTCTATAGCACTGTATAGTTCGGCTATGTATTGGGAGGATGTCAACAAATACAACACTCTGTTGTTCCAGACGCTTACCAAAGACACTCCTGAAGAGAAAATGGTGGGAGGCAGAAGGTACCTGCCGCGCTACCTCACTGGCACAATTATTACGGGAAAAGTCTTTTATCCTTCAGGTAAGGCAGTCGCGTTATATCTCTTGGACGAAAAAGCTCTCAATGAGATCATCCCAACCGAAGCGGAGCGTGTCTTGGAAGAAGCTGCTTGGTCGATAACGAGGATAGGTAGCAAAGAATCCATTTTCTGTGTCGATAAAGTGACGATTCATCGCGACCTTGAAAAAGTCGAAGGCGATACAGTTACACGTTTCTACTTCCCCTCAACAGCTGGACAGGTTCAGGAGAATCAACTCTTCTATAGGACGAATTTCTGGGAGGGTGGTTTGGGGCGCCTCGATCCAATGTTACCTGTCGAGTACATCGTGCCCGGTCTGAGGGTGCCGATACGGACCTATGCTGTAGACGTGAAGGTATGTGGATCGGCATACAAATTCGGCGGAGAGGAGGTTCTACTTGTCGCTGAGTGAGGGGCTACTCTCATCCGCCTATCTTAACTTCTGCAAAGAACAAAGTCGAGAGAAACTGTTTACTCCTCGTACAGTTATCTACGAAGGATTGTCCCAATTCGATGATGCTCTCTCTCAAAGGGAACCATGTGTTCTCCTTCTCGATCTGCCCACTGCTTACGGAAAAACTACCGTAACTCGCTCGCTTGCCAGACTGGTTACAAAGCACAATAACGAGCTCTTCTCAAGGGTAATCCACGTCCTCCCGATGCGAAGTATAACGGATCAGCTCGGCTCGGATGTAAAGAAAGAAATCGGAGAGGAGAACGTAGCCATTCAACACCTAGGACTTTCGGAATCTCCCTTCTTCGCAAAAAAGGTAGTAATAACTACTCTCGATACTTTTGCTCTCAACTTCTATAAAACGCCAGCTCTAGAACTTTCCAAACTATTCGAGCGGAATATTGCGCATTTTGAGTTCGCACGTGGGCTGATCTATAGTTCGCTGGTAGTCTTCGATGAATTTCACCTCTTTTCTAGGTTGGGGGTGTCTAATGCAGAGGAGGAAGAATCCAAGTCTCTCCATGCTGTAGTATATGCAATACGTGCCCTCGCCCTCGCAGGGGTGCCCGTGATTGTCATGACTGCAACTATGCCCAACGTGCTAAAAACGTTCCTGAAAAGTTTCCTCGCTAGCGCTGGTGTCAGACTTATCGACATGACATACGAAAAAGGTCGTGATCATGGCTTCGAGTCCGGGAGAACCGAACGGAAGATCGATATTGAAGTAGTTAAAAGGGAAGATTTTACAAAAATCTGCGAAGAGGAACTCTCAAAGGAAAAACCCCCAAAAATTATGGTAGTCCTTAATACGCCTAGGAGCGCCCTCCGGATCTATAATGAACTTGGTAGATATCGTCCCGTTTTCCTTCATGGCAAGCTTCCTGAAGCCACTAGGAAAAAAAGGATGGGGATGCTGGACACTATGGATAAAACACCGCATCTGTTAGTGGCCACCCAGGTTGTAGAGGCAGGGCTGAACCTGAGTTTTGATATGCTGCTTAGTGAAGCCTGCCCCGCCGATCGGTTAATCCAGCGCGCAGGCAGGGTTGCTAGGAAGGAGGGTCACAATAAAGGGATTGTTTATGTTTCTGGGTATGATGAAGATGTCCTCCCCTACTCGGAGGCAGTAACTAAGGCCACGATCGATGAAATCCGGGGCGGAGCAAAGCTCGATAAAAAATTACTCAATAAGGTGTACTCGGAAGAACCCAAAAAGGATGTGCGATTGCTGGATGTACTATACTACCTTGATACCTTTCCGCAACTGAGTGCAATTGATGCCAAGGAAGCTCTGAGCTCGCTGGGCGGGTTTACAGATGCGTTTGGTATAGTGACCGGTTTCCCAGAAACCGCACCTTTGCGAGAGTGGGCGGTGGGACTCTCTGAAGCCGAGGCCAGGCTGGAGTTGCACAGACATCGTAAAGTAGTGGTCGATGGAAAAATACATCCTCTCAAAGAGTGTAAGGTTGGGTGGCTCCTTAGTGAGAAGTTCTCCATTAACCTGCTAAACGCTGGTTTCGACGGGATTGTTATAGACGATTTCGATCGAGAATTGGGGTATTTCGGGGGAAAGACATGACCACGAGAGACCCTCCCTACGCCTTCACTGAGCAGGAACTCCTTTCACACTTACAAAATACTCATAATTACAGCATGAAGTTTGCAACTGTGCATTATTTGAAAATAGTGCAAAGGCGATTATTTGTTGTTTCGGAAGGGGCTCTAGACCCCCCCCTTAAAAAATTGGGTGAGATCATCCAAATCGCATCCCTATTTCACGACATAGGTAAGGTAGCTGAACATTATCAGAATCAGAAGCAACTCCGAGATCGGTGCCAGAAGCAGTCTGATCCCAAGCAGAGGAAATTTCCTACATTTTTCCTCCATGAGGTGCCCTCTGCGGTTGTGGTTGATAGGATCGCACGTGAACTCGGCTGGTGTTTTGAGGAGAGTTTTTTAGCGAGTTTTAGCGTGCTTAACCACCATAACTCTATGCGGCCGTTTGGGAGGATAATGGGTGAGATCAGGTGGTTGCCTAGAGGGTGGGTACTCCAAAACAGATGGACCCATGAACTTCTTCCCCTCTGCAAGCGTTTTGATCTTGATACTGCCGTCTTGAAAAACGTCACCTTTGACGAATGTGAAAAATATATGCTACAAATGAAGAACATAATATCCAATCGTAATCTGCGGTGGCCAAAGTTATACTCACTGGTACTCAATCCGGTTGTGGCTGGTGACAATATCGACGCTAAATCCCGTAATGACGGGACAGTTAGCACTTTCAGAAAGGTATTTGTTAAGGAACTCGAGGAGGCTATGAATTGAACGAATTCTCTCTCAATTTACCTAATTATGGCATAACACGTTTTTACGTGATTGGTTTCGTAAATTTGATCAATAACGCAGATCTCAAAATAAAAAATAACGGGATAGAAATTTCCTCAAAAACACTCTCTATAAGGGATCTATTCACCGACGCCTTTGGAAAAGTTACTGCCAGCCTCCAAGATTATCTTGAACAGAGTAGATCTAAACAGAAAATTGAGATACCCGCGTCAGGAAACGATGGTAAGATCTTCGACAAAATCAAAAGCGATATGGGGCTGGCTAAGGGCTCGTCATTCAGCGACCTCTTCGAGGTCTACAGATCACATTTGACAAAAATATCTGATACCGAATTCATGCAAGAGATGAACGGTACGGGCGTCTATTCTGCACCATCAATCTTTAAGCCCGAGCTTTACAGCCTAACGAGAGGGCCTTTCTTTGACGGGCGACGAGACTCCAGTCTGGCAGGCTGTGATGAAAAAACGCTTCCCTTGGGGGGCTTTCTTGTAAGGCTAGGAGGATACGTCGTTTCAAGAGCGGGCTCAGCAATCATTCGTGGCAGTAAACCGCCGAAATATCTGAAGATCTTGGTGCTGCCCTCAAGCACCTCCTTCACAAATTGGGATTTTGAATCCGTCATTAGAAATGTCCGGAGAGAACGTCTTCCAGGACCTCATCCCGAGGAAGGCTTGATCATCTGGTTGGCATTGAAATTGCCTGAGGGCATTCCTGATCTCATCGTTGTGGCTATGAGCGACCCGGCGGGGATGAATCCGGCTAGGATAGAGTCGCAAATTTACGTCCCCTTTAATGAATACCGTCTTCGAGCAGAAAACTTTCTGGGACTCATTAAAGAGCGCGAGTACACAGAACGCCTCAAGTCCCTAATCGTCGAAGCGTCCAAGGAGGAACATTCGACTCTACCTTACAAAGTGATTAAACGCCTCTTTAACGCCTCACAGGGGGATCCTGCGGCCGTTCAGGAGCTACGGTTAAGCATATCAAAAATTATCGTAGACAGTCAATCCCAAGAGTCCCAAAAGTCTTCCCCCGACTTTGAGTTTTCCAAGCACATGCTGCCCATTGTCGGACGGTTACGATCCTGATCTGTTGCTTATTGAACAACATCTCAGCGCTTCAGGCTCCGGGGTGGGCAGGCAAAGTCCGCTCCAACCCAATCGACCAGCCACAGGTGTTATAGGCAGGTTCCTCAGAGTATAATCCAATTCCAGATCTGTACAACACATGAAGGGTTCGGGTTTGAAGATAAAGGCCACCGCAGTAAAAGTGAAGGAAGAGGAGGTAGCAAAAAGGGAGAAAGCCGGCCTTCTTTCAAAGCTCGTATTCGGGGAGCCCGGTGTTGCCTCAATTACCCTCCGGTATTTCCCCTATTGGATCGGGAAAGTTTCATACGAGAAGAACAAAAAGCCTCCGAAGGTCGGGCTGATGGCGCTGGCCGATCAGACAAAGATCTCGACCCCTATACTGACTGAGTTCACATATGGCGAGGTAGACGTGGACGAGGGGATGGTCGTAAACCCCAAACTCAAGCCCAGTGACGCCACTGCGCTGATCATAAAAGGAGCCGAGAATTGGGCCCTGACCAAAAAGAAAGACCCGACGATCTTCTTCGGCAAAGCGAAGCTGACCCTGGTCGATCTGACCCTCGTATACCGCCCCTTCTGGGACGTGCAGTATGCGAAGGGTGGCGGCCGGTATTATGAGGCCGACGGTTATTTTACCCGCTGGTAGTTCTTGAATGATATGATTCGACTGTTGCTGGTCGGGTCCGCTTCTTCCTCGGACCGGAGATCAGATGGGTGTAGACGTTAGAGTATCCGAGGAGAAGGTCGTAACGGCACCGGTACCAAAGCAAGGCCTGACAGTGAGAGGAGCTGACGCACTGTTGACGATATTGGTATCAAAAGAAGTAAAAAATAGGAAGCATGCACTAGCGCCCAGCGCATAGCGCACGCCTTACGATCGCTGCCCCGTCATTTCTGTGTATCTCTCGAGTCCTTGACATCCTTGAGGAGCTCCGACACCTTGACCTCCTTCCACTCCTTGAAGAAGACGGCGGTCAGTACTAGTGCCATGATTATGAGCGCAATGCAGTCAATGGTAAAGAACCAGCTGACTCTGTACAAGGACGCTAGCATGTAACATGCAGTTAGCCCTGCCACTCCTAATGCCCCTGCGACCACAGCTGCCTTCGAGTGCGGCTGGGACCTCATTGTCAGACTTATGCGCTGCAGTTCCTCCGCGGGTATTTCTACGGGCTTCTTGCCAGCCAGGTTTATGGCTACGAATGTTATGAGGGAAGCAAACCAACCCGCCAGGTATGCCTGATTTTGTATGAGAGGTCCGATGGGCTGCGCCGTAAGCAGGAAGACGAAAACGCCTGCTAAAATCGTCGGCAATCCAGCATACCTGCTGACCTTCCTCGGCCATAACAGGGTTCCCGGTACCAGAATGAGTAAGCCTGCAGTAAGCAAGTATTGTCCCCAGAGGTAGATGTCAAAGATTGACTTGAAACTGAGCGCAATGAAGATCGTCAGGAATCCAAGCACGGGTATTGAATATCTGTTTATTCTGACCAATGCAGTGTCTGATGCCTTCTTGTTTATTAGATTCTGGTAGATGTCCCTGGCCACATTTGCGCCTGCTAGGAGAATATGTGCCGATGCCGTAGAGAGCGTTGCTGCAATGAGTGTGGCGATCCATAACCCCCTCAATCCGCTCGGCAGCATCTGCAAATAGACTGCATATACCGTATCCGTCACAGAGGTCTGGGCTAGGGCCGGGAAGTATGCCTTTCCGATGAAGCCGGGCAGACCGACGGTCACCGTAAACATCGTCCATATGACAACCGTCCAGCACCAGGCCGATACGGTCGTTTTTGCATCTTTACCCGATATGAAGCGCTGGTACATCTCCGGCGCGCACCAGAGGGCCATCCCCACACCTAGTTGGACCGCGATCCAGTAGTCTAATGGTTTTCCTCCAGAGGGGTTCCAGAAGCTTGCGGGCAGCATAGAGAAGAGTCCCTCGAAACCGCCTACAGTGAACCACAGTGCGACGACTGCCAAGCCTTGCCCGATCATCATTATTATGGCCTGAATGAAATCGGTCATTGCGACCGCCCAGATGCCGGAGAGCATGGTATAGCTGAACAGGATTATCGCCGAAAGAACTACGCCTACCCAGATCTCCAGACCAAAGACCGCCTTCAGAAGGTACCCGACTATCAGCATCTGTGTTGCATATCGTACCATGTTGTAGGCCAGTGAGAGTATCGCGCTGGCACCGCCTGTGGCTTTGCCATAATAGTACGTTAGTAGATCAGGTAACGTGTAGACGCCCGGCGGAAACTTTATTCTCGTCAGTTTAGCTACCCAGAATATCGGATATCTCAGAAGATAGATGAAGCCAGCAACGCCCCAATACATTGCAATGCCGTACCGCACCGCGTTCTCCCCGCCAAATCCGATAATTACCACTCCCGAGAAGAACGTTGCCATCATTGTGCCGGTCAAGACAGATATCGGTAGCCTTCCCTCTGCGGCGAAGTAGCTCTTAAAGCTCTTTTCGGCCGTTCGCTTGTAGTAGAGACCGATCCAGACGCAGACGATTAACGATAGCACCAGAATGGTCGAGTCTATCAACAAATTAGCATCCATTCAGTTCACCCGTTCTGGTCTGCCTTTTGAGTATTATAATTAAATTACGTGCACATTAGTAGCATGTGTTGATCATACCTTCCATTCAGCCATTGACAATGTTCATGTATGCCCCTTGCGGCTCTCTCCTGCCCCGAATGGTCCGATAATCCTCATCGGCATCGTTTAATCCTCCTGTATGTATGCCCAACGACGGAAAGTCTTAAAATGCTTGGAAAATAAACAGTAGTAGTCACGTCAACAACCAGGGTGTTGGTGGCTAAAACAAAAATGAAGGAGCAGAGCGTACCCCGGTCGTTCCGCATTGATAACGATGTCATAAAAATCCTTACGAGGATTGCAGAAGACAGCGACGTCACTCTCAACCTGCTCGTGAGCAACATCCTCAAAGAGTACGCCTTGACGAGGCATAATCTCAATAAATTCGGGACGATCACCCTCTCCCGCAACACATTCATGATCCTGCTGAATGGCATCAATGAAAAAAAGATCGCCGAGATAGCCGAGTCAGCAGCGACGAACTTTTTAGAGTTCGCGAATCAGCTCCTGCTCCCATCGGGCTTTCCCAGTTTTCGGCACATCCTCAAGAGGTACCTCTGCGAGGGCTGCGGCTGGGCGAACTACTATGAGGTAAACTCTCAGGAGAATGACTATATCGTATTGACCCATAACTACGGTGAGACGTTCTCAACCTTCCTCAAGTACTACGTAAACAGGGTTCTGACAGAGTTTAGGATGGGGGTGCCTCTCGACGACATAAAAACGCACAGGACCTGCATAACAATACCCTTCCCGCCGAAGGTTCTCGCACGCATGCACCCGATTACTGCATTTCTGGAAAGGACCGGTGAAGAGGCCGGCATAGAGAACGTCCCCCTCTGACGTCTGCTGAAATGTCAGGCACAGCTACGATAGTGCACATCAATATTATAAGAAAATTGGATGCCTCTCTCCTAATACAAGAGGAGTGGATCGGTTGGCAGCCAGCGTTTTTGATTCGATTGAAAGAATAAAGTGGGCAGTCATGAACGGCGATATCGATGCGACCTCCTCTCTGACCGCCGAAGCGTTGGAGAGGGGGACGCAGCCCGGCGCCGTATTCGACGCCCTGACCACTGCGGTTATTGCCATGGGGGAGAGGCTTTCAAAGAAAGAGGCGTTTCTACCGGAGCTCGTAATCACCTTTGAAGCCTTCAGGAAGGGGGCCGATGTGGTCCGCCCCAGACTTGATCTGCCACGCGAAGGGGACAAGCTAAAGGTAGTCATAGGGACCGTCGAAGGCGATATCCACAACATAGGGAAAAACCTCGTCAAGCTGATGCTGGAGGTTTCAGGCTGCGAGGTTTACGATCTGGGCGTCGACATCCCCGCCGAGAAGTTTGCGGAGAAGGCCGTCGAAGTGAACGCCGATGTAGTGGGGTGCTCTACCCTGATATCTCCGGGGATTCTGGCACTCAGGCGGACAGTAGAGCAGGTAAGGAAGCTCAGAGGGTGCGCGACGAAGGTATTTATCGGCGGGTACGCCACCAGCCCGGCCCTGGCGGAGGAGGTAGGGGCAGTATACTGCAAGGACGCATACGAAGCGGTCCAGCAGGTCAGGATCCTGCAGGGGGAGAAGAGCAGATGACAGTCAGCACGAACGCCGAGATGACGCCGTACGAACGGGTAGCTGCAATGTACCGGGGAGAGCCGACTGACCGCGTGGTTCTAGGGTGGGTCAGGGAGGTGGAGACCGGCATAGGCCTCCCAAGCGTGACTGTGGCCGACGTGGTCAGGGATAAGAGCGGCTATAAGCTCTACAGGGGAATAAAGACATTACACGACCGGTATCAGACAGATATCATAACGGTCGGCACTTACACGACGGTCGAAGCTGTGGCCATGGGAACCAAGGACAAGTATTTTGTGGATCAGCTGCCCGCTCCGGTCGAATATGCGGTAAAATCGCCGGAGGACCTGGATAGGGTGAGCATCCCTGATCCTCGGACCGATGGTGACCTCCCTTGCCTGTACAACTGCATAAAGAGGACGGTGAGGGAGTTCTGGAATCATGCCTTGATAGGCTGTGGTACGGTAGGGCCCTTCTCCGTTGCTGCGAGGATAAGGGGGCTCTGGCAAATTTCGTTCGATATAATGAAACGACCGTGGTTCGCCCACGACCTAGTCAACCACGCCACCGAGGCATGTTCGAGCATAATCGAGGGCTGGTTTGAGGCCGGAGCCTTGGGAACCGGCGGCGGGGCTGGGAGCGAGACTGTTCTCAGTTCCAAGCACTTCAAGGAGTTCGTCGTGCCGTATGAAAGGCGCTACATAAACAAGGCGAAGAGGCTGGGGTTCACCAGCTATACCCGGCACATCTGTTCGGGGCCGAGCGCTTCCATAGTCATAGACAACTTTACGGACTTTGGGCTGCACGGCATGCCAACGCTCGTCTGGGGATATTACGAGGACGCAAAAACGATGCTGCAGAAGAAGGCGATGTTCGCAGAGTCTGCGCCGCAAGTGGCTGTCGGCGGGGTGATAAGGGCGGCAGACACAATAACCTTCGGCACGCCAGATGAGATCAGCAGGGAGGTCGAGAGGGTGGTAAAGACCTGCGCGCCCGGCGGCAAATTCGTGCACATCCCCGAGTGCTCGCTCCCGCCCAGAGTGCCGCTTGAGAATCTGGACGCCTTTGTCATATCGGCAAAGAAGATAGGGAGGATCGGGTAGGTGGAACGATATGGCTGCACATCCGCATCTGAAAGAGGAGGTCCGCAGCAGATGCGCCGAGATGGGCATCCCGATGGTCGGGTTCGCCACCGCAGACCGGTGGGATCGCCCCCCGTTCGAGCCCTGGGTGCCTGAGGAGTTCAGGCCAAAGTCGATATTCCCGGAGACGAAGTCGGTCATCGTCCTGGGGCTGCCCATCACGCTCCCGATAGTCGAGACCACGCCCTCGATAGCCTACCACACCCTCTACGAGACGGCCAACCGGATGCTTGATCAGTCCGCGTATGCCCTCTCCAACTACCTCAACGCGAAGGGGCACGCCTCGATCTTCATCCCCCGGGACGGCTACGGCCACCTGAGCGTCCTCAGGGAGAGGCCGATCGCGTTCTTCTCCCACAGGCACGCCGCCTACCTCGCCGGTCTCGGGACGTTCGGTGTCAACAACGTCCTCCTGACGAGGGAGTACGGGCCGAGGGTCCGCTTCGGGGCGGTCTTCACGGCGGCCGGGATAGAGCCCGACCCTCTTATGGAAGGGGACCTATGCACCCGGTGCATGCGCTGCGTGGACGCCTGCCCCGCGAAGGCCCTCTCCGGGCAGGACTATCCCGGGGGGCTGGTCGACAAGGAGGCCTGCACGGCGGAGAACCTGAAGCTGATCGAGGACTATATCCACCCGTGCGGGATCTGCATCAAGGTCTGCCCGGTAGGCGAGGACAGGAAGCTCTTCGGGCGGGAGGACGCCACGATATACGAGTCGGAGGAGGGGCATGAGGAGCTCAGCCGTGCATGGAAGCACGTCCGCTCCTACGGCGGAAGGGTGCGCAAGCGCTGATCCAAGGCACAGTCAAAGCCATTGAAGCGCTTAGCTTAGGCTTAGCGTAGGCAGGCGGCTGAAGCCATTGACCATTGTCAAAGGGCATGCCGCTCTTTCCTTTTCAATTACTGGCGGCTCTTATCCCCTGCCGCCCCGCTCCCTTTCAAACGTCCGCGGCTCTGACTGACGTGGCTCTATCCCTATCCCTATCCCTATCCCTATCCCTATCCCTATCCCCGGTCCCATCCCCTGTTCCGGCCAGAGGGGGATTATGACGGGGGCGGCGGCCTCGGCAGAGGGGCAGTGCCCATGGCAATCCACCATCTGTGGAGGTGTCGGATATCCCGTGCACCAAAGGGGGACTGGATCGTGTTCCCCAGGTGCGGGGCGCTTGTGGATGGTGAGTGTCTGGTATTCAGTGCACCAAAGGGGGACTGGATCACTTGAGAAATAATAACATTACTTTGTATATCACCGTATTCAGGTGAACACTTTTCATAAAAATACTTAAAAAATTAAGATAAAGTTTAATAACCTTACAAGGGGAATATCATTTAGGGATCAAACTATGGGTGTTAGAAGATACACTCGGATGGCATACAAGGATCCCGACGAGATGGTATTCGGACACGCGAAATTTCCGGTGCAGGAACACTGGGGCGTTCAGTTCGGCGCCGGCTACGTTGTTCCTGAGGTGAAGGTTGCACCCGAGGCAGGTACAGAGCGCAGCAAAGAGACTCTGGTGAAGGAGATGGCTTCTATTGCTGAACAGGCAGCTGCCAGGGCAGTCGACATCGGCCTTCCGGCCTTCATGCTGGAGCAGGAGCATGTCTTCCAGCAGACATTCCACCCCGACTGGGGCTATGCCTGCACGGCGGCCCAAGCCGAGGTCCTGAAGAAATACTATGACGAATACGGCGTGAAAGCAGCACTGAGGCAGACTGTCGGAGACCTGAGGATCGAGGAGAAAGGAGGGCTCAGGGGATCGGACTATGACAACAAGATCGCAGAGACGATCGAGGAGTGCTGCAAGGCAGGAGCTTCAGACATAGCCGCCGAGACGATGGGCGGGAAAGCCGTCCTGGACTATGGCGTAATGAGAGGCGACATAAGGGCGATCCTCTTCGGGATCGGCTATCTAGGCAGCATAGACATGGAGTACTTCTGGAAGCGGGCGGTCGACATCTGCAGCAAGTACGACGCGAGGCCCGCTGGTGACACCAACTGCTCAGGGGCGAACACCTGCATGTACGTTGCAGGCGGGCTGCTGGGCAAGGACATGTCCCACACGGCTGCGGCGCTCGCAAGGGCGATCTCGGCCGCGAGGAGCCTCGTGGCGGTTGAGTGCGGAGCCACCGGTCCGCTGAAGGACTGCGGCTATGAGAACACCATCATAAAGGCAATAACCGGAGTGCCGATCTGCCAAGAAGGGAAGAACGCAGTATGCGCGCACGCAGACCTGATGGGCAACCTGACCTGCCAGGTCGTAGACTGCTGGAGCAACGAGTCCGTCTTCCACAGGGAGGAGATGGGCGGACCGACCCCGGCGGTATGGCTGCAGGCGACAGGTTACGAGGCGGCGCTGATGAACACCGCTATCCAGACTGGCAACGCCAAGACTCTGAGGGACCTGTACACGTTCACCGATATGTACAGAGACCCGCAGGGGACCCTCCTCGCGTATCCCAACGCATACAGGGTCGGAAAGGCTATCACCGAGTACGGCAAGGACATCTACCTGAGGGCCAGGGCGGCGGCGCTCGAGGCTTCCAAGATCATAACCGAGGCATACGAGGCCAAACTGCTGCAGCTGACCCGGTTCGAGCTCGATACGCTGCGTAAGTACACGAGCATTCTTGAGGGCCTTCCGATGGAGGCGGACGTCTTCGTAGACCAGTGCATGAGAGAGTACCCGAGGAAGATTCCGACCTTTGATCCGAAGAGCTATGGGTTGTGAGGTGCAACAAAATGACATTTGCAGATTGGGCTAAAAAGTCCGACTCCGACATGGTCTTCAAGAGGTTCAACGTCATAATAGAAGGGCCGGCCATCAAGCCAGAGGAGGACCCGGACGTCAAGAGGGTCCTTCCGAAGGAAGAACCATTCAAGTCCCTTGCAATGAACGTGATCTTCGGAGACATGAAGGCCGTTGACGCGACCAAAACAGCGCTGGAGAAGGTGCCCCCGCTCGACGTGATCGAGAAGGGCCTCGCAAAGGGCATGGACGCGGTCAGCGCGCTATACGCGAAGGGCGCATACTTCCTGCCCGACATCATGCTCTCGGCCGATGCGATGACGGCCGCAATAGGCGTGGCCGAACAGAAGCTCGGCAAGGCACGGGAGAAGAAGGGCACGGTAGTATCATTCGTCGCCGAGGGTGACCCGCACGACATCGGCAAGAACCTTGTCGTGATGTTCCTCAAGGCGAACGGATTCGAGACCGTGGACCTGGGCAGGGACGTGCCCAACCAGGATGTAATCGCAGCAGTCAAGAAGCACAAACCGGTGATGCTGACCGGAACGGCGCTGATGACCACCACGATGACTGCCTTCCCGAAGGTTGCCGAGATGCTGAAGCAGCAGGGCCTTACGGTCCCTGTCTTCGGCTGCGGCGGAGGCGCGGTCAAGAGGGACTTTGTCGAGTCCTTTGACATGGGCGTCTACGGGGTGAAGGCGTTCCACGCCCCCAAGCTCGCAGAGGCGACCCTGGCCGGGAAGAGCTACAAGGATCTCCGCAAGGAATACCCGAAGATCGTCGGGGAGTTTGTGACGGAGTACGCAGATAGGATGTAGACCACATCCTACTATCCCTTTTTCTTTTTCCCCGATTCGGTTTTAACACTGCTCTTGTAAATGAACCGGGAGCGTCATCCCCTGCGCCCCTTCAGCAGGTCGGAGAATTTGAACACCTGTGTGGGACAGGCCTGCTGGCACCTGAGGCACGCCATCCCGTCGCAGAGCTCGGTCTTTATGACCAGCCTGATCTTGCTCCCCACGGGCTCGACGCTGATGGCCCCCTCCGGGCAGCTCTTCACGCAGCTCTCGCAGGCCGTGCACTCCTCGAACTCCCCCCACAGGGTCAGGCCTATGTCCCTGAGCACCTTCAGCCCTTTCTTCCCCAGCTCGGGGATGTCCCTCATATATATGCGCTTTACCTCCACATCGGCCGACCTCTTCGGCAGCGGCGCAAACCCGTACCTTCTGAGGTAGTCGTTGTATATCGAGATCGGCATCCCCTCCTCCCAGTAGGAGAGCTCGAGCGTGTAGACCTTCTCGAAGACCTTCGAGGTGGCGAGCATTATGTGCTTCCCCCTTATGCTGTCGGCTATGCCCTGGAGCGTGTCGAGCATCTCCGGCTTCAGCACGATGTCCTTTGCCATGCCCAGCGAGGTATTCCCGATCTGCATCACCTTCTTAGAGGAAGCAGGGATCTGCCCGATGTCCATCGATTTGTTGGCATCGACATAGAACCCGGAGGCCCCTGCCATATACGACGTCTCGATATCGCTCGTCATGATGCCCGCCTCCTCGCAGAGCGAGATGTGGCCTGCGCGGAACGCGCCTATGGCCTTCCCCGCCTCTACGAGGTCCCTCTTGGTGAAGTAGACGCCGTCCTGGAGGTAGAGCTTCCTGTCCTGCGTCGCGATATTCGGGAGCTTTATCAGGCCGGACGCCATGCCGACGGCGAGGACGGCAACGACCCCTGTGCCTGTTATCCCCTGCGCCCGCCCGCTCATCGGTCCCCCGCCCAGGACCCCGCCGGTCTCCGGCGAGACGATGTCGCCCCCCTCGGCAAGGAGCTGGTCGTTGAGGACCGTCATCCTCCACCCCTTCGCCTCCGGGTTTACATCACAGATCGCGCCGGGGGAGGCGAGCATCCCCCTCTCGATCCGCTGCCCCTCTATCGCAGGCCCAGCAGCAGCCGAGCAGGTAAAGACCTCCCCGTCGATGACGAGCGCGATCTCCGCATTGGTCCCAAAGTCGGTCACCATTGAGATGCCGCGCTTCTCAAGGACCCCGGACTTTACCAGCATGGCGAGCGCATCGGCTCCTATCTCGTGCTTGACCCCCGGGGGGACGTGGACGTCGGCCTCCGGGTTGAGGTCTAGGTCCACCGATCCCGCCTTGATGACGCAGGCGTTCCTCTCGGGCGGCGTGATGTTAAAGTCCCGCATGGCGTGCTCCCCCCAGTATGCGAGGTCCCTGACCTCTATGTTCTGGAAGAGCGAGAGCTGGGTGGGATTGCCGTCGACGGCGACCCTCTCGACCTTTGAGAGGTCCACGTCCAGCAGCCTGAGGAGGGAGTTTATGGTATCGATTATGAGCTTATGTGCCACGTCCTCGCCGACCTCCACGGCGAAGTGGAGGTGGTCGATGACGTTTGCCCCCGGGAGCGGGTGCCTGAGCGTGATCGCGGTCCCGACGACCTCCGAGGTCCCGAGGTCGAGGGCCTGGGCCCTTATCCCGCTGGTCCCTATGTCTATGGCGATGCCGTACAAAAATGAGCCCCTCTTTCATGCATTACCTCTGAACAGATATAAAGATAAGGGTATGGCCCCATAGATCTTTCGAAAGGCATGTCTTCCTATGAGCGCACCGTCGCCGGCCTGATGGAGAGGCTCATCGGAGTCAGGGGGATTATAGACGCGGTCCTGCTGCCCTCCGAGCTGAAGAGGCGGATACTGGAGTCGGAGATGTGCGAGGAGGCGAATGCGGCAAGCTTCTTCCGCAAGTGCAACGCGGGGGTCAGAGAGGTGCTGAAGAGGGAGAACCTCCTGGCGGCCCTCACGGATGGGAACTATACGTATCCGCCCGAGCCCGTGGAGCTGATCTACCTCGGGGAGACGGTGGGCATCGAGATAAGGGACAAGTCCCTCCTCGAGGTCTACCGGAAGGACTGCAACGCCATGGTCCTCGGGGACAGCTTTGTCATCTTCAAGGACAAGCTGCCCTCCGACGGAGTCAGGAGGGCGCTCTCCGGCGAGATCAAAGTCTTCATACCTCCGATGAGCGTCGGGGTGGGCGACGTCGAAGGCGTCCACGGACTGGTTCTCGGGATGCCATCCCCCGCTACAGACCTCCTCCTCAAGGACTGGCTCAGGGAGAGGGGGATAGACACCTCGGACAGGAACTTGGGCGTCGTCCTCATAGGGTTCAACACCCATGAGCTGGGAGAGGTGGACACCGATAGGGATTATCGAAGACGCTGTAGCGCTGAAGGCGGACAGGCTGCCGGTGGCGCCTGTGGTGACCTCAAGGAGGGGTCTCTTCGAAGACCTGATCAGGCAGAACGAGGGTACGATCAGGAGGTTTGACGGCTTCCTGCTCCACCCCGCCGTCTTCGATTCGGGGTGGGTATACCTTCCCTCAAACCCCTCGATCAGGGAGCCCGTCCCCGTCATCAGGGAGCCCGGCGACTATGACGAACTGAGCACGCTCGGCCCCCTTGACTATGCCCTCAAGGTACACAGGGAGAAGAAGCTCATGCCCGACCTCGGGAATAGGCTGAAGGAGTCGCCCAGTAAGGTGGCAGGCTTTGTTGAAGAGATCGGCGGCTGGGGCGTGGCCTTCTACTGCGGCGCGATGGGCGTGACACCGGTGGGGTACCTCTCCTACTTCAGGGGCCTCAACGAGACGCTGAAGGACATGGCGAGGGATCAGCAGGCGGTATACAACGTCGCGATGGATATTGCCGGGGGCTACTCCAGGTTCATAGCCGAGTATGCGAGGTCATGCAGGGTGCCCAGGGCCTGGATCTCCTTCGCGAATGCTACCCCTGCGGTCGTGGGGGACTATTGCTTTGGGAAGGTCGTGTGGCCTTCCGCGAAGGCGCTGATCGAGGGGATCATCAGAGAGGGCGTCACGCCGATAGTCCAGTTCGATGAAGAGGTGAGGGACCTGAGGTTCCTGACGCAGCTCCCACGCGGAAGCCTGATAGTCCACGTCTCGGGCGACTCTGATCTGATCAGGGACGCCGGAGCCCTCTCCGGTTTCGCCTGTGTTGCCGGGAACTTTAGGATACCGGCCGACGGGGCAGAATCCAGGAGGATCCGCGAAGTGTCCGGGGCATTGGGCACCAGCAGGCCCGGCAACCTGATAATAAGCACCGATGGAGGCAGCCCCTTCATACTGGCAGGGGACAACGCGCCAGAGCTCTCTCTCCTCGGTGCCTTCAGGGATGGTGGCGGTGGAGGGAGGCAACGGTAAAGCCGTACTTTCTCGAGAGCTCCCCTATCTTCCCCTCCAGCTCGGCCCTCATCCTCCCCGAGTCGTAGCCGCGCAGCGCCATGAATACCGAGACCCGGAACTCCCGCCCTGCGGGCATGTCCCCGGAGAACTCGACGCCGGCGGAGAGATCGACGAGGCTTGCCTTGAACCCGCCCCCGCCGGACTCGACGTAGGCTTTCAGGTGCCCGACCAGCCTGCCGGTCTCCTCTACGGATCTCCTGCCCATCTGCCCTAGGAGGTCGGCGATCAGCGCCCTCATATCGTCAGGCCGGACGGGGCCATCGAACCTGAAGATCCCGTAAAAGTCTGCGTTGCCCACCCCGGATGAGAGGACAGAGTCGTCGCGCCCCCCCTCAGCAGGCGCCAACTCCGCCCTCTCGCCGAGGACCGTCTCGAGGAGCTCCTGTATCCCCTCTCCGGTGAGGGATGAGACGCAGAGTACCCGCGCCCCCGGCCTCATCTCGCATAAAGCTGAGGCTATCAGGGGCAGCTCGAACTTCCTGTCCACCCTGTCGACCTTTGTTATGGCTATGATCTCCGCGTCGCGGGCCTGCTTCTTCAGGAAGTCCTTGAACTCGGAGAGGAGCTGCCTGAAACGGAAGCCGTCAACGAGGGCGACGGTCGGCGAGAACTCGAGCCCCGGCACCTGGCACGACGCCTGGAGGAAATACTTCTTGACCTGGGACGGGAGAGCGACCCCCGTGGGCTCCACGAATATGACGTCCGGGCAGAACTCGTCGACCACCGACTTTATGGTGGACACAAGGTCGCTGCCCAGGCTGCAGCAGATGCAGCCCCCGAGTATCCTCTTGGCCTTCAGCCCGGAGCTCCTGACGTACTCGCCGTCTACATCGACGTCCCCGATCTCGTTGACTATGACCGCGGTGCTCAGCCCCGTCTTCTGCGCCGCCGCGGCCATCCGTATTATCGCGCTGGTCTTGCCGCTCCCGAGGAAACCGGAGATCTGGACCAAGATGACCATTTTTGCCATTTAAGGTATGGCCCGCGAATTTTATAAACCATTCCGAAACCTTTTAGTCGGTTCCCTGCCCAATTAATTATAGACTATAGTAATTATGGAATATAGAATGGTGTTCTGCATGAATGCGAGAGAGCGCGTTCTGAATGTCCTCTCGGACGTCCAGGCTGACAAGACGCCGGTCACCTGTTTCACGCAGGTCGGGATCGTCGAAGCGATGCAGAAGGTGGGGGCGCCCTGGCCCGAGGCCCACAGCGACCCCGTGAAGATGGCGACATTAGGCGCCTCGCTCAACAGGCTTGCCGGGCTGGAGGCTGTGAGGATACCCTTCTGTCTCACCGTCGAGGCGGAGGCGATAGGCTGCAAGGTCGACATGGGGACCATAAACAGGCAGCCGTCGATCAGGGGACCGGCCTTCGGCTCGCCTTCGCAGGCGGAGATAGACCCGGGGTTCCTCGAGAAGGGGCGCGTGCCGGCAGTCCTGGAGGCCATAAGGATCCTGAAGAAAGAGAACATCGACGCACCCCTCATAGTGGGGATAACTGGCCCGTTCACGCTGAGCGGGCACCTCGTGGAGACCGAGAGGCTCGTGAAGATGATGAGGACGAACCCAACTGTAGTGGACGACCTCCTCGACAAGGTGACGGACGCTAGCGTGGCGTACTCCGAAAAGATTGCCGAGGCCGGCGCCGACGTGATCACCGTAAACGAACCGTCTGCTGCGCCGGAGCTCATAGACCCGCTCTCGTTCCGTTCCACGATCAAGTCGAGGCTCCAGTACTTGGCAGGCAGGATAAAGACCAAGAAGGTGCTCCACATCTGCGGCGCCTCTATGCCGATAGTCAGGGACATGGCGGAGTGCGGTTTCGATGCGATCAGCATTGAGGACAAGGTGGACATCGCCAAGGCGAAAGAGACCATAAAGAGCGGCGCTGTCTCCAGGCCCGCCTTCAGCGTAGGGGGAGGGTTCGGCGGCTTCGGCGGGGGAGGCTTCAGGGCGGGCGGAGGAGGGCCTCCGAGGGCGGTAAAGATCGCGGGCAACGTCTCCACTGCGAAGACACTCTTCACGGGGAAGCCGGAAGAGGTGAAGGAGGAGGCGCTGGGTGCGCTCAAGGCCGGGACTGACCTGCTCGCGCCTGCATGCGGCATAGCGCCCGGGAGCCCGCTGGCAAACATAAGGGCCATGATTGAGGCCAGGGACGAATACTTCAAATAGTTTTTTATTTTATTTCTGAATTTTTTGCAACTGTTTCTGCATTCGAACTTTGGATAACGCAGTTATGATGAACTATAGTACATTTTCGTGCGATTTTAGCTAAAAATTGTATTATTGCAAAAACAAATCTTAAATAATTTTATAAAAATAATATGGTTGGGTACGTATGTCCTTTGTGATATACGCGGCATTGGGACTACTCGGACTGACTACCGGGCTGGCAATACTGATCTTCTGCAACTTTAACATAATAAAGACAAAAGAGGGATACCTGCTGGGCAACGGTCAGGCAGCTTGGTTCATCTGGGTCTCTGGTGTCGCCGAACTGATCGCAAGCGCTTATTTTGCCATGCATCTGGACTTCCTCGACGCCGCAACGTTCGGAGGGTACGGCCTCTTCTGGATGGCGCTGGGGACAATGAGTTATTGGAAAGGAGACGGCAGGGTGTTAGGCCCGATGGCGATCGCTTACGCGATATTCTCACTCCCGCTGATGTTCGCATACGCCACCGTAAGCTCAACGCTCTTCGTCGTGATCCTGATGCTCTTTCTGATCTTCCTCGCCCTCATCCCGGCCGCATGGGAGAAGGCGAGCGCGAAGGCCCTCGGGACCCTGCAGTTAATCTGCCTGATATTCGCGGCACTCTCGATCCTCGGTCTCGTCTTTATGGCGATCCCCGAGCTTGCAGGATATGCCTCCTGGTTCCTGTGGCCTGCATTGATATGAAAACCTGAAAACTGCCAACTCACCTGAAACTCTCCAACCCTCCCCCCTTTTTTATGATCGGTTTGGTTTAATAGGTCCGCTTCCACAGCATTATGGGGAGTCCGATATGCCGGTCTGTCCTATTGACACTGGGAGGTATGGCAGCAGGGAGATGAGGGTGCTCTTCGAGGAGGAGAGCAGGCTGCAGAGGTACCTTGACGTCGAGGCAGCCCTCGCCCTTGCCCTCTCCGATCTGGGGGAGATCCCGAAGGAGAGCGCGGAGGCAATCCGGAGGAACGCAGACGTGCGGGTGGTGACGCCCGAGAAGGTCAGGCAGAGGGAGCAGAAGACCCGGCACGACCTCATGGCGATGGTCGAGGTGCTCGCTGAGGAGTGCGGCGAAGACGGAAAGTACGTCCACTGGGGGGCGACAAGCTATGACATCGTTGACACGAGCTGGGCGCTGGTGATGCGGGATGGCGTTGCTATCCTGGAGGATAAGCTCGGGACACTCAGGGACGTCCTATGTGAGCTCGCCCTCAGGAACAAGGACCTCGTGATGGTGGGCAGGACCCACGGGCAGCACGCTACGCCCGTGACGCTTGGCTTCAAGATGGCTGTCTATGGGGCGGAGGCTGCGAGGAACCTCAGGCGCCTCAGGGAGCTCAGCGTGAGGCTGCTCGTCGGGAAGATGAGCGGCGCCGTCGGGACGATGGCCAGCCAAGGGGAGAGGGCCCTTGAGATCGAGAGGAGGGTGATGGAGCGGCTGGGCCTCGCCCCTGCCGAGATATCGACGCAGGTGGTCTGCCGCGACAGGATCGCAGAGTTCGTGTGCTGGAGCGCCGTGACCGCCTCGGGCCTGGACAGGATAGCCACGGAGATCAGGAACCTCCAGAGGACAGAGATCCTCGAGGTCGCCGAGGGCTTCGAGGCCGGCTCCCAGGTGGGGAGCAGCACGATGCCCCACAAACAGAACCCCATAGACTGCGAGAAGGTCTCGGGGCTCGCCAAGGTGATGAGGGGGCTGGTGGTCCCCGCACTAGAGAACATCCCGCTCTGGCATGAGAGGGACCTGACCGATTCGAGCAGCGAGCGGTTCATAGTGCCGCTCGCGTTCATAATACTCGACGAGGCGCTCACCACGATGCTGAGGGTGCTGAGGAACCTGCGCATATTCCCCGAGAACATGCGTAGGAACCTGGGGCTGACCAGGGGTGCGATCCTGAGCGAGGCCGTGATGATGGCGCTGGCAAGGCGCGGGATCGGGAGGCAGGCTGCCCATGAGCTCCTGAGGAAGGCCTCGGCGAGGGCGTTCAACGAGGGCCGGGGGCTGAAGGACGTCCTCTTGGAGATGCCCGAGGTCACCGGGCTCTTGGAAAGGGGAGAGATCGAGCGCCTCCTGATGCCCGAGAACTACACCGGCAAGGCCGCCGAGATCGCGGAGAGGGCGGTAAGGTTCGCGAGGCAGACTGGGGGCTGATCCCCAAGGGCCGCAGCACCTCATCCCCCGTCCCATCCCCTGGCGGCGGGTGCCGTATGGGGCCGGCCGGCGGCTGCCCCCCTGCTGCCGCCATGCCTCCTGGTGCCGGTAAGACAGACTGGTATAATTATCACAAAAGACATTTAAACTCTCGAATTCCTAACATTTTAGGGGGATGTCTGATATTAATAACTGTTTATCGCCCGCATTTCACCAAACTATTACAAACTAACCGTAAGTGTGGCTTATATAGTTCCTATGAGCATAGCGGTATGCCGCTATCAGGTGGCGGAAAATGGGAGTCGCAGCACCCGTCAAGCGCAAGTTGACCTCTGAGAAGGTCTCTCTCATAATCGCTTCCGCCCTCATGGTCGTGGGCATGGGCGGGGTCGTGATAGCAAGCATCTACGGGAACTTCATACTCCTCCTCGCCTTTGTGGAGCTGGCGACGGTCGCGATGTTCTTCATCCTATTCCTCAGCCTTATCCCGTTCTTCTTCCCGGAGAAGGTCAAGGCGAGCTCGATATTCTACTGCGGGCTCGGGAAGGAGCCCTACATAAGCGACGAGGATGTCTACCAGCCCCGTGTCCCCCTCCTCGGCGTGAACTATACCCTCAACTGGGACAGGTACTATGACTCCTGCCACGTGCGGGTCGGGCCGGAAGAAGGGAGGGCGGAGGCGCAGTAAATGGAGCAGAGCCTTCTGCCGCTGGTCGCCCCCTTTGCCCTGATCGCCGCCGGCATAGTCTCGCCGCTGATGGGCAAGAACGCAAAGGCCATCGCCGCGGTCGTATCTGCCTTCTTCATCGTCGGCCTCGCATCCAACACCTGGCTCCTCCTCAGCCTGGGAGGGGACGCTGTCTTCTACCCCACCGCGGACGGTCTACTGGTCAACTCCGCCTCGGCGTTCATTGTCGAGGTGGCCCTCTTCCTAGGACTCTTGGCCGCGGTATACAGCGCCCAGTACTTCGAGGACAGGTCGATGATAAACATCTACTTCTCCCTCTTCTCGATCTTCATGGCCTCCCTCGTCCTGATGGCCGTCTCCTTCAACATCCTCATCATATACGTCGCCTTCGAGGCGAGCACCATCTCGGGCGGCATCCTCATCCTCTTCACAAGGAGGAAGACCGCGACGAAGGCTGCCGTCCGCTTCTTCATCATGAGCGTCATAGGCGCCCTCACCATACTCGTGGGCATCCTCTACCAGAACAGCCTCACCGGCAGCTTCCTAGTCCTGCAGGAGAACCTCGCCGGCATAGGTGCGGCTGAGGCCGTCATCCTCGCCGCTGTATATGCGATCGGCTTTGGCATCAAGGTGGGCGTCTTCCCGTTCGGCCTCCTCTGGCTGCCCGCTGCCCACAGCGAGGCCCCGACCCCCATAAGCGCGATCCTCAGCGGCGTCATGGTCCAGATAGCCGCGTTTGCCGTCATCCGCGTGGTGGGCGCCCTCGCCCCGGCGGATCCGAGCCTCGCCTACCTCCTGGTCGGCCTCGGGGCCCTGAGCGTCATCGTGGGCGCCGCCCTGGCGGCGGTCGAGGCCGCGGCCGGTAGCAGGTACTCGAGGTTCGCGGTCAGCAGGCTGAACATCCGGGGCATAAAGAGGATCTGGGCGTTCTCCACCTCCTCCGAGGTTGGGGTCTTCTACGTCCTCCTCGGGATGGCGCTCGCGGTCCCCGACCTGGCCACGGTCTTCCTGATGGGCATCCTCCTCCACTTCCTCAACCACGGCCTCGCAAAGGCACTCCTCTTCTTCGACTCGGGCTTTGCGATCGAGAAGAGCCACGTGGCCGACCTCTCGGTGATGAAGGGCATCGGCGCGAGGATGGGTCCCAACGCCGTCTCCTACCTGATAGGCGGCTTCTCGCTCTCGCTCGTGCCGGGTACCCTGGGGATAACTACCCTCCGGGAGTTCACCTCCGGCAACGTGAGCCCGGCCATAACCGCCACCGTTCTGGCAGCCGCCGCGTTCATCTTCTTCTCGACCCTGTATTCACTCCGCGGGATAATCGCCGGTAAGCCTAAGGTGAAGGTCGAGTACATCGGCGGCCATGAGAGGGACCTCTCCCTCCTCAGGGTCCCCGGTCTCGTCCTCGCGCTCTGCATCCTGGGGATGGGGGTCGTGATGACCCTCGGCGGCTTCGACATAGCATTCGCGGGCTATTTTGTCCGGATCGAGGAGTGGTTCCACATGGCGGCCGAGGGCATAGTCCTGCCGGCTGCGTTGGGGGGTCACTGAATGCACGCGGTGCGCCCGGCCAACAACGAAGTATATATCGGAGACATGATAATTAATAATATAACGGGGTTATATCCATGACAACCGTAGCGAGACCCAAGAAGCTCACTGCCGCGCTGGCCGTCCCCGGGACAGAAGAGAAGGTCACCGAGCTCGTGGTGGTCCACGACCCGGAGAAGTGCACCGGCTGCGGTCAGTGCATGATCGGCTGCGCCTACAAGCACTACAAGACTTTCGACAAGAGCTTTGCGCTCTGCTACGTCTACGAGAACCCCGAGAAGCCGGGCTCGTTCGTCCAGGCGGGCTGCTCGCACTGCGTCTACCCGATGTGCCTAGCGTCGTGCCCCAAGGAGGCGATCTACAAGGACGAGAGGGGCATAGTCCGCATCTCGCCGCTGATGTGCGTCGGCTGCGGGACCTGCCAGGTAGCATGCCCGATAGGCATCCCGAGGCTGGACGAGGAGAGGCGCGTCTTTGTGAAGTGCGACTTTTGCGACGGGGATGTCCCGATGTGCGTCCAGATGTGCAGCCCCGGCGCACTGCAGCTCATGCCGCGGAGGGAGGCTGCGGAGTACGTCAGGAAGCTGAGGGCGAGGGATGCTGCGAAGGGGAGGGGATGAGATGGCTGTCGAAGAGCGCAAGCAGGGATCGGGGCAGAGGAAGGAAGAAAGGAAAGGGACTAAAGGTGCCGATCTCGAGAAGGTGAGGGCAATAAAGGGCATAAAGGGATGGGACAGGCTGCGCGAAGCTGGCGTCAAGATCACGGAGCACAAGCTCAACGAGGAGATTAGGTGCCACCCTTGGAAGAGGAGCCTGAGGCCTGATGCCCCGGATATCGCGAAGGCGTCCATCAAGAGGGACTATGAGGTAGGGCTCGTCTATCCAATCACGAAGGAGATCGAGGAAGCCAGGGCGGCGTGTGGGCTGGAAGCTGTCCCGCCGACCGGTCACAAGTACCACGAGGCCGTCGAGAAGAAGCAGAAACTTGCGGAGGAGGTCGGCATCTGCAAGAAGATAGGCTTCGACAAGAAGAAGGGGACGTTCAGTTACTGATGGAGGAGCAAAAAATGATAACCACTTCCACCACCGTCACAGGGAAAGTAAATTCGACAAAAAAACCGAGTGCAAGGAAGGCGGCCGCCATTAAGGTTCCTGCGCCGGTTCGCAAGAAGTACGGCTACTTCCTAGGGTGTGTCATGCCTGCAAAGATGCCGTGGGCGGAGAAGGCTACTTTCCTGGTCGCCCGGCATCTGGGTCTCGACTTTGATTATATGAAGGAGACCCTCTGTTGCATCAGGCCGGGGGTGTGGAAGGCGATGGACCCCGACTGGTGGCTCACGATGACCAGCCAGAACCTCGCCGCCGCGGAGAGGCAGGGCATCACTATGGTCGATTCGTGCAACGGCTGCTGGGTCTCCCACTACGAGACCCTAGAGGAGATCAAGAGCGACCCGGAGAAGCTCAAGATGGTCAACGAGGGGCTCCTGAAGGTCGGCGACAAGGTCTCCACCTGCGTCGAGGTGAGGCACTTCCTTCAAGTACTGTACGAGGACGTCGGCCTCGACAAGATAAAGGAGAATGTCGTCCGCCCCCTCAACCTGAGGGTCATGCGCCATGTCGGGTGCCACGCCAGGAAGCTGGGCGAGGACGTCCTCCCGAGGTACTTCGACGAGATTCTGGAGGCGCTCGGCGTCCAGATAGTAGATACCCCGTACGACCGGACCTGCTGCGGCCTGCTCCTCTACTTCGCCGATCCGGACACCGCCATCTTCCAGCGGGTCGCTACGAAGATGATGATCGCCCAGCAGGAGGGAGTGGATGCCTATGCGATAATCTGCTCGGGCTGCTACGACCAGTTCGAGAGGGCGGTCAAGGTGCTGAAGGACGAGCAGGGAATAACCTTCGACGTGCCCATAGTTCACCTCTCGGAGCTGATTGCGCTGGCATTCGGCTACAAGCCGGAGGACTTTGGGATGGAGAGGATGCGCCCGATCAGCGTCAGCAGGCTGATCGAGAAGCTGAAGGAGAAGGAAGGTGGGAAATGAGATGGCAGCAGTCCAACCCCCGTCCCCGTCCCCGTCCCGGCCAAGCGACCTCATGGAGTGGATAAAGAGCGAGGTGGTCCCGGAAGGGCTCGAGTTCCGGATGGGCAACGAGAACAGGGTATTCGTCCGCGTAAAACCCGAGGACGTGGACATGCTCGCGGAGAGGTTTATCCGGAAGTACGGCGTCCGCATCATACACGTGACGGGCGTCGACCTGGGCATACCCGGCTCCGACATAGTCTACCTATATGACTTTTCCAAGCAGAGGGAGAGGCTCGTCATAGCCCTTGAGGCAAACGTGCCCCCCGAGAGGCCCGAGGTCCCCTCGGTGGCCCGGGTGACCTGGCAGGCGAGCTGGGCTGAGAGGGAGATGATGGAGTTCCTCGGAGTGACCGCCCTCAACGCCCCTGATACGCGCCACCAGTTCCTCCCCTTCGAGTGGCCGCAGCCGGCAGAGAGCCAGACGAAGCAGCAGGCCTCCACGGTGATGAAGCCGGCGCCGGGGGCCGGGGCGGTCCCGGGCGAGGAGAAGTGGCTCCCCGTCGGCATACGGGACGCCTACTCGTCCCTCATCCCGATCGGGCCCTACCACCCCGGCGTGATAGAGGGGCAGATAGTCCAGGTCAAGGTGGAGGGCGAGTCGGTCGTCGACGCAGACATCAAGACCGGTTTCCACCACAGGGGGATACAGCGCCTCATCGAGCGGAGGGGCTACAACAAGGGGGTCTTCACCGCCGAGCGCGTCTGCGGGATCTGCAGCGGAGCGCACGGCCTGGCCTACGTCACCGCGGTGGAGAACCTCTACGGGGCCGAGGTGCCGGAGAGGGCCCGGTACATCAGGACCCTCCTCGTGGAGCTCAACAGGGTGCACAGTCACCTCCTCTGGCTCGGCGTGGTCTCGGACGTGATAGGCTTCAAGACAGGCTTCATGCTCACGTGGGGGATCAGGGAGCGCATAATGGACATCATCGAGGAGATCACCGGCAACCGCGTCAACTATGGCATCTGGAGGCTCGGCGGGGTGAGCAGGGACGTCTCGCAGGAGCTCGCCCAGAGGGTCCGCTCCATAGTTAAAGGGGTGGGCGACGAGGCGAAGCCGCTCCTCCTCGACGTCGCCGCCCATCCCGTCCTCAGGTCGCGCCTGGTCGGCGTCGGCAGGCTGAGCTATGCGCAGGCCTTCAACGGAGGCGCGGTCGGCCCCGTCGCGAGGGCGAGCAACTGGAAGATCGACGTCAGGATGGACAACCCGCCGCACGCGGTCTACGATCCCGCCAAGATCAGCTGGGAAGTGATAACTGAGGATGGCTGCGACACGATGGCCCGCACCCTCGTCCGCGTCAGGGAGCTCTTCGTCTCAATCGGCATAATCGACCAGTGCCTCGATTACCTGTCGAAGACGACGGGGGAGGTGCGGATAAAGCCGAGGGAGATCCCCGAGAACGCCGAGGGGATCGGGCTCAACGAGGCCCCCCGTGGTGAGCTCGCCTACTACATCCGCGCCGGCGAGGGCAACCTCCCGCAGGCCGTCAGGATAAGAACCCCCAGCTACCGGAACAACGCCCTGATACCCTTCATGCTCATCGGCTCGAACCTCGCGGATGTGCCCGTTATAATGGGCAGCACCGACCAGTGCCTCGCCTGCACCGACAGGTTCGAGGTGATCGACACCAAGACCGAGAGGGTATGCCAGCTGACCTGGGACGACCTGGTCTGCCTGAGCCGAAAGTCGTCTGGAGGTGCCTGAGATGGCGCTCGATCCAGTCCTCACCGCAGTTGGCGTCGCGCTCATAGTGCCGATCAGCCTCTTCCTCGGCGTCATCTACTCGTTTCTCCTGAGGAAGATAACCGCCAGGCTCCAGTGGAGGGTGGGGCCGATGGTCCAGATGTACAGCGACCTCGCGCCCATCCTGGGGAGGTCGAGGATACTGCAGCCCCTCTACGACGTGCTCAAGCTCTTCGGCAAGGAGACCCTCGTGCCCGATGTCCCGCACAAGGGGCTCTTCAAGGCCGCACCGTACCTCTCTCTCGCCTTCGCGGTCCTCGCGGTATTCTTCATACCGTTCCCCGGGCTGCCCCTGCTCTCCGCAGTCCCATACAGCATGATCATAGCCTCGTACCTCATCATAGCCGCCGTGATGTTCACAATAATCGGTCCCGCGGCGAGCGGCTCCCCCTGGGGTGCCATCGGCGCCAGGCGCGAGGCCGAGCTCTTCCTCATCGCGGAGCTGGCCTTCGTGGTCAGCCTCTTCTCGGTGGCGTACGCGCAGGGCACGCTCACTCTGTGGAACCTCGCGATCGACGTCGGCAGGCCGCTCAACTTTGTCCTCTTCGCCATGGCCGGGGTCCTGATGTTCCTAGCGATGCTCGGTAAGCTCCACATAAAGCCCTTCGACATACCGGAGGCGGAGACGGAGATCGTGGCGGGCCCCTACACGGAGTACAGCGGCAAGTACCTGGGCATGTTCTTCCTCACCCGCGTCTTCCTCTTCTACGGGCTGGTCGGCCTCTTCGTGGCGGCCTTCCTGCCGCCGCTCTCCAGCTCGCTCCTCTGGCTGCCGGTCTATGCGGCGGCCGCGGTGCTGCTCGTCTTCCTCCTCTCGGCGATACACACGCTGAGCCCGAGGTACAGGATAGACACAGCACTGGTCTCATACAGCAAGCTAGTCATCGCACTGGGCATCGCCTCGTTTGCGGTAGCCCTGGTGCTGAGGTTGGTGGTCTGATATGTCTGCCCCAGCAAGAATCCTGAGAAAAGTGATCCGGAAGTACAGCAGACCAATGACCCTGAGCTACCCCTCAACGGCTATGGGCGAGAAGCGGTACAGCCAGATCCCGCCGAAGCTGAGGGGCATCCCTGAGAGGGATCTGGAGAAGTGCATCGGCTGCAAGGCATGCTACTACGTCTGCTCCGGAAGGGCGACGACGCCGGTGATGGTCGACGGGAAGCTGGTGATGCAGATAAACCTCTCGAGATGTACCTTCTGCGGCCACTGCGAGGAGGCTTGCCCGGAGGAGGCGATTAAGATGACCCCCAGGTTCGAGCTGGCGGTGCGCGACAAGACCAGGCCGGAGATGTTCGTCGAGACCACGCTGGACATGGCTGTCTGCGCATGCTGCGGGCGGCCCTTCATCGCGCAGAAGCAGCTGAAGAGATCCTTCGAGCGGCTCAATGAGAAGATCGACAAGAGCGTCAGGGATGAGGTGGCGGCCGACTTTAGGAAGGTCGAGCAGTACTGCCCGGAGTGCAAGAGGGCAAGGTCCGTCGGCCTCGACACGCACACCAAGAAGCACGTGTGGGTGGAGGGGGCATAAATGGGGCTCGGGATAATGGATAAGGCCAGGATATACTCTCCGTGGGTCTACCACCTGCACTGCGGCGGCTGCAACGGCTGTGACATCGAGATCCTCGCCGCCCTCGCCCCCCGGTTCGACGCCGAGCGGTTCGGGATACAGCTGGTGGGGTCCCCGAGGCACGCGGACATACTCCTGGCGACAGGCTGCGTCCCGAAGCAGTTCATTCCCATGCTCAAGAGGGTCTACAGCCAGGTCCCGGAGCCGAAGGTGGTGATCGCTATCGGCGGCTGCGCCTGCGGCGGGAGCCTCTTCTACGAGGAGGAGCCGGAGAACTATGCGATCCTGGGCTCGGCCGACCTGGCGATACCGGTCGATGTCTACGTCCCCGGGTGTGCCGCGAAGCCGGAACAGATCGTCAACGGCATCGTCCAGGGCATACTGAAGCTCGCGGAGAAGAAGAGGGGCGTAAAGACCGAGCCGGTCGTGGTAGGTCCGCCTCCGAAGGAAGGGGAAAGAGTGCCTGCCCCGGCACCAGCCCCAGCACCTTCGGCGGCACCCGGATCGAACTCAACATAAGCCTGCCCGGCCGCGTCGGCCTCCTGTACCCGATGCCAGTACAGATCCCTCCCGGCAAGGGCCGGGCAGCCAGCTTGGGCTATCCGGCGCCCGCAGAGGTGCTGATGATCCTCTTTATCTCTGCGTTCAAGGCCTCCGGTAAGCCTAGGATGCTCACGTCCATAAAGCCGCGTATGATGAGCGAGACCGCCTGATCCCGCGAGAGCCTCCGCGTCATCAGGTAGGTGATCTCTTTCTCGCTGACCTTGCCCACTGCCGCCTCGTGCGTTATCTCCACCCCTTTCTTCGTGGCAACAAGCTCCGGGATGGACTGCATGAACGACCTGTCGTCCATGAGCAGGCCGCGGCATTCCAGGTGGCCCCTGCACTCTGGGTTCTCGCCCTCGATCATGCCCCTGATTATCATCTTCGAGCCCTCACGGGCTATTGCGCGGCTCACCATCTCTGCCCTGCTGCCCCTCCCTGAGAGGACCGCCCTGCTGCCGATGTCAAGGAGGCTGTCCCTCTGGCCGTAGAGGATGCTGTTGAAGCTGACCCTCGAATCGTTGCCCCTACAGTAGGCCACAGGGTACATCTGCACATCGCGGACGGGGCGCACGCAGACATAGTTCGAGACGAACGTGGCACCGTCGCCGATCTCGGCCGCGCTCCTGGGCCGCACGAGCGTCTCCTCGCTCCAGTGATGGATCATCGTAAAGTTGAGCATAGCGTTCCTCTTGACGTATATCTCACTTATGCCGAGATGGGAGGCGTTCGCCACGGAGGAATGCTGGAGGCAGCTGGTGATGATGTGCGCCCTCGAACCCTCCTCGGCTATAATGATGTTGTGTATGCGCTGCTCCAGATTCCTCTGCGTGATCATCAGGCATGACTGGAGCGGGAAGGTGATCTCGGCGCCGGGCATTATCCTTATGAAGTAACCGCCGCTATACTCGTCTGCCACCTTCTTGGTGAACTCGTCCTTGTCTTTGCTTACGATCTTCCACATGTAATCGCTGAGCCAGGGGTACCTGCGCAGGGCAGCTTTCACGTCCATGATCTCCAGCTTGCCCTCATACAGCTCGTTGACTTTGGCGGCTACCGTCTCCTGATTGAGGTGGAAGAATGTGGCCGAACGGCTCTTCGCCTCTGCCTCCAAGCCTGCCTGCTCGGCTTCGGCCAGTATCTCATGGGGGATCCTCACCAGTCCGCTCTCTTCGCCCCTGCTCGCGTTCGTACTCGTACCCGTGCTCCCGTTCCTGCTCCCGTTACCGCTCACTTCCATCCCTCCCGCGTCCTTCTCCTGCAGGCCACACACTCCTCATAACCCAGCCGCTTGATATCCTCATAGATGCTCGTAGGGTCGGCGAAACAGTGGAGCTGCCCGTCGAGCAGCACACAGCCGTAACTTGCCTTAACGTGATCTAGGATATCGCCCTTGTGTGTGATGATGAGGGCAGAACTTCCCGTGCTCTCCACATAACGCTGGATCTCGGCCGCGATCATCCGCAGGCTCTCCACATCCACCCCCGAGTCGGGCTCGTCCAGAAGCAGCACCTTCGGCTTGAGGAAGAGGAGCTGGAGGATCTCGGAACGTTTCCTCTCACCTCCGCTGAAGCCGACGTTGATATCCCTGTCGAGGAAGCTGGTCAGGCGGAAAGCCTCGATCCGCTCCCTCTCCTCGGCGCTGAAACCTTCTGCCTCAGTCTTTCCCAGGCACAGCCTCAGGAGATCGCCCAGCTTCACGCCGGTTATCTCCGGAGGGTTCTGGAAGCTGATCGCCATTCCCAGCCTCGCCCGCTCGTCGACGCCCTTCTCCGTGATGTCTACACCTTGGAGGAACATCCTGCCGGAGAGTATCTCATAACCGGGCAGTCCCATGAGCGCGCTGATGAGCGTAGTCTTCCCTGAGCCGTTGGGGCCGAAGAGGATGTGGCTCGTGCCCTCCTTGAGTTTGAAGCTTAGATCTTTTAATATGAGCCTGCCTTCGACCCTTACCGTGATGTCTCTGGCTTCAAGCATGGCCATTTGCTGTCGCGATCCACTCAGTCCCTGTTCGGGAAATAAATTTTCCTATTTTCATCGTTGGCGAGTACTGCTTGCCCCTCTGTTTTCCCCGGGGACCTCCCAGCTCAGGTCTTGAAGAAGCACCTCTTGTCGCCCTCCCCGCCGAGGCAGGAGAGCTCGCGGGGCATGATCCTGAATGCCTTGGCAGGTGAAGCAGGTCCCGGCCCGAGCTCCTTCGGATCGGCGAGGACCGCCCTGTTCGTGCTCTTCACGGCATAGGCAAGCCCCGGCTCGATCCCGACCTTGGGCCCGTCCCTTGTGAGCTGGAGGGCGTACCTGAACTCGCCGCTCGGCAGGGGCTCCTCCCAGAGGTATGGCTCCTCGCCCCCGACCTTGAGGAGTACCGTCTCGGAGCCTTCGGGCAGCCCTTCCGTGCTGTACTCCGAGGGGTCGGCCCTCTCACAGCCGCATCTCTTCATGATCTCGCCCGCCTGCCTCTCGCCGACGGGGTAGTTGGTGCCCCTCGGGAAGAGCTGCAGGTAATGGGCGGGCTTGGCCTCCCCGGCCTTCTTTATCGACCAGATGTACGCCATTTCCAAACGTCATTATTAGAGTACTCGGCACTCTATAAATTCCTGCCGTTACGCCCCGCCAGAGGCGGCCCTGACCATCGCCCTAAGGTTCCCGATCGGGGTGAACGGCGAGAGGCCGCACCCCGGGGCGAGGATGTCTACCCCATCGCGGAGCATCCGCCTGCACTCCCTTTCGATGTCTGGAGGCCTGCCGCCCAGGAGGAGCGCCACGGGGTCGGCGTTGCCTATCAGGGACGCCCTCCCGTCGATGATCGCCTTCGCCCTGGCCACGCCGACCTTCTGGTCTATGCTTATGCCCCGGGCCCCGCTCTGAGCCATCAGCCCCATTATCGGCAGCGAGTTCCCGCAGACGTGGAGCACGGCCGGGATCCTCAAGCCCTCGTTGATCTCGTTGAGGTAGGGGAGGACGAACCCGCCGAAGTATTTGGGACCTAGCAGGGAAGCATTCGGCTCCAGGAGCGAGACGGCGTCGGCACCCGCCCCGCGGAGGGCATCGCAGTACTTGGAGATGATCTCGCGGGCGACAGTCGACGTCCTGTGGACGGCTACCGGCTCTGCGGTGAGGTCTGTGATGGTCCTCTCAAAACCCCTAATGAAGCACGTGAGCGTGAAAGGCCCTGTGACGCCGACTATGATTGGAACTCTGCTGCCCAGCCTGTCCCTCAAGATCCGGGTCGCCTCCACGATGATGCCCATCTGCCCCTCGGTCGGCTCTGCGGCCCTGAGGCTCCCGGAGGCAAGCGGCCCGCTGATGCTCGGTATGTAGCCTATTCTGTCCCCATGGTAATCGACGCCGCACCCTAAGGTACTGGCCTCGGCGATCATACTGAATGGTATGCGGACTCCTTCGAAGCCGGCCCTCTCGTATGCCGCGAGGCCGAGCCTCGCCATCTGCTCAGCCACCGTATGCGCCTCCGGCCAGTACGCCTGCACCAGCTCCATCTGCTCGACGGTGGCGGTCTGCGTGACGCTTAGCACCGGTGCCCTGTCTACCTCCTTCCCAGACAGGACGTTGAGGAAGCGGTCTCTTGGGGTTAGGGTCAGAGGGATCACCAGACCATTCGAAGTGAGCGGAGCGGTTATATAAATGACGCGGACGCGCCGCCACAGCCTCAGGGGCGCAGTACCCGGCCCGGGATGAAGGCCGCGTGAGGGAAGTAAACATCAAGGCGGAAAGGAAGCGGGCGAAAGGAATTGGGGGAGTAGAAAAGGAATGGAATGGAATGGAATGGAATGGGAAGGAAAGGAAAAAAGGGAAGGATGCCGGAATCCTGCTCGGCATCCGGCATGCGTCCGGCTACGCACTCTTCGGGAAGATCTTGGCGAGCTTCTCCTCCGGCATAGGCTTCGTCAGGAGGCTGACCACCACGTAGATCAGCGCACAGCCGAACATCAGGGTTAGTGCCCAGACCCCCCAGTGGGTGAACGGCGGGACGAACTTACCGTAGACCGAGGGGTGGAGCAGCGAGAGGGTCATCCCATAGACGACTGTCGCTATGGCCCCCCACTTCGTCGCCCGCTTCCAGTACATCGAGACCGCTACGACGAAGAAGAATATGCCTGCCTGGGCCACCGCCGATCCTGCCATGAACTCGGACAACACCGGCGGCGGTGACGTGTACGTCCACCAGAGCGGCAGGGCAATGAACGGTACCACGAGGAGCCTCGAGAGGTTGAGCAGGAGCTTCGGCGAAGTCTTCGGCCTGATGTTGCAGATGAGATCCCTGGTCATGTTGGTCGCCATGATCATAGTCATGCCTGCCAGCGTCGACACCGCGGCGGAGAAGACTGCCATGGAGAAGACCGCCCCTCCAACTGAGCCCCCGATGGCGAGGCTCACGAGCGAGGCGGCAGCGTCGCCGTAGATCGGACCCGTGTTCATGAGCTCTGCACCCCACACCGTTCTGGCTGCGTAGCCCATCGCGCCTACCATCAGAGGCGTGACGCAGTTGAGTGCAACGATGGCCATCAGCACTGCATAATCCTTCTTTGAGGTCTTCCTAACTCCGAGGAACCTGGCTATATTGTGGGGGAAGCCTGAGGCCATCAGGAGGAACATGAACATGGCGCCCACCACCCCGAGCCAGTCGTAGCCGGCGAAAGACGGCGCTATCGGGGCAGTGTACTGCCCCAAGGGCACCGACGTTGCTGCCCCGCCGGGTCTGACGAAGGCCGCAGAGGACATCGCCTCCGCTATCTGTGCGGGGCCGCCGGCCCATATTATCGAGGCTATGCCGAACGCCCAGCCGACGACCATGAAGATCGCCCCCTGGAGGGCGACGGAGAGCTGTGTGCCAGCGTACCCCCCGACGGCGATGTATATGGCGCAGAGGCTCGCCGTTATCACGAGGCTCCAGAGCCAGTCAGTCCCAGTCGTGAGCCTCCATACCGATGCCATGGCCTTGTACTGGCCGACGCTGTATACTATGAGGAGGATGCTCATGGTCACTCCGGCCAGGGCCTGGATGGCCCTGCTGTCGAACCTTATCCGTGCGACCTCTGGAACCGTCCTCGCACCCATGGACGCGTAGCGCCTCATGCGGTAGCCTATCACGACGCAGAGCGCCAAGCCCATCAGGTTCATCGAACCTATGAGCCACGCGCCCGACCAGCCGTAAGTATAGCCAAGGCCGGCGTTGCCGAAGATTGCCCAGCCGCTGAGCCAGGTCGCCGTGAGCGCGAAACCGGTGACGATAGGCCCCATGTCGCGGTGGCCGACCATCCACTCGTCAAAGTTCCTACACCTCCTGAAGCAGTATATGCCGATCCCGGCGCTGACCGCCAGCATCGCGGCTATAGCTACCGTCACCGCGAGGGCCGAGTCTGCGGTGGGGGACGGTAGGGCGATCTGGGTCTGCAGGACTGTTGGGATCGATCCCATCGTTACGCCCCCTCCTCATCCCAGTACTTTGTCAGCTTTAGCCACAGGAGGATGGCTGCCCAGACAACGCTCAGCAGCAGCGCCCCCCAGTAGGCGTACCATCCCCCCACCGTAGCCGAGACCACGGGGACGAGGATGAAGCAGACCGCGAGGGCCACTATGCTTGCGCCAAGAGCAGGGGTGATCCTCATGCCTCACTCCCCCTCAGGCCCTCCGCGACCAGAAGCCCCGGGTACGTCACCCTGACCGGCACGCCCTTCACGGCCGCGCTTCCCCCTTCTATAAGGAGCGCGTCCCTGAGCGAGTTCATGCTCCACTTCACTGTAGACTCGGGTATCCCCATCTCTCTGGAGATCTCCCTCACGTAGCGTGAGCACGTCTTGTTGGAATGCCCGTTCCTGCAGATGTGGAGCAGGATCCTCTTCTGGACGTCTGTCAGGGTTCTGTCACAAATCTTCTGAAGGGACTTTTCAAGGATCGCAGAGGGTTTTATGTTTGTAGAACTAGAGTACTTACCTGAAAAGACCAACACCTTGGTAACGGCAATCGCCTGTCACTTCTTACCCTCCAATTGAAACTTATGTTAGTGGGTGGATATGAACTATTTAAGGTTACTGGACAAATAGGGTTGACCTCCCCGGGTGGATCTATCCTCATGGCTACAAATGAACCTAAATATTCGTTTAGGATCAGGACGGATAGATTTTTTAGCCTCTGAAGACAATACGCTTCAATAGGTGCGTCTATGGTTGAAGAGTTGGCTATGGCTGCCGTATCAACCCCCAGGACGTTCAGGATCGGTTCAGATGTTATTAAGGGTCTGGAGGCAGAGGCGCGGAAGCAGGGGGCTACCGTAAACGGCCTGACCTGCCGCATCCTCAGGAAGTACATCACGGTAGGGTCAAAGATGGAGAACTTTGGCATCATTACCATGACCCGGAACGATCTGACGGACATAGTCGACGCCCTCGACGACAAGACTCTGGAGAGGCTGGCAGCGAAGATGGGTGCCGTGACTGCCAAGGAGGTCATGCTGCAGCTCTTCGGCGAGCTCTCGGTGCCGGCCTTCAAGATGTACCTCGAGCTGGTCGTCTGCGGATACATGAACTGGGCAACCTACTCCACCAATGAGAACGCAAAGGACCGGGACAGCTTCGAGGTGAGGATCGGCCACAATATCGGCAGGAAGTGGTCTCTCTTCCTGCTCAACTTCATCAACGCAGGCCTGCAGGAGATAACGGGGAAGAAGCCCGTCTGCAAGTACATCTCGAACTACAGCCTCATCTTCGCCGACGGGAACGCGAACCAGTAGTGCGTCTGACCCACGGGCAGAGGCTGTGGCACGCCCCCGGCCTGATCGGGGCACAGTCCCGGCTATTTGTGGCTATTGATCATGCTTTTGTGCCGTGAGTGGGGCTGTCTCCGGCAACCTGCCCTCAACACTGCCACGATACATCCATATACTCTGTCTTATCAAAAGAGGGTGCCGTATCATAATCCCTGATGCGGTTGAACCACTCTATCGTTTGACGGATGCCCGCATCTTATCCCGTCTTATCATACCATAACGTCCTTCAGGATAGCTTAAATAAGCCATAATCGTTTAATTAACCAAGCTGGGGCAAATGACAATAAACCAATCTATCATAACTTATAGCAATGTCCGAGCTGCAGGTCGGGTTACGCAGCCTTCGGGGGGCACATCAAGGCGCCGGTCCGATGCGCCGGACGTGCCTGGCCTGATCATGTTTGGCATCTTCCTAATACTTCTCGGGTGGATCTTCTCAATTACCCCGAACCTGACCGATGAGGTAATCAACTTCTTCAAGGACATACGCCTCACGGAGGTCTCGCCGAACATCTTCCTCCCCCTGCCGCAGTCCAACCACCCCGTCCTCTACAACGCCGTGTATCAGTTCTCGCTTGCATTTGCGGCCGCACACGTCTTCCTCCTCATCGCACGGATAGTTCTGAGGAGCCCTATCGACAAGATCGGCTCAGCCGTCTCCGGGGGCGTCTTCTGGGGAGGCTTGGCCTACATCGCCAGCAGGATCGCAGGGGGCCTGGACTGGGTCCCTGCCATCACTCTCTTCCTGATAGTGATCGGTGTAGGGATAATCATCGGAGGCATCTTCTCGTACGCGGTGAAAAGAATCCGCCGGTAGGCGCCGGGTCGACTTGTGCCGCGAAGGAGGAAGAGCGGAACAGATGACCCCGATCAGACTCCGAGGGACTTGAGGAGCTTGTCGATCTCCTGCATGCTCATGATCTCCCCACCCTCCGCCTTCTGGCTGTTCTGGCTGCCCTGCTGTTGCACCTGGACTCGCTCCTCTGCCCTGCCATAGCCATAGCTGGGCGGGGCCGGTGTTCCGGGCTGCTCCCCCTTCTCGCCGAATATGATCTCTCCCACGAGCTTCCCCCTCATGCCTCTGACCTCAATAGGCTCGTCTAGCACTATTTTGAGGCTGGCGGTGAACCGCCCCTCCTCGATCTGCTTCTTGATCCACTTGGCCAGCGCGTCCTCGACGTAGCGCCTCAATTCCTCGTTCATCCAAGCCACTGGTAGAGGCTTGGGCAGTGGTGATATAAAAGGTTTGGACGCGCTCCGGGGCGCCGTCCGAAGGCTGCACACTGGATCTGTCTCTCCCCCCGCGCCCGGTACGCGCCACAGCGGCTAAGTAACCTTTATGAGGTCTCGCCCCCAACTCAGAGCGTGGTGGGGCCGACGCCTTCCAAATACAGTGAGCTTGGTGTTGACGTCAGCAAGGCTGGAATAGAGTCACTAAAGTCGCTATCTGACGATCTCTTCCCGGATGCCTTCTGCTCCGTCGTTAGAGATCCAGACTGCCCGGGGAAAGGGCTCTTGCTTCACGAGGACGGCGCGGGGAGCAAGCCGATAGTCTCATACCTACAGTACAAGGAGACCGGCGATCCTGGCTGGTTCGAGCCGCTGGCGTCCGACGTCGTCGCCATGAATGTTGATGACGTCATCTGCGCCGGCGCAAAGCCCATAGTCTTTTCGGATTATCTCGCGATCAACGGCTTTAACCTCAGGAAGGAGGATCTCTTCAGCGGTCTCACGAAGGGCTTCTCCGGCGTCTTCTCCCTCCTCAGGTCGCTCGGCTCAGCCGTCCTCTTCGGGGGCGGCGAGACCGCGGACCTCCCGGACATAATCAAGACGTTCGACATCTCCGGCGCCGTGATGGCGAGGGTCGACCTGGACAAGGTCATCACCGGCGGGAGGATAGCCCCGGGGGACATCATCGTAGGGCTGAGGAGCGGGGGGAAGTGCTCCTACGAGAAGGGGGTGAACAGCGGTATAATGTGCAACGGCCTGACGCTGGCGAGACACAGCCTCCTCTCTAGAGAGTACCTGGAGAAGTACCCTGAGGTCGGAAGCGGCAGGGGTTCCGGTTATTACGGCCGCTTCAGGCTCGACTCCGAGCCGCCGGAGCTGGGGATGACCGTTGGAGAGGCGCTGGCCTCGCCCACGAGGATCTTCCTGCCGATCGCACTCGAGCTGCTCGGGAAGGTGGACGTCAAGGCGATGGTCCACAACACCGGCGGGGGGCTGACGAAGTGCCTCCGGCTGGGCAGGGGGATACGGTATGTCAAGGACAACCTCCCGGAGCCCGACCCGATCTTCGGGCTGATACTGCAGGAGAGCGGGGAGAGCGCCCGTGAGATGCAGCGGGACTTCAACATGGGCGTGGGCTTCGAGGTGATCGTGAGGAAGGGCGACGAGGAGGAGGTGATCCGGACCTCAGAGCGGTACGGCGTAGGGTCGCAGGTTATAGGCAGGTGCGAGCGGGCCGACTCCGGCAACTCTCTCGTCCTGGACTCGCGGCTGGGCAGGTTCACCTACTGATGTGGCCCCTGCCCCTCCCGGCGTACTGCAGGGCGCCGGCCGCCCCCTGACAGTCAGCAGCACAAGCAGAATCCGATATAAGTGACTGCCGCCCGATCTATAATAGGAGTTGGGATTATGGTCGATCTTCCTGCCGATGTGATGGGACTGCTGAACGATCAGAAAGCAGTAAAGGTCATCGCCACAAAGTCGGCCGAGGGGAACATCCACGCCATCCAGGTCGGGAGCGCGGTCGCCCCCGACCCACATACCATCATTGTGGGCGCCATCCTGATGAAGCAGACCAGCAAGAACCTCGAGCACATGAGGGAGAAGGGCGAGCTGGTCTCGATACTCGTCAGCAACTGGACTGCTTCGTACCAGGTGAAATCATCCGTCAAGGATTACGTGACCTCCGGCCAGTATTTCGACTCGATGAACGCTGCGCTGAAGAGCCTCGGCCTCGCGGCCAAGGGGGTCTGGGTCCTGGAGCCGAGAGAGGTCTGGAACCAGAGCCCCTCGTACGAGGCGGGGAAGCGGATTGCCTGACCTGGATGAGGGGCGAGCCTAAAGGCGCTTAACCGGCCGGGATGCAGGGCGGACCGGGCCTGGCTTAGTGCATTCTAGGGTGCGGCATATGCCAGCCCCTGCCCGCCGACGCGGCTGCTACGGGACAGCGAAAGGCAGCGGCTGCAACGATCTGTGGAACAGATGCCCTCAGGAGACAGGCAAAGTCTTCAGCGGCAGGCGCTAGCAAGCTCTAATAAATGAACATCGGCGCGCGAAGAGCCATAATGAGGGCGCCGGGTGCCGTTTGCAGATATAATTCTTTGATTAATTACATTTAAGAGAAACATTAAACCATAATAACGTATGGCAGATCCACATCATTACAGAAGCACTGATTATAATTATAATAACGCTTCAGATAAGCACAAAAACATTAAACGTATCGCTCTTCTTACCTCTGCCATCGTCCTCGTGCTTACCCTTGCCCTTGCCCCTGCGGCGGTGGCCACGGTGGCGTCGATCCCTCCGCTCAGCTCAGACGGCACGCCAGCAGCCAGTTCGGATACCTACACCCTCCTCCGGAACAACATAACGGTTGTGGAGGAAGGCTTTTACAACTGGTACAGCTGGCAGCTGGATAACGGCACCGAACTCCTTGTAACGGTGGCTGTTCTGGGCGGAGGTCCCGTTGACATCATACTGATGGATACGGAAGACTGGCCCGGCTTCCAGTCTGTTATGGCCGGAGGGAACGGGACGTTCACATACTACATAGCGGGCAGCCGGCTTGACACGTTCGCCCACATCTACAACTTTACAGCCCCTGTGAGTGATACTTTTTACCTGGTGGTCAACAACGCCGGGCAGATAGAGGGCGGTGCGGAACCATCAGGGGACGCATCCGTATATATCTCGGTCGTAGCCAAGACCACCGGGCCCTGACCCACGATCGGAGCACCGCGCCGTCCCCTCTTTTTCCTGCCGCTGCCTCAAGCCGACCGGATCAGGATCTCCTCCCTTCTGAAAGACCTCAGCCCCAGGTAGAACGCTGCGGCGTCGACCAGGGCAAAGACCGCTATCATCCCGGCCAGTACCAGGGGCCCGAAGATAATCGCACCGGAGATCTGCCCGAAGACCAGCGCCAAGACGGGGAGGAGAAGCAGCCCGCTGATCTGCTGCGCCTCCCTGAACCCTTTCACGCGGGCAGATATGGCGATCGTTAGCCCTATCGCCGCGAGGGAGACTGTCGGCGCGAGCCCGAAGATGAGCAGGAGCCAGCTGAAGTTGGGGAGGAGGAGCCTGCCGAAGAGGGGGAGCGCCAGCGCATCAACGACTGCAGAGTAGAGCGCAAACGCGATTACGGTCGTGACCATCGCGGGCACGAACGAGACAGCTATCTTTCCCAGAATGAGCTCGCTGTCGGACAACGGTGTGGTCAGAAGCGCCTCGATGGTTTTTCTCTCCTTCTCGCCGGCGAAGCTGTCCGAGGCTATCACGCTCGACGCCATTATCGGTATTATCAGGAAGAGCGGGGCGAAGAAGTAGAGCGTCATCACGTAGACCATGACCTGCCTGCCGGTCATCCCCCTGATCTCCTCGCTGAGCGGCCCGAGGAAGTTCTCCAGGCCCTGCAGGTTATCGATCGCGTTGGATCCTGAGGTTATGTTGGGTATGAACACCATCACGGCGGGGATGACGATCGCGAAGACGAGCGGCACGGTGAAGATGGGCGCCATGATCTGCCAGTTCCTGCTGATCTCCCTCCAGTCCTTCTTGAAGACTAGGAAAGCCCTGCCGAGCCTAGGCATCTCCGATCCTCCCTCCCATGAGCTTCAGGTACGCCTCCTCCAGCGTCGGCCGCGATATACTGACCGACGAGACGGCGCCGCCGGCAAGCACCACCCCCTTTACCACCTCCGGCGCCAGCTCCTCCAGATCGCGGCCCTCCGACGTTACCAGCAGTGCTGAGCCATCCGCGGCGACCCCCCTGACGCCGGGCACCTGCCGCGCCGCCTCGGCGATCTTCCCCGGCGGGCCCCTAAGCCCGATCCGGAGTACAGGGGGGCTGGCCATATCGCCTAGCTCCTCCGGGGAGCCGATGACTATGCATCTCCCCTTGGCTATGATCATGGCCCGGCTGCAGAGCTTCTCGGCGTCGCCCAGGCGGTGGGTGCTCAGCAGTATAGTCCCTCCCTGGCGGCTGAGGTCGCCTATCATGTCCTTTATCTCCTTCGCTGACTCGGGGTCCAGGCCTGTGGTGGGCTCGTCGAGAAGCAGGATCGAGGGGCTGTGGACCATGGCCCGGGCGATGGCAAGCTTCTGCTTCATGCCCTTCGAGAAGGTGGCGACCCTCGAGTCCCTCCGCTGCCAGAGGTCGAAGCTCTCCAGGAGGTGGCGTATCCGGCCGCGCTTGGCGTCTCCCGTCATCCCATACGCCTCGGCGTAGAACTCCAAGTTCTCGTAGGCGGTCAGCCGCTCGTAGAGGCTCGGGTTCTCGGTGAGCACGCCGATCGCCTGCCTCACCTTCTCCCCCTCCTTTCTGACGTCGTGGCCCCCCACGGTGGCCCTTCCCTCCGTCGGGAGGATGAGGGACGCCAGCATCCGGATTACCGTCGTCTTCCCCGCGCCGTTGGGCCCCAGGAGGCCGAAGACCTCGCCCTCCATGACCTCGAAGCTGAGGCGGTCGACTGCCGTCAGCTTGCCAAAGACCTTCGTGAGACCATCTGCTGCGATGACCGGCATTCCAGGTGCACGGTTACCTGACGTCGCCTGCTGCATATATACTCTGCCAGTCCCGGACATGGGATCAGGCCACTCCGGTCATGCCCTTGCGGGGCCGGAAGCCTGTTTCGACCTGCCCCAGAGCATGTACCTGTCTATAGGGCACGAGGCCCCTGCCGCGCGCGACTCGAGGCGCCGCTCCACTATCGCTTTTACCGCCTGGAGGAACGATTCATAGCCCTTCCCCGCCAGCGAGAGGGCGGGCCACCGGTCGGCGGTGGCGAAGACCTCGTCCTCGCCTGTCCACACCACGGCAGAGTCCCTGCACTCCCTGTCATCTGCGGGGAGGTAGAAGCCTGCCTTGTAGAGACCGGAACTGAACATCTCGAGAGCCGTCTCCATCGAGATCTCCTTGGTCACGGGCCGTCTCGCCTCCTCTGCGACGCAGCTGGAGCCTCCGGCCTACCGGTCCTGGCCCATCCTGTCTGACCCGGCCCGATAGACTCTGCAGCGCTCCCTCTTATTCTTTTCAAGGTACCTCTGGTGGTATTCCTCGGCCCTGTAGAAGGTCGAGGCCGGGACGATCTGCGTCACTATGGGGTCCTTGAACCTCCCAGACGCCAGCAGCCTTGCCTTCGATCGGTTCGCCTTCTCCCCCTGCTCCTCATCGTGGAAGAAGATGACGGATCGGTACTGGGTGCCGATGTCCCATCCCTGTCTGTTCAGCGTTGTCGGGTCGTGGTTCTCCCAGAAGATGCTGAGGAGGTCGTCATATGATACCACCGCGGGATCGTACTCCACCTGCACCACCTCGGCGTGCCCTGTCCTGCCGGTGCAGACCGTCTCGTATGTGGGGTTCTCGATCTCTCCGCCCATGTAACCGACGGCGGTCGACTTTACGCCCTCCACCCCCCGGAATGTTTCCTCCGCCCCCCAGAAGCACCCCATCCCGAACGTAGCCTTCTGAAGCGGCATAATAAACCCTCGGGCACTATAGTCTTCCATCACTAGGTTTTTATATCCTTCCTAATGGTGGCCGGTAGGCGGTATCAGCAGGGCATTGGCATCCAACAAAAATGCTGATGGAAAAAAGATGGGGGATCTCGATAAAACTCTAAGTGGCCTGGCAGGATTTGAACCTACGACCCCCGACTTACCGGTACCCGAATATGCGCCTATTTTAAACAGTCGATTAAACAGTCGCGCGTTGGGGAAAGTTTTTATGCATACGCGCAGTATGTGTAACCAAAACGTGCAAAGGTAACGTGCATGAGTAACATCACAATAAGAATTCCCGAAGAGTTGAAGGCGCGCATGAAGCACTGCAAAGGCGTGAACTGGAGCGAAGTAGCAAGAAGGGCCTTTGAAGACGTCACACGCAGAGAAGAAATGCAGTGCGCCGCAGAGTCAATAAAGAAACTCCGGGCAGAAAGCAAAACAGAATGGGACGGCGCTAAGGAGATACGAAAATGGAGAGATGCCACCAGATAGTGCTGGACTCATCGGTAGTAGTCAAGTGGTTCAGTACTGAGGCAAAATCGGCTGAAGCCTTAAAGTTTTTAGACTCATACGTTCAGGGATCACTCGAGTTAGTTGTGGCAGAGATTCTTTTCTGTGAGGTTGGTAACGCCTTGAGATATAAGCTCGATTACGATACGCTGAAATGGAAGACCGCTCTTGCCCAACTATTCAACCTCCACATGAAAGTAACTCACCTAAACGAAAGCCTAACGATGAGGGCCGGTGAGATAGCCTACGACGGGGAGATAACGTTTTACGATGCATTGCCAGTTGCCATAGCCGAACACAAAAAAACCGTCTGCATAACGGCGTATGAAGAGACGCAATACAAAAAACTTCAGCCAAAAGGCTATCCCGTCGAACTCTTGTGAGTTGTGGCGGGCGGGAGGGGGGATTAACCCGCTGCCTTACTGCAGGGAAGACGAAAGGCGGCGGAAGCGGTGAAGGAGAAACATGCTGCAGGTAATCGTCAGCGCAGATGCCGCTCTAGCCGACCGGAGACTGCGGAACCCGCTGAGCCATGAGCGCATCGCCGCTGGCGCTGGCTGACTGACGGTCTTCCTCTCTTCGCCCCGGCCCTCAGCCGCCGCTTAATCATATAGCCGGGGCGAGGCTGCGGGCAAACTCCCTTGCTCTCATCACATCCTCCTCGGAGGGGCGGCCCCTGTTCTTCAGCAGGAACTTGCCCAGGCAGTCGTAACATCCCACAACGGTGTAGCCTTTCGACTCCAGCAGAGACCTGATCTCGGCTATGCTCCGCGGGGGCCTGACAAAGCCGCAGGTCGAGAAGCAGGCTGCCCTTCTGCCCGACGCAGGCGCCAGCCCATCCAGGAAAGAGACCAGCTCCTTCCCCGGCTTTCCGCCATACGTCCCGCTTCCCACTACCCGGAGGTCTACGCCAGAGACATCCGGCTTTTGCTTGGTTACATCAACCGCCTCAGAAGCGAGCTCCGCTGCGATCGCTTCCGCTATCTTGCGGGTGCTCCCTCCCCTCGAGAAGTAGACGACCACCGACTTCATAATCCGTATTCTCTCTTCTGCATTAATAAATATGCCTTGATGCGACCTGCTGCCGGGGCAGGGTTGCTGGTTTCCCCGCAGTACTGCACCGCGGCCTGTATAGCGCCACCCGTAGCTCTGGTTCACCCGTAAAATTGGAATTAAATTGAAAAGTAGGGCTGTCTGGTCTGTTGGGGAGGGAACGGTTTTAAGCTCCCCCCTCCTCTCAACCTCTGGTGATCGCGATTTCAATCTCTGACAGGCTCGACGGAATCCCGTCCTCGGAGATAAGGCGCCTCTTCGACCTCGCCAGCAGGTACGAGGATACCGTCTCCTTGGGGATCGGTGAACCGGACTTTGATACCCCTGCCCATATAAAAGAGTACGCGAAGCAGGCCCTCGACATGGGCTATACCCACTATACGCCGAACTGCGGCTTGAAGGAGCTGAGGGATGCGATCTCGGCGAAGCTCAAAAATGAGAACGGCATCGACGCCGACCCTGACAGGAACATCATGGTAACGGTGGGAGGGAACCAGGCGTTCCTCCTGATAATGTCGTCCTTCCTGAGGCTTGGGGATGAGGTCCTGGTCCCGTCGCCCTACTTTGTCACCCACGGCGCCTCCGTCACCCTCGCCGGCGGAAAGCTTGTCGAGGTGGCAACGGATGACAGCAGCGAGTTCAGGGTGACTGCAGAGAGCCTGGAGAGGGCCACCGGTGAGAGGTCGCGGTGCATTATTATAAACTCCCCCCACAACCCTACCGGGGCGATCCTCCGCAGGAAGGACCTGGAGGAGATCGCAGACGTTGCAATAGAGCATGACCTCAGGATAGTCTCGGATGAGGTCTACGAGGCGCTCATCTACGACGGCGAGAAGCACGTCAGCATCGCCTCGCTCAACGGCATGTCCGACCGCGTGATCACCGTCAACAGCTTCTCGAAGGTCTACGCGATGACCGGCTGGAGGGTCGGGTACGTGGCCGCCGACGAGCAGCTGATAAACAAGATGGTCAAGTTCCAGATGTACCTCGCGGCGTGCCCCGCCTCGATGGCCCAGTATGCTGCGGCCAAGGGCCTCCTGGACCCGAGGAGCAGGGCCTCCGTCGAGAGGATGCGCAGCGAGTACGAGCGCAGGAGGGATTACATCTACGGAAGGCTTGCCGAGATGCCTGCCTTCTCCGTCGTCAAGCCCAGGGGCGCCTTTTACATCTTCCCGAAGATAGGGGCGGACTCGTGCGCAGACGACAAAAGGTTCTGCGAGGATCTGCTTGTGGAGGGCAGGGTTGCCGCGGTCCCCGGGTCTGCCTTCGGGGAGGCCGGGAAGGGGCACGTCAGGATGTCCTATCCCATCTCTATGGAGAACCTCGAGAAGGCGATGGACCGGGTCGGGCTCTTCACAGAGAGGCGCTGCAAGAGCTGACAGTAACGGTAAGGGCGAATGCGCCGTGACCACCCGACCCCGCACCCGCTGTGTCTGTGTCAGGGGATGGTGATGGGTTAACTTGACGAGGTTAAGGTTAAAATTAAGTTAAAATTAAAATTAAAATTAAGGTTAAGGTTAAGGTTAAGATTAAGGTTAAGGTTAAAAAGCTCCATAGATCAGTCTGTGTGGTTCCCATGTCTGACGCTGACATCTTTAACATAATCAACACGCGGACTATGGTGAGGGATTACGAGGAGACCCCCCTCAGCGAGGGCGATAAAAAGAAGATACTCGAATCGGGTATAAGGGCCCCCACATCCGGGGGCAACGAGCAGTGGTTCTTCATCCTCGTCGAGTCCGCAGGCAAGCGCGAGGAGCTCCGCAACCTTCTGGTCCGTGCGCACAGGGACTACTTCAGGATACTGAAACCCCCCATGCCCGCCGAGCGGGCAGCCAAATGGGAGGAGCTGGTGGGCGAGGGGCGCTACAGAGCCCCCTTCTACGTCGGGGTATTCGCAGACCTGAGGAAGAGCTTCTCCAGCGCGCCCGGCACGGAGGAGCGGTGGGCCAGGGACAGCGCAGCCGCCGCGATAGAGAATATGCTGTTGGCTGCGTGGGCTCTGGGCATCGGGGGCTGCTGGTACGGTGTCCCGCTGCTGATGGAGGACGAGTTCTGCGCCTTCTTCGGCATCAAGCCGGACGAGGGCCTGAGGCTCGTGGCCGTCCTCTCGTTTGGCTACCCCAGAGGGAAGACCTCGCCGAGGAAGCGGCGGAAGCTCGAGGAGGTCAGCAGGTCGGTCTGAGGCCTGGCGGCTGGCCCGGGCCTCCGCCTCATACGATCCGGGCCGCGGCAAGCAGGAGGCGGCAAGGCCCCGCTCACTCCACGTGCATGTTGAATGCGATCTCGGCGATCCCGATACCGTAATCCGCAATGCGCTTGATGCTGTCTGTGATTATTATCATGGCGCCGATCATCTTCTTGTCGGTCTCTTTGTCGATGACCCTGTGTATCAGCTCCTCGGCCTGTGCCGCTGCCTTCCTGGCGTCATGGATCGCCTTGTTTGCTTCCTGCAGACTGCCGCTCTGGAGACAGTTGACCGCCCTGACGAAGACGTTCATGGACATCTCCAGACCGCTCGCCAAAGCACCGGCCACATCCGTGCCCACGCTCCCCAAGACTGTGATATAATGCCGGGATATCCTCTCGACGTGATCCGAGACTCTCTCCATGTTCCTGAAAGCCAGGCGGTATTCCAGGCAGTCCTTTATGTGTTTTATGCCATAGTCCTGGAGAGATCCCTGGTCGCTGACGATGCTGGCCAGCCACCTGCTCGCCATGAAATAAAGCTTGTCGACGTCTTCGTCCCTCTCGATCACATCCTTCAGTATGTTTGGATCCCTCTCAACCATGCCCCTCCCCACGTCGGCCATCATGTCCTTTGCCATGATGGCCATCCGCAGAAGGATCTTCTCGAGCGGGAACTCGTACGGCTTGAGAAGTATCTGGACGGTGATCCTAGCCACCGACTCTTCGATTATCTCTCCGCCCGCCATCTTGGTCTTTATCACCTTCTTTATCTTCTCCTTGCCCCCCGCCTCCGGGATAAACTTTGACAGGTCCAGATGGATTATGTCATAGTTGGCGATATATGCCGCCAAAGCCTTCCTTATGATATAGCCCGGGTCGGCCTCCATTGCGCTTACAGTGATCTCTCTGGGCTCCTTGCTGTTATCCATCGACTCTAGCGTATTTATCCTGAGGCTCCCGTCGTGTTGAACGTTCACATCCACCTCTGTCTTCGGGGTCAGGTTTTTGCTCCTGACCCACTCCTGCGGCAGGGAAACCGTATACGTGGACCTTCCGACCCTCTGCACCCTGCGTACTCCCAAACCAAACCCTCAGGTTATATATACTTTATTTATTAATATATATACTATTTGAATATGGTATATATTTAGTCATACTTTTGTTACGGTAGGGATGTCTATGAAAAGTAGGAAAGGGATCTCTACCGTGATAATGGTCGCGGTGGTAGCGGCCGTCATAATCGCAGCAGGTGCTCTCTGCTGGCTCACGCTTCCACGGGCCCTCGCTCCTGCCCAGGTGACCGCCGGCGGGGCATCGTTCCCATACCCGCTCATGACCAAGTGGATCGCTGAATATAACAATGCCAACCCCCAGATCCAGATTACCTACCAATCGGTCGGAAGCGGGGCTGGTAAGAACAACCTGATATCCAAGGTCTTTGACTTTGCCGGATCTGACGCGCCTCTCTCAACCGCCGAACTTGCCCAGTATGCCATACTCCATATACCTGAGACTGCGGGAGGAGTTGTCGTCGCGTATAATATACCTGGAGCAGATGCCGGCGGACTGAGGCTGACTGCAGATCTGATCGCCCAGATCTATCAGGGAGATATAACGAAGTGGAACGACCCACGGATAACCGCCATCAACCCCTCGCTGGCCCTGCCGGATCAGGATATCGTGACCGTCCACAGGTCCGACTCTAGCGGAACCACAAGCGTCTTCACTACGTACTTGGCCAATGCCTCATCCCTCTGGGCTCTGGGATCAGGGACTACCGTGGCATGGCCCTCCGGACTCGCAGGCGCCCAGAACAGCGGAGTGGCAAGCATAGTGAGGCAGACCCCCTACTCCGTAGGCTACCTCGAGTTCTTCTACGCCAAAAACAACTCCATACCGTATGCGTATATACAGAACAAGGCAGGCCAGTTTGTCGAGCCCACGCTGCAGACCATATCCAACGCGGCCAAGGCCGGCGCCCAATACCTGGCGAATGACATCAGGACTCCCATAGTCAACCTCCCTGGCGATGACGTTTACCCGATCTCGGCGTTTACATACTATCTCGTGTGGAAGGATCTAACATACATGGATGAGGCAAAAGCGCGGGCAGTGGTCGACTTCATGTGGTGGTGCGTCCACGACGGACAGCGGTATTCAGAGCCGCTACTCTACGCGGTCCTGCCGCAGGAGGTCGTTGCACTGAACGAGGGCATACTGCGGACGATTACCTACAACGGGCAGCCCATACTCACTTAAGCCGGACTAGGTGCCGAAACGAGGTCAGCCTGATGAAAACAAGAAAAACCATTTTTTTAAATCTCCAGGACTCTGTGTTCCGGTACCTTCTGATCGCGGTATCGGTCACGGTTGTTGCGTTCTTCTTGGCTATCGCCTACGTGCTGGTGAACCGGTCGGCACCGGCCATACTCTTCAACGGCTGGGGCTTCCTGTCCAGCTTCGCATGGAACGTCTCCACAGAGGCTTACGGGGCCGCCCCGGCCATTCTGGGGACGCTCTTCGTCGGCGTCGTGGCGACACTCATCGCCATACCCGTCAGCCTTGGGATATCCATATTCTTCACCGAGTATGCGCCGCGGAGGATCCGGTTCTACCTCTCCATATTTATAGATCTCCTTGCAGCGATCCCCAGTGTCATCTACGGGATCTGGGGCCTCTGGATAATTGCCCCGCTCCTGAAGACTTACATCCAGCAACCCGTCGTGGGCGCTCTGGGCTTTATCCCGGTATTCGCCGGTCCCGCCTACGGGATCAGCATCTCCCTTGCGGTGTTTGTGCTCACTATAATGGTCGTCCCCATCATCTCATCCCTTGCCACGGAACTCCTCTCCAGGACTCCCCCCTCGCTGAAGGAGGGGATGATCTCGCTGGGCGCGACGCAATGGGAGACCGTGAGGCATGTCGGGATCCCCTTTGCCAGACTCGGCATCTTCGCAGCCATCATGCTCGGTCTCGGAAGGGCTTTGGGGGAGACGATGGCCGTCACCATGGTCATCGGCAACAGCTACCTCTGGCCAGGAGAAGGGGTCTCGATATTTTACCCGGCGACTACCATCACCAGCAAGATCGCCAGCGAGCTCTATGAGGCTTTCAGTCCCCTCCAGCTCAGCTCACTAATCGAGCTCTCGCTGATCCTGATGGCTATCTCGCTCATCATCAACGTCTCATCAAGGGTTATCATCGGCAGGATCGCCAAGAGGGGGGCATACTGACGATGGGACTCCTTTCCAGGAAGGCCCACGATAAGGCGGCCAGAGGCCTCTGCCTTTTGATCACGCTCTCCGCCATATCCCCGCTCATATGGATCGTCGCGAGCATTATAGCGAACGGGGCATCAGCCATATCCTGGGAGTTCGTGACCTCCCTGCCAAAACCCTTCGGTGAGGGCGGCGGGGGCATAGGCCACGCAATCCTCGGGACCTTTATAATAAACGCCCTGGCGAGCGTCTGGGGGATACCCGCCGGGATCCTTACCGGGATGTACCTCTCCGAATACGACAGGAGCAGCAGGCTGGGATCAGCGGTTCGGGTCGCCGTGGAGTCCCTTGCCGGCGTCCCGTCGCTGATCTTTGGCATCTTCGCCTTCTCGCTTATAGTTCTGGCAGTCAGGCACTATACCGCCCTAGCAGCGGCCTTCGCCTTGGGGCTGATGATGATACCGCTGGTCGCCAAGGCAACGGAAGAGTCCATGAAGGTCGTCTCCGATGATATCCGGGAGGCGGCCATAGCCCTAGGCATCCCCAAGTGGTCGAGGACAATAAAGATCGTCCTGAGCATAGCAAGGGGGGGCGTCCTCTCCGGTTCCCTGCTAGCCTTCGCGAGGATAAGCGGGGAGACCGCTCCGCTCTTGTTCACCGCCCTCTTCAGCTATTTCTGGCCCACCAGCCTCGACCAGCCGATGGCAACGCTCCAGGTAGTGATATACAACTATGCCCTGAGCGGCTTTGACGACTGGATCCTGAAGGCCTGGGGAGCCTCCCTTCTACTGATGCTCCTAGTCTTGTCGATCAACATCGCGGTGAGGGTCTCAACCAGACAAAAATACGCGGAGGGTGCTTGAGAATGGGCGCAGACGTGGAGCTGGATGTCCTGAGCCTCAACGCCTGGTTCGGAGAGAAGCAGGCGTTGAAGAATATCAACATACAGATCCCTAGGAGGACCGTCACCGCAGTGATAGGCCCTTCGGGGTGTGGCAAGTCCACCTTTATCAGGTGTATGAACAGGATGCACGAGCTTATCCCGGGCGCCCGGGTGGCCGGGAAGGTCTTGCTGGGGGGAGAGGACATATACACTGAGATGGATGCGATGGATGTGCGGAGGAAGGTGGGCATGGTCTTCCAGAAGCCAAACCCCTTCCCCAACATGTCCGTGGAAGACAACGTGGTCGCAGGACTGAAACTCTCGGGCGGCTACAAAAAGGGCGAGTTGGGGCGGATAGCCGAGAAGAACCTGAGGGCGGTGGGCCTCTGGGACGAGGTGAAGGACGAGCTGAAAAAGTCGGGGGCCAGCCTCTCCGGGGGCCAGCAACAGAGGCTCTGCATCGCCCGCGCACTCGCCATGGAGCCCGAGGTGATCCTGATGGATGAGCCGACCTCGGCACTCGACCCTGCATCCACGGCCAAGATAGAGGAGCTGGTCCAGAAACTGAAGGCCTATGCCACCATCATCATAATCACCCACAACGTCCAGCAGGCCGCGCGCGTCTCAGACATGACCTGCTTCTTCTACTTGGGGGAGGTCGTAGAGTTCGATAATACAAAGGCGCTCTTTGAGGCCCCGAAGAATCCACTCACCGAGAGGTACATAACGGGGAGGTTTGGATGATGCTTAGAGAGCCCGAATACATAATCGAGATTAATGAAAAAATGATGGATCTGCAGGGGATCATAGATGATGCCGGGGACAGTCTGGTCTCCAACCTTGAAGAGAGGCCGGACAACCTGAAGGACGTCCTTACAGAGCGCTGTAAGGAGGCACAGGTCAGCGAAGAACTCATCATCGAGATGTCTGTCGGAGCGCTTATCCGGTACCAACCCTTTGCAAGCGATCTGAGGGCTCTGACGGTCGCCATGAAAGTGGCTTACGACCTCTCCCGCGTATGCAGGTATATCCGGAACATCGGCGAGGTTATGGAGGATCTCGGGGTGGACGCCCGGAGCGAGCCGGACGTCCTCTCCCTGATTAAGGATGCACGGACGATGGTTGGGATAGCCCTCGAAGCCTACTTCTCGAAAGACGCAAAGTTGGCCATGCGTGTGATCAAGGATGACGATTACATCGATGACAGGTATAGGACGATACTCAGGAAGTATGCGGTTCGGAGAGACCTGCCCGGCTCTGTCATGCTCTTCATCGGAATCACCGCCAGGATAGCGGAGAGGATGGCAGATCACGCCGTCTACATCTCCCAGGAGGTCATTTACCTGACCACCGGGAGGAGGGAAGGCTACAGGTAAAATGGCTGAAAGCTGCCGCTGAAAGGGCACCGTCCTCCAGCCCGCATTCCAACCAGGCCGCGCCTCAACGGGGAAGTGCGACTTCCGCCCGGAGGATCCGCTACAGCATGACGGTGATGGATACCTAGACAAACAAAACGACGGAAAGAAATGGGGATGTGGAAGACGGAAAGACGGAAAGACGGAAAGACGGAAAGACGGAAAGACGGAAAGACGGAAAGACGGAAAGACGGAAAGTAAAATGAAGATAAAAAGACCGGGAAGTTGCCTGCTCGGGAGGGTCCCCCTCCATCGAGACCAATCAGCCTCTGCCCAGCCTTCCAACTGGTAGGATCTCTTTCTGGTAGTTCTCGTTGATGATCGCGGAGAGCGATGCATACCACGCCGCAACTGCGGTTATGAACGCCAGCACGCCACCCGAAGTCGTCACCACCGGGATGCCCGTGATGTCGCCGACCCCCAGCACTACGAATGTGATCCAGAGGAAGAGAAAGACCAGGAATACCGCCATGTTCGCCTTGAACGTCGCCAGCCAAAGGTAGAACGTGAAGAAGCCCCAGAGTATCAGGACAGCGCCTGCGGCGACAGGGCTGACCACGACGATCCCCACGGCAGCAAGGTAGTTCAAAATGGCATAGTAGAACCAGAAAGCCCCATACGAGGTGAACGCTGCAAAGCCGAAGGAGTTGCCGCATTTGGCCTCCCACCACCCCGTCAAGACCTGTGCAAGCCCGCCGTATGCTGCTGCGAGGGGGATCACGATCGCCGCCGCCTCTTTTGGAAGTACGCCCATAATGAACAGCGAGAGGGCCGCGGTGGTTAGGGCGAAAGCCGCCAACCCCAGCGGAGCAGGATTTACCATTTTCATGGACAACTGCAGTGCCTCCAAAGTTACCCCATAAAAGCTGTTCAGCAATTAATAACGCTTTGCACTTTTTTGCAGCCTGATCGGCTGCCGGCCGCCGCACGCCTCTTCCGGCACCCGTCAGAACTGCTGGAGGTAGTCCGCGGCATTCTTGAAGATGAGGCGGCCGTCTCCGTACTCCGCCCCGGTAGCCTTCGGCAGCTGCCACCCGAAGAACGCCCTCTCTGGGTGGGGCATCATCCCCATCACGTTGCCCTCCTTGTTGCATACCGCCGCTATGTCGTAGACCGAGCCGTTCGGGTTGTGGGGGTAGATCCCATTAGCCGCCTTTCCCTGAACCGTGGCATATCGGAAGACGACCTGCCCGTTCTCTAGAAGCCCCTTTAGCGCATCGTCTGACGGCACCTGGAAGTTGCCCTCCCCATGCCCGATGGGGATCCTCAGTATCGTCCCCGGCGCAATGGATTTGGTGAACGGCGTCCTGCTCTCCTCGACCTTGAGGCAAGTCCACCTGCACTCGTACTTGGCCGAGTCATTATTCGCCAGCGCCGCAGTCGGGACATCCGAGAACCCGTTCCCCGGGAGGATGCCTGACTCGACGAGTACCTGAAATCCGTTGCAGATGCCAAGGACCAGCTTCCCGTCGCCGACGAACATCTCGAGCTCGCGCCTCAGGCCGATCATCATCTCCTTGCCCCAGATCGCGCCGGCCCTGACATAGTCACCGTAGGAGAAGCCGCCAGGTATGACGAGCATGTGATAGTCCGAGATGGACCTGGCCTTGCCGAGCTGCTTCATATGGAGGACATCTGCAGCGATCCCGACCTCTTCGAGCGCTATCTGAACCTCGCGGTCGCAGTTAGTCCCTCCGACCCGGAGGACACACGCCCTCTTGGCCCCCGAAGCCTCAGTGCCTGTACCCCTTCCCGTACCCGTCCCACTCCCCCTCCTGACCCCTGCTTCTGCCAGATGGCCCACTTTAGTATCCCCTCCAGGTCTCCCTGAGCTCCTCAGGGCTCAGGCGGTACGCCTCTCCCTTTGCGCCCCTGATGTTCAGGCCGGGCTCGCCCACCTCGCCGATCCTCGCACATGGGACGCCCCCGGCTTCCATCGCGCTCAGGAACGCTGCCTCAGACGCCTTCCTGACTTCGATCAGGAACCTCGACTGGGACTCTGAGAAGAGGATAAAGTCGTCCCTCATATTCCCGCCGGCGGCCCGCGCAAGGTCGATGCTGAGTCCGAGGTTCTCGCTAGAGATCGCCATCTCCGCAGCAGCCACGCCTAGGCCGCCCTCGGAGAGGTCGTGGCACGCCATTACGAGCCCCCCGTCCATCGCCCCTATCACCGCATCCATGGTGGCGCTGGAGACCCTGCCGTCCACCTTGGGGACCGCCCCTCCCCCTGCCCCCCTGAGCCTGAAGTATGCCGATCCGGCGAGTTCCTCCTTGGTGGTGCCGACTAGGTACACCGGGTCCCCCATCTCCTTTAGGTCGAGGGTGATCGCCCTCCTCACGTCGGGCATGATGGCTATCCCTGTTATCAGGAGCGTCGGCCTAACCGGGCCGAGGGGCGACTCGTTGTAGAGGCTGTCCTTCCCCGAGATAAAAGGCGCATCCAGCGCCTTGGAGAAGTCGTAGCACGCCTCGACCGCACGGACGAGGGCGCCCATCCTGTCCTCGTACTCCGGGTTCCCCCAGACGAAGTTGTCGAGGAGGGCGATCCTCCTCCCCCCCACCGCCACAGCGTTCCTCACGGCCTCCTCGATCGAGGCCGCCGCCATCCAGTACGGGTCGGGGTAGAATGGATTGATCCCGCATGAGATCACGGCGCCCATCCATGACTCCCTCAGCGGCTTTATGACCGCCGCGTCGCTGGGCCCGGCCTCATAGCCGTGGATCGGCTTGACAGCCGTGCAGCCCCTTACCTCAAAGTCATATGTCCTGATGACGTCCTCCTTGCTCCGTATGTTGGGGGTCGAGAGGAGCGTGAGGAGTTCCTCGGCCAGGTCCGGGGGCTCCTCTATCTCCGGCGGAGGCTCGCCCCCCGATACCGGGACGCGCGCCGCCCTCCTGACCGCGCAGGGCGGGCTAAAGAGGAAGTCGAGGTCGAGGTTTGCCGCTTCTGTGCCCCTGTACATGACCACGAGCCTGCCGCTCCCGTCGAACCTGCCGAGGACGCCAGCCTCCAGCTCCTCCTCCGCGAGGATCTCCAGGACCCTCCCCTCGTTCCCCTCGGGGACGGAGAAGAGCATCCTCTCCTGCGACTCGGAGACCCAGATCTCCCAGGGCGCCATGTTGGCCTCCTTGAGCCAGACCACGTCGAGGTTGACCGTCACCCCCAAGCCCGACCTGTGCGCCATCTCTCCGATGGCAGACGAGAGGCCTCCCCCACCGAGGTCGGTCGTCCCGGAGGCGAGACCCTCGTCCCTTATCCTTATGACCGCCCGCTTGAGTCTCTCCTCGACCAGCGGGTTCGGGATCTGGACCGCCGACCTGAGCTCGTCGACCGCCTCCGAGAGCTCCGCCGACGCGAAAGTGACGCCGTGGATCCCGTCCCTCCCGGTCTTCCCCCCCGCCAGTATCGCAAGGTCCCCTGCCCTGGTCCTTCTGACGTACTTGTCCTTCGGGAGGATGCCCACGCAGCCGCAGTAGACCGTGACGTTCCCCGTGTACCCCTCGTCAAATATCACCGCCCCTGAGACCGTGGGGATGCCCATGTTGTTGCCGTATGCCCCTACGCCCGCGACTACCCCCTTGTAGATGTACCGCGGGTGTTTCACCCCCGGAGGGAGGTCCTCGTACCTCATGCCCAGCGGCCCGAAACAGAGCACGTCGGTCAGCGCTATGGGCTCGCCCCAGACGCCGAGGACATCGCGTATTACCCCTCCCGTCCCCGTCGCGGCGCCGCCGAACGGCTCAACGGCCGATGGGTGGTTGTGGGTCTCCACCTTCGCGGCTATCACCTGCCCCAGGTCAAAGTCCACCATCCCAGCGTTGTCCTCGAAGACTGAGAAGCACCATTCCTTGTTCAGCTCCCTCGTGGCCCTGGCGATGTAGCTCCTGAGGAGCCCTCTGATCACGCCCGACTCGGTGACCACATCCCCCCTGAACGTCTTATGGATGCAGTGCTCGGACCAGGTCTGCCCTATCGCCTGAAGCTCGACGTCGGTCGGCTGCCGCCTGCCCCTGAAGTAGTCCCTGAGGCGCTGCATCTCTGCCAGGTTCAGGTTGAGGCCCATGGTAGAGCTGATCCTGACCAAGAGCTCATCGCTGGCCGAGGAGAGGTCCACCGTCTTCAGGGCCGTGACGTCAGCCGTGCTTCTGGAAGGCTTCCCCAACCGAGAGCACCTCTATCGAAAAGTCATCCTTGGTAGGATTGGCCAGCAGCTTCTTGCACATCTCCGCCGCGGCGGCTACCGCCTCCCTCTCGTCCTCCGCCTCCAGGTCTATGGTGTAGACCTTCCCCACCTTCACGCCGCTCACCTGGAAGCCGAGGTCGTGGAGCGATTTGGCGGTCACGTCTCCCTCGGGATCGAAGTAGCCTGCCTTTAGCCTTACCTCCACCTTCACCGTCATCGTCACTTGTGCCCCCTCCCGCCCTCCTCCCTCTCCTCCTCAAGCCTCTCCCTCAGGGCAGGGTGCTTCATCGCCAGGATCTCGAGGGCGAGGACCGCGGCGTTCTTCCAGTTCTCTATCCCCACAGTGGCAACCGGGATGCCCGGCGGCATCTGCACGATGGAGAGGAGCGCGTCCAGCCCGCCCAGCCTCACCTCCCTCGGCAGGCCGATGACCGGCCTAACCGTCTTAGATGCTATGGCGCCCGGGAGGGCTGCCGCAAGGCCGGCGACCGCTATGAAGACCTCCGCATCCGTCTCCCTGACGAAGGCGTCCAGCCCCTCGGGGTTCCTGTGGGCGGAGAGGATCCTGTACTCGCACTCGACGCCGAACTCCTCCAGATACTCGACTATCTCCCCGCCCAGCTCGTCGTCTGATTTGCTGCCCACGATTACCGCTGCTTTAGGCATACTTTATGCACCCCTCGGCGTGGTGGGCTATCTCCTCGGCCGCCCTCCTCGCATCGGCGAGGCTCCTGCGGAAGGCTACCGCGAGCCCCATCCTCCTCCCGGCGTAGGCGGAGGGCTTGCCGAAGTACCAAAAGTCCCCGCCTCCCGCGGAGGAGTTGATCCTGCTCGCGTCCCACCCTGCTACCCTCCTCTCGGAGGCGAGGTCTGGCGCCAGTACCACATGCGCGACCCCGTACCCCTCTCTCGCCAGCTCGAGGTACGACGGGTTGATCTCCATCCCCAGGGTCGACGCGAGCTGGATGCCTCCCTCGTCCATGTTCAGCATCCACCTGGTCACGAGGCCGGTGTCGTGGGGCCTGTTGGCGACCTCGTTGTTGTACACGCTGTCGCCGATTACGAACTGCTCGACGGCGTAGACGCCTGTGCCGCCCAGAAAATCGGCGATGCGCTTCGCCCCTTCCATGCATCTGGCAGCTGCCGCCTCAGAGATGGTTGAGGGCAGCCAGCTCTCGTGGTAGGTGGCGCCTGGTCTCCTGTGCTCGATTGGGGGCAGGAAAGAGTCGACTATCCTGCCTCCGCTGAAGTGCCTGACCACTATCTGCGTGATCTCCGTCCCCCTCTCCTTGACCTCCGGCAGGTACTTTTCCACTATTACCTCGCTGCCGATCCCGCGCGCATGCTCGACGGAGTGGCCGTAGGCCTTCTCGAGCTCCGCCTCTGTCCTCACTATCGAGGTCCCGTGGCCGCTCGAGGTCATCACCGGCTTGACTATGACCGGCAGCCCGAACTCCTTCGCGGCTGCCCTTACCTCCCCGTCGCTCGCCGCGTAGAGCCAGTCGGCCCTCTCAAGCCCCAGGGCATCGAACATGATCTTCGTTGCGTGCCGGTCCATGCAGACCAGCGGGCTGTATGGTGTCGACATCACCCTGTAGCCCTTCATCCCAAGCTGGAACGCCCTGTAGGTGTTGATCTTCTCGACCTCCAGGTAGATGGCGTGGGGGGCCGAGGGGTCGGGCACGTACTTCCTTATCGCCCTCTCCAGCCTCTCGCCGTCCATCATGTTGAAGACCTCCGCATAGTCCGCGGCGTCCTGCGCCGGGAAGCCGTCGTACACGTCGAAGGCCACAGTCTTCAGGCCCCCGCGGCTCCCCCCGAAATATCTCTTCGCGGCGGTCACGGCGAGGTCGCCGAGCTCGCCGCCCCCCACCGAGAAGAAGACTGCTGGCCTGCTCGGATCCAGCATGTCGATCGGGGAGAGCTTCCCCTCCGCCTCCTTCCTGTATGAGGGAACATTCTTCAGCAGATCGTTGCGCTCGTCCGGACTCATTCTGAATGTCATGTTATCCCACCTCTTCCAGTCCCTTTCCGGGTACCCATATCATCCTCTTCCCCAGGAGCCCCTTCCTCTCCCTGTACTGGTAGATGTCCCTGGCCATGTTGGCCAGCCTGATCCTGCGCGAGAGGGATTTTTCGGATCCGATGTCCTTCCTGTGGAAGAGCTTCCAGCCGTCGGTGAGGGTGACGCCCTGCGTCAGCCGCTCCGCCCTCGCGCTCGCCTCTGGTATGCTGTCTGCTATGCCGAGGCACTCGATTACCCTCGACCCGCCGCTCAGCACACTCCCGCCGATCTCGTCGGCCGATGCCCAGAATATGGATCCCGCTTCCCCGTCAGGGCCGGCCGCGCCCGCGGCCGCGGCTGCAACCGAAACCGAGACGGGGTGCCCTTTGGCGAGGTCCCTCCTGTTCGGGTACCCCTCGGGGCAGACGGCCTTCACTACGGTCGCCCTCTCCTCGAACTCCACCTTTATGGTGTTGAGCCTCTCTCCGATTATCGCCTCGCAGATGTCGACGAGGTCGGTCTTTAGGATGGGCATGACGTTCCCGGCCTCCGGGTCCCCTAGCCTCGAGTACATCTCGATCACCGTCGGACCCCAGACCGATGTGAGCATCATCTGCCCTGCGACTATGCCGTGGTACCTCTCCCCTGTCTCCTTCTGTATGGCATCGATCATCATCTTCACGATCTCCGCCGACCTGTCGTACTCTGCAGGGGTGAGGATCGCCCTCTCCTCATCGTCGCCGATCCCCCACCTGAGGTTCCTGCCGCAGGAGATCGATCCCATCCCGCCCGTCTCCAGGCCGAGGTCGCCGTCGAAGGCGTGCTTGTTGTCCTGCACCGCCGGCATCGGGACGACCGTCCTGCCGTCCGTCAGGCACTGGACCGTGTACTCCGGTCCCCAGACCCTCTCCTCTATCAGAAGCTTGTAGTCGATGTCGTCGTAGCCCTTCATGAACTCCCGCACGATCGACTCGGCGTGCTCCTTCTTCACCTTCCTCTTCTCCTCCTGCAGGTAGACCTGGAAGTCCTCGATCACCTTGACCCCCTTCCCCCCTGCCTGCCTCGCCGGCTTGAGGGCGACGCTCTCGGCATACTCCTCTATATAGGGGACCGCTTCTTCGAAGGTCTTGAACTTCTTGTACCAGAGCCTCCCCGGGATCTTGTACTTCCACTGCAGGTCCCGCATGCTCGCCTTGGACATCTCGAGCTCGGCCACCTTCCTCTTGGCGCCTATCACGCCGATCCCTCCCTCCTCGAGCCTGTCGGGCACGCCGTGGAAGTTCGGCTCCTCCGGTCCTATGAAGACAAAGTCCACCCCCGCCCTCCGGGCATAGCCGAGGACGGTCTCGCCGCTGTTCGTATCGCCCTGGTAGTACTCGCCGCCGGTCTTCCGGACAAGCTTCTTTATGCCCGGGTTGACCAGGTCCGAGAGGCAGTAGAGCTTCGGCTCCCTGGCGCTCCTGCAGAGCGCCTCTGCGATGGCGTGCTCCCTTCCTCCTCCCCCTACAAGAAGAATCTTGGCCATCTCTCACACCTCCGGATACTTGCAGCTGAAGCAGCCTGTGCAGAGGTCTGCCCCCTTCATCCCCACCGCCTCCTCGAGGGCCCCGAGGCTCAGGTACCTGAAGGTGTCGGCGCCTATCACCTCTGCGATCTTCTCCTCGGTAAGGTGCTTTCCGATCAGCTCGTCCTCGGGCGGGACCTCCACTCCGAAGGTGCAGTGCGAGACTATGTGGGGGCTGCCTATCCTGACGTGTATCTCCTTCGCGCCCTTCTCCTTCATGAGGTAGACTATGTTGGCGAGAGTATTCCCGCGAACAACGCTGTCGTCGATGAGGACCACCCTCTTCCCGCGGACCGCCTCGCTTATCACATTCAGCTTGAGCTGCACCCCCTTCAGCCTCTCGAGCTGGTTCGGCTTCATCGCGCTCCTTATCCTCCTCCCTGTGAGCTCAAAGCCCTTCTCGACAGGTATCCCGGTCTCGTTCGAGAAGGCCATCGCGAAGGGTATGGCGGTCTCAGGGACGCCTATGACGACGTCCGCGTCGGCGGGGCTCTCCTCCGCCAGCTTCCTCCCTATGTTGCTCCTCACCCTGTAGACCGGGATGTCGTTCACATACGAGTCAGGCCTGGCCAGGTAGATGTACTCGAAGCTGCAGTATGCCGTCCCCGCCGAGGGCTGGAGCTGCTCGGAGTAGGCAGACATCGGCGTGAAGACCCTCGTCTCTCCCGGCTCGATGTTCTCGGCCGGGCTTATGGGCACGCGCTCGCCTATGATGTCCATGACGCAGCTCTCCGAGGCCACGATGCCGCCGTCGAACCCCATCTTCCCCAGGACGAGGGGCTTGACCCCGATCGATCCCCTCCCGGCTATCATCTCCCTGCTATCGTTGGCGGCTATGTATGAGTACCCTCCCCTGCAGCTGCCGAAGAAGCGCTTGAGGTCCTCGAGGCCGGGTCCGCCGACCCTGGCGAAGGCCCTCCTCAGGTTGCTTTCATAGCCCGACGTCTCGTCCCAGCTGTACCCCTCGACCGAGGTTATCCGCCCGTCTATGGCCGCCGCCACCTTCTCGCTCAGCCGGATCGGCTGGACCTCTCCCTCGCCGGGGGGATAGGGCGAGACAGCCCCGATGCAGATCGACCCCTTCCCGCTGATCGACCTGAAGACGTCATCGACGAGCCCCTCCCCCGCCATCCTCTGCCGCGGGCTCCCGAAGAGCTCCAGCCCGGCCGTCTCCTGGCCCCTGTGCTGGAGGGCCATCAGGCCAAAAAGGCCAAAGTTGTATGAATTCCATCTCTCGTCGAAGAGATATATACCCAATATGCCTACCAACTCTCACACCCCGTTGATGCTCACTGCCTCGTAGACCCTTCCGGTCCCACTCCTCATCGAGGTCCTCACCTCGCTCGTCAGCCTCTGCGCCAGCTCAGTCGGGTACTTGCCAGTCACACACGCCATGCAGAGGTCCTCCCTCCTCATGCCCGTCGCCCTCACAAAGTCGTCCAGGGGCTGGTAGCAGACGGCATCGGCACCTATCTGCTTGGCTATCCCCGCCTCGTCGTAGTAAAAGCCGATCAGCTCGGTGAACGTCGCCATGTCTATCCCGTAGAGGCACGGGTGGGTGATCCGTGGGAACGTGACAAACATGTAGACCTCCTCCGCCCCGTACTCCCTGAGCTTCTTTATGATGGTCTTGGTGGTGTCGCCCCTGACTATGCTGTCCTCCACCACTATCACCTTCTTCCCCTTGAGGGCGCCGTCGATGACATTGATCTTGCGGTCGATCGTGGAGACCCTCTCGTCGGACTCGAGGATGAACGCGCGGTGGGTGACGTACCTGTGCCTCCGCATTATCCTCTCCCACCTGAGCCCCGTCTCCTCGTGGAGACCGTAGGCGGCATCGTTTGCGGTCTCCGGGATGGAGACTACCAGGTCGCAGCGCCTGACTATCTCCTGGTACCGTCTGCCCAGGTTCCTTCCAAAGTCCTCCCTGACGCGGTAGACGTACCTGCCGTTGAGGAGCGAGTCGGGCCTGGAGAAGTAGGCGTACTCGAAGGCGCAGAAGGCCCTCCTGCCACACTTCATAAGCCTCTCCCTCTGCACCGTGCCGTCGGAGCCGAAGAGGACGGCCTCCCCGGGCTCGATCTCGCCGGTGTAGTCGAGGCCGTTTATATCCAGCCCGACCGTCTCGGATGAGATGCCCTGGACGCCGCCGCCGGGGCTCTCTCCCATGCAGAGCGGCCTTATCCCCAGGGGATCCCTGAACGCAAAAAAGTCTCCGTTGGACCTGAGGGCGACGACCGAGTAGGAGCCCTCGATGTCCTCCATACACGAGAGGATGCTGTCCATCACGCCCTTTCTGATGTTCGAGAGGAGGTGCCCGCAGAGCAGCTCGGTATCCGAGCTCGTCCTCATCCTCCCGTACTTCTCTATGAGCATCTCCCTCAGCCATCCGATATTGACGAGGTTGCCGTTGTATGCGAGGCCCAGCTTCTCCGACCTGTCCGTCAGCACCATCGGCTGGGCGTCCCTCAGATGGGAGTAGGTGTCCCTGAGGCCGGAGGTCCCGTACCTGACGTGGGCGATCCCTGCCTTGCCCGGCAGCATAGCGTTCCACTTGGAGAACTCGTCCTTCTCTATCCTCGGGACGAGGCCCAGGTCTGTGTGCCTCCTGAGCCCGTTGTCATAGGTCAGGAAGCCGTAGGACTCGTGCCCCCTGTGGTTCTGCGCCACCAGCCCCCAGTACAGGTACTCGAAAGCCTCCTTCCCGCCGTTGCACCTAGCCCCAAATACCCCGCACTTCTCCCTCAGCAACCCCTCTCCCCCGTTATTTTACGTGGTGATTTGTATTTCAGCTTTGACTTTTAAAGCTTTTTTAAGTGCTTATTTAAACAAATCATCCACGCTCGCCAGGCCCAGGTCGTCGATCGAGGCCTCCCCGCTTATGACCCTGTAAGACCCGACGCACCTCCTGACGACCTCCCCGACCACCTCCCTAGGCAGCTCGGGCGCCTTCCCCTCGCCGGAGAACCCCATCCTCCTTAGGCACTCCCTCAGGAACTCCTTGTCCAGGCAGTGGCTCTCCTGGCTCTCCCCGACCCTGTAGTACTTCTCGGCCCACATCCTCGCCGAGTCGTGCGTCGGCGGTTCGTCTATCTGGATAAGCTCGTTGCCGTGGAGGCCGAACTCTATCTTAAAGTCCGGTATTATTATGCCCCTCCTCCTCGAGACGTCCTCGTAGAACTGGAAGAGCCTGAGCGTGGCCTCCTCGAGCTCATGCCAGGTCTCCGCATCGGTTAGCCCCCGCCTCACCGCCTCCTCCTTCGTTATGGGCTCATCGTGGCCTGTATCTGCCTTGGTGGTGGGCGTGATGATGGGGCTGGGTAGCTCCTCCGCCATCTGGAGGCCGCCCGGGAGCCTCACCCCGTACAGGTCGCGCTCACCCCTGCTGTACGCCCTCCAGAGCGACCCGTAGAGGTACTTCCTGACGACCCATTCGATGTCTATCCGCTTCGCCTTCAGCACGGAGAGGGTCCTGCCGTCTACCACCTCGAGGAGATGGTTCGGGAAGATGCCCCCGCTCCTCTTCATCCAGAAGACCGAGAGCTTCAGGAGGCTCTCGCCCTTGTGCGGGATGAGGGTCGGTAGGACGACATCGAAGGCGGAGACCCTGTCGGTGTGGTAGATAAGGAGGGTCTCACCCAGGTCGTAGACATCCCTGACCTTCCCCCTCCTCAGGACCCCCTTCCCCAGGTCTGACTCGCCCACTACCTCGACGCTCTTCCCGGTAATCGGATCCTCTGCCAGCATCATTGACACCGGTTCTAAATATCCGTGAACATATTTAATAATATACTCCGGGCGCAGGCGGGATCCGGACAGCCGGATCAGACCATGCCGAGGAGGTCCGCAACGCTCTCAACGACGAGGTCGGGCCTGATGTCCCCCCTCCGGCAGACATCCTCCTTGGAGGTTACCCCTGTGAGTACTAGGACCGTGAAGACGCCCGCGTTCCTCCCCGCCTTTATGTCGGTATCGAGGCTGTCCCCGACGATGGCGGTCTCCTCCCTCGTGAGCCCGAACCTCCTGAGCGCCACCTCCATGATCCTCCTGGAAGGCTTCCCGATGACGACCGGCCGCTTCCCGGTGGCCGCGGAGATCGCGGCTACGATCGAACCCGCACCTGGGAGGTAGCCCCCCTCCACCGGCAGCCTCGGGTCCCGGTTGGTCGCGATGAACTTGGCGCCACCCTGGATGGCGAAGCAGGCTGCGGCGAGCTTCCTGTAGGAAAAGTCCATGTCCAGCCCGCAGACCACGTACTCCGCCTCCCCCGCACCCCCCTCCTCGAGGACGGTGAAGCCGGCCCGCGTCAGTTCCGGCGAGATCGCCGCAGCCCCCACGACGTAGCAGCCCCCCCTGCTGAGTCCCTTCATGTACTCCGCTGTGGCGACCGCGGAGGTGATGAACTCCCCTGCATCCGCCTCTATGCCCATCCTCCCCAGCCTCTCAGCGTACTCTCCGGGGGTGCGGGTCGCGTTGTTAGTGATGAATATCACCCTCCTCCCCCCCTGCCTCAGCCTGGCGATGACGTCTGCTGCCCCCTCTACGACCCTCTCCCCCCTGTGTATGCAGCCGTCGAGGTCGAAGATGAACGCCTTCTTAGCAGACAGCGGACCTCGGTTCATGCTATCTCCTCCATCTCTGTAGCCCCCTGCCCGTCTATATGCCTTTTTTCTCCCCTGCTTTATTAAAAAATGGAAACATTTTAATAAGCAGGCCGGAGAGATATCAGGGATCAGGGTTGGAATAGTATGGCCCATATCCACCTCCCCGACGGGGTCCTGCCGATCGAGTGGGTCGCAGCCTACTGGGCGATCTCGGTTGCACTGCTGGGGATCGTCCTCCTCTACTTCAGAAGGTCGAGCTCAGTCCAGGTGGGGTCGCTCGCCCTCGCAGGCGCGGCCACCGCGCTGGCATTCGTCCTCTTCCAGATCGAGGTTCCTGTTCTGGGAGGGATCCATCTAAATCTGACGCCGTTTCTCGGGATCGTCTTGGGACCGGCCATGGGAGCGATCTCCGCCATTATAGTCAACATCCTCGGCGCCGCCGTAGGTCACGGCGGGTGGGGGCCGATAGGCCTGAACTTCATAATCAACCTGATCGAGATAGTCGCCGCCTTTGCCGTCTTCCGGCTGGTCTACCGCCGCTGGGGAAATCCGTTCGCTGTAGCGTTTATGGCGACCCTGATCGCCCTCTCGCTCTCCAACGCATTCATGGTCGGCTCCCTTACGGCCAGCGGCATCCAGGGGGTTGAGGAGGACGGGCTTGAGGTAACTGGCCTCTCCCTGATAGCTATTGTCAATGAGGCGGCTGCCGTAATCGAGTCCATAGTTACCGGCTTTCTGGTCGCCTTCCTCGCCAAGGTAAAGCCGGGTCTGATAGGGGGTTCTGGCGGTGCCGCATCTTGAGAGCCACATACCGGATATGCCAACCATCTTCTACTTCTCTGAGAGGGGGGGCAGGCTGAGCCGGATCAGCCCGTGGTCGAAGCTTCTCCTCCTCCTCTTCTTTGTGGTATCTGTGACTGTGATCCAGAGCCTCGTGATCGTCCTCCTTCTATATGCGCTTACCCTCTCCCTCTACGCTGCGGGGGGGCTGCCCCTGCGGCGGCTCTTCGGATGGTCCATCCTCCCCGCCGTCTTCGTGCTGACCATCTCGATCCTCTTCATCTTCAGCCAGGGGGGAACCCCGGTCCTCGTCGTCCCCGGGCTCTTCACCATAACCGACGGCGGCATATTCCTCGTGATCAAGCTACTCCTCAAGGGGCTGACGGTAGTCAACTTCTCCCTGGCCTTCATAATGTCGACAAAGTACGCCGAGATCTCCGCCCTCGCCGACAAGGTCCTGCCCCGGCCGCTCGACGTCGTCTTCCTCCTGACCTTCCGGTTCGTCTTCATAACATTCGAGGTCATCAACGACCTGCTCACGGCAGCCTGGGCGAGGGGGGGCAGCCTGCTGAAAGGTGTCCCGAAGATGGCCTCCCTCTACGCGAAGGTATTCGGGATCGGCGTGATCTACTCCTTCGACAAGGCGGAACGGGTCGGCAAGGCGATGGAGGCGAGAGGGTTCTCAGGCGAGCTCAGATCCTACGGCAGCCTCCGGCCCCCCTCTCTCCTGGAGCTGGCTGCCATCGCCACAGCTTTCTGTGCCGTGATCGTGCTGGCCTGTCTGGTGGTGATACCGTGATATGAGCTGCACCCACGACTACCTATCCGGCAAGCCGCTGCTCCACCTTGACTGCCTCTCCCACGCATACCCTGACGGGACGCTCGGGATCCACAACCTCTGTTTCAGGCTAATGGAACGGGAGATCGTTGCGGTCTGCGGCCCCAACGGCTCGGGCAAGTCTACACTGCTCGAGCACCTGAACGGCATCCTCCTCCCGAGCGAGGGCGCGATAACCCTCGACGGCGAGGCGATCGGGAAGAAGGACCTCGACAGGCTCAGGAGGGCGGTGGGGCTAGTCTTCCAGGACGCCGACAGCCAGCTCTTCGCCCCGACGGTCCTCGACGACGTGATGTTTGGCCCGATCAACAACGGTCTCCCCCCCGAGGAGGCGAGGCGGGTCGCCGAGTGGGCCTTGGACATGGTCGGCTTCGGCGGGAGGTCCAAGATACCGCACTACCTCAGCGGCGGCGAGAAGCGGCTGGTAGCGATAGCCGGCATAATAGCGATGAAGCCGCGGGTAATCGTGGTGGACGAGCCGACCTCTGATCTCGATCCGGTCAACGCCGAGAGGATCGAGAGGCTGCTCTGCCGCCTCAGGGAAGAGCTCGGCCTCACCGTCGTCATATCCACCCATGACATGAACCTCGCCTCGAGGATCTCCGACAGGGTCTACATCCTCAAGAAGGGGAGCGTCCTGGCCGAGGGCCGCCCGAGGGACCTCTTCTACGACGACGCCCTCCTCGCCGAGGCGAACCTGAAGCCGCCCGACGTTGTCAGGGTCTACCGCATGCTGGTTGGCGAAGGCATACTGAAGGGCGGGGACGGTCAGGTCAAGGGCAAGGGTGCAGAGGAAGCAGAAAAGAAAGAGAAAGAGAAAGGGAAAGAGAAAGGGAAAGAAGAAGAGGGCACGGAAGGGGACGGGGCAGGTAGAATAAGCAGAGGAAGAGATGGGGTAAGGGGAGAAGGGGAGGGTGCAGGCGGGTCAGGGTCAGGATCAGGGTGGAGGGCCCCCATCACTTACGATGAGCTCCTCGCCTTACTAAGAGATGCAAGAAGGAGGCATATGTGATGGTCGTGATAAGCCTCTCAATACCCGACGACCTGCTGGGAGAGCTAGACAGCGTCCTCGGCAGCGAGTGGTATGCCAGCCGATCCGAGGTCGTGAGGCAGGCGGTCCGCAAGTACATCTCAGAGTACAGGGAGCTCGAGGAGATCGATGGCGAGGTGATCGCCACCGTGACCGCCCTCTACGAGAGGATGGGGAGGAATGGGAACGATGAGCTCCTCCAGCTCGAGCACGAGTTCGAAGACATACTGACTACCTACCTCCACTCACACATCACCGAGAAGAGCTGTCTGGAGGTAATGGTCGTCAGAGGCCCGTCCGCGCGCCTTAAGGAGCTGGTGGACGGTCTGAAGGCCAACCGCCGCATCAAGCAGCTGAAGCTCTCCGTGATGGCCGTCGGCTGAGCTGGCAGTCTCTGGGGCGTCCGGGGTCCTGGCCGCCCCTCTGCAGCTCAGAATTTCTTGATCACGGAGAGCGCTGCCACTACCAGGAAAGCGATCCCTGCCCACCAGCCGCTTCCCGTGAGGAACCAGACCACGATGGCCACCAGCGCCGCCGGTATCAGCATGAAGAAGACCTTGACGAGGAAGACGATTATGATGCCGATGATGATGAGAACGATCAGTCCTATCAGGTCAATCAAAAAACTCACTACTAACTATATCCACGAAATCGATAAATACTTTTTGTGCTCCTCTCCCTCTCCCCATTCCTCTCCCTCTCCCCCTGCCCTATCCTGCTAGGCTGCCGACAAGTATGCCGTCCCTAACCCTCAGGATACGGACCTTCACATCTTTACCCTCGGGAAGCTCCGCGCCGACGACCGTCACCGTCCGGTCTCCGCTCTCAAGGACAGCCAGGGACTCCCCCCGCAGCCATCCCGGTCCCACCGTACGGGCCCGGACCTTCTCGCCCCGCCTGACCGGTACCCCGATCGCCCTCGCGGGCCTTATCCCAAAGTCCGACGGCTTGAGGATCAGTTTGACGCCGAGGCGCCCCTCCAGGTCGCGCATCTGCCTGTAAAACTGGTACCACGTGATGTACCTTGCCCCCTTCGCCCTCCTCCCGTACCTGTGGCGGTCGCACTTTTGTATACCCAGCGGGGGTGCCCGCTTCCCCGCGCCTATCTTCAGCGCCAGTGATATTAGGCCCTCGATCTCAGAGTCGTTGAGCGGGTGGACCCAGACCGGGGCCAGGAGGAGGTCTATGTCCGTGTTCTCGGTGATATACCCTGCCATGGAGACGACCCTCTCGACGTCATAGCTCTCGGTTCCGGAGAGCCTCCTCGCGAGCCCGGGGTCGAGGGCATCGATTGAGAGGTTGATCCTCGAGAGGCCCGCTTCCGAGAGGTCGTCGAGCAGCTTCTCAGTCAGGAGATGGCCGTGGGTCTGCAGCGAGACCGTCCCGACCCCTCCCACGCCCCTTATCCCTTGGATCAGATCCGCCAGATGGGGGTACACCAGCGGGTCCCCGACGGTGTCTATGTGCGCCTCTATCGCACCGCCCTTCACCTTAGCTAGGCCCCTGAACCACTCCAGCATGTGGTCCAGCCCCACGAGGTACTCCGTCGCCCTGTACCTGCTGCAGGGTCCGGCGTCGGTGGAGCAGAAGATGCAGCTGAGGGGGCAGGCGGTCGAGGGCCTGACCTGTATTACGTTAGTCCCCCGGTCGATCAGGCCGAAGGAGACTGCCCCGAGAAGGGGCACCTCGGCAGGCACCTCCCAAGTTCTCATGCGATGGGCCCCCATCAGCCATTGCCGTCATGCGTTTATAATTTTAATTGTGGGCGACCCCCCGGTCAGCCGCTGCCGATGATCGTGCGGGCCCCTGCGGGGCAGAGTAACTGAAATCTTGAAATATGCCCTCAATGAGTAGCTTACAAGGGGTCACCTAATGAGCACCTTGGAGAGGCTCTTCTCCCCCAAGAGCGTGGCTGTGATCGGGGCCTCGAAGAACCCCAAGAAGATCGGCTACGAGCTGGTGAGGAACATCGTCACGGGCGGCTACGAGGGCCGGATCTTCCCGATCAACCTGGAAGGCGCCGACGTTATGGGCATCAAGTCTTACACGAGCCTGAGGCTCGTCCCCGGCGAGGTGGACCTCGCCGTGGTTGCCGTCCCCGCCGTCTACGTCGCGGACGTCCTCGAGGAGTGCGGCCAGAAAGGCGTCAAGGCCGCCATAGTGATAAGCTCCGGCTTCAGGGAGATCGGGAACACGGAGCTGGAGGAGAAGATCCTGGGGGTAGCCAGACGGCACGGCATCAGGGTCCTCGGTCCGAACGTCTTCGGGCTCTACTATGCCCCCTCTAGGCTGAACGCGACCTTCGGCCTCTCGCAGGTCTTTCCAGGCAACATCGCCTTCATCACCCAGAGCGGGGCCTTGGGTGTTGCAATGATGGGCTGGACCAACCTGTACCGCATCGGGGTCTCCGCCGTAGTCAGCATGGGGAATAAGGCCGACATAGACGAGGCGGACGTCCTTGACTACCTGGCGGGTGAGGGCACCAAGGGCGTCCTCGTCTACATGGAGGGGGTGCGGGACGGGAGGCGCCTTCTGAGCTCCCTGAAGGGGATAACTATGAAGAAGCCAGTCGTGGTCCTCAAATCGGGGAGGACATCCCAGGGCGCAGCGGCCGCTGCCTCGCATACCGGGTCGCTGGCAGGATCCGACGCCATATACGACTCGGCGTTCAGGCAGGGAGGTGCCCTGAGGGCCTCCGACTTTGCCCAGGCCTTCGACTGGATCAAGCTGATGACGATGCAGCCCCGCCCCCCCAACGAGAACTGTGTCATCATAACCAACGGCGGCGGGGTCGCGGTGATGGCGACCGATGCCGCGGAAGAGTCGGGGGTCAGGATATGGCCGGTCCCCGGCGACCTCCAGGAAGAGTTCAAGAAACTCATGCCTGTCTTTGGCAACTTTAGGAACCCGATCGACCTCACGGGGCAGGCCTATGAGGACAGCTATTATAAAGCAGTCGAGCTGTCCCTCCGGGAGCCGCGGATAGGGTCGGTCATCGTCCTCTACTGCCAGACCGCGATAACGGACCCCGCATCCATAGCCAACGCCATCGCAGACGCATGCGAATCGGTGAGGCCCGACAAGCCCCTGCTGGCCAGCTTCGTAGGCGGCTACCCCTGCGAGGAAGCCATGAGGAAGCTCGAGGAGAGGTCCATCCCCGCCTACCCTATACCCGAGAGGGCGGTCTCGTCCCTGGCAGCCTACTACCGGTGGAGCCGGTACAGGGCCGGGCAGGAGGAGGCGATCGCTGCTGCCCCCGGGGCGGGCTGCGTCTAAATTGTCCAACCTGGTTAATTAGTTTAAATAGCCCCAAAGACACATCGGAATGGGGAAGATGCTGTGGAACCGGATATAGCCAAGCTCGTCAAGTTCGCCAGGGAGATCGGCGTGGCCGAGGTCAAGCTCATCAGGGCCGAGGACGTGGTCGTGAGCGACTGGGTCCGCCTCAAGTGCCAGTTCGGCTGCCCTGAGTACGGCCAGAGGCTGACCTGCCCGCCGCGCTCGCCTTCTCCCGAAGAGTTCCGGAAGATCCTGAAGGACTACCAGTGGGCGCTGCTCTTCAAAATCGTTCCCGGAGACCCCGAGACAGCCAGCGAGGAGGCACACAACGTCGCCGCAAAGCTCGAGAGGGAGGCCTTCCTCGAGGGCTATTACTCCGCCTTCGCACTTAGCTCCGGCACCTGCCCCTACTGCGATGAGTGCACCCTGAAGGTGTGCGCCCACTACGACGTCGCGCGGCCTTCCATGGAAGGGTGTGGGGTCGACGTCTTCTCGACCGTCAGGCGTGCCGGCTTTGACCTGAACGTGGTAACGAGGAGGGATGCACCGTTCATTTACTTCGGCCTCCTCCTGCTCAAGTAAGCGCCCGGATGGCACGGGTTATCTGTGGTGCGTCGCTGCGGGCATAATGTAAGGTATGGCATGACAATGGGCATCGCGCCGGGGATTGGGCGATAAAAAATCAGGCGGGCTGGCCGGGCCTGCTCGAGCCGCGTCAAACACTACTCTGTGCTCGACCTGTCGGCAAAGTGCTTGGTGACAGAGGCTGGCTTGAGCCTCTCGACTATGTGCTGGAACGCCAGCCGCGGCTCGCTCTTCTCCCCGCAGGTGAATACGTCCACGGTTGCGTACTGGAACTCGTTCCAGGTGTGTATCGCGATGTGGCTCTCGAGTATGAGCGCTATGGCGGAGACCCCTCCCTTCGGCCCTCCGAACTTCCACGCCTTCGTGTCCCAGACGGTCATCCTAGCTGCCTTGGCAGCCTCTATGACGATGGACCTGAGCTCCTCCTCATCCGTCATGGCAGCAGAGGAGCAGCTGTAGAGGTTGCCGTAGATGTGCTTGCCGATAATCTTCCTGCCGTCTGTGGAGCCATCAGAAGATGGTGTCTTGGAATCGGAGATCGATATCTCTAGCCCGACGCTGTCGGCTGTTCTCACAGCCTCTTTAGATACCGTTGATTGGTGCACTTCTGTGTCGGATCCTCCGCATGGTATTATTTTTTTCTGTTGCATACATTTGCTATTTAAGGTTATAGCTCAGGAAAAGGAGGCTTATGCAGAACAATTTATTGACTTACAAGGTAAAGGGTTGCACAATATGATACGATATACGCCTTTTGTTAAGCAGTTGCTGGCTGTTTTCCATTTTTAAGGGAAGACCTAAGGGAAGACCGCCGAAAAGCGTTTTTCGGAATGCTTCTTCAGCCGATCCCGCCCCCCTCCAGCCGCAATTTTTAAAGAGCCTGCCTGACTAGTTGTAGGTATGGCTGGGCTTCTCGGGACGAGGGCCAGCTTCGCCAGCGACGTCACACTCATGCTCGAGATCGTCATACTGATCTTCCTGGCGGCCGGATATGTGCTCATGAGGAGGAAGGCGCTAAAGGGACACGGGGCGCTCATGGCGGGCGCGGTCGCCCTCCACACCCTCCTTATCCTCCTCGTCATGGTCCCATCTGCCGCGATAAATGCGGGCGCCTTTGCCAGCATCAGCTTGGGCGTCGTGATAACCGTGATCCACATCGTGACCGGCACGCTCGCAGACGCGTTCGGAATCCTCTTCGTGGCAAAGTGGAGGTTCGGATCCGTCAACGTCTGCTACAGGAGGGTGAAGTACATGAGGCCCGCCCTCTGGCTCTGGCTCTCCTCGCTGGTGCTTGGCTTGGCCTTCTATGCCTATTACTACGTCTGAACCTGCCGAAGAAGGTGGAAGGTGGACGCCACGTGCACCGGTGTATGGGACCATGCCTGCCGCTATGTGTGCCTGCCCCGGCCCCTGTGCCACAACACCCGCCCGGGCAGGGATTGCATGTCATACGTTCATCTGCTCATCCGTGAACGCATCCATGTCCTATCTGCATCTATGTCGCTTATCTGTACCTATTGATGCGTGCGCCCCTGACCGCTGGCAGCGCTGCAGCCTGCAGAAACTTTTTAGCGGACTCGGGTGAATACTATACCATGCGGCTATTGGGGGGAGGCCGTGAGCAGAAGGTTGAGCGTTATCGTTCCCACCTATAATGAGCGGGAGAATATCGGCGAACTCATAGAAAGGATCGAGCGCCTCGGCCTGGACCTCGAGATCATCATCGTCGACGACAGCGATACTGAGGAGACCGCCGCGGAGGCCGAGCGGCTCGGAGCCGAGTACGGCAACGTGAGGGTCCTCAGGAGAACCGGCAGGCGGGGGCTGGGATCGGCGATCGTCGACGGCATCAAGGTCGCGGGAGGCAACTATATAGTCGTGATGGACGGGGATCTGCAGCACCCCCCCGAGGTCCTCCCCGATCTCTACAGATCGCTCGAGGACGGCGCCAGCATAGCCATAGCCTCTAGGTACACCGAAGGGGGCGGGACAGCAAAGTGGAATGCCCTGAGGAGGAGGATGAGCCGGGGCGCGACAGCGTTGGCCCACCTCCTCCTCCCGGAGACCAAGTGCGTGAAGGACCCCCTCTCAGGGTTCTTTGCTGTGAAGAGGGGTCTGATCGGCGAGGCGAGCATATCCACCAAGGGGTACAAGGTCCTCCTCGAGCTCCTCCACAACCTCAGCCTCGTGGAAGGGAGCTTCATGAGGGTGACCGAGGTCCCGTTCACCTTTGAGGAGAGGCGCGGCGGGAACAGCAAACTCGGATTCCGCGAGGTCCTGCGGTACTTCTCCCTTCTGCTGGAGCTGAACGAGTACCGCCTGGTGAAGTTCGGCATAGTGGGCGTATTCGGCATAATGGTCAACGAGGCCCTGCTCTGGGCTGCAGTGGAAGGGGGCGTCGTCCCTGTGCTGGCGAGCCCCTTTGCCATAGAGGCATCCATCCTCAACAACTACATACTCAACAAAGTCTGGACCTTCAAAGCCCGGAGGGTGGGCTACCTCAGCTCCATTATAAAGTACCACTCGGCCGTGATCGTCGGCGCGATAATCAACTATCTCGCCTTCGTAGCCCTGACGAACTTCGGCCTCAACTACTTGACCTCAAACCTGCTGGGGATACTGCTCGGCTTTATGACGAACTACCTCGCAAACGAGCACCTGGTCTGGAAGCCTGACCGGTGAGGCGGGGCCCCTATGTGATGCTCTCAGGAAGCTGAGGAGGAGGGTGAAGGCATAGACGAAGAAGGTCACCCCCAGGGAGAAGAGGAGTATATACCTCGGTATGCTCATGTGCATGAAGAGCGAGGCGCCCGGTATCAGCGAGAGGATCCTGGCCATCAGCGAGCCGAGGATCTCGGACGTCAGGGGGATGAACGGCTGCCTGAGAATCAGGTCCGCGAGGGGGAGCGCGAAGTAGAGCGGGGTCGCGTTGGCGAAGGAGAAGATCAGCGGGATGTATGAGATGAGCATCCCTTTCCTGTGCGACCTGAGCAGGAGCAGGGGAAGTATCGCGATCACGTACTGCTCGTTGACGATCTTCCCGAAGATCAGCCAGACAAGCATCAGGATAAGCATCGCGTCCTCGAGCCTGAAGTGTTTGGCTTTTATGAGCGCATAGACCACTGCTGCATAGATCACGATGCCGACAACAGACGCCAGCCCCGTGATGCTCGCGTCCAGGGCGGCGTTGTCTATCAGCCAGGTGACGTTGAGGGGCGTCAGGCCCCCTCCGACCCTCCCCGTGTGGAAGAGGATCGTGGTGTCGATGAAAGCCTTGGGCGAGAGGGCAAGGGCCACGAGGGTGGGGGCCTGGGAGACCGCCACCCCTGCGAGGAACCTGGCGAGCGACCCTCCCCCCTTCAGGTAGAAGATAAGGAAAGCTGGGAGCGCCGCAATGGGGTAGAACTTGGTCAGGGCTATCCCGTAGAGGAACCCTGCCGCCCCCGCCCTCCCCCTGCCGGAAGCGAGCATCGATGCGAGGAGCGAGAAGGCTACGAGCGAGTCAAACATACCCCAGACACCTGTGATGAAGATGCTGAAGGGGCTGAGGGCGTAGAGCGCCGCAGCCCCCCTGTCTCTCCCTGCGAGGAGCAGCACTATCATCACATCGAGGGCGATGATGGGCAGCTTGATCATGGTCAGGAAGAACATGACGTCCGGGCTAGCGAAGGCGACCGTGAACGGGTGATCCGGGCCGGTGACCCCCTTTATGGGGAGGGGGTCGAAGCCCAGTCCCAGGTAGATGAGGTAGAAGGGGTAGAAGATGAGGAGCGCGTGCGGGAGGTAGGCGTACCCCTCGTAGAAGATCGAAGGGTTTCCCGTCATGACCCTCAGCTCCTCGGTCCTGCCCTGGACGAGTTCGTAGATGTTCGTTCCCTGGAACGTCGCATAGACCGCGCTCTGGACGGTGTTGGCGTCCCAGATGTGGGCAAAGAAGGGTGCCAGCACCAGCCTTACCGCGACGGTCGCCAGGATCAGCTTGAGCCGGGAGTCAAGCAGCCTCTCCGGGAGGGACCTCAGCGGCTCGAGCCGCCCCCGCCCTTTCCCCGGACCTGCCTTCACTCCACCCATCGACGCCACCCGACCACAGATATCAGGAGGACCAGCACTGGCAGGAGGCGCTTCAGCACGAAATCGGGGTCTGGCGCGGCCAGGACCGGGATGAAGGTCTCCGTCAGCTCACCGTCGATGGTCAGGGTTAGCCTTGCAGTCTCGGCGATTATGACGAGCTTTTCCTCCCCGCCCTTGTCCATGACGATCTCCGCGTTGGGGACAGCCTGATCAGCCAGCACCTCCACCTCCCCGCTGCCGTTGCCCTGCCCGCTGGCCAGCTTGAAGCTTGCCGTCAGAGTCCTGCTCCCGGAGGGATCGCCCGATGCGCTGGTTGTAATGCCTGTGAGGCTCTCGTTGTGGTAGTGGATTGATATCGCTAGGACCGCCTTCCTCGATGAGTTGTATGTGATCTGGACCTGGTTGCCGGAGACCTCGATGGACTTTGTGAGGTTGAGGCCGTCGAAGTAATAGTCCTGGCAGATCCTGTCGCCCGGGGCCTTGTTCAGGTAGCCCGTCCTGTTGTACTGGAGGCTCATCCCGTCGACGTAGCTGTCATAGTCCGAGACCTCGACGAACGGTATCCTGACCCGCATGAAGCTGTATAGGTAGAGGAGTGGCTTGCTACCCCCCTGGTAGACCTCGGACAGCCTAACGCTGACGCGGGTGCTCTCGTAGGAGTAACCCCCCCAGCCGAACCTCACCCACGAGTTCCCCTGCACGGCATCTGCCGCCAGAGGCATGAATGAGAGGGCGAATATATACAGCGTGACGGCGATGTACACTGCCTCGAGCAGCCTCATACATACCCTCTAAAAGCCCGATCTACCTTTAGATCGGTGCCCGTCTCTTTTAAATTTACATCACCACTGCAGATGCAGTTCCTTTTTATCTGGGGCAGCAATGTATATTGGCAGTGTCTCCCGATGTCTCGCTGGTACGACCCCCTCATCCCAAAGGCGCTGATCCCCGGAGTGGACGTCAGGGTGAATAGCAGGCACGCCTCACTCTGCGTACTCTGCAGGGGAGGGAGGGGCCTCTGCGGGAAGGCGGTCTGCCCGATAGAGCTGAAGGCAAAGGCATACCTGCGGGTGAAGGGCTTCGGCCCGATCAGCACAAGCCTCGAGGGCTCCTCCCCCCCGTCAGTCTTCGTTGGGCGCTTCGGGTACCCGTACGTCAACGCAGGCCCCATGGTTCCCCCTGTATTCGGCGAGACCGGCGTGATGGACTGCCCCGAGTCGTGGTTGGCGGAGTCTGTCGACTCGATCGTGAACTACAGGTACTCCTTGGTGAGGGGCAGCGCCCGCCTCGCGATCGACTCCGCCAGGAGGGGCGGGAGGCTCGTGGAGGCCCTCCAGGAGCTCTCAATGGGGACCTCGCCTGCGGGAGCGGCCATCGAGTTCCTCAAAAAGCCCGCCGGGACTGTCTCATTCGACGACAACTCGCAGCCGTTCGGCCCCTCCGCCCCGCTCAAGAGCTTCGACATATCATCGGTGAAGGTGGATCACCGGATAGAGAACGCCTATTACGATACGGATCTTAGGGCGGGCGAGGCGGTAATGGGGCTCTACGATAGCGGCCTCAGGGTCTCCCAGCTCCAGAAGGCCTTCAGCATGGGCGTCTTCGGCGTCCAGAAGAACAGGCGGCTGGTGCCCACCCGCTGGAGCATAACCGCTGTGGACAGCATAATATCCGGGAAGCTGATCGGCGAGGTAAAGGGCTTTGAGACGGTCGACAAGTACCTGGTGTACGCCCGCTCCCACCAGTACAACACCTTCGCCGCCGTCCTGATGCCGCAGAAGTGGAGCTTCGAGTGGATGGAGGCGTGGTTCCCGGGCACGTTCTGGAACCTCGGCGGTCCGCAGGTAGCGGTCGAGGGCGATTATGAAGGCTACTCCGGGAGGAAGACATACCCCGGTATCGGCGGCTGCTACTTCTCGACCCGCCTCGCAGTGGCCGAGCACCTCCGCAGCCTCAGGAGGCAGGCCTCGGCGCTGGTCGTGAGGGAGATCCGCCCCGAGTTTCCCCTCCCGCTGGGCGTCTGGTTCGTCAGGGAGAACGTGCGGGAGATGCTGAGGAAGCCCCCTGCGGTCTTCGACGATCTGGGGGCGTGTCTTTCCCATCTCAAGGGCCGGCTGAGGGTGCCCGTCCAGAGGTGGATCGGGGAGAGCACCATGCTGAGGGACCACCTCCTGCAGAGGAGGATGGACGACTACCTCCGCCTGAAGGGGGCGGGCTGATGTCCGCGTCCACCATCCCCCGGGTCCCCTGCAAGACAGCCCTCTCGAAGAGCACGCTCCCCGGGCTCATGTATACGTTCAACCCATACGTCGGCTGCGGCCACGGGTGCCTCTACTGCTACGTGCCCGACGTTGTCAGGCGGCCTGACCCGGCGTGGGGGCATAAAGTCTCTGTCAAGGAGGGCGTGATAGACGCCCTCAGGAAGGACGCCCGGAGGCTGCCACCGGGACCGGTCGGCGTGAGCACCGTTACCGACCCCTATCAGCCTGTAGAGAAGCAGCTCGAGGTGACCCGCCGCGCGCTCGAGGTCCTCTCCCCGAAGTTCCCTGTCTCGATACAGACCAAGTCATGCCTGGTACTGCGGGATACCGACATCATAAGGGGGCGGCCCCGATCATTTGAGGTGGGCCTCACCATGACCTCCCCGGACGAGGAGTTCCAGAGGATCTTCGAGCCCGGGGCCTCCCGGCCGGAGAACCGCGCCTATGCCCTCGAGGAGCTCTCCTCGAAGGGCGTGAATACTTGGATATTCTACGGGCCCATAATCCCCGGCCTCAACGATTCGGAGGAGTGCATCAGGTGGATCATAGGCCTGGCGAGGAAGACCCGGAGCAGGGTGCTCTTCGACCGGATCAACCTCAGGCCGGCCCTGACTGCGAGGATGCGGGGCGTCATCGGGGAGAGGCTGGATGCGATCAGGGTTCACGACTTTGGAGCGACGTTCAGGAAGATCGGGGAGGCATGCCGGAGGGAGGGGGTCAGGTGCGAATTCGCCTTCAGCCGCTAGCGGCCCTCTGCGGCCAAATCGCGCCTTCCACACAGTGCGGAAAATAAAAATAAGAATAAGAATAAGATCGGCAGGCCTGAAAAAACCTCTGTGGCAACTCTGTCAGGGGATCCGGCAGTGTAATCCTTACTCCGTAATCCTTGCTTCTCACTCCTTCTTGTCTTCCTTTGCGATACCCTTCTTGAGCCCAAGGCCGATCCCCTTGGCTATCCCGAAGCCCTTCTTGAGGCCCTTGCCTACGGCCTCCCCCGCCTTCTCGGCAGTCTCCTCCGATTTGGACTTTGTACCGTCTCCCATACGCTTCACCTCTGTGTAGCCTGCTGTCCCTCCCAGCCTTTATACTTTTATACCATGCCGGCCTCAGCACAATGCGCGCTTCCGCAGCCCCTCGCCCGCCTGCCAAACTCCTTATATCGGCTCGTGCTGCGATAAATCTGTAGCGTGATCCACTTGGCGGCCCAGGAGTATCCTGCTGAGATCCGGAGAGTCGCCCTCCTCGTGACCACTCTCACCTCGTTCCTGACACCTTATATGTCGTCCGCCGCCAACATAGCCCTCCCAACGATAGGCTATGAGTTCAGGCTCGACACCGCCATGCTGGGGTGGATCCAGGCGTCGTTCCTCCTCTCCACCGCCGTCTTCCTCGTCCCCTTCGGGAGGATAGCCGATATCTACGGGAGGAAGCGGGTCTTCACGGCGGGGCTGGTCGTGTATACCTTCTCCTCGCTCTTGGCGACCCTCTCGCCGTCTGTGGAAGCCCTCGTCCTCTTCCGGATTGCTCAGGGGGCCGGAGGGGCGATGATCTTCAGCACCGCGGTCGCCATACTGACCTGCACCTTCCCACCCGGCCAGAGGGGCAAAGTGCTGGGGATAAACGTAGCGGCCGTATACAGCGGGATCTCGCTCGGCCCCTTTCTGGGGGGCGTCCTCACCCAGCTCTTCGGCTGGAGGAGCATCTTCTTGGTCAACGTGCCCATTGGCCTGGCGGTCCTGGCGCTCACCCTCCTCAGGCTGAAGTGCGAATGGTCCGAGGCGAGGGGCTCGAAGTTCGACCTGATCGGCTCCGTTGTCTACGGTGGATCGATAACCCTGATCATGTCCAGCGCCTTCATCCCGTCCGCGCCCCTCGCTCTAGTACCCGTACCCGTGCCCCAGAACCTCCTGGCCGCGCTCATAGGCGTCGCGCTCCTCGCCGCCTTCGCGGCCTGGGAGCTCAGGATCCCGTCCCCCGTCCTTAACATCCGCCTCTTCAAGGAGAACCCGGTCTTCACCTCCTCCAACCTCGCCGCGCTGATCAACTACAGTGCGACCTACGCGCTGACCTTCCTCCTGAGCCTCTACCTCCAGCTCGCCAAGGGGCTGAGCCCCCAGATCGCGGGGACCATACTCGTGGCCCAGCCGGTGATCCAGGCGCTCTTCTCCCCCCTCGCAGGGTGGCTCTCAGACAGGGCCCGGCCGCGGTTCGTAGCGTCGGCGGGCATGGGCCTCAACGCCGTCAGCCTCCTCCTCTTCGCCTTCCTCGAGGAGGGGACCGATACATGGCTGATAGTGGCCAACCTGATGGTCATGGGCCTGGGGTTTGCTCTCTTCAGCGCACCCAACACAAACGCGGTGATGTCCTCCGTGAGCAGGGACCTCCTCGGGGTCGCCTCCGCGACCCTCGCGACGATGCGGTCGCTCGGGATGATAGTCAGCACGGCGCTGGCGGTCTTCATACTCTCGCTCTTCGTCGGCACGATGGACGTCTCCGAGATAGCCGAGCTGGGAGTGCCCCTGATAAACGGGCTGCACACGTCCTTCTACGCCTTCGCCGCACTCTGTGTGGTAGGTGTCCTCCTCTCCCTCTCCAGGTCGGGGAAGGAGCTGGGCGGCCGGGGGGCGGTGGCCGAGGGCAAAATCTAAAAGGGGCAGCCGGCTGGTTGAACACTTGCCATATCGCGCTGAGCCGAGCAGGGGTGATGAGGCTATGCACCGGGCAAACCTGTCCAGATTCTACCTTGCGGTCTTCCTCCTCTCGGCGGCCTTCGGGATCGCTCTTCCCGCCGTCCCAGTCTACGCCATCTCGATCCTCTCTGCAAACGAATGGGAGCTCGGGGTCCTCGGGGCGCTGGCGGCCGTGCCGTACGTCCTCTTTACAGCAGGCTTTGGCAAGCTCTCTGACAGGGTGGGGAGGAAGCCTGTCCTGATCGGGGGCCTCTGCCTCTACGCAGCCGTCGCCCTGTCCTACACACTTGCATCGGACCTCCTCACGGTAGCCGCCCTGAGGGTCCTCGAGGGCACCTCCTTCTCATGCGTCTGGCCTGCTGCTGAAGCCTATATCGGCGACAGGTCCCCCTCCGGTCTTAAGGAGAAGGGCATCGGCCGCTACAGCGTGGCCTGGAGCACAGGCTACGTCGCGGGGCCGTTCCTGATGGGGGCCGCCCTCCCCATCACGGGGATAAGGTCTGTCTTCCTTCTGGCCGCCCTGCTGCTCGCCGCCAGCATCTCCCTCTCCCTCCGGCTGGACGGCGGCCGGCCTGGCCGGGAGGCGCAGGCGCCGCAGTTGCCGGCCAGGGGCAGATATTCCCTGTATGCCGTCCTTTACATAATGGTGATCTGGGGGTTCCTGATGCTCTCCTTCTTCTTCCTCTTCCCCGCCTACGCCCAGGCCAACGGGATCTCTGCCTCGACCATAGGCTACCTGGTGGGGTGTGCCGGGCTGGCCAGGACCCTCGTCTTCCTCTTCTACGGCAGGATAGTGCGCGCCGTCGGGGCCGCCATGTTCCCGCTGGGCTTTGTCTCCCTTGCCGCCGCGATGGCGGTCCTCGTCCTCTCAGCCTCCCTCCCCGCGTTCGCCGTCTCGGCTGTCATGGTAGGGCTCTGCCTCGGTCTCCTCTACGCGTCATCCCTCGTCTTCATGCTCAGCAAGCCTGCCAAGGGGCTGTACGCCGGTCTATTCGAGACCGCGATCGGCCTTGGCGAGCTCGCGGGCCCCATCTCCATGGGTTACCTGGGCTTCATAGCCGGCCCGGCTTTCCCGTTCCTCTCCCTCGGCCTGCTGGGGCTTGCCTCGATCCCCCTTGCGGTAGGCCTCATGAAGCGCGGCCTTTGACCAGGGCATCGAGATCACTGGGCCTCAGTCCCGAGAGGCCCGCCCTCTTCCGCGCCACCTCTCTGCCGTCCCTGAACAATACCGCCGTCGGCACGACCTCCACCTTATAGTCGTCCCATGCGCTGTCGCTCTCATCGGAGATGTCGACGAAGACCACGTCGTAGCCCGGGGGCGACCGCTCAATATCGCGCATGATCGATCTGCAGTAGCCGCACCAATCGCACGTGAATACTGCCAGGAGGTCTCCCTTCCCGGAGAGGAGCCCCCTCAGTTTCTGAGTGTCGACCTTCGAGATCATATATCTCACCCTCTCTTGTCCTCGTTCTTGTCCCTGCCCCTATCCTACCTTGAGCCTTACCCCTGTCCCTGCCCCGTTCCCGTTTCCGTTCCCGTTCGCGTTCCCATCACTTCTCCCCGCCCCCGCCCTCGTCACCGTCCTTGCCCTTGCCCGGGTCAAAGACATCGAGGCTGACGGCGCACGACAGGCACGGATCGTAGCTCCTGACGAGATCCTCGAGTATAAACTTTATCTTCTCCATGCCTATCGGCCTGTAGCGCCTGATGAGCTCGACGGCGTCCATCTCGATGCTCTTGGAGTTGACTGCCGTCGGGGTGTACACCCTAAAGTCCTTGATGGCCCCCTCCTCCACCTCGCAGAAGTGGCAGAGCGTGCCTCTTGGGGCCTCGGCGACAAAGATCCCCTTCCCGCTGCTCCTCCGTGCCTCGTTCAGTGCCGGCGCAAGCTTGCCCTGATCAAGGACGACGCCTCTCAGCCTCTCCCCGAGCTCGATCAGCTCGTTTATATAGTCTATGACCTCGACGGCCTGTGCCTTGATTATGAGGAAGGGGTTTTGCTTCCATTCGACCTCCTCCGCCATGAATCTGGCGTCTTCGCTGAGGCGCCCCTTGTTGAGCATCACCCTCGAGAGGGCCCCGACCGTGATCTCCCGGTCGTCAAAGTAGACATGCTTGGAGGTGGAGTAGTCCTTCGTGACCTCCCTCATCCCCCTGTAGTACGCCTCCGTGCTCAGGGCAGTGCCGTCGCCCAGGGCGATCGAGGGCCCCCTCATGTATATGGGGTAGCTGCCATCCCCCCTGAGGGCGGCGAGGGTCCTCCCCCTCTCCAGGTCGGGGAGGTCGAGATCCATAACGTACCTCATGAAGTGCGCCGCATCCCTCTTCAGCCTCTGGAGGTCGGTCAGCGAGGTGAAGAGCTCCTCCCCCCTGAGCTCTGAGCCAAATCCGCCCACGATCACGTTCGGGACGTGGACCGACCTGCCGCCCCAGAGCTCGATTATCCCGGTCGCCTTGGAGAGGAGGCTTGCCCCCGCGTTGTATATCTCCTTGTCCCTTATCCGGAGGATACTGCTCAGTCCCTCGAGGGGAGGTATCGAGAGGTAGAGGAGGTGCATCATGTGGCTGCGGAGGTTGTTCGCGAGGTAGAGGACCTTCCGCAGGTCGTGGACCTCTTGGGCGACCTTTATGCCCAGCGCCCTCTCCACGGTCTCGGCGGCGTTGATCGAGTGCGCGGTGTAGCAGAGGCCGCAGATCCTGGAGGCGATTATGGGCGCCATCCTCACCGGCTTCCCCCTCAGGTACGCGGTCAGGAAGCGGGGGCCCTCTAGGTTGTGGAACTCAGCGCGGGCCTCGTCCCCGCGGATGCTGACGGTCAGCCTGCCGTGGCCCTCGATGAACCTCAGGTCGCTCGTATCGATGACGATCTCTCTGGACAGATGGATCACAGCTCCTTGGCCTTCTTGCCGGTGAACGTCTTCAGGATGACGTGGGTCTCCTTGCTGCTCATCCCCTTCCTCTCCAGCGTCTTCAGGAAAGCCTTCAGATCGGCCTCCAGGGCCGGCCCCCTGCAGCTGTAGCAGGGAGTCCCGACAGAGGGGCAGGCGGACCCGCACCCGCCCATCGCCAGCGGCCCGAGGCAGATCGTCTTTCCCTCGAGGAGGCACTCGTTGCCCTTCATCTTGCACTCGTAGCAGACGTTAAAGTCCGGCTGGACGGGCTCGATCCTATTCACCAGCCTCATCAGTGCCTCGGCGAACTCCTCCGAGTTCACGGGGCAGCCGCTCAGCTCAAAGTCGACGTGGATGACCGAGGAGATGGGCTCCGCCTCGTAGATCTTGACCTCCCTGAGGGGGCTCCTGCTCAGGTCCACCTCCCTCGACGCCGTATACGCGATATTGCCGCACGACGCGCATGTCCCGAGCGCGACGACCGTGCTGGAGTTGGCCCGTATCTCCTCCGCCACCGCCAGGTCGTGGTCGGTCACCACGGCGCCCTCGACGAATGCTATGTCCACCTTGGGGAACTTCCTGCCGCCGACCGGCTCCCTCGCCATCTTGAAGTACTCTATGTCGAAGAGGTTGGCTATGGTGGCAAGGTGCGGTCCCAGCGTGGTTATGAGGGTCGTGACGCATCCCTCGCAGGACGTCAGGGAGTAGAAAGCGATCTTCATCTCACTCACCTATGGCCCCCAGGCCGATCTCGGCCGCGCTGAAGACCGGGCCGTCCCTGCAGACGTGAAGGCCTCCCCTGATCATGCAGCGGGCGCATTTGCCTATCCCGCACTTCATGTGCCTCTCCAGCGAGACGAAGATGCTGCCGCCCGGCAGGCCGCGGGCCATCAGCTCCTTGGTGATGCTCTGCATGACTGCCGGGGAGCCGCAGACCGCTGCGACCGAGTCCGCACCAAAGTCCACATCCCTGAGGTGCTCGGTGACCCTCCCGCGGAGCCCCATCCAGCCGGCGGGAGGCTTGCTCAGGGTCACAACTATCTTCGCGTCGGCCGCCCACTCCCCCACCTCGTCGCGGTAGACTAGGTCTTCCGGGAACCTGGCGCCATAGAGGAGCGTTATGCTCCTGAACTCGTGCTTGCGTTCCGTCAGGCTGAGGATCAGCGACCTGAGGGCGGCTATCCCGATCCCGGTCGCCACGAGGATCACGTCCCTCCCGAGGAACGACTCGACCGGGAAAGGCCTCCCCAGCGGGGCCCTGATCCCCACGATATCACCCGGCCGGAGGTACTGTGCCGCGGTCGTCATCATCCCCCTCCTCATGATGGTCAGCTCCATATTCGATGTATCCCTGGGGGACGAGGCTATGCAGAACGGCGCCTCCCCCACGCCGGGGAGGAGGAGCTGGGCGAACTGGCCGGGGCCGAAGTCTACCTTCCAGTTGTTGAGCCTCAGCCTGAAAGTCTTGGTGTCGAGGCTCTCGTTCTTGACCGAGGTCACGACCGCCGATCGCGGAAGGTAAGGGTTATCGCCTGGTGTCATTGCATGTCTCCTGCATAAGCCCTCTAAAGTCTATCCTGCTCGGGCAGGTGGCTATACACTTGCCGCACCCGACGCACCCGACAGTCAGGGTCCGGCCGGCCGGGGATCCCGGACCCGTGCCTGCGCCCTGCTGGGGGAACTTGTGCCTCAGCCGCCATTTGAAGCGCTCTTCCTTGGTCCTGACGAAGGTCGTCCCCCCGGCTATCATGCTGTAGTACTTCCTCTGGCACGACATGCAGACCCTCCTCCTCTCGACGTCGGACGGGTTGAGCAGCGTGAACTTGTCCACTATGTCGAAGCAGTAGCACGTGGGACAGGTGACCGTGCAGCCGCCGCAGAGCGTGCACGTCTCAACGTGTCCAGAGACATCCATCGAGTCGATATCAGCCCTCACATCCAGCGCATACTCGTACTTCATCTTGGGCGCCCTGTCGGGGAGGTTCCTTGCCTCCGGGATGCCCCCGTCGCTGAGCAGCCTCTCACCCCGTGCCGTCATCGCCCTGACTTGGAAGCCGCCCCCGTCCCCCCTTATTATGAGGTCCGCATAGCCGTCCGGCACCCTGTCGGACCCGACTGCGCCGCAGAAGCAGTACTCGTCTCCCTCCTCACACTCGAGGACCGCGATGAACGCCCCCTCCCTCCTGGCCCTGTAGTAAGGGTCTGGCGGGTCGCTCAGCATCACCCCGTCGAGGTACTTCAGGGAGCAGGTGAGGCAGGCCCTCAGCCCGAAGAACGCCAGCTTCTCCTTGGGGAGGGCGCACTCGGGGGCGAGCGCCGCCGGGGAGGGGTCCTCGACCGTGGGGAACCTGATCTTCAGACCGTATGACGTGATTACCGCGGTGCTCTGGTACCTGTAGAGGATCTCGCCGTTCGGCAGTAGGAAATCCTTCGGGGAGTTGGTCACCCTGAGGCATCCGGTCTCAACCTCCTCCGGCTCGGAGATCGGTGCGAGGCGGCAGGTCCTCCCAGAGCGGACCGGGGCGATGACCGTGTAGCCGAGCCCTTTTAGCGCCGCGGGTATCCTGAGGAGTTCTGTCCTGGAGATGCCTGCCATGAAACCACCAGCCTAGTTGGCAAAGAGGAGCGTTATATCGATTATCATCATATCCGTTATAAATGATGACATTTATGCGGGCACAATACGCGCCACTCCTCCATAAGCCTTTCGCGTCTGCTGCCGGGGCCCCTTGTCCGGATCAGGGGCGGGAGCCGGCCGGGCCGCAGCCCGCTATGTTTTATAACCGCCCGGCGCGCAATATGCTTCTGGTGTATCGATTGACGCGCGAGGAGCCTTATGCCGATATGAATGAACTGTTCAGGAACGATATTGTCGCGGGGGAGCTCGGCATGAAGCTGATCGGGTTCGGGGCCGGGAGCAGCCGCCTCTCGATGACCGTGACCAACAAGATGCTCAACGCCTACGGTGCCGGGCACGGCGGCATAATCTACACGCTCGCGGACGTGGCCTTCGCTGTCGCATGCAACTCGCATGGCGTGAAAGCTGTAGGGCTCTCGATGAACATCAATTACCGCAGACCTGTAAAGGAGGGCGACACCCTCTTCGCTGAGGCAAGGGAGGAGAGCCTCGGGAGGACTACCGCTCTCTACCGCATAAGGATAGAGGACGGGAGCGGGAAGCTGGTCGCGGTGGCAGACGGCCTGGCTTACCGCCAGCAGGGGTAGGCGGCCGCCCTATCCGATCGGCAGCAGCCGTCAGATCCCGAAGGCACACAGGCCTGCACTGCACCATTGACCCTGACGGCGCGGGCCTTCTCGGACTCCTCTTACCCTTCCATCTCATGGGGGGCCACTCTTCGCCCTTCGGATACTGACTGAAGGTGCATCTCCGAAGGGTGTCCCGCCCAGTACTTCCAGCTTTATTCTGTCCGCTGTAAGGTTCCACCGGTGAACCACGCGCCAGTTCCAGTTTCTTGAAAGTCGATCATCTCGGGAGTTTTCACATTGTCATCCGTCATAGGCACAGTGGCGGCCAGCGTCCCGTTTTTGGCCTTTTCACCACCTCGGAAAGTATCCTGTAGCAAGTTGTGGCTGAGGTTGAGATGCCTCCAGGCGTCCAAGACACAGACAAAATGAATGAAAACACTTTCTCGCCTGCACCCGTGCTGTACAGTACCCGCATATAAGGCGTCTTCAGGAGCGTGTCCGGCACGGCCTCTATGACTTGGTTTATGGGCACCTCGAAACTCCCCTCATTCTTCAGCGTATCATCGATATCATCGGGGCATTCCTTGTAGCGATATCATAGGAACGCCTTCTTCTGCTTGAGTTTGGAAAATAAGCCTCCTGCCTGTATGAAGAGCATGCCACCAGTGCCTCGCCCCCGCCCCGGCCTCCCGCTATCACGAAGCATAACCGCCATTTTGACCGCAACAATCTCTGGCATAGGCCCTCAAAAACTGATTCTGCCCTCGGTATTTAACCCGTCCGGCAGATGACCGGGAGGTGGAGCGCACGGAAGGGCCTCTACTTTGAGAAGTACCAGGAGGCACAGGGGCTGGCAGGGCAGTTCCCGCAGCTGCGGTTCAGGCTGGTCGAACAGGACGAGGCGGCGTGCGGCCTGGCCAGGAAGGCGCTCGAGAAGGAGAAGGAGAAGGAGAAGGAGAAGGGAGGGGCAGGGGCAGGGGTAGGAGTAGGAGTAGGAGTAGGAGTAGGGGAAAAAGGAGCCGACGCAGGGGTGGGATGATGGCGGAGAAGCAGGACCGGAACCAGATGAGGGGGCAGGGGCTGAGGCTGAAGAGGGCAAGGCCTGGGACTGGGCCGGTACGGAGGTGAATGCCGTGAAGAAGGAAGGGGAAGGGACGCGAACGGGAACGGGAACGGGAACGGGGACGTAGATGGGGACGGAGAGGCGAGGCGAAGCGAGGCAGAGATGGGGTGGAGAGAGAGACAGAGGGAGAGGGCGCGGCAGAATACTTTCGCCTACCCGAAGAAAAACAGCTTTCCGAACGTCCGGAACGGCCCATAGCCCCAGCCGGATGCCTGCCGCCGGAAGAAGCCGCACGGGAAGAAGAAGAAAGAAGGAAGAAGGAAGAAGGAAGAAAAAAAAAAGAAAAAACAGCCGCTTTTTTTTCCTTATTTATAAACCAAAGCGGCCGATCAACGTGTGAGGAGCTTATAAATGGGAGGTAGATCGAGAGTGAGAGTGATAAGCGCTATGAGGAAGAGCCTCGCAGCCGTCCTTGCAGCAGCGGTGGTGTTGGCATCGGCGGCCGTCGTTTTAGCGGTGGACCCGTCTGCCCCGTCCCAGTCGCCCTACGTAATCAAGTCGTTCTTGGGGAATATCGAGCTGAACGTCGCGCAGTCGGAGGCGGTGGACCTGGGGACGTATAATAACTACGGACTTTTCTTCCCCCTCCCCACGCCGGTCAACTTTGCGGCGCTGAAGATGGACGTGAGTAAGGTACTGAGCTCGAAACCCGACAATCCATATAAACCGCCCGATTCCGTCGGCATCGGAGTATGGGTGAGGACGCCGGATAACAGGACTGCCCGGCTCGTATCTCAAGTAGGAGAAGCCGACTTCGCCCGCCCATCGCCCATATATGCGGATCCCTATAGGAATACTCCCAGTTACACCTGTACCACTACCCGCTTCTGGCCCCTGATCAACAGCAGCTACGGGCAGCTCGTCTCGGTTACTTTCACGGCAGAGGACTTTGAGCCTGCCCTATCATGCATAAAGCAGTCCGCCGGCAACCTCGAGGTATACGGGGTTTATATCGCTGCCAATTCCCACCTCTACACCGAGGAGTGCACCACAGCCTCAGTCAGGTGCACCGGGTTGTACGGCTTTGCCGGCATGTATATCGCGTCTGCCACGCTAAACGGTGCCGAGTGCCCGGTGGAGGGAGGCACTATAAAGTTAAACGGGCCTATGAGCGGCACATTAACACTGAACCTTGAGGGCCGCTTCTTCTTCATACCTTACACGAAGACCGTGACCTTCCAGCTGTAGGGGGGGATTTAAGTGAGGCCCCCTCCCCTCCTCAGCCCTCCCTCTTTTTTTATTCTGACCCTGCTGGCCCTGTCGATTTGGTTCGCGGTGGCCGTGCCGGTCGCGGCTGCATACTCCGAAGAACAGGTAGTGCCGTATTCATCGTGTGTCTTTAATTACAATTACTCGCCGGCGGGAGATGAGATCGTCCAAACGGATGGTTTCTATGATAAAAACCCCGTCCGCCTCAACACCGCCACCTGGAACCCGGAGACAGGGACCCTCAGCGCCTACGCCTACGCGATGGACCCGACCACCGGCCCGCCGATGCGCCCGAACGTAAACGCCTCTGCCTGGCTCGTGCTGTCGGGGACGTTCTACCGCCCCTTCAGCTACGTGGCCGCCTCCGCGGTAAACCCGTCCCCCTCCTCGTACTGCAGGTATCCCGCAGAGATGGGCTTTGCGGACTGCGGCTGCGCCACCTCCTTCGTGGCGCCGGGGGGAGGCACCGCGTATAGCGTAACCACGGCCTCGGTCTACGCCCTGGCGGACTACTGGTACAACAACAACGAATACATCTACGACGACGCATACGCCGGTGCAGACCTTGCCCTGACAGACGTGAAGCTCGTATTCCACCGGACGGAGGTCGCGGTATCCGCGTCCTCCGACGCGTTTGTGGGGTGGCCGGTGCGCTTCACGGCCACAGCCCGGGACGGCTGGAACGATATTACGGGCACGCCCTACTCCTACGCGTGGAAGGTCAACGGTGCGCCCGCCGGGGAGGGCGGGCAGAGCCTCGATTACACGTTCTCCTCCCCCGGCATATACAACGTCTCGTGCACCGCCACCGACTCGCTCGGCATCTCTGACACCGCCTCCCGCCTCGTCTTCGTGAGGGGGGCGTACCTTACGGTCGTCACGACCGCCGGGGGGACCACGAACCCGCCCCCCGGCACATACCTGAGGACCCAGGAGATGGCGACGGTGACCGCCACCCCGTACGGCGGGTATTCGTTCGGCTACTGGACGCTGGACGGCGTCCGGCAGGAGCCCCGCCCGCCTTCCTACACGTCGATCGCCGTGCCGATGGACCAGAACCATACAGTGACCGCGTACTTCACGGAGGGGCTGACGGTCAGCCTCACGGCCGTGCCCGCGTCCGGGGACGCGCCCCTCCCCGTGACGTTCTCTGCGCTCGTCTCCGGCGGCAGCCCGCCTTACACCTACAGCTTCAGCTTCGGCGACCAGGGGGTATACAGCACGCAGGCGTCCGCCCCATCTGCACAGGCGCTCCATACCTACGCCCAGGGCGGCGCCTACCAGGCGTCCGTGGCGGTGACGGACCAGATGGGGAGGAAGGGCTTCGCCTCGGCCAACGTCACAGTCTCCTCCCCGTTCGACTTCTCGCTTTCGAAGGCGGGCGATATAGCGGTGGTGGCGGGCCAGTCCGCCTCGACCGCCATCTACGTGACCCCGTCACCGGGCGGGGGGACGGCCCAGCCGGTGGCGTTGTCTGTGGCGTGGATAGGGTGCGTGCCGGCGAAGGCGCCCTCCCCGTACCTGTCGCCCCAGTCCGTCCCGGTCCCGCCGTCGGCCACGTCCCTGCTCTCGTTCACCACAGCCGCCGATACGCCCCTGGGGACGTATACGTGCAGGGTCACGGGGACCGCGGGGGGCGTCACCCGGTACGTCGACGTCGCGGTCAACGTTACGACTAAGGTGTATTCCCTCACGATCGTGGGTGCGGATGGTGGAAGTGGAGGTGGAGGTGGAGGTGGAGTAGGAGTAGGAGTAGGAGGTGGAGTAGGAGTAGGGACGACCTCGCCTGCGCCCGGGACGTATTACTTCCCCGCGGGCGCGACCGCCAGCGTGACCGCCGTCCCCTCGGCGCCGTATGAGTTCGACCACTGGGAGCGCGGCCTCACCTCCTCCTCCGTCTTAATACCCTACTCGGTGAGCAACCCCGTCACGTTCGTGATGGACGCCAACTATACGCTGAAGCCCGTCTTCACCACAGTGACGCCGGCGACCCTCACCTTCGACGTGAGGCACTGGGACGGGAACGGCGCGTCGTGGGCACAGGGCCCCTTTTCGGAGTACGCATGGCTCCGCTACTCCGGGGCGGCCACGGGCGAGGTGTATACGTCGCCGTGCAACGTCTCAGTCCCCGTCTCCGGCTCAGATACCGTCACCGTCCAGATCGACCCGTTGAACACCAACGGCATACCGGTGAGCATGTACGGCGGGACGGCGAAGGCCAAGGTTTACGACGCCCGGTACTACATCGACTCTTCGTTGTTTGCGACGATACCGCCGCCGTCGATAACGTACCCAAGCGGGTACGACCTGCTTGTAGTGGCGACGCATACGCACCTGCTGAGGGTGGACCTGAAGCTGGCAGACTATCCCGTAAACGTCTCCGCGAACGCGGCGTGGGGCTTCGCCGAGGTCACCTCCGACTCGCCGGGGTGGGCGTTGTACAGGCCGCAGTACGACGGATATGAGGGCGGCTTTGGCGAGTATTACGTCGACCATTCCCACTATATAAGGGTGAAGGCGTACCCGTACGCCGGGTACTACTTCGACAGGATGGTGGTCGACGGCGTCACCTGTTATTCCGATACGGCGGTGATACCGAATGTCACGTCCGGGCACAACGTAACCGTCTGCTTCTCCGCCGTCCCGCCGACCTTCACCCTGACGATCGCGGCGACTGAGGGGGGGACGACGATCCCCGCGCCCGGCACCTACGCGGTCCCCCGCTACTCGTACCAGACGGTCGTCGCCAACGCCACAGACCCGAAATACTACTTCTCCAACTGGATGCTCGACGGGGCGCCGCTCAGCCCTAGCGGGGAGCTGGCGCTGTACATGGACCACGACCACCATGTGGCGGCGGTCTTTGAGTACGGCGGATCGTCCCCGATGGCCGTCCTGCCCAGCAATCTCGACTCGGGAACGGCCTTCAGGCGGGTCATAGCCGGGGAGTACCTCGGGGTAAACATAACGGGCACGATCCCAGAGGTCTCCTCGCCTACCCCCCTTACCGTGACCGCGTGGCTGGATCCCCTCGGCGCGTTCTCATGGAGTTCCGGAGGGGCATCCCCGGATCCCCTGGTGCTCAGGGGGGAGGCGGTCACCAACGGATCCGGCTGGTTCACCCTGTCCTTGGGCGCGCTGGAGGAGGGGTGTTGGATAGCCAAGGATGCGCCGATCGGCTCCGCCCTCGCCTCGCATGCCGAGATACGCGCCGGCGGCAGAACCCTGATCTACAGCGATGTGTGGTCCATCGACAACGCCATGGCCGTCGTGGACTTTGAATACCGTGAGGCAGGGGTGAACGCCACCTTCCGGCTAACCTTCTCCGACGGATCCCCGGTGAGGGGGAGGCCCGGCCGCTTCTTCAGCTCATTCAGCGGGATCGACCTCGGGCAGTCTTCGGCAAACGATTGGGGAGGGGTCTCGTCCCTCTGGATCCCTTGGGCGGAGATCGATCGATACCGCGGGGAAGGGCATCTGACCGTGGTGACATACACAAACCTGACCGGCACCCCTGCGGTGATGGCTGGCTTTGCCCAGTCCCGGGTCAGGTTCGCTACTCTGGCCGCCCAGTTCCTTGTACACAATGCGACCCACCTCGCCCTCGAGGTCTTCGACTGGGACTCGGAGACCCATAATGACGTGCCAGGTGCCTCCGCCCACCTGTGGCTGAGTGGGCCGTCGTGGCCCGGTGGCAGCGCGGCCCTCCCCGGGAGCCCCTTCGGCCCTTCCTGCAGGGCGCAGCTGGCGACGGTTTCTGGCGCTGTCTGCCTGAGGGCCCCCGATCAGCAGCAGTCGCTCTGGTCCCTGGCGGATACCGTTGCGATCCCCCCCTCCCGCACGTACCTGGACTCGGTTCTCTTTATAGTCCACCCAGAGACGGGGGACCTGCTGGACGATCAGGGCAACCGCTCTCTCCAGATGCGGATCCTCCCGCCGGCCACCAGGGGCGTCCTGTACAGGTCGCCCGTCTACCTGTTGGCGGCGTCGGTAGGGGCACCGGCGGGGTGGTAATGGGGGTCGGCGCATGGAGCAGGCTTTCACCAGGGTCCTGGTCGCGGTCGCGATGATAGCCCTAGCCTCGTATGTCGCCACATGCGCCGGCTATGCCTTCAGCGGCTCCAGGGACGCAGGGGTGGGTGATCTATACGGCAAGGGCCTGGAGATGGGGCAGGTCATTTACGACTCCCCCACCGTCGTATACAGCTTCTCCACGGGCGGCAGGGCCATGACCGTCGTCAGCCTGGGCACTGCCTGCATAACCATCGACGTCGTCGGCGACTCGATCTCGTGGTCATTCCCGAAGAACGCCGCGGTGGTGCGGGGCATAAGCTTCGCGTCCCCTCCCTCCCCAGCGTTCTCTGTGAGCTCTTCCGACCTCATCGCGGCCTACTCCCTGGGCGGCAGCTTTTACCTGGAGCCCAAGGTGCTCTTCCGGTACGGAGGGCCAGCTCCCGAAGGCGGCAGGACTGTGCACCGGATCTCGGTGGTCTCCTGCTACCTCTCGAACTTTACCGCATCGGGGACCTTCGACCTCGTGAAGGAAGAGGTGCTGGCAGCTATAAACACCTACGAGCGGCAGTGCCTCTACCGCGGTTCTGTCTCAGTCGCCATCGACGGCAGCCCTGTGATCACGTTCACGGTACTGGAGGGCGAGAGCGTGGTGGTCGAGTCTGTCCACCTTAACGTGAGGCTGGTTCCCGTGGTGAGGGGCTAGCCGGGAGAAGCGCCTGCGCGGGTGACTGCCATGGATCGGCCGCTGATCGAGATAATGATCACAGTCTCCCTGCTCTGCATATCGTCCCTGCTCATCTCTTCCTTCGCCGCGCAGTCCTGGGGCGTGGCGGTCACAATGAGGGAGCTCGCCGCCGAGGAGGCGCTCCGCTCGGTTCACTCTTCGGCTCTTTCGGCAGCCCTCGAGGGGAATCTGTCTGGCACCGCCGTCACCGTCATTATCGACTTCCCTTATGAAGTCTTGATCAATGCCACTCCCCCCGTCATAACCGCCTCCGTAGCAGGTGTTTCCCGGGAGGCGCCATCGCTCATCGAGATCCGGGGGCTATGTTCAGGGACCGTCTTCAACATAACGGGCCTTCAGAACGGGACCGCCCTCATCAGTCCCGCTGGTACCGCACGCCCGTGACCCTACGGACGCAGATCCGCCTGGGCGGGCTCCGGCAAATCCCGCCGTCCACCGATGGTGAGGCGTGCCATGCCTGTGAAGCGGGCTGCTCTCCGGTCCGCTGGCACAGGGGGTTGGCAGTCATGGCTCTGCGGCACTGGAATCCTCGTAGAGCTCTACCAGGACCCTCGCCTTGACCTCTTTCGCCGTAAAGTGGGGCATCCTGTCTCCGAGGTCCATGGCGAATACGACCGGGTTGCCCATGGAATCGGTGAACCTGACCTCGGCGATGAATTTCTTGCTCGGGCCTGACGCGACCGCCTTTGTCATCGCCTCATAGATCCTGCTTATCGCCATCTGCAGGGCGACCGGGCTGGTCATGTCCTGGGGTGTCAGGGTCAGGTTCTGGAAGCCTGCCAGGATCTCCCCGACCTTCGCTGTGCCGTTGAATATGCCTATGCTCTTCTCTTCCTTATCGGTGGTCATACTTCGGTTACCACATAGAGTGTTCTCCTGCCGTCCTTTTTACCTTTTCATGCCCCTTCCGCAGCCGGGGTCAGCCCCGGTCCCCTGCGCCCTGCCTCCCCTGAGGAGCTTCTCGGTCGCGTTGACCACGCCCGTCGGCAGGAGCTCCGCACACCCCTCCCCGATCGCCGCCTTCAGCACCTCACCGATATTGCACATCCCCGATCTGCCGAGATCGTCGAATATCCTCAGCAGCCCGACGCTCCAGTACTCCCTCAGGTACGCCTTCATCCTTGCAAGGTCCTCCTCGATTGGCGGGACCTCCAGGACCCTCGGCGAAGGGGGCTCGTCCTCACCGTTGTCAAAGCCCTCGGGTGCCAGCAGGAGCCCGCCCTCTATCAGGTCGCCCACCAGGGTTCTCAGTGTGTACCTGCCTATGCCCCTGGGCTCTGCCCAGGCCTCGATCTCCCGAAGCGTCGCACGCCCGCCCCTGCTCCTGACCGCCTCCACTATGCTCCCTGCGATCCCCTCGCCCGGATCGCTCCCATCAGGCTCTGCCACCGGCTCGTTGTCGATGCCGAAGTTCAACCCCGCCTCACGCTCCAGCCCAGACTGTAATCTGCGGAGGCACAATATAATGGCTTCCCACGCTAACGGCTTCCCGCGCCCGCCTGCCGGTGCCGCATCGGGCGGGACCAGTCGTTCGCTAAAGTATTAAATCCCGGCGCCCAGAGATTAAAGCCGGTGAGATTGATGGAACCAGCCAAGAGGGTAAGGGACTCTGCGCTCGTCTCCACCAGGTGGATGTTCCCGTCGGACGCAAACCCCGCGGGCAATGTCTTCGGTGGGGCGATAATAAGGTACATCGACGAGATAGGTGCGGCCGTCGCGCAGCGCCACGCGAGGTCGAACGTCGTAATCGCCTCCATAGACCGGATGGACTACCGCCTGCCGGTGAGGGTCGGGGACCTCCTCACGCTTAAGGCAGCGATCAACTACGTCGGGAACTCGTCGATGGAGGTAGGGGTCAGGGTAGAGGCAGAGAACCCGCTCACCGGGGAGGTTGCCCATGCCGGGTCTGCCTACTGCACAATGGTCGCGCTGGGCCCCGACTGCAAGCCTATCCGGGTCCCCCGGCTGATCTGCGAGACCGAGGAAGAGAAGAGGCGGTTCCGGGAGGGCGAGATGCGCTACAAGAAGAGGCAGGCCGAGCGGGCCAAGGCCGGGTGACCCGGGGCAGAATGGCCATAAAGACACTTTGGCCGTTTCCGTTTAGATATCAGGACTGAGACTCACTTTCATAGATAACCTAATCTAATGACAATTCAGGATAGGATACTTCCAACCCCACAGGACAGCCCCTCCAGCAGTGCAATGGTCTTTATTAGTCCCGCAAGAGACCTTTATTTGAGGTGAATATCTCTGAAATTTATGGTGACGCTGGTCCACACGCCGGAGCAGTGTTTCAGCAGGAAAGAGTACAAGGAAGAATTTAACCAATGGGCTAAACAGATGGGTGAATCCTCAGATAGGCTGGGCATAAAGATTGAGGGAGCATACCTTACACCCAATGAACACACGTTCTACTTCGTGTTAGAATGCAATGACTTGAAAGCAATCTCAACTTTCCTAGGTCCCCCCATGCTCACGCATCATAAAGCAAAAGTCGCTCCGATATTGGATATCCGAGAGGCGTCCGAACTCCCCTTCATGCAAAAGAAAACATATCCTTGAAAAAGCAGACAACGAACTTATCCCAAAGGTAGCCAACAGGAGTGAATTAGCCAGCGATTTCCATCAGCCTAGGAAGGTTTAGGAAGAAGCCCCCAAAGGAATCGGCAACAGAGGTCAGGCTGATGAAGGAGATGGCGGTGAGCATTGAATTTCCCGGCTTCCATTGGCCCTCGGCTGGTTTGATACGGCAGTCGTAATGGATGCCCCAGACGAGAAGGCGGCAGTGAAAGCAAAGTACGTCAATATGGCAGGGTTCGTTTCGACCGGGGCACATCGGGTAACTAGAGAAGAGGCGATTAAATCCGTCGGTTAATATATTGATGTTCTCCGGCCTCTTGGGTTAGTTGTCCATGTTGCGTCTTTTTGGTTTTTTGGGGATCGCGGTTGTAGTGCCCCTTTACCGATCGCCGTTCAGTAGTTCTCGACCCATACCTCGAAGTAAGCCCTCGGCTTCCTGCAGACCGGGCACACGAGGGGCGCCTCCCTGCCCTCATGGACATAGCCGCAGTTCCTGCATTTCCACCGGATCGGCTCTTCCCTCTTGAAGGTTATCCCCCGGCTCAGGCTGTCGAGGAGCCTGAGGTACCGCCTCTCGTGGTATGCCTCGACCTTGGATACCATATTGAACGTGTTGGCTGCCTCTCTGAACCCTTCTTCCTCGGCAACGGCGGCAAAGTCGGGGTAGAGGGTCCCCCATTCAAGCTTCTCCCCCTCGGCCGCAGCCTTCAGGTTCTCCGCCGTCGTCCCGACCACGCCGGCAGGGTATGCGGCAGTTATCTCGACCAGGCCGCCGCGCAGGTGGTTGAAGAACAGTTTGGCGTGCTCCCTCTCGTTGTCGGCGGTCTCCTCAAATATCGCGGCTATCTGCTCGTAGCCCTCCTGCCTTGCCGCGTCTGCGAAGAAAGTGTACCTGGTCCTCGCCTGCGACTCGCCGGCAAAAGCGGCGAGCAGGTTCTTTTCAGTCCGGCTGCCTTTGAGCTCCATAGCCCTCAACCTGGTATTGTATTCGTCGGAAGTCATATTAAAACTGCTGTGGCTTTGCGCTCTTTCGGATACCTTGTCCGGAGGATGGAGAGCAAAGTAGCCATATGACGAGGGCTTCAATGGCATAGAGATATTTCCGAGCCAGTTATCCTGTCGACTTGTATCTTTTCTAGACTGAGCAGACTTCGGTTTTCTCCGGTAACCTAATGGTAATTTGGGACTTGAGTCAATCGGCTTGTATCTTTTTATAACGACAGAGCGATCGGTTTGAGAGTCGGGATTAATGGTAAAAGTGGGGTCTGAATTATGTTTAAACTGATGATTAGCTCATTTTATTCCACACTTTTATGATTAAATATACCACGCCAATGGTTACCATAAGGGCAAGTTCGAATGTATCAATGAAAAGCCTACCGATAAAAACGGTTCCCCACTAATACCCAATAAGATAGAGTATCCCCCAATAGTTCATGTTGTCCAAAGTTTCAATAATGGCTATGACGGAGAGGACGGTAACAAGAGCATATAGTATACCTCCAAATTCTAGCCCCGAAAATACTGCCTCAAGACATATAGAAATGATAAAACCACCTATCGCGCTACCAACTGCCGCTATTAATCCGTCCCCGAAATCAGGCATTTTGAGTGTTGTTGGCGCTATTCTTTCCTATAAGGCTTTTAATAGCAAGGTAAAAGTTCCTTCACTGAACCTTATGCTCTTCGTTGATCAACAACTTGATGACCATAGCTCAATAAACTTTTAAGTCATAACAATCAGAAGAAAGCGTTACCTATTTTGAAGGTCTAGTGATGCTGGCGAAAAATTTAGTCAGAAGCGCCCTCTTTCATGATCTTCCCCAGAATAGCTATCTTCTTAGTAATACGGTCGTAGTAATCATCGAGGTTTAGTTGAAGACCAAAAATCTCTAAGAATACCTCATCTATTTGCTTTCTCAGTTTATCCTTATTCTTGACCTGATTAAAAATCGACGGAAGTTTTTCCTTTGAAATTTGATCAAACAAAATTATTAGTTTAGTGCGATCCTCTTCCTTAATGCTGTTAATGTTGGGCACAAGGAAATCTTGTAGGATGTATTGATCTAGACCCATGAATGCGCCCCTGGTTTCTGCCCTGTGCGATAGTATTTGCTCTAGATTCATTGTGGAGTTAAACCAAAGCGCAAGTATCTTGGCGTCATTATCACTAACTCCACGCATGGCCCAGAACATTTTCTCTGGGGATAGTGGGTTGTGAGAATAGAATGCCAACCCGGTTGTGTTTGGAGCAGAAATATCGAACCGCCTTGATATAACGAGATTTGTCTGCCTGCTCTCAAGGTATTTCCGCCATTGTTTAATATGAGAGGAAAGGTTTGTTCCTTTTTCCACCAAATCTTTTATAAAAAAGTGCTGATCACCATCGAAACGAGAGATGACCGCATAATCAGCTTCATCACTAATATCGATTGATTGAAGCCCAGAGGGACGTCTTAAAGATAAAACTGTATGCTTTTTAGGCACGTCAACCTCGGTTCCGATAACCCTCGCTCTAGCAATGATGTAATCTTCTTTTACTTCTTTAGCAACCCATTTGTCCTGTTGCTTAATGGCGTGCTTCTCGGTAGATAATATAAAAGCAGATGAGACAGAAGCTGGCTTACCGGACCAATGTTCTATTCCGCGTATAATTTTCCCCTTATTGGTTTCTAGGATCTTATGCAAAGGTGTAAGCATGCTTCCAGCTTCCCTTTCGCATAAATCCATTAAGGAATCTTCTGCTCCCTGACCTATGAACTTGAACCAATTATCCGTTGATTTGGCGAGTTCGGATTGCGATACAATGCTTATCGAAAGGTCGGAATCATCAATATTTTCTGCAGATCCCTTGGATGACTTTACCTCATCTGCTAGGAAACTTGCGTCCGAATCATCAACAGGGATCCGCTTAAGGTTTACATAGAGACATTTTGAATTTTCACTATAGCCCTTAGTTGCTATAAGAAGGATCTCGCGAAATCTTGCTGACTCTGAAAAAGCAGATCTGTGCTCCGTGGATAATATGTAATCAATAGTATAATGACTAACCAAGAATTTTCGGAGGTCTTCCATGCTTTTTAGCCGCAATACTGTGGCGGGTAGTACGAAAGCAAGTTTACCTCCATTCTTCAGAAAGGTATCAGCTAGGAGAATAAAATACCCGTGAAGACCGATCTGTCCACTCAAGGCTTCAGAGTAATGTCTGAACCTTTCGGTCAATTTTTCCTTATAGGTCTCAGGCAGTCTCTCCTGTCTAGTAAATGGCGGATTCATTATCACTACATCGACTTGCTCTAGAGGGAGGGCATCTCCGCCAACACCTTCGGGGGTCATCACACCCTTTTTTACGTATGATGCTTCAAGATGCTTGTTAGCTGCGGTCTGATCTGAGAATACGTCTAAAATGGGATTTGCATAAGCCTTTTTCAACTCCCTTGAGATTGTCGGGATGATTTTATTCGGTCTTACCGTTGGTTCGGTTGAGTCCCAAACAGCTAATCTTACCCTTTGTGTTTCAAAGAGAGGCGCTTGAAGCGATAGATGGACAGCCGCAAGATGCGCAGCAAAAGGCATTATATCTATGCCAGTCAGGTCTTGCTCTAGGAATTTTGCATGGTCTTTGGAAGAAAAATCATTCTTTTCCTCGAGTAAGAGCTCTTTCTTTCTACGGTAAGCACTGACAAGGAGGGTTCCTGAGCCGCATGCTAGATCAATCACAGTAGCATCGGCCTTATCTATGGCTAATTTAGCTAAAAGAAACGCTGCTTCGTTATTAGTATAAAACGCGGCTACGGATTTCCTCACCTCAAAGGGGATTAGATCATGGAAGATTTTGCCCAAGATGTCCTGTTTAATCTTCTCTGGTTTGAGAGCTTTGATAATATTGATAGTTTCCTTGACGGGCTCTAATGCTTCAGGTGGTAATTTAGTGGCTATCTTGAACCCGAAAGTGGGTCTGTAATCTATTTTCAAAACTTCTTCAAAATACTTCTGCAAATCTCCGAACGATTGAATTTTATCTTCCTCAAGTTCTTGGAAATCCTTTGATCGTGATTTTGAAAGCAGGTGATAAAATAAAATCTGGTTCACTAACAGATATGCTGCGCCCTTCCGCATTTCCTTCAAGGGATATTTCTTCGATTCATATTGCAAAATGTTTTCAAAAACGGATCTGCCGCCAAATATAGTGTCGATATTCTCTTCACCGATACCTGCCAATGCACTAGAAATGTATTCTACACTATTCCTAATAATGCCTATTACTTCGGATGTCTTGATCTCTTTAACAGCTATCTCATTTTGTGTATGGGCAGATATCCATTGCAATAACCCCTCTAGGTTGCCCTTGTAAAAATCTTCATTGCGGTCATCATTAAAAATTGCAATACCCGTAAAACGTGCGCTCTTAGCTAACTGGATTAAAGTTTCGCGCGGCATTGCTCTTTTCAACTTATTCGGAAAGCAGATTACGAATACTCCCTTTCCACCAAGCAGCTGATACCTTGCGGCTTGGACAAGCCCCTTGTTTTCGTTGCCTTCCCACTCAGCTTCTATAAAATAATCTTGTTTCTCTCCAATCGTGACATCCGGTTGCTTCCTGCCGCTTAACTGTTGATAACTAACCTGAGTGAGCACCTTGATCCTCTTAGCAAGCTCACCTACAAAAATATCCAATACTGTGCTTTCAGTAGCGTGACCTGTTGTTTTGGTAAGCGTGGTTCCAAAACCTTCAAGGGTTATATCTGACGGCATTTATACCAAATTACGATATTTAGTGTTTATTCATTTATAAGCACAACTTTTAGCGTTGAAGGTATTCAGAGGAACTATCAGTTTGCCATCAGCCTTTGATATAAAATCCAATAGTCGGCGAGTGTACTATTGGAGCATTTTTAACCTAAACCAACAGAATAGCGGCAGGGTATTCGAATGGGCGCCTCCTCAATCAAATGGCCGAAGCTGGTCCAAGAGGAATACACATACTTCGACAAGAACGGAGTATGCATGAACACTGCCGAATTCAACAAAGTATTCGCTTTCCACGAACCATTGATCTCCGATTACCCTCCATGCTTCTTTGCTGGCAACCTCAGTAAAGCCGATTACTGCTTGCTGGGGATAAATCCCGGCTTTAAAGAAGAGAACAACAAAAAAGAGCGCAGGATTTACGATAAAGAAGGGTGGGAAAAGACCTACCTAACCTTCTTCGAATGGTTCAGGGAGCTAAACATACGAAGCCCATACTGCTCGAGGTTTGCGGTCTTCCTTGCCGGGGTGGTCGGCAACGGCTTTCCGCAGGACAGGGACACCAGATATAAACTCCTAGCGGAGCATCTGGTAAATGTCGACCTGATCCCTTACCATTCTGTCGGGATTGGGCTCAATATCAACTCTGCCGAACGCCAGGAGCTGGTTAGGCCCTATATCCACACCTTCTGCGGCCTGATAAAGCAGTGCGACCCAAGGCAGTATCCATCAATGGGGCATGCTTCCGGTCAATACTCGAAGAGCAGCCTTTAGAAAGCATCAAATTCACTAGGAAAAGCACCGTTGCAGTAAACAAGCGGCTCAACGCCCACATAGGCAACTTCATCGGTTTCAACGCAGTATGGTTTGATAGGTTCCTGACTGGAAAGAGCGCTGGAGCATCCAATGAGGGGCTGTATGAAGCCGGCAGGAAGATCAGTCAGATACTCAAGTGATAAACATTCTAATCCTCACTATTGATATAACTCCCGGTGCCCGCCACCTTCGCTCCAAGGTTGCCGATTATCGGCCATATGTATTTGCCAACTTAATGATGTAAATACATAAAAGTGGTTATCCGTTAACGGATAGCGATGACCTTCTCAATAGTAAACATCGTAATGATCTCTAGTCCATGTCGGAAGATCAACTCTACGTAAGTTCCCAGAGATTCTCCATGATAGCGAAATCTATGGAGGGCGGGTAGCCTGCTTCAAGAATAAGTCGATGGTATGCAGGTAAATATAGAGGAATGGCCTATGTCCAAGCGCTCAGAGACAAGGGAGATCCTGGCCTCAGTACTGGCAGGCATCTCCTCGCCATGGTGTCTTGACACATTCCCTGGCATATTGGTCGTAATCTGGAGCGTTATCCCGCTCAAACATACCTGCTGACTGGGGCCCCTTCGCCCCGATCCCTATTCCAGCAATACCCTTCATTGCCGGCCCGGTCTGATGTTTCAAGACCGCTTACAGAGGTCCTCCCTTGCTTCAGGGTACGCCACGCCGGACCTGCGGATTATGAACGAGCCGTCGAGGTCTTCGCACATGGCGATGGCAAGCTTCACGGGAATGCCGAGGCTCAACAGGTTCTCAGGGAACCATCTGTTGCCGGTGGGGTCCATGGGCCCCAGGTATGCAGCGCCAGCCGGCGCATTCTCGGCCATCTGTGCCGGATAAGTTATCCATGACGCACAGGCCGGGCCCCAGGCTGCCAGTATCGCGCCAAACGGATCCGGGCTCCTGAAATGTATCAGGGCACACAGGTTGCGTATCTGCTCGCTGCTCCCGAGGCAGAGGATGGACCTGACGCCCGGGTCGCCCTCCAGGTCTGCGCAGGGCCGGATTACCGTATATGCCCCCGGGGGAGTGATCTTGCCGACGGCCTCCTTCGACCTCCTGACGAGCTCGGGGCTGGCTTTCAGGAATTCTGCCTCACCGCTGCGTACCGAGGGGCTGCCGGTCGAGACGAAGAAATCTATCGCGGGCGCAAGCTGCCCGTAGCCCGTCCAGCCGGTGCCCCCGGGGCAGCAGCCTGCCATCGCGTCCTTTCCAAAGTAGAGAGGCGGCATATTGTCATTGTCGCACAGCGAGACAGAAGCCGTGGCCCTTGCCAGGCAACGGTCGACGGAGGTGATGGGTTTCGCGCCTGCCGGGATCGTATCCGAGCCATACACGCACAGCGGCCTGTACTTTAGCCTGCCCGCTACCGACAATTTTTCCCCGATCTCTTTGATCGACAGGTTGGTGATGGCTACCCCCCCGAACGCCGCCCTCGACCATGCTCTATCCGATTGATATTGCGCTGCGTACGATAAAAAGGCTGTGTTGGATGCCCTGCTCCCGGCATTCCTGCAGCTCCAGGGAACTTACCGGCTTAGCAAAAGAGAGAGTCAAATCCCCCAATGGCCGTATCCGGCACGGCGGCCCACAGCATCCGCAGAATTATGCCGGTTACAATATGCCTGAGCCGGCGGCACCGCTCCATCGAACGGTTTTTCTTAGGGCAGCGGCTGCGTCCGGTCCGCGTTGAAGCCCACCAGCAGCGTCCCGATGCCCGGCGCCTCTACGTCGAAGAATTGCCGGAGGTAGATGTCGGAGGGGCCGGAAGGGCTGCCGCAGACAAGGTCCCGGACGCCCTCTATCCCCTCAAGCTCCTTCACGGGAATGCCCGGTATTATTACCCGTAAATTGCCTGAGCCCATCTTTTCCCTCAGCCGGTCCTTATAAAGGACAAAGGTCCCCAGCAGCATCTCTCCTGAAGCCTTGCACTGCTCCAGCTTCTGCGGGTTCCGTATCTCCTCACCGACGAGCAGGCCGTCGCATACCAGCTTCACAGTCGGCTCTTCAGGCCATGCCATCGTCGAGTCGGTGAGCGCCACTATAACGTGCTCCCTTGACAGGACCTCGCGCACCCCCTCGTTGCACCCCTTGGCGAGCCCCATCAGCACCTCCCCCTCTGCCTGTGCCTCAAGCTCCTTCAGCTTCAGGACGTCTTCCTTAGAGATGGGCTTTGCGCCCAGTATGCCTTTTACCAGGTTGATCCTCTGGAGCACGCTCTCGATGATCTTTTCGTGTACCATGGCCGATCACCCTTGACCGTTTGCGGGAATTGCCCTTATTCAGATTGATTGTTTAATTTAATTATTATGGGTCATCCATCACATCATAGTGCGGTAATAGTCCCGAGTCCATGCCCTTGTAACAATTCATTCTCCATATCGGACTTACTGAACCGCTGTAATGCCCGCCCGTTTGCATATCGAAAACATTGATAAATGAACTCAGGACTACATACTTCGGAACTCCATCCTCGTAGGTATCGTAGATGCTCGAACCATTTGGAAACATCGGTCCGATTGCTGCGAAAGAGTAATGCTTATTCCCGCTCGTCAACTGATCGTATACATTCCGATCATCGGGTATTGCCACCACCGTCACAATCATCTCGTACTTATTCAGGTTGGTTACATTGGTTTCAGGATGGAGTACATAATCCCAGCTTACCTCGACGGGCGGGGCATCCTTAACGGTCCACTCGGCACAGCCCCCGCCTCCGAAATCATTGTCAGGGCTGCAATATGTGTTGTAATAGGTCTCCTTTATGGTGAAGATCGCATAAGGCTTCTGATCTCTTGCATTCCTGTCCCAGTTGACTGCATGGACATCCATCCAGATGTTCCCGGTCCCTGCATCTGTCAGCCCCATCCAATCATTGATCCATCCAGAGAAACTGAAATACCTATCATCCCCGGCATTCCCGGGTAAGGTGGCATTGTTGGGAGGGAGCGTATCGTTCTGCGGAGGAAGAGTCTGGTTCTCCGGAGGCCCGGGTGGCGGAGGGTTAATGGTTGAATTTGACTGTGGTGGCGGGTTGGAAGAGCTTGCATTGGAGGGTAGGGCGGTAGAGTTAGGCGGAGGCGGGCCAGCATCTACTGTGGAATTGGGAGGGCGGGTAGGGTCTGGAGACGGGGCAACGGTGGCATCAAAAGTGTAGAGCGGGTGCGCATTGTAAAGGAAAAGGGCGGAAGCGAATAAGGCGAGGGGTAAAATCAGAATTACGGCCTTTTCTGCTCCTTTCATTTTATCCCCTTAACTAGATACTAATGGCGAGCGCGGGATATAAATGGGGATGGTTGTCGATTAAATCCGGCTCTCAAGCCGATCCCCTACCATCATACTGTCGGGCATCAAAGAAGTTTATGTCGAGTATTACCTGCATTGGTTTTTTTCTCAACCATCCTTAAATCATGCCGCTTGTATCCTCGTATAAGTCTATGTCCATCGTGCCCTCATATCTGGCAGTAGCCATAATCGGTTTAATGCATGGGCTAGAGCCGGGTCACGGATGGCCTATCGCTGCACTCTCGTCGCTTACCAGAGAGAGGCGATACATTTATGGTGCCGCCGCTGCCGCGGTTATTGCTGGCGCACATTTCGTTTCCTCGATCGCCGTCCTCCTCGTATATGTCGTTGCCTCTGGTCTCATTGATTTCAGCTCGCCTTACTTCAGGTATGTAGTTGCCATCATACTGCTCGTCCTGGGGGCGCGTATGTTGATAGAGAAGACAAAGGAGGGTGAAAGGGGAAAATTTGAGGAGGCCCGGTCAGGAGGGCTAACCATGAGACAGTTGGCGGTATTTGCATTGATCCTCGGGTTCGCCCATGAAGAGGAGTTCATGTTGTTGGCTCTTGCCGTAGGTGGCGCCAACCCGCTTTACCTGATGTTGGTGTATGCATCAATGGTAACTGCTTCGCTTGTGGGAGTTACGTTAATGGCGATAAAAGGGTATTCGTTCGTTGAGAGCAAGGTCAAGAAGTATGAGAAGCATATTCCAAAAGTAACGGGCGCCATACTCGTCATACTTGCATTCTTGTTTACGCTAGGCGCATATCCGTAGATAGCCCCACCTTACCATTACTTGCCATTAAAACCGACAAAGAAACCGATTCCCCTACGTTATAAAAAGAAAGCCGACAGGGCAGCTGTCCATTGTCCCCCTAACACCAAACTGCAGGCCGTCGGGTCATACCTCTCCCGTCGCTACGGGGGCGGACAGCCAGACCGGGGGCGAAGCCACCCATAATCGGAGTATATCTTCCTGCCTTCCTCGGACGTGAGGAAGTCGATGAACTTTTGAGCCAAGGCCCTGTTCTGCGTATGGCTGACGATGCCGATCACCGTGCTCCTGAACGCCTGGAGGTTTTCCGGGAGCTCGACTGCCTCGCAGGTGTTGGGCCAGATATTCTGGAAGGCGTTCCAGCCAAAGACCGCGTCTACCTTCTCCTGGTTAATGAGCGACATGAGTGAACCGCAGGCATCCGCGTATTCGGTGATGTTCCTCCTTATCTGATCGGTGAGGCCTGCCCTGCTCGCGATATCGTCCCAGATCCCTTTCAGGCACCCGTCAGAAGCCACTCCGATGCGGATCCCTTCCCTGCACAGGTCCGAAAGCGACGTGATTTTGCCCGGGTTGCCCACAGGGACTATTATCACCGACCTCCGGGTGCCCAAGCTTTTTCTGGAGCCACGGACGATAAGCCCGTTGCTCTCCGCTTCGTCCAGAATAAACTCTGCACCACAACACAGAAGATCGCCCTTTCTGCCCTGGACTATCGCTGCCAGAAGGTTGGCGGGCTTGCCTACGGTTACTTTCACGTCAACACCGTGCCTCTTTCCGAAGGTGCTCGCTGCTTCTTGGAGCGGGGGCGCAACCGCTCCCGCAGAAAAGACTAGGAGCCGAGAGCATTCTTCCGAGGCCAATCCATTCCGACCCCCGTACGATATTGCTTCATTATCCCGGTGAACGGTCTCTCAGTCCCACGCCTCCGCAGTATTTCGTACTGCATCGGAGTGAGCTGCTTCTTCCACTCCCCGTCGGTTTTTACAACCTTGTCTGACACTCTTGACACCATCAAAATGATTTACTATTAATTTCAATCCTCTTAGTTATGAAATCTGCTGATATCTTCCCCCGCCGCCTTTGCAGACAGCCGCGCTCCATAACTGGTCGGCCTACCGCTTGAAGAGCTCGATCCACTTCGGGCAGTCGTACTTCTTCTCCGGGCAGACCTTCCTGCTGACGCAGGGCGGTCCCGCGCTCTCGAATATCACCGGCGCGACCTCCTTGACGAGCCGGAGCATCTCGTCCGCCAGCCGCCTTATCTCCCACTGCGCCGATAGGCAGCAGCGGAGCTCGAAAAAGTTCAGCAGGGACCTGGCGTTCATCGTCAGGACTATCTTGGTCGGCACCGCCTGGGGGAGTATGTACCGCGCGTCCTCGGCAGGGACGCCCAGCCTCAGGAGGTCCGCATAGCACCCCCTGCACACCTCCAGCGCCTCGGACCACCTGCGCTCCGCCTCCGGGCTCAGCGACACGCTCTCCGGCTTTACGAACCCGATCTCCTCGAGCTTGACGTGCCTCTGGCTCTGCTGCGAGTACGAGGCGATCCTGTGCCTCACCAGCTGGTGGCTGCACGCCCTAGATATGCCCTCGACGACGAATGTGAAGCTGGCGTGCTCCAGTATCGAGAGGTGCCCGTTGCCGATGATCATCCTGAGCAGCCTGGCGACCTCCTCCTCCTTCAGCTCCCTGAAGGCCTTCTCGGCGCTGAACTTGGAGTAGCACTGCCTGGCGGCGGCCGCGGCGACCCTCTCGGGGTCCGGGCTGTGGGAGAGGAGCCTGACAATCATGCTCATGCTCATACTCGATCGCAGACTCCTATCGCGCTCGCCAATTAAAACGTTATTTGCGCCCGCGCGCCTTCCTCAGGCGGTCGGCGATGAACGCCCCGACCCCCTTCTCGTCTATGAACTCTGCGGCCTCGATCCAGTCCACCTTCATGATTATGTATATCGTGATGATCAGGAAGGCGATGGAGACGGCCGTCGTGACCCAGATGTCGCCGGCCCCCAGGAAGATCGTCGCGAACTCGCGGAGGTATATCCCTACATAGGCGACTATGAGCGCCAGCGCCGTCTTCCCGAGGAAGAGCGCCAGGAAGAACTTGGTGAAGCTGTACTTCATCATACCGAAGGGTATGACTATCATGTCGTCCGGCAGTGCAGACGCGCTGAAGAGGAAGACCGCGACCGCCCCGTACTTTCCAAGGATCTTGCTGAAGCAGTTCAGCTGCCTCTGCTTCTCCTCGCTCAGTACCTTGGCGCCGCCCCTCCCGATCAGGTACGAGACGCTCTTGCCTACGCTTGCCCCGAGGCCTACGGAGACCCCGATGAGCAGGGGATCGAGTATGCTCGAGAGGAGGAAGACGGGCACCAGGTAGGGGATCGGGAGGAACGGGACGGTGTTGCCTATAGCTCCTATAAGGAACGTCCCAAAGTAACCGTAGGACTGGAGTACGCTGATGAGGGCTTCAATAGTCCATTCCAAGGCTCCACCACGCATACAGTGTGCGACGGCATCTGCCGGTCTGCCACTCCCTCTCTACGCCCCCTTGATTAAAAACTATCTGCTCTGGAGCCGGGCGGTGCCTCCGCCCCTGGTCGGCCGTGTCTCCGTTTCCGGGGTGCCGGCGCCCGTTATCCGGGCTGTTTTCCCGATCCTTAAATATACCATTGGTTTATTCTGCTATTATCCGAGGCATTGCCGTGGGGGGATTTCTGACGGAAGAGAATGCCGACGTGATAGTCGCAAAGGACCTGTGGAAGATATATCGACTGGGCAAGGTAGACTATCCTGCGCTTCGCGGCATCTCCCTCAGCATAAAGAGGGGTGAGTTCATCGCGCTCGTCGGCCCGTCGGGCAGCGGCAAGTCGACCCTGCTCAACCTCTTCGGCGCCCTCGACCGGCCCACTAGAGGGCAGGTCATGATCAACGGCCAGGACATCTCCCGCCTCAGCGACGACAGGCTGGCGGAGCTCAGGAACAGGGAGCTCGGCTTTGTCTTCCAGACCTTCAACCTCCTCGGCTATATGAGCGCCCTGGACAATGTGGAGGTCCCGCTCGTCGCTGGCGGCGTTGCAGTCGGGCGGCGGAAGCAGAAAGCCCGGGAGCTCCTGAAGATGGTCGGCTTGGACGCCTTCGAGCGCAACAGGCCGACCGAGCTCAGCGGCGGGCAGCAGCAGAGGGTCGCGATCGCGAGGTCCCTGACCAACGACCCCCAGATCCTGCTGGCTGACGAGCCGACCGGCAACCTCGACTCGACATCGGCCTCGGAGATAATCTCGATCCTCAACACGCTGAACAAGAAGGAGGGCGTCACCATAGTGATGGTCACGCACAACCTCGATCTGACCGAGTTCTGCCACCGGACGATCCACCTGAAGGATGGCAAGATAGAGAAGGAGGTAATTAACAATGCATAATGAAGAGCGCAGATCCAATATCATGATTGTGAAGACCGGCATGGCCTCCGCCATGATCCTGGTCATGGTTATGGCCATGGCCGCAGCGTCCCTCTCGATCGCCGAGGTCGAGGCGTCCCCTCCGATCCTCGACGTGACCCCCAGCACTCAGACGCTGATCGCGGGCGAGAACAACGTCGTCACGTTCACGATCAGGAACGCCGGGACGTCGACGGCCTCCCAGATCTTCGCAACGCTCACCCTCCCGTCCTCGACGACCGGCGGGGCTCTGATGGTCCTGCTCAACGGCGACGGCCAGTGGTACATCGAGTCTCTGGGCGAGGACGAAGAGTCCGCCATCACGGCGGAGATATATGTCAGCCCCTTGGCCGCCGGGAAGCTTTACCCGCTCACGCTCGCCTTCAGCTACCAGTACTACGGGACCCGCCAGGAGACCAGGAGCATAGGCTTCGATGTCCCCCTCCTCAACTCCACGGGTGCGCTTATATCCGCCAGCCTCTCTGCCTTCGAGCTCAAGGCGGGGCAGAGCAACAACCTGACCCTGGAGCTGAGGAACACCGGCGACGCCGATGCCAAGCTCGTCTCGGCGACGCTGACCCTCCCCGGTGCGACGGCCGGGCCATCCCCGCTCTCGCTCATCGGCAGCGACGGGAAGTGGACCTTCAGCAGCATAAAGCCGAACGAGTCTGTCGTGATCCCCCTGACGATATACGCCTCGCCCTCGTCGGCGGGCATGGTCTACCAGCCGGTCGTCACGCTGGCTTACTCCGACTACATCTCGAGCAGGCAGGAGCAGAGGTACCTCGCGCTGGGCCCTGTCTTTACGCCCCTCCCCTCTGTCAATATCGAGGCCTCCCTCAGCGGATCCGAGCTGCGCGCCGGGGCTTACAACGACGTCAATATGACCGTCAGGAACAGCGGCGGGGCCGCGGCCGAGTCGCTCATCCTGCAACTGTCGCTGCCCGGCGGCCAGACCGGCTCCTCCCCCCTGACCCTCCTGGGGAGCGACGGATCCTGGTCCCTGGGCAGCCTCGCTCCGGGCGAGGAGCGCATAATCCCGCTGAGGATATTCGCTGCGCCGTCCGCCTCGGGGATCTCGACATCCCTCTCCGTTACAGCCTCCTTCACCGACAATAACAGCGCGAAGCAGCAGACCAGATCCATGGGCGTCCTGGTCAAGGGCTCGGTCGACTTTGTCATCCTCGACTCCACCACCTACCCGCAGAAGGTCGAGCCCGGCGGCCCCTTCTCCATGACCGTGACCATAATCAACCTGGGCACCTCTGCCGCCCAGAGCGTGATCGTCTACCCCAACGGGACCAGCACACTCCAGCCCTCCTCCGGCGACAAGATCTTCCTGGGCGATCTGGCGGTCAACGTCCCCTCTTCCTTCACGATAAACTACCTGCCCCAGAACGCATCGAGCGGGACATATGTGATACCGGTGAGGTATGACTACAAGGACAGCCTCGGGCAGATGAACACCGCCACCCTCGACGTGCCGCTGCAGCTGGTAGTGGAGGCCAAGAGCTCCGGGGGCGGTCAGCCCCAGCAGTCCCCGCTGGCCTTGGTGGTGAGCTTCTGGCCGTATCTGGTTATCTTTGCCGTGGCAGTCGGAGGTCTGCTCCTCTTCAGGAGACGCTCCAGGAACAGATCGGGCTGAGTCCAATGAGGCTATCAGATACGGCGAAGTGGGGCGTCAGGGGGATCCGGCAGAGGAAGTTCCGATCCGTCCTGACCATCCTCGGCATAATGATCGGGACGGCGGCCGTCATCGCCCTCGTCTCCCAGACGCAGGGGATACAGTACAGCATCATCGGTCAGATAAGCAAGCTGGGGCCGAGCACCATAAGCGTAAGGCCCGCGAGCTCGTCGACGGTACTGACCGACAGCGACGTCCAGCGCATCTCCCAGATGCCGGGGGTCGAGTACGTCATCCCGGTGGTCACATCCTCGGTCAAGGTGTACGGGTCAGGGTCTGCGAGGTCGTTCTCCCTCGTCGGGATAGAGCCCTCACAGCTCTCCCTCCTGGTCACCGACTTTGAGATCGAAGAGGGTATCATGTACCAGTCCCTGAGCTACTCGGACGTAGTCGTCGGCTACAACGTGCGGCATCCGCAGGACCTCTCTGCGCCGTTCCTGAGCGTCGGTCAGTCTGTGACGGCCGAGTTCAGGGTGAACAACCCTGCCCGGAAGATGCTCCACGTAGTCGGATCGCTGAACCCCTACGGCGCGGCCGCCCTGGTCTCACTCGACGACAGCGTCTTCATGTCCCTCAAGGGGGCGCAGTCGATGCTCGGCAGGAGCACGTACAGCGCGCTCTTCGTAAAGGCGATCGATACCGAGAGCGTGGACGTCGTCCAGGAGAACCTGAAGGCGGTCTATGGGACGAACCTGAACATACTGACCGTCAGGCAGCTGACGCAGATAGTCTCATCCATAACCGGGCAGCTCACAGTCCTGCTCGGCGCGGTGGCGGCGATCTCCCTCTTCGTCGCAGGCCTTGGCATCATGAATATAATGTTCGTCTCGGTGATCGAGCGGACCAGGGAGATCGGCGTCCTGAAGGCTGTCGGGTTCAAGGGGAGGGACGTCCTCTCGATATTCCTGTCCGAGGCGGCGATGCTCGGGATAATCGGCGGCGCGCTCGGCCTGCTGCTCGGGACCGGCCTCTCCTACGTCATACCATACGCAGTCTCCCAGGGGTTCAGCAGCTCGAGCGCCCAGGCACAGGGCCTCGGGGCCAACTCCGGCTTTGCGCAGTTCTCCTACTCACCGATGGTGAGCCCGGAGATAGTGATCTTCGTCTTCCTCTTCGCCGTGGGCGTGAGCCTGATCGCGGGCTTCTATCCCGCCAGGAGGGCGTCGAAGATGGACCCGGTCGTGGCGCTCCGGCATGAGTGACGCCGGGAGTAATGTCCGGACCGCCTGCTGCTGTTGGCGGACCGGCGAGCGCCGCGGGAGGGGTGGCTGCGGAGCGGAAAGAAGATAATGGGCGACCGGGAGTAGTTATTAGGTGAGATGGTGCTCTTTCACGTGGAGATCATAGCACGTGAATATGACCCCTCGAATGCTCCCCTGGCTCAGAGGGCCGTGTCTGAGATGCTCGACAACTGCATAAAAAAGGCGAAGGTTACCTGCGCCGGGGCCTATGCCGATGAGAGGGGGGTCTTCCTTATCCTTGATATCCCGTCGGCTGAGGACATGTCCAGGCTGTGGGGGAATGCCCTAGAGTTCGCAACGATAAAGGTCCACCCGATCTACCCGATCGAGAGCCTGAAGAGGCTCTTCAAGGAGCTCGAGGGCTACGAGTCGCAGACTCCTAGGTGACCTGCGCCTCGTCCCTCCCCCATTCCGCTCTGCTCTCCCCTGCTCTCCCCTGCTCTGCCCTGCTCTGCCCCCGCACCCTTCCTCTGCCCTGCTGATCCGATATTCCGGGGCGATGGGAGCATGGCGTGCTTACCGCAGCACCGCCCCGCTCGATGCTGAACTTACATCCCTGGCATACCTGTAGAACGCTCCCTTTGAGTACTTCGGCGGCAGGGGCTTCCACTCCGCCATCCTGCGCTTGAGCTGCCCGTCGCTGATCTCGATCTTCAACTCCTTCCGTATCAGGTCGATCTTTATCACATCGCCGTCTCGGACAGCGGCGATCGGACCGCCTTCTGCTGCCTCGGGCGAGACATGCCCGACCATCATGCCGTGAGTCGCGCCGGAGAACCTGCCGTCCGTAATGAGCGCGACATCTTCGCCGAGCCCCATCCCGACCAGTATCGACGTCAGGGAGAGCATCTCCCGCATCCCGGGCCCGCCCTTCGGGCCCTCGTACCTTATCACCACGACGCTTCCCTTCCCGATCCTGCCCTTTGACGCCGCCTCGACCCCGTCCTCCTCGCGGTCGAAGACGATCGCGGGGCCCTCAAATGACGTCTTCTTCAGGCCCGCCGTCTTTATCACTGCGCCGTCAGGTGCCAGGTTGCCCCAGAGAACCGTGAGCGCGCCGGTCTGCCTCAGCTCCCTCCCGAAGGGTCTGATGATCTCATCGTCCAGTATCTCGGCCCCCTTGAGGTTCTCGCCGACGGTCTTGCCGGTCGCGGTTATCAGCCCGGTGTCTATCAGCCCCTTCTCCGAGAGCCTCTTCATCAATGCCTGGATGCCGCCTGCCCTGTCCAGGTCCTCTACCGCGATGCTCCCGCCCGGCATCATGCCGACCAGCTGCGGCGTCTTGCCGCTGACCTCGTCGAAGACTTGCAGGTCGAGATCCACGCCCGCCTCCTTGGCTATTGCCATCAGGTGGAGGACGGCGTTGCTCGAGCCGCCCATGGAGACGTCGACTGCGATCGCGTTTCTTATCGATGCCTCGCTGACGATCGACCTGGGGAGGATCTTCTTCCCGACGAGTCTCATCAGTGCCATGCCCGTCTCCTTGGCAAGCCGCACCCTCCGGGCGTCGACTGCCGGGATGGTGCCGCTCCCGGGCAGGGAGAGGCCGAGCGCCTCGATCATGCACGCCGTCGTATTCGCCGTGTACATGCCTGCGCACGATCCAGCGCCCGGGCAGGAGAACTCCTCGACCTCCCTGAGCTCCTTCTCACCTGCCTCGCCCTTGAGGTACCTGCCGACCATCTCGAAGGTCTGGTCCAGCGTCATCCGCTTGCCCGCCCTGCTCCCGCAGAGCATTGGTCCGCCCGTCAGGAAGATCGATGGCATGTTTATTCGGAGGGCCGCCATGACCATCGCGGGCTCGATCTTGTCGCAGCTGCTTATGAAGACCATGCCGTCGAAGGCGTAGGCGTTGGCCATGACCTCCAGCGAGTCCGCTATGATCTCCCTGCTGACGAGGGGGCTCCGCATGCCCTCATGCCCCATCGCGATGCCGTCGCAGATGCCTATCGTGTTGAACTCGAGCGGGGTTCCGCCAGCTATCCTCACCCCCGCCTTCACTGCGTCCGCGAGCTTGTCCAGGTGCATATGGCCCGGTATGAGCTCGCTCCATGAGTTGGCTACACCGATGATCGGCCTCTCCAGCTCCTCGTCGGTAAAGCCGAGCGCCTTGTAGAGCGCCCTGTGGGACAGGTTCAGTACGTTTCTGCTGACAACGCTGGACATGGGACAAATCACAAAAACCATCTTCGGAGCGCTGATATAAAAGGGTACTGACGGGGCGCCAGTCCATGCCCGGAGGCATCCCGAGTTGCTCCAGTTTCCCCCAAATACCCTACCCCCGAGAGGGGAAAACGGGAAACTCTGGTTGATCTTTCCATGGTCAGGACGGGTGTGCGGCGTATGCAGAACCGTTTCCCCGAGAAGTTCCCTTTATATCGACCTACACTGAAGTAATTCTGAGGCCTGATGTCCCAGCTGGTGACCTGAACGGACCCGTCCATTTTCGCGCTGATCCTTGCCTTCGGAACCTTCTCCGGCGTAGTGGGCACCATGCTGGGTCTTGGAGGGGGGGTGCTGATGATCCTCTTCCTCATCCTCGGCCTCGGTACACCCGTGCGCCAGGCGGTGGCACTCAGCCTCCTGGCAGTCATAGCGAGCTCATGCATGGGGGGCAGCGTCTACATCAGGGAGCTGACCAACCTGCGGCTGGGGCTGGCGCTGGAGATATTCTCTGTCACCGGCGCGGTGGCGGGCGCTTACATCGCCTTCATGCTGCCCGGCACCGCCATAGAGGTCCTCCTGGCGGCGGTCCTCCTCTACGTCTCGTTTATGACGTTCAGGCGGAGGAGGATCGCAGACTATACCATCCAGAAGGAGCGGCACTCCATCGAGGGCGAGTATTTTGACAAGATCGCGAACTGTACGGTCAGGTACTGCGCAGTGAGGGTCAGGGCGGGGATGGCCGCGAGCGTGGTGGCGGGGCTGGTCTCGGGGGTGGTCGGGATTGGAGGGGGGGTAGTCAAAGTCCCCATAATGAATTACCTCATGAAGGTGCCGGTCAAGGTGGCGGCAGCAACGAGCAACTTCATGGTGGGGATTACGGCAGCGGCGAGCGCCCTCATATACTTCAACAAAGGGGCGGTGGACCTTGCGATGGCGGTCCCGGTGGTCACCGGCGTCTTCATAGGCGCCTACATCGGGATACGCCTCCTCGGGAGGACCGAACAGAGCCGCGTGAGGTCGCTGCTGAGCATAGTGCTGGGGATCTTCGCCGTCCTTCTGCTCATGGAGGCGGGGGGGCTAATAACTTGGTGAACAGCAGTAACAATAAGAAAGGCCTCCTGTCATGGACCCTGAGGGGGGGCGTCATCCTCAGCATCACCCTGCTGCTGGCGGGCTACTTTGCCTTCCCCGGTCTGGCCTGGCTGGGCGTCATCGTGCTGATCCTCACCCCCCTCCTGACGGTCGGCGCGCTCTGCCTGATCTACCTCTCCGAGAGGGACGTCCCGCTCTTCCTGATGGCGCTCTACATAGTTGCGGTGCTTGTGATTAGCAGCCTCCTGAGATTCTAGTCACTGTGTCCAGCGCGGCGTCCCGCGAAGGGGAGTACCGTCAGCGGCGGGGAACCCGCGGATGTCACACGGCATAAATGGAATGTCACAATCCGCAAAAACATCACGCTTCCCGGTCCCGGCCGCATGGAGGACCGGATGCAATACCTTTTATAACAACCACATGTTAGTATTTAACGGTGTCTTTTGATGGTAAGGACGACGCTCAGCGTTATTAAAGCGGATGTCGGCTCAGTAGCAGGGCACCACGTTGTGCACCCTGAGCAGCTGAAGACCGCGGAGGCAAGCCTCGCTGAGGCCAAGAGGTCGGGCATAATCAACGACTTCCACGTTACCAACTGCGGGGATGACCTTGAACTCATCATAACCCACCGGAAGGGCGAGGAGAGCCCCGAGGTCCACAACCTGGCATGGAATACCTTCCAAAAGGTGGCCTGCGTAGCCAAGGACCTGGGCCTCTACGCGGCCGGGCAGGACCTTCTCGCCGATGCATGCTCGGGCAACCTCAAAGGGCTCGGTCCGGGGTACGCGGAGATCGAATTCGAGGAGCGCCCGAGCGAGCCCGTGATAGTCTTCATGGCCGATAAGACGGAGCCGGGGGCCTTCAACCTGCCGCTTTATCGGATATTCGCCGATCCGTTCAGCTCTGCTGGCCTCGTGATCGATCCCAAGATGCACGACGGCTTCATCTTCGAGGTCCTCGACGTCATCAACGGTGATGTCTTCGAGCTCGCAACGCCGGAAGAGAGCTATGACCTCCTCGCGCTAATCGGCACGACCGGGCGCTACATCCTGAAGAGCATCAGGAGGAAGGGCGACAACATAGTGGCCTCGAAGGTGAGCATAACGAAGCTCGCCCTCATCGCAGGGAGGTACGTCGGGAAGGACGACCCCGTGGCCATAGTCAGGGCGCAGTTCGGCCTCCCTGCCGCCGGCGAGGTCCTCGAGCCGTTCAGCTTTCCGCATCTGGTGGCCGGCTGGATGAGGGGGTCCCACCACGGGCCGCTGATGCCCGTCGCCCAGAGGAACGCCAGGTGCACCAGGTTCGACGGCCCGCCCCGGGTCATCGCGTATGGCTTCCAGATCAAGGACAGCAGGCTCGTCGGCCCGGCAGACCTCTTCGACGACCCTGCGTTCGACCTGACAAGGACCAAGGCAAACGAGATCGCAGACTATATGCGCAGGCACGGGCCGTTCATGCCCGAGAGGCTCGGGCCCGAGGAGATGGAGTACACCACCCTCCCCCAGGTCTTGGAGAAGCTGAGAGGGCGCCTGAAGAAGTAAGGCAGTAGGTTAAGTTAATTAGCTCTCTCACCCCCTTTTTATCGTGGTGTGGTCCGTGAAGGTTACGGTGGGGTATCTCTCCATCCTGAGGGACGCGACCGGCAAGAAGGACGAGGTGCTGGAGCTGCCGGAAGGCTCCACAGTCCGATCCCTGATGGACGCCCTCATGGAGAAGTACGGCGACCGCCTGAAGGCTTTCCTAGAGCCCGACTCGGAGGTGTCCCAGGGGATAATCGTCACCCTGAACGGCGAGCTCCTCTCGGCAGGCGACATGGAGAGGAGGATCCCTGATAGGGCGGTACTGTTGGTGGGCCTTCCCCCGTTCGGGGGCTGATCCGGCCCGGCCGACCTCCCTGCCCTTTATAAAGAGGGAAAGCGCCACTTTAGCTGGTGATAGCGTTGGCAAAATACTCGACCGACGTCCTCATCATAGGCGGCGGGCTTGCCGGCCTCTGCGCCGCCATATCCGCGGCCTCCGACTTTTCGCGCGTCATGATCGTCACAAAGACGCTGGTCGGGGGGGCTAACACAACCTCGATGGCTGCAGGAATCCTCTCAGCCGTCTCGCCCGATGGCGACCCGGAGGACAGCGTCCGGCTGCACCTCGACGATACGCTGCGTGGAGGCGCACAGCTGAACGATAGGCCCCTCGCAGAGGTCATGGTCAAAGCCATCCCCAAGTACTTCAATAGACTGCGGAAGATTGGCGTGGAGTTCGTCGAGGATAATGGTAAGCCGAGAGCGAGCTTCATAGCAGGCCACTCAAAGCCCCGATCATACTTCATGAAGGGAAAAGCCCTGCACCTGCAGGAGGCGCTGAAGAGCGCCGCGGGGGCGGGCGGGGTGGACTTCCTCGAGAGGACGCTCATAACCCAGCTCGTCAAAGATGGCGGGAGGGTCGTCGGGGCCGTAGGCTACAACGGGAGCGAGATCGTTGCCATCAAGGCCGGTGCGACGATTATCGCGACGGGCGGCCCGGGAGAGCTTTATTCCAGGACCCTGATGCCAGCCGGCTCGACGGGCTACGGATCGAGCCTGGGCTTCAGGGCAGGCGTCGAGCTCATCGACATGGAGTTCGTCCAGTTCTACCCCACCATGGTCTGGGAGGAAGGGCTGCCGAAGATATTCATCGAGTATACCTCCCTGCTGAAGCACGGAGGGGACGTCCTCGACGCTGACGGCAGGTCCATATTCAGGAAGGAGGGGATCGACGAGCCCTGGAAGCTGACGAGGGACGCCTTCTCTATACTGATCGCCAAGTCCATGCTCAAGGGCGGAGGCGAGAAGCCTGCCTACATGGACTGCACTGGGATAAGTGACGCGGATATGGACTCGGATCCCATATTGGCGTCCAACATGAAAGACCTCGAGGGGAGGGGCGTGCCGGTGAGGGAACGGAAGTTCGGCGTCTCTCCCTACGCGCACTTCATGATGGGCGGGCTCAGGTCGGGCCTGAACGGCGAGACCTCCGTCCCGGGGCTCTTCGTCGCGGGAGAGGCGGCGGGAGGGATACACGGCGCCAACAGGATCGGCGGCAACGCCTTCGCCGCCTGCATCGTCTTCGGCTTCCGGTCTGGCTTGGCAGCGTCGCTCTACTCCAGCACTGTCGGGGATCCTGCGGGTGACCCCTTCAGCGGTGCCGCCGCAAGCCTCAGCGATGCGATAAGCCATGACGGGGGGAAGGACACATCAGAGATCAAGTCCAGGGTCCGGGAGCTGATGTGGCAGAAGGTAGGCATACTCAGGGAGAAGAAGGGGCTGGAGGAGGCTCTGATGGAGCTGAACTCGCTGAGGGATATGCCGCTGAGCTCGAGGAATCCGATGGACAGGTTCCTCGTGCCGATGATGCTGGATACTGCCGAGGCCGTGACGCTCGCGTCCTCGATAAGGGAGGAGAGCAGGGGATCCCACTACCGGATCGACTTCCCTGACCAGAAGGAAGAGTGGCTGAAGAAGATCTCGCTGAGCCTGAGCGGGGGCGAATGCAAGGTAAAGTTCCTCCCGCTTTGACAGGCTGGCGTGCACTCCTCCTCTCCTCTTTTTCATCTTATCCCCTCTCATCTCCGGCCTCCGATCGGAGGATCACGGCGCAAACGGGACGGGCGGCCGGTGCCGCCTCTCTCCTTCTTTCAATAGCGCCTTTGAAAATCTTTAGTTTGCTGACGGATTGTATTAAAGAAACATTAACCGCTTCCATTGCCAAATGTTATATCCATCCTATGCAGATACGGTGAGCTACAATCTCGCCGAGTCGCAGGAGTGATAGTGATGAGGAAAGACACGATCGTCGTGCTGGCGCTGCTCGTCATTGCAGCTACATTCGCACTTCTGGCATCAGATGCCTTCTACTGGGTCTTGGGCATCCCCAATGTCCACCTTACCGACCTTCCTGATGCGGAGACCTTCAGCTTTGTGAGGAGCCAGGAGGCTCTCGTGATTGATGTGACGCTGTTCACAGCAGCGGCCATAATCGGCGTCTTCCAGGGGCTCAGGGGAGGCCGGAGCAGGAGGATCCCCCACCCGTTCTGGTGGGCAGGGTCCGCCGCGGTGCTGATCTCCGCCTTGACAGGCTACAACGGGATAACGAGCTATTACGTAGGCGATCTCTCAATCATTGCGACCCCCGTGGCCTACGGCGCGGCGGCTTGGTGGTTCGAGAAGCTCGGATCCCAGCTCAGGCAGGGGCTGGACTCTGGGCGGAAGGCCCCTGCGGGGAGCATCCCGCCGCCGCCACCGCCGATCTGAGCCGTGCCGCGCGCTCGCCCGGCAACCTCCGTGCGAGGGGGAAGTTTATGAGAGCGGTGCGGCAATAATCTGTTATGGGGAATTTTAGGGCCCTTTTCAGGGGCTTCAGGAGGAGCACTGCGGACGGGCATGCGATGCCGGAGGACGCTGAAGGCGGGGGCCGCGGCGGGTCGATCCGGAGATGGCGGATGAGGCGACGCTCAGACCGACTGGGCTTTGAGAGGCTCGCAGCGGTCCCGGCAATGATCTCAGAAGTGAGCGCCCCGGACAGGTACATCGCGGTAATCAACCTCGTGGAGGCGATCGATGCCTCCGAGGCCAACATCCCGCGGGCGCTGCCCGTGATCGAGCAGCTCGCCGCGAGCGGGAATGGCGATGCACTCGCGATGTTCCTCTCCCTGATCAGGAAGGATACAGCGGAGAAGCTCTCGAAGGCGGCCGCTTCCAACAAAGTTCTGAGCAGGGTCTTCAATACAGCGTCACCTGCCATGTACATGTGACTGGGGTTCGGGAGCAGGAACGGGGGCAAGAACGAGAACGAGAACGAGAACGAGAACGAGTGAGTGCGAGAGCGAGAGCAAGAGCGAGAAGATCGCGCCGGCCATGCGAGCCGGGCGTTTCCCGTCCCTGTTTGGCCGCGCCAGCCGTGCTCCCGGCGGGGCGCCCCGGCCATCTTTTTCGAATCGCTTAAATACGACATCAAGTTTGTTTCTCTCCGTTAGAGGAGAGGGATAAAGTTGGACCCGATGGTACTCCTGACCGTCGTCGCCGGGGTCATAGCCCTGGCATATGCAGGATATCTTGCTCTGAGCGTCATGAGAGCAGATGAAGGAACCGACGAGATGAAGCGCATCGCCGGCGCGATCCGGGAAGGCGCAAAGGCATACCTGAACCGGCAGTACAAGACGGTATTCGCTTTCGCGGTCGTCATAGCTGCCGTTCTGGCGTTTGCCATAAACTGGCAGTCCGGCCTGGGCTTCATAGTAGGGGCAGCCCTCTCGGCCATAGCGGGCTATATCGGCATGAACATGACCGTCCAGGGGAACGTCAGGACGGCGAACAAGGCGCGGGAGGGGCTCGCAGCCGCGCTCTCGATCGCCTTCAGGGGCGGCGCGGTCTCAGGCTTTTCCATAGTCGGCCTGGCCATCCTCGGCCTCGCCGGGTTCTACCTCATCTTCGGCGATGTCCGGCTGATGGTCGGCTTTGCGTTCGGCGCCTCACTGATAAGCCTCTTCGCCAGGGTGGGAGGGGGCATCTACACCAAGGCCGCCGATGTCGGTGCCGACTTGGTGGGAAAGGTGGAGGCAGGTATCCCCGAGGACGATCCCCGGAACCCTGCCGTGATCGCGGACAATGTAGGTGATGCGGTGGGCGACTGCGCCGGCATGGGCGCCGACCTCTTCGAGACGTACGTCGTGACCGCCCTCGCGGCCATGCTCCTTGGGACGTCGCCCGTTGTTTATGGGATGTTCGGCGCGAATGCCATCATCCTGCCGCTCGTGATCGGGGCCATGGGCATCTTCGCCACCATCGTCGGGACGTTCTTCGTGAGGCTCGGCAGGAACAATTCCATAATGGGTGCGCTCTACAGGGGTGTGATAGTGACCGCGCTGGTCTCGGTGGGGATATTTTATGTGGCGAACCAGTACCTCACCGGGAACACGGGAATATTCGCCGCCTCGGTCATCGGCCTCCTCGTGATGGCTGCTATGGTCATACTCACCGAGTACTTTACGTCCTACCGGTACAAGCCAGTCCTGACCATCGCAGAGGCTTCGAAGACCGGGGCCGGCACGAACATCATATCAGGCCTGGCAGTCGGCCTGAGGAGCGCCTTCCCACCTGTGATTGTGATAGTGATAGGCATCTTAGCGTCATACTACATCTCAGGAGGTGTGACATCCCCTGAGATGGGGCTTTACGGCATATCCATCGCGGCAGCGGCCATGCTCTCTGCGACAGGCATGATAGTCGCCATCGACTCTTATGGCCCGATCACCGATAACGCAGGAGGCATCGCCGAGATGGCAGGCCTTCCCGGTGAGGTGAGGGCTGTGACTGATCCTCTCGATGCCGTTGGCAACACCACAAAAGCAGTCACAAAGGGCTACGCGATCGGCTCTGCCGCACTGGCGGCTCTGTCACTCTTCGCGGCTTACAAGGACGAGGTGATCCAGAGGAGCGGGCAGATCGTCCTCTCGCTCGAAGATCCACTGGTCCTGGCCGGGCTGCTCCTCGGTGCGGCCCTCCCGTTTCTGTTCGCGTCCTACCTGATGATGGCCGTCGGCAGGGCAGCCTTCCAGGTGGTGGAAGAGGTCCGGAGGCAGTTCAGGGAGATCAAGGGCATCTTGGAGGGGACCGCCAAGCCCGACTATGGGAGGGCGGTGGACATAGTGACCAAGGCCGCGCTGAAGGAGCTCGCCGTCCCGGCGGTGATCGCTGTAGCATCGCCCCTGACGGTCGGCTTCATCTTGGGGCCGGTCGCCCTTGGAGGTATGCTCATGGGCGTCATCATCTCGGGCCTGGTCCTGGCACTGCTCATGACCACCGGAGGCGCAGCGTGGGACAATGCCAAGAAGTACATCGAGCTGGGCAACTATGGAGGAAAGAAGAGTCCGGCACACGCATCGGCGGTAGTCGGGGATACCGTCGGCGATCCCTTCAAGGACACCGCGGGACCTGCGATCAACCCGCTGATCAAGGTCATGAATACCGTGGCCATACTCTTCTTGGTACTAATCCTTATGTACCATCTCCTCTAACCCTTTTTTGGTGTGTCAAATGGTCGAGCGTACTTTCCTGATCAGGGTGAAAGAGGACACGTACGTGAAGCTCCTGGAACTACAGAAGCGGCTCAGGTTCCAGACGAAGGACCGGCGGAGGAAGACGATGGACAGCGTCATCAGGTACCTAATCAAAGAGAACGAGAGCAGGGAGGGGCCGGCCTGAGGCCGCCGCGTTCTAGCGGATCATGAACTCGCAGTACGGATCACCGCGGTTGATGCACTTCAGCTCGACCCCGCGGCACGCCTTGTTGAAGAATACGCTCACCAGGCCTACCAGGAAACCCCTGAGGAACGTGTTCCGGTAGTTGGCCAGCCCTTTCGTGACTATGTCCTCAAAGTTCTCAAAGACCCGTATGATTACCCTGCCTTCGTCGCACTCCGCGAGCTCGAACCTGCCCCAGCCGAGGGCCTGGAGCTTTGCAAGCGAGATGTTCAGCCGGGCCTTGACGGTGAGCTTGCCGCTGAGGATCTTCGCCTCCATCCCCTCTGCCTCGCCTGCGTCATTACCCATAAACCACAGCATGACCATGCCTCCGGATCCGAACCGCTTGACCATGCCGCTGAAGAACGTCTTCCAGGTGGAATGGGTCACAGCGGTGACCGGCATCGGCTCGTTCGCATGGTTGAAGACGAGGGGGAACCCCTTCACATTGTATATAAAGCCTGAGACATTGGTCTCTACGAACTCGAGATAGATGAGGCTGTCCCCGATGGCCTCCTTTATCTCCTCGGTCAGGTCCTCCTTTGTATGCGTACAGCCCGTGGTCTCTATGATCATAAAGTCGTAGATCATCCGATCCTTCTCCTGCGACTTGATGGAGATGAGGGACATCCCCTTCATGCTGAGGAGCTGGATGATCTGCGCGGTCGGGCTCTTCGGGGGCTCGCGGATCGATACTGCGTAGAGTCCACAATATGACTTGGTGGGATCATATACGTGATCCGCTAAAGAGACAGGTATCCACAAAAACTGTTCGTCCCCCGGCCCCAAGCCATCAACTAATCAATGATCAAGCACTTATTTAAAAACTTAACGTTTTCTATCTAATTTAATTTAGTAACCTCGCCGCGGTAAAAAGTTCAATTATTACGGCGCTAGTTGTAAGTGTATTTGCTTTCTTTATCGCCTCAGATACCCTAGGGGTCCTCATCTGTTGTCGGTCTGCATGACTATCCTCATCGGCATAAAACATTATAAGGTCGGGTGGTATCAATCTTTCGTTGCCGTCAAGGGGTAAGGCCAGTGACCAACGACGAGCATATTATTGAGACCCTCGGCCGCACCAGGGTGGTGATCAGGGGCGGCCGCGTGGTAGAGATCGGCCGTCCGATGATAGCCGAGTGCCCGCTCGCCAAGAAGTTCGCCAAGCCTGTCGTAGAGATCACCCCTGAAGCCATCAGGGAGAACGTCGAAGGCCGGATGAGCAGCTACGGCGCATGCACCAGAGAGAGGAGCGTCCTCTCGGATCAGGACTTTGTCACCTTCGGGGCATCGGAGCTCATCAGTTGCGGCCTGAGGCGGGGTCTGCTCGACTGCGCGGTCATAGCGGCAGACTGCGCCGGCACCGTCGTGACCCCTAACCCGAGGCTGGTCCAGGGGATAGGGGGGCGGATGTCAGGGCTTGTCTCGACCTCGCCGATCAGGGAGGTGATCGGCCGCATCGAGTCCAACGGCGGCAGGGTCCTAGACCCCGTGGCGGCCACGATAGACCAGCCAGGCGGCGTGCGGCTGGCAAAGGGCCTGGGCTACTCGAGGGTGGCTGTAACCGTCGCTGGTCCGGGCGACGCGGAAGAGATAAGGCGGAAGTACCCCGACTCGCTGATCTTCGGGGTTCACCTCACGGGGATCTCTGAGGGCGAGGCGGAGAGGCTGGTGGCCGCCGCAGATCTCGTCTCAGCCTGCGCCTCGAAGTGGATCAGGGAGGCCGCGGGGAAGGTGGCCCTCCTCCAGGCAGGGTCAGTCGTCCCGGTCTTCGCCCTCACTGGGAGAGGGAAGGAGCTGGTGGCTGAGAGGATCAAGGAAGCCCCCCAGCGCATGCTAGTCAAGGTGGGGAAGCTGCCGCTCTCGGACGGATCGCCCCTGCCGCTAGTCTGACCGGGAGTTCGCACCGGCGGTCCAGCCGCCGTCCACCCTTCTGGCTGCCCCTGCTCTGCACAACCCTCTCAGCATGGAGGCGGCGATCCCCCTAGGCACTCCCAGTAAGCCGGCGATCTCGGCGGAGGTCAGCGGCCGCCCCGCCGCGGACAGCGCCCCGGTGATCATCCTCCGGAGGCACTCGCCCCTCGACCTCCTCGAGAGGTCTTCCCTCAGCCTGCAGGGCGTCCCGGGGAGGCCGTACAGCCCCTCACCGCTCCTCGCCCTGGCGACCACCTTTACCTGCCCCCCAAGCTGCAGGGTCCTGAGCTGGGCGCGCACTGTCTTTGCATCATATCCCCACCCGAGCCGCTCCTCCAGCTCGCCGGCAGTCAGCCACCCCTCCTCCAGCAGGCCGACTATCAGTTCCCTGCACTTACTCGCGGAGGCCCTGTTCTTAACCCGGAGGGGGGGAGCGCAGGCCAGCTCGTTCACCGCTGTCAGGTCCTCTCCCTGCATGGCGCGCCTCAGGGCGTCCGTGTCGCCCTCCACGACGACGTATACCCCAAAGCTGCCCGCCAGCTGCACCTTCCTGAGGTCCAGGGATCGCTTTGGCACCACCATGATCACCCTGGCGTCCAGTCTGGCCTTTATGTCTAGGAGCTTGACCAGCTTCTCATAATAGTCCCGCTTCGGGTTTGGGCCGGAGAGGTACTCGACCACAAACGGTGGGGGACCCGGCGAGTAAAAGTCGACCATCCATTCACAGGTCCCGTCTACCTTGAAAGGCCCTCCGCCCCCGAGCCCCGCTCCTGCAACCTGCCGTTCCATCTCTCTCGCCGTGTCATACATGGTTTTTACATAAATTAAGCGTTATGGTTTATTTTGCAGAAAGTAATGGTGGTAGGCATCATGAGTTCAGAGCAAAACGTCTAGCTTCCCAAGTTTAAAGTAAACGGATAGATTTGTAGATTTTTGTTGCGCGTGATGGTGGCTCTGACGGCCGGGGTCTGCGGCGCCCTCTGCACAATTAAAGTTAAACCTATTAACAAAAAAATAATTGTTTTGACTAAAACATGAAATTAACCCGTATTGCTGAGTCGGAACTCCTCCGCCTCCCTCCGGCCGATCCACGCTTCCTAATTTTACTTAATGACGTAAAAATTCGGAAATTTTGAGTCATCCCTGATGTAAAACCATTTCCCAATCTGAGGTAGAAAGGGAAATGATTATACCGGGGCGGGGAGAGCGGGAATGGGGGGTTGTGCCCGGAGCGGATCCGCCGCCCTTTTCCCAGGCATCGGTTCGGAGGCGCGGGATCGGGAGGGGCGCTGCAGAGATCCCTGCTCCCGCGGAACAGTATCAAGGTGCCAGCACTGCGGCCCTGTTCCGATGATCAGCTCCAGTCTGAGAAGGAAGTGTTTATATTTAAGGATGAAACATTTAATATATGATTTTAATCCAAAAGGTGTGATTTTTAGGCTCTATTTACTTTTTTGTTGTCTTATTTTCGTTTTTATTATTATAAAAATGCTCGGGCTGGGACAGGTATTCCTATCTCTGTTTAATTAACCATGCAGTTTGTTTTAACGCATTGTATCATTGGGGCTGGCTGTCTCGCTTTCAGGATCTGAGGGTGTCCCATCCTAAGAGAAGCGCGAGGAGGATCAGGAGGTGCACTGCGAGCCACAAGCCAACGAGCCCCCCAAAACCCCAGCTCAGAGGGATCCCCATGAGGGAGGTGAGTGTGAGTAGCGATAAGGCCGTCGAGATCGAGATCGCGGCGAGGGCCGCTCCCAAGACGCCTCCCTTGAGAGACGACCTCAACAGCCAGGTCCCTGCCACTGCATAGAGCGATGCCAGAACCAGTGCCGTGAACTCCATTATAAGCGCGGCGGCGTTGGCGAGGAGTGCCTCCGAGTACGGTGCGGGTATGAAGTAGAGAAGGGTGCCAGCCGATCCCCTGAAGGCTATTGTGGCCACCACCAGGAAGGCGCTGAAGGCAAACGCTCCGGCTCCTAGGGCAAGGAGCGTCAGTGAGGCTGCCGTCACAACTGCCGTCCTCGCCGGCATTAATGCGGGCGGGGTGATCGGGGCCGCAGGGTACCTCCCCGCCACCGCTGCCGACATGCATCCCGCATCTGGAGGGGTGAACCTGCCCTGTCCCTGAAACCGCGCCTGAGGTCCCTGGAGCTGTGGCGGGAGCTCATCGGCTGATGCGGTTTCGCTTTCGGCGGGGGCGCCGCAATACGGGCAGAACCTGGCGTTAGGCGAACGGCGCTTCTTACAGACGCTGCAGTTGGCCATCAACGGCCCTCAATTAGGATCATGTCGGCCGCTATATTAAACCCTCCTCATGAGCGGCAAGCAGGGTTCAGACTAGCAGGGTCGTTGTGCCCGGCTCGGTCGCTATATCCAGGAACGTTGCTGCGCCGGCGATCTCGTCCACTTCAGGGATGAAGTCTTCCTTCTTGATCCCGAACATCTCCATCGTAGGGCTGCAGGCGTATATCTTGAGGAGCCCTGACTCCTTCATCTGTTTGAGGAGGTCGTAAGGTGAGGGGTACTTCATCGCCTCCAGCTTTGCCCTCAGCGGTTCTTCCATGTGCCTGTACGTTGCAGGCAGCCCCACCTTCTCCAGCGCCCCCTTCTTGAGCAGGGATAGCCCCCAGAATGTGAAATACAGGTCCACCTCCATCCCCATGGCAGTCGCGGTGGAGCCCAGTATGAACGCACAGTATATCCTGTCCAAGGTGCCGCTATGAACTATTATAGCCAGTCTCCTGGGCTTCTCCGTCAAAATGTTCACCTGAATACAACTCGCCGGAGCAACCTTTAAGCCTATTTATGACTGTATTAAACGGCGCACGCCTATAATGCCCGCCCTCCTGTTATCAAAACCCCTTTAAAGTATGACGTCGATTGAGAAGCGGGGGCGCCGCTGAGTGGTCGATCAGAGGCTGGACCTGAAGGATGTGCCGACATGGCCGGAGGTGGAACGTGTCCTCAACTCGATGATCAGGAAGTACCGGCAGGGCGAGGCGTCCCTTAGGGACCTCTGCATCTTGGGAATCCTTGCCACAACAGGTGTAAGGACATCAGAGCTCCTCCTGCTGAAGAGATCCGATTTCAATTTTGAGAGTGACCTGATCACAGTCACCCAACTGAAGAAGAAAGGCGAATTCGTGAGGCAGACCGTGATAAGCTCCAGCCTGAAGCCATACCTTCAGGAATACCTCAAGATATTCGACACCGGGGACCGCATCTTTGACCTTACCCGACGGCAGATCCTCAACATTACCCATATGTACACCAAGCAGATACTGGGCCGGCGGATCAGGAACCACGCCTTCAGGCATGCTTACGCAATCAGGATCCTCGAGAAGACGAGGGACGTGGAGCTCTGCCGCAGACTGATCGGCCACACTAGGCTTGAGACGGTCAAGATATACCTTGACTTTGCTATAAGCGATAGGGCTAAAGAAGTCTCTGAAGCCATAAAGTTCGACGGCTGAATCTCACCACTGGTTGAGCAATATGACCGGACTGAAACTGGAGAACGCCCCTGCTTGGTCGGAGGTGGAAGAGTTTCTGGACAGGATGCGATCGCTCTACAGGAAGCGGGAGCTGCCGCTGCGCGATCTCCTGCTCTTCAGCCTCTACCCCACTACCGGTCTGAAGACCTCAGAGCTCATCGGGGTAAGGAGAGAGGACGTCGATCTGCAGGCCGGGATCATGAGGATCAGGGGGAGCGGAAAGGAAGTCGTCATCCTGCCCTCTCTCGTCCCCCACCTGAAGGAACATCTGAAGGGACTGAGGGACGGGGATCGCATCTTCGATCTGAGCGAGCGGCAGGTTCTGAACCTGAACCATCAATACACTTCCAGGGTGTTGGGCCGAAAGCTCCGTATCAGCGACTGGAGGCACGCATTCGCCATGAGAATACTCGAGAAGGTCAAGGATCCTTCTGCCTGCAAACGGTTACTGGGCTACAAATCAACAAAAGTGATGAGGCAATACGAGAGGGCGCTGGAGCGGGACTTGAGGGATGATCTGATAAGGGCGATAGAAGGCTAGACACAATTATACGATAGAAGGCTAGACACAATTATACGATAGAAGGCTAGACACAATTATATAAACAGATTATATAAGCATAAACATAAAAATATAAAAAAAGAAGGAAGGGGGAGATTAACGTCTCCTCATCAATCCGATTGCCGCAGCTATGATTATGATAATGACGACTATTGCGATGCCCAAGAGCAACATGTCAGAGATCCCTGGAATCAGGCTCGGCCCCCCAGCAGGCGGCTGTATAGATCCCTGCGAGGCCTGCGTCCCGGTGATCGTTATCGGTTGGCCCGTGTGGTTGTACACCATGTAGGCGGTGCTGTTGGTTCCCTGCACTGGCAGGCTCAGTCCGCCCATCGTGGCGTTGAACGGTCCTCTAAGGAAGTCGTTCGGGAAGGTTATGTTTGCGAATCCGACGGTGCCGTTGAGACCCTGCGGTGTCATCACCACTGAGGTGTTTGTAGCCGAAGAGAACGCCAGCGTCGAGTTGCTTATGGCCATGATGTTGAACGATCTGCCGTCTCTCGTCACGTTGTATGTCTGAGGCGTCATGTTTACTGTTACTAGGAACGTGCGGGTCGGCGACTTTATCCCATTGGATTCAGTGTAGACTGACCACATCCCTGTCATGTCTGGACGGAAAGTAAATGTATAGTACGAGATGTTGCCCGCAACGCCGGTGGCATTCCCTGCACCGGTCTGGTTAGTGACGCCGGTCTGGTTGGCTGTTCCCGTCATATTGGCTGCGCCTGTGGCGCCTGTCATATTGCCGGTCTGCGTCATGTTTGTTGCCTGTGTGGCGTTGGTCACCGTGACGTTTCCGTACATGCCAAGGTCTACATGGCCGGGCACTGTGCAGATATAGTAAAAGTTGCCTGCCTGGCTGACCCTAAATACGACGGAGCCGTTGGCTCCGGGCTGCAGGGGCTGGCTCGGGCCGGCTATGCTGGCGTTGAAGAGGACGGTTGCGTTCGATGCAGGCCTGTCTGTTATGGCCCACGCATGGGGCATCGTGCCTACGTTCACAACGGTCATGTTGACGGTATCGTTAACCCTGAACACGAGCGTGGGGCCAGGTGAGGTCAGGTTGCCCCTTGCAAAGCCGAACGCTCCGCGGGTCTGGTTATTTACCAATATCTCGCCTTCATACAGGGTAATATTGACGGGCTGGGCCGCACCGGTCATGTTACCGGTGGGTCCGGTCTGGTTAGTAATGCCGGCCGCTCCGGTCTGGTTAGTGACGCCGGTCTGGTTGGCTGTGCCACCCGTAGCATTCGCAGTCGTCGTTATGTTCTGCGTCATCTGGGTTCCGTCAGGGCGCACGATATGCGCTGTCACCGTCGCGCCGGCCGCAGCTTGAACCGTCCCATTTACTGTGACGTTACTATAGATTGTGGTATTTCCGATAGCATTTATCGTCACAGGCAGCTCCGATTCATTATAGACCCTCAGTGTTACATTGTTGCTGATGACGTTGCCGTAGGTGGCATTGCCCCTCCAGATCGCAAAGATCGTATGGTTGCCCGTTACAGTCGGTTTGTACGTCACGTTAAAAGTAGTCGGAGTGGTCATAGTGATGTTAAACGATGATGTTGTGCCGTTAGGGAGCGTCACAAAGGCTGTGACAATGTTAGCCGTCTGATTGGTGGTGCCAGTAGCGTTGCCGGGCTGGCCCGTCTGGTTGCCCGTGACGCCGGTCTGGTTGCCGGCCGTGGCATTAGCCGGCACACCTGTCTGGTTACCCAGCGTAACGTTGGCTGGGATCATCACTGCATTGACTACGTGTATTATGCCGTTGGTAGCTATCATATCTGCCCTCAGCACTATCGCGCTGTCCACCTTTACAGTGTTACCCGATACATTGACCGACAGGTTCGAACCCTGCAGCGTCTGAAGGGACTTGGTATTGGTCACGTTTGCAGCAGAGTAGTTGCCAGCCACTACGTGATACATCAGTATTGCCCTGAGCAGGTCCGTATTGTTGAGCAGATCTTGTGCCGTCATTCCCTTGGTCTGCAGGAGGTTGTTGAATGCATCGTTCGTCGGTGCGAATACCGTGTAAGGCCCAGTGCCGTTGAGCGTGCCTGCAAGCCCTGCCGCATTTACTGCGGTAACAAGCGTGGAGAATGACTGGTTGGCGGCGAGAAGCCCGACGATAGTGTTGTTGCCCGCAACGCCGGTGGCATTCCCTGCACCGGTCTGGTTAGTGACGCCTGTCATGTTCGTGCTGGAAGGAAGCGTGGTTACATTGAAGACCGCTATCCCTCGGGCGGTACTGTTGTTTGGAGGCACTTCGGCGCCACCCGTCATATTGGCTATGTAACTGGTCACGCCGGTCATGTTCGTCGTGCCAGTCATGTTGGCGTCTGTTGCTCCCGTCAGATTCATATTACTGGGCCCGGTCATATTGCCGGTCTGCGTCATGTTTGTTGCCTGTGTGGCGTTGGTCACGCCAGTCAGGTTAATGGTGATCGTCTGAACCCTCCCCTCAGGGCTCGTTATGTTAATGGTGATGGAAGTCGTGCCAGTAATGTTTGCTATTCCTGAGGTATTGATATGATAAGTCATAGTTGTCCCGTTGGGCATGGTAATATCGATGACGACTAGGTTTTGTGTCGCATTGGTCGGAGTTGTCACATTCGAAGGCTTGGTCTGGTTGCCCCCAACGGGCATTATCTGCCCCCTAATCTCCCCTCCCGGATAGCGGCTTGTGTGGACATTGACGTAGGCGCTGCCGTTCTGGATCAGCGAGACCAGAGATCCGAGAGATGAGCCGTTGAGGGGCCCGGTCAGGTTAGCGGCAGTTATGATGCCCTGTGAGAGCACGCCGCTGACGTTGATTGGGGGCCCGAGCGGTGAAGACGCATTAGTATCGATCGGATAGAAGCTGACCACGATGGGGCCGTTCTCGTCTGGCGCCCCCATGTGGATGTGGGCGCCGGTGATATTGGACAGCCCGGTCACGTTCAGCAGATAGTTTATCGCTGTAACGTTCGCCATGGTCATGTTGGCCGCCGCGCCGGTCTGGTTAGTGGCGACTGTCTGGTTGCCGGTCCCGGTCATGTTGGCGCTGGTCTGGTTGCCCGTGACGCCTGTCTGATTGCTTGCGCTGGTCTGGTTCCCTGCTGTACCAGTCTGGTTGCCCGTGGTGGCATTTCCCATGAAGCTGATGCTGCCCATGAAGATCGCCGTCTCGTTAATGTTGATCTCTTGGAACGAGGGCGTAAGGGTGACCGTGACATTCTGTCCCGTTGGAGCCGCTGATGCCGTTACCGAGAAGTTCGCCTGAGCGGTTACGCTGTTGGAGAAAGCTCTTAGGGTATAGTTTCCTTCAAGCCACCCTCCTTGAGGTATGACGGAAGGCAGTTTGAAACTCTTGGTGAATGAACCGTTATCGTCTGCCCTAACAATGTCGATATCCACGAGCGAGTTGCGGGGGTTGAAGACTTGGATCGTCACATCGGTATTGTTGCCCGCCGTGCCGTTCACCATCACCGTCTCGCCCGCGGCGTATTGAGTCTTGTCCGTATTGACTGTCAGGGTCTGCGCCTGCGTGACTAGGGCGGAAGAAGCTACTGCTCCGGATAGCAATACCACTACTAGAAGAGCGGTAAATGCCTTATAAAACATGCATTTCCCCAGAATCACTAGTTTGCGTCTTATTAAAGGGTTTCTAACTAACACGCCAATTCGTGTTTTATGGGTTTTTGTTATAATAATGCTCACATACGATTAAACTAAAGAGGATTATACAGCAGTATACGTCATCAAATACGATAATCTCTGAGCGGTACTGGTATCAGGCACATCCGATTCCTGCCTCAAATGAGGCTCTCCAGGTACGTCTTTGCCACTGTCCCGAGCCACCTGAACCTCCCCTTGATGATATTCCTTATGATGAACGGTGCACGGAGATAGAACCGCTTGTAGGCGAGGGCCACGAGCGACTCCTGTTCCTCTGCGCTCAGCTCCTTGGTGCACAGCACGGGCTTGAGGGTTGTGAATTTTGACCAGTCTTCGGTAATGAGGTGTCCCTCCCTCTTGGCGCTCTCGTAGATCTCGGTACCTGGATATGGTGTCATCACCGTGAACTGTGCATAATCGACGCCGCATTTCCTTGCAAATTCGATGGTCTGCATAGCCTCGGCCCTCGTCTCCCCAGGCGTCCCGATTATGAAGGAAGCGATCGTCTCTATCCCTGCCCTCTTGGCCCAGAGTATCGCCTTTCTAACCTGTTCCAAGGTTATCCCCTTATTAAGTTCCTTCAGTATCCTGTCTGTTCCTGACTCGATCCCATAGTAGACCATGTAGCACCCTGCCTTCTTGAAGAGGTGCAGGAGATCAGGCGCTATCGTATCGACCCGTGATCCAAAGACCCAGCTCACGTCGAGCCCTCTGCGGATGATCTCTTCAGCTATCCCCCGTGCTCGGTTCTTATCGATGGTGAATGTGTCGTCGAGGATCTCGATCGACCGGGCGCGGTACCTCTCCACCAGCAACTCCATCTCGTCCACCACGTTGCTGGGGCTGCGCCCCCTGAAGCGCTTGCCGTAAACCCGTGAGGATGAACAGAAGGTGCAGCCGAAGGGGCACCCCCTGCTCGTAATCATGCCCCCCATCGGAAACTTCCTGTTGAGCAGCGTGTACCTGTCGAAAGGCAGGAGGTGGCGGGCGGGAAATGGCACATCGTCCAGGTTCTCTATGAGGCGCCTTGGTTTTGTGCGGACGATCTGGCCGTTGTCACGGTAGGTGATCCCGTCGACCTGTGCGAGCGACTTCTTCCCGGAGAGTGCATCCAAGAGATCGACAACAGTGGCCTCGCCCTCCCCAATCACACCTATGTCCAGGTCTGGGCAGAGCCTCATGGTCTCTGCCGGGCAAAACGTAATGTGACAGCCCCCCATCACTGTCACAGCTTCGGGGCAAGCCTGCTTTGATACCGTCACACATTTCACGGCCTCGTAGATGGTGGGGGTGGTCGAGGTGACTCCTACCACATCAGGGTGGAGCCTAGCCAGCTCCTCGCCGAGCTCTTTGTATGTAGTGCCCAGGGCACCCATGTCCACAATAGTGACGCTATTGCCCGCCCCCTCGATCACAGAGGCGATGTATGCTATTCCGAGCGGTGGTGCAGCGAGGCCCAGTTTGCGGATCTCTATGTCCGCGGGCATGCGTGGGTTGACCAAGACGATTTTTTTCTTCTGCACGGCTTGATAACCCTGATACAACATTAGCGTCTACTGCATATAATTGTTAAGCAAAGCGATCGTCGTGCGGTCCGCATCCCCCTTGGACGACCGACGTGGTCAATATGGTTTGCCCAAAAGCGATAAAGCTAAAGGCAGATATCTGCAGAACTGGTCTGAAGACTTATGAAGAGGCCTTACGACATCTCACGGAACGAACTCAACGAACTACAGAACAGGATGCTCAGGGCTCTGATCAGGAGGGCCTACGACGACTCGCCGTTCTACCGGAGGAGGCTGGCCTCTGCCGGGATATCGCCGGATGATATAAAGACCGTCGGCGACCTCTCGAAGATACCTTTTACAGTCAAGGGCGACTTTAGAGACAACTACCCCCTCGGCATGCTGGCAGTAGAGCGGGCGAGGATCTCCAGGCTCCATGCATCCTCTGGCACGACCGGCAACCCCACAGTTGTCGCATACACGGTGCAGGACGTCCAGAACTGGGCTGAGCTATGTGCCCGGTGTCTGGAGACCAGCGGCGCGACGCGAGACGATGTTGTGCAGGTTGCTTACGGCTACGGCCTATTCACTGGAGGGCTGGGCCTCCACTACGGCGCAGAGAGGCTCGGAGCAAAAGTCATCCCGGCCAGTGTCGGGAATACAAAACGCCAGATCAAGCTAATGAAGGACTTGGGGACGACTGTGGTGTGCTGCACGCCGTCGTACGGGCTGTTCCTCGCAGAGAGCGCCAAGGAAGAGGGGATCGACCCGAGGAGCGATCTTAACGTCAGGATAGGCGTCTTTGGGGCAGAGGCATGGTCCGAGGTGACGAGGAGGTGGCTCGAAGAGGCGTTTGTCGGGTCTGCGCACGATATCTACGGGATGTCCGAACTCTACGGCCCTGGCGTTGCGATAGAGTGTGCCGAGAAGGACGGCCTGCACGTCTGGGAGGACCATTTTATAGTAGAGATCATCGACCCTGCAACGGGCGAGGTCCTCCAGCCCGGCGAGAAGGGGGAGATGGTGATCACGACGCTCACTAAGGAGGCCATGCCCCTCCTGAGGTACAGGACCCGAGACATGACCATCTTGGATACCGAGCCTTGCGGCTGCGGACTTTCCCACTCGCGGATAAAGAGGATCGTGGGAAGAACTGACGATATGCTGAAGATACGGGGGATCTGCGTCTTCCCGAGCCAGATCGAGGAGGTGCTGACTGGGATCGAGGGCGTCTCCCCCCATTACCAGCTCGTAGTCGACCGGGATGGCGTCATGGACAAGCTCCTCGTCAGGACGGAGGTCGCGGAGAACTTTAGGAGCGACAGCCTGACCAAACTCGTCGAGCTTCAGCGGCATATCGAGGAAGAGCTGAAGGAGGCGCTCAGCATAAGCGCGAACGTTGAACTGGTGGAGCCAAAGAAGATCCCGCGCAGCGAGGGAAAGGCTCAAAGGATCGTCGATCTAAGGAAGGTATGAGGCGAGCACTATGGATGTGATCAAGCAGATCAGCGTCTTCCTCGAGAACAAGCCTGGGAGGCTGGCTACCTTCATAGATCTCATGGACAGGATCGGCGTAAGGATCCAGGCGATGGGTATAGCCGAGGCAGGCAACTACGGCATTGTGAGGACGGTCGTAGACGACAGCGAGAAGGCGATGGAAGCACTGAAGAAAGAGAACATGGCGGTCAACATGGCGGATGTGGTGCTGATCGACCTCAAGGACATGAGGGCGGCGATCAGACTGCTCGGTGAATCAGGTGTAAACGTGGACTATGCATACACCATGGACGGCGGGAAGGTCGTGGTTAAAGTGGACAAAGCAGACACGGCGATGAGGGTGCTCGCAGGCCTGAGGCCCTCGTGAACCCCCTCCGGGCCGCTCACGGGCTGTTGGCCACGAACCTTATGCACTGCCGGCCTATCTTCGAGAGAAGGCTCTTTGAGACCATGCCCGCCTCGGTCCAGGTCGCCGACACCACTGCGCAGGGCACAAGGCATTCCGGTCCCAGTATGGGGGATGCCTTGACGTAGATCGGATTCTCGAGCACCCTCTTGAAGATGTCGCGGTAATCGACCTCTTTCAATGCCTCGGCGTATTTCTGGACATCCGGGCAGGTTGATTTAATGGTTATCCTTATCTTCTTCCCGTCCATCTCTGCGGTGATGCGGGTCTCGCGGCCACACCTGCCGCTATCCACGTCGAATGAAGTCGGCATCGAAGTCGCCTCTGTTAATGTCGCCATTGGTTATAATAAACGTTTTTATGGACTCTCAAGCGGTATATTGAAACATCATCACTGCAACGTTTCGTAGTCCTCATGAACCACTATCCCGAAAACTTCATGATATTTTTTAGAATCTGACCTTTCGGCAAGCCTTTTAAACCCCTACATTAGTTAATGGTAGTCCAAGGGGATGCTTTATGGCTAAATGTCCAAAATGTGGTACAGAAGTAGCAAAACCCGAAAAGACGTGGACCCTTGCCCCCAAGGGTAAGAAACCGGTTACCGTCGGATTATTCAAATGCCCCAGTTGTGGAGCATTCTTCAGAGCTTCTAGCAAGTAAACCGTCAGTTTATCTTGCTATTTTCCTTCTTCTTTTTATCATCACCACCTTTATTGTTCCCTGGTAGCGCTTGGACGGTTCCCGCATCCTTCACGCCGACGCCGGGAGGCGGTCGGTAACCTGTTGTTGCCCACACCGCCCCGGCCACATCACATAAAAGGCTCGAGTTGCTCCAGTTTCCCCCAAATACCCTACCCCCGAGAGGGGAAAACGGGAAACTCTGGTTGATCTTTCCATGGTCAGACCCAGCCGAACGCCCCCATCAGCCCCTGCCTGATCATGTTTATGGCAATGGCCGAGAGGATGAACGCCATTATCCTCGAGATAATAGTCGATCCGGTGTTCCCGACCTTCTTCAAGAGCCGCTCGGCGTTGGATAGGAGAAGCCATGCGAGAACGATGTTGGTAGCTATAGCGAAGAAAGTCAACAGGGGGCCGTTCGGCAGCTGCATGAGGTAAACGACAGTGTAGATGCTCCCGGGTCCGGCCATGAGGGGGGTCGCGAGCGGGACGATGGCGATGTCCTCCCTGCTCATCCACCTTGCCTCTTCCCTTCCCAAGAGCCCTTCGATAGACATGATCAGGAGGAGGATGCCTCCTGCAATCCGGAAATCGTTGATGGATATCCCGAACGCATTGAGCAGGAGTGATCCTCCGAGGGCAAAGAATACCAGGATGAGGAGGGCGACCCTGACCGAGCTGTTGATGATCTGCCGCTGCCGTTTCTCATCGAAGGCACTCGTGAATGTATGGAAGAGGGGGACATTGCCGATTGGGTCAAGTACTATGAAGAGGGTTATGAATGCCTGTGCATAAGCGCCGACCCACTCCCAGACCATGAACCATATATGTCCGCGTATGTATATATCCGAATTGAGTCCTCGGGGGCGCTGTGGATCGCTCGGGCCGGAAGACCGGCTAGAGCTCGCTCAGTATCAGCGAGATGACGGTTGCGATGACTATGATCCCCAGCGTCTCGAGCAGCGTCATCTTCCAGGGGATCTTGGTCTTCTTCGCCCTGTAGCGTACAAGGAAAGCGATCACCACCACACCCACGAACGCGAGAGAGAGTATGATGTCCAACGGCTTGGGGAGGAGCAGGAAGATCGCTATCGGTATGATCCCTGCCAGGAACGTTGTTATACCGCTCACGGCTGCAGCCAATAGGTTGGATCGGTTTATCTCCCGCCTCAGGGCAGAGAAGAGGCTGGCGATGATGAGGAATGATTTGTCCCGCTCGACCTTATCCTTTATGTCGCTGAGGCCAAACTCGATCAGATTCCTTATTGAGAGAAGGTCTGCTACGTCCTCGGTCTTGCCTCCCATCAGGAAGCTGGAGAAGTTGGTCATCGCTACCGCCGAGAGCGAGAGGAGGGCGGCATAGGTGGACGACGAAGCAGGCAGTCCGGCAACGTACGATGAGATAATGACTATCAGCCCGGTTATAGAGCCATCAGTCAGGCCGGCGACGGTCTCTAGGATCGGCTCCCTCTTGAAGAAGAGGCTCTTCCACTCCATGCTCAGCCTTACCCCCTGCGCAGTCAGTGCAATCTTTCCGTCGGTGCTCCTGACTAGGCCCTCGCTCACCATCTCCTCAACGGCCTTATCATAGTCTGCCTGCGAGATGCAGCCGCACCCCACGAACTTTTCGATCTTTTTCCTGAGCAGGGATCTCTCCGCCTCCAGGCCGTCTTGGAGGTTGAGAAGTGTTATGACCTTGATGACATCGGGGAGCTCCTGTACTTCTAGTGCCAACGTCGGTTTTCCTCTTTGACTAAAAACTGGCCGTAAGCTTTAAAATTTTTGTATTCCGGCGACCAGCATCCAAACATTTCGCCTAAAATGCTGGCGGGTGATGAACCTGCCCAGCCAGCGGGAGGTCAGGGGACCGAGAACGGATTTCCCGTCTCGAGGATACTCCTCCGGATCTCCTCATGCCTCGGATCAGTGTAGCCCCTCTTCGCGAGCCGCTCCTTGAGCCGTTCCACCATCTTCTGGCAGTCGATCTCAAGCGGGCAGACCTCCTTGCACCGACCGCACCGGGTGCAGGCGTCCACCGCGGTCGCTACAGTCTCCTCGCCCCTTGTATACGCGCTCCAGATGATCCCAATCCCGCCAAAGTAGTTGTGGCCGAATGAGCCGCCGAGGACCCTGTAGACCGGGCATTCGTACATGCAGCCCCCGCACCTCAGGCAGTAAAGCGCCTCCCTGAAGACGGGGTCCCTGGACATCTCGAGGCGGCCATTGTCTACGAAGATCACGTGTAGCTCCTTTGGGCCGTGGGCGCCGTAGACGATGGTCTTCTCGATGTCTGCAGTCTTGCTGGGGCCGGTGATCATCGAGACGTAGGCCGCCATGAGGACCCCTGTGGCGTAGGGAGGGAGCGTCTGGACGACCCTGAAGGCGTCAGTCAGGGTCGGGACGATCTTCTCGATGCCAGTTATGCATATGTGTATGGGCGGCGCGTTGCTTGTGAACCGTGCGTTTCCCTCATTCTCGATGATGAACAGGGTGCCGGTGTCTGCCGCGACGACGTTTGCTCCGGTTATCCCCACATCAGCCTCTATGAACTTGTCCCTGAGGTACTCGCGGGCTACCGCCACCAAGCCGGGGATGTCTGGCCCCACCTCCCTCCCCAGGAGCTTCGAGAAGGTCTTCGCCACCTCCTCCCGGGGGACGTGGACTGAGGGGTTGATGATGTGGGTCGGCTTCTCCCCCCTTAGCTGGATTATGAACTCGCCCAGGTCCGTCTCGAAGACCCTGTTCCCCGATTTCTCAAGTATCTCGTTCAGCCGGACCTCCTCGCTCACGAGGGACTTGGACTTGACGACCAGTTTCCCGCTCCCTACGATCGAGGAGACTATCCTCTGGGCCTCCCCGATGTCCTTGGCGAGGTAGGCATGCCCATTCACCCTCTCAATCGAGTCCATTGCCTGCTTTGCCAGCTCTCCGAGTGAACAGCTCGTCCTCTCCTTTATCGCCCGCACCTCTTTCCGCGTCTTCTCGAGCTCCGGGAGCCTCTGCAGGGCATCCTCCTTGGCGGAGGTGTAGGCTGCGACGGCCCGCTTTATGCCCGTGCGCCTCTTCTGATCCGTGAGCCAGCCCTCAAACTCCCTCTTCTTCATGGCCCGCTCATCGCTCACTCGCATCCCCTCCCTTCCTCCCTCTCGCCCCATCCCGCCTTCTTCGAATCCCATGACCTCAGCAGGATCTCGGGGAGGTCAAGCACCTCGATCCCGCCCCCGTTCAGCTGATAGTTGCAGAACGGGCAGGCGGTGACCAGTATCTTGGCCCCGGTCGGCAGGAAAGCATCCTCTACGTATGTCTTTGCTATCTCCGCCGATACGTTGGGTAGCGCCGACCGTACGCCCCCTCCGGATCCGCAGCAGAGCGCCCTGCTCCTGTTGTATTTGGTCTCGACCAGCTCGACGCAGGGTATCATGCGTATCAGGGCGCGGGGCTCCTCATAGACGCCCATGTGCCTACCGAGGTGGCACGGATCGTGGTAGGCCACCTTTACCTTCTCCCTTCCGAAGCCCATATCGAGCGGTTTCAGGTTCTTCCTCAGGACATCTGTGTGGTCGTAGAGGAGCTGCGATATGTGCCGGACGCGGAACGGGGCGCTTCCCAGAGCCCGCGGATATTCGGAAGACATCGTGCGGTAGCAGCCCGGGCAGCCCGTCACAACCTCCCCGACGTTCTTCGATGAGATCCTGCCTGCGGTCTCCTCGATGATCACCTTCGCATCGTCGGTGAACCCTGTCCTCAGCAGGACAGAACCACAGCACCCCTCATCTTCCAGCTCCTCGAAGGGTATCCCCAGGCGTCTGAGGAGTTCGGCCGTAGCGTCAGCTATGCTCTTCCGCCTTAAACGAGACATGCAGCCCTTCCAGTAGAGGAGGCGCTTCGTCATTTGCATCATTGGCGGTTAGCCTGAGGTGGTATTAAAAGGTTACACATGCCTGCAAAGGCGAAAGACTGGGCACCGTCGGCTGCAGACGGTCCGTCTGGCAGAAAGTTCAGAAGGGGAAGAGCTTCTTGTTGGGCTTGGGCTTGGTTTCCTGGCCGAACTCCTTGGCCAGCTGCTCCAGCAGGTCCCTCTGCCTCGGCGTCAGCTTCTGCGGAACCGAGACGTTGACCCTGATCAGCAGATCGCCGCTGCCGTAGCCATAGAGCCTGGGCATACCCTTTCCTTTCAGCTTGATGATCTCGCCGGGCTGCGTCCCGGCCCTTATGTTTACCTTTGTAGCCCCCTCTATTGTAGGTACGTTAGCCTCAGCCCCTAGGGCGACCTGGGGATAATTGAGGTGCAGGTCGTAGATGAGGTCGTCCCCCTCCCTTGTAAAGTACTGGTGAGGGGTTATGTGGATCTGGACGTAAAGGTCGCCGGGCGGGCCGCCGTTTGGAGAGGCCTCCCCCTCCCCCTTCAGGCGCATATGCGACCCCTCCTCGACCCCGCGCGGGATCTTCACAGAGATCTTGCGGGTCTTCTTCATGAGGCCCGATCCCCTGCACACCGTGCATGGCGTCTCGATGACCGTCCCCTTGCCTCTGCAGGTCGGGCACCCCATTATCTGGACCATCCTTCCGAAGGCGCTCGAATGGATCTTCTTCACCTGCCCCGTCCCGCCGCAGTTCATGCATGTCTTCGGGCTGGTTCCAGGCTTTGAGCCGGTTCCGCGGCACGTCTCGCACTCCTCGGTCCGGGTGACTTGGATCTCCTTCTCCACGCCCCTGGCTGCCTCCTCCAGCGAGATCTCCTGATCGAAGAGGATGTCTCCTCCCTTGGAGGGACGGTTCCCGAACCCCTGCCTGCCGAAGAACGCCTCGAATATGTCCCCGAAGCCAAAGTCAAAGCCCATTCCCCTGAATACCGACTCGAAGTCTGCCCCACGGAATATATCCTCCGGCGAGTACTGTTGCCCGAACCCAACCTGCCCCAGTGTATCATACTGCCGCCGCTTCTCATCGTCCGAGAGGACCGCGTAGGCCTCGGATATCTCCTTGAACCGCTCCTCAGCCCCGGGCGACTTGTTGCGATCGGGGTGGTACTGCATGGCCAGCTTCCGGTAACTGTCCTTGATCTCGTCCTTCGTCGCGGTCTTACTGACACCGAGTACTTCGTAGTAGTCCTTCTTGCCAGCCATGCTATCACTCAGCTCTTCCTAAAGCGCTCCATCACACCTGTCCGCGTCACTTCTTCACCTCATAATCGGCATCGACTACCTTGGCACCCTCACCGGCGGAGCTTCCTTGCGCCGGTCCGGCCTGCCCTGCCTGTGGGCTGGCCTGCCCCTGTGTCTGTGTCTGTGTCTGTCCCTGAGCCTGAGCCTGTTGCTGCTTCGCGTACTCGGCAGCCGCCTGCTGATATATTACCGTGCCTATCTCCTGGAGGAGCTTGGTGAGCGCCTCAGACTTCTCCTTTATACGGGCCATGTCCGTGCCAGCCAGCGCCTCCTTCAGCTCGGCGACCCCCTTCTCAATCTTCTCCCTGTTCTCCTGAGAGATCTTATCGCCGAGTTCTTTCTTGGTCTTCTCCGCGGTGTAGATTATGCTGTCGGCATTGTTCCTAAGCTCGGCCTCGTCACGCTTCTTCTTGTCCTGCTCGGCAAACTGTTCAGCTTCCCTTACCATGCGCTCCTTCTCTTCCTTGGAGAGCTTGGTCGATGCCGTTATGCGTATGGTGGCAGCCTTGCCCGTCCCAAGATCTTTCGCGGTCACGTTCAGTATGCCGTTGGCATCGATGTCGAAGGTGACCTCTATCTGTGGCACCCCTCTGGGTGCGGGGGGAATCCCTTCAAGGTTGAACATCCCTAGCGAGACGTTGTCCGACGCCATCATGCGCTCGCCCTGAAGGACGTGGATCGTCACCGCGGTCTGGAAGTCCGCGGCCGTGCTGAAGATCTGGCTCCTCTTGGTGGGGATGGTCGTGTTCCTCTCGATTATCTTGGTGAAGATGTGGCCGAGGGTCTCGACGCCGAGCGAGAGCGGCGTGACATCGAGCAGGAGGATGTCTTTGACTTCTCCCGAGAGGACGGCCCCTTGGATCGCGGCGCCTATGGCTACGCACTCCATGGGGTCCACCCCGCGCTCGACGGTCTTTCCCATCAGCTGCTCAACGGTCCTCTGGACCAGGGGCATCCTGGTCATGCCGCCGATTAGTATGATCTTGTCTATCTGGGAGGGGGTCAGACGGGCGTCCTCCAGCGCCCTCTTGATTGTGTTGCTGGTCCTCGCAACTATCGGGCCGGCCAGTTCCTCGAGTTTGGTCCGGGTTATCGTCAAGTGGAGGTGTTTGGGCCCCGAGGCATCCGCGTATATGAATGGTAGGTCGATGTCGGTGGTCGGGAGGTTGGTCAGCTCGATCTTGGCTTTCTCAGAAGCCTCCTTCAGGCGAGTCATGGCCATCTTGTCGCCGCTGATATCGAGCCCGGTCTGCCTCTTGAACTCCTCGAGGACGTACCCCATAACCGCCTTGTCGACATCGGTGCCCCCTGTCTGGGTGTCCCCGCTCGTCGAGAGGACTTGAAAGACGCCCTTGCCGAACTCCATCACCGTGACGTCATGGGTCCCTCCGCCGAAGCTGAAGACGAGAATCTTCATCTCCTTCTCGATCTTGTCGACCCCGTAGGCAAGGCATGCAGCAGTCGGCTCATTGATTATCCGCAGTACCTCAAAACCGGCGATCTCCCCGGCGTCCTTCGTGGCTTGGCGCTGGTTATCGTTGAAATGTGCTGGCACCGTGATGACTGCCTTCTTTATTGATGTGCCTAGGTAAGTCTCGGCATCCTTCTTGATCTTCTGGAGTATGAAGGACGAGATCTGCTGTGGGGTGTACTCTTTCCCGTAGATCGTCTCCTTCTGACTGGTCCCCATCTTCCTCTTTATCTCGAAGATCGTGCCTTCAGGGTTAGTGGTCGCTTGCCTCTTTGCTGGTTCACCCACTAAGAGCTGTCCGTCCCTGGTGAAAGCCACAACTGACGGAAACATCTTCCCCGCCATTGTCGGACCTTCAGCGCTCGGCACCACTATCGCACGGCCGCCCTCGAAGATAGCCGCCGCGGAGTTTGTCGTACCGAGATCAATTCCAATTATTTTTTCGCCAGGACTTATGCCGCTCATTGTAGTTTTCCTCCTTCTCCTTCTACTCCTTCTCTCTCTTCTTCTTCCTTTGCTTCTCTGAGTTTGAGTTTGGCTTCAGGTTCAGGTTCAGGTTCAGGTTCAACTCTGCCTTCTCCACTTCTCTCCTTCTCTTCGCTTCCCTTGGGGGGATTGACTGCAACTTTGACAATACTTGGTCTAATCACCTTCTCATTCATAAGGTATCCTGTCCTTACCTCTTCGACTATGCTGCCATCTGCGAAACCACTCCCCGCGATGGTAGCCACCGCACTATGCCTGGATGGGTCGAAGGGCTTTCCCCGGCACTCTATAGGGCAGACTCCCTCCTTCTCAAGTATCTTCTTGAGCTTCTTGAGGGTCATACCGACGCCTTGTGACAGAGTGTCGAGAGTGGGTTGAACGGCACTTAGGGCCATCTCCAGCTCGTCTACGACCTCAAGAAGATCGCAGACAATCCTCTCGTTCGAGTACCTTCTCACGTCCTCGAGCTGCCTCTCCACCCGCTTCCTGAAGTTCTCGAAATCTGCTTGCATATACTTCAGCCGGGTGAGGCACTCTGCGGAGCGTCTCTTCTCTTCTTCGAGCTCATGGAGCAGCGACTGTATGTTCTGGTTCTGATCTCGGCCCTCACTCGCACTTCGTCCGGTTGTTTCATCACCCATAGTCATCCCGCCGCAGAAAGCAGTGAATCATATTGCACTCAAATATATATTGTTTTTTTCGATAAAAATCGGGCACGGCCAGCGGCAGCCCCTTACATCATGTTACAGTAAGGCCCTGTCCGTCAGCGGACGTAGGCCAGCAGCGTCGGGTGAGCCTAGTGGCTGGGCGAACGGCGGATCATTCATGTATGCTTAGAGGCTCCCGTTTTTCAATCCCTACCGTTTGAGCTTCTCGCTAAGGGATATCCTCTTCCCATCCTTTATGTAAGTGATCGAGGTATCGAGTCGCACGCGCATCCCGAGGCTCAGGAAGAGTTCGTAGAGCTCTTCGCCGGGGATATTCTCGGTGAGCCTCTTCATCCGGTAAAGGTTCGCTATATAGCTGACCACCTCCCTCGTTGCCTGCGGGTATTGTGCAAGTGCCGCGTTGAGCACCTCCGTCCCCCTGCCGGTAAGCTTTGATCTGACGAGTGTCATGTCGTCCGGTTCCTCCTTGGGCTTGGGCTCCTGCTTCTGCTGCATAGCTGCCCAACGCCTCTGGAACTCTTGCATCTTCTTCATCTTTATCGCTGCCAGCTCGTCGTGTTCTTCTTGAACCAAGTGTCGCACCCTGTCATAATTGATAAAGTCTGGAAAATAAGCTTGAGCTTCGGGCCTCCACCGGTCCCCGCCTGTTGCTGTACCGAAGCGCTCGTTCGAAGATTGCTGAAGGTATTGACCCTGCCCTGCCAGCAGGTGGCCGCCACCTCAGCCCTTCCCCTTTACCCTGAAGGGGGGGATATAGTCGGGCAGGTCGGGGCAGCCCCGCTCATAATGGCAGCTTATGGTCCGGCCCCGGTACCGCTCCCACATCTCCTCGGGGAGGAGCTTGAAGTACTCCCGCAGCTCCCGCCTCTCATAGTCATCGCCCTTGCGCTTCTTGCAGAGAAACTTGAAGGCGAGCACCAAGTTGCGGTTGGGGTAGCATTTAAAGCCGTTGAGGAGGAAGATGTCCCGATCGATCTGGTCCCATTCCACGTAAAGGTGGTCGTTTGCGCCGGCCTTCGCTTCCAGGACCACTAGTATCTTCAAGTCGTCGTTAGTAGCCATTACATCGGGCAGGTATGCGCTGTTCCCCCCGGTCCGGTAAGACCACCACCCCGCAGCCCGATACCTCCTCACCAGATCCCGCTCGAAACCTTGCCCCCTGCTCTTCCTAATCCTTGAGACGTGAACCGGGTCGTCCATGGGAGCACACCCTGAGGGGGGAACGCATGTTGCCGAGATGGGTTAAGCTAACTTTGTATTTGAGATTAACGGTAAGATTCATGCCAGCAGCCCGGCCCCGGTGCGGGAGATGTGCTCCTTTAAGGCGGAAGGCAGGAGGGGGTAGATCAAGTCAAGTCAGAATATGCAAAAAAAAAGAGGGGGGCTGTCCCCGATCAGGTCCAGCCATCAGGCCCGTTCGTCCCTATCCCTCTCTGTGTCTTTCTCTTTCACCCTCTTGGGCCCGCTGTTATCGCTCATGCGATCGGTCCCGCTAGTGCCGCCCTCCGTGGTCATGCCGAATGCCCCTGTGGTGCCGGCATGCCTTCCAGTACCTTCTGATCCAAAGCCGCTTGTACCACCGGTCTCATAGTCTCTGCTGGGGCCGCCCTCGCCCCCTCCCTCTCCCTCTCTCTCGCTTTCGCTCCTGGCCATCCTGGCCCGTTTGATAGAGTCGAGGTCGCCTATGGGGGGTATGGCCGTCGCTCTCTCCATCCTTCTCTCCAGATCGGTGTCTTCCGGAACACTCTCCCGAGCCTCTGCTCCTGCTCCTGCTCCTGATTCTGCCCCTGCACCCTCGCCCCTGTTCCGCTCCCCCCTCTCGGCGGTCTCATCATGCCTAGTCTCTCCCACTTCCCGTCTGAGGCGCGCACCTGTACCCTCCACGCCTTCCTTTATCCGCTCTCCGGCGCCCTCGGCCCCCCTCTCCACATCGGACCGGATCCCCTGCGGCGTGATGCGACGGTCGCCTTCGACAAAGGTCTTGCCCGCATATTCTGGAGTAACGCGGTAGTCCCTGATCAGCCTGGCCCCACCTTCCTCTTTCATGGCGCCCGGTTCCTCCCCGTGTGGAGACTCCGCGCGTTCTGTGGGGTCTCTGCGGAGACCGCCGGCCTCCCCCCTCACGGGGACGGCAGTTTCTTTGGCGCCTTCTTTCAGCCTCTCCCTGATGCCCCTGGCGTCCCTCTCACCTTCGCCCTCGGTGCCGCTTCTGGCACGGCCCTCTTCATAGGTGGTTCTCCTTTTCTCCCGATCCTCATCAATCCTGTCCGACATTGCACCTCTCCCCCGCTCCGCTCCGTGTCCCCCTCACTCGCTCGGCTCCTTGGGCCGGGATTCGCCCCCTCCGCGGGGAGGCTCTTTCCTTGTTTCCGCGGTCGGCATATCGCGGTCCGACTCGTCGCCGCCCGCCTCTGGCTGGAGAGGCCCCTTCTGAATCTCTCTGATTTCCTTCCGCGTATCCGCAATGCTGCCCTTTAACGCCTCTGCTATGCCTGCCAAATTGCCCTTCATACCCTGGCCGATGCTGCGCAGATCCTGCCTAACGGTCTCAGTGCCCTCCTCCTTGGCCGTGCCGGAGACTCGCTCACCTGTCGCCCTGACGCCGGCAGTTATCCTCTCGATAGTGCTGCGGGTGCCCGCCTTCGCCTTCTCGCCAACGCCCTTTGCCTCCGCCCCGGCACCCTCGCCGACCTCCGCCTCGCCCCTGAGCTCATACTCCTCGGCTTCACCCCTGACGCCTGCCCCTTCGGCGTAGCCCTCGCGACCCTTCTCCGTGTCCGAGTACTGGATGCCGGTTCCGCCCCCAAACGTGCCAGGAACGATCGGTCTTGACCTTGTTCCCTCACCCTGTTTCCGGGTACTTGCGCCCCTCTCCGAGCCGGTCCGGCTCTCGGCGATCTCCGCCTCTACGTCCTTGTCTCTCAGCGGGCTGGTGTCGCGGTACATTTCGGCACCCTCTCCCGGCCCCGCGCCTATGTCAACGTTTCTCAGGTCCTCTCTGACAGGGACCTTCCTCCTAGCCAGCTCGGGCTCGATCTCTGCCGCTTCGGGGGCTTCTCCTCCCCTCTCGCTTGCTCCGGTCGCCTCCCAAGGCATCTTGTAAGGCTCGCGCTCCTTTCCGGCGCTTCCCCTCCGGTCCTCGTCTATTGCCGACCTTTTCTTCTCTTCTTCAGGGTTGCTCCTGCTCAAAATTATCCCCTGATCACCTTCTCCGGATGGTTAATAACCTTTATGTAGTAAACTATTTTTTTAAACAACGCTTCGATTATTATCTAAAGCGTTAAAAAGCGTTAATAAGCGCTGAATATAACAAACTCGCCGTTACACCAAAATATGCCTTGTAATCAATTAAGGCTTGGAAAAAAGGTGGCCCGCGTCTCCCGGGGTCAGCTTTTAGCAGGGTTTATCGGCGCCCACGCATCTCCCTTGCCTCGTCGGCGGCGCTCCGGACGCCCTCCCTTGCCCTGCCGCGGGCCTCCCCGCCCTTCTTCCCCATGACACGGGCAGCCTCGTGCAGCCGTTCAGTATCAACGCTGCTTCTCTGACCCCCACTGCGGGCTTCCCCGCCCCGCTGGCCGAGGATCCGTGCGGCCTCATGGACAGACATGCCCCGCTCGCCGCCAGTCCTGCCGAAACCTTCACCGTATCCCAAGTCTTTGCCTTCTTCACGGTTGCTCCTCAAAAATTCTCCCCTGATAATCATTCGCTAGAACGTTTATAACCTTTATGGAGAGGCCGAACAGCATCCGATGGAGGTCGGATAGTATGAGCTGGCTGGTGCAGCGAGATATCCGGTATAATGAGATATATCAGCTGGTGCGATAGTTAACTGGGGGTGATTTTTCCGTTGTCCAAACATGTGCAGGTGGTGGATTTCCTCCCGATATTCCAGAGGCTGGACGTCATCTATGTCAGGACTGACGGGAAGGAAGGTATCCTCAGGAAGCCGGCCATCGCGCTGGCGGTAATCAGGGATGAGGAGAGGCCCGAGATAAAGTACCTGATGCCCATGGTCTCACTCAACGCTGCGAGGGATATCGACCTGGCACACGGATACGGGGTACTCGGCTATGATGATGGATCTGAAGCGATCAACTGGGAGATGCTGGCCGAGGAGTACAGGACCAAAACAGGCATGCGGGAAAAAACGGCATGACCTGCTGGAGAGGAGGCTCAGCCGCCTCCACCGGCGCCCAGTATCCTCTTGGAAGCGGCCCATGGTAAAGAAGAAAGGGGTGTCCTCCCTGCCCTTAGGTGGCCGATGCCCGGAGGATCGTTCGTTGAAGTGTTCTGTCTCAGGTCGTCTTACGTTCCTTGCTGCGGGCCTCCCCGCCCTTCTTCCCCATGATCTTGGCGGCCTCGCGCACCTGAGCTGTTTGTGGGGGCTTCTCGCCGCCCTTCGCTTCCCCGCCCCGCTGGCCGAGGATCCGTGCGGCCTCATGGACAGACATGCCCCGCTCGCCGCCAGCCCTGCCCCTTTCCTCTTCTCTTCCTGTTCTCTCCTTCACTTTCTCTTCTTCTCTTTCGCTCCTAGCCAAAAACTCTTTCCCCAGAAGTAAACTACGCTTAGCCACTTATATTTTTTGTGAAGGAGGTTGATATACCACTTTAAACGGGTCCCGGAAGGCGCCAATGCGTCTTCCCCGGTCGTTTTCCTTCCGCAAACACCCCTGGCGGGTTCGGTATCAGGTTCACTTTACGCGGTCCCGCATTACCGCCCTCCGGAGGCAGGGCGCCGATGGGGCATGGCGCAGGGGGAGTGCGGCTGCTGACGGTAAAAAGGGAGGGGGGACTGCCGGAACTCAGTTGTATTTATTCCCTCTCCCGCTCCTTGCTGCGGGCCTCCCCGCCCTTCTGCCCTATCTCGGAGTAGAATTCCTTGCCGTGGGTACGGGCAGTCTCCTCGCCGCCCTTCTTACCCATGGTGCTCGCAGCTTCGCTCAGTCTTTCATGGCTAACACCGGGCTCCTCGCCGCCCCGGGCCTTTCCGCCGGCATGCCCCATGACCTTCGCCGCCTCACTCGTGCTCATCCTTTCCTTTTCTCTCTCCTTCTCCTCCTTTTCGCTCCTAGACATAGTTTTCCCCAGATCAAACATCCTGTCTGATCCCAGATAATCTTTGTGCAGATGGAAAATCCACGTCTCCGACAGTCAATCCTTGACTGTTTTGGTCATTTAACTGATGAAACCGGAGCAATCGTAAGATGAGGGGGCAAATTGCGCCCGCCACCCAGCCGGGGGCTGAGCTGGATCAGTTCGAAAGAACGCGCAGAGGTTATCTATACCCTCGTCGTATCCTAGTTAATGACGCCTATGCCCCCCGATCAGGAGATTGCCCGCGTCGACTCAAAGGGCAGGATCACTATCCCTGCCCGCATGAGGGACCTGCTGGGCATGTACGAGGGCGCTTATGCCTCGATCTCTTTGGGCGAAGGAGACCAAAGCATCAACGTGAGCCTCTTCGCTGGCCCCCAGTCCAAGCTCGTGGAGTTGAGACTGAAGATCCCGGACAGGCCCGGCGCCCTTGCCCGGGCAGCCAGGGCGCTGGGGGAGCTCAACATCGATCTCCTGCTCTCGAGGTCGCGCACCATAAAGAAGGGGGATACCGCCGAGTGGGTCGTAGTGGTGGACATGGCGCAGTCGAGGAGGACGATCGAGGAGGTCAGGCGCAAGCTCCTGGAGGAGAGGAACGCGACAGCCGTCGAGGTGAGGGAGTTTCAGCCGGAGAAGACGGAGAGATCGAATGAGCCCTGATTTGGCCCTTGGAGGAGGTTGATCCATTATGTACTGTCCGGCCCCGCCTCTCCCAGCCTTGACTTGGCGATCTCGCAGGATTCTGGCCCAAGTTCACAGAGTTCGGCGCATACAACCCCAGGGTCGGACGCAATCTCCACAAACTGCCGCTCCACCTTGAACTCGTTTCCGCACCAGCTGTGTTTGATCGTTACAACCTCGTACCTCTTTGCGACCTCCGCCCCCCTCTCGGTCTTCGAGAAGCAGTTCCAGCACATCTCGTTGCCGGGCCTGCGGTAGCCCTTCCTGCAGGCGGGGCAGAGGGCCAGCCCCCTGTAACGCGCGAACTGGCACCGCCTGCAGAGGACTATGCAGTTCTCGAACCTCTCCGCCTCCTCGTGCAGCCTCTTCCGTTCGTCGAGCACGCCCTGCTTTATCTGCCGGGCGTACCTCTCCCAGAACAGCTTCCACTCAGCCCGGCACAGCCTTCCTGTCGGGATCATCCTCCTCTCCGGTTCATCGAACTCTGCCCGGCAGTTTAGGCACCGGTAATGGGGGCGCTTGACCTTCCTGGAGGCGAGGGACCGGGAGCCGCACGCCGGGCACGACCGTGCCTCTTCCTCCTGGAACTTGAACTCCCCCTCAGTCACCTTCGCCTCCAGGAGCGCGAGTGTCGCTTCCCTGAGGTGCTGGATGTAGGGTGGGATCTGCTGCCTGTGCTGAACCGTGAGGGTCTCCCCGGAGCCGCACCACTCGCATACCTTTCCCTTGAGGAACTCGGCCCTGAGCCTCTCCCGCGAACCCCTCTTGCCGCCCACCGACGCCCCTCCGATGACCTCCGATGCCCCTGATCCGGTCAGTTATCCCTGCGCCGGTGCATGCCATGCTGCGAGCTCTGCCGTGGAGGACTCACCGCTCCCCGCAGGACCTGCAGACCACCTTCCGGAATATCCCGAGCTTCTTGACCTCCACCAGGCATTTGTCGCAGACCTGGTTGCCGCAGTTCGGGCAGGTCTTCAGGTACTTGCGGGAGACCGGCGCCCCGCAGGAGGAGCAGGTCGCCGCGCAGGAGCCGCAGACCGGCAGGCCGCACGTGCTGCAGACGATCTTCTCCTCATCGTTGCAGAAGGTCTTGGCGCAGCTGCTGCACGTCCATGAATCCTTCCTGCAGACCTCCCCCCTGCACGCCGAGCACTTGAACATGCACTCCTCGCAGAAGATCTCCCCGCAGACTTTGCACTTCACCTGTTCGATTACACACGTCTCCCTTCCGCAGGAGGGGCAGTATATCACGTGGGCAGCATAGTGCTCGGGGCAGTATGTCTCCTTGCAGCTGCCGCAGGTCTTGAGGTGGCTCTTGCAGTACGCCTTGCCTTCGCAGCTGACGCACTTGGCGGCGCAATCTTCGCAGAGCCGGTCACCGCATGCGGCGCATACCATGGGCTCCTCGTCGAGGCAGAACCCCCTGCCACACGAGGCGCATGTCCAGTGGTGCTCGGAGCAGATTCCCCTGCCACACGAGGCGCATGTCTTGAGGTGCTCGGAGCAGAACATCTTCCCGCAGCCGCAGCAGAAGAGCTCCCCGTCCAGGCTCTCGACCGCTGTGCGGCACTCGGCGCAGGAGCCGAAAGTGCCGCGTCCGTTGACCGCGTTCCATTTGAACTTGAACTCGCCGGTCATACCCTCGAAGGTTGCCCTGAAGAGGGACTCGATGACAGGCACCCAGACGAGCTGGAGCACGCCGACGTCCACCTCTTCGATGCGCGGCTGGAAGATTATGCTCTGGAGCGGCGCCTCAAGGAGGTCGTCCAGCTCTTTCCCGGCCTTCAGGACCTCGGCCTTCATGACCTGCTCCAGCCTTTCCTCCCCCTTTTTGTTGGCGAGCATCTTCTCCCTGAGCTCCGCGAGCCGCTTCTCAAGGCGTGCGAGCCGGGCTTCTCTCGTCTGTATCTGCCCGGAGACCTTCAGTGTCGACCTCCCTTCCCTCTCGGCCCTCGTCTTCTCCTTCTCCAGAGACCTCAGCTCGCCTTTTATCCCCTCGACGAGCTTCTCGAGGCTCTCATACTCTTCCCTGATCGCGGCCGTCGCGGCCCTGCTCTCGTGGATCTTGGACTGGTGGGCAGACTGAACCTCGGCGATCCTGTTCTTCTTCATCAATGTCAGCTTCTCACCCAGCCTCGATCTGAAGCCGTCCAGCGGCTCGCCGGGCCTCGAGTACTCGTTCAGATCCTTGTGGTATAGCACCGTCTGGGTGAGCTTCGAGGCGGTGAAGGTCTTGAGCGGTCCCTTAAGGTTATCAACACTCGACGCCTCCAGGAGGAGGTGGGAGGGCATCTCATGCCTCCCCTCCCTCGATGTCTCGGCCGAAGGCTGGCTCTCGAGGACCTCCTTCGCGGTGAGCCCGTAGGCCGACTCGTGGCGCCAGTCGATCATCGATGCTGAAGAGTCGACCGGGACAAGGCGGTACAGCCTCTCCCTGAACTCTATGTCCGGGCTCTTCCTCTGGGAGGCTACGGAGACCTCGCAGAAGAGCGCGGGCATGTAGCGCAGCTCGGACTTGAGTACCTCGACCGAGTCCAGCGTCTTCTTCTCCTTGAGCAGGTCCAGGAGACTCTGTTCGTCGACCTTGACTGGCACGTAGAGCGAGGGGAGTGATGCGGGGAGCTGCGGCGGGGTGCCCGGCGTGACGGTCATCTTGGTAAGCCGCTCCTTGAGCTGGGCCATCCGCTTCTTCATCTTCTCCCTCTCCTCAGGAGAGACAAAGTCGAGGGGGTTGAAGCCGGGGGCGCCGTGCTTCGTCTCCCTCTTCCTGACCTTCACGAGGAGCGGTATCCTCTCGACCACGTCGCCCGTCACCACGGCATCGCCGGATTCGAGCCAGTTGATGTCGTGCTCCCACTCCTTCCCCAGCCCCCCGCTCTCCACTGTGATCCTGACGTCGTTGGGGTCAGTGAGCCGGTGGACGATCCACGTCCCCGAGAGGCTCCGGACCGTCGTATCGAGGAGCTGGGGCCTCTGGGTCAGGACGACCATGTTTGCGCCGAACTTCCGCCCCTCCTGTGCAAAGCGCTTCACCATCTCGATAGTCTCTTTCAGGCGCGCATCCTCCCTCTTCACCCTTCCGGCGAAGAGGTGCGCCTCGTCCAGCGCGAGGAAGAAGGGGGGAATCTGCATGACCATCACCGCCTCAAGGAGCATCCTGAGGAGCTTGCTGACGGTGGAGTGCTGCTCCTTAAGGTCCAGCCCCCTCAGGTTCACTATCGTGCACTGCATCATTGAAACGATGTCCTCCGGCCGGGCGCTATCGAGCGATGAGATGTCCAAGTCTGCGCCCGGATTGAAGTTCAGATCCGCAAACTCGATTATCTGCTCGGCGTAGGACCTTGGCTCCACGCGGAACTCTTTGGAGGGGAGCTCTGCTGGCACCTTGAGGCTCGAGTACTCCCCGTGGGCATCGACGATCACGACCGGGATGCCCTTCTTTATCAGCTCCTCTGCTATCACCCCCATGGTATATGACTTCCCCGCCCCAGGCTTGCCGACCACGAAGACTCTGGTCAGCTTGCCTATCGGAAGCCAGACGTCGATCTCCATCGACCTGAGCCTGCCGATATACACACCTTCCGACTCACTCGTCCCGAGACCCAGCCCCCTCCGGACGGACTCTTCGGAGGCGACATGGATCTCAGAGCCAGGGATGAAGGGCGTCCTTGGGGGCGCCCCGACCACCACGCACTCCGCGATAGACCTGTCGTCAATCCTCTTCAGGTCCTTTATCATGAGAAGGTATATCCTGCCCTCGTGCATGGTCTCCAAGTAATCGTTCTTCCCGACCCCCTCCATCTGTAGCGTCATAGAGAATGAGATGGTGCTCGTCGTGCCTTCGATCTTCCCAACTACGGGGGTAGACAGAGCCAAACTCGGTACCTCGGTATGCATTTGTTCCAGACGTCTTATAACCGATTCGGACACGGTCCGGCACCTCCTCCAGACCATGATCGAGGGATTCCGCTCTTATCTCCAGATTATTCGCATATATTCGAATCAATTATTACGAATGATTGCTATCATAGTACTTTTTCTAACGAAAAAGCTTATATAATGTTCGAATAATTGTAATGGCGGTGCTTTCGTTGGTCAGGGTAAAGATACTGGATACCACACTCAGAGAGGGCGAGCAGACGCCGGGCGTTTCCTTCAGCATAGACGAGAAGGTGGAGATAGCCAGGCGACTGGACGGGGCAAGGGTAGACATGATCGAGGCGGGCCACCCCGCCGTCTCTGAAGATGTGAAGCAGGCGATCAAGAGGATCACCGCAGAGAGGCTCTCTGCCCAGATCCTCGCCCACAGCAGGGCGGTCATCTCCGACATCGACTCTGCGCTGGAGTGCGATGTCGGCAGGGTGGCGATATTCCTAGGGGTGACTGATAAAAAGCTCAAATCGATGAGGATGAGCCAGGACGACGCCATCGAGACCGCGGTCAAGAGCGTCCAGTACGCAAGGGATCACGGTGTGGAGGTCAGGTTCACGGCCGAGGACGCTACCCGGGCAGACCAGGATTATGTGATCAGGATCTGCAGGGCGGCCATCGATGCTGGTGCCGACAGGATCAGCATACCGGACACTGTCGGGGCCATGACGCCGGACTCCATCAAGGCGCTCTTCTCCAAGTTCTCTAAGAGCCTGGGGGCCGAACTGGACGCCCACTGCCATAACGATCTCGGGATGGCGGTAGCCAACGCGCTGGCGGCGGTCGAGGGCGGCGCAACGGCGGTCCATACGACCGTCAACGGCCTTGGGGAGAGGGCAGGAATCACGCCGATGGAGCCCTTTGCAGTGGCGCTGAAGATGCTCTACAACATAGATACGGTCGACCTCAGCAAGCTTCCTGAGATCTCGATGCTGGTCGAGAAGTACAGCGGCATGGCGATACCGCCCAACCAGCCCATAGTGGGGGAGAACGTCTTCTCCCACAAGGGGGGCGTCCACGCGGCGGCGGTCATCTTCGATCCGGAGACTTATGAGGCCTTCTCCCCGAGCGTGGTAGGGCGGCAGAGGGAGATCGTGATCAGTAAGTACTCGGGGAGGGTGGCCGTCGAGGACAGGTTGAAGAGGCTGGGGGTCTACCTGGACGAGGAGGGCATAATGCGAGTCATCGCCGCGATCAAGGAGAGGCCGGAGGTCAGGAGCTACCGCGACGTCGACCTGCTGGAGCTCGCAGAGAAGGCGACAGGGAAGCGGCTCGAGGTGCACGTCCCGAAGAAGATCGAGGCGCTCGTGATGATCAAATGCGAGTCCAACGTGTACACGACCGCGGTGGCAAGGCGCATTTTGTGGATCAGGGGCGTCGAGAGAGTTCTGGAGATAAGCGGCGACTTTGACATCGAGGTCATAATAAACGTCGACTCGGTGACCCAGCTCAATGAGGTTCTGGAGAACATCCGGGTGATAAAGGGGGTCACGGCGACGGACACGAGGGTGGTCCTCAAGAAGTTCAACTCACAGTAGGCTGGACGGGAGAGGAGATGAGAGGCCAGGGCAGTTTTTATGTCCCGGCGCTGGTCGCCGTTACGCGAGCATTATTGTGAGCATCATTTTTAAAGTGCGACTGCCATACGTTGCGGTGAACCGTGTCAGATGTTGGAGGCACAATAATGAATGCCGATTCAGCAATGAAAGAGGTAGTGAAGCTGACCCAGGATCTCGTCAGGATAAAGAGCGTCAACCCTCCGGGGGATGAACTGCCTGCTGCAGAGCTCCTGGCAGAGAGGCTCAAGTCGTACGGCATGGATGTGGAGGTAGTAAACGTCGCAAAGAACAGGGCAAACGTCGTGGCCACCCTGAGGGGGAGGGGCGACTCGTCATTCATGTTCAACGGGCACCTTGACGTGGTCCCGATCGGTGAGAGCGCGGCATGGGAGAGGGACCCGTTCTGCGGGGACATAGTCGATGGCAAGGTCTTCGGCAGGGGGTCATCCGACATGAAAGGGGGCGTTGCCGCTGCCGCGGTGGCGGCCGCGCTCATCGCGTCCTCCGGCAGGCCCCTGAGGGGCGATCTTGTGATCACAGCGGTCTCGGGGGAGGAGACCGACAGCATAGGTGCCCGCCACTATGTGGAGCACAACAGCCTGGAGGGCCTGGAGGGCATAATCATACCCGAGTCTACCGATCTGGACATGGTCGTCGCCGCAAAGGGGACAGTCTGGCTGGAGCTGACGACCTTCGGGAAGACTGCCCACAGCACCCAGCCGCATGTCGGCGTGAACGCCGTCGAGCATATGATGGCACTGCTAGGCGAGGTGAAGGACGCCTGGAACAGCATGCACTATGAAAAGGACCCGTACCTGTCGCCGCCGACGATAAACATCGCGACCATATCCGGCGGGGTTAAGACCAACTCGATACCGGACAGGTGTGTGGCAACTGTAGACTTCCGGCCGGTCCCGAGCCAGACCCACGCAAGCATCCTAAGGGAGGTTCAGGAGAGGATCGCCGCACTCAGCAGGAGCATCCCGAACTTCAGGGCAGAGGTGAGGGTCATAAACGAGCGCCAGCCGGTCTCGACGGATCTGAACTCGGATCTCATAAGGAAGACCATGGAGCTCGGCCCGCCCATCCTCGGCAAGAAGGAGATGATCCCGTTCGGTGTCAACTTCTTCACTGACGCGGCGATCTTCGCGACGAAGAGCAGGGTGCCGATGCTCGTCCTGGGACCGGGCGAATACGACCTGCGCAGGAACATATACCTGGGGCACCAGCCGAACGAGTATGTCCGGATAGAGAATCTCGAGAGGGCCACGCGGTTCTTCTACGAGATATCAAGAGCCATGCTTCAGCAGTAGGCCGCCCGGGGGTGGACACGACGGTCTCAAGGGACGAAGCCATTGCGCTGGTCAGGAAGCATATCAGGAAGGAGAATAACGTCAAGCATATGATTGCTGTGGGGGCAATAATGCGCGAGGTTGCGCTCAGGCTTGGCGAGGATCCGGAGACGTGGGAAGCCGTCGGCATCCTCCACGACATCGATTTCGAGCTGTGCAGGGGGCTGGAGGACCATACGCTCATGGCGAGGGATATGCTGGCAGGGGTGCTCGACGGGGAGGCGATCAGATCGATCATGGCGCACAACGAGAGGATGGGCATCCCCCTCGACACCCTGATGAAAAAAGCGCTGGTGGCGAGCGATGCAGCATCAGGGCTGGTGGTCGCCTCTGCACTCGTGATGCCCACGAAACGGCTCGAGGAAGTGAGGCCTGAGACGCTGATGAAAAAATACAGGGACAAGGACTTTGCCAGGGGAGCAGATAGGAGCAGGATGAGGGTGGCACTGGAACTCGGCATGACGCTCGAGGAGTTCATGGCGGCAGCCCTTGCAGGAATGAAGCGGGTCTCAGGCGAGCTGGGACTCTGATCGGGGATCGACCGGGGCCCCTCGGCCAACTTCCGAACAAACGGAGAGCCTCGGCTTTTTTCCTGTGCAGAACGGCAGATTCTATATGTTCATTATCCCCAGAAGGCCCCTCAGCCTAACCTTTGCCATGTTCACGGCGCGGTCGCAGTCATAGAGCAGGTTCTTGACCCCCCTGTTGGTCAGCACCACCTCATAATTTGTCCGATAGGAGCTTGTGAACTGGAACTTGTAGGGCTCGTCCCCCCTCAGAAAATCGTACTCGGCGAACCCCCTTTTAATGCAGTCGTCGATGACCTGCATGGTATGCAGCTTCCCGACTGCATAGCGGCGATACTCGGGGTCAGTGCCGCTCAGGTAGGCGTATAGTTTGTTGCCCATCTCAAAGCCGTATTCGGCCGAGACAGGTTCACCGTCTGCCGTCAGAAAGTAGAAGGCGAGCCATCCCTTCCTGGCGAAGCTCGCGGCGAGATCGGAATGAAAACGATAGAGACTGGCGTCCTTGAAGTGCCCCTTCATGCCCTTCGCGATCCATCGCGCCTGATGGAGTCTGGCTAGTGCGTCCATCGCCTCGTCCACGGTGAAGCCGATCTCGTCGTATCGCTTCATCTCTACACGGTGCTCCTTTGCCATCTTCCGGAACCGTCGGTTCAGTTCGCGGAGCCAGCCCCTATCGTAGCCACACGTCAGCTGATCGAAGGTCTTCGGCAGGGTCAGGAAGGGGCATATCTCACAGACCCGCTCCGTCGCGTTGAGCTTCCCCAGTAATCTGGGCATCAGGCCCCTCAGGTGCCCGACGGTAGGGTCAGGGAGTTCGCTCAGAGAGATCCAGTCAAAGCCATAGTGTTCCACCAGGTGTTCCAGTATAAGCCTGACACATTCTGTCTCCTTGTTTACCATGAGTATGTTATGGTAGTCCGAATCGGGTTTGCCCACGAACTCAATCCTCCTCGTCAGTCCGAACCCGCCGACCTTCTGCTTTGTCAGCATGAGGGGGGCAGCAGCGATCGTCCTGCCCTCATCCTCCACGAGGAGTATGAGAAGCCTCTTTCCGTGGCCGTTATGCTTCCACCAAGTCGAGAGCCACTCCCAAGTGAGAAAGATGTTATCTTTGGCTGAACTCGCCCCAAGGAGGCTGGGCCAGAACTCTCTCAGCGGTTCAAAGTCATCGTATTCTATAACCCGCACTTCCAACTCCATTATCTTATCCTCATTCCTGAAATATATGTGTGCATTGAGGCTACGGCATCCAGTCGTCCCCGGACGCCGCTGCCCGCAATTACCCGGTCATCACGGCCATCAGCTATTGGCTATCGATTCGGCAGATCACTGCAGGGCATGCTCAGCAGATCTCGGGCACTGGCACTTCCTCTGCATCGGGACCTTGCCTGCCATCTCAAGGATCACCGACCTGACCTTGCTGACGTTTGTCCTCATCGTCTTCACGACCTCCTCTGCGCAGACGGGCACGTCGGCCCATACGTCATAATCCGTGACCGTTGCCAGCGTCGAGTAGCAGATCCCTGCCTCCCGGGCTAGGCAGACCTCAGGGACGAGCGTCATGCCTATGATGTCCGCCCCCCAACTCCTGAAGAGCTTCGACTCGGCACGGGTGGAGAACCGCGGCCCCTCGATGCAGACGTAGGTGCCAGAGCCGTGGAAGGGGATCCCGAGTCTCTTTGCGCTCTCGGCAGCCAGCCTGTTGAGGTCTGGGCAGAAGGGATCCGCGAGGGAGAAGTGCCCCACTACCGCCCCGTCATAGAAGGTCGCCTTCCGGCCCTTAGTAAAATCGATGAACTGATCGGGGATGACCAGATCCCCGGGCTTCATCTCCTCCCTCAGGCTTCCGACGGCGGAGGGGGCGATAATACTCTTTACACCCAGGTCCCTCATCGCCCAGATATTCGCCCGGTAGTTTATCAGGTGCGGCGGTATGGAGTGGCGCTTGCCGTGCCGGGCAAGGAAGGCCACGTTTACACCACCGATCTCGCCTACAGAGATTATATCGGAAGGTGCCCCGTAGGGTGTATGCATCTTCACCTCTTTCACTGATCCAAACATCCCGGGATCATAAAAGCCGCTCCCGCCTATGATGCCGAGCTCAGCCGAACAGGTAGACATCCCAGTGACACCGGAGAGGGTATCTCCCCCGGAGGATATAAAACTGCTTTTTGTTAGGATCCAGGCTGGAAAAAGAGGGGCGCACCCTGGAGGCGCCGAATACAGGCGCCCCACAGGGGGAGGCTCACTTCAGGTTGTAGCGATCCCCGTTCCTTACGATGCTGCCTTTCCTTAGGAGGTACTCGACCGCCCTCTCATAGTACCACCTCTCGAATGTTACGCCATACCATTCGGGGAAGGCGTCGGCGATCTCTCCGATGGTCAGACCCTTGGCGCTCTCCTTCAGTATCCGGGTTATGAAGCCTATGATGTCCTCGAGCCTCGTCCACGGATACTGGTACCACCACCAGCCCTTTACCTCCTCCGCGTAATAATCGGGCTTGATCTTGCTGCTGCCTGAGATCCACTGCAGGGTCGCGGTCCGGAGTTCGTCGGGCTTGCACTCGATCCAGACGTGGTCCTTCGCGATGATTATTGACTCCCCGGAATCCGCTATATCGTCGACGATGAGCGCTCTCCTTCCCCTCAGGTTGCAGGTGAGCGGGTACTTCACCCCCGCCTCCTTGGCCATTTGGGCTGCGGACGGCCAGTGTGTTATCTGGAGCGAGACGAGTTCGCCTGCCACCAGCCGGTCGCAGATGAGACGCGACGGGACGTATCCGCCCCGCGATATCGCGATGATTATGTCGGGGATCCACCGCGAATCGAGTATCTTGTCGGTGACGCTCCTGCACCACTCCTCGACCTCATCCCATGTCACTTTCTTGGTATTGACCTTAGGCAAGGGAATCACTGTCGGAAACATCTATTGATGCCCTTTATAAGATTGAGCAGTCTGCTCTGCATGGTTGACTGCCGTTGCCCGTTGGGCAGATGCCCCTCATCGTATCCCCGAAGGCTGCCCAGTACCAGCAATTGCTTTATCTTCCGGCGTGGCAAGGTATGGCAGGGGGCAGCAGCCCCGCCTCAGGGGGGTGTCAGTCGGATGGGAGAGATCATAACCGGCAGCCTCGGCAAGCTGCGTGTGGGGGACGGTGAGCCCGTCAGGGTAGTCGGCGTCATCAACCTGAGCCCCGAGTCGTTCTACTGCGGGTCTGTGGTCAGGGGGGCAGGGGATGCCCTGAAGGCCGCGGACAGAATGATCGGGGAGGGGGCCGATGCTCTGGACGTCGGGGCGATGTCGACGGCACCCTACCTCAAGACGGCGATTAGTGAGGGGGCGGAGAAGGAGCGCCTCGTACCTGTCCTGAAGGAGCTCTGCAGGGCTTTCGACGTCCCGATCTGCGCTGACACTCAGCGGGCTGCTGTGGCAGAGGAGGCGCTGGCCTGCGGCGCCTCGGCGGTGAATGATGTGTCGGGGGAGGTGAACCCGGGGGTCTACAAGGTTGCCGCAAGGTATGGTGCATCACTCATTGTGATGGCGGGAGGGAGGGGCCCCGTGCAGGATCCTGTCGCCGCGACGGTGGAGAGCCTCGGTGGAAAGATCGATGCGGCGGCCTCCGAAGGGGTCGGGCCTGAGAGGTTGTTGGTGGATCCGGGCATCGGCTTCATAAGGGACACGGGAATCCCGTGGTACGAGAGGGACGTGATGGTGATCGCCAACCTCGAGTCGCTGAGGGCACTCCGCAGGCCGGTCTACATCGGGGTCTCGAGGAAGTCTTTCATAGGCAGGCTCACCGGCGTTGAAGAGCCTTCCGGAAGGCTCGCGGGCTCACTCGCGATGGCAACGCTCTCCATCTTCAACGGGGCGCACGTGGTCCGGACGCATGATCCCTTGGAGACATCGCAGGCGGCTAAACTCGCAGAATATGCGAAGAGGTACAGGCACCGGCAGTCCGGGTACTGAGCGCTCCAAACGACCAAGGTTTATCAGCCACGTTTGCGCTTTTTAATTGTGATGCTTATGCCAAAGTGTGAGAGGTGCGGGATGGATGTGCCGGAGACCGCAAAGTTCTGCCCGAACTGCGGCAACCCCATGTTCAAAACAAGGAGGGAGACATATTCAGTCTCCTCTGAAGACCTGATAAAGAAGGTCCAGGACCTTATCCATGAGGGGAACGTCACCAGGATAATCGTTAGAGACGAACATGGGAGGCTCCTGCTGGAGATACCTGTCACGGTTGGAGTAGTGGGCGTCCTGCTCGCGCCTTGGGTCGCTGCGCTCGGCGTAATCGCTGCGCTGGTAACACGAAGCACCATAGAGGTGGAGAGGAGGTCATACTGAACCCGGTCGGCAGGCAGCCGACCGTCAGGCCATGACCTCTTCCTTCTTCGGCTCGTAGGCCACCCGCAGCAGAACGACCATAGTGGCCATCCCCAAGATGCCGCTGAGGATGAACGGCATGCTGTGGGAGATGTTGTCATAGATCGCGAAGCTCAGTACCGGGCCTATGAATGACCCTATGCCAAAGAACGTGTCCAAGACGCCCGTAAGCGCCCCCCGGACATTCCTGGGGAGGAGGTCCTGCTGGAAGGCTGTGTAGGCCGGTGAGGAGGCGCCATATGCGGCGGTCCTAGCGGTCATCACGACCCCGATCTGTGTTATGTTCGCGCTGTACGGCATCAGGATAGTCAGGAGCTGGGCTATGACGGAGGGCACGACTATCATCTTCTTCCTGCTTATGCGGTCGGCCATCCTGCCGGCATAGATCTGGACGCCCATCATCAGGACGCTTGAGACAAAGAATATGACGGACATGCTAGCGACCACGGCCTCGTCGGCCATCATATACTCGTGCTTCACGAAGTAGACCAGGAGGGGCTCGATGAACGATGTTGCGAACCCGTATGCACAGACTATGAAGAACATGACATAGACAGTCTTTCTGAACTTGGCATTGACCTCCTTCATCGAGAACTTTATCGTCTCCCTCTTCGTGGCCTGCTCCGCCGGGACCCTTACGAAGAAGTGGACCAGGAGGAGGGAGACCAGTGAGAGGACTGAGGCGAAGTAGAACGGGACCCGGTAGCTGTCTGTGAGGGGGAGCATCATGGCGTTCCGCGCGTACCACTGGATCGCTCCCCCCAAGGCCGGGCCGAACATCCACCCGCTCATCGATACCGAGTTATAGAGCCCCATTGCGAACCCCCTCTCGCCGGGAGGGGTCAGGTCGGCCACGAGGGCAGTCGCCGGCGACCAGACCATCGCCGAGGCGACCCCCTGGATAGTCCGGTAGAGGAGGAGCTCGAGCCAGCTGTTGGCCAGACCGAAGAAGATCGAGACGACGGTGTATAGGACCATGCCCGCAATGATCAGCTTCTTCCTGCCGTACCTGTCGGAGGCAGATCCTGCGACGGTTGCCAGCAAGGTCCGCGTCAGGAGGAAGGCCGAGGAGAGGAGGCCTATCTCCAAGCCGGTCTGCGCACCCAAGGCCTCGGCATAGAGGGGCAGGTATGGCATTATCAGGCCAAAGCCCAGGATGACGACGGATGCAGAGAAGGATAGTGCAAGCACCGAACCCCGAACCTTCACCCGCTAGCCCCGCCTTTTCCCTTGCTTCACTTAACTTCCTAGCTCAGCTTCTTAGCTTCTTAGCCTCTTAACTTCGCTCCTTCCCATCTCTTCGCTCTCCCCTTCTCCCGCCGCCTTCCCTCCAGCCCCCCACATCTTTGCTTCAGAGTAGAGGCAGCTTGTGCCCTCCCTTTTTGTTTTTCATCCTATCTCTGAAGAGGCTTTAAAGAGTATGGTGCGCTGAACGGGCGGGGAATGGGGGGCGGTGGGGCAGGGAGGCCGGACCCGGCTCGTCAGAGCCCTATGATCCTCCTCAGAACATCCTTCCCCTCCATGATGCCCAGAGATCCGCCCCTGCAGTACCTCTCTCCGAACGCCTCGGTCCCGTCGCTCTCCACAGTGCCGCCGGCCACGATAAGCGGAACAGGGTCGTCCGAGTGGGCCCGCAGGGCGCAGGGCGTGGAGTGATCCGCCGTCACCGCGACGACGGTTTGCCGGAGATCGACGTTCAGGTGGCCGAAGAAATGCGCGTCGATCAGCTCGATCACCCTCTTCTTCGCGTAGCAGTCCCCGTCATGGGCCGGCTCATCAGGCCCCTTGATGTGGATATAGACGCCGCCGTATGATCCTGCCAGCTCGCTCACCAGCTCCGCCCTCCTCTCATAGTCGCTGGCCAGGTTACCTGTTGCCTTCGGGAGCTCGACGACGTCCATTCCGCAGAGCAGCGCGATCCCCCTCTCGGCAGGCATCTCGACCACGGAGGCGAACTCCATGCCGTACAGGTCCCCGATCTTGGGGAGGTCCGGCAGGGACGAGCCCGCGTCCCGCGAGAGGATGGCGTTGGCAGGCGGCTTCTTCGAGGAGGCCCTCTCCCTGTTGATCGGATGATCCCTCAGCACTTTATGGCTCTTCGTCGTGAACTCGTTGACGAGGTCTGCCGCCCGCTTTGCCTCCGGAGAGGTATCGAGCGGCTCGCACCTCATCAGCCTGTTCTCAAATTCCTTCAGGGCCATACCGACGCCTCCGCTCCTCTGGTATGCCGGGTCTGTGTTGGATATGTTCCCCGAGAGCTTCCCCTCGGATCTGATAAGGAGGACCGCCCTGTGGCCTATGGTGCTCCTGAACGTGAAGGTGGCGGGATGGGACTCCAGTACCACGCGGCTGTTGATGGTATCGGCCAGGGCTGCTGCTTCCTCTGAGGTGAGGGACCTGCCGCAGCGCCGGTCCACGATGTTCAGCCTCTCGTCGACGGTCGCAAAGTTGCACCTCACTGCCAGATCGCCGTTATCCATGTCTAGGCCTGATCCCAGGGCCTCGATCGGTCCGCGCCCGGTATACGACTCGGGATCGTAACCAAGCATGCACATCACGGCTATATCAGACTCTGGGGCGATGCCCTTTCCGACGGTATAGACCATGCCGGAGCGCCCCTTGGCGGCGATCGCGTTCATGTTCGGATGATCCGATGCCTCGAGGGGGGTTCTGCCGCCCAGAGAATCGTTGGGCAGATCCCCCACTCCATCCAGCAGGATGTAGAGGAGGTGATTTGCCATTAGGATAACCCACTTTATGCTAACCCTCACCAGTATTTATCGCTTGGGTGCGCGACGTTCACAGTGCGACCGCCCGGTATATCCGGTCCTGGACGGTCTCCGGTGCCTGAGCAGTATTGGCCACATAGGTGCGGGTCTTGTCGAGTAGGCTCCGGAAGAACTGCGTCCTCAATGCAGTCTTCCTTCTGTCCTCCACCAGCTGGTGGGGGTTGTAGAACCTGTTTCTGACCAAGAGGTCGAGCGCCTCGTCCTTACCTATCTCTCGGATTATCTCCGGATCCGTTCTGTCCCGCTTCATCAGGACGACCTTCTTCATGGTGGTCAACGGTATCACCCTGTCGGTGCTGACGACCCACCTTATGTTGATCACCGCCCTGCCCCTCCTGTCGAAGAGAGCGCCCTTGAGGGCGTCTCGGTACTCACCCCAGATCTTCCCCAGGTCCTCGTCGACGTAGCCGTTCTTCTCGGAACCGTAGGCCAGTGCGCTGTTCTCATAGACCCTCACGAAGAACCAGTCGTCGGCCACTAGCCTTACCGACGGGTTCCTGAGCATCCCCCAGCTGTGGGTCGTCTTTCCGGTTCCGCTCGGGGCGATCAGGGCCACCCCCGAGCCGCCCACGTCCAAGACCGCGCCATGGACAGAGTAGATGTCGTGCGCGTCCTCCAAGATGTCGCCCGCCACCGCCAAGGCGACACTCTTGACCCAGCCATAGTAGTCAAAGTTGAAGAGGAAGGCGGTCTTCGTAAGCGGGTCGTACTTCATGTGCATCGGTTGGCTGGGATCCTCGACACTGATGAGGCGGCCGTGGGAGCGCGTATTCTCGTTTGCCGTGTAAAAGTTGTTCGACCAGATGTCGGCGAAGAAAGGGTTGTCCGTCAGGAGCTTTATGCAGCAGCCGTAGATATCGGACTTTCTAGTGTAGAGGGGGCGCTTCAGGAGATCGGCGTAAAGTTGATACTTGGTATCCGCATCTATGGTCTCTATGCCGTAGCTGGAAGGGGGGCTGGTGATCATATCTATCCATCCATCTATCTATCCATCCATCTATCCTGATCATTCGCCACCCCCTCTTTTTTGAATATTTCCTCTCCTTGACCGTTCCCTAGGCCACGGGGGGTCAGGCTACACCGTTGTGCTCCCTCAGGCGGCCAGACAGGTTCTCAGAGATCTGCCTCAGCCGGGAGGACAGGACAACGGGGTAGGGAGGTGCGCCGGACAGACGTTTGAGGGCATCAGGAAGGTTTCCGAGGCTCCTTGATGCATGCTGCCTTATCTCCTCGAGCGACGGCAGCCGCCGGACCAGCTCGCCTCCCTCCATCATCCTCCGGAGGAGCGGCTCCCCCTCGACTGCCTCATCCTCCAGGCATACCAGGTCCATGACGTACCTGCCGTCGGCATCCCTCTGCCGGAAGACCTGCTTCTTGCCCGGGAGGGTCACCTTCCCCCTGCTCAGCTTCATCGTCGGGATGAACCTGCCGCCCTCGACCCTGCCTGCCAGCTTGTATACCACGTCCAGGTACGGGGCGTCCACGGAGGTGCTCATCCGCGTGCCGACTCCGAATGCGTCAATCATTGCGCCCCTCCCCACCAGGTCGTCGACCCTGTACTCGTCCATGTCTCCGCTGGCGAAGATCTTGACGTGCCCCAGCCCGTTGCGGTCGAGGATCGCCCGGACCTCCCTGCTCAGGGAGAGGAGGTCGCCGCTGTCCAGCCTGACGGCACTGAGGGTGTGGCCCTCCCGCGCCATCTCCTTGGCGACCGTCACGGCGTTCTCGACCCCCCTCAGGTCGTCGTATGTATCGATAAGGAACGTCGATCCCTTGGGGAACGTCCTGGCGAAGGCGCGGAACGAGTCCACCTCCCTCTCGAAGAACATCACATACGAGTGGGCCATCGTACCGAAGACGGGTATGCCGTACCTCATCCCGGCAAGCACGTTCGAGGTCCCATTACAGCCCGCGATGTAGGCGCACCTTGCAGCCTTCATTCCCGCGTCCATCCCCTGCGTCCGCCTCAGGCCGAACTCTATGACAGATCGCCCGCGGGCGGCATGGACGACCCGCGAAGCCTTGGTGCAGAGCGCTGTCTGGAGGCTGACGGTGTTGAGCAGGTACGTCTCGATGATCTGCGCCTCGATCACGGGTGCGGTGACCCTGATCAAGGGCTCCTCGGGGAAGACTACCGTCCCCTCCGGGACCGCGCAGACCTCGCCGGTGAACCTGAACTTGGAGAGGTATTCGAGGAAATCTGGCTTGAAGCCCAGCCGGCCGAGGTAGTCGAGCTGCTCCTCTGTGAAGCGCATGCCCTCCAGGTAGTGCAGGACCTGCTCAAGCCCTGCGAAGAGCAGGTAGGAGCGGTTCTCCGGCATCTTCCTGACGAAGAGGTCGAAGGTCGCCGTCTCGTTTATCCCGTTCTCAAAGTAGCTCGCGCACATCGTCAGCTCATAGAGATCGGTGAGCAGGGCGGCGTCTTCCGCCCGGACAAAGTCGAAGCCGAACCGGGAGCCCTTCATAAATATCCCACAAGTAAACCGTCTGTCTAAAGATATATACGTTGGCTGACATTAATGGCATAGGGCAGGCATCCCGCCTCCTTCGGATATGGTGGTGTTGTATCACATGCCTGTAGAGTCGTCTGCGTCTGTATCCGCTTCTGTATCAGTGTCCATAGAAGATGGCGAGTGGCTCCTAGACTTTTTGCTGGCGGAAGGGGCAGGGTACGCCGAGTTAAGGCTGCAGAAGGACATCGACTTTGGGGTGGTGATGAAGAACGGCATCCCGGAGCCCCCGGAGTACAGGGAGTCGTACGGGGCAGGGATAAGGGTCCTTGTCGGCGGATCGATGGCATTCTCCGCCACAAATATCATGACCAGGGACTCGCTAAGGGACGCCGGCGTCAGGGCGTTGAAGGCTGCGAGGGGGACCGCCCGGATCGCAAAACCTACAACCCTGTCCGAGGAGGAGGTGAACAGGTGCTCGTGGAGCGTCGGTTACAAAGTCTCCCCATCGGAGGTCGATGCGGGCACCGCTGTCGAACTCCTCAGGGAGGTGGACTCCGCTGTCGGGGAGATCAAGACCGCGAGCTTTCCCAACCGCCTCATGGTCTTTGGCGGCGGCCTGGAGGAGAAGGTGTACATGAACAGCGAGGGGAGCCGCATAAAGTCGGCAGTCCCCCGGATAGGCGGCTACTTCGTGCTGACAGCGTTCGACCCCGGCAAGGGGACGATACAGCGGACAGTCCAGATGGCAGAGACCGGCGGGTGGGAGCGGGTCGAGTCCATGGACCCTGTCGCTACTGTGCGGAGCGAGGGGGAGGCAATGTCAAGGGTCCTGACCGAGGGGGTGGCGCTTGCCCCCGGCAAGTACGACGTGATCGTTGGCGGTGAGGTGACAGGCATAATCTCCCACGAAGCCTGCGGCCACCCGCAGGAGGCAGATCGCATACTGGGGAGGGAGGGGGCACAGGCAGGCGAGTCGTACCTGAAGAGGGACATGATCGGCAGGAAGATAGGCTCCCCCGCGCTCAGCATCTCGGACTTTCCTCTCATCGACCACTCGAGCGGCTATTACCTTTACGACGACGAAGGGGTCAGGGCAAGGAAGAAGGAGCTGATCAAGGAGGGGGTAATCAGCGGCTTCCTCCACAACCGGGAGACTGCTTCCGAGATGGGCACGACAAGCAATGCGGCTGCGAGGGCGTCGGCGTTCAGCAGAGAGCCTATAGTGAGGATGTCCAACACGTACACCGAGCCCGGAGACTACTCGCTGGGCGAACTGCTGGAAGGCGTAGACGGCATCTACATCAAGAGCTTCCAGGAGTGGAATATAGACGACCTGCGGTGGAACAACAGGTACGTTAGCCTTGAGGCTTACCTAGTCGAGCGCGGCGAGATCAAGGTGCCCGTAAGGGCAGCGGTCATAGAGGCGACGACCGGCGTAATCTTCTCGAGCATCGATGCTGTCGGAAAGGACCTCATATTCAAGGCCGCGACCTGCGGCAAAGGCCAGCCCGATCAGGGCGTCCCTGTCTGGACTGGCGGCCCCTCCATGAGGCTGCGCGGGATGAGGCTGATGAGCCGCTGAGGCCGAGCCCACACAACTACGTTGCCCTTACGCTGGGGCTGATCGGCCGCCCCCCTATCCATCAATATTACTCGTAGTAATAGACAGTCAGGTTAAAATATATAATATTATTAATAACACTAGGTGTTACCGTTGGCCGGGAACGAGAGGAACGGATCGCGTAGAGGGATCGGCACCATAGCCATCCATGAAGGGGACAGCGACTCGGAGATCATCCAGCCGATCTACCAGACATCGATCTTTAAGCACCCTAACGGAAAGCAGATCAGGGGAAGGGACCTGAAGTACAGCAGGGAGGACAACCCCACTGTCCACCTCCTTGAGAAGAAGGTTGCGGCGCTCGAGGGCGGCGAGGATGGGCTGGCACTCTCCTCCGGGATGGCAGCGATCTCCACCCTCCTCCTCGGCCTCCTCGCCAAGGGCGACGAACTTTTGATATCCAAGGAGATATACGGGGCGACGCTGATCTTGGCCAGGTCGCTCGAAAAGTTCGGCATAAGGACCCGGTGTGTCTTGAACGACGACCTCCCCCGCGCGGTCACGGCGGAGACAAGAGCGGTACTCTGCGAGTCGATCACCAACCCCACACTGAAGGTGACGGACATCAGGGGGCTGGCAACGGCCTGTGAGGAACACGGGGCGATCTTGGTCATAGACAACACCTTCGCCACCCCGATCAACTTCAGGCCCCTCGAGTGGGGCGCGGACTATGTCGTCCACAGCGCCACCAAGTACCTGGGCGGACACAACGATGTCACCGCCGGGACGATTGTCGGCCCGGCGGAGGGGATCAGCAGGATGTGGGAGTGGAGGAGGAATCTCGGCGGATCGCTCGACCCGTTCGCCGCATACCTAGTGATAAGGGGGCTCAAGACCTTGAGGCTGAGGGTCGAGGATCAGAACCGCAAGACGCAAAAAGTTGCAGAGTTCTTGGAGGACCACAGGAGGGTTGTAAAGGTTTATTATCCCGGCCTCAGGACGAGCGCCTACGCCAGCGCTGCGCAGTTCATGAAGGGGTTCGGAGGGGTTGTCTCGTTTGAGCTGCCGGATAGCACAGCGGTATCGCGCTTCCTCTCTTCGCTCGACCTTGTCAAGACAGCGCCCAGCCTCGGGGGGACGGAGACGCTGATAACCCACCCTGCCTCTTCGTCGCACAAGAATATCTCACTGGAGGAGAGGAGGGAGATGGAGATAAGCGACGGGCTCGTACGGCTCTCGGTCGGGCTCGAGGATCTCGATGATATAATTGCCGACTTGGAACGCGGTCTCGCCTGCCTGTAGTTCTATCAGAACTGGGGGCCGGATCGAGGCAGCGCCGGCCGTGGTCGCTATTCAGTCCCCCTCGAAGAACACGGCGCTGTTCCCCAGATCGTCCTCCAAGACCAGGGTAAATTCGACCTTCCCGGCCATTGCATCCTCAATCTGTCGGAGGATTGCCTTGGCCCTTTCGGGATCGTCCGAGGTGGGGGAGAGCTGCTCGGCCACTTCACGAAACCGATCGAGGACTCCCTCGACGTTTGTTATGAATGCATCAGACTTTGGGCCCGGCCGCAACTCCAGCCCCAGCTCGGGGATGGTGACCCTGCAGGTCGACGACCTCACTACCCTTGCCGTCAGGTCACTGGGCCCTTTCACATGGAACTCTATCCTCGCTGGTCCACGGTACTCCAGCGGCACGGCGTCGAAGAGGCGATACCCACAGTTCGAGCAGATCATCGAGAAGAGGGCCATCCTCCCGAGCTTCGGGAGGTCCGAGTGGAGCTCTTTCACGTTTAGGGTATCTCTGCCGCAGCTCGGGCATGAAACAGTATATGAGATCTCTTCCCTCCGCGCTTCCGCCATGGGGGTTCACTGGTTTGAATATATGTGACCCTTATTTATGATTACAGATCGTAATAGATCAGATAGGATAAGGTCTTGGGCCGAATGAGGCCTTGCGGCAAACGGCAGATTCTGTCAGGGCGCCCTGCGGCTCACGTGGCTGCGGGGGCGACGGCAGGGGGAGGCAGACGCGGCATGGATGATGAGCAGTTCAGACTGAAGCGGATAGGAACGGTCAGGCTCGAGGACGGTGGGGAGGAGGCGGTGAAGAGGGGGGGCACCGCCAGAGGCGCCGTTGAGGTGCTGGACGAGTATGCCCCGGGCCTTGAAGGGCTGGACGGGTTTTCCCACCTCATTCTGCTGTCCTATCTTGACAGGGTCACGCCCGAGGAGAGGGGGACGCTGAAGGTAAAGCCCAGGAGGTTCATCAGAGAAGGGGCATCCCCCGCGGAGGTTCCGATCGTCGGCGTCTTCAGCACCGCTTCCCCGCATAGGCCCAACCCGATAGCTGTCACCATAGTGCGGCTGCTGAGGAGGGAGGGGTCCCGGCTGGAGGTGGACGGGCTCGACCTCTTCGACTCGACCCCTGTCGTCGACATCAAGCCATATACCGAGAACAGGGCGGTTGCCGGTGTGGAGTATGCTCCGTGGTATTCCAGGCTCAAGAACCGCAGAGGTAAAGTCTGAAGCTCGGGGAGAAGGGCCGGACCGATCCGGATTTATACCCGCCGCGCCTATATTATTCGGCGATTCTTATGGATGCTGCAGAGATACTCAACCTCTTCTATCTGGCATTCGACGGCCTCAAGTCCATTATAAGCTCGCTCCTCTTCCAGACCCTCCTGAGGGATAGGCCGGACATAGCCGACTCCTTCGCGACCACCATATCCCTCCTCGTGAGCCTGACGGCGATCTATATCATCCTGGTCTTCATCTCGTCTGCAAAGAAAGTTGTCGGTATAATACTGGCGCTGGGATGGGTTCTGCTGCTGCTGAGCATCGGCATCGCGCTTATCACCTGAGGTCGGCCCTATCCCGCGATCCGACAAGAGAGCCTGATGCCCGATCGGTCGACGGCACAGAACCTGACCGACTGACCGATCGGCAAGGAGAAAGAGATCGAGCACACTCCGCCCCCCTCATCTACGATCACGGCGGGCAATTCGTCGAGACGGATGAGCGGCTGGTGCTGTCTGAGGGTCCCGTTATCGTTGACAGAGTATGTGAAGCGTAGAGTATGGACTGTGCCGCTTCCGCTCGGCGAGGAGCTGAAGGAGAGGAACCGGAGTTCTACGCCGTAGCAGTAGTCCTCAGCGGCCGTCTCGAAGAAGAGCATCTCGGGGGGAGGCTCGTGCGGCCTCGCCTTGCGGACGCAGTACGCCTTGCCGGGCTCGAATGCCGCGCTATAGAGTTCAGATGGGGCGATGACAGAGATGTTCCATTCCTGGGGCAGAGGCCACGGCAGGAGGTCTATGGGCACTCCGACGGCCCCTGAAGAGTTGGACCAGTAGTGCAGGGGGCCGAAGGAGACCGACCATCCGTGGCGGAGGCCGGTGACGGGCAGCAGGTGGTCGTCCGGGAGTTTCTCGCAGGAGACCCTGAGATAGTCCACCCGCACCCAGTCGTTGGAGGAGTACAGAGCATAATCACGGTGGCATTGCGCATACGCATGGACCTCGATTATGAAGCTGTCGACCTTCACCAATTCCGAAGGCGAGAACGCGACCGCAGATTCCAAGCGGGGCGTCAGCGACCTGCTCGACGACGCGAGCAGGTGCCTCTGGCCTGCCGACTCGCAGTAAAGCGTTATCTCGGCATACTGCTGGTAGATGGTCCCGCCCGACGAGAAGCTGAAGGCGGCATCGCTGAGCACAGAGACGCTAAAGTTCTTCCCTATCACCCCGAAGGGGAACGAGAGCCAGTAATACGCCTCCATCCAGACCCTCTGCGTCCCGCCGCCCCGGTAGGAGAGGTTGGGCTCGCTTATTACGATGAGGCCGTTTGAGGCGGAGAGGGATGGGGGGAGGCCGCCGGTCACCAGGTTGTAGGTGAGCGACCAGCCGTCCACCGAACCGCACTCGCTCCCGCCCTTTGCCAGGGAAGTCTGTGCCCCGGTTCCGTTGGCGGACCTGACCAGCGTGCCCCCTGAGAAGGAGAGGGCATCGCACCACTCCAGCATGCCGCTGTAGGATGCGAGGGGTCGGAGGTAGGGGCGGCTGGTCACCTCGAGTCTGCCGGAGAAGGGCTGTGCGACGGCAGAGCGGGGAACCGTCAGGGGCTGCCCATTGCTCAACATCGATCTCACCAGCACGCCATCTTTGTATACGCTGAGGACGTCTCCCTCAGGGATGCCCTGCACCACCATTCCCAGATCGCTCCCCCCCGTCTCAGCCAAGAATGTGCCAAAGCGATCGTTGTAGGTGAGGGTCATGTCGGCTGAGAAGACGCCCTGCTTGGCATACGTGTAGTTGCACATGCCCGCCAAAGTGCCAGTCATCGAGGGGACGGCCATCGATCCAGACTCTGACAAGGTCGCGGCCTCCACCTCATTCCCAGCACTGTCCAGCAGGTACCAGGCGCCGGCAGTCAAACCTTGGACCCGCGCCCCCTCGGTACATAGAGGGAGTAGGGTTACCCCCTCGATCAGTACGGAGAACTCGCCGTCGGAGTAAGGCTGGACCTCGTTATGCTCCCAGATGGAGAAGCCGATCTCGATCCTCGACGGCGGCGTATAGAGCCTGCCTGCCATGATGGAGGTAGTCCCGTTATCGAGGCTGATCCGTGCGCCTGACTGATCCTGCCAGATCTTAAGGTCGAGCGATCTCAGGGAGGTGTACAGAGTCGTGTTCTGACTGTAAATTGAGGCAGTAACCAGGAGGTTCCCGTTGTAGAGCAGCTCCAACGAAGACAGGACTGTACCCGCCCGATCCGACACCCTGAGGCAGACCTTGAGGGGGGGTGCGCCTGCTATACCCGGACCCGGGGGGCGGTTTATTGATATCGGCACATAGAGCTCGAAGCAGTCGCTGGCTGGGTCGAACTCCTTGGACATCTGAAAGTTGTAGACCGCCCCTCCGATCATGTGGAGCCAGTTGTGCCATTCCAGCTGGCCTCTGGGGTTGACGGAGAGCGTCAATATGCCGGGCAGGCACGGGCAGTTACCGCTACCGGCCCATCCGTTAGCCCTGCACCAGTACTCTGCGAACGAATATGGCGGGGAGGCAAAGTCCTCGGTCAGGTTGCCGTAGACGACCTCTCGAAGTCCCCCCTCCGCAGTATCCTCGGGGGCGAGGGAGACGGTTATGTCGTCCCCGCTGTAGTATGTGACGTACCCTGAGGAGACGGGCTGAAGCAGGATCGCCTGCAGCAAGACAGGCACCGCCAGGAGGGCCAGGGCCCTGACCCGGACCTGGCTCGGGGGTTCACCGGAAGGCATAGACCTCACCCCCTTTGAAGCAGCCGTGGAGCCATGCCACAGGGGCCCTGATGACCATGCCGTCCAGATCCACGCCCGTCAGCCTGAAGGAGAAGCTCTCTGAGCCGGGATCCTTCACCCCTACCGTGACCGCCCTTCCCCCCTCCAGAGTCTGGATCAGGCTCAGCTGCGGGATCCCGTACACGAGCGCAGCTTGGAACCCCGCAGGCGGAGACCAAGGAACCGCTTTGATCTTCCCGTCCGAGAGGTGGTAGCAGTAGGACGGGAAGATGGCCCCTTGGCAGGACCAGGTGACAGAGTCGGGGGTATAGACGAGCAAGGATCCCACTAGAGGCGGGCTGAAGCGAATGGATGCAGAGGGCGAGGACGAACTCATCCCGACGATCTTGGAGCTTTCATCCACGAGTGCGATCGTGCTCCCTTCGGGCAGGTCCCGGACGCAGAGTATTGAGCTGTCCGGCTGGGTTCCTGCCATTACGATAATATTGAGCGGCGCGGAAGGGGGCAGCACCCTCCCTCTGCCGGCCCCGGAGGGGGAGGGGATTGCATACGGGAGGCAGGGGTCCGAACCAAGCAAATTGAGCGCGGAGTTGATGTATTCCAGATCTAGCCCCTCGCCTTGCAGGGCCGCGAGACCCGCACCTATTATCGCCGATCGGTATATCTGGTCCTCTGCCAGCGGGTCAGGAGTTACGGCAGACGTGATCGGGGGCGAGACAGAGAGGGCAAAGGCATACGTCGATACCATCAGGAGGGCGATGGCGAGGGCGGTAAAGGTGAAGACAAAGCCTCCCCGCGGAGCATTCGCCCTTGTCCATCGGGCCACAACTTCTGCACCCTTGTGATCTGTACCCTTGGCTGCGGCTGGATCCGCCGCAGCTTCCCGATCAGATGTAGGTACGGCGGCGACTGACCCCGTCCCGATCCTGATCCCACATCTTGCCAGCCTGCACAGGTGACTCATTTTGAGACGACCTCGACCTGGATAATCTTCGAGATGTAGGAGACGCAGACTTTGATCACTACCTTACAGACCCCCGGTGGAATGGTCGCAGGCGTGAAGGAGATCTTCGATACGTCATATGCGATCACTCCGCATGAGCAGTGGGTGACTATCCCTGCATGATCAGACACGCTGAGTGAGGCACTTCCGAATGAGATGCTGGAGCGCGATATGGAGATCGGCTCAGAGGAGGATGTGAACACCGTAAGCGAGGAGCCGGGGGAGGAGAACCAGAGGCTCTCTACGGCGCGGTGGAGTTCAGCGACTGAGGCTGCGGTCCGGTAGGACGGATCGCTCCCGGCGTTGAGGGTGACAAGAGATGCTAAAGCCACCCCTGCCGTGATCGTGAGCATGCTGACTGTAATGATGGTAGCGCTCAGAGGAGCGGACAAGCCAGAATCCCCTAGCGACCTGCCCCGGTTCGCGCGAACGATCCTGTGATGAAACATCCCGATCACCTAGAGAGCGAGAGGATAACGATCCTAGGGTCAGCAGTCCCGTTGTAACCGCTCAGGAGGTAGGGCGATGAGATCGCGTTCTCAGGATGGTAACCGTCGTCCACAGACCAGAGGAGCACCCACCCCGATGAGTAAACCCTAAAACTGAAGCCGATCGAGTCAGGCAGCATGCCCATCGCGCGGCGCAGCCCTCCAGCATCGTACCCATAGACCACGGGCGAGAGAACCCCCTGTTGATCGAGATACACCAGATACTTGGAGGCAAGATCGGCGAGGTCAGAGTACTGTGCGGGACGGCTGGCAGGCGCCAAGTAACCGGCAGCCAGAGAAGAGCCTATAAGAAGGATTGTGCAGGCTAACAACGCGTCGGAGATCCTCGCGATCCCAGAGCGCGGACGCCGATATGGACATGGATATGGATATGGAGATGAGGAGGGAGAGGGAGAGGGAGAGGAGTGCTGGCGTCTCAATCATGCCACCTCCACCGCAAGCAATAGCGCAGACTCATCATCCAGCAGGATGAGACGTTCGAACTCCCCTCCGCCTAGCTGGACCTCGCCCGCACACTTCGACCAGAGGGGGGAGGGTTCTCCATCTCTGAAGGTGAACAGCGTCGCGTTTATCTCTATGCGTGTCGTAGTGGGGAGGCCGTACGCGAGGGGGTCCGTCGAAGGCTCCCATTCATGCCATGAAGACGCCGATCGCCCGTTTGTCAGAGCAATGAAGCCCGATATCCCCGAGGCGACATGGTAGCGGGTACGATCAGCCTCCCTCGCTGCAAGGGAGGAGAAGATGCCGAGGGTAACGACGGTCGTCATAGTGAGGAGGGTGAGAAAGATTGCCGTCGAGAAGATCGCCTCAGTCGTCTGATCCAAAGCTATCCCCCGCCACCGCCACCTGTCAGGGCGTGCACTAAGCCTGCCTCCTTAAAAACCAACAGCCCGATGAGGGCCAAGAGGACGCAAATGATTGCGGGCCTGAGACCGTCGACGACTGATCCCCCACCGCTGGCCTTGCCACCGATTATCCCCAACAGGAACGCATCGTAGATTACCGCCGAATATGCGAGAGTCGCGACTGACGACAGCCCTCCGGACGACATTAGCGACATGCCCAAGGGCAGACCGACCGTGGACACAGCACTAGCTATCCCTGCGAAGAGTCTGGCCACTACATCGACCGTAATCACTGTGGAGAAAGCGAGCATAAGCGAGTTGAGGTAGCTCATTACTGTAAAGAAACGGGTCTGGGAGTCCAGCGACCTGTAACTGAGGTATATGTTGCCGACCAGATCAGAGAGTGAGTCGAGGCTCCTCGGGTCTGCGCCCATCAGTTCAGCATGCTCCAGGAGTTCAAAGTAGACCTTGGCGATCCACGGTGTCTCGATCATCTCTGCAGACCTAGATATCTGGCAACCTATCTTCAGGTGGGTGGCCATCCTGTGGAGGAGACGGTCGAAAGACCGGTTGAAGGTCCTCCCCTCGGAGAGGTTCACTATGCCCATCTGCGGCGAGCTGCCCTTCTTCACCTCCTCCGCTATAGACCTAGCGAAGGAGGGGAGGGCTGCGAGTATCTCTTTTGTCCTCTTCCTAGAGGAGGAGTAGGAGATTGCTGCAGGGGTCATGAAGATGATAATCAGGGCGCCCAGAATGTAATAGAAGGGGATGGGAAAGCTGGCGACTGCCGAGACGACACAGATGCCGGCCGCGAACGGAAATGCCGAGAGCGCCTTGAGGAAGCCCTTCAAGGAGATCGGTTCGGTCAACTCCTTAGGCGTGTAGGCGTCTATCACATAGCTCATGAGGATAGAGATTGCTGTCGGGAGAGCTAGGCACATCAGGGCCATTGCTGTGACGCCGATAATGCCGCTGAAGAGAACCCCGACGGTTATCAGCCCCATCGGCACCATTATAAAGCTGACCATCTCAGCGGAAGCTATGAGGGAAAATTTGTCGGAGGCGGTCTTGAGCCGCCCCTGGAGCAGAGAGAAAAGCTTTGATGTTTCATCTTTCATTACTGAGAATACCCCGCCGCCTTCCTTCTGGGCGCTGACTGCCGAGAAGTAGAAGTCCCGTACATAGTCTGCGGGATGGTATTTCCCTTCGAAGATTATCGCTTCATATGGGTGGAGGGCGTAGAGCCGCCTCACCTTCTCTATACGCATCGCTTCGAGGCGGAACTGCGGCAGGCTCCTGAAGGATTTCAGGCGGCTGAAGGCAGAAGCGACTGAGATGCCAGACGCGCATGCCATTGCGAGGTACGTGGCTGCGAACGGGAGTTCCCTCTCGCACATCCTCTTCCGTGCAGACAACGCAGCCAACGGCCTCAGGATCATCATGGCCGCCCAGACCGAGGAGGCTGCAGCAGCAGCCAAGAACGGCAGGGGGAGCAGGGGGTACGGAGGGAAGAGCCCCGCGCACTGACCTAGGTAAGCGATAGCAGAGGCAGCGGTAGCCATGACTGCCAAGACAATACTGCCAAATATCCTGTTTGCATAGTCTGCGGGGCTTACGGGCATTCCGCTACTGTAAACCAGCACGGCCAGGAGGTCGGCGATGCGCGAGGCCGCTCTCTTCCTGAATCCGAGGTGCAGTCCTGCACTTCGACCCGTTCCAATCAATCCCCTGCCGCGCCGCGGGGCAACCACCCCTCCAGCCTCGGACCTCGCCTCTGATCCGAACCCAGATCCGGATCCCGCGTCCTCGGCTCTTCTGTCCTGCAATACCTCTGTCCCTGTCCCTGTCCCTGCAGCTACCGGGGAGATGCTTCCGGCACTAGTCGAGCCGACTTCTCGACTCCCCATATTTCCCGGCACCTTTCCCAGACAGCATCGGCCCGCCCTCAGAGACGCCCGTCTGCGGCCCCAGTCAGGCGTTTTTCCTTTACCCCCTTCAGCCAGGGCTGGTTTTGGCAGGCGGCCAACACGGGGGGCCATGGGAGGGCTGCCTGCACCCTGAGCTTGCCGTCGTGGTCCATCACCAAAGATTCCGGATCAAAACCGCCGGGCGATGCCTGGAAGGCCCATACCATCTTGGCTACCACTGAGAACTCCCTGAACTCGGGTCTCAGCCGGGCCAGCTCCTTGAGCTTCCGGAGGAACGTTACCCGGCAGCGGTACTTCTCGAGGAAAGCCTCCTCCCCTATTCCGGTTTCGGCCATGATCTTCTTGGCGGTATTCGATGCCAGCAGAAGGTCCTCCCTGGACGAGTAGATGTCAGAGTCGCAACTATATCCGAAGAGCGGTGTGAGCCGCATATCAGCACCCAGATCGTAAAAGTTCAGCGCCCGTCTGCGCTGGATGATCCTCTCCCTCGTCCGGACCGTGAATTTGGATACGTAAACTATCCCGCTCAGGGACTTGAGCGCACCCCTGTCGACCCCGATCGGCGGGGAGAGCAGCCGCTCAAGGGCAGCCTCCGGACTCTCCGCATGGAGCGATGTTATCCCGCCATGGCCGGTCATTATGGCCTGCGCCCAGACCCTCCCCTCCTCGCCTCTGATCTCACCGACTATTATGTGATCCGCGGACATTCGCAGTGCCTCTTTGATCAGCTCGAACATCCCTATCGCCCCCCTCTCGTCAAGGGTTGCCGGCTCCCTGACTACAAGGGAGAACCTGTTTGGATGAGCCAGCCTGAGTTCGGGCGTGTCCTCGATCGTCACGATGACCGATCGTTCGGGTATCAGGTTGCAGAGGGCGTTTATCAGAGAGGTCTTCCCGGTCCCCATCGTGCCGCAGACCAGGAACGCCCTCCTGTGCTCCTCCAAGAGCATCAGCCAAGCCGCCATCTCAGGGGGGATGGTGTTCAAGATCATCAGCGATGTTATCGACCACGGCTTCTCGGGGAATTTCCTGATTATGAAGCTTGAGCCCTGCATCGAGACCTCGCTCTTGTACGCCGCAGAGAGCCTGCTCCCGTCGGGAAGCCTGATGCTCAGTAAGGGGCGGTAGAGGGAGACCGCCTTGCCTGAGGCGTGCGCCAGCTTTTCTATATAGCAGTCCATCTCTCCGGCGCTGAACAGTATGTTCGTCGGCATAGTTCCATAGTCAGCGTGAGTGCAGGAGACCGGGCTGCTGGATGATGCCACCATTATGTCCTCGACCTTTGGATCCATCACGATCGGCTCAAGGGGCCCGTACCCAAGAATCTCCCTCTTCAGAAAGTACCTGAACCGATCATCGCTCAGCCCAACCCTCGCCAGGTAATCGTCGAACCCCGACTCGTCATTTACGGTGGAGGCTGGCATAACGAAGAGGAGCTTGGCCGCAGCATCCATAATCGCCTCCCTCTCTTCCGGCGTCAGGGGAAGGTCGTGGACGAGGTACTCATAATCTGATGTAATATAGATCGTGCTCGATCCGACCTTGTAGCTGTCGATGATATTGAGGCCGGCCAGACTGGCGCGGGTAGTCTTGAGCATGAGGGGGGGAAGGTCGAAGCGAACCCGTTGGTTGCTCCGGTTATCAAGCTCTCTAAAGACCTCCCTCTCGATCAGCGAGAGCGGTTTGGAGTCCAGGGTCACCCCCGTCCCCTGAACCGGCCCCCTTTCGTGCATGTGATGGTGCAGATCTCTTGGGCGCTTCAACCCGAGCAAGATCGTTCCTCCGGAAAAACGGCTCACTGGGAGAAGGCGCTGAACTGGACCGTCCCCTGGTCGGTGCTGATGAGTCCCCTCAGCGTCTGCCCCGGTGTAAAGGTGCTGCCGAAGGTCACAGAGATGGCACTACTGCTGCCTGCGGGAACAAGGGCCGGTGAGAACGCCTGACTCGTCTGCGAGCCCAGGTTACAAGAGATGAGGGTTGAGTTTGCTGTTCCGATATTCTTGAGCGTCAGATAAAGCGTATTGCCGTGAGCTACCGGGGTGCCCAGGATTATCAGGGCCCCCTGACTCGAGGCCGCAGTTCCGGCAGACGCCATCCATGAGATCGCCATACCAGTCACCGCGAGCGCCGCCACTGTAACAAGTATGGTAATTATGGGGGTGGAGATCTCTCCCCTCCTTCCCCCAGCATCTCTCCTCCAGCTGATCCTTCTGCTAATACGCCATCTCGGAGCTAAAGCGTACTTTATCTCTCTCCTTACCATCATGACTCTCGCCTCGCGCGGACATATCACAGGTGGACCGCCCTGCAGAGGGCTTCCTGCCCGGCGGTGACGCTTGCTGGCATCTCCCGGCATAGGCGTCACCCCGCAGCAGAGGGCCGCCCCAGCCCCGAGAGCGGGGAGGATATAAAAAGCAACAACCCGCATGCCCTGAGGTGATGGTCTGCAGGGGTCGTGGCCCGATCCACCCCCTCGGCGCGGACAAAGGCCCGCCCCAAACGAGTTAAATATTGCCCTCCAAAAGGATCAATCAGTCATCCAAGCCAAGGGGTTGATTCATGCATTTAACCGTATCAAGCCCGGCTTTTAGGAGCAATGGAGCAATCCCCGCAAAGTATACGTGCGACGGCGACGGCATCAACCCTCCACTCGAGGTCGAAGGTATCCCGGCGGAGGCAAAAACGCTGGTATTGTCGGTAGAGGATCCCGATGCGCCAAGCGGAACGTTCCTGCACTGGATTGTATGGAACATTCCCGTGACTTCCAAGATAGGCGAGAACCAAATCCCGGGCGTGGAGGGGTTGAACGACTCTGGGAGACATTCATACCACCCGCCGTGCCCCCCTTCGGGAGCCCACAGGTATGTCTTCAAGGTGTACGCCCTCGACTCTAGGATCGACCTAAGCCAGAGAGCAGGGAAGGAAGAGGTCGATCGGGCCATGGAGGGGCACATTGTTGCAAAGGGGGAGCTGGTAGGGCGGTATAAGAGACGCTAACGGACAATTGCGGCCCGAGCAGCTGCCCGCCAATCACGTCCCGCTGATGCCGGTTGGCGGACCGGACGACGCCCCCGGGATCAGGGCGTCCCACTTCAGCGGTAGCTAGGGTAAATGGACGTGACGCGGGTGGCAAACTCTCGGAGATCTCTCACGAAGAAGCGCCCCCTCTGCCTGCCACACCTGTCGAGGAAGAAAGACCTCATACCTGCCCTCTTGGCCCTTACATAATCCAGCTCGAAGTTATCGCCCACGTGGACCACCTCTGACGGGGATATGCCCGCCTCCTTGCAGGCGAGCAGATAAGAATCCCTGTCTTTCATCCTCTCGAAATCGGAGAGGGTCGAGAAGATGTGCCTGAAGTAGTGTTTGAAACCCTCGGTTGAGACCTCAAGGAAGAGCCTGGAGGAGTTGGATATGACGATCAGCTCGTATCGCTTGCGGAGCGATTCCAGTACGTCCAAGACCTCGGGGTAAGGGGTGACAGCGGCCTTGTACTGCAGAACGAAGGCTTTGGGATTTATGTCGAGTTTATAGCGTTTCACCCAGTAGCATATGTCATACCATTCCGGCTGCTGGGGCCCTATCGACTCGTAGTCTGAGAACAGCTTCTTCTTCGCATCCTCCAAAGGTATCCCCCAAGACTCCGAGACCATCTGGGGGAGGGCCTCCAGCCAGACCATGTCGGCGAATGCAGGGGTCACCAGCGTGCCGTCGACGTCGAAAGAGATCGTTGTGATCTTTCTCCGCGCTCGCATAGAGGTCTTAAAAACTCGGATAGTTTTAACCCCTTCGGAAGTCCTGCCGTCCGCGGCGGATGTGTTAAGGCGATAGTATGCGGCACGGTACGATGCAGAGATGGGGTGCCGGGGCATGCTGAAGCATACAGGAGCGTTACCGCTGGAGGAGGCGTCTGCTTAGGATTGCTGGACGCCGGCCTATCCGGATATCCGGCGACACCCCGAATGCCATCAACAGGGCGGCACAGGTCCGGGCCAAAGGCTAGGCCCTAGTCCCTCCCATCAAGCGCTTGAACCTTAACGCGTCCCCGCCCATGTATGCATTGTTGAACATTATGTACCCCCTGTCGACTGAACCTTCAAACCCAGAGACAAGTTCGGAGAGGGCTGCCAGATCGTTATCGGTATACCTGTAACGGTAGTTGACTTCGCCGGGCCCTATCCCGTGCAGCCTGAAGTAGACCATATCGGAGACTGCCTGAGGGGCCCTCCTGAAAGGATCCACCACGTTCAGTAGTTGGAGTTCGGCGCAGAGCGATCTCACAAGTGACGGGTCCCAGTCCCCTCTCTGCTCCCAGCCAACGGCGAAAGGTCGCTCAACCGATCCGAAAAACCGGCGGACGTTCTCGGCATTAGCCATTGTCCCGGAGAATGAAGGGGGGGTCTGAACCACACAGACCTCGGCGGAGACGGCGAGACACATCCTGACAATTTCTCTCCAAGCTGAAAAGTTCTCCTCGGTAGGTCGGAGGAAGCCGAAGTTCGAGGGGATCCCCAAGGGGAGGCGGCAGTGTCTCCACGTAGGGCTATTGGCGGGATGCGTGATGGCCTGCCATGCCTTGACCGTGAACCCAAAGCCGTCGGGCGAGGATGCCTTCAGTTCACGCAGCCTTCCGGGGCGGGGCACCCTGTAGAAGGTGCTCTGAAGCTCGATGGTGTCAAATGCGGCGTAGTACGCCGACCGGCCACCTTTAATTCCCCACCCGCAAGTCCCGATACGGAGATCCACGAAGTAAGATAGTCCAAAATCTTTGAAAAGACTTTCCGCCGCCTCAGAGGCATGCGCTGGGAGGATACGCTACTGATCGGGGGCGGGCGGAACATAAAAAAGAAGAGGGGGTTGCTATGGCGCGGAAGGGGGAGGGGGCTGTATCGGCGGCGGGGGCGGGATCGCAGGGGGCGTGGCACCTGATCCAGTAGGGGGGGCTTCCGTCCTCCCGGTAGCACTGTCATAGAGGAGGCCGATGCTTCTGCCGCTGAAGACCAGCAAAAGCACCCAGAGGAAGGCCGACAGCAGCCAGCCGATGATGGGGACGGAGCCGACAGCAGAGAAGACCAGCCCGATAATGAAGACTATGAGGAGCCACCCCAGGTAGTTACCCCACCCGATCTTCCTGATCACCCCGAGTATCTCATTAATTGCGAAAGCCTTGGTGAACGAGCCGGTCTTGAACATGTGGACGACGCCCATGAGGGCGACGATGTATATCAGGAACATTACTACTATGATTATGCCTAGGGCCGGGAGGATCAGAAGGATGATACTGAGGGGCAGGAGCGAGACCGAGTCATACCATGCCATGCCGCCGGTCAGGAAGAGCAGACCGATGATCGATCCGACGGATACTGCCGCTACGGCGATGATCGGCAGCGACCATATTATCAACGCTACGAAGTACTTGAGGCCGTCCACGAACATGTCCAAGTAGCGCTCAACTCTGGGCGGCCCTCTTGATGCAGGACCGTCACGGAGAACCCGCGCATAGTAGCCCAGGACGAAAAAATTAACAATCGGGATGATTGCCAGGATCGTAAGTATGATAAGATCCCCGAACCTCGAGAAGAGCCCTTTGGTATATTCAAAGGCGTCAGACAGGCTCTCGGATAGGTTCATTTTCATGTGCATCTCTTAAGAAAGCGAGAGCCAGATATATATAGATTATCGAGAGCGGTTCTGCAACGCCGGAGGTTGATGGATGGGGGACGTGCCTGTCATAGCCGGTGCGGTCGGCGCGGCTTCGGCTGGGCCGTTGGACAGATACCCTCGTTCTGCTGGCAGGGATTACAGGGCCTTCAGCCAGCAGGTCCTTGCCCCCGGTCATCGACGGCACGGCTGCCACCTTGTTAGCCGATCCTCGGCGGGCGACCAAGTGCTGCCACGCCAGCGGTACTTAGCGATGAAGATTATAAAGTACGTGAAGGGTATTCTGTGAAAGAGTTTTACGCGCTTAGGCGCCCTGATTCCGCTTTACTATAGCACTCTTTTTAAACCCCTTCAACGCTTATGGATAACCAAGTGGTACCCATGGCAAAATGCCCAAAGTGCGGAAAGGATATCGCGAAGGCTGAGAAGAAGTGGACGCTTGCTCCAAAGGGCAAGAAGCCGATCACCGTCGGTCTTTATAAGTGTGCAGGTTGCACGTCCTACTTCCGAGCAGCGACGAAGTAAGAGTGCCCCGCCGGCATCTCTTCCTTCTCTCTTTTTCCCATGTTTTTACCGATATTGGTAAAAAATAAATTCTGATAGGGTGCCAAACTTTAATGGCAGAAACGTTGCCTGTTTTAGGCCCGCTACACAATGCCCTTCTGAATCTCGCTGAACCTCCGGCCAACCTCATCCCAGTCGACTATATTCCAGAAAGCTTCGATGAACTTTGGCCGCTCGTTCCTGTAATCGAGGTAGTAGGCGTGCTCCCAGACGTCTAGGACGAGGATGAGCGAATATGCCGGTGCGATGTTGACGTTGTGTTTCTCAATCTGGAAGAGGGTCAGTCTGCCAGTCTCGCGGCAGACGCTGAGTGCTGCCCAGGCAGATCCTTCTGCGGTGGACGCGATCTGCGAGAACTCCTTCCTGAAGCGGTCAAAGCCCCCGTACTGCCTGTCGATGGACTCGCTGAGGGGTCCGGTCGGCTGCCGTTTCCCCTCCCCGGCGGGTGCCATGTTCTCCCAGAAGAGCGAGTGGAGGAGGTGGCCTCCGAGATTGAACGAGAGTTCTTTTGCTATGGCCTTGAAGTCGACCTCTGTGCCCTTCATGCGCGACTCGTCTAGCTGCTGCACGAGTGAATTTGCCTTATTGACGTATGCTTGGTGGTGTTTTGTATAATGTATATTCAGCTGCCCCTCCGAGATATAGGGTTCCAGATCCTTGAAGTCGTAGGGTAGTTTAGGCAGGGTATACAATTTTCTTTCCATACCTATCTCCCAAATCCATTATTATATGAAATCTCATGTCAAGATATATTGCTTTCTTGCCCAAGCGGAAGGGTCGGAAGAGGAAGAAGAGGTAGAGGAAGAGGAAATCGGGGACAGCAAAGCGATTACTGCTGGCCTCTCCCCATCGTCTTCTCCCTTATCTGCCCCACCATCTCGGGCATCTTCGCCATGCTCTCCTTGACCATGTTCATCAGGGGCTCGTTTACTTCCATATCGATGGTTATCCTAACACGACCATTTCTCTCTTCAGCCACGCTCTCACCTCCTCTTGGTCTCTAGCGGGAGTTTATTGACTGAGAGGTCGATCTCGAGAAGGTAGTGGTACTTGTGCTTCCGGGATGCCTTCACCTTATAACCGGTGATCAGCCCCTCCTTCTTGTACTCTCCGAGCCTCCTGTTCAGGAAGATCCTCATGGCGCTTGGAAAAAAGAACTCGAACCTGAATGCGATCCTGGTCAGAACGTTGAGGAAAGAGCTCCTTATCCCCATCAGTCTTTTTCCCCCGGGCTCAGTAAGTATATTGGCTGAAAAACTAGATAAGTTGATTGGTAGCGCGCGCCGCTCCTGTCCGTGCAAGCCGAAGATGAATCGGAGGCACGGCAGGCTGCCACTGCCGGTCACCGCTTCAGCTCTTCGAGCGCGAGGAGGATGCCGATGATCGACTTCCCGTCCTCGATCACATTGCTCCTCACCATCTCGTGTGCCTCCTCCAGGCTGACGAACCTGGTCTCGATCGCCTCGTCTTCATCCGGCGACGCGTTCTCCTTCCGGAGATCGCCTGCCAAGAAGAAGTGGATGACCTCTGTACTGTAACCCGGGGCGACGTAGAAGTGTATCAGTGGGCGGACGGTCCCAGCGACATAGCCGGTCTCTTCCTCGAGCTCCCTCTTGGCGCAGCTCTCAGGGTCTTCGCCTTCCTCCAGCGTCCCGGCAGGGATCTCCCAGAGAACCTTCCCGGCGGTGTGGCGGTACTGCCTCTCCATGATAATCCTGCCCCCCTCGACCGCGATTATCGCGACGGCGCCCCTGTGCACCACCACCTCCCTCTTCGTCCTTCTGCCGTTTGGGAGGACCACGTCGTCGACCCTTACCTTGATGAGTCTTCCGGAGAAGGGGAAGCCCGAAGCGACAACCTTCTCGGAGTTCCCCCCGCCGGCCCCCTCCAAATTGGGCAGGGCAGGTCACCTTACCTTGCCCTTGACTGCTGGACCTTCGGGGCTATAAGCGTCCAGATCCATTCGGCGAACTCCCGCGGGTTCTTGGTCTGCAGCAGCACTTCGCCCGGACCTGTGATCCTAGTCACGAGTCCCTCCCCGCTGAGGAGGGTCTCCTTGATGCCGCCGAACCGTTCCACCTTGTAGCTGCAGGAGCTGTCGAATGCGACCAGGTGGAAGTTGTCCACGATGAGGGTCTCGCCCTCCTTGAGGTGGTGCCTGTCGATGGCCCCGAAAGTGTTCACAAACAGGTTGCCGTTTCCTTTGGTTCGCATCATGAACATCCCCTGACCGAAGAGACCGCTGAAACCCTGCCAGGAGACGTCAAGATCGATGCCCGGCGAGGAGGCGACATACGACTCTTTACGTATCACAAACCCGGCCCCGTCCTCGAGGCGCAGGCACTCGATGTCGCCTATGGGCGCGGAGACGAAAGCGACCTCCCCGGGCCCTCCAGACGCGGTGTAGTCATTAACCCAGAAAGACTGGCCCCCTAGGAGCTTCAGACCCAGGGAGCCCAGCAGCCCGCTCCTCGATCGGGTCCTCGCGCTGATGTTGGGGGTCATGTACGTCATGGCACCCGACTCGCCGACCACAGACTCGCCGTCGTTGAGCTTCACCACGACCATAGAGTAGGAAGGCTTGTATCTGATCTCGTATTCCATAGCTGATCGCCAGCAGTTCTCAGGGAAGAGGCTGCTTATGAGCTGATCGCATCCTCGCCAGCCCAGGGGAGACGGCTCATCGGGCCTTGGGCTTCTTGGCAGTCGTTGCGATATTGATGACGTCCCTATCGCGGAGTATATAGTCCTTGGGCAGTCTGGTCCCGCTCACCGCATCGATCGCATAGAGGAACCTCTCGTAGAGGTCAGTGTGGATCGCTTTTGCCAGATCCCGCGGAGTCGATCCGTGTGGGAGCATATATGCGTCGGGCAGGACGTTTCCCTTGCTGTCGGAGTACCTCTTGGCGTCCTCAACGGGGTAGACTACGTTCATCCTGAGGAGCTTGAAGACCGCCGTGGAGAGGGCCAGATCGACCCCGGTTCTGAGCCATTTGTCCATCACCCTCGACCGGACGTATTCAAGGGCCTGCTTCTGTCTCGGGGTGATCCTCGACGCGTCCTTGACGGTGAACCCCTCCTCGCCGGGTGTATACGAGATAAAGCCCGCCCTCTCGGCCCTCCGGAGGGCAAGCTCCACATCTGCTGAGACGGGGACGACGAACTTCTCACCGAAGGTCTCTTGGAGGCCCACGAAGTTCTTCTCGGCTACCGGGAGGTCCATCTTGTTGGCGACGATCAGCGTTGGCTTTGAGGTATACCTGATCTCGGTGGCAAAGTTCCTAAAGTCTTCATCGTCCCAGTCCCCGAATGGAACATGGGAGAGCCGGGTCTTCCTCAGGGCAGCTTCAATCTGTTCCTCCTTGACTTTCATCCCGCCGAGGATCTCGAGCAGTGCCTTAGTGATGTCCTTCTCCCCTGACGCGAGTCGGCCGATCGTCTCGACGTTATCCATAAGGGCCTTTGCATACCACCTGATCAGCTCCTCCTCTATGTCGTAATAATCGGCGAGGGGCGATCCCAAGCCCGGCTCGCAGATCTCCCCCTTTGCGTTGATGCTCCCTGAGGCATCGACTATGTGCAGGAGGGCATCGGCCTGTGCGGCTACGCTCAGGAACTGATTGCCGAGGCCGGCCCCCTCCCATGCGTTCTTTATCAGGCCGGGGAGGTCGATGATCTCGATCGGTATGAACCTCCAGCCGTTTATGCAGGTGGAGTTCTTCGGGTTATCGCTGACGCCGAGTTCGGGGTGGACACACGGAGTCTTGACGTACCCGATCCCTACGTTGGCTGCTTTCGTCGTGAAGGGGTAGTTCGAGATCTCTGCGTTCAGGAGCGTAACGGCGTTAAAAAAGGTGGTCTTTCCCGTGTTCGTCTTGCCTATTATCCCAATTTTCAGCATCGGGACCCCTCATTCAGCTCTTGCTAAATTACATCTCTCTCTTCACATATATTACTTGGTTGATGGTTATGGCATTCATTAACGGCTACCGCTCGGCTGGTTGGGGAACTCCCTCCGCATAAACGCCCGCGGACCGGGCAGCCTTCCATGGGCGCTTCCGCCTGCGAGATCCGGCCGCAAGGAGAAAACCTAAAAATAGCCGCCGCGAGAGTAAGCCCCATGGTCAATATAGTCGAACTCCGTGGGCCTGAATTCGAGAAGGCCGACAAGAACGTTGCCATCCTGCCTGTCGGGAGCATTGAGAGGCACGGTGATCACCTTCCCCTCGGAACCGACGGGCATATACCGATCTACATAGCCGAGGCGGCGGGGGAGAGGCTCAACTGCATTGTACTGCCGGCAATATGGTACGGCTCCTGTAAGGCCCTCAGGGAGTACTCCGGGACGTTCGATGTGGACTCGGACGCGCTCTGCGGGTACACCCGCAGCGTCTTGACCGAAGCCTGGAGAAACGGCATAAGGCTCGTTGTAGTCGTGAACGGTCACGGCGGGAACTCTGCCCCGGTATCGATGGCTGCGAGGGAGGTTGCAGACAGGACGGGGCTCTCTGTGCTGGTGCTCGACTGGTGGAAGGACCTGGGGAGGGAGAGGTCGGACCTGTTCACGTCCCCGGGCCATGCAGGGGAGGACGAGACGAGCGCAATGCTTGCCATATCCGGCAGGGTGGAGATGGGGCTGGCCGGGACTAACAGGGCAGACTATCCTGCCTTCAGGCTCTATTCAAGAGAGATCGACCGTGCGATCTATACCCTCCCGCTGACTGGCGATGCCCGCCTGGCCACCAGAGAGAAAGGGAGGGAGTGGCTAGATGCCGTGATCGCGGATCTGGTGACCACGGTAGGCGAGGTCAAGAGGAAGCTCGGCCTTTGACTGGCATCGTAACGCCTGCCGATACCCCGCTTCAGATATAAAGCCGGGAGAGACCATCTTAGATGGGGAGTGGCTTGAAGATCTATTTTAGGGAGGTCAGGGTCAGCAGCACGGGCAGGAAGGAGCCGATAGATGTAACCCGCGATATCGCAGGCATAATCAGAGGGAGCGGGGTGACCGATGGCATCTGCGTGGTCCACTCGATGCACTCGACGAGCGCGATCATCATCAATGAACATGAGGGGGGACTGCTGAACGACCTTGTATCCAAGGTCAGGTCGGAGTTCCCGGCGGATCAGGATTGGCAACACAACCGGATCGACGACAATGCAGACGCACACCTGGCAGGATCATTTATAGGGCCGTCAGTGACCGTCCCCGTCCGCGGCGGATCACTCGTGCTCGGTACATGGCAGAGAGTCTTCTTCTTCGAGCTGGACGGCCCGCGGTCTGACAGACGGATAGTCGTAGAGGTTCTGGGCGAGTAGCGCCGTCAAGACCTCCGTGTAGTCTGAAGTGCGCCCGAGGACCACCGCTCAGGATTATTAGAACATGCCTAGCGTAAGCGATAGGGAAGCCGCAGCGGTAATGAGGTGCATCCGGCACGTTGCGCTACCAGTTCTGCATAGTCTCCGGTCGACTATACGGAGCGTCAGTGCGGCAAAGGATCGACCGGAGAGCATAGTTCAGCGCTACCCAAGGCATATAACATATAAGACCCGATTAACCTTTACACATACCCGTCTCATCCGAGAGGGATTTTTCGTGATTGTTGAGACGAAGGAGATTGTCAAGCGGTTCAGAGGGGTCACCGCCGTCGACCGCATCTCAATCTCCATCGACGAGGGCGAGGTCTTCGGCCTCCTGGGGCCCAACGGCGCGGGGAAGACGACCCTTCTCTCGATGCTGGCCACGCTCGTCAGGCCTACAGAAGGAACCGCCACCGTCAACGGCTACGACATAGTCGGCAGCCCCGGGAAGGTCAGGAAGTCGATCGGCATGGTCTTCCAAGCACCCAGTTCGGACGACACCCTGACGGGCTGGGAGAACCTTTACCTCCACGCGCTGATGTACGGCGTCCCCAAACATATGAGGAGGGAGAGGATCTCAGATGCGTTGAGGCTTGTTGACCTGGAGGGCAGGGCAAAGGAGCGGGTCAAGACCTACTCAGGGGGCATGAGGAGGAGGCTCGAGCTGGCGAGGGGGCTCCTCCACAGGCCGAAGATACTGCTCCTCGACGAGCCTACACTGGGGCTCGATCCCCAGACAAGGGAGCATATCTGGGAATATATCCGGAGGCTCGCGGGAGAGGAGAGGGTGACGATCCTGATAACCACCCACTATATGGAGGAAGCAGACAGCCTCTGCAACAGGGTCGCGATCATCGATGACGGGAAGGTGATTGCCCTTGACTCCCCGAAGAATCTGAAGAGGAGGATAGGCGAGGGCATGATCAAAGCCAAGGTGGTCAGGCCGAACATGGACGCCATAAAGTCCCTGCCTTACGTGAGCAGGGTGGAGACAGGCGATGGCAACGTCACGATAATCCTTTCGGAGGTCGGCGCCCATATCCAAGAGGTCCTCTGCAACCTCGGAGAGGCGACATACGTGGAGCTGAGGGAGCCCACCCTGAACGACGTCTTCCTCCAACTGACGGGGAAAGAGATCAGGGAAGACAGCGGAGAGGGCGGATGGCTCGAGCGAGTCTCTGCGGCAAGGGGGAGTTGAGAAGTGGGTGAACTGATAGGGATCTACGCACTCTGGTACAGGGAGCTCAAGGTCTTCCTCAGGGAGAGGTCGAGGATAATATCCTCGATAGTCACCCCCCTGCTCTGGATAGTGGTCTTTGGCGGGGGGCTAGGATCTGCCATAAACATCGGAGGCGTGGGGTACCAGGCGTACATCTTCCCCGGGGTAATAATGCTCTCTGTCCTATTCTCATCGATCTTCTTCGGCCTGTACATAGTCTGGGACAAGAAGGTAGACTTCTTCAAGGAGGTCATGGTGGCGCCGCTCTCGAGAACCACCCTCTTCGTGGGGAAGATGCTCGGAGGGTGCACCGACGCGCTCATCCAAGGGGCCATTCTCATGGCAGTAGGCCCGCTCTTCGGGATAGTCTACACCCCGCTCTCGATCCTAGTCCTCATTGCGTTCATACTAATAGTCGCAGCCAGCATGTCGAGCCTTGGGCTGGCCGTAGGCGCCCAGATGACAAGCTTCGAGGGCTTCGGCCTTGTCTCAAGCTTTGTAGTCTTCCCGCTCTTCTTCTTGAGCGGTGCGCTCTATCCCTTAGACAACCTCCCGGCCTGGCTTCAGGCTCTGACATACGTGAATCCCCTCACGTATGTCGTAGACGGGATGAGGGGGGTCCTGCTGGGGGTAAATCATTTTCCGCTCTACATGGATTTCGGGATCCCGCTGGCATTCATGCTGGCACTCATCGGCGCCGGCACGCTTAGTTTTATGAAGATGACTGCATGAAAAGTCTTATCTCGCCAGAGAGAGAAGTTAATGAGGTGTATTATAATGACGTTTGCGGAATATGCGGCAAAACTGACCCAGCTTCTTGGGCTGCAGTCGCCTCCCGTCGGGGTTAAGTTCGTCAGGACGGGCGAGCTTCCCCCAGAGAATTTCACCCCTCCTGCGAAGCGGATCCGCTTCTGCCAAGCAGTAATGGAGGCTTCATGGGGAAAGTCCCTCCTTGTCTCTGCCTCAGAACTCGCATGCGGGCCCGGTCCGTCGAGCTTCGGCGCGCCGATCAAGGAGAAGGTCTACAGGGGCGAGGTGCACAGTGCCCTGGGGATATTCGGGAGCCCAGAGGCTGCCGCAAAATGTCTGACGACCAATCCCAAGATGCAAGCAGGATCGGTGGCGAGCGTTGCCGTTGCCCCCCTGGAGAGGTTTACATTCCCGGTCGACACGGTAATTGTCCGTGTGAGCCCGGAGCAGGCGATGTGGCTCTGCCAGACCAGGTCCTATGAGGAGGGGAAGCACCTAGTGCTCGAGATACTGACGGAACAGAGCGTATGCGCCGGCATGAGCGTCGCCCCTTACATAAAGAGCGAGATAGGGGTCACTTTTGGCTGCTACGGTTCAAGGACGTACACGGACCTCGGGCCAGAGGAGATGATGGTGGGCATCCCCGGATCGATCCTCCCGAAGGTCGTCGCGATCCTAGAGAAGATGGGGAAGCCGATGGCAGACTCCAGGTCAAAGAAGGGGTTCTACGAGGCATATCCGGAGAAGAAGGCGGCCTGATGGGGATCATCTGTCGGCGGTGATGATCCGCCGACCCCGTCTCTCTGCAGAAAAGATCAGATGCTTCTAATGAGGGTGTAGCAATACAACAGTTTGCCCTCGTTTTCAAACCATAGCGTCTGCTTTCTCATGAGGCCTTGATTGAAACCGATAACGTTAAAATTAACTTGGAAAATATGGATGGTACATGAAAGAGCCGGTCAACATCCTGATAATCGACGACGACGAGGATGTCCTGGATACGTTCGGTGCCCTACTATCGGACAAGGGCTATTCAGTCTCTACGGCGAGGACTGGCGCCGAGGCGGTCGATGAGTCTAGGCACCGCCTCTTCAGCCTGGCGCTGATAGACGTCATCCTTCCAGATATGGAGGGGGTTGAGCTCCTCACCAAGCTGGCGGACTCCTTCCCGAAGATGCGCAAGGTGATCGTGACTGGCAACGCCACGCTGGACAACGCCGTGCGGTCCGTCAACCTCGGGGCGGACGCATACCTGGTGAAGCCCGTCGCCCCAGAGGAGCTGATGCGGGTCATAGAGGAGCAGCTGGAGAAGCAACGCGAGGAGCGTGTCATGACAGATTCGAAGATGGCCCAGTATATCACCACCAAGGTCAGGCAGCTGACCGGGAGGAGCCGTTAGCACCCCCGATCACGGTGTAGAGGGCCTGCGGCAGCCTATCTTTCTTCGGTTCGGCGCGGATAGCGCCGGTCTCAAGACGGCAGGCGGCAGCTTTATAATGTTATTTGTTTATAGGAAAGTAATACTGCGTCGGGGAACGCCGGATGTCATGGAAGAGCAGGGAGATCGCGGTAATTGCCCTGTCGGCCGCCCTGTGGAGCGTGCTTAACGCAACCCTGTCGCCGATCTTCTTCTACGCGACTAAGCTGCCCTTCCTCTGTGACTTTCTCGGTGTGCTGGCCCTGATGATTGTTACATGGAGGGTCAGGCGGTTCGGTGCGGCTACACTGACGGGCCTGATAGCGACCATCATAACCCTCAGCCTAAACCCCGGGATGGTGCAGTTTGCAGGCTTTGCCGTCTCGAGCGTCGTCTTCGACCTTGCCTGTCTCGGCCTGGGATATTCGAGAGCCCTCAACAGGTTTGGACCACATATCCTGGCGATCCCTTCGCTCCTGATGGCATTCACTTCGGGCGTGATCATAGGTCTACTCTTCGTAAGCCCGGGCAGCCTCCAGTTCGCGCTCTGGTGGGGAGGGATCCATGCCCTAGGCGGGGCCATAGGGGCATCTCTCGGTGTGGTCTTTTTGGGCGCCATCCAGAGGCGCATGGGGGCAGGCATGGTCCTCAGCAGGCAACGAGAAGGTCCCCACGCCAGCGCGGGCATGCCCTCTATCCCGGGCCTGATCCGGGAGGGAAGGGACGGAAGGATGGAGATGGAAGGGGGTGACTGAGATCGGGATCGATCAGTGCCACAACGATGACGGTGAGCTGGGTGCAGCAGCCGCCTTCCATGGTCACCTCGGGCCATACCTCGTCATCGGTCTCAAAGCAGGATCGCTGGCTAACAGCATCCTTGGTAAGGACCCGTTCAGGGTCGTGGCCAATGTGTCCTGTCCCCCAAAGCCGCCGCATTCATGCATCATCGATGGTGTCCAGTTCTCCACCGGGTGCACAATGGGCAAGAACAACATCACCCTGACCCCGGCCCAGGAGATAGTGATCGCCTTCAGAAAGGGATCCGAGGCGCTGGAGCTGCGCATCAAGAGGCAGGTTGCCGACAGGATAACCTCTGTCGGGAGGGAGGGGTCCGAGGCACTTAGCAGGGAGCTGTACGGTATGGCCAGCACCGAAATCTTCGAGGTAAAGCGGGGCTAGCGGTCATACCGGGATACGGATAGGACGTGGGGTCGGATCATCCACCATTTCCCCTCCCTTTCTCCCTCCGCCTCCGCCTCAGCTCGTCCAAGACCTCCCCGAACGCTATACCCTTCATCTGCAGGAGGAGCAGGAGGTGGTAGACCAGATCGGCGGACTCGCTGACCGTCCTCTCCTTATCCTCGGCCAGGGACGCGATCGACACCTCGACGGCTTCCTCACCCAGCTTCTTCGCCGCCTCCTTGGGACCGGCGGAAATGACCTTCGAGGTATACGAGCCCTCTCGAGGCTCGCCCATCCTCGCCCTTATCACGCCTTCCAGTTCGCTGAGCACCACTTCCCTGCCGCTGTAAGCCCTGACTGGCCTTAGGAAGCATGATCCTTCGCCGGTGTGGCAGGCGGGGCCGACCTGTCTGACCCTGAATAGGAGCGCGTCGCTGTCACAGTCTGCATACAGGCCCAAGACGTATTGGTAGTGCCCGGACTCCTCGCCCTTCATCCACAGCCGCTTCCTCGACCTGGACCAGTAGTGCATACGCCCTGTCCTGAGGGTGGCCCGAAGCGCCTCCCGATTCATGAATGCGAGCATCAGCACCTGCCCTTCTTCCCCGACCGCGATCGCGGGCAGGATGCCCTGGAGCTTCCCAAAGTCCAGGGATGACTCGACCTCATTGATCTCTTCTTCGGTAAACCTGATGCCTTCCATCATTGAAGCCTCCTAAAGCACGGCGGCGGATACCTGCGATTACCCTCTTCCACCAGCGCTCTTAATTACTTTCTCGGCGCCTGGGATCAGACCAGAATCGAGCCTAACCGGGACGCCCCTCTCCCTGAGGTACCTCTTCACTCCCTCAACGGTATACTCGCCGTAGTGGAATATCGAGGCCGCCAGCGCCGCATCGGCTTTCCCGGCGGTCAGGGCCTGGTAGATGTGCTCGGGGCTGCCAGCTCCCCCAGAGGCTATGACCGGGATATTAACGGCCTCGGAGACCTTCCGGGTAAGCTCCAGGTCGTAGCCGTCTTTGGAGCCGTCAAAGTCCATGCTAGTGAGGAGGATCTCGCCGGATCCCCTGGCCTCGGCCTCCACGGCCCACTCTATGGCATCCTTGCCGGTAGGCTTCCGCCCGCCGTAGATGTACACCTCCCAGCTCTCCCCCGCTCTCTTGGCATCGATGGCGGTCACTATGCACTGGCTCCCGAAGATCGCCGCGCCCTCTGTGATGACGCTGGGATCCAGGACCGCGGCCGTATTAAGTGAGACCTTGTCTGCCCCCGCGAGCAGCACCTTCCTCACGTCCCTGTACGACCTTATGCCCCCGCCGACCGTGAAGGGAATCGAGAGAGAGTATGCGGTCTTCCTCACGACCTCCACCATGGTCTCCCTCTGTTCTGCAGAAGCGGTTATGTCCAAGAAGACGACCTCGTCGGCGCCCTGATCCTCATAGGCGAGCGCCTGCTCGACCGGATCCCCTGCATCGCGAAGGTTCTGGAACTTTATCCCTTTCACCACGCGACCCTTGTCAACATCGAGGCAGGGTATGATCCTCTTGGTCAGCATTCAGCGGAGAACCTCCCTCGCCTTCTTGAAGTCGATGACGCCCTCATAAAGAGCCTTGCCGATGATCACGCCAGCTATCCGCGTCCCTTTCACCAGCAGGAGGTCGTTGAGCTTGGAGAAGCCGCCCGCCAGGTAGATGCTGCTCTTCAGTCTCTGCGCAGCGTTCAGCGAATACATCAGGTTGGGCCCCTTCAGCGTCCCGTCCCGGTCGATCGCGGTCATCATTATGTTCCTGACGCCGACCTCCTCGAGCCTCGTGCAGAGAACCATGGCATCTATATCGGTCATCTCCTGCCATCCCCTGACCGCCACCCTGCCCATCAGGTGATCGACCGCGGCCATGACCTTCTCGCTGCCAAAGGCGCCCAGCGCGGCGGTGATCACCTTCATCTCGAGTGCGGCGGTCCCGAAGATTACACGGGCTGCGCCAGCGTTTATGTACGCGCTCGCTTTCTCGATGGTCCGTATCCCGCCGCCGACCTCGACAGGGGTCTTTACGCCTTTTATAACCTTGATTACTGCCTGCGAGTTGTCCCCGGTCCCGGTTGCGGCGTCCAGATCCACTACGTGGATGATCTCGGCGCCCTCGGCCTCCCACTTCCTGGCGGCGTCCAGGGGATCGTCGTAATAGATCGTAGCGTCGCCAATCCTCCCCTTGAAGAGACGGACGCACCTCCCTCCCGAGATGTCGACGGCCGGGATGACCAAAGTCACCTCTTAACAGCCTCCACAAAGTTTCTCAGGACGATCCCTCCGGTCCTTGAGCTCTTCTCGGGGTGGAACTGGGTCCCGAATATATTTGCCTTCTGCACGATCGCAGGTATTCTGGTACCGTACTCGGTATATGCAACTGTGGCGTCCTCCTGGGGCCTGCAGAAGTAGGAGTGGACAAAGTAGAAAAAGTCGCCGTCCTTCAGCTCCGCGGTTATGGGGGACTCCTTGACCAGTTGGATAGAGTTCCAGCCCATATGTGGGATCCTGACAGCCCCGGTCATCTTCACGACATCCCCTTTTATGAGGCCCAGGCCCGGAAACTCCCCTCCTTCGAACCCTTTGGTGAAGAGGAGCTGCATCCCCAAGCAGAGCCCGAGAAGAGGCTTCCCAGACTTCACCTCTTCTATGTATCCTCCAAAGCCCCTCAGAGCGCTGGAGCCGTCTCTGAAGGCGCCTACCCCGGGCAACACTATGGCATCAACATCGACGTTGGTACGGGTATTGACGTTGGTGTTGGTGTTGGTGTTGATGCTGATGCTGTCCCCTCGGCATTCGCCCTCGTTTCCGGTGCCGGTGCCGATGCCGGTGCCGGTTCCGGTTCCGGTTCCGGTTCGGCTTCCCCGCCCCTCCTGCCCCTGCTCGCCGCTGGCTCCGACTATCAAGGCCTCGGCTCCGGCCCTCTCAAGCCCCCGCCTGACACTCTGCAGGTTGCCCAAGCCCAAGTCGAGGATGGCTACCCGGACCATCCTCAGATCTCCCCCTTTGCGCTGGGCAAGCCCTTCCCTGTCAGGGCAGTTGCGCCCCTGAGGGCGAGGGCCAGCGCCTTGACGGCCGCCTCCACCTTGTGGTGATCGTTGGTGCCGTAGAGTACCCTGATGTGGAGGTTGCACTGCATCGACTCTGAGAGCGACTTGAGGAAGTGTATGATATCTTCAGCCTTCGTGTCCTCGACCGATTCGCCCCTGATACCTAGCTCAAGCCTGCTGTAAGCCCTCCCGCCGAGATCCACGACCGCCCTGGCGAGCGAGTCATCCATCGGGGCGTAGGCATAGCCGAACCGGCCGATCCCCATCTTGCCCCCCAAGGCAGCGCTGAGCGCTTTGCCGAGCGCTATCGCCGAATCCTCTATTATGTGGTGCTTCAGGTCTCCCCCAGCGGTCAGGCGGATGTCCATCAGGCTGTGCTTGGAGAGGGTCCTGAGCATGTGATCGATGAAGGCCGAGCCTGTGCTCCCGTCGAACTCGCCCCTCCCTTCTAGCTCTACCGAGACCACTATATCGACTTCCCTCGTCTTTCTACGGAATTCCCCTCTCCTTGCGCTCAATCCAGCCCCCTCACCGCTTCGCCCAGCACTTTTATGAACTTCATGTTGTTCTCTCTCGTCGAGACAGTCACCCTCAGGCAGTTCCTCAGCAGAGGCAGGCTGCCCCTGTCCCTGACCTCGATGCCTGCAGCCTTCAGCCTCTGCCAGACCCCGGCTGAGGCCGATTCGCCGGCGTCGACTCTGAAGAGGATAAAGTTGGCATCAGATTGGAAAGGTGTCACACCGTTAATCATCTGAAGCTCGGCCATAAGGTAACTCCTCTCCTCGATCACATTCTTCACGAACGAGTCATAAACATTCTTGTTCTCCAGAGTAAGCCTTGCTGCCTGCTGTGCGACCGAATTGATGCTGAAGGGGCTCTGAGCCGACCTCAGCCATCCGATTATCTCGGCGTTAGCCAGACCGTACCCTATCCTCAGACCGGCCAGTCCGAACGCCTTGGAGAACGTTCTGAGGACGAGAAGGTTGGGATACTTCGGGGCCTCCCTCAGCAGGCTGTAGGGGGCAAAATCGGCATATGCCTCGTCCACCACAACGAGTCGGCCGCTCTCTGCGACGACCCTGAGGATAGCCTCCCTATCGAACTGCAATCCTGTGGGGTTGTTGGGGGAGCAGATGAAGACTGCCCTCGTTGAAGGCGTCAGGGACGAGAGGACGGCATCGGGGTCGAGTGTGAAATCCCCGTTCATGAGGGCTGTCCGGACCCTGCCGCCGACCAGCCGGACGTAGAATCCGTACATCTCGAAGGTCGGGTCCACGATGAGGGCCTCCCCCCGCCCGACGAAGACCTTCGCGATGAGGTCCAGGATCTCGTCCGATCCGTTGCCCGCGATCACCTCGTCCTCCCAGAGGCCGAGACCCTCTGCCAGCGCCCTCACGGCCAGGCGGCCCTTCTCGGCAGGGTACACCCGGGCGTCCGTCCGCCGGGCAGCCTCCTGTAGAAGGGCGCCGGCGAAGCTCGCATCGATCAGCAGGTTCTCATTGAGCCCCATCCTGACCGCGCTCTCGGGCTCTGAGATCTTGCCATAGAAAGACCGCCCATCTTTCCTCCGGAGCGCCTCCTTCACGCTCTCGTCGATCAGGTCGCTGATGTTTGCTTCAACCATCGGCCCTCAGCCTCAACTTTACTGACTCGGCGTGCCCGACCAGGCCCTCCGAGAGGGCGATCTCGACGGCATCACGGCCTACCGCATCCAGTCCTTCCCTGGTGCACCTGACGTACTCCCTCGACCGCAGAAAGTCCCTCACTGAGAGTGGCGAGGCCCTCCTTGACCAGCCCATTGTAGGGAGGACATGGTTGGTCCCGGCCGAGTAGTCCCCCAGTGCAACAGGCGTCGTCTCGCCCAGGAAGACGGCTCCCGCGTTGACCACCCTGTCCAGCAGATCCGACCCGCCGGCGAACTGCAGGTGCTCCGGCGCCGCCTCGTTTATGATCCCAAGGGCCTCCTCCCGATCCCTTACCACTACGATCCGCGACTTGGCAACGCTTCCCTCGAGGATCCTGGACCGCGGCGACGCTAGGGACTTCTCCTCTACAAGCCGTGCCACGTCGGCAGCAAGGGCTCTGTCCGGCGTTACCAAGAGGGCCCTCGCCTCCGGATCGTGCTCGGCCTGGGCAACCATATCCGCTGCCACCCACCCGGCATTGGCGCCCTCCTCCGCGTAGATCAGGACTTCGCTTGGGCCCGCCGGCATGTCCACGGCGACGTCCCAGCTGACCAACATCTTCGCGGCAGTAACATAGATGTTGCCGGGGCCAACCACCTTCTCGACCTTCCTTATCGTCGGGGTGCCGTAAGCCATGGCAGCGATCGCCTGCGCTCCCCCCACCCTGTAGACCTCGTCGATACCGGCGATAAACGCGGCTGCCAGGGTGGGCGCGGGGATCGTCCCGTCGGCCGAGGGCGGGGTGAAGAGCGCGCACCGCTCGACTCCAGCCACCTTGGCAGGGATGCCGGTCATCAGAACCGTCGAGGGATACGCGGCCCTCCCCCCCGGGACGTAGAGCCCTGCCGACCCGACCGGGTCGAAGATGACCCCCGCCGTGACGCCGGGGGAGGTCTCGACTGAGATCCCCCTCGGTAGCTGCGCCTGCTGGAACCTCCTGATCCGCTCAGCCGATCTGGCGAGCGCATCCCTGAGGCTATCCGGTATCGACCTGTAGGAGCGCTCTATCTCATCCCTCCCGACCCTGAGTGCCCCCTCTGCGAGTCTCACGCGATCGAACTTTTCGGTATACTCTATTATGGCGGCGTTCCCCCTCGACCTCACGTTGCTGACTATCTCGCTTACAGACTTTACCACCTCCGGCGGGATCCCGGAGGGGAGGTCTGACCGGTAGTCTTCAGCCGTAATTATCCTAGGTTTCAAGTCTAGCAGCCCCTCCTCAGCGCCTCTACCAGCGCCTTAATACGGGCATAGTTTGTCTTATAGGAGATCCGGTTGCAGATCAGGCGGGCGGATGAGGTCATGATGGTCCCGATTGTTTTCAGACCGTTCTTCTCAAGCGTCTTGCCCGTGCTCGAGAGGTCGACTATCGCCTCGGCGAGGCCCAAGACAGGCGCGATCTCGACCGCGCCCCTGAGTGTTATCACCTCGACCTGCACCCCCAGATCGTTAAAGTAGCGCTTTGCCACGTTAGGGAACTCCGTCGCCAGCTTTGAGCCTGACGGCAGGTCCGAAGGCTTTCTGTAGGAGGAGTCCGCACTGACTGCCACCACCAGATCGCATGCCCCGAAGCCGAGATCTGCCAGTTCATACACTTCGAGAGCAGTCTCCGAGATGATGTCCCTGCCGGTGATGCCCATGTCGGCGATCCCGTGGTAGACATAGACAGGAATATCCGCAGCCCTCACGGAGAGGATCTGTACCGCCTCTGCGGTCGTGTTCGAGAGGTATGCCCGCTCGTCATCGATCCGCTTTATGCCCGCCCCCCCGAGGAGCCTGCAGGCGGGCTCTTTGAGCCTCCCCTTATTGGGGACGGCTATTATGATCCCCTTCATCTCCGTCCCTCCACCTTCCTATCCTCCCCTGACCCCGCCCACGCCATTATACCGTCAGGGCCGACCACGAACCCCTCCTTGGACTCGTCGAACTCCTCGACGGTGCAGGCTTTGCCTTCAGCCCGGAAGCGGCGCGCCATGAGGACCGCCTCCCCCTGGAAGCCGTCGCGGTACATGATCCTGGCTGGCACCTCCTTCGCCCCACCTCCAAAGCCCTTCCCCATCCCCTTCTCGATCAGCCTGACGCAGAGGTCCACGCTCACGGCGAAACCCGTCGCCTTCGCCTCCAAGCCAAACTCCCGCATCATGCAGTCATACCGCCCCCCGCCTCCGATGGGAACACCGAGCCCTCCGGAGTAGATGTCGAAGACGGTCCCGTTGTAATATTTCATCTCTCTCAGGGTGCTCAGGTCGATGGTGACCCTCCCGCGGCACCCGTATGCATCAAGGAGCGCGAATAGGCCATCAAAGTATTCAGGGTACTCCTTGCCGACACCTGTCACCTCGGAGAACTCCCGCACTATCTCGGGCCCTCCCCGCTTCATCATCATGTATGAGAGGGCCTCCTTGATCCGGTCGCTCTCGGTCAGCTTCCGGAGGTCGTCGATTGATTTGGACGCGACTGCCCTCCTGATCGCGCAGTTGTCACCTATGCCCAGCGAGTCGGCAGCCAGCTGAAAGAGCGCCACATTGCCGATATCGACGTACACGTCGCCAATGCCCAGAGACTGGAGGGCGGCTATCGCCAGCGCGATCGCCTCCGCGTCCGCGGCAACCGTCCTGCCACCTATCAGTTCGGCGCCTGCCTGCCAGAACTCTCTCTGCAGCAGGGTCCTCGTCTCCAAGTAGCGGATGCAGTTGGAGATGTAAAAGAGCCGCCCCTCGTCCCTCGCCTTGGATGTGAGCATCCTCGCTATCTGGGTAGTGACCTCGCCCCTCAGGGAGAGCATCTTCCCGTCGTAGTCCTGCACCTTAAAGAGGGAGTCCGTAAAGCCCTCGCCGGCGCCTCCCCTGATGATATCGAAATAGTCTATCGAGGATGTCCTGACCTCACGGTATCCCCAGAGCCCAAAGATCTTTCTGAACTCGCCTTCTACAAAGAGATACTTTGCGACGTCGTCGGGGGCGAGATCCCTAAATCCCTCGGGCGTCTGGAATCTGGTGAACTGAATTCCTCCCTTGCATGACTCTGCCCCCGAGGCACAATGCATTACCGCTATTTAAGCATTTCCCACTTCTTTCCCACTTCGAAGAAAATTGAGCGTTTATGCTACTACTTCAGAACGAACTCTTTTATGCGCTCAAGGAAAAGGTTTGGAGGCGAGAGCTATGGAGGACGCTAAACGTGCCCTGCTGGAGAGCAGCAGGGACGCAGCATGCGCGTACGAAGACATGGCACATAACCTCAGATCAGTGAGGGGTCTAATGGGTAGGCCAGGCAAGGAGAGGGTCTGCAAGCACTTGAAGCATGTAGGGGCGGCCCTTCTCCTGACCCCTACGCCGGAGCCATTCAGCGATGCGATAGGACTTGCCCTCATCGGTGTAGGAACCATAGCCGAGAAGACGAAGCCTTTGACGCTCGCAGGATTATCTGAGGAGGGCGGAGAGATCCTGAGGGAGGTCTTCCAGTTCAGTGGAGAGTGCAGAACCCTAAGCTCGGACAGGCAATTGGGTTGGGGATAGGGCGGACCCTCGGGCGGTATATGGACGGGCCGGGCAGGAGCGCAGGAACCAGTAAGGAAGGGGTAGTGCCCCCTATCAGGCTCCCGGCCCGGCCGTGCCGTTCCGTTGCCTTCTAGCGCAGTGTCGGGGTCCATAAGCCCCTCAAGGCGGCATGGGGAAGGGCTCCGGCATCACCTTTTTTAGTTCGCTCGGCGATATTATTAATTATTAATGAGCCCAGTCTATGGCTTGGCGGAGTCGGCAAAGGTTCTCAACACCCGCTCTCGAAGATTCTGAGGCGCTATAGATGATGCACCCCCCATTCCAGAGATCGCTTGGGGCCCGGATGCCGGGGGCGGTTGGATCGGCCCCGATCCGGGGGCTGCGGGTGGGGCAGGAGGGTGCACAATGCTGGCATTGGGTCAACCGATAATCCTCGCAAGGCGAGGGTGGAAGGGGGGAAATGCCCCTGGGACCCGGAGCAAAAGGTCCGAGGGTTATGCCTTCCACCCTCGTATTAGACTTTAATTTGTGACGTTATTTTAGGCTTTTGTTTGCATCCCATAGGCAACAACCGCCGGATCACGTAAAAGAGTAAGGGGCCGGAGCTAATCATGATGACTGTTTCCGCCCGGATCATCGGCCTGGGCAGATTTGGAGGCGCCGAGACGGGTGCGGCCAGCCGATTGCAGCGATCCGGCCCCCCGCTCGTCTCCGCAAGGCTTTTGTTATATGTCCGATCAGTACATTTATTCGGTGAAGCCGGTGAAGATAGAGCTGTTCAAATCGCCAACCTGCGTCAGATGCCTGGGGGCATCGGCTCTCCTGAGGAAGGTTCTGGCTGAGAAAGGGGTCAAGTATGAGGACGCCGTCCTTGAGCGCGATATTGTAAAAGACTCGGGCGCGATGGCAGATCTCCTGATGCTCGACCTGATGAGCACACCAGTCATCAAGTACGGCGAGAGGGTCCTGAAGGACGCAGAGACGACGGATGAGGCGCGGGTCAGAGAGCTGTTGAGCAGCCTGCAGGGCGGATGAGGAGGGGGCCCGCAGGGCGGACGGGCGGGAAGACGGGCTGACGGGGGCCCGATCAGTCCGGCCTTCTGCGGCTGAAAGTGTACTTCTCAAAGGCTACCCGGGCCACCCCGCATTTTTTAAATGGTACCGTAAATTTACGCCAATAGCGCTACGATATTTTATCTACTTTTTTATATTGATTCCTCAAAAAAAATTAATAAAGCGCGAGAATCATGTTAAATTGCTACTTAAAGGAGCCCGATTTTATGACAGAGACAATCCTGAACGGCAGGTCTCCTCCCGCTGTACGACGCAGCGATGGCGTCATCGTCCCTTTTGATAAGGGGCTCATCGTGAAGAGCCTACTCAAGGAGACGCAACTCGTGAAGGTCGTATACGGCATCCCTCCGATGAAGGAAGAAGATGCCATCCGGATTGCCGATGAGGTCGAAGAAGAGATAAAGAGCATGCGCCTCAAGATGCTCAGCGGGCCCCTGATAAGGGAACTGGTGAACGTTAAGCTTCTGGAACACGGCTTTGCCAGCCACAGGAACGTCTACACGAGGGTGGGGATGCCCCTCTATGAGGTCTACCTGATCGACAACTCCCAAGGGTACGAGTCGAGGGAGAACGCCAACCTCCAGCCCAACCCCGAGACCTTCCATAAGAAGAAAGCTGACTTTCTGAGCAAAGAGTCGTACCTGCTGATACTTCCGCCGCATATAGCGGATGCCCACCTCAGGGGGGATATCCATCTCCACGACCTCGAGTATTGGGGAACCAGGCCGTTCTGCCAGGACTGGGACCTCCGATACTTCTTCCACTATGGACTGATGCCGGACGGCACCGGCACGCACACATCTGTCGCCGGACCCGCGAAGCATGCAGAGGTCGCGATACTCCACGCGGCGAAGGTGCTGGGCGCGGCACAGACCAACTTCGCTGGCGGCCAGGGGTTCTTCAACTTTACAGTCTTCATGGCGCCCTACCTGATGGATTTCAGCGACGAGGAGATACACCAGCTCGCACAGATGTTCCTCTACGAGATGACGCAGCTCTACGTCGCGAGGGGAGGGCAGCCGGTCTTCTCATCCATCCAGGTAGAATCAGGCGTGCCTAAGGTATGGCAGGACGCGCCGGTGGTCTCGCACGGGAAGGTCTGGAAGGACCTGAGATACGGCGACCTTGAGGGGAAGGTCCATGACTTTGCCCTGGCCCTCCTCGACGAATATCTGAAGGGCGATGCGGTCGGGAAGATGTTCAACTTCCCCAAGCCTGAAGTGGTCCTGAGGAGCCGCTACTGGAACGAGTACGAGGATGTCATGACGAGGGCTGCCCAGCTCTCGGCAAAGTTCGGCTCTACTTACTACGACAACATGATACCATCATACAGGGGAGGGGAGGAGAGCGTTTCGTGCTTCCAGTGCTGCGCCTATGCGTTCAGCGAGGACGGCAAGTCAGAGTCCTTCCAGAGGAAGATCATGTTCGAGGACGGGGCCCACTTCAGCATGGGCAGCCTCCAAGTAGTGACGCTGAACCTGCCGAGGATAGCCTACAAATCGGGCGGAGACGATGCCAAGCTGATCGAGGAGCTGCAGAGGTCGATGTCGATAGCCAAGGAGGCGATCCTCATCAAGGACAGGCTAATGAGGACCCAGTACGAGAGGGGGCTGATACCCTTCGCCTCTCAGAGGCCCAGAGGCGCCCCTCCGGCGGTAGACTTGGACAACCTCTCGATGACGATAGGCTTCACCGGGATGAACGAGGTCGTCGAGTACATGACCGGCTACCAGCTCCACGAGCACCCGTCCGCACAGAAGCTCGCTCTTAGGATCCTCATAGAGATGGACAGGATCAGAGGGGCATTCTGCGAGGAGACGGGCAGGAAGTTCTCGATCGCCCGGACCCCGGCGGAGTCGGTCGCACAGAGGTTTGCGGTCTCGGATCTCATACATTACCCCAAGCTAGCCAGGGACCTGATCAAGGGGGATGTCAGCGGATCACTCCCCGCCCTTGGTGAGACCAAGGACCTGCCGGTCTACTACACAAACGGCTCGCACGTCAACGTCTCGGCGAATGTCCCCTTGGACCAAAGGCTGGAGATAGAGCACAGGTTCTTCCCGATACTGAAGGGAGGGGACATATTCCACGTCTGGCTCGGAGAGGCGAACCCGGATCCGGAGGCCCTACTGAAGCTCAACAGGAAGATCTCCCAGTCCTGGATAGGGTACTGGTCCCACACCAAGGACATCACCATGTGCCGGAGCTGCGGGTATGTCGGTGGCGGCCTCTACGAGAAGTGCCCTACATGCAGCAGTACATCCATCAAGAGCTACTCAAGGATAACCGGCTACTATCAGGATGTGAGTTCTTGGAATGCTGCCAAAAGGCAGGAGCTCAGGGACAGGTACAGGATCAAGCTCTCATAGCCCGGGCGATGCCAGCCATATGAGCGCGGGCAGGGGCAGGGGAAGCGCCCGGGGCAGAGGGGGTCATGGGGGAGGGGGAGGGGCGGATGGGCGGGCAGGGTCTGCCAAGGGGAAGGTCTATGCACCCGAACTCACGTTCTCCCTCTGCGACTACCCTGGCGAGCCTTCCTGCGTAGTCTTCTTCTCAGGATGTAACTTCGACTGCGGGTACTGCCAGAACTGGAGGCTGAAGAAGCAGTCACCGGACCAGCTGGCAGACCTGAGAGAGATAGAAGAGGCCCTCAGGAGGAATACCCTCATTACTGCCTGCAAGGTATCGGGGGGCGAGCCGCTTCTCCAGCCCAAAGCCCTCGCAGAGCTGGCGTCATGTGCCAGGTCGCTGGGGCTGAAATTCGGGGTCGATACAAACGGATCGCGGCCGACAGAGCTTGGCAGCCTCATCCCCATCCTCGATTTGGTATCCGTGGACGTGAAGACCAAGCTCGACGATCGGGAGTACCGCCGGATTACGGGAGTTTCCCTGCCAAGGGCCGAGGATGTGAGGAAGACGCTGGCGACGGTGATTGCGTCCGGCGCCTATGCCGACCTCAGGATGGTGGTGATACCGGGATATAACGATACAAGAGATGTCGCAGAGTCGATAGGGGGGGACCTGAGATCGATGGGTTATATCGAGAAGGCGGGGAAGGGTGGGGCGAGCTTCACCCTCGTGGAGTTCGTACCGGAGAATGCAGAGGGAGAAGGTTTCCGGAAGTTATCCCCGCCGCCGGTCGAACGGCTCAAGCAGATTGCATGCTGGCTGGGCATCCCCAGAGTCATGATCAGGCACAGATCCCTCGGCTTCATGGTGCCGGCGTAGCCCCAAGGGTCACTCCGGCGGGGGCGATCTCTGCCTCCGCTTCAAGACGAGCCGTGCCGTCATGATCTTATCGGTGCTGAATACCTTCGCCGCCACGTAGAGGGTGAGCAGGGTGAAGGCGGCCATGTACACGAGGCCGATCAGGACCACTCCAAAGCTGCCGCTGAAGAGGGCCTTGGTCGCCAGAACAGGATATGTGAACGGGATCAGATAGAGGGCGGTCTGTATGGCAGGCGGGAGGGCGCTTATCTCGGTCATCATCAGGATTATCGCGGGAATGAAGACCGGTACGATTATGACCCCTATGAGTGATTGCGCGCCCCTCACGTCCTTGGAGAGGGTCCCGAGGGTCAGCGCGAGTGCCAGAGCGGATATCAGTGCGGCGAAGATGGAGAGGCCGAGGATGAGGTACCCTTGGAAAGAGGGCGCTATGCCCAAGCTCGCCAGGTCGATACCGGGTGCGCTCGATACAATGCTCGAGGTTACTGCGCCCATGTAGTAGGTGAAGGCGAAGACAGTCGCGACGGTTGCAAGGAGGGCGATCGTGACCGAGCCGACCAGCTTGCTGAAGAGGATACTGAGCCGGCTCACGGGTATCGTGAGGAGGGTTTCCAAGGTCTTCGCCTCCTTCTCGACGGCTATGGATGTTGCCGCCACCTGCATAGCAAGGATCAGTACGATCATTATAACGAACGGCGTCATATAGCTCTGCATCATGATGGTGTTCTGGAGGAGGGAGGGATCTACCTGCTGGGGCTTGCCGTTTATCATCGAGACGTAACCGGTATCCAGCGGGTTGAGGACAACGCTCGGATCGGATCCGGGCATCGCGCCGCTCACGGTCTGGTTGACGAGCATCCGCTCAAAGGACAGGATCAGATCGTTCACCCTGCCGGATTTTATGAACTCTGGAAAGGAGTAGTCCCTGAAGTTGATGTAGAACGTCAAGTTCCCGCGGATGCCTGCGCCCATGCTCTCGGTGAGGTTGGCGGGGATATGGACCAGGACATCCCCGCCCCCCAGACCCGCAGCCACCTCGGCGGGGTCGCCGTCCATTACGGTCACGTTGGCGCCAGACCTCCTGAGAAAGTCCTCCAGGGCAGCGGCCATCTCGCCACCGTCATGATCGACGATAAGGATGCTCAGGCTCCCGGAGGCGCTCTGGTATGAAGACTGCGTCGAGAGGCTTATCGCACCGCCCATTATCGGGAGGATAAGCGCCGGGAAGAGGATCATGCCGATCAGGATCTTGGGATCCCGCAGGAGATCTTTTACTTCCTTGATTATGAGGAGCTTCAGCCCGTTAGGCAATCCCGATCACCTTTACAAAGGCTTCCTCTAGATTAGATGCGCCTGCCCTAGATCTCAGTTCTGCTGGTGTCCCTATCTCCACTATCCTGCCCCTGTTCAGGAAGGCGACCCTGTCGCAGAGATACTCCACCTCGAGCATGTTATGGCTGGACAACAGCACGGTAGTGCCGTACTCCTTGGAGTACGTCCTGATCGTCTTCCTGAGGTGGAAGGCGTGTGTCACGTCCAGGCCCGAGGTCGGCTCGTCGAGTATGGCGAGCTTGGGCCTGACCATCAGAGCCCTCGCAAGCAGGAGGCGCCTCCGCATTCCCTTGCTATACGCGGAGGTCTTGTCCCTGAGGCGGTCGCCGAGCCCGGAGATCCTCACACCCTCCTCGAAGGTCCTGGCGATCTCGCCCTTTGAGCTGTAGTAGAATGATGCCATGAAGCGGAGGTACTCGCTGCCCGATAGGTTTGGGTAGGCGCCGGCCTCCTCGGGCAGGTAGCTGATGATTCTCCTCACGGATTCCGCATCCCTTACGATCTCCTTCCCGCAAATCTCGGCGCTCCCCGAGGTTGGTCTGATGATGGTCGAGAGGATCCGCAGAGTCGTCGTCTTCCCCGCGCCGTTGGGCCCGATTAGGCCGAAGACCTCGCCCTCGTCGATGCTGAAAGTTATCCCATCGAGTGCCCTTCTCCCGGAGTACTCCTTCACGAGATCACGTACGACCGTGAGAGGCGCCATGGCAACTCCAGTCTTCATTACGATATTAATCCTTTTCTGCTGCCCCACTTATGCTGTTCTGGAGGAGGGTCATAAGCTGTGCCCGCCGGAATGTTGAGCGCAGTGTGAAACAGGGCAGCGCCCTTGACCTGAGCAACCAGCACATCCGGTGGCGGGGGTCCGTCCCTGCAGCGGTTTACATTCTTTCTTGAAGATTCGGCCCGCAATCGGCTTGAGAACTAGAGCGGTGCACGCGATCAGCCCTCAGGAACTTACCAGATCGGTTTATTAATGTATGGCTCTTCTTGTCATAATCTGTTCGTCTGGGGTTTTTATGAGCTTGGAGAGGGCGCCTACCGGCATAAAGGAGTTGGACGGCATACTGGACGGTGGTTTCCTGCGGAACACGCTTATCCTCGTCTCGGGCAACCCGGGAACGGGCAAGACGATCCTATCGACCCAGTACCTTTACAACGGTGCCCTGAAATACGGCGAGAAGGGGATGTATGTCTCTTTCTCCGAGACCAAGGCGGACCATTACAGGAACATGAAGCAGCTGGGAATGGATCTCCTGGAGATTGAGCGAAGGGGACTCTTCAAGTTCATGGACTTCGCCACCGTAAAGGGCGAGGGGATGGTAAATACGCTCAACGCCCTCCTCGACGAGGTCGCCCGATTCGGAGCGAAGAGGCTGGTGATCGACTCTGTCAGCGCAATAGTGCAGAACCTGGAACAGGACGACATCCGCATCTTCTTCCATTCGGTCCTCTACAGGCTCATAAAGACGATCGGTGTCACCTGCATACTGATAGGCGAGATCCCCTTGGGGGAGGAGGGGATAGGCTTCGGTATCGAGGAGTTCGTTGCAGACGGGGTGATCTCACTCTCTTACTTCAAGGGGGAGAGCGTCGAGAAGAAGTTGCTCAGCATCTTGAAGATGAGGGGGATCGCGATCGGTCACTCGACCTTCGAATACCTCATAGACAAGAGGTACGGCGGCATCGAGCTCATAATGCTGCCCGCCAGACATCCAGAGAGGGAGACCGCGATCGAGAGGCTGTCGACGGGCGTGGAAGGGCTCGATCGGATGCTTATGGGAGGGGTATTCAGCAACTCCATCACCATGATCCACGGTGCAGAAGGTACGGGCAAGACTACGCTCTCGCTCCAGTTTGCCGTCAATAGCGCGAAGAGCGGCCGCAGGGCCCTGTACATATCTTTCGAGGAGCCGATCTATCAGATCAAAAAAATGCTCGAGAACTATAAATTCGGATCAGAGGATCTTGACGGCCGCCTTTTCATCGACTCATATATCCCCGAGGCGCTGACCCCGATACACTATTATAGGATACTCAAGGACAAGATCGAGGATTACGACCCGAGCGTCCTAATCTTGGACAGCGTTACGGCCATACAGCGTACCCTCAGGCGAGAGGACTTTCTGTCGCTACTCCGCTATGTACAGCTCCTCTCCAAGGACAAGGGCCTGACGACATTCATCACGGTCTCTGGCGGCGACCGTGGAAGGGCGGGCGGCGGGATCTCCAGCATAGCCGATAATGTTTTGCTCATGGGATTCTCATACAGCGGAGGCGTACAGAAGAGGAGGCTTCTGGTGGCCAAAACCAGGGGCAGCGACCACGATAGAAGGATCGTGCCCTTTGAGATTACGGGCGAAGGAGTGACTGTATGAAGCGCATGCCGCGCCCGGCCTCGATCCCGGGAGGGGCTTGATGCCTCGAGAGCCCGCATGCTGCCGCATCTGTACCGCCATTCAATAGTTATAAATAGTCATTTCAGTCATTACTGACAGCAGCAGCATTATGTTCGACACTGCCATACTTGTTGCACAGTTACGCTGGTGATTCTAAATTATAATAGGAGGGCATCTGAACCATGAACCGCGAGCCGACAGGGATAGACGGCCTAGATCCGCTCATAGACGGGGGCCTTCCCAAAGGCAGCCTCATCCTGCTGGCGGGCAACCCTGGCTCCGGCAAGTCAATATTCTCCGCGCAGTTCATCTACCGGGGGGTCGTGGATCATAACGAGAACGGCATATACGTCTCGTTCGCAGAGAGCAGAGATACGTTCTTCTCCAACATGCACGGTTTTGACTTTAAATTCGAGGAGCTGGAGAGGACGGGCAAGTTCCGGTTCATGGACATGAATACGATGAGAGAGGAGGAGCTCTCCATCCTGCTGGAGACCATCCTGGATGAGGTGCGCATGCTTAAGGCCGAGCGCCTGGTCATCGACTCCATCTCGGCAATGACGCAGGCATTCAAGGACAAGATTGACGCCAGGATAATTCTCCACACGATACTGGGGAAGATAACAAAGATGGAGGGCTGCACAACGCTCATCCTAGGCGAGGTGCCTTTCGGGACGACGGGGATAGGCATCGGTATCGAGGAGTTCGTTGCAGACGGGGTATTTCTGCTCCGGAAGAAGGAGGTGACCGAAGGCAGGTCGGCAAGGTCGATGGAGTTGCTGAAGCTCCGGGGAACGAGGCTGGACAGAACCAGATACCTCTATACTCTTGACAGGGGGTTCAGGATGATCCAGCCAACCGATACCCAGAACGTAACGGCCGCAATATGCCCGGAATATGTCCCTATCCCTGATCAGGGCCGCCTGTTATCGACAGGCACCAAGGACCTGGACAGGCTCCTGCACGGTGGCCTTCCGGAAGGAAGCCTTGTGATGATCAGGTATGGAGAGAACGTGGCCGCGTTGCACCAGTACTCGATACTGATCTCGATGGCAGCCAACTTCCTGGCACAGGGCAGGGGCGTGATGACCATCAACAGCATGGGCGCTGATTCACGCCTGCCAGAGATACTGCTTGAAGGCATGTCCAATCTTGGGGCAGACCGCTCGAGGCTGAAGATCTTTGAGTTCGCCTCATATGCCAGCGAGAGCCGGCACGCGACCAGCCTCTCCGGCACGGACATTGATGCCGATCTCCAGGTCATTCAGAGGACGGGGGAGGAGCTCAGGGGGGCGGGGGGACCGGGGGGACCGGGGGGACCGGGGGGACCGATCCTCCGCATATTTTACCTTGGCTCCATAGAGACCATATACGGACATCAGTCATGCCGCAAGGTATTCAACGCACTTGCCAGTTCCCTGAAAATTAGTGGGGTGACGGTGTTGATAATCGGTCCGGAGCTTGGTCATCTTGCCAAGGCGGTAAGCTCCATAGCCAACGTTGTCCTCGACATGATCCTTAAGGACGGAACGCTCCTGCTTTACGGCAGCAAGCCATTCACGGGGCTCTTCGCGGTCGATGCTGGCGAGCTTAAGGGTTGTCCGAACGCCAGACTAGTGCCCCTTGTTTAGGCGCGGCAGAGCCGGCAGCCCGACAACCGATCAGGTGCATCTGACTGCGCCCGCTGAACTGCCAGCCTGCAACTTTGCCCCTCCGCTAAGGTTTTTAAGATGGGGACAAGACTTTCACAGGAGGCATGACGATGACCGAGCCCAACCCTTCTAGGACGGAGATGGCAGTCTTCGTCGAGGATGTCTTTGATTATTCGCACTTCCTGCCGGAAGCTGACGGCAGCTACCCGATCCATGGTCATACATCCTACGTAAAGCTCGAGGCTTTCGGCGAGGTTACTGCTAGAGGGATGATCATTGATTTCAGGGAGTGCAAGGCGATCCTGAAGAGCGTGCTCAAGGAATTTGACCATAAGATAATAACCGACAAGAAGTATACGGTGACGGGGGCCGGGGGAGGTGTCCGTGAGACGACGCTCTCTTACGGTGAATTCAGCATGCGCCTCCCGGAGACACAGTGGGCCCTGCTCGATGGCGAGGCGACCTCGGAGAACATAACGCTGGCGATCGCTAGGAGGCTGATAGAGAAGATGCCGGCCGGCATCAGATCGGTAAGGCTGACCGTCACGGAAGGGAGGGGCAAGGGAACCACGGTCCGGGTCAGCCGGGAGAGGTAAACGCGGTTGGTTTAGACTGGGGAGTGGTGAATATTGGCTCTGGAGGTAGAGGTCCAGGACGAGCCCGCGGACTTTAAAGTGAATGCTGGGGTGAGCGGCTTGAAGACCATCTACAGGTGCGGCGGGCTGGTCTTCCCGATAACCCTCTCCGTCACCGTGCCGACGGAGAGGAGGGGCGTCCACATGAGCAGGCTTGTGGGGGCTGTTCTGAACAATACTCAGGGGAGGAATATTGAGGATGCCCTCAGGGCCATGTGCAGGGAGGTCAACGCCACCCAGCAGGGCTGCAGGGTAAAGTGCGAGTTCAACTACCCCGTAGGGGACCAGTTCATGGAGACTTCCGTTGAGCTTGAAGAGTCGGGTCCGATAGAGTACTCTTTCAAGAAGTACGGTGTCGCCGCCTGTCCGTGCAGCAAGAGGCTCTGCGGTATCGGACATACTCAGAGGGCATATATCTCGGTGCAGCTCAAGTCTGAGAAGATTGTAGACTTTTTGCAGGTCGCCGCCCGTATCGACTCGTGCTTCTCCGCCACGCTCTCTGAACAGCTGAAGAGGGACGAGGAGGCCAAGAAGATCACCGAGGCGCAGATCAGGCCGAGGTTCGTCGAGGACCTGGTCAGGGAGTGCATCAAGAATTTTCCCGACGCGGATCGCGTCGAGGCCCGCAGCTTCGAATCCATCCATGCACACGATGCGATCTCATACTGGACTAGGCAGAAGGCGCCCTGATTGGAAGCAGCGGGCATCTTTGTCGCAGGCATACTCCTCGGGCTCTCCTTGGCAGGCCCGCCAGGCCCAGTCAATGCCATGATCGCGGTGCAGAGTGCCGCCGGATCGAGGTTCCGCGGGTTCCTTATCGGCCTTGGTGCCCTCACCGCTGACGCCACATTCTTGATCCTGACGTATTATTTGGAAGGGCTGATCGCGATCGATGACAGGGTCAGGGCGGTCATGTACCTTGCGAGTGCTGTTCTTCTGGCGTACCTTGCCATCCTCACTTACAGGTCAAGGAACTCCACTAAGGGAGTTACTGAGGGTGTTTCCAAAAGCGCCCATATCCCCTACCTTGCAGGGCTATCGGTAGGCATTACGAACCCCTTCCAGGTAACCTGGTGGTTCAGTGTCGGGCTGTCCCTGATTGCCAACGTAGGCATCCTGATAATAATCGGGTTCTTTGCGGGGATATTCTTGTGGATCTCCGTCTTCCCCTTGGCGGTGTCCTGGGCGGGGAGGCGTTTGCCTTGCCTTTACAGGATAGTGGTCTACATCTCCTCCGCCATGCTCGCCTCCTTCGCAGGCTGGTTCCTCTACAGTTCGCTCGCGCTGGCAATATCGCTCTGATCTACTCCCCCATGGAGAAAGGGAGGGGCGGAGTGAGGTGATTCCCTGTATCGCTCTATTTTAAAAGACGAATCGGCCGGTCAGGCTCCCTGCGTTCATTCCGGTACCGCAAGCCTTTCATCTTCCCCTTTATGATCCTGCCGGTGATGCCTGATACATCGTCGAGCAGCTCTTTGAGGGACGCGAGAACGGCATCCGCCAGCCATTTATCGGAAGCATAGTAGGTGCCGCACTCCCAGTCCATGAAGAAGTCGTGACACTGGTAGTAGTTGCCCTCGCCCTTGAGGAGCCAGAAGCAGAAGCAGTATTTTATCACGGAATAGTCGTCGATCTCCCCGAACCCGAGTCGCCTCGCAGAGATGTACATAGCCTTTCCGACCGTGCGGTGTATCGCCCTGGCTGTGGGTTCCTTATCTATCTCTTCGGAATAGGACTCGATGTTACCGTTTGCCATCAGCACCCGGTAAGCCTCTCTAACCGGCACCTTATGGATCACAGGTCCTCTGTTCTTATAGAACACAGCCTCAGCCATCTTGTGCAAAATCCCCCACAAATGGTGGCAGGGAGATTCTTACCGATGCCAATATTTAAATATAACCTACAGATATAAATTGTAAGTTTTATTTTTTTATTTTTAGCCGCTTCCTCAGTATATATAGGCGGTCAGCCGATCTCGATCTGTGATGCTGTCGGTGATACTCTATTTTGACGGACTCTGTGAGCCGAGAAATCCGGGCGGAGTGGCTACGTATGGGTACCTCATACTCGACGGCGGTATCAGGATCCGCGAGGAGTCGGGTCTCGTAGGCGCGGGCATGCTCGGCGATGATGTCTCGAACAACGTCGCAGAGTATACTGCCATGATAAAAGGGCTGGAGTACCTCGCCTCCCGGGGATACAGGGGGGAGGTGGCGGTCAGGGGGGACAGCCAGCTCACCATAAGGCAGATGCAGGGGGCTTATTCTGTAAAGGCGCCGAGGCTGATACCGCTCCACCAGAGGGCCGCGGAGTTGAGAAGGAGCTTCAAGGAGGTAACATTCGAGTGGGTTCCGAGGGAGGCCAACGCCGAAGCAGACCTCCTGAGCAGGCGTGCCTTCGAAGACTTTGTATCCAAGCACGGTGACGCATTCAAGAAGTACTACGGAACCGCCGGGCGGCGCAGGTGAGCGGGCAGGCCATACCGCGGCCCCGTCCCGATCGAACCGCCAGCGAATATTTTTAATAAATCAAGAAAGAGAGTGTGCAGGATTTACTTGCTGTGGACCCTGCTCTCGATAGCTATCCTTCTGCTTGTGTCCAAAATAGCGGAAGAGATTTGCCATAGGATCAAGCAGCCGTCAGTGGTGGGCTATATCGTCGCGGGGATAGTGTTGGGGCCAACCGGCCTCGCAGTTGTCCACGCATCGCCCGATATACAGATCTTTTTTGAGCTGGGTGCAATCTTCCTCTTCTTCCTCATAGGCTTCGAGGAGATAGACGTCCCCGGTCTCATGACCGTCTTCGGAAAGAAGCTCTTCTATGCGGGAGTGCTGGCGTTCATCATTCCCCTAGTGTTCTCCCTTCAGTTCTTCGTCATCTTTGGTTATGAGCAGGTAACTGCCTTCGCAATATCTGCTGTTTTCGCGGTAACCAGCCTCGGCGTACTGGCAAAGGTACTGATGGATTTGGGGTACATAAGGAAGCCGATCGGTCTCGTCACATTCACCACGGGGGCGATTGTGGAGTTCTTGGGGCTATTGTTTGTCAGCGTTGCCATCCGGATGCTGGACAACCCATCAAACATGCTGCTTGATCTGGTCTTCTTCGCTTCGACAATGATAGTCTACTTCATAATAGCCGCAGTGATCGGCATATATGCGATGCCGAGGCTTCTGGGATTCATAACAAAGTACGGAAAGACCAAGGAAATTTCCCTGGGGATACTGATCGGGGTAATCCTGCTCTTCGTCGTTTTTGCTGAATGGAGCGGCCTGCACGGGGCTATCGGCGCGCTACTGCTCGGCATAATGCTGTCGCCGCTCTCGAAGAAGATCCATGCCGAGATATCCAAGGGGATGCACGGGCTAGCCTATGGCTTATTCGTACCCATGTTCTTTGCTGGCATGGGGATATACTTTAATTTCTCATTCACCACACTCCCGCTCGCGATCATAATCGGGGTACTCTTCCTGAACAGCGTGGGGAAGTTCCTCGGCGCGCTGGTCGGCACGATAATGACCCGGTTAAGCGCGCCTATCGCAGTGAGCTTCAGCATGATGTCCAAAGGCGCGGTTGACATGGCGCTAATGCTGACGCTCTTCACTATCGGGATAGTAGACGATCGTCTATTCTCGCTCTACATATTCAGCGTGCTCCTCGTGACGATGACCTTCCCGACACTCATGAAGGCATCGATAAAGCGGGCCAGCGTCTCGCCTGAGGAGACCACAGGTGTGCTGACCCCCTCTTACATACGCACTGCGGGCACAGACATAGTGGCAAAGGATTTGATGTCGATGTTTGTGGAGTCTGCACATCAGGATATGACTCTCGATAAGTTCGTCGTCAATCACCCCGATTATGAGACGGTCAACCACTTTGTCTTTGACGACGATGCCAGGCTCGTCGGCACCATCTTCAAGAAGGACATCGATGTCCCGCGGGAGCGGTGGGCGACCGTGCGCCTCAAGGACTGCATGAAGAAGGACATAACGACTGTGCTGGCCAAGGAGGATATCTACTCGGTGCTAGAAAAGATGATAACTACGTCCGAACCCAATTTGCCTGTCGTTGATGACGATGATGAGAAGATCGTCATAGGCACGATCAGCAGGTCGGACATCAACAACATACTCTTCCGCAAGAGCGACTATGCGTGAAGGCTTCAGGGAGACGCGGGCGGATCTGCTTGAGGGCAGAGTACTGCTGCCAAGAAGCAGGACAGATGCGTTCACGGTAAGCCGGCGAACACCGCCGGAGGATAGCTATCATATAGCAAGTCGATCTAAGAGGAGGGTGGTAGTGAGGAGGGCAATGATTAGATGGATCTCCTCTGCGAGACATGCATCAGGCCGAAGCTCCCGTATGACTTTGAGCTCAGCAGCTCCATCTTCTCGAGGCTGGGCACCGGCGTCCATACCGCGTTCCAGGGCGGAAGACTCTACAAGTGCTATGAGGAGGACGGCTCACCCCTCCTGCTCGAGGTCGAAAGCAGCGGCGACCTGCTTGCGGCTAGGCTCTGGGGGAGCGGGAGCGTAACACCGCCGGATGCTGTGGCTTCCTGGATAACCTCTGCGGAGCTCGATCTCGCTCCATTCTACAAGATGGCAGACGGCATCATGGCGCCGATTGTAAAGAAGCTCTACGGGCTGAAGCCCCCGAGGACGAGGACGGTCTTTGAGGCGCTCATTATAGCGTTCATAGAGCAGCAGATAGGCCTCAGGGTGGCCCATGTCCTCCAGGACAGGCTGGTCAGGCGGTACGGTACGCCTGTCAGCTACGGGGGGATGACGTTTTACGCCTTCCCATCTCCGGAGACCCTAGCAGCACTGGGACCGCAGGATATCCGGGAGGTCGGCCTGAGCTCCAACAAAGCCATGGCGATCGTGGAACTCGCCTATAAAGTCTCGAAGGGGGGGCTGAACCTCGAGGCCCTGAAATCAATGGACGTCGGAAGGGCGAGGGAATCGCTCCTTGACCTCAGGGGGGTCGGGGAGTGGACTGCAGACTATGCCCTGGTGAGGGGGGCGGGAAAGTTGAGCGTTGCCCCCTACGATGACCTCGGCCTTAGGGATGCCGTAGGACAGTTCCATCTCGGGGGAAGGAGGGCGACCCGCCGTGAGGCGGAGCGGGCGCTGTCAAGGTTCCCAGGATACGCCGGCTTGGCAGCGTACTACCTGCTGCTCGCGAAGCACAGCACAGCCGACCGTACATTGCCGCGCTGATGGGCTGGCACCAAAGCACTTCACTTGGCGCTTTTCTTGAAAAACTCTTATCGTTAGATTATTACCTAATTCAGCGCTAAATCGTAACTCCGTTTGGCGCTAAAAAGCTTATTTTTCCTTAAAAAAGCAAAAATCAGGAAATTTAATAAGTTCGCCGGAGGTATATATATTGGTGGTTATGTGACTGAAGGCACCAATAAGGCCTATTATGAGTCTGTTCACAGGGAAGCAAGACAGATCATAAGCGTTACCACGCCAAGGATCGCCCTAGATATCGCGGCGGCAGTGCTGATATGGGTCTTCGGCCGGCTCGTCTTCGTGCCTATCGCTCAAGGAATCTTCTTTGGGTATCCGCTGGCAGCGATCCTCAACTTTGTGATTGCAGTAGCGCTGGTCCTGGTGTTATTCAAGATATACGTAGACGTCCGCAGGATGATCGACGGCGTTGCCAACTATGCAGCGATCGGCATAGGCAGACCTTACGATGTCAGCCCCTCAGAGATTAGCCACTACAGAACTGCTCTTGCAGGCATATTCAATATAATCGTCGTGACGCTGGCATACCTCCTATTCGCCGACTTCCTCGTCGGGATCACCCCTGTGCTGGCGGGGGTCGTTCTGGTCATCATAGTCGTCTGGGCAGTCTTCGAGATCTACAGGGTGGTACAGGCTATTTCAGGAGAGGTCACCAGGTATGCTACCGGTTGGTCAGACAGGGCACTGGCTGCTGCCGAGAAGGGGGTGGCACAGACCAAAGAGGCAGCGGGCGGGGCTATCGAGAAGGCTAAGAGATCGGTCGCCGAGACGAGAGCGGGGGCAGCAGAGGAGACAGCCGGGGCCGCGGAGTCACAGGCTAGACATGCAGAGGATGAGGCCGAGCGCGCCAGGCGGACAGCGGAGGAGGGCCGCATGGAGCGGGAACAATCGGGAACCGGACAGGAGTAGGGGCGAACCTGAAAGGTCTGCCGGGTTTGGAACCCCGGCGGCGATCATAATCCCCGATCTTTTTTGAGAAAAGCCATAGCCGCACCCATATGCCGGGGTTGCCTCTGCCAGCCTCAGTGTCAGCAGCAGACCGCTGGCGGAGACCGCTGCCCTGCGGCGGACGAGGGAAGCCTCATCTGAATCTGAAGGGTAAGGTAGAAGAGTAACGGGGAGACGGGTTTGGAGCAGCCAGGATCTGAGGGGGACGGAGGGAGGGAGGGGGGGAGAGAGGAAGGAACCAAGACCGGCAAGGGAGCGCAGGCAGGGGGCGGATCCATGATCCAGAAGAGCTTGCCCGGCGCTATGGTAAACTTCTCTGCTGCCTTGCTTGTATGGCTGTTCGGGGTTCTCGTATTCCTTCCCACGGCTGCTAGGATAGAGGCGGTGAGACTCCCACTGGTGATAAGCATCATCATAATCATCCCATTCACCTTATTCTTCTACAGAGGGCTGAAGGGGCTGGGCGATGCTGCCAGCGTCGTTTCCCGCATATTCACAAACGAGTGGATGGCGAGGGGGCGGGCCAGAAGCCCTGAAAGGGTCAGGGCGGTCTTCAGTGGCGCGCTGTATATCGTAGCGTTGACAGTGGGTTACCTGCTGTACTCCCAGTTGCTCACGCCGATACATCCGGCGATAAACGGGATCGCGATCATCCTGCTCGTCCTTGTGGCCGTTTGGATAGCGGTCAGCACCGAGAGGGCGATCAGCCCGCAGAGCAAGTGATCGGATGTGCCCGTGACGCGGAGCGCCCGCCGGCGGGCGGGGCTGAGAGCGCCCCCGGGCCAAGGCGCCGCTGGCAGACCCGTCGGCCGATCATCGGGCAATCCCAGCGGGGCTTTTTGCACAAGAGCAGCGTAATGGACAGCTGGCGCCAAGGGTGTTTGCTTTACGATCAGACGGTTGCAGATGCTTCAGCTCACTTCCCACGTCCAAAAACGCCTGAAAAACTATAAAGGAGGCGGGGGACGTAACGGTTGCGTGCCGGTGTTTGCGGATGAAGTTTGTAACATTCTTCCAAGGCAGTCGGACGTTCCCAGGAGTGGTGAAGGAAGGTCGCATAATAAAACTCGAGTCCTTCAGGCCGTTCAGGGAGCGGGGCCTCTCGGGCTCAAAAGACCTGCTTCCGCTGATCGAGGTGGAGGGCAATGGGGGAGGTGTTGTATCTGTGTTGAAGGAGGAGATCGATTCGATCCGGCCCTCGCCGGCAGAGGCTCCGAGGCTGGAAGATGTCAGGCTGATGCCGCCGATATTGCGGCCACCGGCGATCTTCTGCCTAGGATTTAATTTTAGGTCCCATGCCCCAGAACTGAAGCGCCCGATCCCGGAGGTGCCGATCGTCTTCATGAAGCCTTCGGGCGCGGTTGTCGGGCCCGAAGATGAGGTAATATTGCCGAAGGCTGCGTCCCGGGTGGACTATGAGGTCGAGATGACGGTCGTGATAGGTAAGAAAGGGAGGTACATCCCCGCAGCGGGCGCCTACGGCCATGTCTTCGGCTACACCATCCTCAACGATATAACTGCCAGGGACATCCAGCAGAGGGACTTTTCTCTCTCCAGGCCGTGGCTGAGATCGAAAGGCTTTGACACCTTTGCCCCGACCGGACCTTTTATAGTAACGGCTGACGAGATCGATCCTATGAACACGGGACTTCGGCTCAGGGTCAACGGGGAGTTGAGGCAGGAATCCAGCACCAGAGAGATGATCTTCGACGTTCCGAAGGTGGTAGAGTACATCTCATCGTTCACTACGCTCGAGCCCGGCGCGATAATTGCCATGGGGACGCCCGAGAAGATTGGGCAGCTCAACGACGGGGATGTCGTAGAGGCCGAGATCGACGGGATAGGGGTCCTCAGGAACAGGGCGGTCCTGGAGCGATGAGCTGTACGCCCTCCGGGACGACCGTTCACGGGTGCTGATCCGGCCGCACCCCATAGGGCGGCCCTTTCTTCACCCGTGCAACAGACGGTGTTCAGAAGTATCGGGTGCATTCTTCCGGCGCGGGGGCAGATACCCTTTGTGCGCCGGGCCTTGGCAGCACGGCTGGCACCTGACTGGCACATAAATATTAACGAGTTATGTGAAGTTTATCATGATGACTGTTGTATCCTCCACTTCTTCAAGGGCAGAAACAGCGGTATTGAGGGGCGGGGCCGTGGCCAAACCTCTTGGCCTCTGCGCCACGGTCTTGGTCGCCTTACTATTTGTGATAGGTGGGGCAGCACAGACCACTCTGGCAGATGACGCCATCGATATCAGGGTTCGCCCGATAGCCGTCGCCTCGACCAGGGACGTCTTATTCGCGGTCTTCAACGGTACAAGTGATGTCAGCGTAGCGGTCCTGAAGAGCGACCCATCCCTCTCTATCGAGATCTACCGAAGCCTAGGTAACGGATCGAGCGGGTATATCACCGCCAGCATAACCAACGCCACGAGGCTGTACGACCTCTCGCTCGCGATGTACTCTTCGAACGCATACGATGTGGAGATCACCCTGCGGGGTGCAGAGATCAGAGAGCCGATCCAGACCATGCACCTCCCGGCCAACATGACCGCACAGGTTAACCTCCAGCTCACCTACATCGGCTATGCCGCGCCGGTCATACCTGTAGTCGGCATCCAGTTCTCACCAGCTTTCCCGCTCTGGTCGGAAGCGGTATACGCAGGCCTGCTGGCGATGTTCCTACTCACGGCGTTCCTCGACGGGAGGGATCTGCGGGTCAAGCGGAAGCGGTGGGATCGCCTGGACACAGCCGCCCTCCTGCTCAGGTACCTCTTTTATGCGTTCGTCGCAACCTTCGCAGTGATCACCGGCGGCATTGCCTTGGAAGCTGTCCTCTCCACGGCCTTCTCGGTAGCCCTTCCGATCCTTGTTGGCGACTGGCTGGTCGCTCTGGTGCTCCTGGCAATCTTCGGCATTATTTACGGGCTAGGAAAATGGAGGGAGATCTTTGAGAATATTGATGAGGAGGAGTGAAGAGGGCGGTCAATGGTGGGTCAGGCGCCCTTACCTCAGGAAGGCGCTCTCCATCCCGCTCTACCTCGTAAACAAGGACTATAGGAGGTGGAGGAATGCCGGGCTGACCCCCAGGAAGATGGCGAAGAGGCTCAACGAGCTGGACAAGAAGTTTACGAGGAAGAAGGACGAGCTGGTGGGCAGGGACAGGGAGTATCAGATGGTGATGAGCGCTATCGGTTACCACGTGATAAGGGATCCTTCGGTGGTGAGCATATTCAAAGGGGCGCCCCCGCCAAAGTTTTTCCTGCTCAAGGGCTCTACGGGGACGGGGAAATCCCTCCTTGCCGAGATCTGTTTGAGGGACGCCGTGGAGTATGGACTCACGAGCAAGGTCAACATACAGCCCTTTGTGGTGATGGGCGATGATATCTTCAACCCGCTCTACGGGCAATCGATCCTGAACCTGGCATTCATCTTCAAGAAGGCAAAGGATATCCCGAGCATCATCTTCTTCGACGAGTTCCAGAGCATAGGGATGAGGGTGGAGAAGCCCATGTACGGGACGGACAGGGAGGACGTAAGGGTCCAGGACGCGCTGATCGACCAGCTCAACAGGATCCTGAACACCTCCCAGAGGACCATCGTGGTGGCAGCGACCAACAAATTTGAGGGGATAAGGGAGGATATCAGGCGGAGGGCGCATGTCCTCGACCTCGACAGCAATATAACGAGGGAGATGCTGCTGGCCGTCCTCAACTCGGAGCTGGTGAGGTATGGCTGGGATCACCTTGCGCCTGACGAGGTCTTGGCGGTCTTGGAAAAGGCAGTGAGCACTTACAGGCAGACCCAGCTGACCCCCTTCGATATCATAGATGCCTGCAACAAGGTCAGGAGCAGGAAGATCGAGCCCCTCAGGGAGCGGTTCTTCACGAGCATCTCGGGGAAGCTCACCGCCAACGAGGTGAAATACTCGGTCAGCATCGAAGATTTCAAGTTGGCTGCACGGGAACTCAGGGGGTATACCGAGCATGAGAAGAGCGATGAGGTTCTTGCCTCTGTCCTCAAGATAAAGCCGGCGGTCGGCTATAGGGATATCGGCGGCCTCTTTGGGATAAAAGAGAAGCTGATTAAGATCATCTCACTCAGCCTCTCGTCAGAGCTGGCCAGCAAACTGAGCTGGGTTCCCCCAAAGGGGTTCCTCCTCTGGGGGGAGCCTGGATGCGGCAAGACGTACCTCTCGAAGGCCATAGCGAAGGAGAACGAGGCCTCGTTCTTCTATGTCCCCGCGGCGCAGCTGCTCATCAATGCGAAGTGGGTGGGGGAGCCGGAGAAGAATATTAAGGATCTCTTCGGCCTCTCCAGGAGGAACTCCCCGAGCATCATCTTCTTCGACGAGTTCGATATCATAGCTGCCAAGAGGAGGGGGGACCCCGTAAGCGACAGGCTCACCGCGCAGATACTCACCGAGCTGGACGGTCTCCAGCCCTTGGAGAACGTCATAGTCATAGCGGCCACCAACAGGCTCGAGATGATAGACGAGGCCATACTGAACCGTTTTGAGCCCTATGTGATAGAGGTTCCGCTGCCCAGGACGGATGCAGAGAGGCGCGACATCGTCAGGATCCATATGCGGTACTATGCCCATCACCTCCACCCGGAGGTGTCGGCAGAGAGCATCCTGGCGATCCTCAAGAAGTTCAGGGCGGTCTCACCCAGGGTCGTGGCGGAGATAATCAAGGAGGCGAACCGCCTGAGATCGCAGGAGGTCGCGGTAGCGCTGGAGCTCGCGAAGGTGCCCGCGTCCGATCCCAGGTCAGCCGAGCTGAAGAGTTTCTACCGGGAGGACCTGGACAGGCTCTACGCAGTCATGGGATCGGATAATGTAGACTTTAAAACCGTCACCCCTGAGAGCTATAAGATCAGGCTTTACCACTTCGAGAGGGCAGCGGAACAGCTCGAGGGGGAGATGGAGAAGGAGATCATGGACGCCCAGGAGAGCATGATCTACACAAACCCCGAGCCGGGGGTCTCGCTCGGGCTGGCCACCGACCAGCAGGGCAGGCGCGGCGTAATCTTGATCGTGGAGTGCGTAGCAAAGCCGCATGGAACCGGCAGGGTAACAGTCACCGGCGCCGCAAAGTCCGCATTCTTGGGAAACGTCGCGCCGGTCGAGGACACAAGCGTCCTGGAGAGTGCCACCAACGTCGTAGAGTACGTAAAGGCGTATGTCTACGGGAAGACGGGGGCGGACATCTCGGACTATGACATGGTATTTCAGGTGATCAGTCCTCTCGAAGGCATGGCGGGGATGGGCGTCAGCGGACCGAGCCTAGGGATAGCGCTGAGCGTAGCAGCGATCTCGGAGATCTCCGGCATAAAGGCCAGGTCGGATGTCGTGATGAGCGGGAAGGGGGACATAAAGGGCGGGGTCGGCCCTGTCGGCGGGCTCGGCTGGAGGGGTGCTGGGAAGATAATAGCGGCGGTCCAGACAAGACGCATAAAGATGAGGGCGTTTATAATGCCGAGATGGAACTATGAGAATGCCCCGGATGAGACTGCAGTCCTGAAGGATGAGGGGATCGAGGTCATCCCCGCTGCCAAGCAGGTCGAGGCCTGGCTCCATGCCCTCGGCGTCAGCGAGGAGGAGCTGGTCGCAAGGCTCTCCGGGGAGCTGGGGAAGGGCGGTGCCGGGGCCAAGGCAGGGGCTGAGGAGGGGGTGCTGGGCCTAGGGCGCTGAGGCCCGCCCGCTACAGGCAGTCCAGCGGGACGGCGTCAGTAAGGATAAGATCAGGGGCCCGGTAATTGTCACGGGGCGGGAGCGTTGGAAGCATATTTTTATAAATCCTGCCCTTTCTCTCTTCTCTGGTGGCGTTAGTATGGAGTACGATGCTGTAGTCGTGGGCGCGGGCCCGGCCGGCCTCATGGCGGCGCGGAAGATAGCTAAGAGAGGGTTCTCGGTACTGATCCTGGAGAAGGACAAGGACTTGGGAACGAGGGCCTGCGGGGAGGCGGTCTCCAAGACCGCTTTCGAGACTGCAGAGATACAGCCATCGCCTTCGCTGATAGCCAACAGCATTGACGGGGCGTATGTCTACCCGCCCGACGAGAACAGGGCGGTCAGGATAGCGGGCACCTCGTACAGGGGATATATCCTCAACAAGCAGATCTTCCTTTATGCGCTCGCGGCAGAGGCGGTCGCGGCGGGTGCCGATCTCATGATGAAGAGTGAGGTGAAAGGCGTCGCCATCGGGGAGGGGAAGGGCAACGCGACGAAGCTGGCCTACGATCACAAGGGCGAGAGCGCGGAGGTCGCCTTCAAGGTCCTCATCGGGGCGGATGGTGTCGGATCGTCGGTCTGCAGGAGCTGCGGTTTCGAGACCAGGGGGTACGACATAATCCCCACGATCCAATATGTCATGATCAACTGCCAGATCCCCGAGAAGAACTTCATACGCATATACATGGGGAACGAGGTGGCACCCATGGGATACGCCTGGGTATTTGCCAAGAACGAGTATGTGACGAACGTGGGGATAGGGGTAAGGGGGAAGAACGCAAAGCCGTACCTCGACAAATTCATCAGCAATCATCCCCAGTTCTTCGAGAACGCCAAGGTTGTGAAGGAGGGGGGCGGCGGGGTGCCGGTCACAGGACAGCTGAAAGCGGTGGTGAGCGGCAATGTTCTCCTCTGCGGGGACTCGGCAGGCCAGGTCATACCAATAACCGGCGGAGGCATAAGAACCAGCATGGGTGCGGGCAGCATCGCGGGCGAGGTGGTAGCGGAGGCGTTGGCCGCAAATGACCTGACACTCCTGAAGGCTTACCCTGTGCGCTATAACGAGTACTGGGGGGCGAGGATAGCCAAGAGCCTCAAGGTTCTCGATGCCGTTGAGAAGCTGAGCGATGATGAGCTGAACATGTTAGGGGAGGTCCTCAGCGGGGACGATGTTGTAGACTTGGCCAACGGCCTTGACGTGGGGAAGGTCGCTTCCAAGCTCATGCATCATCCGATCTTCGCACTGAAGATGGCATCCAAGCTCTTCTGAAGAGCTTGAGCTGACGGATCTCTGGCGGGATAACAGCGTGGAGGGGCGGGTGCAGGCTAGAGAGGCATAGAGCTGCCTGGGGGACGCCGCCGGAGGTAGTCGCCGAGCACGGCATCTATTTGTAGGGAGATCTCTGCTGAGAGGCCCTTGGCGTCACTGGCGGGCTGTGTGAAGGACCAGTCGATCCCCGGGCATGTGGAAGAGACGAGCAGGTGCTTCCCGGTGACTAGAAAAGGGTGTCGCCTGCAGGTCGCAGGTCTGAGGTCGTAGTGCAGGCAGGAGGTGTCGTCCAAGAAGATACATTTCCCGTTCCTCATGCGCATCTTGTATGCCGCACCCGTCAGTCTTCTCTCGGCCGCACTGGTCTTTGAGCAGAACTGACCGTTGAGCGCCTCCAGCCTTTCGAGGTCACGGGCGTAGAGCGGGATCAGCTTTTCCTGGCAACACCTAGCGCACCTCTTGCACGAGAACCCCGGAAGAGAGTCTACCAAGTACATCTCGAGTTCAGGAAGGCTGTACCGCATGGTCCGCCACCGGTCGTAAATTCACGGGTATATTTATAAAGATAGGTGGCCGCTGGTGCGGAGCATGCCAGCGCTGGCGCCGGTGCCAGTGCCTGTGCCGGTGCCTGTGCCGGTGCCTGTGCCGGTGCCGATACTGGTGCTGGCGCCGCGCTGGCACTGCACGGCCCGGCAGGATCAGCGCATAGGGACCTCGGATCTGGCGGCGGTAATGGGTGCGGCTGCCTTAAAGCGCAGTCCATCCTCCGTCAACGAAGAGGGTCTGCCCGGTGACGTAATTTGAGGCTGGGGATGCGAGGTAGAGGAGCGTACCCTTAAGGTCGGCCGGCTCGCCGGTCCTCCCCAGCGGCGTCCTTGAGAGGATGTAGTTCAGCGCCTTCTTGTCTTCGAAGACGGACGACGTCATCTCGCTCGGGAAGAAGCCGGGTGCTATGGAGTTGACATTTATCCTGAAAGGCGCCCACTCAACGGCCAAGGCCCTCGTCAGGTTGATGACGGCGCTCTTTGATGCATAGTACGGCGAAGCCGGGAAGATATCGCCGGTGGCACCGTAGATCGAGGATATGTTGACTACCTTGCCGTACCTGCGCTTGACCATCACCCTTGCGGCCTCGCGGGCGCATATGAAGACGCCGGTCAGGTTGATGTCGATCACCTTCCGCCATTCTTCGATACCCATCTCAATCGCAGGGGAGATCGTTGCGACGCCGGCGTTGTTCACTATGATGTCCAAGTGCCCGAAGTTATCGGTGGCGGCTTTGACCATGTTCACCACCTGGTCCTCCTTGCTGACGTCGGCCATGACGGGAACCACCTCGACCCCGAAGCGGTTACTCAGATCTTTTGCCACAGCCTTGAGCCGCTCCAGCCGCCTAGCGGCGATCACCAGGTTGACCCCGCACTCGGCCAGTGTCTCGGCGAAAGTGACGCCCAGCCCAGACGACGCGCCCGTGACGATCGCGGTCTGATTTTTTATGTCGTAACAAGACGTGACGGTCTTGTCTGACAAAAACACCTACCAAGAGTATGATCTCGCTGGTGAATTTAAAGCATTGCTAACGGCCCGCCGCTCCAGCCGCCGGCGCGGAAACAGGGGGAATGCCGTCGGAGGAAGGGGGCCCAGCGTTCATGGGCATACAACTTAGAGACCGGGGGGATGTTGGCTGCGGCTTTGGCATCGGGCCACCAATAGAGGCTGTGTGGGGCGGTCGGAGATGCGCCATCACTTGCTCGGGGAGGCAGTCAGCTGCATGACTTTGGCCGAGATGTATTGAGCCACCTTCTCCTCGGTGAGTGCCTGCTCTACGCGTTGCTTCTCCAGCTGCTCCTCTATGACCCGCATCAGCTCCTCTGGGGCGACGGGCTTCACCAGGTATGCGTCCGCCCCGAGGTTGACGGACCGCACGGCGTTGTCCAGCGTGGCGTTGCCAGTCACGATCACCTTGCGCATCTTCGGGAAGGTCTCATTGAGCCTCACCAGCAGGTCGGTACCAGAAATGTCGGGGAGGACGATGTCGATGAGGGCCACGTTGAAGAACTGGTGCCTCGATTTCTCGATAGCCTCCTTCCCGCTCCCTGCGGTTTCGGCCCTGTATCCCTTATACGAGATCAGGGCGCTGAACGTATCTAGGATGCCCTCATCGTCGTCTATTATCAGAACACTCGGTCTCTCGGCCTCTGTTTTGTCCCGGCTTCTTCCGCTCATACACTTTCCCAGTGAGTTTTTGTCCAGCAATTATAAAACCGCAACCTGCTCAGGCGACTCTGCGTCCCCGTTTTGCGGTCCGGAGAGTGGTTCGACCGTCTCGCAGGCTGCTGCCAGCGATCCGGGAGGCGCAGGTGAGCGGCCGGAGGTAGTTCAGCGGGGATCCATGCCCTCAGGCACATTCAGGCTCTAGTCCCGATCCAGGTTGAATCCTACAAGGAGGGTGCCCAGCCCCCCTTCGTCTCTATCGAAGAATGTCCGCAGGTAGGCGTCTAGCGGACAGGAGGGGCTCCCGGCAATGACGTCTCTGGTGCCCTCCACCCCCTCAAGCTCTTTCAGAGGTACGTGCGGGATAACTACCCGCGCGTTGCCGCGGCCCCTATTCGCCTGTAGCCTCTCGCGGTAGATGACAAAAGTGCCCAGTATCATCTCGCCCGCAGCCTTGTATTGTTCGAGCCGCTCATTGTTCCGCACTTCCTCACCGACGAGGAGGTCGTCGTAGAAGAGCTTCACGGTCGGTTCCTCCGGCCATTCCATTGATGGATCGGTCAGGGCCGCGATGATGTACTCTCTAGAAAGGACGAGCTTCACGCCCTCGTTGTAGCCTTTGGCGAGCCCCATCAGTACGTTTCTTTCTGCCTGAGCCTCCAGTTCCTTCAGCCGCCCGATACACTCACGGGGAATGAGCTTCGCGCCCCGTATTCCCTTAATTGACTGGACCCTCTGCAGAAAGTGTTCGACGACTGCTTCGCCGTCCATGCTCCACAACCTAGATACTGTATAGAGATACGCGCATTTTAACTTATTCAGTTCTTGTTCGCAGAGCAGGAGGCCGCCACGAGTACTCTGGCGCAGGGGACGGGGCTGCGAGGACAAACCTGCTCCCGTACCCTGACGCTGAAGGACAGGGGCTTGACCGGCGGAGACGGTGTGCCCGTTCTAGCAATACCGCCTGCTGAGCCGGCAGCGAGTGCCGCCACCGGTCTCCAAGAGGCGGCCAGCGGGCGGCTGCCTGCAGAAGCAGCCTGCCCGTCGAGTGTAAAGCATCCCCGGATACACCGCACCTCAGGGGAGCCTGACGGTCTTCAGCGAGTCCGAGAGAGTGAGTTGCCTCCCCTTCTCCTTGAAGGCGACGGCCAGATCGAAGATCTCCTCTACGCTCTCGAACCTGAGCGGCCGGACCTTCTCGAAATTCCAGCCTGTGCACTTTATGGCGGATATCACGGAGGCGAAGGAGACTGCCTTGATCCAGCTCCCGGTCATCAGGTATGCTGCCAGGAAGCTTCCGGACCAGGTGTCCCCGGCGCCCGTCACGTCGACCGCCTTCTTGGTGATCGCAGACATGGCAGGTATGAACTCTGTGCTCCCGCGTGTGGAGACGATCGTACCGATCTCCCCGAGGGTCAGCACGAGCATCCCAGACTTTATCGTTCGCAGGGCGTCCGATACCACTTCCTTGCCCGTCATCGCATGGAGCTCCCTCTCATTGAGGATGACGATATCTGAGCAGGATGCCGCTTTCAACGATGCATCCCGGTTCTGCTTGCTGTTCAGATAATGGATACAGGGGTTGAAGGAGACGATCACCCCGCGTTTGAGTGACTTGACCGCACTTGCTATCCGTTCCACCTTGGGAGGGTTCATCGGAGCGAGGTGGACGGCGTCGACGCCGCTGCCGACCGCCTTGAGCACGTCCTTCGTAGTTATGCTCGACCCCGACCCTGTGTGCACTTCCCGGTAGTGAGCGTTCCAGTCATCGTCATAGTCTATGAAGAATTCGGTGCATCTGCCCTTGACCCGCTTTATCGTGTTTTGCGGAAAGTCGTAGAGGACGTCCAAGAACCTAAAGCCTTCGCCCACTGCTGTAACGAGGTTGACGGCCCTGCTGACGGTCTTTGCGCCCATCGCTGCGTAAAGGGCGGCGCCGCCGGGCTGGGTCCTCTCACCCCTGATGCTCCGGATATGGTCGACCGAGACATGTCCTACAAAGGCGATACTCTGGGACAGCTGTCAGCACACCCCTCGCTTTAACGGCGGGGGATCGGCACATGGCTCATTCCAGTCCCCCTGCCCAATACGCTACAGACGTCTGGGGGGCAGGTAATATATAAGCAGAGAATTCCTGCGGATAGCGGCCGCCGGCGGAGGGACGTGATGCCATCGGCCGGAACCGGCCGCCCTGACGCCCGGGACAACGGCCGCTGGAGACACGGGGATCACATCACCTAAAATGTTAATAGACGCCTCGAGAACTGCATCATGTGTCACAGGGAACCGTTGGTTCCGAGCCTCCTCACAGGCTGGACCTCCGAGAGAAGCTCTTCTTCTTCCTCTCAGGCATAATAATAAGCATCCCCCTGACCGTCTTCGTCCAGTCATCCGCCACGAGCCTCTTCGCTCCTGAGGCGGGCTCGAGGATCGTCCAGGTTGTAATCCTGGCTCCCTTCATCGAGGAGTTCGCAAAAGCATATCCGCTCTTCTACCGCCACGGCGAGACGCAGCGCTCGATCTTCAGCCTCGGCTTCCTGGTAGGGCTGGGCTTCGGGGTCTCCGAGTTCCTCCTGTATGTAATCCCGTTTGGCGTCTCCCCTCTTGTGAGGCTGCCCGGCATCATCTTCCATGCGGCGAGCGCTTCCATAATTGCGTATGGCATCGCTACCAAGCGGACCATCATCTTCTACGCCATCGCGGTCTTTCTCCATTTCCTGAACAACTTCTCCGCTACCCTGGGCGCCTTCTGGCTGGTGGGCGGGACTGCTGCGTTCGCGACCACCTACGCCTTATCCGCGTACCTCTACTCGAAGACCTCGGAGCGGTTCATCGACGGCGGACCTAGGGCAGGCGGGCAGGGGTAACCCCCGCTCGACCCGCACGCCCTTCCGAAGCGGCAGACACGCCCGAAGATGTTCCTACTGGCGCCGGCTTGTACTTCGGCTGAGGATGGCTCGCAGGTCGTCGATCGGCAGCGCCCTGATCTCTGGGAAGCGCATCACGGCAGCAGGGCGGCAGGTCATGAAGAGGGGGCACTGCCATAACCCCTGGGGCGATCAGTAAACTGGCCAGAAAGCCGTCGGGCCCTTCATGCGACGATTTTCCAGATACGCGGAGATACTCCGAGAGCGGGTTCCGGATCATGCTCCGGCAGCCGTTGTCTGGCATGCATATGGGGTGCGAACCCTCAAATATTATATATACCGCCATTTGATCAGGGACGGCCCTATGGAGGAGTTCATAGATCGTATCATCAGGCACATCGAGGGCAGCCTCAAACTGCCTGAGGTGACGGTTGCACACCACTTTTCTGCAAAGCTAGGCGCAGAAGATATTCATGAGATTGCAGACCAGGGAGAGGGGGAAGAGGCGTCCATCTCGGCTGTGGACGGTGGGATGAGCGCGATAATCAAGACCCCTTCCACAGCGCATGTACTTAACAGGGTTTACTGCAACAAGTTCATCCGGATGGACAAGCTCAATTTTACCGAGACCGCCACTTTTGCCTCCAACATAAAGCTGGACGTGAGCGGCAGACCGTCCTACCACGTAAGAGCTGAGGGGTGGCAGGGGAGGTGCCCCCTGGAAGACCTGGAGTGTATGAGGGTGGATGCGGGGGAGGACGACCTGACTCTCGAGAGGAATGAGATCGATACCGTCATCGGGATGGTCCTCAGGTTCTGCGAGTGGGGGCTTGCGAAGAGGGCCCTGGGCTTCGGCGTGGACTTCCTGCTAATGGACGGCTCCCTCTGGGGCATGTCCCCGTATGAGAGGAGCATCTCAAAGGAGGTCTTTGAGGAGGCGAGGCGTGCGGGGACGGTGGTGGCAGGCATCTCCAAGGGCTCGACACTCGTGACCCGGGAAGGCTTCCCCCTCGGCTCGTTCTTCGAGAGGCTGGCTAGGAAGAGGGGGTACGGGAGGTGGGTCGCCAAGGTCGGCGTCTCGGAGAGGTGGACGCCCAGATGCACAGTCTATTTCGTCAAGCTCCACGAGTCTGGAGACAGGCCGTTCAGGCTGGATGTCATGGAAGGGTGCGAAGGGGACCTCGAGAGGCTCTTGGCAGCCCTTGTGGGCGGCTCGAAGTACTTCGCCTTCCCAGGATACCCCTACGCCCTGATAGATGCCCACAAATATGCAAGGGTCAGGCGGGGCGAGGCCGAGCAGATAAAGTACTTGGTGCTCAATAGGCTGGGGCCGGAGGAGGCGGAGAGGCTCACCCTCCACGAGAGGGCGCTGACCCCCCACGATACGCTTGATGGTATGGAGGTCTGATTGTTGGTTGCTTCATCTAACGGTCAAGTAGTAGGGCGGATAGTAGCAGGCGGCAGCGAGGGGATTGAGCTGAGGGAGAAGGACGGCGCAAACCTCGAGCTCGGAGACCTAGTCGTTGTGGAGGACGCCAAGAACAGGAGGAGGCACCTCTACATGGTCTCGGCACTCGAGTACAAGAGCCTAGTAGCTGACGCTATGATCTGCACCGGTGCCGGGAGTATGCTGGAGAGGACCAGCCCGAGCATCGAGTTCCCGAAGGGCGATCTGAGCCTCTTCAAGGTAGTGAGGGCGAGCCCCCTCCTGGAAGTTGTAGGAGACGGGAAGCCGGCGGCAAAGTCGCCCCGCTCGATCCCTCCTTTCCTCTCGGAGGCGAGGAACGTAGTTGACGGGGACTTTGCTTTCTTGGGGGAGCCCAAGACGAAGGTGCTCCTCGGAAGGATAAGGAGCGGCTCCAAGACGCTCGACTATAGGTACTGCATGGACGGGGATAAGATGCTTTCACATCACGTCCTCGTCTCCGCCCAGACGGGGAGGGGCAAGTCCAACCTCATGAAGGTGATGATCTGGGAGGCGATGGGGCATCGCAAGTTCGGCATCTTCGTCCTGGATGTGCACAACGAGTACTATGGTGTCGCGCAGAAGGGGCTGAAGGATCACCCTGACGCCGGGAGGGCTCTCGTCTATTACTCGAAGAAGCCCCCGCCCGGCCAGAAGAGGCTGAGGGTTAACCTGAAGAGCATCAGGCCGACAGACGTGCTGGGGATCCTCTACCTCTCGGAGGCTCAGGAGGAGGCGATCGGGCACTTTTACAGAAAGGAGGGGAGGGATTGGATAAAGACCCTCATGACCGCCGACGAGGAGGAGGTAGACAGGCAAGGGATTAAATCGGGCACCCTCCGGGCTCTGAGGAGGAAGTTCGGAAACCTCTTCAACCTGAGGGTAAACGACGACGGCACGCTCTCCTGCGCGGACGAGGTCTTCGATACCGAGACTATGGGCGAGTCCACCATAGGGGACATGGCCGATGCGCTCGAAGGAGGGAAGGTTGTGCTGGTCGACGGATCCAGCATACCGGACGATGCGGGGCTCATCGTCACAAGCGCAGTCCTCCACGAGGTCTTCAGGAGGTACGAGGACTATAAAACCAGAGGCATCTTGGACAGCATGCCGCTGGCAGGCGTAGTCCTAGAGGAGGCTCCGAGGGTTCTGAGCGAGAAGTACGGGAGCAACATCTTTGGGAGGATCGCGAGGGAAGGGAGGAAGTTCAGGATCGGACTGATCGCCGTGACGCAGATGGCGTCAGAGATCCCCAAAGAGATATTAGCGAACATAGGGACAAAAGTCATAATGGGCAACGAATTGGCGCTCGAGAGGAAGGCTCTGATCGAGAGCGCGGCGCAGGACCTGACGCCGTACGACCGGATCATAGCTGGGCTCGACGAGGGTGAGGCGATAGTGAGCTCTATCTTCTCCAGGTTCCCCGTGCCCATCTATGTGCCGCTCTTCGAAGACATAGCGAAGGTGAATAACGTCGAGGGATCCAGCCCGGTCTTCTTCTGACGAGGTGAACCGATGAGATTCGCTCATATGGCGGACCTCCATCTGGGTGCAACCTCGGACCTGAGGCTAAGGGAGCTGGAGCTGGATACCCTCAGGAGGGCAGTAGACGCCTGCCTAGACGAGTGTGTGGACTTTATCGTCATCTCAGGCGACATATTCCACGTCAACGTGCCTGACCTCGGCGTGGTGAGGGACGCCGTCTCG
>JAULTD010000003.1:0-206265 GCA_038801785.1 Candidatus Methanomethylicaceae archaeon GD_Cm_T35_P0_bin.15
CCGATGGGGAGCGGATGGCAGGAGATACTGAACAGGTACCTGGACGCGACGCCGACGGCGTACGTGAGCGGCGATGCGCCGGCTACGCCGACTGGACCGACGACGCCTACCACGCCGACAAATGACACAACACCGGTTACGCCTGCTACGCCGACTAACGGTACGAATCCGGGTGATCCGGTAACACCGCCGACAAATGACACGGTGCCCACTACGCCTACAGACCCAGCGACGCCGCCAACGGATGATACTGTGCCGAGCGAGCCAAACGGACCCATACTGATCCGGCTGACGATCTACATAGTAGATGCAAACGGAAACGAGTATCAGCATACAATAACGGGATCAGGCGCTAAATTAACGCTGAACATATACATACAGAATGCCTAATAAGGAAAAGCGGCTGCACCCAGCAGCCATTCTTTCCCCTTTTTCTGAGATCGCCGATGAGGCGTCCAGTCAATTGGATCAGGCTAACTTATCTGCATCCTACCTCAATCTGTACACTGCAGGAGGTTTGCAAGGTTGATAGAGGAAGCCGGAGGCAAAAAGCCGATCATTCACGCGGGAGCTTTTGTGCATCCTGCGGCGGTAATAACAGGTGATGTGGTCGTGGAGGACGGGGCGAACATCTGGCCTTGCGCGGTGCTGCGGGGCGACATAGAGACGGTCACAGTGGGGAGATACACCAGCATACAGGACGGCTCCGTCCTTCACACCGACTTGGGCTACCCCACAGTGGTGGGCGGAGGGTGCGTGGTCGGCCATGCGTGTATCCTTCATGGTTGCAAGGTTGGAGCGAACTCCCTCATCGGAATGGGAGCGATACTCTTGACGGGCTCCGAGGTGGGCGAGGGCAGTATAGTGGCTGCGGGTGCGCTGGTCCCTGAGGGGAAGAAGATCCCCCCAAACTGCGTCGCTATGGGCATGCCGGCCAAGGTCGTAAGAAACATCGAGGCGGCCGACCGGGAGCGGATAAAAGAGACGGCGGATGCCTACCGCGCCATCGTGAAAAAATATGCGAGGGGCTCAGGCGGCCGCACCTGATGAATCACGTGGGAAAGAAGGAGAAGGGCACCTATTTTTTAGGCTTTGGCCTGGCAACGACCAGGATGGCAGCCCCCACTAAGAAAGGTACCACGCTCGCCACCTGCACCTGCAGAGGAGGAAGTGAGGGGGCCAGGTTCTGGAGCGCCATGTAGACGAAGGCGGGGGAGATGAGGAGGAGTAGTGCGATGCTGAAGACTATGGTCGAGGTGTTCATCGTCATCGAGTTCACCTTGAGGGCGAGAGAACCTTGATGTTTGGATAGTCGAGGCAGTCCCGTATAAGGGAGACCGGCCGCTCGTCCAGCGATCTGAAGCCGAGCACGAGGCACTTGTCAGGGTAGAGGTGGATATAATGATCCAGATCAAACCTGATCGTCGAGTCGTCCTTGCCGAATATTACCTTGAAATTCACCCTCTCCCTGAAGAGCCTCTCGACGGAGTTCCTGAGGACATCCATCTGGTCCTTCGGGATTTTACGCTTGCCGCCTACCCTCGCACCCTTCATCTCGCTCTTTGATACGCTCGTCTTGGATATCCCTTGGGCTTCGCATACCGTTATCTTGTCTCCCTCGAACTTGACCTCGAATGCCCGGGTCTTGTCGAGATACTCCTTTACAGCAGTGTATGCTTCTTCTGCCATAGTATGTCCCTTGAAATAAGGATTCAAAACACTATTTAACTTGTCCGGCGTGAGGCTAGTTCAATCCCTAACTCCTAGTTCCTAGTTCGTGCTGACCGGAGCCAAAGCTAAGGCTTATTTGTGGAAGCGCCCTAAAGGCAGTACCGATACTCGGGGAGATATTATGGAGGGCAACCTGGCTGTTGTTCTGGGAATAATGATAGCGGCTCTCCCTGCAACCGCAGCTGCAGCAGCATTTGCGGGAAGGAGCAGGGCGGGCTGGATATGTGTCGGGATCGGTGCTATGGGATGGCTGGTCGCGCTCCTGCTGAGGTGGGTCCCGCTCCAGCTCCCCTTGTACGCAGACTCGTTCCTGGGCGGAAGCGTGATCTACTTTGCCTACGCGGCGATCCTCGCAGGCATCTTTGAGGAGGGCATACGCTACATCCTGATAAGGAAGGTCAAGCTCCTGAGGACTGTTCGCAGAACGATATGTATGGGCATAGGGTGGGGCCTCCTGGAGGCTGTACTGCTGTACGTCGTGAACCTGGTGGCGGCAGCATACCTGCTGGGATATGAGGCGGGCTTTCTCGATCTCCTCCCCGGGGCAGTGGAGAGGAACATTGCGATCGTATTCCATACAGCCCTCGCCCTGATAGTATTCAAGGCGCTGGAGAGCAAAGAGTACCTCCTCGTGGCTATCGCCCTCCACGCAGTGCTGGACTTCTTGGGCGTTGTCAGCCTCTACGTCTTCAGACTCACGATCTGGCAGGTGGAAGGAGTCATCGCGGCAACGGCCCTCATTACGCTGCTGTATGCTGTGATGCTCCACGGGTGGGCGCTTCCTAGGCTGGGAGGCAGGGCGGGCGGCTCCAGGGGCGGACCCGCGCCTGCAGGCTGAATATCCGGAAAAGCTTATCAAGCCGTGCAGCATTACTTTAGCCGGCGGTCTGCGATGAGAAAGAGCACGATAATAGTCCTCTTGGCGGTTCTAGTCGTCGCAGTGGGTATTTATGCCCTGACGCTGCCAGCCCCCATCGACGTCCAGAGGGTAAGGGCGTACTCGGACGCCGTAACCGAGGACATCTTGCGGGGGCTGAACGAAGGTAACTATACCAGGTTCTCCGGGCATTTTGACTCGAATATGAAGGGTAACCTGACCGAAGTGGCATTCCTCCAGATGAAGGCCCTCTTCGATTCCAGGATAGGGGAGTACTCATCCAAGGAGTTTGTGAGCGCGGAGCAGAGCAGCGGATACATCGTGACCATCTACAAGGCCAACTTCACCAGCGAGCCGGCGGGAGTAACGGTCAAGGCGGTATTCAGCGAGGTAAACGGCACGGCGCATGTGACAGGGCTTTGGTTCGATTCTCCAAAGCTCCGGAGTTAGGCCGGAACTGCCCTCAGGGGGTAGCCGCCAGGATCATATCGTCTTTGCCAGCATTCTTGAGGGACCCGCGATAGATCACCGGCCGGGTCGGCTTTGTCAGGATTATCTGCGGACGGCTCCCAGCAGCGTTGAGAGAGATAGAGAAAGGTCAGATAAAAGCCGAAGAAGTTAATAGAAGGGTAGCGTGATTTATCCCCTGCATACGCATACAAGGAGTTTACGGTCATGCTCGAAGTCAGGTGGCATGGAAGAGGCGGCCAGGGATCGGTCACCGCCGCTGAAATTCTCGCAACAGCTGCCATAAAGGAAGGCAAGTTCGCGCAGGCATTCGCTGCGTTTGGCCCGGAGCGGAGGGGGGCCCCAGTCCTGGCTTTTACGAGGATAGATGACAAGGAGATCCTCCTGAGGTCTCAGATCTACGAGCCTGATGTGGTCGTGATCCTTGACCCCAGCCTCATGACGATGGAGGGGCTGGAGGAGGGCTTGAAGCAGGGGGGCACGGTAGTGATCAACGCTGCCCACGGGGCGGGCGGGCTGAAGGGCAGGTTCAAGAAGGCCGGCAAGATAGCCATGGTCGATGCCACCGAGATCGCGATCAAGGAGCTGGGGGTCCCGATCACAAACACCTCAATCCTGGGCGCGCTCGTCAAGGCTACCGGAGTGGTCAAGCTTGAGACGCTGGAGGAGATCGCCCGGGAACGCTTCAAGGGGGCCTTGGCAGAGAAGAATATTAATGCAATAAGGCACGCATATCACGATACAATAGTCGGGGGGCAGGCGCCTTGAAGCACCTGAAGGGCTGGAAGGATATCCCGGAAGGAGGGTCCGTCACGGAGCCCGGCTGCTCCGTTGAGTTCGACGTCAGTTCCTGGAGGACGTTCAGGCCTGAGGTGGACAGGAGCAGATGCACCAAGTGTGGGATGTGCTGGCTTTACTGCCCGGATTCGGCGATCGAGGCGAAAGAGGACGGGTCGTACGACGTCAACCTGGCTTACTGCAAGGGCTGCGGGATCTGTGAGAAGGCCTGCGCCCTGAAGCTGATAAAGATGGTGAAGGAGTGACCGGAGATGACTACAAAGGCACGGGCTGGCAAAGCTCAGGGAAGCACTACCAGGATAGGGCTCAGCGGCAATTATGCGGTCGCGTACGCGGTCAAGATGGCGGATGTCGACGTCATAGCAGCGTACCCGATAACCCCGCAGACCACGATTGTTGAGAAGCTGTCCGAGATGGTGGCCAACTGCGAGCTCAATGCGGAGTACATCAACGTCGAGTCCGAACACTCTGCCATGAGCGCCTGCATCGGCGCTTCGCTGACCGGGGCTAGGGTGTTCACTGCGACCTCTTCCCAAGGCCTCTCATATATGAGCGAGGTCCTCTTCATAGCATCTGCCCTGAGAACGCCGGTAGTGATGGCGAACGTCAACAGGGCGCTCTCCGCGCCGCTCAACATCTGGAACGACCACAGCGACGCGATGGCCGAGAGGGACTCGGGGTGGATCCAGATCTGGGCTACCTCTGCACAGGAGGCTTTTGATACGACCATAATGGCGTTCAAGATCGCGGAGGAGATGAGGCTCCCGGTCATGGTCAATATGGACGGTTATATCGTCAGCCACACTTACGAACCGGTCCTGCTGCCTGACAGCGGGACGGTAAAGGCGTACATCCCATCGGCACCCATGGAGAACAGGGTCTCCACCAAGCTGGCGTACAGCACAGGTGTAGTCGGTCCGCCAGAGTACTACTATGAGATGAAGTACCAGTCGATAGACGCCATGGAGAGGAGCAGGGACAGGATCAGGGAGATCTATGTGGGGTACAATAAAATGTTCGGAAGGATCTATGAAGACCTCACCGCCTACCATCTGGAGGACGCGGAGTATGCCCTCCTGACGATGGGCTCGACCCTCGGCACCGCAAGGATCGCCGCGGAGAGGCTGAGGGCTAAGGGGAAGAAGGCGGGCGTGATCTCGCTCAGGACGTTCAGACCGTTCCCCTCCGACCGGCTCCTAGAGGCCGTGGAAGGGCTCAAGGCGATCGGGATAATGGACAGGGCGGCCACCCCCGGCGGGCCCTCTAACCCGCTCTTCGCGGACGTCTCTGCTGCGCTGTATGGGGCTAAGAAGGGCCCGGTTCTCCAGAACTTTGTCGCTGGACTTGGAGGAAGGGATATAACGGTCGACGATTTCCTCCACATGTTCAAGGTGACAGAAGAAGCGGCCGGAGAGGGCAAGTCCAGACCGACGATTTACGTGGGGCTGAGAGAATGAGCAATCCAACACCTACGCGGGAACAGAAACAGGAAGGGACGGAAACGTGGGGGCGGCCAGGATCGCAGGCGCCTTTATCGGCATCGGTATCGGCATCGGCATCGGCATCGGCTCTGCCCCCGGCTCTGCCGCCCATCAGGACGGTCAGGGAGGTCCCGAGGGAGGAGCTCCTTGCTCCAGGGCACAGGCTCTGCGCCGGCTGCACTACGGGCACAGCAATCCGCCAGATCCTGAAGGCGTCGGGGAGCAACGTCATAGTCGTCACGTCGACAGGCTGCCTTGAGGTCTCGACCTCATACTTCCCGCAGACAGCCTGGAGGGTCCCGTGGGTTCATGTCGCATTCGAGAACAACTCGGCGGTAGCCTCGGGGATAGAGTCTGCCCTGAAGGCACTCAACAGGAAGGGCAAGTCGAGCGAGAAGCCGAACATAATAGCCATTGGCGGCGACGGCGGGACCTTCGATATCGGGCTGCAGGCCCTGAGCGGCGCCCTCGAGAGGGGGCACGATTTCCTGTACGTCTGCTACGACAACGAGGCCTATATGAACACCGGCATCCAGAGGAGTTCCGCGACCCCCTACTGCGCCTCGACGACCACCTCGCCGCCGGGCGTGCTCTACAGGGGGCAGAGGACCCAGAAGAAGGACCTGGTGGGGATCGCCATGGCCCATGGCATACCCTACGCCGCGACGGCCTGCCCGTCGTATCCGTTCGACCTCATGAGCAAGGTGAGGGAAGGGCTCAACATCGAGGGTCCTGCCGTCCTCCACGTCCTGACGCCGTGCCCCACGGGCTGGAGGTTCAGCGTCAGCGAGGGGATGGAGATGGGCAAGCTCGCAGTCCAGACAGGGGTCTGGCCGCTCTACGAGGCGGTCGGCGGCAAGGTGAACGTGACGGTGAAGATCCCGAGGAGGCTGCCGGTGGAGAAGTACCTGATGGCCCAGGGGAGGTTCAGGCACCTCACAAAGGAGGATATCGCGAAGATCCAGGAGAGGGTCGACGAGCAGGCCGAGAAGTTCGGCCTTGGGCCTGTATTCCCGGTCCAAGTTTAGAAGTTAGAAGTGGTCGCATTGAAGGTCAAGGTATCAGAGACGGCAAAGTGGACGCTGATCCCTGTCATCCTCTTCCTGGCGGTGCTGTCCACCTTCACCGCCGTCACGAGGGCCGTCTCCGGGACCAACCTGCCCATAGCAGCGGTCCAGACGGGGAGCATGGAGCCGAACATACCCACGGGGTCGCTCATCTTCATCCAGAGGGTGGACGGCGAGGACATAGTGGCCGGAGGCCCGACGGTGGGGGATGTTGTCGTGTACTACTTCCCGGATACGCAGATCACGGACTATTTCTTCGTCACCATCTACGATCCCACGCCCTGGACGCACAGGGTCATAGCCAAGACCCTGATCGGCGGCGAGTACTACCTGCTGACCAAGGGCGATGCAAACAGGAGCCCAGACCAGAACGCGGACAACCCGTATTCGTGGGTCCCGGAGGAGAGGGTGATCGGGAAGGTGGTGTACCATATACCCTACCTCGGCTACCCGTTCCTCTGGTTCAAGAATACAGCGGTGATAGCAGGCGTCGCGATCATCCTCCTGGTTATGATCATAATATCCATGAACGAGGACAGAAAGCGTTCTACAGAAAGCGCCAAACCCTTAGAAGACGAAAAAAGCTTTATAAAGGTCTTTAAATAGCTTTTGAGCGTAACTGTATGTTTAGGGGGCGCCAGCGTTAAAACCTTCAGTCAGGATTGAGAATGTTGTCGCATCAGTGACGATGAACCAGAACATCGACCTAGACACCATCTCGGGGAACGTGCCCGGCGTCGAGTACAACCCGGAGCAGTTCCCGGGGCTGGTCTACCGGCTCTCAAAGCCGAGGACGGCCACGCTCATCTTCTCGTCAGGCAAGATGGTCTGCACCGGGGCCAAGTCGGAGAAGGAAGTCCACAACGCCGTGAAGAAGATAATAAAGAACCTGAAAGACAGGAACATCGTAATTATCGGGACGCCGGAGATCCAGATCCAGAACATCGTCGCCTCGGCCAACCTCAACGCCGAGGTCAACCTGGAGAAGGCGGCTTTCCTGCTCGAGAACGTCATGTATGAGCCGGAGCAGTTCCCCGGCCTCATCTACAGGATGGGCGAGCCCAAGGTAGTCCTCCTGATATTCTCGTCAGGCAAGATGGTCTGCACCGGGGCCAAGCACGAGGACGAGGTCAAGATAGCGGTGGAGAAGATCCACCAGAAGCTCAAGGACCTCGGCGTGCTCTACGAGGAGTAGGACGGATTAGCGCCGGCCCTGGCCAGGCGAGAGCGGAGGCGGCGGCTCCCGGCACCCTGGTTCAGGGAGTTCCCTCTGAGGAGTAGTGGCCGCAGCCACCCCTGTCGGGACCTCCAAGCTTCTTGTCCCTCAGGAGGAGCAGGGCGTCCTTGCAGGCGGTGATGGCGGGCGCGCCTCCCGCAATCGCCACACACCGCACGGCTTCGAGTATCTCGTCCTCAGTCGCGCCCTTGTTGTACGCCCCCCTCATGGCAGAGACCACGCACTCCTTGCAGTGGCGCTGTGCGCCCATCGCCATTATGATGAGCATCTTGTGCTTTGAGGAGAGTGCGCCATCGTTCTGGATGGTCTCGTCGCAGAACTCGTAAAAGTCCTTGAGCTTGGGATCGATCTCAGATGCGATGTGCATTATCGCCGGGGCGAAGCCCATCTTCTTCTGGAACTTGCCGGTCAATTCCTCACTCATGGTATCCTGTCCCCGACTAGATTTTATAAGCCTCGATGCATAAATCCCTTAGCACGAGAAAGAGGGCAGAACTGCTAGGCAGTGTTGCAAATGGAAGGAGTCTTTGTAAGCGATCTCATCAAACCCATCAGAGAGAAGGCAAGGTTCCCTGAGAGGGTCTACGTTCTTGATACGACGCTGAGAGACGGGGAGCAGACCCCGGGCGTCTGTTTCACACTGGATGAGAAGCTCGAGATAGCGAGGAGACTCAACGAACTCGGCGTCGATGTGATTGAGGCAGGCTTCCCGGCAAACTCTGAGGAGGAGGAGAACACGATAAAGCAGATCAAGGGACTGGGGACGCGGATGAAGGTCTGCGGCCTCGCCAGGTGCGTCCAGCCGGATATCGACGCCTGCCTCAGGGCGGACGTGGACAGGGTGCATATATTCATCGCGACCTCGGATACCCACCTCAAGTACAAGCTGAGGATGGACGAAGAGAAGGCGCTCCAGCAGGCAGTCTCCTCGACTGAGTATGTCAAGGATCACGGCCTGGAGTGTGAGTTCTCATGCGAGGACGCCACGAGGACGCCGATCGATAGGCTGATCAGGTTCTATACGGAGGTAGAAGCCCGCGGCGCAGACTACCACAACGTCCCAGACACGGTGGGCGTCATGGAGCCGGAGGCGATGTATGGCCTGATATCCAGGCTGAAGGGGGCCCTCAAGAAGCCGATCTCAATGCACTGCCACAACGACTTTGGGCTCGCAGTGGCGAACACCCTCGCGGGGGTCAAGGCAGGGGCTGAGCAGGTCCACGTCACCGTCAACGGGCTGGGCGAGAGGGCGGGGAACGCCAGCCTGGAGCAGGTCGCCGCGGGCCTGGCGGCCATGTACAACGTCAGGACTGGCATAAACCTCCCGCGCCTGAAGGAGACCTCGCGGCTGGTCGAGAGGTACAGTATGATAGGGCTGATGCCGAACTATCCCATCGTGGGTGAGAACGCGTTCGCCCACGAAGCGGGGATCCATGTCCACGGCGTACTTGCCAAGGCAGAGAGCTACGAGCCGCTCACGCCGGAGATGGTGGGGCAGAAGAGGAGGATCGTGATGGGGAAGCACACGGGGAAGCACGCGATCTCCTCATTCGTGGCGGAGCGGTACGACCTCAGTGATGCACAGATCAGGGAGGTGGTCGAGAGGGTCAGATCGCTCAGCGTCAGGAAGAAGAAGATCATCGAGGACGATGTGATAGCCATAGTGGAGGCTGTCCTCGGCAGCGTCCCGGAGGAGGAGAAGACTGTGAGGCTCAACGAGCTCCTCGTGGTTAGCGGGAACAAGATCACCCCGACCGCCTCGGTGCAGCTCGGTGTGAAGGAGAAAAACAGGGTCGCGGCCGGCGTGGGGGTCGGCCCCGTCGACGCGGTAGCGAAGGCGATACAGTCGGCCCTCGGCGAGGAGATAAAGCTGACGAATTACAGGCTGGAGGCGATCTCCGGCGGAACCGATTCGCTCTGCTCGGTTGAGGTTGCGGTAGAGGACCAGGCAGGGCGTTGCGCCCGCGGCATCTCGGTGGGGGGGGATATCGTGATGACCTCGGTGAACGCCCTGGTCGAGAGCCTGAACAGGCTGTATGCGAAGAGGGAGGGGCGCTGAGCTGCGAGATGGGTCCCCGCCCTCCTCATTACCCCGTTCATATCTGGCTGGCGCGCGTTGAGGGGGCGAGTGGGGAAAAGGGGAAGGGAAAGGAAGGGAAAGGAAAGGGGACAGGGGGGCGGTAACTGCCCCCTCTTAGGCCTACACGATCGCTCGCACTACATTATCATCCGGCCTATGTTCTTCTTCATGTCTTCATAGCGGTGTAGGTCGTGCGTCGAGAGGCTCGCGGGGACGGTCTTGATGGCGGCTTCGAAGTGTCTCATCTCGACCTTCTTCGGCTTCATCTCCTCTCTTAGTGCGTTGAGGGCTGCCTCGCGCGCGATGGCTTCAATGTCGGCTCCGGTATAGCCGTCAGTCATCTCGGCCAAGGTAGCAAAGTTGACATCGTCCGCCAGAGGCATCTTCTTGGTATGCACCCTGAAGATCTCCTCCCTCGCCTTCCGGTCAGGGGCGGGTATGAAGACGTTCCGGTCGAACCTGCCGGGCCTGAGGAGGGCAGGGTCGATAATATCCGGCCTGTTGGTAGCACCGATGACGACCACGTTCCTCAACGTCACGAGCCCGTCCATCTCCGCGAGGAGCTGGTTCACCATCCGTTCCGTCACCCCGGAGTCGGTCCTGGCACCCCTCAGGGGGGCGATCGAGTCGATCTCGTCGAAGAAGACTATGCACGGCGCCGCCTGCCTCGCCTTCTTGAAGACCTCCCGTATGGCCTTCTCAGACTCGCCCACCCACTTGCTTATCAGTTCCGGCCCTTTGACGCTGATGAAGTTGGACTCGCTCTCGGTCGCGACCGCCTTCGCGAGGAGGGTCTTGCCGGTCCCGGCCGGTCCGTAGAGGAGTATGCCCTTCGGCGGGGCTATGCCCATCTGGTCGAAGAGCTCTGGCTGCTTCAGCGGCCACTCGACCATCTCCCTCAGCTGCCGCTTCACGTCGCTGAGCCCCCCCACATCGCTCCAGTGTACCTCAGGCACCTCCACGAAGACCTCCCTCAGCGCCGAGGGCGTTATGTCCCTCATGGCCTCATCGAAGTCAGCCCTGCTCACTTTGAGCGTCTTGAGTATCTCGGCGGGGATGACCTGTTTCTGAAGGTCGATCTTGGGAAGGAAACGCCTCAGCGCCCTCATTGCGGACTCCCTGGTCAGGGCAGCAAGGTCGGCCCCGGTGAAGCCGTGTGTGACGCTGGCGATCTCGTCCAGCTTGACGTCCTCGCCCAAGGGCATCCCGCGCACATGAACCTGCAGGATGTCCTGCCGGTCTTTCTTGTCGGGCATCGAGATGGCGATCTCCCTGTCGAACCTCCCCGGCCTCCTCAGCGCAGGGTCGAGCGCATCGGGCCTGTTGGTCGCGGCGATCACTATGACCTGCCCCCTTGACTTCAGGCCGTCCATCAGCGCCAGGAGCTGGGCGACTACGCGCCTCTCTACCTCTCCGGTGACCTCCTCCCTCTTCGGCGCGATCGAGTCGATCTCGTCTATGAAGATGATGCTGGGAGCGTTCTTCTCAGCCTGATCGAAGATCTCCCTTATCCTGGCCTCCGACTCCCCGTAGAACTTGCTCATTATCTCCGGCCCGTTGATGGTGGTGAAGTTGGCCCCCGACTCGTTGGCGACCGCCTTCGCCAGGAGGGTCTTGCCGGTCCCGGGAGGGCCGTAGAGGAGGACGCCCTTCGGCGGCTCTATCCCAAGGTGCTTGAAGAGTTCCGGGTGCTTCATGGGCAGCTCGATCATCTCGCGGATCTTCTCCTTGGCGTCGGAAAGGCCGCCTATGTCCTCGTAGGTGATCTTGGGGACGGCCATCTCCACCTCCTTGACTGGTTCCTCCCTGACGGCGACTTCGGTCTCGCCCGTTATGTACGCCGGGGAGGAGGGCTGGATCGATGCGACGATGAGTTTCAGAGCCTCGCCCAGCACCGGGATCGAGACCGCGTCCCCCTTGTTGATAGGCTTGTCCTCGAGTATCTGCCTTACATAGTCGCCGAAATCGGCCGAGAAGCGGATCGCCTCGGTGGGGGCGAGCGTGACGCGCGAGGCCGGCTTGAGGTCGATCTTCGAGAGCCTCACGGTCTCGCCCATCGAGGTCCCGGCGTTGTGCCGGACCATCCCGTCGACCCTTATGATGTCCAAGCCTTCATCCTCGGGGTAGGCGGGCCAGGCGATGGCCACGGTCGACCTCTTGCCCTCTATGAGCACAAAGTCGCCGGGCCTCAGGTTGAGCCGGTCCATTACGCTGCGGTTGATCCTGGCAAGACTCCTCCCGACATCCCTGGATCTTGCCTCTGCGATCTTCAGTTCGGGTCTAGATTCTGACATGAATACCACACCATGACATAGCGTAACGGAAAGATATATATTTTACTGCGATATATATCTCTTGAGGTTTTCCATATGAGCATGGAGGATTGGACCTCGAACCTTTTTGAAGAAATAAGAAGAATGCGCAGGGATATGGACCGGATGTGGGAGAGCTTCTTCGGCGAGAGGATGCGCCTGCCGTACAGGGGGGCAGCAGGGACAGAGCTGGAGAGGTACAGGGAGCCGCTGGTAGACGTCACGGACTCGGACAATGCGATCATAGTGACCGCCGAGATGCCGGGCGTCAACAAGGAGAATATACAGCTCAACGTCATCGACAACAGCCTGGAGATCAAGTCGGAGAGCAGGAAGGAGGCAAAGGAGGAGAAGGAAGGCTACATACGCAGGGAGAAGAGGTACGCAGGGTTCTACCGACGCATCCCCCTGCCAGTCAGGGTCAACCGCGAACGGGTCAAGGCGACCTTCAACAACGGCATACTCGAGGTCACGCTGCCAAAGGCAGAAGAGGAGAAGCGGCACCCGATAAAGGTGGAGTGAGCAGGCGGATCTGTTCTCTCCCTTTTTATCCTTTCATTTTTCTCTTACCTTCCCATCCCTTCTTGTCTTTTCCTTTTTCATTTCATTTCATTTCATTTCGTTTCGTTTCGTTTCGTTTCGTTTCGTTTCCTCGTTCTTCATCTTTACCCCTCAGCCGCATTGCACCATCCAGGCATAATCAAAGAGGGCCTTGGCATCGATCCGGGGGCTGCGGCAGCAGCCCAGCCAAAAGAGCTTATATTCAAAGCAGCTTAACAATCATTGGGTTGCGAGCCATACAACGCTTGGCTTGCAGCAATCGGGTGGTTTCCATTGGAGAGCCTGAAGAAGGTATCGGGAGAGAGGACTGAGAGGCTGGCGTGGCTTGCGAAGATCGAGCTTACTGAGGCGGAGAAGACCGAGTTTACCGAACAGCTCAACCGGATACTCGAGTTCTTCAGGAGCCTCGACGCGCTTGATCTGGAAGGGGTCGAACCTACTTACCATGTATTGGAGATTACCAACAGTGTCAGGGAGGACGCCAGAAGGCCCTGCCTGAGGAGGGAGGAGGCTCTGGCGGCCGCATCCAAGGTCAAGGACGGCTACTTCGTGGCCCCCAAAGTGGTGTGAGGTGATCCGATGGCAGCGAGCATCCTCGAGATGACCCTCTTCGAGCTGGCGGAGGCGCTGAAGAGCGGGGAGGTTGAGGGGGAGGCGGTAGTGGAGGCGTATATGCGGCAGATCTCCAGGTATGACCCGGAGCTCAGGGCGTATGTGGCGGTAGACGAGGGGGTGTCGCCGCCGCTCTCTGCTGCGCATTCTCCGGCGCCGATCGAGGGCGCGCCCCTGGCGGTCAAGGACAACATGTGCACGAGGGGGATGAAGACATCGTGCGGCTCGAAGATGCTCCGAGACTATGTCCCGCCATACGATGCGACCGTGGTGGAGAGGCTGAGGCACGCGGGCGCGCTGATAATAGGGAAGACGAATATGGACGAGTTCGCCATGGGAACATCGACCGAGAACAGCGCATTCTTCGTGTCGAGGAATCCCTGGGACAGGGGAAGGGTCCCGGGAGGCTCCTCGGGCGGGAGTGCGGTCGCGGTAGCCGCGCGCGAGGCGGCAGCGGCCCTCGGCTCAGACACGGGGGGTTCGGTGAGGTGCCCGGCGAGCTACTGCGGCACCGTTGGGCTGAAACCGACGTACGGGCTGGTCAGCAGGTACGGCCTCATCTCGTATGCGAACAGCCTCGAGCAGATAGGGCCGCTCACGAGGGACGTCAGGGACTGCGCCCTTGTCATGAACCTGATCTCCGGCTACGACGAACTTGACGGGACGTCTCTGGACGTCAGGAGGGAGGACTATCTCTCCTGCCTGGAGGGGGACGTGAGGGGGCTGAAGGCGGGGATCCCCAAGGACTTCTTCGGCGAGGGGACAGATCCGGCGGTGGAGAGGGAGGTCTGGAGGGGGATACACGTCCTGGAGGGCATGGGGATGGAGTGGGGAGAGACCGAGATGCCCTCGCTCAGGTACGCTCTGCCGGCGTACTACCTGATAGCCATGTCGGAGGCGAGTTCCAACCTCGCCAGGTACGACGGGATAAGGTACGGGTTCAGGGCGGAGGATGAGGGGCTGGACTGGACGGCGTCGTACTCGAGGACAAGGATGGGCTTCGGCGGGGAGGTGAAGAGGAGGATAATCATGGGCACGTTCGCCCTCTCCGCCGGCTACTACGACGAGTACTATCTCAAGGCTCTCAAGGTCAGGACCCTGATAAGGAAGGATTTCGAGCGCCTCTTCAGGGAGTACTCTGTTTTGATTACCCCGACCATGCCCACCACGGCGTTCAGGATCGGGGAGAAGGTGGGAGACCCGCTCCAGATGTATATGATGGACATCGATACCGTGCCGATCAACCTTGCCGGCGTGCCCGCGATCTCTGTCCCATGCGGCTTCTCGGGCGGGCTCCCGGTCGGGATGCAGATAGTCGGCCCTCCCTTAGGAGAGGGCCGCATACTGGCGGTGGCCAAGAGAGTGGAGGAGGGGCTGGGGCTCAGGCAGAGCCTCAGGCCGCCCCTTTGAGGTGGGAGAGATGGGCATTACAAGCTCGCCGCTCTCGCCGACGTCCTCGCCGCTCCCCATGCCGGTGGCAGACTCGAGCACGGCAGCCGGGGAGAGGGGGGGCGTGGTGATAGGGCTGGAGGTGCACTGCCAGCTCACCAGGCTGAAGACAAAGCTCTTCTGCGGCTGCGGCACGGACTACAGGGAGAAGGAGCCGAACACAAACACCTGCGTGATATGCCTGGGCCATCCGGGGACGCTGCCCAAGCCCAACGCAAGGGCGGTGGAGCTGGCGGTGATGGCTGGCCTGGCGCTCAACAGCCACGTGAGCAGGAGGAGCGCCTTCTACCGCAAGAACTACTTCTACGTGGATATGAGCAAGAACTTCCAGATATCGATGTATGATACGGGCGGCGCCACGCCGATCTGCGTGGGCGGCTACCTCGACATCAATGTCGGTCCCCAGAGCAAGAGGATAAGGATCACCAGGGTGCAGCTCGAAGAGGACCCGGCGAGGCTTGTGCATTTGGGGACGATAGACGTCTCCCCCTATACGCTCGTAGACTATAACAGGGCAGGGATGGCGCTCCTGGAGATAGTGACTGAGCCCGATCTCTCATCCCCGAAGGAGGCGCGCCTCTTCCTCCAGAAGCTGCGATCCATAATGGAGCACATCGGCGCCTTCGACGGCGGGCTGGAGGGGGCCATGCGGTGCGACGCAAACATCTCGATAAGAGGGGGAGCGAGGGTCGAGATCAAGAACATCTCCTCCTTCAAGGAGGTGGAGAGGGCGCTCAACTTTGAGATCTCGAGGCAGAGGAACCTCCGCCGGGGAGGGGGGTCCGTGGCGATGGAGACGCGCCACTGGGACGAGATCAGGAGGGTCACCATATCCCTCAGGGAGAAGGAGGAGGAGCACGATTACAGGTACTTCCCCGAGCCGGACATCGTGCCGATCGCTGTCAGCGACGAACTCCTGGAGAGGGTGAGGGGGGAGATGCCCGAGTTGCCGGATGCGAGGGCCGAGAGGTTCACCAGGGAGTACGGCATACCCAAGTACGACTCGCTGGTGCTCACCGCGGAGAAGGGGGTGGCCGATTTCTTCGAGAGGAGTGCGAGGGCGTACGGCGATGCCAAGACGGTCAGCAACTGGATGATGGGGGACCTGCTCGGGGTCCTCCATGAGAAGGACCTCGAGTTGCAGGAGGCAAAGGTGACGCCCGAGAGCTTCGTGGAGATGCTCGAGCTGGTGAGGTCGGGGGAGATCAGCGGGAAGATAGGGAAGATCATCCTGCCCGAGCTCGTGGTCAGCGGCAAGCCCCCCAGGCAGATCATCGAGGAGAGGGGGATGAAGAGGATCACGGACAGGGACCTCCTGTCCACGATCGTCGAGGAAGTCTTCGGCGAGAACGGGAAGGCGGTCCGGGATGCCATCAAGGACGAGAGGGCGGAGAACTTCCTGATCGGCCAGGTGATGAGGAAGACCGGGGGGAAGGCGGACCCCCAGCTCGTCAACGAGACGGTAAGGGAGAGGGTGAGGGCTCTCAGGGCGGCGGGGGCGGGCGACCGGAGCCAGTAGAGAGAAGAACAGAGGGGGCCCGCGCCCCGCACACCCTTACGCCCTCGCGTTCCCCATGACTAGCACTCGTGCGCATAGCACGGCTATCGGGGCGAGTTTGAAAAAACAAAAAAAGAAGGGGTTTCCCGCGAGTTGTGTAGGCCCGATTACGGTGCAGGCATTGAAGACGCCGGAGCGGAAGGTTGACCCGGCTGTATTTTTATCTGGAAGAAGGCGATTGCGAGCAAAAGTACGGCGATCCAGATGATGAGGAAGCCGATGAGGATTATTGTCAGGAACGCGCCGACCAGCAGCACCAGTGCTGCCGTTGAGAAGAGGCCTACGCCTGTTTTAGCTGAGAAGGCGTTCAACGACCGTCTGGCAAAGAAGGACGCGATAATAATGGTGACCCAGATGATCCCGAATACTAAAATCAGCTCACCCAAGAGGGGCAAGACGTCGCCTGCGGTTATGCTAGAGGTGTCCGGCATCATAGTGGGGAGGGTTGTCCAGTCGCCGTTCCAGCCCGGATAGATCTTGTACAGGAGGCTTGTTACCGTTGTCAGGACCGAGATGACGGCCGCTACGGCCGCGGCCACCGTGCCGATGATGCCCACAACTGTCCCGTAGAGGAAATTGTTGAATATCCCCCTCTCCCCGTAGATGTTCGCAAAACCGTGAAGGGCGATTAGGACCAGTATAAAGCCTACAAGCGCAAGGATTCCCACATACTGCACGGGTATGAGCCCTATGAAAAGCAGTATTGCGCCTAAACCGCCTAAGGTCCTGGTTGATTCAGGAGTCATTACATTCCTCCACCTGTCTATCCCTTTCTTGGGATAAAAACTTTTTTCAGAAATATTCTTTGTCATTAATATATTAATGGACGGATATATGTCTCAAGACGGTTAGATAAAAACGGGGTCAGCCGGCATTCTGCCGGGGGCTGGAGGGGCGCGGTACCCCGGGATAGCCGGGCACGTTCACCGCCCAGTGCAGCGCTCCTTCCCGATAGAGAGGCCGGCCTCGAATGCCCGCAGGTTCTGCTCGAGCGCCCTCGGGATGTTCTCCCTGATCGACTCCCGGAGTGCCCCGACGGGGAAGGGCAGGGCGCCAGTCCCTGCCAGGACCCCCAGCACTACGATGTTCGCGGCTATCGGGATGCCGGCCTCCTCCGCCACCTTCGCGGCGTCCAGGGCGATTACGGTTCCCGAGACGCTGCCGATCAGCCGGATAATCTCCTCGACGCTGGGGTACGAGGCCTTCCCTGTGCTCACCTCCACCGGGTAGACCGGCTTTGTGTTGAGGATCGAGATGCCGCCCGGCCTCAGGAACTTTGCGACCGCCCTGAGGGCCTCCATCGGCTCGAAGGCGGCCACGACGTCGGCCCTGTGATCCTCCACGATGCTGGCGTGGACGTCCCTGCCGACCCTCACGTGGCTGACTACCGGCCCTCCCCTCTGTGATATGCCGTAGACGTCGGATACCCTCGCGTTTAGGCCGGCCCTGACCGCTGCCGCCCCCAGGATCTGCGCGGCGCGGACGTTCCCCTGCCCGCCGACGCCGGCTATCACGATGTTGATGTCGGCGGCTGCCCTTGAAGCCCCAGTGCCATTACCAGCACCAGTCATCGCGGTCAGCCCCCTCCGCTCTTCCGGGGCGAGCCCGAGGTTATGGCGCCCTGCGGGCAGACCCAGGCGCAGACGCCGCACCCGGTGCAGCCCAGCGGGTCTATGTAGGAGCGCTTCCTCCCCTTGTCAAAGCCGATCGCAGGGCAGCCGAACGCGGCGACGCAGGTCCTGCAGCCTATGCACTTCTCGCCGACGGCGTATGCTGCCGCCTTTGCGCCCCTCCCCCTGTCAAGGCGGAGGCGCTCCTGGGTGCAGAGCCTCCTGAAGATGACTACCGCAGGCCCATCGAATTTTATGGCGTCCTCCATGGCCCGGACGCTGCCATCCATGTCGTACGGATCGACGATCCTGACGAACTCGATCCCGCAGGCCCTGCAGATCTCCTCGATCGTGACCTTCTTCGTCGGCTTTAAGGTCGCGGTCTCACCGCAGCCGGGATGGGGCTGGTACCCGGTCATCGCCGTGACCTCGTTGTCCATCACCATAACCTTGATGTTTGCCTTGTTGAAGGTGGCGTTTATGAGCGCGGGTATGCCGGCGTGGTAGAAGGTCGAGTCGCCGATCGTAGCTATGACGGGTTCCTTAACGCCGGTCTGGGCTATGCCGTTCGCGATCCCTATGCTGCCTCCCATGCAGAAGACGTCCTGCATGAACCGGAGCGGCGGGTACATCCCGAGCGTGTAGCAGCCGATGTCGCCCATCGCGATATGCCTGGCGTTGGCGGTGGTCCGTATGGCCTTCTTGGCGGCATAATATGCGGCCCGGTGCGGGCAGCCGGCGCACATCGTGAGCGTCCTCGGCGTCAGCAGCTTCGAGGCAGCATCCAGGATCGCCTGCTTCTCGGGCGGGACGGCCTCGGGCTGCAGGTTCAGGAGTGAGGAGAGACCGCGGTCGACGCCGGCATAGGTCAGCTCGCCCGTCCCGGGGAGGTGGGAGGTCAGCTTGCCGCAGATCTGCCTGCCTTCGGCGAGGGGGATCAGGTTCCGCTCGATGAACGGCTCACCCTCCTCGACCACCGCCACCCTGTCGAAGCCTTCCATGAACTTTCTGACGGTCTGAACGGGGAACGGGTACGTCAGGCCGAGCTTGAGGAGCCCAACCTTCCCCCTCAGGTTCCTCCTCTGCAGGAAGTCGAGGGTGTAGTTGGCCCCGACCGAGGCGGTTATGATCCCGATCCTGTCAGAACCGGGGGTGCCGGCGCCGGCGTCGGCCGCCTCGCTTGTGAAGAGCCCCATCTTGGCGGCGGCGCCCTCCACCTTTTCCAGCTTGCTGTGCAGGATAGCGTGCATCTGGGGTATGACCTTCGGCCCCACTATCCCCTCCTTCATGACAAAGTCGGTGTAGTAATCGTCGTGGAACTTCGGCTCGGTCTTGAGCCTGCGGACCTCCCCGAGCACGACGTCGCCCCTCGAGTGGCAGAGCCGGGTCACCGGACGCAGGATCACAGGGAGGCGGACCTCCTCAGAGAGGTCGAAGGCGCGGCAGAGATAATCTTTCGCCTCCTGCGTGTTGGACGGCTCCAGCACCGGGACCTCGGCGAACTGGGCCATGTACCGGTTGTCCTGCTCGTTTGAGGAGCTGTGCCCCGACGGGTCGTCGGCCGAGACCACCACGAGCCCGGCGTTGAAGCCGTGGTACGCCGAGTGTATCAGCGGGTCTGTTATCCAGTTGACGCCGACGTGCTTCATCGAGGCCATGCTCCGCTTCCCGCAGAGGGCGCCGCCTATCGCCACCTCGAATGCGACCATCTCGTTCGTGGACCACTGGACATGCATCCCTATCCCGTCGGCCACCCGGGCGAGCGTCTCGGTGATCTCTGAGGACGGCGTTCCGGGGTATGCGGCGGCTATCTCTACGTTCGACTCGACGGCGCCCCTGGCTATCGCTTCGTTGCCGAGGAGTAGGACACGCTCGCCGGGCCTGCCTTTTGTGATGATATCGGGCATGGAAGCACCACCGGGGCCGTAATGATGTACCGTAATACAAACATATTCGCTATTAAAACTTGTTGGGGGTTCTGCATAGTCCCAGGATGAACATTGGGGAGTATACGGGAGGACAGGGATTCATCCCATCCGCAGAACAGGCCTCCGGCCCGCCCAGATGCGGAAGATCTTGGAGAAATCGTCATAGACCTTCTTTCTGCGCGCTATGAATAGAACCGCCACATGGTTTTTGCGCCGATGTATCTCGTGGATGGCGCGGTAATCGCCGATCCTAACTCCAGAAGCCAGAATGCTTTAGGGGCTTGCCGGCTTCCGGGTCGTCCCTCAGCTCCTCCAGCCGCGCTATTACCCCCATCCTTTACCGGGCCCTCGGCGTCCTTCGATGCCTTAGCGGTCTCAGGGTGCAGGAGAACGGTGAAGGTCGCTCCATTCCAAGGGGGACGGCGTTCGGGGCGGAGTTTTGCGTCCTCACTCCGTTTCGCCAGCATCCTGAAGAGCCTGCGGGCCCTCTCTCGCTCCTCATGCATAGTTGGTCCGTACGGCGCCGCTTCGGCTCTTGAACTTACCCTGGGCGACTTTCTTTCTTCCCCCTTCCATCCATATTACCACACTCAGGCGTTCCTTCAGCTTCATGGAAAGATGATCGCCGAAGTTAAGCGGGCTGCCCTGAAGGGTGAGGACCTCCTGCCGGCAGAGTTAATCACCGCATTAGCCAAAGGGATCTCCTGTTGTGGTCAATATGCCGCCTTGATGGAAAATACTTTAAAAACGGTATCCATACATGATCAGTATGGCCGCACGCATTATCGCCAAGGGGGCGGAGAGAGGGTGGCTCCTGGAGCCCGAGGCAAAGGAATTGTGTAAGACTTACAGCCTCCCAGTAGGAGAGTTCAGGGTAGCGACTAGCCCAGAGGAAGCCAGGGCAGCGGGGGAGGAGATGGGATATCCCCTCGCCATGAAGATCGTCTCGCCGGACATACTTCACAAGTCCGACGTCGGCGGCGTAATACTCGGGATCGGCGACGCGGCAGGGGCAGAGGAAGCGTTCAGGAAGATGAAGGAAGTAGCGGGGAGGACGGGCAGCAGGTTCGAGGGCGCACTCGTCGAGAGGATGGCGCCCAAGGGGACGGAGACGATAATAGGCGCGAAGAGGGACCCGCAGTTCGGCCCGGTGGTCATGTTCGGCCTCGGGGGCATATTCGTCGAGGTCTTCAAGGACGTCTCGTTCAGGGTCGCGCCGATCACTAGAAGGGAGGCCCTCGAGATGATCACGGAGCTGAGGGCGTACCCCCTCCTCAAAGGGATAAGGGGCAGGAAGCCGGGTGATGTGGAGGCGGTGGCCGACGCGCTGCTGAAGGTATCGTCGATGGTCACCGGGCTCTGCGAGATAAGGGAGGTCGACCTCAACCCCACGATAGTCTACGAGAAGGGGTGCAGGATAGTCGACGCGAGGGTCATCCTCTAGGGGCTGGTGATGGCCATGCAGGCGGGGGGGCAGGGGCTCGACGTCCTCGCGGTCGGCAATATAAACGTGGACCTCTCTTTCTTCGTGGATGCTGTCCCCGGCCCTGACTCCGAGGCAGAGGCGGATGACTTTGCGATCTTCCAGGGAGGGTCGGCGGCGAACTTCTCCGTAGGTGCAGCCAGGCTGGGGCTGAGGAGCGGGATCCTCGCCTGCGTCGGGAACGACCCGCTGGGGAAGGAGGCGATCAGGGCGCTCTCGGACGAGGGAGTCTCCGTCGATTACATCCGGATAGACAGGAGGAGGACGGGGACGGTATGCGTCATAGTGGAGAAGGGCGGGGGGAGGCGTTTTCTGGCGTACAGGGGGGCGAACGAGGCCCTCGGCGACGCGGTCAGGGGCGGCCTCCCGGGGTCGAGGATACTCCAGCTCTGCAACGTCAGCAGGGAGGTCCTCGGGGAGGCAAGGCGGAGGGGGGAGGGGAGGACAGTCTCGTTCGACCCCGGAGGGGGGGCGATGAGGCTTAGGCCGGAGGACGTGGAGGGGGTCGACATACTCCTGCTGAACGAGGTCGAGTGCATGGAGCTGACCGGGATGGACTATAGGAGGGGGGCGCAGATCCTCTCGTCCTACGCCGGGACGGTCGTGGTGAAGCTCGGCCCCAGAGGGGCGCTCATGAGGGAGGGCGGGAAGGAGTACCATCATCCGGCCCTCGTGGCGGAGGCTGTCGATACCACCGGCGCAGGCGACGCCTTCAACGCAGGGTTTATCGCTGCCCTGGCAGGGGGGATGAGCAGGAGGGAGGGGCTCACCTGGGGGTCTGTGGCGGCGGCCCTGAAGATCCGCAGCAGGGGGGCCAGGAACGGGCTGCCGACGAGGGAAGAGCTCTGCAGGTTTCTTGACGGGATGGGGCGGGGCGGGACGAAACGGGGCGTTAGGGCGGCAGACGGCCCGGTTGGAAGGGGCGGGGCATAAACAGAGAAAGACGAGATCAGAGTATAGACTAGATATGGAATATAAAATTAAAATGGAGATAAAATAAATTAAAATAAAATTAAAAATTAAAAATTAAAAAAAAAGAAAAAGGGGTTATTTCGCTATCTTCCTGTAGACCAGGATGACAGCGATTATGGCAATGATTATGCCGATGAAGGCCAGCGCGTAGAATGCCGGAAGCATGGCCAGCGTCGAGTTCACTGCAGCGACGCTCGCCTGGAGCTGTGTGGCGGTGTTCTGGATGGCGGTCACTTGGGTTTGCAGGTTGGATACTGCGGTCAGCCTCGCGTTGAGGTCGACTATGGTGGTGTTGGCAGTGTTGAGGTTGGCGGTGAGCGTGTCGACCTTGGAGGTAAGGTTCGCTACCAGCGCCTGGAGCTCGTTGACCTTGTCCTCAAGGTCCACGAGTGTGATCGTGCCCACGTTGGTAGTCGTGGAGGCAACGTTCACGCTCCTCGTCTCGTCCACGTAGCCTGTCTTTGACACCGTCAGGGTGTAGCTACCCGTGGCGGCAACAGAGACAGCGAACGAGCCGTCGGCCGCTGAGGTTCCAGTCGAGGTTCCGACCTTCACCGTCGCGCCGGAGATCGCTGCGCCAGAGGCGTCGACAACCTTACCGGTCACTGCGTACTGGTACTGGACTGTCACAGATACCTGATCGGATGCACCGCTTGAGAACGCCTTTATCGTGTAGGAACCGAGAGACCACGTGGACGTCGGGTTCGACGGCAGCTGTACAGTCTTGGTGAACGTCCCGTCAGCTGCTGCTGTGACGTAGTCGATGTCAACCATCTGGGCGTTCGGGTTGAACACCTGGATGGTGACGTCGGCGCCCACCGGGGCTGTCCCCGAGACGACTATAGCGTCGCCGGGGGCGTATGAAGTCCTGTCGGTAGTAACGTCTACAGTAGCGGCCAAGCTAACCGGAGCTAGGCAAAGCACAGCAACGAGGCTCAGGAAAAAGGTAAGGGAGAGGGTATTAGATCGCATCGTATCTCACCCTCACGCAACGGTCAGCGACTGGCTTACTTTGTCAGAGTATGGTGTCGGCTCGGAGATGCTCTTTATTACAAGCACTTCGACCGTGTAGGCACCAGCTGCGGTCGGCATCCAGCTCACAGCAGGGCTCATGGTCTGGCCTGCGGCCAGGGTCCCTGTCACCCAGCTGATCGAGATGGTTACGCCGTTGGCGTCGATCACCTTGAAGATCGCGGTGAACGACTTGCTGGCAGAGTCTTCGTTCTTAAGGGTCGCCTGGAGCATCAGTGTAGTGCCGGTCGTGGCGCTGACTGGTTGTCCCGTCGACGGGTCCAGGAACTGCATGTCGCTCGCTGGAACCGGCCTCTCGACGGTCACGCCTACGGTAGCCGTACCTGTGAAGTCCTTGGTCTTGCCAGTCGTCCCATAATCGGCAGGATAGGCATCAGTGTACTTGGCAGTCAGGGTATCACCGTTCTTGGCGTATACCTTGCCAGTTGTCAGAGTGCTGGAGATCTGGAATTGTATCGTGAAGACGCCTGTGTTGATGCCTGTCTCAGTGGCTACAAAGGTCTGGCCGATCGGGTCACTGGTCGAAGTAATGGCTACGTTAACGTGTTCGATCGCGCTGGGGTTGCTGTTGGCATCAGAGTCGGTGATGGTTACAGTCACGATCTCGCTCGTCAGGTATGCGGTCTTGCCGAAGGTCACAACACCATCTACGCTGACGATCTGTCCGGTGACGGTTGCATAGGCAGTAGCGCCGCTGGCATCAGCTGCATCCTGGTAGTAGACCTGGAAGGCCTTGCCGATCAGGGTACCAGCCGTGCCCCAAGTCTTTGAGCCAGTGAAAGTTGAGCTGCTAGCGTTGGTCTCCGTCAGAGTGATGACCTCGTCAGCGGTGCCGGACATCCTGATGGTCACTGTGGTAGTCTGTACCGTGTTGATGTCAGTGTTGAGGTCGGCATCTACCACCGTTATCTTCATGGTAGCGCCCGGACCGTATGATGTCTTATCGATGGAGAGGGTACCCGTGTTGCTCGGCATGCTTACCGTAGCGGTGTAGCTCTGCTTTGCACCATAGCCACCGGTACCAGTCGAGAAGGACGGGGTTGTATCATTGTACCTTATGGTTATGGTACTGCCCGGCTCCATGTTGAATGTGGATGTTCCTACGCTATTTGTCGCTGTGAAGATGCCGGTGTCGGCTCCTGTCTCGGTCAGTGCCCACGTGCCAGTCTGTGCTGTGCCAGAGGCATCTGTGTACGAGTAGTCTACATCGATGGATTGGGGAGATTTGGAGTTGAAGTTCATGTCGGGGTCGGTTACGGTTATCTTGAAGGCTTGGCCTGGGGTTACCGACGACGTGTTAACGGAGATAGCGGCATTGGTGAGTGAGAAGTAGACGGTCTGGGAGATGTTGGCAGCAGTGGCTGGATCGGTGTATAGGACCTTGAGCCACCCGCCGATGTACTCTGCGCCAGTGTTCTTTGCAATAACATAGCTCCCGGTGAAGGTGCCCGTATTCGCACCAGTCTCAGTCAGAGTCACATTTTGTGAGGCTATTACTGAGCCGCTGTAGTTGTATACGAGGAAGTAGGCGTAGGAGTTCTGGATAGTTGCCGCATTAGTATTTGCCTCGCTGTCGGTCACAGTCACATATGCAGTGACAGCGCCGTCCCTCGGAGTCGGGTAGCTGGTTCTGTCCAGAGTGAAGGTGGCAGCCGCGACGCCTATCGTGAACGAGGCGCTTGAGGTTGCAGCATTGGTTGTGTCATTCCACGAGATGACTACAACATCGTCGTTAGCTAAAGCTGTGCCGTTCTTGGTTACCTTCGAGAGGTCCAAAGTGGCGGTGTATACGCCAGTGTTGGTACCGGTCTCTATAAAGGTAATAGTCTGCGCAGACGAAGCATTAGCCAACACACCGTTGACCTTTACCGTAAGTTGACCGATTGGGATTGAGTTTAGGGTGAACGGAACCGCATTAATGTATCCAACGGTCGTAGAGCCTTGGAAGAAGTTAATGATTGCAGTATCGTCGTTGAGAGCAGGGGCGGTCACGGTCATTGTGACGCTAGCGCCAGCCCTGTACATGCTCTTGTCGGTTGCGATTGCAGCAGCCGGCGAGGTGTCGAGTGTAGAAGTTGCAGATGCTTTGACTGTATTACCGTAGTAGTAAGTTACGGTAACAGTTACATCACCGCTTGCTACCTCGATCTTGCCGGTTCCGTTGGTGGGTGTTCCGATGACTACGGGTACAGCGTAGGTGAACTGACCAGAGTTGGCTGAGGTCTCATCGAACTGCGTAGTAAAGGTCTCAGTATCACCATCCGAAGTTACGACAGTCACGTTAGTACCTGCAAATGAAAGATCCTCGGCGTCATAAGACTTCTGGTTCGCGTTAGGATCGTTTATGGTTATTGCAAGGTTGCCAGAGGTCGTGAAAGTCGAGGGGACGTCCATTGATACGGCTGAGCTTGCGAGGGTTATGTAAGTGAAGGGATTGGCGGACTCGTTCAGATAGGTCACCTTCACGGGACCTGTGGTACCGCTAAGATTCGTAGTGTAGTTACTGAAAACATCCTGAGTCCAGTAGGAGGTAGTATACCTAAATATACCCGTACTTGGACCAGTTTCAGTGAAAGTCGTGAACGTTGTATTCGCAGTTCCACCAGAGACTGGAGTCAAGCTGACGCCCAAGGTCACGCTCTCGGCGACATATGGGTTCGTGTTCCAATCCCAATCCTTGATGTTAATTTGGATATAGCCGTTCAACGGGTAAGAAGTAGTCCTGTCGAACGTTATGTCACTCGAGGTAGCTTCATATGTGCCAGATACGAAGGACTTGGAGATTGTGCCTGAGGGAGACTCGTCGGCATAGCTTACAGTAACAGTTCCTGTGCCGAAGCCAAGTGCATTAGTGATATTTGCGGCGAATACACCGGCAGAGCCCGTAAATGTAAGCGGTACTGCAGCAGATCCGCCTGTCCAACTGACAGTCACTGAAGGAGTGGCCGTACTAGCTAGATCAGCATCGGTAAGGGTGACTTTCATTACCGCGCCAGGATATAAGTATGGCGAAGAGAGTTCGAGTGTACCGACGGTCGCAGACTGCACTGGAACGACGCATGCAAACACTGAAAGCACCATGGTTGCCATTAAAAAGGTACTTAATACCTTCTTCATTTCTATTTTCACCTTATGACCTATTGGGTAGGCCCAAGCGATTGTAGCGCCATGTCTTTATAAATAGGTTCGCTATACTGATGTTTTATTTTGTTGTCATTTGAAATTAGAAGATAGAAAACGATGTACCGATGCAAACGTATATACACAAGCGGCATCCCGTCGGGGCACCGCGGCGACGGCGGGGAAAGTCGCAGCATGAGGTTGTCGATAGTCTTAAGACTTTTCAGCAAGCATAGATGCCAGCGAAGGCGGTCCAGATGAGGAGAAAGTTCCTGGCTGCGAGGCACGATCTGGCCCAGAGGGTGAACGAGAGCTCGAAGAGCAGCGGGAGGACGGTCTTCAGCATCGTCAACGAGGCGCTCTCTGCCTTCCTCGAGGCCGAGGAGAGCGGCAGGAGCCTCTCTTCGGTGATGGACGAGCAGAAGATGATCCACTCCGCCAAGAACTCGGGCATGATCCTCGTGCCGGAGACCTGCTGGGAGAGGCTCCTCGAATCTTCGCACGACTGCCAGGCAGTGTATGAGGGGTGGAGGGCGTCAGGGGCGGTCTTCGGCAGGTACCTGAGGGTCAGCGGGCTCTCTGAGGACCCGCGGAAGGTCGAGGCCGCACTCAGGACGGTGGCGGGCGGGATCCCTGACATCACAATCCAGAGGGACAGGCTCCTCTTCATATCCCCTAGGCTCGGCGAGAGGCAGACCGAGGCGGTAGCCGCCTTCCTTGAGGGCGTGCTTGCCGGCCTCGACCTGGGAGTGACGGGGAAGGAAGTCTCGAAGGGAATCGTTGTCATAGGGTTGAAGAGATGATATGAGGAGAAGTGAGGGAGAGCGGTTGCCCGAGAAGGTGGAGAAGAAGCTGGTCGTCGTCAGGTCTGACATACTCGGGCAGATCACGGAGATCGCAAGGAGGGAGAACAAGACCCTCTTCGCCCTCGTCAACGAGATACTGCAGAACGCCCTGGCCGCGAACGAGACTGGGGTGACCGTGGGCGAGCTGGCAGACTTTTACCGGTGCCTCAAGATCGCCAAGGACTCGGGATCGCTGATAGTCCCCTCGGACCTCTTCATCAGCCTCATGGACAGGTGCGACTACAACGACAACCTGAAGAAGGAGTGGTACTCGGCAGGGCAGTGGTACGGCAAGTACCTCTCTGCAAAGTTCGGGGAGCCCATAAAGGTGCTGCCCGGCCTCTTACCCAAGATACTCTGGCACCTCTCCGAGGTCCTGATCGAGGTCAGGGACGGTACGGTGGCGGTGAGCATCATCGGCCCCAACTCCAACCCGAAGCTCCTCGAGCTGACGGGCAGGTATATCGAGGGGCTGATGCACGCCCTGGGGGCGAAGACCCTCAAGGACGAGACCATCAGAGGGGTAGAGAGCTTCGTGTTCCAGCTCTAGGCCGGCACCCGGGTGTCTCGGGGCGGCATACGGGCGGGGAAAAGGTGGAAGGGGTGACGCTTATCCGGTATCGCTCTCCCGGAGTTCGCCGCCTGCAGGCACTATCAGCCTCACGCGATTGTGGCTGATGCTCTCCACCTCGACGCCGTAGACGCTCTCTATGTTCTCCTCCGTGACAACCTCCCCAGCGCTCCCGAAGGAGACGATCCGCCCGCCGCTCATCAGCGCGATAGTGTCGGCGAAGAGGAGGGCGTGGTTGGGGTCGTGGAGGCTCATGACCACCCCGATCCCCTTCTCCGCGGAGATCCTCCTGACCATCTTGAGGACGGCCAGCTGGTTCCTAAAGTCGAGGTGGGCTGTCGGCTCGTCCAGGAGGAGGACCTTCGGCTCCTGCACCAGCGCCCGGGCTATCAGTGCGAGCTGGCGTTCGCCGCCGCTTATCTGCGTGTAGGGCCGGTCCCTGAAGGCGCTCAGGCCGACTACCCCCAGCGCGTTCTCCGCCAGGGCATAGTCCGAGCCCGAGGGCTGCTGGAAGATGCCGAGGTGCGACGTCCGCCCCATCACCACCACATCGAAGACGGTGTAGGGGAAGGGCGGATCGTGGGACTGCGGGACGTAGCCGACGAGCCGGGCCAGATCCGCCCTCCCGGCGGTGGAGACGTCGATGCCGTCTATGCGGATCTTCCCGGCCTTGACCGGCAGGAGGGCGTTTATGCACTTGAGGAGGGTGGTCTTGCCCGAACCGTTGGGGCCCAAGAGGGCGACGACCTCGCCCCTCTCGACCTCCAGGCTCACGTCCTTGAGGCAGAAGTCTAGCCCGTACGAGAAGGAGAGGCCGCTGACCTGTATCACCGCCATACGAACCCACCCTTCCTCTTCAGCAGGTACATGAAGAACGGGGCGCCGCAGATAGTCGTGAGGATCCCCACGGGTATCTCTGCCGTGGTGAGCGATCTCGCGAGGTCGTCCGCCAGCAGGAGGAAGACGGCTCCGAGGCTCGCCGAGAGCGGGATCACGACCCGGTTGTCCGGCGTCCCGGTGAGCATCCGGATCATGTGGGGGACGACCAGGCCGACCCAGCCGATTATCCCGGCCACAGAGACGAACGCCGAGGCCATCAGTGTGGACGCTATAAGGATTATGAAGCGATCCCGCTCGACGTTCACGCCCAGCGACTTGGCCTCCTCGTCCCCCATGGAGAGGACGTTGAGCCTCCACCTCATGAGGAAGACCACCAGGAAGCCGACCAGTATGAGGGGCACGGTCTGCATTACTTCGCCCCACCCGGTCGATGCCAGGCTGCCCATCAGCCAGTAGACGACGTTGGCCAGCCGGTACTGGTCGGTGTAGAATTTTATGACCGAGAGGGCAGCGGTGAAGAGCGCGGTGACTATGACCCCTGCCAGTATGAGCGATATCGTGGGGGTCTCGCCCTTCGTCCTCGCGGCGGAGAAGGAGATGAAGAATGCAAGGAAGCCGAAGGAGAATGCCAGGAGCTGGACGAGCCCGGGGATGCCCGGCAGGAAGGCGATGGCGAGAGCCGCGCCGAACCCAGCCCCCGCTGATACGCCCAGCAGGTAAGAGTCGACCAAGGGGTTCCTGAAGAGCCCCTGGAGCGATGCGCCCGACATCGAGAGGGCTATCCCACCCGCAACAGCGAGGATGATCCGCGGGAGGCGGATGTCGAAGAGAACCTGCTCGTAGACGGCGGGCCAAGAGTTGTGCGGGAGCGGGAACATCTTGCAGGCGAGGATGCTGAGCACGGTGTCGGGGGGGAGCGGGTAGGCGCCGACCATCAGGGAGGCGACTATGACAGGCAGCGGGACCAGCAGCAGGAGTGCCGCCTTTCCCTTCACGCCGAGTATCCTCATCGCATTACACCCGCTGTTACTGTTGTCACCATCATTGTCGCAGCCACATCATATGCACCGGCACAGGGTCAGCCTCAGCACCGATCAGCATCAGCGCCGGTAGAAGCGGTCCAGCAGGGCGCTGGCCTCCGAGCCCCAGTCGAGGTCGCTGAAGCGGGACGGCTGGATGATCTCCGCCAGCTGCATCTCGCCGATCACCATCCTCGGCCCCCAGTCTAGGTACGCGCCCGGGTCCTTGTAGCCTATGAGCAGCTTGAAGACGCTGCCGCTCCTGACAGCGTCCAGCTCGTCCCACAGCGCCCCCGTGAGGTTGAGCTTCGAGAGGGCCTCCGAGTCCCTGCTGACGACCACTATGATGTCGGGGTTCCACGCGAGTATCCGCTCGAACGCCACCTGGTAAGACTGCTGGCCGGGGGAGTCCCTGAGGGCCAAGTTGATGCCGCCCACGTCCTCCACGGCCTTCCCCCAGACGCTGTTGGCGTATACGTATATCTTACCCTCGCTCCAGACGTCGAGGGAGCAGATCAGGACGCGGGGCTTCTCCGAGTCCGGGATCGACGAGGCCCTTGAGAGGACCGCAGAGTGCCTGCTCTCGAGATAGTCCGCCAGCTCTTCTGCCCTCGCCTCCGTCCCGAGGGCGCCCCCGATAATCCTAATGGCCCGGAGCTGGTCAGCCATGCTCTGCGAGGAGATCGCCACCACGCTGATGTTGAGGCGTTCCAGGCTCGCCACCAGGTCCTGGGAGGAGCCATAGCCGTAATCAGTTATCACCAGATCAGGCTTCAGCGCGACGAGCGTCTCGATGTTTATGCCCCTGAAGAGGTCGCCGACCACGGTCTGGCTCCTGACGCTTTCTGGAACGAAGACCGAGTCCCTGGTGTACTTGTCTATGCCGACGATCCTCTCGCCACAGTCAAGGACGCAGGCGATCTCGGTCCAGTAGGACCCGATGACAACCACCCGCTGCACGGGCGCCGGGACCTGGACGACCCTGCCCGCCATGTCGATGACTGTGCCCTCCCCGGTCCCGGGGGCGGGCGGGGACATCACTCCTGAGAGGAAGCAGGCGCCTGCAGCTATGGCTGCGATGGCGATGATTATGATGACCGCATAAACGTTACCAAAGGCTCTCCTGTTCAAGGACGTATCCGACCCTCAAACCCATTGAGCGCTCTTTTTTTTAAATGCTTCGTTTCATATGAAACGACTCCCGGAGCGGGCATGGAGGGCATTTCGCGTCTCGGGAGCGCTGCGCCGTTCGGGGATGTTTGCGGGGGAAGGCGGGATGGGAGAGTCCGGGCGATCCTGCCGGGCAGAAAAGCCCGCCGGCCCTCATGCCGACTCGACGAGAACCTTGCCAGAGCAGATCAGCTCGCGGGTCTCCTCCGCGCTCCCCGACTCGGCGTATATCCTGACCACATCCTCCGTCCCGGACTTGCGGAAGAGGAGCCAGGACCCGTCCGAGAATTCCAGTTTGAGGCCGTCGGTCCTGTTCACTCGCGCGACCCTTCTCCCCGCGACCCAGCCCCCCACCTTCTCGCCGACCCTGTTTATGACGTCGGGCCGGATCACGCCGCGGAGGTCGAGCCGCTCCGAGACGGGGTGCCCGTACCTGCGGTAGATCTCGTCCATCAGGGAGTCGAGGGTCTTGCCGGCGGAAGCCGCGCTCTCGATCGCGAGGAGGGCGGAGGCCATGCCATCCTTCTCCGGGATGTGGCCGGCGAAGCTTATACCGCCGCTCTCCTCCCCGCCTATCACCACCCTCCCCTCCCTCAGCAAGGCGCCTATGTACTTGAAGCCGACCGGGACCTCGACGATGTCCCTCCCGTGGGATCTGGCGACGGAGTCGACGAGGCCGGAGGTCGCCACAGTCCTGGCCGCGTCGCCCATCATCCCCTTCTCGTCCATCAGGTGGAGGTAGATCATGGGGAGGAGCTGGTTGGCCATCAGGAATTCGCCCTGCCGCGTCACCACTGCCAGGCGGTCGCCGTCGCCGTCGAGCGCCACGCCGGCGTCCAGCCCCCTGCTGACGACCGCTTCCCTCAGGCCAGAGAGGGCAGACGGTGTCGGGTCGGGGAGGGCGCCCCCGAAGTCGGGGTCAACGGTTCCCCTTATAGGGAGCACCTCCGCACCCGCCCTCCGCAGGAGGGCATCGATGACGCCGGCCGTCGCGCCGTGCATGGGGTCGACGGCCACCCTCAGGTTCAAGTCGGCCGAGAGGAGCCCCCCCACGTGGTCTGCGTATGCCGGCAGAGGGTCAAGCTCGGCGATCCCGCCCGATCGCCGGAGCTCCGCGTACCGGCTGCCATCCGGCCCCTTCTCGGGTATGAGGCGCTCGATGGCCTCGGTGATATCGACGGTGGCCGGCCCGCCGTAGAAGGGGATGAACTTGATGCCGTTGTAGACCGCAGGGTTGTGCGAGGCGGTAATCATGATGGATCCAGAGAGGGAGAACCTGACGGCCGCGAAGGCGGCTACGGGGGTGGGCACCGGCCGGGACGGCATAAAAGACTGGATCCCCCTCCCCGCAAGGACCTCCGCGCACGCCTCCGCGAAGCCCCTCGATCCGGACCTCCCGTCGTAGCCGATGAAGACCCCCTTCCCGGGAGGCTTTGTGCCGAGGATATAGTCGGCTATGGCCCGCGCCACCCTCCTCACGTTGCCGGTTGTAAAGTCGGCGTCGACTCTGGAACGCCAGCCGTCTGTCCCGAACTTGATGGTCATCGCGGTGCCTCCGGGTCAGCAGGTTTATACCAGTACCAGCATCGATACAGATGGCGGGGGACGGATCACCGCACTATGATGGTCGTGCAGGGGGCGTTTATCGCCACGGAGATCCCCACGCTGCCGAGGAGAAGGCTCCTCTTCGCACCGCAGTCCCTCGAACCCAAGATGACGCAGTCATAGTGTCCGTTGACGGCCTCCTTCAGTATCTCGTTGGCGGGGGACCCGCTGTCGGCCTCCGCGACCCTGAGGATGCGCCTCACGGTCAGGCCGTACGCCTTGCACCTCGACTCTGACGCCTCGAGGACGGACTCCCCGTAGCGCCTGATCTCGTCCATGGCCATCCTGCGGACCTCCTCCAGGACTGACTGGGAGCCGCAGAAGACGGGCGGGATCGCCACGTACATGAGGGTGAGCCTGGATCCCTCCCTCATGGAGTACTCCACGGCCATGTCGAGGGCCTTCATCGAGAGGGGCGACCCGTCCACCGGCACCAGTATGGTCTTGAACAGTCACGGCCACCTCCCTATCCCGAGGGTCTCGTCCGTGATGCGCATCGACTCTGCGGGGTCCTCTGCCAGGCCGGCAACCGCCCTTATGGCGTCCACGTTCTCGGGGACGACGATGGATTCCTGGTGGACGGCCTGGGTGAGGTAGACCTCGTTCCCGAACGACTTTACGGAAGCGCCCAGGACCACGAGCTCGGGCAGGTCGTACCTCTTCCTGCCGGTGTCCCTCGCGTACTCGACGATCTCTGAGGTGGACGTGATGCCCTCCCCAGGATCTATGACCTTGATCCGCCGGTAGGCCGAGAGGGCGCCGATCACGTCCTTCTCCGTCGCATTCTTCTTGAGCTCCAGGTTCAGGGTGTGGACGTGCATGAGTGTCGTCGGAACCGCGAAAGCGGTAGTCGTGATATCTATATGTGGGAGGACCTTCTGCAGGTCGGGCCCGTGGTGCGACGGGATGCTCACAGGATCGGGCGCGATGCTGTTGATGGGGCCCTTCTTGTCCTCCGAGGGGTCAGCGCCCCGCCTGATGAGCACCACCCGGGCCTTCCTTATGCCGAAGGCGCTGTCCAGCGCGTAGAGCGAGCGGCAGAGGCCGGTGGTGTTGCACGAGACGACCCTCACAGACTGCTTCCCGAGCGCGTCCTTGTAGTTGCACGTCGCGTTGAAGGAGAGGCCGGTGAGGTCGTGCTTCTCCCCCCCTTGGAAGATCGACCTGATCTTGCGTGAGTCGTAGAGGGGTTTGTACGTCGCGCCGACCTTACCCGGCGTGCAGTCGACCACCACATCCGCCTCCCCGAGGAGGTCGTCGAGGGTCCCGGCAACCTTCATGCCGGCGCCGTCGAAGAGCTTCAGCCTGTCGGCCGCGGAGGCGTAGACCTTGATGCCCATCCTCGAGGCCAGTTCTGCCTCGTAATTAGGCTTGGTCTTGGTGACGCCGACCAAGGTCATGTCGTCCTGCTTGAGGACGGCGTCGGCAACCCTCTTGCCTATCGTTCCATACCCATTTACTGCGACTCTAACTTTCATGGTGGTTACCTACTGATTGTTTTAAACTTCTGGGCAGATATAATTAAAGCTTCCAACGCGGGCAGCTTCTCGCCGGAGAGGAAGGTTATGAACGCACCACCGCCCGTGCTGAAGTACCCGACCTTCTGATCGATCTTGAGCCTCTCCGAGATGGCCCTCAGATGGCCGCCGCCGAGGAGGGTCTTCGCCCTTGTCCCGACGAGCGATCGGAGCAGGTCCTCCGAGCCCTTGGCGAACCTGGGATCCTCTATGTAGCCGGCCGGGCCCCGCATTATCACGGTCCTGGCTCGGCGGATCTCCTCGATGTAGAGCCGGGTCGTCTCCGGGCCTATGTCATAGACCGGCGTGTCGTCGGCTATGCCGTTGAGCGGGATCTCAGCCCTCTGGCCATTCCTCAGGATCGCGATGTCGACCGGCAGCATTATGTTCGCTCCGTACTTCCTGAGCAGGGCCTCCGCGCGGGGCAGCATGGCCTGCAGCCCTTTCCCTTCAAGGACTTTCTCCGTGGACCGGCCCAAGCGCTTCCCGTCAGCCAGGAGGAAGAGGTGGGAGATTATGCCCGTGAGCATCACCTTGTCTGCAATCCCCTTGGGGAGGAGGGTCTCCATGAGCTGGACCGAGTCGGGGACCTTGCCCCCTCCAAGGACGAATACTGTGGGCTTGGAGGAGGAGTGGAAGACGCTGTCGAGGAAGTCGACCTCGTACTGGAGGAGGCGCCCGCCAGCAGAGGGCATGACGGAAGGGAAGCCGACGAGCGACGGGTGGGACCTGTGCGCCGTGGCGAATGCGTCGTTCACGTATATGGAGAAGAGCGGGGAGAGGTACCTGACGAGGAAGGTCTTGGCCTGCGCCTCCGGCACCTTCTCCATGTTCTCCTCCGAGTAGAAGCGGACGTTCTCGAGGAGGATCACCTCTCCAGGCTTCATGGCGGAGATGGAAGAGCGCGCGCACGGGCCGAATATGTCCTGGACGTAGTTGACATTGGCCCCGACATAGTCGGAGAGGAGGGGGGCGTGGGCCTCCAGGGTGGTAAAGTCGCTGTCCCCGGGTCTCCCCTGATGCGCCAAGATGGCGACGGACGCGCCCTTGTCGATCAGCTCCCTGACTGTCGCCGCGTGGCTCTTTATCCTCGTATCGTCAAGGATCCTGTTGGTCTTCGGATCGATCGGCGAGTTGATGTCGACCCGGAGGAGGACCCGCTTGTTCTCAAAATCGAAGTCGTCCATGGTGTAGAAGGGGGGGCGTGCAGCTGTGCTGATGTCGGTATCGGTATCGGGACTGGGGTTGGGATTAGTGCTATTCATGGTTAGAATCCTCGCTGACGAGTGTAAAACCGGGGCAGCTTAAAATTTTACCGCTTTCCGGGACATGGCTGAGTGCCCTAGGATCGTTGAGGAACGCGAAGCTTGAGGGGCAGCAGAGGAAGTCGGAGTATATGTCCTTCGAGACAGGGTACCCGGCGCTGGAGAGGCGGGGCTCAGGGGCCCCGCCGTACCTCGGGTTGCGCACCAGCCTCCGCCCCTTCAAGACGTAGTAGGCGGCTCCCCTCCTCTCGAGGTACTCCTCGTAAAGGGAGGAGAAGGCGTCGGAGACAAGGTTCGCCATGACAAGGGGGGACTCGCCCACGTTGACCGTGACATGGCCATAGTTCGGGGGGATCAGGACGGCGTCGCCGGCCCTCGCGTCCACCACCGTGAACTCCTGCGGCGGGCTTCCCTTCTGCAGCAGGTAGTATGCATTCCCGTGCAGGACCTGGTATATCTCGGGGTAGGACAGGCCGTCGACCGCCACGGGGTGGTAGTGTCCGAGTGTCTTGTTCAGCTCCTCCCCCAGGGGGGCCGCGGACATGACGGTGATGTCGAACCTAACCTTCCTCGATCTGAAGACGGCCTTGTGCTCCTCCTTTGCGGCGTCCCGGAACATGTTGTAGAGGATCGTATCACCGGGCATGCTGTCCGCCACCGCCGGGTCCAGGAGGGCGCCGTTGAGGTCCCTCAGCCGCCTCGACTGGTACTCCAGGGGCTTCCCGTTGAGGGAGAGGCGCAGGTCCTCAGACAGCTCCATCTCCCCGAACGATGTTCTCAGCTTCAGCTTCAAAATACATTCCCATGTAAATATCGCACCTGTAAAATATAACGTTAGCCGGGTCGCCCCGCTATCCGTTTACCGGGCGGTGCATGCGGCCCCGTGCGGGGCAATAGCCAAGGTGAAAAAACTTGGCAGGAAAAATAGCGTATCGGAACCGTCAGGTACAATAGCCTACTGGACTACTTCAGCCGTAGCGAAACGGTTTGAGACCTTGGTAACCCTTACCTTGACGTGATCGCCAGCTTTCGTGTTCGGTACGAAGACCACAAAGCCCTCGATCCGGGCTATGCCTTCTCCGCGCCTGCTGATCTCCTTGATATCGACTTCGTACTCCTTGCCTTCCTCTACCGGCTTGGGGCCGAAGTTTGCTGGGCCTCTGCGGGGGCCGCCGCCTCCGCCGAATTTGCGCTGATTGTCGCGGTAGTATCCCATTTCTTTCCCTCCTTTCCTTTCCTTCCCTTTCCTTTTCCTTTCCCTTGCTCAGAGCAACCGCAGAAGAGCTGATCAGGGGCCAGCTCCTTCGCTGGTGCTTAATCGTACTCTGCTTTAGACCTACTTATTAATCTTCGCTTTTTACAATTCACATATCTCTTTAACCTTATTCATTTTCATTAACAGTATGGAGGGGCGGGAAGCGTGCCGGGACCATCGGGTTGCGATGACCGCCGCCCGCATGCTGCCCCACGGCGGAGCGGATCAGACCCTCCTCAGCTGCTTCCGGTATATCTCGATGAACTCTTCGACGGTGGTGGCATCCTCAGGCTTCTTGTCCGTCCTCCAGTTCCCCGTGAAGCGCGGGAACCTGACCGCCAGCCCCGCCTCCTCCCTGATGGCGCCGAACCCGCAGGTGTGGATCGGCGAGAGGGTGATCTCGGCCCCCAGGATCTCGAGGACCTTGGAGGGGACGAGCCAGATATCGGGAACTATCTTCGAGTCCACCCTGGCGTGCCTGTGGTGGATGATGTCCTTCTCGAAGATCTTGTTCATGTTCCTGAGGTCCTCATCGGTGAAGCCCGTGCTGCATTTGCAGGCCGTCCGGAAGACATCCTCCCCCTCGTCGTACGCCGCCAGAAGGAGGGTGCCGATGTTCCCGGCCCTCCTGCCCAGGCCCATGAAGGCACCCACCGCCACGAGATCCACCGTGTCGTGCATCTCGCTCTTGTATTCCCGTTTGTACTTTATCCAGAGCCACCCCCTCGCCCCGGCCTTGTAGACAGAGCTCTTTCCGAGCGACTTGGCGATGATGCCCTCGCAGCCGTTCGATATGGCGTCCTCGAAGAAGGCCTCGAGCTCTTTGGTATTATCTACGACCCTCTGCTCCACGAGGCGCAGGTGGTGGTTCTCCTTCACCACTCCCCTCAGGGACTCCCTCCGCTCCGGGTAGGGCTTCCCCGTAAGGTCCTCCCCGATGAACATGGCGTCGAAGAGCCTCAGGGAGACAGGGTAGCGCGACATCATCTCCTCCACCCCGTGCTTCCGCCTCCGGTGCATGAGCTCCTGGAAGGGGAGGAGGTCCCCGCTGTCTGGGTTGACCGCGACTATCTCGCCCTCGACCACGTACTGCTCGGCCGCTATCCCCTCGGAGGCCAACCGTACTATATCGGGGAAGTGGCTGGAGATCTCCTCGAGGCTCCTCGAGAAGAGGCGGATGCTCCCGTCCGCCAGGCGGTGGATCTGCACCCGCTCCCCGTCGTATTTGTACTCGGCGGCGCACCTCCCGCCCATCTTTTCCAGGATCTCCTCGGGGGAAGGGAGGCGTTCGGCGAGCATGGGCTTTATCGGCCTGCCCGGGCTCGGCCTGAACCCGGCGATCGCCCCGAGCCCGCCCGTCGCCAGTGCCTTGGCTATCGCGCCAAGGTCGCTGCTCACATTGTATGCCCGCTCTATAGCCGTGCGCGCGTCCTTCGATCCGCCGAAGGCCGCGGCCAGTGCATCGAGGATGGTCATGTCCGCCACGCCGAGCCTCAGCGTCCCGGAGACGGTCTTCACGATATAGAGCGCCTCCCGCGGCGCGGCCTCCCTGAGGAGGTCGGAGAGGAGGCGGATCTTCGTCTCCTGCGAGCCGGGGCCCTGGGCCCTAGCGATCTTCTCCAGAGTGGCGTAGACATAGTCGACCGTGATGCGGTCCGCCTTCCTTCCGGTCCCGGAGAAGTAGTCGAGGAAGACCTGCCTCCGACCGTCGGGGAGGAGCTCGTAGACTGCCTTCCCGAGGTCGCCCGTCTCCCTGTAGAGGGCGCTTATCCTAGAGGGGGGCGCGGCGGTCGCGTGCGCTATGGCCTTCATTATGAGCTTGTCCGCCACTCCCAGCTCGAGTGGGACGAACTCTGGGTAAAGCCGCCCCATGGTGAGGTAGACGATCTTGTCGATTATCTCGGGGGGGCACTTCTTGAGGAACTCGACGAGGATCGCTGTGATCTCGAGCCGTTTCGTCGTCCTGCTTATCGCATCGTATACCTCGACGATCTCGCCATAGTCCAATCTCCCACGCCTCCCCATACAGCATATATCGCCTATCGCTTCATGTCGCGGTAGCGGAGCATGGCGCCGCAGAGCAGCGCTACCGGACTATATCTCGCTCATCTTTAATTAATGCGTTGAGCCTCTTATAGAGGTAAGCCGGATTACCGGCGGCGAGCGGAGGTGCCATTGTTGCGAGCGGTGGTGTTCGATCTCGACGGCGTGATCACGAGGTTCAACCTCGAGAGGGAGAAGATCAAGGCGGAGTTCATAGAGTACTTCAGGGAGAGGGGCTTGGTCGACCCGTCGCTGACGCCCAGCACACCCTACTCGCTGATCAAGGATGCGGTCGCTGCATACTTCTCGGGGATCGGCAGGGGGGCGGAGGTGGAGGCCATGCTGAGGGACGCAGACAGGATAATAGTCGAGCACGAGATCAGGGCAGCCTCGGACGCACCGCTGCTGCCGGGCGTAAAGGGCGCCCTCACAGCGCTCAAAGCGATGGGGCTCAGACTGGCAATCTTCACTTACAACAACAGCCAGGCGGCAGGGATGATCCTGAGGAGGCATGGGCTCGATGGCATCTTTGACGTCGTGGTCTCGAGGGACATGGTCAGCAGACCGAAGCCGAACCCGATCCACCTTGAGGCGGTCCTGGCCCGGCTTGGGGTCCAGAAGGGGGAGACGCTGGTCGTGGGCGACAGTGAGATGGATATCGAGTCGGCGAGGAAGGCAGGGGTGAGGGTGGCCGCCGTCGCCACTGGGCTGAGGAGCCGCAAGGAGCTGGCGGCTCACGGACCGGACTTTTTGATAGGAGACCTCTCCGAGCTGCCGGCATTAGTCAGGAGTCTGGATCCATGACGGGCGGGCGGAAGGAGAGGAAGAGGGAAGGGGAAAGGAGAAAGGAGGGGGGAAGGGGGAAGGAGAAGAGTAAAAGAGGCGGAGGGATAACGGCCAGCTAAGCCTTTGCCCTCTTCTCAAGCATCCTCTCCAACGTCCACCTTATGGAACTTCTCAGCTCCCGTACCCTGCTGTCGTCGCTGACGTTCCTCACTACTATCGCCCTGAGGATCTCGCCGTCTGTCTCGAGCTCATAGTCCACTACAGACGACGGGTCCTTGCTGCCGGCGTCGACCGCCATCTCGTCCTTCCTCCGCATCTCGCCGATCACCCGGTCGATGAAGAATGACTGGAAGGGCGGGGTCTTGACGCTCAGGCCGAGGTCTTCCCTCGGGACGATCCGGACGTACGAGTCGCCTACGTACAGGGTTCCCAAGTCATCGCCAGTCTTGGCTTTGATCGAGAACGGCTGACCCTGGCCTCCTTCCCGGGCTGGGACCGGCGCAGGCGCAGGCGCAGGCGCAGGCGCAGGGGCGGACACAGGAGCAGCCGGAGGAGCCCGCGCCGGGGGCGGCGGAGGGGCAGCAGACAGGACGTCTATCCTCTCTGCACTGTACTCCTGCCTTGGAGCCTCCCTCTCATAGAGTGAGCTCGCGGACCTGAAACTTACCTTGGCAAGCGCCTCGTTTACGAGCTTGAGCGTGAGCTTCATGAGGCCCAGCTCCCTCTCCGCGTCGGCGATGCGCACCTCCAGGTCCCTCTTCAGCTCTGCGAGGTTCTTGGTATCGTCATCGGCCAATAATCTCACCTAACCGTACTTTGAGGAAGGCGGCATAAAAACTATACTGAGTTTGTCCGGGCGGCTCCTAGGGAGGCGGCTCCGGAGGGCCTCCCCTGCGCCGTCGTCAGTCCGGCGCCACGGGGAACTCTCCGCCCAGGTAGCGGGTAGTCCCGGCATGCAGCAGGGGGGACGAGGAGCGCCAGACGCCGTCGAAGCCCCTGGCGGAGGCGTGCACGACATCGCCGAGGATGATAGAGTGATCGCCTACCCCGATCAGCCGGTTGAGCCTGCACTCTATGGAGCCGATGGCCTCGCCTATGACAGGGGCCTTCACCTTTGCTGCAGGCACGTAGCGGAAGAGGCGGGACTTGTCGAAGGCTGCGCCGGACCTTGAGCCTGCAAGCCTCACCTTTGGTAGCAGCGGCAGGTCAGGGATGTTCACGGTGAACTCTCCCGACCTCTCTATCAGCGTGTGCGTGAATCGGCCGGGGGAGATGGCCACGGCGAGGATCGGGGGATTCACGGAAACCGGGGTGTGCCAGGCGGCGACCATCACGTTAGGAAGGCCGTCCTCCCGGAGGGAGACTATCAGCGCAGGTATCCTCGGGGAGAGGAGCCTGTGATACAGGCCGGTCAGAGTCCCAGGACAGGATTCGGGTTCGGGCATAAGACAATTATCTGGGGGAGAGATAGAAAAGTTTGATGGGATTGAAATGGAACTGTTCGAGGCCATCAGTGGGAGGAGGAGCGTCAGGGCGTTCACGGGGGAGCCTCTGAGGGAGGGGGACCTCGAGAGGATTCTGAAGGCCGGGACATCGGCGCCCTCAGCAGGGAACCTGCAGCCCTGGGAGTTTGTAGTTGCGGAGGGCAGGGAGACCAAGGCAGATCTCGCGAGGGCTGCGCTAGGCCAGGCCTGGATGGAGGAGGCGGCGGTCATCATCACCGTCTGCGCCTGCCAGGGGGCCTCGGCGGCGAGGTACGGGAGGAGGGGGGCTGAGCTCTACTGTATTCAAGACACTGCCGCCGCAGTCCAGAATATGCTGCTCGCGTCCACGGCCCTCGGGTACGGGGCTTGCTGGGTAGGGGCTTTCGACGAGGAGGGTGTGAGGGGGGTGCTGGGCATCCCCGCCCAGGTCAGGCCGGTGGCTATGCTGCCGGTGGGGGTGCCGCTGGAATATCCGGCGGAGACGCCCCGGAAGGGTCTCGCCTCCCTGACCTACTTCGAACGGTACGGAGAGAGAAGGCGGCCAGGGCGGTGATGGTGAGGATGAGGGCGAGCAGGGCCGCGGTCAGGTAACCCCCTGGAACCTGGATCGGCTGGGCGGAGGTCAGTATCATCGAGTGATCCTCTATCCAGAGCACGTCTGACCCGATGATGTCCTCCCTCGAGCTTATGCTGCTCCCGATATAGTCCGCCGTTCGGGCATCGAGGTAGCAGGCGGTGTCCCAAGCGGCCAGTGCAGATCCGGTTATGTGTTGCTCGACATTGGTGCTCCTCAGGTGCCCCCGGTCATAAGAGAAACCCTTGAAGAACGTGAGGTCGACCGGGACCCACTCTCCGGCTCCCCCGCCCTTTGCGGGCAGGTATACCATGGCCCATCCGTGCCACCCGACGTTCTGGAGGTTGAAGGAGAGGTTCTCATCGGTCTCCCGGACCTCACCCGGCAGGTATATGGGCCCCACCGAGACGTAGGCGGGTATCCCAAGGACCCTGCAGAAGAGGACGAAGAGGCCTGCCTGGTCGTCGCAGTCGCCCTCCCTGCTGGAGAACGTCTCGGCGATCGTCCGGGGGCTCGATCCCTCGGCGTAGGTCATGTTGTCCTCGAACCATCTCAGGAGCCTAGAGATTACAGCGAGGACGTTCTCCTCACCGCCCTTTATCCCCCGCGCGGTCTCGATGATCTCTGGCGAGTTCGCGATCTGCGTAATGTCCCAGGATCCCACGAGCGGGTACTGTTCGACCAGCTCTGCCGGCACCTCCGAGATGGTGCCGACGCTGTCCGGTCCCAGAAGTGGGGCAGCCCTCCGGATCTCGAGCGTGAAGAGGAGCTCCAGCGTCGCGTTCTCCCGCGGGAGGAGGGGCGTGTCGCTCAGGACTGCTATCATGGGATTCCCGTCCCCGTCGCTTGAAGGTTCCCACCGGGCAGGCTCGCCGTTCAGCCTGACGGACTCTAGGACGGCTGTCTGGAGGCTGTTGTTGACGAAGATGTTCTGGTTCAGGAGATGGTAGTAAGGGCTCGAGGGTTCCCCGGGGAGGAGAGCCCCGTTCCCGTTGACGAGCGTTATGTTGAGGCTGTAGCTATATACCGACGCCCCGGCGGGGGCTGGGCTGGCCAGCAGCAGGGGCAGGAGGATGAGGGGGAGTAGCGGCATCACGAACACACCCCTCACCATACCACAGCACCTCCGATAAATGTTCCACCTGCTGCCCAGTAGGATGCCGGCGGCCCATACCTGACTGTATAGTCTTCGGCTGACAGGTTTTTATATCCTCCTTATCCAGGCTGGTCGCGATGCCTGCGGCCATCAGGACGGCGGGGCGGTACCGGAGTGGATAGCCGGGCTCGGCGTGCGCGTGCGGAGGATCGGGAGCGTGTACGGAGAGCGCCGGAGGGAGCACAGACAGGGCCGTCATCCGGCCGTGAACAACTGGATCGTTCAGAACCAAAAGGATATTAACATTCTGGGGGCAAGGGAGTATCAGACTTTTGAGGGATGAGCATGAGTTTCTCGGCCTATGTGTTGGGAGTAAGCCAGATAGGGAGGGAGAGGGAAGTCTTGAAGAACTGCCTGGCTGTTAAAGACGTTGTGGAAGGGACGGTGGTCTTTGGCGAGTATGACATCGTCGTAAAGGTCATGACCGATGACGTTAAAGAGCTCAGCAAGAGGGTCGAGGAGATCAGGCGGATCGACGGGCTGCTGAGGACCACAACCCTCATCTCCATGCAGTGAGGGGGGCCTTGCCGCCGGTCTCCTGGGGCTTATTTCCGCAGGCGCAGGGGCTGCTCAGCAGGGAACCCTGAGGGTATCGCAGACGATCTTGTAAATCGACTCGGTGGCATTGAAGTTTGAGGCATACCTCTGTGCCCTCAGAACGGCGGACGTGCAGACCGTAGAGTCCATGACCTTCCTTACCCCTGAGAGGAGAGCCTCCCTGGAGAGGTCGGCCTGCTGGATCGAGACGCCGAGCGACATCGCCTCCACGGACTGCGCTATACCCTGGTGCTCAGAGTGAGCGGGGGTGGGGATGATGACCATCGGCTTACCGTAGTAGATCGCCTCGGCGACGGTGTTGTGGCCGCCGCGCGTTATGAGGAGGTCGCATGCCTTGAGGTACTTGTACCGGTCATCCACCCAGTTGTAGACCTTGAGCCGCCTGCGGGACATGAGGCAGTTCATGGCGTCGCCGACGTCGATGCTGGTGCTGGTGCTGGTGCTGGTGCTGGCGTTGTTAGCTCTAGCGGTAACATAGCTGCCGTCACCGTCACTATCGCCGCCGTTGCTGCTGCAGAGGCCGTCGATGCTGCTGTTAGCATAGGGGAGGCCGGATATCCCTTTGGAGAGGACTATGTTGTAGGAGTCGGGGAACTCTCTGAAGATCTGGGTCAGGCGCTCCACGACGAGGCGCTTCTCGGCGGGCGTTCCGCTTATCGCGGCGAATATCATCGGCCTGTCGTCCAGCCCCAGCTCCTTCCTGATCTCCTCCTTCGCCGGGAGCTCGGAGGGGTACCTGGGGATTATAGGTCCGACGAGCCTGAGCTTCTCGAGGTACTGGTAGGACGGGACGACGTTCTCCTTTGCGATCGTGTACGGGGGAGGGAAGTCGGGGATGATTATGACCTTGCTCAGCTTCCAGAGCCCGCCGAGGACCTCCAGGCCCAGCCGCTCCACGTGCGACTTGATGCTCTTCTTTATCTCGCGGTCGATGGGCCTCGAATGGGGTATCATGATCCTGAGCTGGTGGAGCATGAGGACGGGGATGATCCGCCTCATCCTGGCGGCGAGGATTGTGGAGAGCCGGCTGTCCGAGATGACGAGGTCAGGCTTGAACTGCTCTATCAGGTCGAGCTCAGCCCCGACCTGGAGGAGGAACTTGTAGATGTTCGGGGGGCCGATCGAGAGGGTCCGCTTGAGGTCGAACGTCCCGTCGCCCTTCTCGTAGACCTTGATCGGGGGGACCTCCCCCACGCGGAAGCCCGCCCTCCTTATGAACTGGGCGGCCTCCCCGTACGTCGAGAAGTAAGTGCTGTGCCCCCTCCTGCGGAAGGTCTTGGCTACTGGGATGCACCTTCCAGCATGCCCCAGAGCTATCCCGCAGGGAGCGAAGTAGATCCTCATCCGCAGCGTCTCCAAGTTTCAGACTAAAGGGACGACCTTCCCCTTCGGGCGCTCCTCTGCAAAGACCTCGGCGCAGAAGGAGTAGATCTTCGTGCCCCTTGTGAGCCATGCGTCCGGCGGCAGCCCTGCCTTCATACAGCACTGCGAGAGGAAGGTCTCCTCGTCCCAGCCGTACTCCGTCGCGACCTGTGGCAGCAGTAGACCGGTGTAGTACCCCTGCTCGATTATGAGGCCGTCCCTCCCGACCCTGATCAGGCGCGGGCAGTCCTTCTGCTCCTTCGGCTCCAAGAGGGCGGGCGGCGTCAGGATGCTCACCTCGAAGACCACATCGTTGAGTTCGCCTGCGTCCAGCGGCGGGAAGCGGGGGTCGTTGACTGCAGCGCTGATGGCAGAGTCGATAGTCGCCTCGATGAGGGGGAGGCGCGGGAGTGGATAGCCGATGCAGCCCCTCAGGGACTTTGCTCCGTCGCGGACCTTCTCAATCGTGACGAAGACGCCGGACTTCTCGCCGAGCCGCTTGAACTCGGTCGCGGGGGGAGGGATCTCCTTGGATTCCTCGATATACTTCGTGACCGCCTCCCGCGCGAGCTTGACGAGAAAGGTGCCTTCCTCGATCGTGTAGATAGGCAATACCATCACCTGCTACCGTTCACTCATTCAGAACCTTCAGGGTCTCGCTGATCCTTCTCCAGTGGCTACCGCGCCAATAAATCTTTCCACAAGTGCGGCACACCCACACTGGCTGGACGTCGGGCACGCTGCCGCATGGGAGGGAGCCCTTCTCGGCCTCGGCGAGGGGCGTGTTGCAGGCGGGGCACCTTGACCCCGCTGGCCCCTCCCCCCCGAGGAGGCCCGAGATCTCGGTCAGCTCGCCGGGGATGTCCAGGGACCGTATCAGGAAGGAGGGGACGCCGAGGGCAGCAGCGCGCCTGAAAAGGGGGGCGTCCCGCGTCAGGAGGACCCTGCCCTCCCTCCTGGACTTCTCGATCAGATCGCTGTCCTCCAGCCCGGGCTCGTACGCGGCGTCATACCCGATTATGCGGAGCCACCTGGCGAGCTTTCCGAGCATTGCGTCTACCAAGAAGCGCAATCATTGTTCCCCTGGGAAGCTCCCCACTATGTAGTTGAGTATCTCGCTGGGTGAGATTACCCCCGAGATCCTGCACGAGTCGGTGGTGATCAGCCCGGGGAGGCGCTCCTTCATTATCCTGCGCGATGCCTCGCCAAGGGGCGCCGATTCGTCCACGAGAGGCACCTCCCGCCTCATGCTCGCCGAGATCGAGAGCTGCCGTATCCTCGCCTTCTGATGCTTCTCGGGGTTGTACTTCTGGAAGTCGATGAGGGCGTTGAGCACCTCCCTCTCATCCGTGACGCCGAGGAGCCGCCCATCCTCGTTGATCACGGGTATGATCGGTATGCCGCTGTCGAGGATCATCTTCCGGGCATGGATGATCCGGTCGTGCGGCCTCAGCTGGGGGAAGCCCCGCCTGACGAGCGATGAGATGCTGACCGTCGAGTCCTCGACGAACTTCAGCATCTCCCTCTGATAGACCAGGCCCAGGAATGTGTCACCGTAGAACATCGGGAGGGCGGGGGCGTCCAGCTCAAGGAGGAGCTTGGCAGCCCTGCGTACGGGCGTATCGGTGGCGAGCTGGGCAGGGAACTCTCTCACAAACCCCGATATGTAGAGGGATTCGGGGGCCACAGTCCTCAGCCTCTGGGTACCTATCCTGAAGAGGACATCGCTGAAGGAGAGGGTGCCGAGGGGCTTCTCCCCGTCGACCACGCAGATGCTCTCCAGACCCCTGCTGTTGAGTACGTCAATCGCGTCGACGAGCGGGCGGTTTTTGCTCAGCATCGGTACGTCTTTTAGCACCACGTCGGTTAACTTCATCTTTTTTTACCCCTCCCCTTGGCCAGGGCGTTCACAAAATCAATCTTCCTGATCAGACCTACCAGATCCCCCTTGCTATTCACCACAGGCATGCCTCCGATATCGTTCTCAATGAGCTTCCCGGCTGCCAGCCCTGCGTCGGCTGACTCGTCTATAAGGATGGGGTCGTGGGTCATCACGTCCCCCACAGTAGGGACGAGGTATATCCGTGTGGGGAAGAACACCTCGCCCTCGTTCTTGCTCACCTTGACGAACGGGTCGTTCTTCCCCCTCCCCCTGTAGGACCTGACGAGTGAGAGGTCTGTCTCGGTGATGACGCCGATCGGCTTCCCGGACTCGACTATGATCACGATGTCCGAGGATTTCTCGTCCATGACGTCCATCGCGTGGAATATTGTTTGCGAAGGCTGCAGCACAGGCACTTTGTCGAGGCCGATCGCGAGATCCCTGACAGAGTACCTCCCCCCCATGTTCTCTGCGAAGTATCTGGTGAGGTCGGTCTTTGTCACTATGCCGGTCAGCTCGGAGTTGTAGACAGGGAGCCCGCTTACCCCCTCCTCGACCATCTTTCTGGCGGCGTCCTCGATCGGGTCGGTCTCCCTTGCTGTTGAGATCGGACACCTCATGACCTCCGCAACCGTGATAGAGTCGAGGTCCCTCCGCCGCATCTTGTAGTTCTTGAACGCCCTCATGATGTCCTTCTTCGTGATCATCCCTATGGGGCGGTCCCCGTCCATCACGATAAGCCGGCTTATCTTTTCCCTGAGCATCATGTTCCTCGCGCGGGCGATGGACTCGTCCCTCCCCAGAACGACCACGGGCGTTTGCATAATGTCCCTCAATACAACAGACATTTAGTCAACCTCCCAATTGGGGCTGGAAGAGCAGCCTGGCGCGCGGTCCTCCTGCGTGGGCGCTCCCCGGGAAGAGCCTTGGTCCTGCTCTGGCGGATGTTCCCTCCGGCTGGCGCTGGGCGCATCTGGGGACCGGGATCGGAGGAGAGGCCGGGACAGAGGCCCATGGAGGCGTCGCGGTTCGATGGCTTTCCACGACTGCCGCATGCGCAGACGCAGATGCATATGACACTGGGCGTATTCTCCCGATCAAGATTTAGACGCCTGACTCCAGCCTACACTCCTCGCATATGAACTGCCCGTTGACCTCTTTGAGGGAGTCCGACCACTGATCGCAGCTGTCGCAGAAGCCGGCCAGCAGTTCCCCCTTCCTCGACGGCAGGAGCCGGTTCCGGGTGGCTTCGGTGAGCACCTCCACCAGTTCCGGAGTGGCAGAGAGGATATCCCTCGATGTAATTATCCCGGCCATCTCGCCCTTGTCCACCACGACCAGCCGCCTCACCCTCAGCTTGGCCATCTTCCTCGTGGCTTCCATGACATCCGCCTTCGAGTCGATGACTGAAAGAGGGTAGCTCATTATGTTCTTCGCGAGGGTTGTTCCCGGGTTGAGGCCCTTGGAGAGGACCCTCTCGACAAGATCCCGCTCGGTTATTATTCCGACCGGGTGCGAGTCCCTGACGACGATCACGGACCCGACGCCGTTGCTGCTCATGGCGGTGGCAACATCTCTGGCGCTGGAGTTCTCGGACAGGGTAACGAGGTTTTTGGTCATGACATCGCCGACAAGAACCCTAGCGCGTATGCCGACCATTTGCAGCCCCATTAACACTATCATGCAGGGGATATATATATTGAATCACGCGGTTCTGCGACGTTGGCGGTCGGCCTGGTGCGCACGCCGGGCATACTGATACAGCATGCGGTTTCGGCCGGCCTGCAGCCCTGCGCCAAGAATCGGGGACAGGTCCGTGCTGCCTACAGGCAGGCAATCCCCGGGCCGAGCCGCATAGCCAGCCGGGGAGTACACGGAACCGGCTACGCCACCGAGCACCCTCCCGGAGGCACGACAGACCCGATCTCGCCGTCAGGGATCGCCCGGATTATCCTCCTCTCGAGGTCGGAGGGTGCACGGCCCGCGGCCGCCTCCCTCACCTTCTCGGCCAAGTCTGCGCCCTTCAGCGCCCCGGGCGTCAGTACGGCGTAGGACGGGGTTGAGCCCTTCACGAACTCCTCGCCACCTACGATTATGCCGAACGCGCCTTCTGAGAACCTCACCCCGAGGAGGAGGGAGAGGGGGATGTTCCGGACATAGTTCCTCGTCCCGTAGATCATGAATGCGCCCTTCCCGAGGTACTCGCCCGAGGGCGGGGTCTTGGTCACCTGCTCCGAGCCGACCCAGTAGCCGTCCGAGACGCCCAAACCCGCCCTCCAGGCCCGCGAGTATGCCACCGCGAACGCCACCGCATCGGCCTTCACCCTATCGGGTATGTCCCTCCCCTCAGACTTTACTATGACGACCGAGCCGCCAGGGAGGTCCGAGTGGGCGAAGACGTCCTTCGGGCCCATGTGCTTCTTTACCAGGATCTCGTTCTGGGTGGCGTCCTTTCCCCCCAAGATGAGGAAGCCTGATGAGAGGGTCCACCTGAAGCGCTCGTACCATGCCCTCTTCATCGCCTTGACCGTCACGTCCGGCGCCACCTTGATCAGGCCCTCCCTCAGTTCACGCATCTTCGCCTCGGTCTCTGCCATCGCGGCCCTCAGGCCCTCCAGCTTCTTTGCTGCCTCTTTCGACCTGGCGAAGCGTTCCTCTGCGTTCCTGGTGGCGGACTGTCTAAAGTCGATCTCCAGCTTCTGGCCGCCCAGAGAGACGGTCATGGTCCCCTTCGAGTGATCCAGCGACTCCACGCCGAGCCCCCTCACCGAGGATTCTATGCCCGCCCAGCCCTCCCCCGCCTTCCTCGCCGAGAGGACCCTCTCGATCGCGGGCTGGAGGGTGCCGAGGTTGGCCAGGATCAGCTTCCCCGCAGCGCTGTACCGGGCCTTCTCCTCCTCGAGCTCGCCGGCGTGTGCGGCCTGCCTTGACAGGATCGCCTGCAGATCCTCAAGCTTCTGTTCGATGGGCGACCGTTTCCCCGACTCTGCCCCCTCTGCCCGGACGGCGGAGAAGTACTCATCCACGGCGTCGTTGAAGGTCTCGAAGCGCTTCGCCTCCCTCTGGCGGAAGGCTACCGGCAGGACTGTGGAGTACCTGCCGTCCTCCAGCACGATGTTGGGCTGGAAGCGGCCGTCCCTGACCTCCTCCACGAGGGCGCGGGCGCTAGCCAGGAAGGAGTTCAGCTCCTCCTGGCTCACCTCCGAGGGGGAGCCGGGGTTGAGGGAGGCCCGCAGAAGCGCCTCTTCCACTACCTCGGCGGGGGCGTTCAGCGCCCTGGTCAGGGACCTGACGAGGCTTACCTTGGACCTTATCGCCCCGGCCTCGAGCGGCATGAAGAGGTCCTGCCCCCGCTGAGGCGGGGGGGAGTACCGGTAGCCGACCTTTACCGTCCGATCCTTCATCGAGAGCGTGAGAAGCGTGTACCTGATCGTCCCGTCTGGGCCGGTCACGACGATGTTGCCGCTGCCGAACAGTTCAAAGTAGATCCTCAGGCGCTCTCCGCCGCGGGAGGCGTCCATGTGGAGGATCCTGTCGAAGTCGACCTGGCCCACCCCTTCCACCTTTGCTGACGAGAGCAGCCTCCTGAGGGCGAGCGCCTTCGCCGTGGGGGCAGCCGGGATGCGGTATTTCACGCGTGTAAGGTTCAGCCGCCTCCCCGGCTCTACTATAAGGTTGGCCTGGCCGGATTTTGCGTGGAACCTGAAGAGGAAGCTGCCGCCATCCAGCTGGTAGACGTTCTCAATGCGAGCACTTATAAGCACGGATTCCAGTTCTTTAACGAGAGCCAAGAGGTCTAGAGATGTCAGGCCAAGCTTCACCACAACCGCCTCCCAAGGCGCCTGTCAGATATCGCATGATGTACTATACTAGGGTGGCATTTGCATTTATAGGCGGCGTACTGGCGGGTGCGCTCAATATCAGAGGGGATCTGGGGCTGCTCATGGGGGTAGCGATCTTCCTGCTCACCTACCTGATCTTCAGGTATATCCGGTACTTCAGCGAGGGGAGCCCTGACAAGAAGAAGCTATACATGACCGGCATCTTCTCCTTCTTCCTACTCTTCCTGGCGATGTGGATCCTCTCGATCAACCTGTTCTACCCGGTGATGCCTTAGGCTTCTTCCTGGGCATGACCTCGTACCCTGACTCTTCAAGATCGGGACCGGATCCCGATGCGGCCGGAGCGGCTTTCGGTTTGGCCTGATCCTCCTTGGGGTAGTCAGGATAGCTCTCCTTCAGCTCGGATAACGCCTTCGCCGCGATCTCCCATGCGATGAGGAAGCCCCGCTCATAGTCGTCGACGGTTGCCCGGTAGGCCTCCTGCTTGAACTTCTCGGAGAGCTGCGCGATCTCCTTCGGCTCGCCGTTCAGGTAGAGCTTGACGAAGAGGGAGCTGCCGTCGCGCTCCTTCGAGGCGATGTAGATCCCTCGGAGGGCATCGAAGAAGCCCCGGCCGGCCTCGCCCATCGGTGAGAGCTTGGTCTTTACCGGCCCCAGATCCTGCTCGGCCCTCGCCAGGCTCCTGAAATACACAAAGCGGACTATCTGCGACGCCTCGGGCGAGAGCTTGTGGAGCGCGTCGTACATCGACAAGGGAACCACACCCCTTATTTGGACCAACCGTCTTATCAAATCTCCGATGTGGTAGAGGGTGAAGGCCAGAGAGGTCGCGGAAGCCATCAGGACCCTCGAGACGAGCCTCCCGGGCGACGTCGAGGATGCGCTGGAGAGGTGCCTCAGGGCAGAGGAGGGGAACTCGAGGAGGGTGATGGAGGCGATCCTAGAGAACGTCAGGTATGCCAGGGAGAAGGGGATACCGATCTGCCAGGACACGGGGACGCTGGTCTTCTTCGCCAAGTGCAGTGCGCGGGCGGCCGAGGCCATCAGGGAGGGCGTCGAGATCGCGACGGTGGAGGTCCCGCTCAGGGCAAATACCGTCGACCCCTTCACTAGGGAGAACGACGGGAGGAACCTCGGTAGGGGCAATCCGATCATCCATCTCGAGTGGGAGGGGGAAAAGAGGAGGTGCGGTGGGGGAGGTGGGGGCGGGAGCAGTGTGGAGGAGGGTGGCGGTGACGCTCCGACGGTCATCTCGATCCTGGCGAAGGGCGCCGGCTCTGAGAACGTGAGCAGGTCGTTCATGCTCGACCCGGACCGCGGGATCGAGGGGGTGAGGGAGGGCGTCATAGATACGGTGAGGGTTGCCGGCGCGAAGCCCTGCCCCCCGATAGTCATCGGAGTGGGCGTCGGGGGCTCTCTGGAGTGGTCGGCTTACCTCTCGAAGAAGGCGCTGCTCAGGCCGCTGGGCAGGAGGGCGGAGGACCCGACCGTGGCCAGACTGGAAGAGGACCTGCTCAGCAGGATCAACGCCCTCGGGATCGGACCGATGGGGTTCGGCGGGAAGACGACCGCGCTGGGGGTCAGTGTCGAGTGGGCGTACTGCCACACGGCAAGCCTGCCGGTCTCGGTGAGCATCCAGTGCTGGGCCCTGAGGAGGGTGACGGCGGAGTGGGGCAGGGACGGTTTCCACATAAGGTGAGGTGACACGCCAATGACCGGGACGACAACCAGCGGAGGCACGAGGACGCTGAAGCTGAGGACCCCCCTCAGAGATGCGGCCAGCCTGAGGGTGGGCGATGTGGTCTACCTCTCGGGCGAGGTCTATACGATGAGGGATCAGGCACACCTCAGGGCTGTGCGCCTCATCAAGGGAGGGGGGGAGCTCCCGTTCGATCTGACGGGCGCCGTAGTCTACCACTGCGGCCCCCTGGTGAAGGGGGGGAGGGTGATCTCCGCCGGGCCGACCACCAGCATGAGGATGGAGAGGAGCGAGCCTGATCTGATACGCCTCACCGGCCTGTCGGGCATCGTGGGTAAGGGCGGGATGGGAAAGTCGACCTTGGAGGCGCTTGCAGAATGCGGCGCGGCGTACATGGAGTACCCCGGAGGGGTGGGGGCCCTCGCCGCCCGGTCGATGGGGAAAGTCAGGGATGTCTTCTGGACAGACCTCGGCGACCCCGAGGCGGTGTGGGTGATACCCGTGGAGGACTTTGGTCCCTGCTTCGTCACGATGGACTCTCACGGCGGCATGCTCAAGAGGGATTTTTAGAAGGCTAGAGCTTAAGAAAGAGAAGAAGGGGGCGTTGGCTGCTCACGGGCAGGCTTTCTTCTTGTTGGCCCAGGTAGACCGGATGAGGTCGACAAAGCGCTTCGTCGCCTCTTCGGGGTTTGCAGACTTGGTTATGGCCCCGCCCACTATAAGGATGCCCGCGCCGGCGTTCACCATCTGCGGGACCACTTCCAGCTTGATCCCGCCTGCGACGGCTACGGGGATCTTGACTGCGTGGGTCACCTGCTCCACGAGGGCTATCTTCTGCTCGACGCTCCGCTCCCTCGTCTGGGCGCTTATCCCCACGTGGAAGCAGACATAGTCGACCCCCAGCTTCTCGACCTCGACTGCCCTCGTGATGGGGTCTTTGAGGTTCATCAGGTCGACCTCGACCTTGATGCCGTACTTCCGCCCGGCGCCCACCGCCTCCTCGATCGTATAGTTGTCGGTCGCGCCCATCACCGTGACGATGTCGGCCCCGGCCTCGACCGCCAGCTCGGTCTCCAGGCAGCCGGTATCGAAGGTCTTGAGGTCCGCGACGAGTATGGCGTTCGGGCAGACCCTGCGGAGCTCCTTCACGACCCTGAGGCCCTCGGACTTTATGAGGGGGGTCCCCGCCTCGATTATGTCTGCGCCGCCCTTGTATGCGCGTTCGGCAATCGGAAGGGCGTCCTTCAGGTACCGCTCGTCGATGGCTACCTGAAGCTTCGGACCGTCGTAGAGAGGTTTGAGGCCCAACTGTGACACCTTTTTGTCTGTCGGGATTCCGTTGTAATCCCAACCTCTGACAGCGTAATACTCATTTAATAACCTATCCATATCCACAGTCTGGCCCTTCGCAGGCCCCCCGGGGAGGGGCGTCTCGAGGAACCGCTTCGGGAGGTAGTCGTCCTTCCTGCTGAACCCCTCCCTCGCATTGAAGAGGCGCTCGATGTTGTAGATCCTCTCTCCCGCCCTGTAGAACTCTTCCTGATCGAAGTAAAAGCCCGTCGCGCTCGTCAGCAGCCTGGCGTAAAAGTCGGGCTCGAAGGCAAGGGTCTTGAAGAGGGCGAGGGTGGTATACTTGCACATCACCAGGGAGTCCATCATCGCGAAGACGTCCTGCATCACCTTGGTCAGCGCAGCCTTGCTGTCGTAGGCGCCCGGGTTGAGGTAGCGCGGGACGCTCAGCACCTCCGGGGCGATCATATAGGCCCTGAGGTGGCACCCTCCCCTGTTGGAGGTGGCGTACGAGAGGGCCTGGCCCTTCACCCCGCGGGGGTCGTAGGCCGGCAGCTCGAGGCCCTTTACGTGCATCCCGAGGTCCTCGCACTTGAGGATCTGGGAGGCGCCCTTCACCCCCTCGGCAAGTACGTTCCCTATGCCCTCTCTCATGGCGGTCTTCCTGATCAGTTCGAGTTCTGCCTGGGCGTTGCCGAACTTTGCGCCCGCCGCGTCCTCGGGCCTGACGACATTCTTCTCGACGCACTCCATCAGGAACCCCACCGCCTGGCCCATCGAGATCGTGTCGACGCCGAGACGGTCGCAGAGGTCGTTGGCCACGGCTATCGCGTTCAGGTCGAGCACTCCGCAGTTAGGCCCAAGAGACCAGACGCTTTCGTACTCGGGGCCCTCGGTCTCGATGACCTCCCCCGACGGGAGCCTGGCCTCAGTCACCCTGCCGCACATGATGGGGCAGGCGAAGCATCCCTTCTTCCCCTTGAGGATCGTCTTGCTTATGCGCTCGCCGCAGACCATCTCCGCCTCGTCCAAGACGGCGGCAGAGTAGTTCTTCACGGGGAAGACGCCCGCCTTGTTTATCAGGTGCACTAGGACGGCGGTGCCGTACCTGCCCAGGCCGTCCCCCGTGATGGGGTGCCCCTTGATGACCTGAAGGCTCCGCTTCACCTCCTTCATGAAGGCGTACCGGTTGGCCAGCGGGATCTCACCCCTCCCCCTGACGACGATCGCCTTCAGTTTCTTCGACCCCATGACCGCGCCTAGACCGCCCCTGGCTGCAGTCCGGTGCTTCTCGTTGAATATGCCGGCAATCTTGACGAGCCTCTCGCCTGCCGGGCCGATGCAGGAGACCCTCGCGAGGGGGTCGCCGACTATCCTCTTGAGACGATCCTCGGTCTCGAAGACGTCCAGGCCCCAGAGCGGGGATGCATCGTGCAGCTCAGCCTTCCCGTTGATTATCGATAGGTAGACAGGGGAGTCGCTTGCGCCCTCGAAGATTATCCCGTCGAAACCTGCCCTCTTCAGCTCGGTGCCGAAGTGGCCTCCGCTGTTCGAGTCCAGAATCGTCCCCGTGGCGGGGGATTTTGCTGAGACGGAGAACCTGCCGGAGGTCGGGGCGGCGGTGCCTGTCAGCGGCCCTGTCATGAAGATGAGCTTGTTGCGGGGCCCCAGAGGGTCCACGCCTGCCGGCAGGTCGTCGTAGAGGAGCTTGGCAGCATAGCCTCTCCCCCCGATGAAGTTTGCAGCGGTCTCCCAGTCAATCTCCTCGACGGAGAGTTCCCTGGACGACAGATCGACTCGCAGTATCCTGTTCACGTATCCGCCCACAGCCAGTCCCCCAGAATTGGGAATAGGTAACGCCAGTACATACTTATATCTTTCCCGCAACTGATCTAAGACCATGGAAGTCAAGGTGGAGTTCTTCGCGTACCTCAGGGAGAAGATGGGGACGGCCAGCAAGGTCGTCTCCTTCAGCGGCGGCACCGTCAGGGACCTCGTATACGACGTCGGCGGCGGGCCGGGCGGGACGCTCAGCGAGCAGGTGATGGCCGGGGGGTGTCTGAGGGAGATGGTGAAGGTCCTCGTTAACGGGAGGGATGTGAGGGGGCTGGACGGCCTAGACACCGAACTCCACGACGGGGATGTCGTCTCGTTCTTTCCGCCGGTGGCGGGCGGATGAGGGCCGGACGGTGGCACTGCCGCATCGGAAGGGGTCGTCCGACCCTAAATGATGATTTTTCGGGGCTGAAGCGAGGCGGATTGACCGGCTGGCGCAGAGCAAGACAGGTCAGAACGGAGCGTAGGAGAAAAAGGAAGAGGTATAACAGATACCCCTCTCCCGGGCTTACTTCGTCTCCGGTTTTCCAGACAGGTGTATCTCGATGGTAGAGACGTTCCTTGGCGGCTCTCCCAGGACCTCCGTGCCGATAGAGACCGTCTTTGCGACGGTACTCCCGCTGAGGAACCTCTTGGAGACCACCTCGGCTACGTCTACTGCCCGGGAGATAGCTCGTCCGCGTGCTTTGATGGTAATCTCGCCGCTCTCCGCCAGTTGCATCAGCGCAGCCATTGCATAGCTCATGATGGGCTTCTTGCCGATCAAAATCACGTCCCTGGGAACCGAGGATTTCTCTTGTGTTTCCTGCACATCTTCAGCCACGATGGTTTCACCTCCGAAAGCAAAGATTCATTATCCCATTCAGGATACAACTACTTAAGCCTTTAGCGAAGGCCGAGGGATGATCTCTGGGCAAGAGACTGGTCGTGGAGAGCTACAACTCGACCTCTCCACTCTATGACGAACGCTACCTCGATGAGCAGAAGCTCAAGATCGGCTTCATGCTGGGCAGGGTCAGGCTCCCCGGAGGGGGAGTAGTACTGGATGCAGGATGCGGCACCGGGGCCCTGATAGAGAGCCTGGGCAGCGGGCTCTTCATTGGCGTAGACCCCTCGCCCGGCATGATCAGGCGTGCACGGGAGAGGGCGGAGAGGTGGGAGCGGGGAGGTTTGAAGGAGGGGGAGGGGGGAGGCGCGGAGAGGGGGGGCAGGGAGGCGGAGCTCATTGTGGCGGATTTGGAGGCGCTCCCGATCAGGGGATCATCCTGCGACGCTGTCTTCTCGGTGACAGTCCTCCAGCTCCTCGACGACCCTGCCAAGGGGATCTCGGAGCTGCAGAGGGTGCTGAAGGATGGGGGGGCGGCGGCCATAAGCGTGCTCCGAAAGGCAGGCTTTGCCGGGAGGCTCGGCGATCTCGCGCCAGCCATCAGGGGCGAGGTCTATGATTCGGAGACCATGAAGGACGTGTTCCTGATAGGGCGGAAGGCGTAGCGCCCCGGCAGGTATCTGCAGACGTCGGCAGTCCGGAAGGGGGCATGGTTGGAGGGGCGCGGTGGAACGGTAGGCGCCGCCGGCAAGCCATGCGCCAGCATAAACGGAGGAGGGTTTAGCAGACCGCTGAGGGGGATGACCTCCTTGCAGAACCTTTATAATAAAGCGCGTCCGACATAAAGAGAGATGGTGTTATTATGCGAAGTGAACCGATCAGGCTGCTTAACAAGTCGCTGCGCAACCAGATCCTTGTAAAGCTGAAGGACGGGCACGAGTACATCGGCAACCTAGAGAAGTACGACAATACCATGAACCTAATCCTTACCGACGCGGTCGAGGCGATGGACGATGGCGGCAGCGCTGTCGCGAAGTACGGCAAGATACTAGTAAGGGGAAACAACATACTCTACATCAAGGCCGTCGGTCCCTGAGCCGGAGCGGCTTGATTCGAAGTCAGCGGTGGGAGCCCCGGGCTGGCAGCTGGTTATTATCCAGAGTTATAAAAAACTGCCAAAATTAATATTAAATACTTGCCTAGGAAGGTATAGCTGTTTTTACGGAGGTTTACGGAGGAGACTGCTTTGGTTTCGAGGAACGTCATGGTGGAGAGCCTGCGGCAGCAACCGATAGAGGAGCACAGTGTAGAGTTCGTCGAGAGGAAGGGGCTCGGCCACCCTGACTATATCGCGGACAGCGTGGCCGAGGAGCTGAGCATCCTGCTCTGCAAGGAATATACGGAGAGGTTCGGCGCTGTCCTCCACCACAATGTGGACAAGGTCCTCCTGGTGGGCGGACAGTCCTGCCCGGCATTCGGGAGCGGGGACATCATCTCCCCCATCTACATAATCATGTCCGGCAGGGCAACGACCGAGGTCGATGCCGGCGGGAAGAGGACGTACCTGCCGGTGGGGAGGCTGGCGGTAAAGGCCGCAAAGGAATGGATAGGCAGGAACCTCAGGTTCCTGGACCCCGAGAAGCACGTGATCGTTGACCATAAGATAGGGAAAGGATCCGCCGACCTGGTCTGCATATACGACACCAAGATGGGCAGGCCGTGCTCCAACGATACGTCTTTCGGAGTCGGCTACGCGCCGTTCGACACCCTCGAGAACATTGTCTTTGATGCCGAGAGGTTCCTGAACTCCCCCGCCATGCGGAAGAAGATACCCGAGCTCGGGGAGGACATAAAGGTCATGGGCCTCAGACACGGGAGGGAGATAGAGCTTACAGTCGCTGCAGCCATGATCTCGGGACTAATCCCGGATCTGGACCACTATATCTCGGTCAAGGAACAGGTCAAGGCAGAGCTCGAGGACTTTGTCTCCAAGAAGACGGAGATGCCGGTAGAGATCTGCATAAACCACGCGGACTATCCGGAGAGGGGCGTCGTCTACCTGACGGTGACAGGCACCTCTGCAGAGATGGGCGACGACGGCGAGACAGGGAGGGGCAACAGGGGCAACGGGCTCATCACCCCGCAGAGGCCGATGTCCTTGGAGGCGACAGCGGGCAAGAACCCGGTCAGCCACGTCGGCAAGATTTACAACGTCCTAGCGAGGAACATCGCGGATAAGGTGGCAGGACTGGGGGGAGTGGGCGAGGCATACGTCAAGATTGTGAGTCAGATCGGCAGACCGATCGACTTCCCCCATATGGCCAACGTCCAGCTCCTGTTGACGGACGGGACCGCCCTGACGTCCAACCTCAGCCAAGAGGTAAACCAGATAGTGGACGCTGAGTTCGACTCGATCGAGAAGGTCACCGAGGCGATAATAAACAGGAAGGTCACCCTCTTCTGAGGGCCATCTTCCTGTCACGCCGGTACTCCTCTAGGAGGTCCCTGACCTGCTTTACCCTCGCCTCTGGGGTCTTCTGGAGGGCTTCTTTGGCCTCGTCCAGGGCGCGATCCAGGTCCGCGCGCCTGATCAGGACCAGGCCCCCAACAGCCTCGATCCTCATCTTCAGTGAGGACGTCTGCAAGACAGGGATCCCCTGCCCCTCGACCTTGGCCCTGGCGTCGGGGGGAGGTGCGCTCTCCACTATGACGGCCGATATCTTGTAGAGCCTGAGATCGTCAGGGATCTCGTCCGCCCCGGGGAGCCTGTTGACCATGATCACGCGTTCGTCCCTGCTTGCGGCATCCCTGACTGCCTCAGCGGTCAGGCTCCTGGAGGGCCTCAGCACGGCGTAGAGGCCGGCCGCCATGCCTGCCACCACAGAACGCAGCCGTGCGTTCTCTCCGCCGAGTATCTCGGCCTCGGCCTTCAGGCTCGCGACCTCGCCCAAGAGCGACTTTATCCTGCGGTCGAGCTCGTAGAGGTCGCGGTCCTTCGACCGGCGGGGACGCCCGGCAATCCGCGAGAGGCGCGCCTTCAGCTCCAGCTCCTCGATCCGGTCCTTCAGGGCGGCTACCTCGGAGGCGAGCCTGTCCCTCTCCAGCCGGAGATCCTCTACCTTGGCCTCCAGAACCCTGACCCTTCCGGCGCCCGCGCCTGCCCTCTTCTTGAGAGGGCGGGGTTCGACGGGAGGGGGCCTGATCTGGGCGATGGCGTCCCTGATGCTCATCCCCTTCATGACCAGGGCCTTGACGCTGTCCAGATCGGCCGTTACCCCCTCCGACGCTACGTGCGAGGCGGCCTGCTCCAGCTTGTTCCGGTAGAAGGAGTAGGCCTTGACTGCGGCCGCGAGCGAGTCCCTCTGGTGGGTATCCGAGGCCTTCACGCCCTGCTCTGCCGCCACCCTCTCCGTCATCTCCATCTTCTCCGAGGTCTTCAGGGACCGATCTGGGCGGAAGAGGATGGCGCTGTGCGAGGCGGCTAGCTTTGATATGAGCGCGGGAGGAGGAGTCACATCTGTTGCGATGACCAGCGCATGTCCGTATTCCGAGACGGTGCGGCTTATCTGGCCCCTCGTCAGCCCCCTCCCGCTCGAGAGGTGGAGGACCTTCCCGCTTAGGTCCAGGATGGCCACGCCGGTCGTGGTGCCGGGATCGATGCCCACTATGAGGTGGCGCTTGGGTCGGGCCTCCTCAGAAGACCCTATCCTCACGTACCTGAAGGATCTGGTGAAGACGGGGGTGATCTTGATATTGATGCTCGAGGTCCTGATGGGACGTACGACGCCGAAGAGGCGATCGCGGGGGGCGTAGACCGTGAAGGAAGAGCCCTCGATCCCGTGGGACCCCCTCCTGAGGGAGAGGTCATAGTCGATGCCCCTCGACCTGAGCGAGTACTCGATCTTCTTCGTCAGGTTCAGAACAGACCCCTGGATGCTCCGCCGGTACCTCCCCTCGCTCATCCCCCCTGTACCGAACTTCCTCCTCTTCGAGATGGTAATGCGGGTCTCCGGGTCGAAGACCCTCACAGAAAAGCCGTACCCCTTCATGGCGGCCAGCGCTGCGACCTCCGCGGATCTTAGGGGGGCGAGCTTCTCGCCGCGTGTAACGCCGAGGCTCTTGCCGATCACGGAGAGGGGGACGAAGCCCTCCGAGGGTGAGCCTGTCACCTGGATAAGATCCGCGCCCGAGAGGGTGATCAGCCTCCGTATCGAGGCCTCGGGGCCGATCTCGTATATGTTGTCGACCGCTATGGCGTCGGCCTTGTAGGCGCGTGCAATCTCCGAGAGGGTTTCCAGCGATGCCGCTTCGCTGCGCAGGAGGATGCCGGAGCTGCTAATGATCACTACTGCAAAACCAGCATAGGATGCAAGTTTGTCGATCCCAAGGATTGTTTTATAGACTGTCATGGAGGACCAGCTAAAGGTTTATATATTACAATTGCGATACAGGTAGGAACTTAAACTTATTCACTTATAAAATTATCTTTTTTAACGCTTTAAACGGAGATCGAAATGCGCGTTAAAAATAAAAACGAAAGGTTTAAATTTAAAAGTTGTGTTTTGTTTATTTAATAAGTGAAGGGGTAGAGTTTGATGACACAGGAATCGGTAGTTACTGACAAGGGGAGCTCCATCACAGTACGGGGCGATGATATCCCCAAGATAGCCATGGCGCTGTCCTCACCTACAAGAATACAGATCCTCAACTTCATAAAAGATAAGGAAGTCGACATGCAGCAGGTAGCCGAGCTTATAAATCAGAGTAAGGCGAATGCGAGCGCCCAGATGAGGATACTCGAAGAGGCGGGTCTGGTAAAGACCTCCTACAAGCCCGGCGTGAGGGGTGTCAAAAAGGTCTGTAGCACCAACGTTAGAGAGGTAACTCTAGTCTTGGACTGAGATGCAGGCCGCCTCTAGCGGTTAAAGGTCTTAGGATAACCTCTTTTTTTTATTTATTTATTTACTGTATTATCAGTGTTCTGTCCGGTCGGCCCCCGCCATCGCCATTCTCCGGCCCTTCTGATGGCTTTCCACCCTGTCCTGCCCTGACCCGACCCGGTCCGCCCTGCTCTGCTCTGCTCTGCGCTGCTCGCCTCGCCGCTCCTCTCCTCTGCCCTGCGATCCGCCTGGTCCGCCTCATACGCCCCGGGGGGCTACCTGCCGCGCCTTCTTGACGCAGGCCTCCACGAACCCCAGATAGGGGGGAGACGGGCGCCCAGGCCTGGACTTGAACTCTGGGTGGGCCTGGCTTGCCAGAAAGAACGGGTGAGAAGGCAGCTCGAGGAACTCGATCCTCTTCCCGTCTGCGGACCTGCCGCTCAGGACGAGCCCCCCCGCCTCCAGGCTCTCCCAGTAGTCGGGGTTGACCTCGTACCTGTGGCGGTGCCGCTCGTAAGCCTCTGCCGATCCGTAGAGCCTGCTGACGAGCGATCCTTCCTTGAGGGAGATCCTGTAAGAGCCGAGCCGCATCGTCCCGCCGTAGGCATCGACGGCCTTCTGCTCGGGGAGGAGGTCGATCACGGGGTGGGGCGCCGCGGGGTCGATCTCTGTGCTGTTGGCCCCCCTAAGCCCCAGAACATTCCGGGCGAACTCGATAGTGGCGAGCTGGAAGCCGAAGCATATGCCGAGGAAGGGTATGCCCTTCTCCCTGGCATAGTTGATCGCCATGATCTTGCCCTCCGTGCCCCTCGCCCCGAAGCCGGGCAGGACCATTATCCCGTGGTAGCGGTCGAGGGCGCTCAGCTCCGCGGGACTGTCCTCGAACTTTGTCGTCTCGATCCACTCGGTGCGGACCTTGACGCCGACCCGTCCGCTGCAGTGGTGGAGGGCCTCGTTGATGCTCACGTACGAGTCGGCGAGCTTGGTGTACTTCCCGCACATGGCGATCTTGATCTCCCCGACGGTCCTCTGGAAGGAATCGGTGATGGCGATCCATGAGCTCCACTCGGGGCTCCCGTTGGAGAGGGCCATCCGCCTAACGATGTAATCGCCCATCCCCTGCTGGTCGAGTATGAGGGGGACCTGGTAGATGTTTTCGGCGTTGTAGGACGTAAAGACCGCATCGTAGGGGATGCTGCCGAAGAGGGAGATCTTCTTCTTGACGTCGGGTTCCAGGGGGACCTTGCTCCTCGCCACTACGATGTCTGGCTGGACCCCTATTCTGCGCAGCTCCTGGACGCTGTGCTGGCAGGGCTTGCTCTTCTGTTCGTTCGTAGCGTCGAGTACGGGCACCAGAGCGACATGCGCGAAGAGGGTGTTCTCGAAGCCTTCCTCGAGGCGCATCTGCCTCACCGCTTCCAGGAATGGCTGCCCTTCAATGTCCCCTACCGTGCCTCCGATCTCCACCAGGGTCACGTCCGCCCCCGATGCCTTGCCGGCGGCCCTTATCCGCGCTTTTATCTCATCGGTCACGTGAGGGATTATCTGGACGCACCTGCCGAGATACTCGCCCCTCCGCTCCTTCTCTATGACCGCCGCGTAGACCTGCCCGGTCGTGATGTTGTTGAACTTGGGGATGTTGATATCGAGGAACCTCTCGTAGTGCCCCAGATCGAGGTCGGTCTCGCCTCCGTCCTCGGTGACAAAGACCTCGCCGTGCATGTAGGGGTTCATAGTCCCGGCATCGACATTGACGTAGGGATCGATCTTAACCGCCGAGACGCGGTACCCCCTCGCTTGGAGCATCTTGCCTATCGAGGAGGCGAGGATCCCCTTGCCGACGCTGCTCAGGACGCCGCCTGTGATGAATATGAACTTCATATGGCTCGCCGGTTATGCCGTTACCTATCCAACAAAAGGGGATAAAAAGTTATCCGCGGGGCGCGTCAGGCCCTTTCGGCCCGCTCTGGAGGGGACGCTTCTCCGCCACAGTGTAGCTCCTGATCGTCCAGGTGCCGCAGTTCCGGCTCCATGCAGTCTCGGCAGAGGTCACGACTATACGCTTCCTGAAGAGGGGTGAGTCGCAGACGAATGTCTCGTACTCGCCGCCCTCGCCGGATATGTTGACGCCGTATCTCTCACGTATTCGGAGGAGCGAGAGGAGGGCACCGTCGTCGAGCCTCCTGCCGAGCCAGCCCCTGTCCAGCCCCTCGGCAGAGACAGAGGTGAAGTAGACCTCCATCCCTTCCCGGATAATCTCCCGCAGTAGGCTCTCCTCCCCCTCCCCCCAGAGAGGGGAGAGCGCCTCGAGCCCGAGGCTTGAGCAGACGCGGTCTATCCTCTCCCTCTGGTACCTGCTGGCGATCGCACCCGTCCCTATGCCCTCGATCCTCCACCTCTCCTGTATGGGCGAGAGGGCTTCCCTCAGCTCTCCGACTTCCTCCTCCTTCTCCCCGGAGACTGAGACCGCCTCGTGCGGTATGCCCATGCATGCGGCCTGAACCCCGACCAGGCTCACGTTGGGCAGGTGGAACATCCACGAGTCGCATCCGGCGGGCACAACCGAGACCAGGAGGGCCACCTCGTGGCCCGCCCTCTTCAGCCTGAGGAGGGCCAGGTTGCTGTCCTTGCCGCCGGAGCAGAGCATGGCAACCCTCACCAGGATCACCTCGATCTTCAGGCGAGCAGTGCGGCCAAGAGGCCGGTCAGGAATATGCCGTCGAAAGTGCCTGCGCCGCCGATGCTGACGTTGGGCGCCCCGAGACTTTTTATCGAGCCTATGTGGAAGAGGTCGGCCCCGATCAGCGTCCCGAGGGTGCCGCCCACATATGCGACGACGGGGGCGTAGCTTCCGCCCACTAAGATGGCGACGATCGCGGCTATGATGGGGGGGACGAACATGGGCGTCACGATGCCCAGTCCCTTGACTGGCCTCGCAACAAAGTAGATGAGGATCGAGACTATGGGCACCGCGAGCGCGGACGGGAGGAGCGTTTCAGGGTTCATGAGCAGCAGGTAGAGGGAGAGGATCAGCGGCAGCACCGCCCCCCCGACGTTTATGGAGACGACCCCCTCGGCGGGTCTATTCTCCACGGATTGGACGGGGTAGGGGATCCCAAAGTAGTAAGCGTACTTGATGGAGACTACCGGCTGGGTGGTCCGGTACCTCAGGACCGGTAGGTTGATCATGCTGCCCAGTAGGCTGAGGGCAAGGAAGCCGAAGAACGTGAGGAGGCTGAGCCCGAAACGGCTGAGGGTCCGCCCGATCAGGCCGAGTATGAGGAGCGGCGCGGTAATGAACATGAGGACGAGGAAGAGGACGAGGATCGCGCCGATGACCGGGGGGAAGAATATCCTGCCGCTCATAACGAGTACCTTAAAAGAACCGTGCGGAGTTAGGATATAACTGTTTGGATGTGGTCCGCAATCTTCAGGGGGCGGAGAGATGGAGAGAGATACAGCAGGCGGGAGGGTTGGGGATGAGAGAGAGGAGGAGGGGGCACCGAAGGCAGAGGGGGGAGATGAGGGTGATCTCGAGAGGGTGCTGGTCACCCTCACGCCTTCGGAAGCGAAGCGCCTCATAGCAAAGGCTGTAGCCGCGATGAAGCCGGTCAGGAAGGCATTGAGGGAGGGGATCGTGGTGGTCTGCCTAGGCACCACGAATGCTTTCGTTGCCGAGGAGCTGACAGGCGACGACCTGGGGAGGGGGAAGGGGAGGTTTGCCATTGGAATAGTAACACCGCGGGGGACGTGCGTCTCCAAGGCGGAGGGGAGGCTCAGGGAGCTCGTGATTGAGAGGGGCAGGGCAACTGGTCTGGGACTGAAGGATGTCCTTGGCAGGCTCGGCCCTTCGGATGTCTTCATAAAGGGTGCAAATGCGGTGGACCCTTGGGGGAACGCCGGCGTCTATCTCGGTTCTGAGACAGGGGGGACGGTGGGGCTAAGCATAGGGACCGTCCTGGCCAGGGGGGTCAGGGTGATCGTCCCCGTGAGCCTCGAGAAGCTGGTGCCCCTGCCAGCAACGGACCTCGTCCAGACCATGGGCAACATGAGGTTCAGGAGGTCGATGGGGATGCCTGTAGGCATGATGCCGCTCCCGGGGGAGGTCGTGACGGAGGTCGAGGCTGTGGGGATCCTCTTCGGCTGCTGCTGCATCCCGGCGGGCGGCGGAGGGGTGAGCGGGGCCGAAGGCGCAAGGTGCTACGTTCTCGAGGGGAGCGCTGAGGAGACGGAGGCGGCGTGGGAGGGGATAGCTGCGCTGAAAGGCGAGCCGCCGGTCGAGTCAGAGGCCGAAGAGTGCGGCAGGTGTACGGCAAAGTGTCCGGGGAGGCGGCGGTGAGGACATGACGGAGGCGGGGAGTCGGCGGCTGGGCTTGCGCCGGTAGGGCGTGTGGTCTCGGGGATTAGGAGGTATGGATCAAGTCCCCGCAGCAGATCCTTCGCCTGCCGCCCTCGGCGCCGGTTTCCAAGATCAGGAAGCCGTCTTCGTCTATATCGAGGGCCCGGCCGGTGAACTCACCCTCGGGTGACCTGACCCTCACACTCCTCCCTATGGTGCACGACATGGCCCTCCAGGAGTCGAGGACGCCCCGGAAGCCCTCGGACGCAGCTCGCAGGTAGAGCTCCTCGGAGGTTTTGAGTATCCGGCAGAGGAGGGCTGCCCTGTCGACGCGCCTCCCGAGGAGGTCTGCCAGCGAGGCCGCCACCTCGCCTACGCCCCCCGGCAGGTCCCGGACGGGGTTGTTGGCGTTCAGCCCTATGCCGACTATGACGTGGTTGACCCTGTCAGGCTCTGCCGAGGTCTCGAGCAGGATGCCGCAGATCTTCCTCTCGTTGACGAGGACATCGTTGGGCCACCTGAGGCAGGGCCTGACCCCGAGGCCCGAGACGGCCTCGGCGACCGAGACGCCGAAGAGGAGCGTCAGCTTGTGGATCTCCCGCATGGAGATGGCCGGCCCCGGCCTGAGGAGGAGGCTGAACCAGAGGCCGCCGACCGGGGCAAACCAGCGGCGGTCAGACCTTCCCCTGCCCGAACTCTGCTCGAGCGCGATCACCAGAGTCCCCTCCGGCGAGCCTGACTCGGCCTCCTTCCTGACGCACTCCTGCGTCGAGGTTACAGACCGGAAGGTCAGCACCCTCCTCCCGAAGACGGCCTCGCCCCCGTCCGGCCTCTGTGCGTGGAGCCGGGCCCTCACCTCGAGGGGGAGAAGGCTGTCGAACCTCGGTACGAGGCGGTATCCTCTCCTGGGGATAGACTCGATCGAGTAGCCCGAGGCCCTCAGCCTGTTCACCTGTTTGAAGATGGCGGTCCTGGAGACCCCTGTCCTCTCGGCGATCTTCTCGCCCGAGACGACTGCGCCGCTAACGAGGAGGTCTTCGAGCGTGGTCGGCAAGAAGCATCACGTTATTGGAATAAAAGGAAGGGATCGAGATAGCGGGATGAGGGGCGCCCGCATATCCCGCGGCACCCGCCCTTCCCGCCAGCCGGGCAGCAGATCAGATGACGCCCTCCTTAGCCAGCTCATCTATCTCGGACTGCGTATAGCCCAGCGCAGTGTAGACTTCCACATTGTGCTGGCCCAGCAGCGGAGCTGACTTGAAGGTCTTTATAGGGCTCTCTGAGAACTTGATGGGGCACCCGGCTATCTTGACCTTGCCGTACTGCGGCTGGTCGATCTCGACGATCATCTCCCTCGCTTTCACGTGGACGTCCTCTATCGCTTCTGCCACGTTGTAGACTGGCCCGGACGGTACATCATACTTTACGAGGAGGTTTGCTACGTCCCAGCGGCTCTTATCCTTGGTGTACTCCTCGATCAGCGCTTTCAGCGCCGGCTCGTTCTCGCACCTCTTGGGGTTGGTAGCGAACCTTGGGTCTGCCAGCCACTCGGGCTTTCCTATCGCCTCACAGAAGCGCTTGAATATGCCGTCGTTCCCGGCCGCGATCACGACGTACCCGTCCTTGGCCTTGAATATGTCGAACGGGGTTATCGTCGGGTGCTTGCTACCGATCCTTGTCGGGATCTTGCCGCCCACGGTGTAGCGTGCTATGGCATTCTCCAGGACGGCGAGCATCGAGTCGACCTGTGCGACGTCAACCGACTGGCCCTTGCCAGTGATATCGCGGTACCTCAGGGCGGCCAGTATGCCTATCGCCAGAAACATGCCCGAGACAATATCACCGATGGAAGATCCTGCCCTTGCAGGCGGCTTGTCCGGCCATCCGTTCATGTCCATGAAGCCGCCCATGGCTTGACCTATGATGTCGTAACTGGGCCACCTGCTGTACGGCCCATACTGGCCGAAGCCTGAGCCCGAGGCGAAGATCAGCCGCGGGTTCACCTTCTTGAGTTCGCTGTAGCCCAGCCCCCACTCCTCGAGCGTTCCGGGCTTGAAGTTCTCTATCAGTACGTCGCTCTTCTCGACGAGCTTCTTGAGAATCTCCTTGCCCTTAGGGCTCTTCAGGTTGAGGGTAATACCCTTGTTGTTCCGGTGGATACTCACAAAATATGCGCTCTTCTCTGGGCCCTGGACCCCGGGGAAGAAAGGCCCCCACTCACGGTTCATGTCGCCGTACTTCGGCCTCTCCACCTTGATTACCTCAGCACCCAGGTCTGCCAGAAGCATTGCGGCATATGGTCCGAACAGAGCTCCGGTCAAGCTCAATACGCGTATGCCTTCAAGAGGTCTCTCCAAGATGCAATCCTCCTTTGCTATGCGGGAGGGACGAACCTCATAATAACTATTGCGGCGGAGGGGCAAAAGGTGTAAGAAAAAAGGGGGAGCCTGAAAAAGTGGTAGAAAAAAGACGCGAAAATAGGATAGAAGAGAACGGAAGAGATCAGAAGAGGAGAGAATAAAAGAGAAGAACGGAATGGGGAAAAAATAAAGAAAATAAGATGGGGGGTTTAAGCCGGGATGTTCCCGTGCCTCTTCGGAGCCCTTGGCTGGGTCTCGCTCTTGCGAGAGAGAGCCTCCAGGGCCTTCACGAGCATCGGCCGCGTCTCCTTCGGCAGGAAGACTGCGTCGACGTATCCCCTCATCGATGCGACGTACGGGTTGGCGAATTTGTTGCGGTAGTCGGCGACGAGCTTGTTGGATATCTCCTTGACCTCTTCGGGGGTCTTTGCCTTCATCAGCTCGTTCTTGTGGATAATCTCGACCGCGCCCTCGGGCCCCATGACGGCGATCTCTGCCGTCGGCCAGGCGAAGACGAGGTCGGCCCTCAGGTGCCTGCTGCACATGGCGATGTAGCCTCCCCCGTAGGACTTGCGCATTATGATAGAGATCTTTGGGACGGTTGCTTCAGAGTATGCATAGATGACCTTGGCGCCGTGCCTGATTACGCCGCCGTGCTCCTGCTTCGTGCCGGGCAGGTAGCCGGGGACGTCCACGAAGGTTATCAGCGGGATGTTGAACGCATCGCATGTCCTGACGAACCTGGCGATCTTGTCGGAGGAGTCGATGTCGAGGCAGCCGGCGTATACCATGGGCTGGTTGGCGATGACTCCTACCGAGCGGCCGCTGAGCCTCGCAAAGCCTACGACTGCGTTGGGTGCGAACTGCGCCTGGACCTCGTAGAACGAGCCCTTGTCGAAGACGTGGTTGATGACGTCGTGGACGTCGTAAGGCTTCTTCGGATCGGCAGGTACAACCTCGTTGAGCTCCTCGTCCATCCTGTCCGGCGGGTCTGCGCACTCTAGGATCGGCGCGTCGTCGATGTTGTTGGACGGCAGGTAGCCCAGCAGGTTCCTGATCTGCTTCAGGCACTCCTCGTCGTTATCGACCGCGAAGTGAGCTACCCCGCTGAGCTTGGCGTGCGCGTCAGCGCCGCCGAGCGCCTCGAAGGTCACATCCTCGCCGATCGCTGCCTTGACGACTTTCGGGCCGGTGATGAACATGTAGCTCGTCTTCCGGACCATGAAGATGAAGTCTGCGAGCGCGGGCGAGTAAACGGCCCCTCCTGCGCAGGGGCCCATTATGGCGATTATCTGCGGGATGACCCCCGACGCCATGACGTTCCTGTAAAAGATCTCGCCGTACCCTGCCAGAGAGTCTATTCCCTCCTGGATCCTGGCTCCACCGGAGTCGTTCAGTCCTATGCAGGGCGCGCCAGCCTTCATTGCCATGTCCTGGATCTTGGTGATCTTGCTGGCGTGCATGTTGCTCAGCGACCCTCCGACGAAGGTAAAGTCCTGGGAGTAGACGAAGACTGTTCTGCCGTTTATCGTGCCGTACCCCGTGACGACGGCGTCGCCGAGGACGCGCTTGGTGTCCATCCCGAAGTCATAGCAGCGGTGGACGACGAACTGGTCGACCTCTACGAAGCTGCCGGGGTCGAGGAGCTTCTCGATCCTCTCCCTTGCGGTCAACTTCCCTCCCTTGTGCTGCTTCTCTATGGCCTCAGTACCGCCTCCGAGCTTCGCCTTCTCCTTGAGATCGGTCAGTTCCTTGAATTTATCGGTCAATGATATGCTCATCCATAACACCTCGTCTCACTCTATCACCATGAGGGGGTCGCCGACGTTGACGAACTTGCCGGGCTGGACCCTGATCTCTTTTACCTTTCCTGCCTTGTTGCACTTTATTGGGTTCTCCATCTTCATTGTCTCGAGCGTCATTACGACATCGCCAGCCTTGACGGCATCGCCCACCTTCACCTTGACGGTCATGACGGTGCCCGGCATCGCCGCGTTGATCGCCCCCGAGCAGGCCGCGCCGCCGCCAGCGCCTCCCGCGCCGGCACCTGCCCCCGGAGCTACCTGAAGGGCGGGCGAGAGGAGATCCGCGATGCTTATCTTGAAGTTCTCGTCGTTCACCTTGACGTCGTAGAGGCCGTAGGCATTCTCAGTCATGTCCACGCTGTACTGGACGTTCCCAAGGCTCAGTTTGAATTTGTTGGTCCTTGTCATCTCTTCGCACCTTACCTAGCTGATCTTGTCCTACCTGAGACGACCCAGCCGCTTCCCACCGGCTGCTGCTGCGGCTTGCTGTTTATGTAAGCGGATATGGCCGCTGCGATGGCTACGGTCTTCTTGTCCGTGACAGGCGACCCAGCCTGGGCGGCAGAGGTCTCTGCCTTGGGCTGGATCCTGCTCAGGACGTTCGCCTTGCTCTTCTTCAGCTTTTCATCCGCCTCGTACTGGGCCTTCACCTTCTCGATGATGCCCCGGTCGTTGATGAACTCGGTCGAGAGGTTGCCGTTGACGAACTCCTCGTCGTTCATGACCACCTTGTGGAAGGGGATGACGGTCTGGATCCCCTCGATCACGAACTCGTCGAGCGCCCTCTTCATCCGGCCGGTGCACTCCACGCGATCCCTTCCCCAAGTGAGGAGCTTGACCGCGAGAGAGTCGTAGAACGGGGGTATGCTGTAGCCGGCATATATGCCGCTGTCCACCCTGACGCCCGGTCCGCCTGGTTCGATATAGTTCGTTATCAGGCCGATGGACGGGACGAAGTTGTTGAGCGGGTCCTCGGCATTTATGCGGCACTCTATGGCGTGGCCGTTTATCTTGACGTCCTCCTGCTTGTACGAGAGCGGCTCGCCCGAGGAGACCTTGTACTGCTCCTTGACGATGTCTATCCCGGTCACGAGCTCTGTGACAGGGTGCTCGACCTGGAGCCTGCTGTTCACCTCGAGGAAGTAGAACGCCTTCTCCTTGTCGGAGTACAGGAATTCGACCGTCCCGGCGTTGACATAGCCGGCGACCTTGGCGACCTTGACCGCGGTCTCCCCCATCCTCCTCCTGAGGTCCGGGTCCCGATACATGACGGGGGACGGCGCCTCCTCGATGAGCTTCTGGTGCCTCCTCTGGATCGAGCACTCCCTCTCGCCCAAGTAGATTACGTTACCCTTCTTGTCGGCGAGGATCTGGATCTCGATGTGCCTGGGCCTCTCGACATACTTCTCGATGTAGACCTCTGCCCTCGAGAAGGCCGACGCGGCGAGCCTCTGTGCCTTCTTGATGGCGTCCAGGAGCTCATCCTTCGAGTTGCAGACCTGCATACCGATGCCGCCGCCGCCGCCCGCGGGCTTTACCATTACAGGGTATCCCGCTTCCTCGGCAACCGCCAGCGCGTCCTTATCGTCCTGTACGGCGTCGAGCGCGCCCGGCACGATGGGTATGCCTGCCTTCTTCATGGTCCTCCGGGCACCGAGCTTGTCCCCCAGCAGTTCCTGGGCGGTGGCCGGGGGGCCTATGAACTCGATACCTGCCTCATCGCACATCCTAACGAATTTTGCGTTCTGGGCAAGGAAGCCGTACCCAGGGTGTATCCCTTCGGCACCGGTCTTCTTTGCTACCTCGATTATTTTGTCCATCTTGAGATAGCTTTGAGCTGCGGGCCCTGGACCGATAAGGTGAGCCTCATCGGCATAGTAGACGAACTTTGCGTTCGCATCAGCCTCGGAGTAGACGGCAACTGTCTTTATGCCCATCTCCTTGCAAGCCCGGATGGCTCTCAGGGCTATCTCCCCTCTGTTGGCGACAAGTATTTTCTTGAGCACGTTTCTCACCCTGATGTGTGCGGTAATGCGATAGCCACTTATATATTTTAGTCATTCACCGATTGCGAAAGTTCCGCGCAGCTGGACGACGGGGCAGGCCGTCTCCTCGGACTCCCCCATCATGACCGGGCGGCGTCAGGCATGCCGGTGCAGGACCGCCGGGTAACGGGGCAGGAAAACAGGCGTCAGTTCGCCCATCAAATCTCTCACAGCCTTGGCTCAAGAGACCATCGTCACTTCATCCGCCGATCAATAGTCAAATAGGAGACTTAAAAACCCATTGAGTGACCGATCGGCGGTAGCAAAGGCAGCAACGGCGGCAGGCCGAAACCTTCTGCTGCATGATTGCACAGACTCAGAGGCCGAGCGCGTCCACCAGGTCCCGGAGGCCCTCGCCGGTCCTGGTGCTCGTCACTACCACCTTGGCGTCGGGGTTGGCCTCGTGGGCGTCCCTGACCAGCTTGTCCACGTCCACGCCCATGGGGCCAGCCATGTCCTTCTTGTTTATCACGGCCACCTGCGCCGCCCTGAAGATGTCCTGCTTCTTCACGATCATGTACTCCCCCTCTGTGACGCTGACGACGACGATCCTCTTGTGGGAGCCGAGGGGGAACTCGGCCGGGCAGATGAGGTTCCCCACGTTCTCTATGAGGATGAGGTTCACCTTCTCCCGCATGAGCTTCTTTGATGCTTTCCTGATGAGGGGTGCGTCTAGGTGGCACTCCCTCCCGGTATTTACCTGTATGGAGGGGACGCCGTGGCGGCTCACCCTCTCGGCGTCGATCGCAGTCGCGGTATCGCCCGCGATGACGCCGACCCTGTACCTCGCCTTCAGGATCTCGACGAGTCCCTCTATGATGGAGGTCTTGCCGGAGCCGATCGAGCCCATGATGTCGATTACCTTTATCCCGTAGCGATCGAATATCTTCCTGTTAAGCTCGGCGACGCGCTCGTTCGCCTTTATAAAGTCTTCCTCGAGCTCGATGTCGAGGACCTCGTCCTCGTCGGCCTTCAGTACCTGGGGCTTCAAGGTTTGCACCACTAGAAATTCGGCAGACATCTTTATAACGACTGTGCCAGATTTCACTACGAGGACAACCTTATGAGTTCCGGCAGGAGCGGGATTCTGGTCTGCCCAGGCTGCGGGAGCAGGTTCAGCCTGACGTACTCGCGGGCGTTCGCCTGCTCGGGCTGCCGGCAGGCGACCTTCGGCAGCTGCGGTCTGGCAAAGTGCCCGAGGTGCGGGAAAGAGTTCAGGCCCTAGGCCGCTGACGGGCCGGCGCCGGAACCAGCGTATGCGAACGCGGGTTTACAAGGGCGCGGGGCAGGCAGACCGCGCACGCCTTTCGCGGGTCCAGCCCGGCCCCCGTTGATCGCTGCGCCCTCAGGCGCCAGCAGGACCGGCCCCCGGACCCGAACGGCCGCCGATCCGGAGGAGGATGAAGCCGATTGCTGTCAGGATCACCATCAAGATGAGCAGCAGGGCCATGAGGGACGGGTCTCCGAATCCCACAAAGACGGGGATCGGGCCGATGAAGATGACTATGCCGCCGGATGCGGAGGGCGGACCGCTGGCGATCCCTGTTACGAGGAGCACTATGCCGGAGAGGATCAGTGCCAGCGCCGCCTTTTCCGTTGTGCGCAACCAGGTCACCCCGCGAATGCGAACAGCAGGATGATGAAGAGGGCGGTCCCGACTATTATCAGCGTCCGGACGATCTTCTTGCTCGTGCCGAAGACGATCGGGATCGGGCCTATCATGATTATGCCTCCCCCTTCCACCTCCGACGGCCTGCGCCCGAGTATGAGAAGCATCATGCCTGCAATTATAAGAGAGGCACCCAGAAGCACGAGGGCAGGGGTCAGCGACGGGATCAGGGGCATGTGTTTAGATAGACCCGCGGGATTTAAAAATCCGGCGATTAGAGCCTGGTCCCGACGTTCTCCTTGATCTCCTTGAGGACGATGGCGGTCTCCGTGCTCGAGACGCCCTCAACAGCACCGATCGAGTCGATCACCTTGGCGAGGGACTCTTTATCGCTCACGTCCACCCGCAGGATGAGGTAGAACGGCCCGGTGACGTCGTACGCCTCGGTTATCTCGTCCAGTTCCCTCACTACGCTGAGCACGTCAGCGTACTTCCTGGGGTCTGCTTTCACGAGTATGAAGGCCGAGAGGTTCTTCCCGATCTTGGCGGGGGCGACCACTGCCCTGAAGGCCTTAATGATGCCCAGCTGCTGGAGGCGCTTAACCCTCAGGAAGACCGTTGCCTCGCTGACTCCTGCCTCCTTGGCGATCTTTGAGAATGGCATCCGTGCGTTCTGCTGCAGGTTGTTAACGATAATTCTGTCGAGATCGTCGATTTCCGCCGACATCAGTATTTCCTCTAATTTTTCCTTATGGTGTATATTAAAGTAATTAAGGTTTTCTGTATAGGTTATCGTAAAATCTAATTAAAGCTAAACGAAATGGCGGGCAGCTATCGGTATTCGAACCTCAGGGCGTGCATTATCAGGCACTGCTCGGCGGGGATCAGCGCCTCCTCGATAGTGTGGCCCTCACCGAAAGTGACGGGCGCGCCCCTAACGATGGCGATTGGCACAGACTCAGAGGTCTCGCCCATCACCAGCCGCGCGGCAGATGCCAGGTCGTCGGCCACGGCCGAGCGCTTCACCTTCATCGGCCGACCGTAGAGGTCAGGCCTGCCCCGCAGGTCCTCGACCGGGGCGAAGCCCGAGACGCCTATGGCCACGGCGCTGCTCCCCATCCTCAGCGGAAGCGTCCGGCTGTCTGTCACCAGGACGGCGGCATCGATACCCCTCCCCCTGAAGGCCTCCCGGAGGGCCTCGGCGGACTTTTGGGGGTCCCTCGGCCAGAGGGCGGCGTACCCGACCGGCGCGTTAGAGTTGTCGGCGCCCCCGTTGGCGATCAAGATCCCCCTCTTGAGGGTGAGGAGGGCGTGCCTTACCCCGCCGAGGATCGCGTCGGACTCCCGGACGACGACCTCCGCAAATGCGGGCTCGAGGTCGAATTTCCCGGCGAGAAGGACCGCCTTCTCCGACGGCTTGACCTCAGAGAGCCGGACCAGGCGCCCCTCCGATGCCCCTATCGCCTTTGCCGAGAAGACCACTATATCCCCGCCCCTGAGGGGGGTCCCTGCCAGGTTGGAGCGGTCGATCGCGAGGGAGACGAGGTCGTCCCCGGGCTTGACAGTTGGAACTTTCACGCCGTAGACCTGCAAGCGGCAGACCCCACAAGCAGTCCATGCGGCCGGCATCTATAAAACCTTTTATAATAAGCCCCACCATCCTTCCAGCGGTGAGATTGATGCCAGTTACGGTTCTAGTTGGCGGCTTCTTCGGAGACGAGGGGAAAAACAGCGCGCGCTAGCGGCTGTTCCCCAGAGGCAAGATAGCCGCCTACCTCGGGTTTAAGGACAACTACAAGTTGGCAGTGAGGACTGGATCGATCAACGCAGGCCATACGCTGGTCCACGGCGGGAAGGAGATCAAACTGCGGATCGTCCCCTGCGCATTTGTCAGCGAGGGCACGAGGCTCCTAGTCGGAGCGGGCGCCCTCTACAGCAGGGAGCAGTTCTTCAGGGAGGTGGAGCTGACAGGCACCCGGGGAAGGATATTCGTCGATGCCGGGAGCGGGGTGATCACCCCGGAGCACATCCAGAAGGAGAGGAGCGACGAGTTCCTGATGAAGAAGGTCGGGTCGACTGGTTCAGGGGTGGGCACCGCGTCGGTCGAGAGGGTGCTCCGTGTACTAAAGCTGGCAAAGGACTTTGAGGACCTCGCGCCGTACTCGACAGATGTGCTGAGGGAGGTCCATGACTGTCTTAAGGTGGGAGGGAACGTCCTCTTGGAGGGGACGCAGGGGTTCTACCTCTCACTCTACCACGGAGGCTACCCGTTCGTAACGAGCAGGGATGTCTCGGCGTCGGCGGTCTGCAGTGAGGTGGGTGTCGGGCCCAAGGACGTGGACGAGGTCGTGGTGGTCTTCAAGTCGTACGTCACCAGGGTCGGCGGCGGGCCCCTGGAGGGCGAACTCCCGGAGGACGAGGCCGTGAGGAGGGGGTGGATGGAGATCGCCACCGTAACCGGGAGGAAGAGGAGGGCGGCGCCCTTCAACTATGCGCTAGCGGAGAGGGCGCTCAGGGCGAACTCCGGGACCCAGATAGCCCTCACGAAGCTGGATGCGGTCTTCCCCGCATGCAGGGGGGCGACCTCGTACGAGAGGCTGCCGGACGCGGCAAAGGGCTTCGTGAAGGAGATCGAGGACAACCTGGGCACCCCAGTCACGATAATCGGGACTGGACCGGGGACTACTGAGATCGTCGACCGCAGGGAGGGGGGGCGGGTCTAGGGCTGGATTAGTTTTTTTCGCCCTCCCCCTTCTCTTTCCCTGTCCTCGCCCCGACTTCCTCTTCCCTCACCCTTATCCTTGCCCTTCCCTTCATTTCATTTCAGTTCATTTCAGTTCATTTCATTTCATTTCATTTCTTCTCGCTCTTCTCGCCTACATCCTCGCCCATCGAGCCTGCCTTCTTTTTGGCTGTCCGGGCGGTGCCGATCCCGCCGGAAACAGGGTGTTTCTCCCTACGCAGGCGCATGATCAGACGGGCCAGTGCCGAATCGGCACAGAGGAGGGCCCCGAGCGTCCCTTCGAGGTCGCCCTTACCAAACAGCTCCCTTGCGCCGAGGAGGTGTTCGGTCACATGGCAGAGCGCCCGCTCAGGCCCGGTCCCCCTCGCGGGCGGAGGCCGGGCCGCCAGGCCGTATGTCAGCCTGAGGAGGACGATCGCGTACTGGACCTCCAGTCTGCAGAGAAGGACCGTCTTGTAGAGCTGCATACCCGCCCCCGAGGAGAGCAGGTCGGACGCAGAGCCGACAGATCGCAGCGCCTTTGCGAGCGCATCGTCTAGGGCTGGCATGGGGTCGGCGGGAGCCGGGCTGGCGGTCAAGAGGATCGCCGCCTCAGAGGACTGTTACGGACTTTGCCAAGTTCCGCGGCTTGTCGGGGTCCAGTCCCCTGAAGGTCGCGACGTAGTAGGCAAAGAGCTGGAGGGGGACGGTGCAGACTATCGGCGTTATGAACTCGGGCACTTCGGGGACCTCAAAGTAATCGTCGGATATAGTCTGGAGCTCCTCATCCCCTTCCGTGATTATCGAGAAGATCTCGGCGCCCCTTGCCTTCATCTCCATCATGTTGCCGATCACCCTGCTCCGGGCAGAGTCCTTTGGGGCGGCGAAGACGCAGAGGAACCCCGGTTCTACGAGGGAGATCGGACCATGCTTCGACTCGCCCGCGGGGTAGCCCTCCGCGTGTATGTAGCTGATCTCCTTGAGCTTGAGGGCACCCTCCAGCGCGGTGGCAACGTTGAGGCCCCTTGCGAGGAAGAAGGCGTCCCTCTTGAGGGAGTGCTTCAGGGCGATCTCCTCTATCTTCTTGGAGCCGCGGAGTATCCTCTCTACCAGGTCCGGGACCCCGGCGAGCTGCTCCCTCTTCAGGGAGTACGCCTCCTCGGAGAGTATCCCCCTCCTCAGCCCGGTCCTCAGCATCAGCATCTCGAGGGCGACCAGCTGCGTCAGGAGCGTCTTCGTGGCCGCGACCCCTATCTCGGGACCGCTCTGGGTGCAGATATAGGTGCTGGAGAGGGTCGTTATCGAGCTCCCGAGCGTATTGGTAATCCCGACGATGGTGGCACCCTGGCTCCTCGCGTATTTCAGGGCGTTCAGCGTATCGGCGGTCTCGCCAGACTGTGAGACGCCTACCACAGTGCTTCCCTTGAGGTTGTTGACGGCGTCCTGAAACTCGGAGGAGATGACGGCCCTGACGTTCATGCCGAGGAGCTTTGAGAAGAGGTACGAGGCGGTAAGGCAGGCGTGATATGACGTGCCAGACCCGGTCAGGTACACCTCCCCCTTCATAAGCTCGGAGGCCCTGTCCAGGAAGTGGGGGGAGATCTTGAGCGTCTCCCGGATAGCGGCAGGCTGCTCGAACATCTCCTTGAGCATGAAGTGGGGATAGCCGCCCTTCTCGGACATCTTCGAATCCCAGGTGATCTCGACGTAGCTGGGGTCCTTGGGCCGGCCCCAGATATCCTCGAGGGTAACCCCGCCCCTCGTCAGGACGGCGACCTCGTCGTCCTGCATCACGAGCACCCTCCTGGTGAACGGGAGGAGGGCGGTCGTATCCGAGGCGCAGTAGGTGCCGCTGCAGTTGCAGTTGCCGCTGCCGCTGCCGCTGATGCCGATGACGAGGGGGCTCTCCTTCTTCACGCAGATTATCTTGTCGGGCTCGGAACTGGAGATGACGGCCAGTGCGAAGGAGCCCTTGAGGGATTGGACTGCACGGACGGTGGCCTCCTTAAGGCGGAGACCGGATTTGATCCCGTCCTCGATCAGGTGGGAGATCACCTCGGTGTCGGTGTTGGAGAGGAACCTGTGCCCCCGCTTCAAGAGGTCCTCCTTCAGCGGGATAAAATTTTCAAGGACGCCGTTGTGAGCCACGGCGATGGTTTTAGAACAATCGAGGTGAGGGTGGGCGTTCTCCCTACAGGGAGCTCCGTGAGTCGCCCACCTCGTGTGGCCTACCCCTATATCCCCCGAAAGTCTAGAGAGATCTAGACTGTTAATAAATTCGGCGATCTTCCCTTTATCCTTTTCCAATCGTATGCCATTGTTCTGGATTACAGCCACTCCGACCGAGTCATAGCCGCGGTACTCTAGCCTCTTTAGGCCTTCAAGGATTGCGACGGTAGCCCCGTCACAGAGGCAGCCAAAGATACCGCACACCGGAGACACCAGACTGTATATTAAATGCCTAATTAAAAAAATGTATCTGAGTCTGACGCCGTCCCTCTTAATCGGAAGGCACCGGGATCAGTGCCCGCACTTATTGAGGGCGCGGTTGATCTCATCCCTGAGCATCCCGAAGATGACCTTTCCGTCCACCTTCCCCCGGTAGGCCTCCATGAGATCGCCCATCAACGGTTTTATCGCCCGCTCCCCTTCCCTGAGCACGAGTTCCATGTTCCTGCCCACCACCTCGGCCACCTTCTCCTGCAGGACCGAGGAGTCGACCGCCCCGAGGGAGAGGGCGCCAAATGCGTCGTCGACGCTCTTCCCCCTGTTGGAGGCCAGCCACCGGAGCACCTCGGGGACGGCTTCCTTGCCAGCACCTCCCCGGAAGACCCTCCTGAGTACCTCACCGATCAGTTCCTCATCCAGCGACTCCACATCGACCCCCTCCCTCCTGAGCATCTTGAAGGTGTACTCGTACGTCGCGGCGACGGAGGGGGCGGGCAGGCCGTCATCCCTGACGAGCCTCTCGAAAGCAGAGGCGTACGGCGACTCGGCGATCAGCGAGGCGAGATCCCTGCTCAGGCCATACTCCTTCGAGTAGCGGTCGGCCTTGGCGTCGAGAAGTTCGGGAAGGTTGCTGGATACCTCCCTGAGGAGGGCGCTGTCTACCACAATAGATGGGACGTCGGTCTCGGGGTACATCCTGGCCGAGCCCGGCATCGGCCTCATAAACCGAGTTGTGCCGTCAGGGTTGGCCGCCCTCACCTCGGACGGGACCCCCCGCAGCGCCTCGTAGGCTCTCTCGACCGCGGCGGTGACGGCCCTCTCCGCCTTCTCAGCCGCCGCGGCGACGAAGATAATACAGTCCCCCGCGTCTGCTTCGAGCCTCTCCCTCATCCTCCGCACGTCCTCGCCGGTTATGCCGTAAGCAGGGAGTTCGTCGGTATGGAATATCCCGCCAACCCCGCCAGCGGCCTTCGCCCGGTCCGAGAGCTCTGTGCCGAACCTCCTACCCGGCTGGAGCTCGGTCCCGAGTATGCCGGAGAAGCCGGGTAGGACGGCGGCCATGACCCTGCCTCCGGACTCCACTGCCTTCCTGACGACCTTGCTGCCGGCGGGCGCGATATCGGTAATGTCCTGCGGCGGCCCCGCCTGCCGGACCTTTCTCCTCCCCAGCTCGTCCCTTATGCGCAGGAGTGCGCTCTGCCTCGCAGCCTCGAGCCTGACAACCTCGGAGATCAGCCCCAGCTCCTGGACGCCCTTGACCTCCACCCGTGCCCCGCCCTCTATCGAGATGTTCAGGTCCTGGCGGATCGTCCCCAGCCCCCTCTTCATCCTGCCGGTCGCCTTGAGTACCCGGCCTATGCTGAGGGCCACACGCTCCGCCTGCCCGCCGCTCCGCATGTCCGGGGCGGTCGTTATCTCGATCAGCGGGATCCCCAGACGGTCGAGGCGGTAGGTCGCCCCGTCCCCCTCGATCTTCCTGGCGGCGTCCTCCTCGATGCAGAGGGAGCTGATCCCGATCCTCTGGTCGCCGTCCATGATCCAGCCGCCGAAGGCCACCTTGGCAGTCCGCTGGAAGCCGGTGGTGTTCGAACCGTCTATGACCAGCTTGCGCATGACGTGTATCTCGTCGGCAGGGGTCATCTTCAGGAGGGCGGCCACGGTCAGCGCGATCGAGATCGCCTCAGGGTTCAGGTTGTGGGGCGGCTCCTCGTCCAGTTCGACGAGGCAGACCGTGTCGCGGTAGCCCTGGTACCTGAAGGTCATCCTCTTGGACCATTCGAAGAGGGCGGCCTTGTCCATGGACCCCATCTCGCTGTAGGTCGGCTTGAGCATCCTCGTCAGGGTATAGTCGGGTTCCTCCTCCCGCAGGGTAGTGGGGCAGCCGCAGAAGAGCTTCTCCCGCGTGTCCAGCTGCTGGTGGATCTCTATGCCGACCCTCAGGCCCCGGGGCTCCTCTGCAGTCACCGTGGGCAGCCCCCCTGCATCCCGAGGTACTCGGTGCGCTCGGAGATCTCGCCGGCGATGTTGGTGAGGAAGAGGCGGCGGGCCTCCTCGCGGTCGCTGGTCTGGCCCAGCGCCCACATCAGCTTCACCAAGGCCGTCTCGGGCAGCATATCCCCGGCGGGGACGACGCCCATGCTGAGGAGCTCCCGCCCCGTGCTGTAGACATTCATGTTGACCCTCCCGTTGATGCATTGCGATGTCATCACCACGATCAGCCCGCTCTTTACCGCCCGCCTCACCTGCGGGAAGAGGCGATCGGGGACGTGACCCAAGCCGGTCCCCTCGAGGACGATACCATGGAAGTCCCTGTGGATTATCGGATCGAAGATGTCAGGGGGGATCCCGGGGAACGCCTTTATGAGAACGACGTCCTCGTCGAACCTTGCCTTGAGATCAAGCTCAGGGACCGGGACCGGGACCGGGGCTGGGGCCGATGCCGCGGCTGGCCTCCTGCATCTGTAGCCGCCCAGGATCCTCAGATCGCCGTCGGAGACCTCCGCGAGCGGCAGGGCGTTGACTGAGGCAAAGGCGTCCCTCCGGCTCGTGTGGAGCTTCCTCACCCGAGTCCCCCTGTGGATCAGGAGGCGGGCGTCGGAGCTCTCCCCGTGCATGAGGACGCCGACCTCCGCGAAGGGCGCCCTGGCGGCAGCCAGGACCGCTCCCTTCAGGTTCAGGTGGGCGTCAGATGAGGGCCTGTCGGAGGAGCGTTGGGAGCCGACCAGTATGACTGGGACGGGCAGGTTCCGGAGGGCGAAGCTCAGCGCTGCCGCCGTATAGCCGAGGGTGTCGGTGCCGTGGGTGATGACTACCCCGTCTACACCCTCCTTTATGCGGCGGGAGGCGGCCTCCGCCATCGATACCCAGTGCTCCGGGGACAGGTTCTCGCTGAACATGCTGAGGAGGATCTCGGTCCGGATCTCGGCTATCTCCCCCAGCTCGGGGACAGACTGGTAGAGGTCCTCCGCTGTGAGGGCCGGGCTCACCGCGCCGGTCCGGTAGTCGACCCTGCTGGCGATCGTCCCCCCGGTGCTTATAATCGCGACCTTCGGGAGGCCGGGGGCGGACCTGATTTCGAAGGGGGGCTGCTGCGGCGGCCTCGGCTCCGCGGCCAGCTTCCGTATGGAGAGAGACTCTATCGATATGCCGACGTTGTATCCGTCGTCCAGCTTTACGATTATATGCCAGTCGTCGTCTAGTTCTGATCGGGGCATCAGGATGCCGGAGAGGGAGAGCCGATCGTTCCTGGCGCTGATCCTGTCCCCGACCTGGAGGCCGTGCTTCTGTATGATCTCCAGGACCCGACCGGTGTAGCCGCTGTAGCCAGAATCCACGCGAGAACCTCCTCAAGAAGGATCGTTAACATGAAGCAGACATTTTTGTAAGTGGGGGGTACTGGCTCATAACCTTTACCCGTTCCGCAGGAGGCGGGGAGCGGCGGCGGTCTCCGGGGGGCGGGTGGCCCTAAAGGGGCGCGGATGCGCCGATGCCAAGCCTTTTTAGTGCGTGGCCCTCAGTGTCTTCTTCTGGTGGTTGGGTTGATCCTCAGCCAGATCCAGATAGAGGTGCTCGCCGTATTCATCGCGGTCTATGCGCTGATCATCTTCAGGAGGATCGGCAGGTTCAAGGTGGAGGTCTGGGTCTCGATGCTCGTGGGGGCGGTGGCGCTCATCGCGGTGGGGGCGATGGGGCTGGACGAGGCATTTGAGGCGGTCAACTCAGACGTCCTCCTCTTCCTCTTCGGCACGTTCCTTATAGTCGGCGTTATGATACAGGTGGGGCTCCTCCAGCACTTGGCCGTGAGGGTCCTGAGGATAGCCAAGACGCCTTCCCGTCTGCTGGCGGCCACCATTGTCTTCGTGAGCGTTGCCTCTGCATTTCTGGTGAACGATGCAGTGGTGCTCGTCATGACGCCGATAGTGCTCCTGGTCTGCAGAACCGCAAGGATCAGGGAGGTGCCGTACGTCATCGCCGTCGCCCTCTCGTCGAATATAGGGAGCGCCCTGACGCCTATAGGGAACCCCCAGAACGTCCTGATAAAGATCGAGTCAGGCATCAATACCCTCTATTTCATGAGGGAGATGGCCATACCGGTCGCGCTCGGGATGCTGGTCGAGTACTCGATCCTGAAGAGGGTTTACAGGCGCGTTATGCAGGGATCGTTCTCGTTCTCGTTTCCGTCCTTGCCCCCGTCCCAGTCCCCGCCCTCATTCCCCTCCGCGCCATCATCACCATCCCAATCTCCAGCCTCAGGCGCCTCCGGCGACTTTGTGCAGGAGCAGGGCGGGGCGCTGACCAGCAGGGCTGCGGCGCGGATGGTGGGAGTCGTTGTGCTGGCGGTAACGGTCGGCTTCCTCGCCTCGGATCTGACCGGGTGGCCGATAGCCCTGACGGCTGCCCTGGGAGGGACGGCTGCCCTGGCGATCTCCTCCGATAGGAGGGGGGCGCTCAGGGGGATAGACTGGGGGACCATGGTCTTCTTCGCCTCGATGTTTGTGGTGATGCGGGCGGTGGAGTCGAGCGGCCTCCTGGCGGCGTTCATCGAGCCTTTCAGGTCCAGCCTATTCTCCGACGGATCCTCGTCGCTCCTCTCGATCTTCGGGCTGAGCATCGTCCTGAGCCAGATCACCTCGAACGTCCCGTTTGTAGCCGCGATGCTCCCGGTCTTCAGGGCGGCAGGGGCCACATCGGGACAGTGGCTGGCACTGGCGGCGGGGAGCACGCTGGCCGGAAACCTGACCCTGCTCGGGGCTGCGGCCAACATCATAGTGCTCGAGGCTGCCGAGAGCAGGGGGAGCGGCTTCTCGTTCGTTGAGTTCTTCAAGGTCGGGATGCCCGTCGCCCTTGTGACCTCGGGGATAGCTGTCGTATCGCTGATAGCTTTAGGCTGAGGGGACATGGGCCACCCCTCTGACTTCAGGCATAAGCGGCGGGCGGCGGCCAGCAGGCAGTGGGCAGTGGACCGCCATTCTCCTGCCGGGGAAGCTGACGGCAGGGGCTTGCTTTATGACTCCAATAGGTTAATAAGTTAAGTCAATTATAGCTCTAAAATCGTATGGAGGACGGGTAATTGCCAAAGAAGAGGAAGAGCCGCGGAAGATCGAAGGGAGACAAGGGCAAGTCAGCCAGAGTCCAGTGCGACGCCTGCGGGGCGTGGGTTCCGAGGGACAAGGCGATCAAGGTGACAAAGCCGGTCTCGATGCTCGAGCCCCAGTTGGCAAGGGAGCTGGCGAAGCAGGGTGCGATGATATACAGGAGGGTTGTCACCAAGCACTACTGCGTCTCATGTGCCATCTACCAGCGGGTAGTCAAGGTAAGGGCGAAGGACGAGAGGAAGAGAGCCGAGTCCCTTAGGTAAGGGGCTTTGCTTGACAAGGGCTTTTATACTGAAGGCTTCCGAGGGGCGGTCAGCCCCGGACTTCTCTTTAAAGTCGCTGAGCGGACCGGGCAGGATGGACCTTGTCGCCCGGTGTATCATTGCTGCATTCAACAGCCCGGGCGGCACGAGAAGGGACGTCGTGTTAACCATAGTCTTGGAGGGGCCGCCGGACCCTCCGGTATCCGTGACGATCGACGGGCGGGAGGTCCAAGACCAGATCCCGGCGGGGGAGGGAGGGGTGGGAGGCATGCTCCTGGAGGCGCTCTCCGGCAGGATGGTGAAAGGTGTCAGGGTCGAGAGGAAGGGTTTCGAGAGAGTCATCGGGGAGTACAGGGAGGCAGGCTTCACGCTCTACTACCTCCACGAGGAGGGGCGGGACTCCCGAGGCGTGGACTTTGGCAGTATGCCGGCACTCATCCTGGGGGACCAGAAGGGGCTCGACCCGAGGAGCGAGCGCTTCGTCAGGGACTCGGGTGCTGTGCTGGTCAGCCTGGGCCCCCACTCGTATCTGGCCAGCCACTGCATCACGATAATGAACTGTGAGCTCGACGGCAGGTAGATTTTTCCATTAGGGGAGGTCGGATCAGATCGGGGCGGAGTGGATCATCGGAACGGAGCGGAGCAGATCAGATCAGATCAGATCAGATCGGGCCGCAGGTCAGCCTGCATGTGCCCGCGCGCCCTCAGCGCGAATACTCCTGTGGATGTGTAGGAGCCTCTGGATGACGGTCACCTGCGTCAGGATGGCGAGGAGGATCACCCCCGCCCAGGTGTAGCCCACAAGTGCGGCGGCTGAGAGGAGGAGCATCCGCTCTGCCCTCTCCATAAGCCCAACCGAGGACATCTTTATCCCTTCGACCTCCCCGCGGGACCTCACGTAGCTGATCATCACCGATCCGACCATGGCCGCGATCCCGGCTACCGGGTCGCAGAGGCCGGAGATCAGGATCGCCCCCAATATGACGAGGTCGGAGTACCTGTCGAGGACCGAGTCGAGGACCGCCCCCCACCTCGAAGCCCTGCCGGCGGCGCGGGCCACAGCGCCGTCGAGGATGTCGAAGAACCCTGCGGACAGGAGGAGGGCGCCCCCTAGAAGCTGCTCCGACCTGTAGAAGGCGAAGGCCGAGAGGAGGGAGACGCCGAACCCCATCACTGTGATCTGGTTTGGGGTGATCCCCGTTGCCGCTACTGCCGCCGCTATAGGCCTCATAATTGAGGACGCGGCAGACCTGACCCTGTTCAGCAATCGCATCGCGCCCTTTGAGGTTACCTTTAAGATTGGGTTTGCTTAAAAGTATCTCTCTCGGAGGTCTGCGCCATTCCATCTGAGCCTGAGGTTGAGAGAACCGGCGGCGAGTTTGATCCGGCAGAGTTCACGAGGCAGAAAGTAGAAGAGATGAGGTCGGCCGTGGGGGAGGGCAGGGCAGCCATCGCCACTTCTGGCGGCGTCGACAGCACGGCCTGCGCGGCCCTCGCCCACAGGGCGCTGGGGGATCGCCTGATCTGCTTCTTCCTGGACACGGGGTTCATGCGGGAGGGCGAGGTGGAGGAGGTCAGGAACCTCCTCACCTCACTGGGCCTACCGCTGAAGGTCCTCTCGGTTAGGGAGAGGTTCCTCGAGGCTTTGAGGGGGAAGGAGGACGCCGAGGCGAAGAGGGTGGCCTTCCGCGAGACGTTCTACACGGTACTCGGCGAGGCGGCGAGGGCAGAGGGGTGCAGGATCATGATACAGGGGACTATCGCCCCGGACTGGATCGAGACTTCGGGGGGGATCAAGACCCAGCACAACGTCCTCGAGCAGCTGGGGGTCGATACGGTCGGCAGGTTCGGGTTCAGGATACTGGAGCCGCTCCTAGAGCTTTACAAGGACCAGGTCAGGGCGCTCGCGCGGTACCTTGGTGCCAGGGTCGAGGCCTCGGAGAGGCAGCCCTTCCCGGGACCCGGGCTGATGGTCAGGTGCATCGGCGAGGTGACGGCGGAGAAGATTGACGTCCTGAGGGCGGCGACTTGTGTAGTGGAGGAGGAGCTCGGGAGGCTGAGGCCCCCGCCCGGGCAGTACCTCGCAGCGATCGCCGACGACAGGAGATCGGCGGCCGGGGAGGGGGTCGCCTCTGCCGCTGCCTCTGCCGCTGCAGTTGCCGCTGCCGCTGCCGGTCTAGTCCCCGGCGCACGGGTGGAGTACCTGAAAGGGCGTGCTACCGGAGTGAAGGGCGACGAGAGGGCCTACGGCAGGATGGTAATCGTCTCCGGGGACGATAACGGTAACGGGGACGGGGACGGGGACGGTAAGGGGGACAGGGAGCCCAGTGAGTTGTTCGGCCTGCCGGAGAGGGTGATCCACGAGGACCCGGACGTCGTGAGGGTTCTCTACACGGTGGGGACCGGGAGGGGTACGGGGCGAGGCAGCTATGTAGTGATAGTCAGGGCGGTGGACACCCGGGACTTTATGACCGCGAAGCCGACTGCTGTCCCGCTGGTGGTTCTGAAGAGGATAGCGGAGAGGGTCCTGTCGGACAAGGTCTCCACGGTCTGCTACGACCTGACTTCCAAGCCGCCGGCGACGGTCGAGTTCGAGTAGGGTGATGGCATGACTCTACACATACCTGTCATGTTCATGGGAGGGCAGTACAACCACCTCATAGTGAGGGCGCTGAAGGAGCTGGGGGTCGAGAGCAGACTGATACAGCCCTCGATGACGCTCGAGGCGCTCCAGGGCGTCGATGGGCTCATAATGGGCGGGGGGCCGCACAGCGTCACCCAGGGGCTGGAGAGGTTCGGCAGGGCGACCGAGATAGTGGAGAGGTGCACCTTCCCCCTGCTGGGGATCTGCCTCTCGCACCAGCTGATCGGGAAGATCCTCGGCGGGGAGGTCGTGAAGGGGAGGAGGCCGGAGTACGGGAGGACTATGATAAGGGTGATAGACCCGGACGATATCCTTGCCGGGATCGGGAGCGAGTTTGTCGCATGGGCGTCCCACAACGATGAGGTGAGAAGGGCAGGCGGGAGGTTTAGAGTGCTGGCGGACAGCGAGTACTGCGAGGTAGAGGCGCTGAAGGACGAGCGGAGGCAGGTCTACGGCGTCCAGTTCCACATCGAGGTTGCGGACACGCCGAAGGGGAAGGAGATACTGAGGAACTTTATTGCAATCTGCCAGAAATAACAAGGGCAGAGCGAAACTGATGTGATGCTCAAGTGTTATTGATTGCCGCTAGGAAGGCCTAGAGTACGGTGTTCATACTCCTCTGGAGATGGTCTTAAGGTAAGCTACAATAAAACATTGACCATATTTAAATTAATAAAAAGAAAAGAAGGAGAAGACGTCTTAGGTCTTTCTTACGCTGAATTCAAGCTGTGTGCCGTCTGTACAGACGACCTTAAATGTATGAGAGGTTGCCGGATTTGTAACAGAAGTGTTGGTCGTAAGTGTTGCAACCGTACCAACAGGAATAGTCCAATCTGCTGGAACGCAAATACAGTTTACTATCGCGCCGTCAAGATAGGTGTTTGAAATGGTAACAGCTTTGCCGCCAGTGTTCCTAATGTAAGCCGTTAAATAGTCAGTTGCATTGAAAGAATAGGCATCGACGCTTAATGTTCCGGTCGGGCCGGTCTGACTTGTAGAGGAGCCGATGAACCCTGTTACGAAGGTATAGGTCACAACGCCCGCAGCGACAGCAATGACGATTAGTAGAAGGGTCGCAATGATTGGTGAAACTCCTTTTTTACTGTTCGTTAGTTTTTTCATTCAGTCCATCACCAGAAAGGTGAGCTGTGTCTTGATCTTTTGAATATATAAGAGTTCCCGGAGCAAATAGCGCTTAGGCGATTCAGTAGCGCTATTTTAGTGCATTATCTAAGGTGGTTATACACAAACGTCTTTTTAGTAAACCATATTTATTTAATTCAAATAATGGTAATCAGCAAGTATTTAAACCCTATAAAATGTGGGAGGGCGGGGAACAGCTTTGAGGGGGGGATACGCGCTGCTGCTGGGGCTTCCTAGAACCACTGTTGTTCTCAACAGGCGGACGGTGGCCCTGCAGCCGGGCGTCTATATCTACTCCGGATCGGCTCTGGGACCGGGGGGTATTGAGGCAAGGATAAGGAGGCACCTGCGCCGCAGGGAGAGACAGCGCACGGGTATTGAAAGCGATAACTATCACTGGCATGTGGACCTCATTTTGCAGGTTGCCTCTGAAATAGCCGCTGTGGGAGCTTACTGCGACACAAAGACAGAGTGCGAGCTAGTAAAGCTCCTGAAGGGGCGCGGTATGCGGGTGATAGAGGGGTTCGGTAGCACGGATTGCAGGTCAGGATGCGGAGGACACCTCATCTACTACGGGGGAGGCGGTACGGACACAGGTACGGATACGGATACGGATACGGGTACGGATGCGGATACGAGTACGTCTGCGTATGGGGGTTTGATCATGAGCAGGTGCATCGAGGAGGTAAAGGGGGGGTTCAAGGCGTTGGGGCTTGAACCGTTCATCATAATCGGGAATTCTAGAAGAACGGACCCAGCAGGGAGGAGACCGTCCTGAAGAGTATGTCACCAGTAAGGAAGGATACCAGAAACCCTGCAAAGATGAAGATGATCATCGGGATCGCCGGCGTCACCCAGACGTGGCCGATACCCTCGCCGATCACTTTGGGCTCGTCCACCTCCTCGACCTTGTTGAAGAGCTTGAGGTAGCGCTCCCCGCCGGGGTTGGAGACCCTCTCGATTAGATTGAAGTGCACTGACATCGCGGTCTTCGGCGTCACCTTGAACCCTGTGAAGAAGGCGCCCGCCCTCTGGAGGGGAGAAGCCCTCACGCCATGGAAGAGTCTCCCCCCTCTTGCAACCCAGATCAGGTTCTTCAGCATGCACGCCGGGATGAGGGAGAGGGAGAGGAGCAGCGCGTTTCCCAGCACCGTGAGCGGATAGAAAGGCGACCCCCCTCCGACAACCCCTGCTACAGGGAGGGGCATCGTAACCGCTATTGCTGCCAGGGCCTTCGCGTCTGCGCCGCCGTAGAGCCCGATGTAGTAGACCCCGAAGGCGAGGAGGAGTGAGAGCGCTATGCTCGCCCCGGCGACCACAAGCGGATAGCCCGGAGTCACAATTACCTCTGCGGCCGTCAGGATGCCCCCGATCGGGATCGCTGCCCACCAGACCCTGTCGTCGATCTCCCTCGTTTTCACATCTTGGATCGAGGCGAGTGCTAGTGCGACCGCGATGACGGCTATCTTCAGGAGGGTGATCAAGCCTGCGGCACCACTTACAGTTGCAGCCTAAAAACATATACGTCTTTCCAAGTTACGGTATCCTCATCGCGGTCTCACAGGTGGCTGCCCAAGCTCTTCGTCGCCTCTTCTACCGATGCACCCTCCACCACCACTATCCTGTAGAGTGAGGCGAACTTCTTTGCGCTCTCTGAGATGCTTGGGATACACATCAGGAAGGATTTTGCGGGGGTTGTGTCCAGCACCTTGGCGAACGTGTTGAAGACCGACGACTCGTTGACTACATCCTTAGCCTTGGCGACCGCGATATCGACCGTTATCGTGCCATCCTCTCTCCTGCCCATGAGGTTAAATACGTGCTTGACCCCGGATTTACCCACTATCACGCCGGGTGACGATGCCTCGTAGCCGGCTTTCCTCATGGCCTCGAGGACTGGCCTCAGGATGAGCTGGTGCCTCGAGAACTCCGCGAGCGCCTCCTTGTTCACCTTGATCCGGCTCACAAAGGAGATCGTGAGGTCCTGGACGGCAAACTCCTTGCCGCAGTTCCGGCACCTGTAGATGCTCCTGGGCGAGTCGAACTGCTTCTCGCACCCGCTGCATTTGTACCAGGCCCCGACGGTCCGGTACTCTTTGGTCTTCGGGGGCAGGGCCTTCTTGCAGCCGGGGCAGATCAGGGACTCGCCCTCCTTCTTGAAGCTCGAGAGGGGCGCCATCACGCCGTCCGATATGTGTTCGATCAGGGCCTCTTTTATGATCCGGGGCGAGTTGCAGAAAGGGCAAGAGACCCTACTGGTGACGCGGTCGGAGCCACAGTGGGGGCACTTGAGGATCTGGTCGTGGTACTCCCTGGTGCCCAGCCCCAGCGATACGACCTTCTCCGCCAGCTCTATCGACTCTTGCGGCGAGGTGCCGCACGCCTTTGCTATATCGGCATAGTAGTAGCCGACCTGCTCTTCGAAGACGGGCACTATCTCGTCAAGGGACTCGGCTACCAGATGTTCGAAGATGCAGAGCAGTTTGGCATCTCCTGTAATTATGCTGTAGTATGAGGGAGCCGAGGCCAAGTCTGCCACCGGGTAGTTCGGTATAACGCATGTATGTATTATTGCTTGTGGTTTTTTCCAGCCTTGTAACTGTTGTACACTTTCCGAGGGCGGGGCGCGGGGATCAGGTTTATTTTTTTGGAGGTGTGACTCTTATGGGGGCAATGACAGAGAATTCGGGTCCAGACTAACGTGGATGATGTGCCGGGCTAGGCGAGCCCCCTCTTAGGGTTTGTTTTCCCGAGAGCATTCCAGATTTCGCGGAGGCCGTTAGATGTTGGAGAAGGGTGGGGGAGCGCCTCCCGTACATCCTCTCCGGGCGATCAGTTCTCGCACTCCTCACAGCCGCATCCTTCGTCCTCGCACTCGGACTCCCCGCCGTCCGGCTTGGTCGCTTCTATGGCCAGCTCGGTTATTACCTCATCCACCTTCTGGTCGACCGCCGGGGCCACGATGAAGACTTCCTTGTCGACATAGTCGTCCTCGCGCCACTCGTTGTCGAAGGAGATCACATAAACCGGGAGGTGAAAGACGATGCTCCCGTCTGAGGTCCTCTGCATGTCGTGCTTGGAGTAGAGCTCATACTGCTCCTTCGAGATCGGGAGCTTGATGCTGACCGGATACTGGTCGCGTATCACTATCAGGTCGGAGGTCTCGGCGGACCAGATGCTGAGGGCGTCTGAGACGACCTTCCTCACCACGTCCGTCATGCTGCCCTCGCGGGTTGATTTGGAGACCACGTTGCCTTCCTTGGATCGTATGACGAGTACTGACGCAGCTGTCAATTCCAGCACCCCACACTCACGATGACTGAGAGGCGATAGCGTCGCTGAGTTTCTTTATGCCCAGCTCGATGTCAGGCTGGCCGTTGTCCTTGAGTGGTACCCTTGTCATGACGTGCTTCATTGTGCCGCCCTCGAGCTTGAGGAAGACCTGTGGCATGTCGACGCCGCCGAACTCGTCCTTCTCGCCGTGGCTGATGAGGAGGTCATAGTCCTCCTTCCTGACCTCAAGAGGGATGTTCTTGCCCTCTGACACAGCCTTTGCGACCTGGAGGGCGTACTGGCTCCCCTTTTCCCAGTCGGCAGTAACAGCGACTATCGCTTCGACCTTCATTTCAAACACATCCTTTATCGTCTTCTCAGCCCATGCCTTTTTAACCTCTTCGGCGTGGGGACCTTACCATTCAGGCATGGGCGGGTAGCTCGCGCGCTCACTGGCGGTCAGCCGAAACGCGGCTTCATTGAGAGGAGCAGGGGCAGGTACGATGGTACAGAGGGCCGATCCCCTATGTGCCCCTTCACGAAGGCGCACAGATCCTCGTCCTTGATCGCCGACACCCCCTCCCCCCTCACCCTGACCGGCAGGCTCCCTGAGGAGACCTCTTTCTCGCCTAGGACTACTATGAAGGGGATCCACTCCACCTCGGCGTCCCTTATCTTCTTCGAGACAGACTCTTCCCTGTCATCGACGTCTGCCCTCAGGCCTGAGGAGGCGAGGGCCCGGGCCTTCTCGGCGGCGATCTGCGTAAAGCTGCTGTTGACCGGGATGATCCGGACCTGGATCGGGCTCAGCCAGACGGGGAGCTTGGGCGGCTTTCCCTTTGCCTGATCCTTTGCCGCCTGTTCGAGGACGGCGCCCATCCACCGCTCTATGGATCCCAGAGAGCTGTGGAGGATGATGCAGCCCTTCTTCTGGCCGGTCTCATCGGTGTAGAAGATGCCGTACCTCGCGGCGTCCTCTATGTCGAGCTGGACGGTGACCAGCTGGGTGTTCCCGCCCTCGCTGTCGATCGCCTGGTACTCGTGCTTCAGGACCCAGTAGTGCTTCATCTCGGGGAGGAGCTCTATGAGTGCGGGCTTGCCCGCGATTCTGAGGAGCGAGACAAACCAGTCCCTGTGCTGGTCGTAAAAGCCCTTCACCACTCGGAAGGCGACGGCGTACTCGATCTCCATGGATTCGGTGAGGCGGGTGTACTTCCTGAAGAGCTCAGTGTACTCGGAGATGCCCTGCTCGAGGTTCGCGCAGAAGCAGTGCAGGTCAGGCATTGTAAAGTTCCTCAGCCGCTTCAGCCCCACGCACTCGCCGCTCTGCTCCAGCCTGAAGGAGGGGGAGAGCTCGTAGACCCTGAGGGGGAGCTGGCGGTAGCTCATGGTCACGCCCTTCATCATCCTGAAGAGGCCAAAGTCGCCCGCGAACCTTAGGCAGAACTCCCGCCCGTCGATCCTGAGGCGGTAGTCCTTCTCGCGGAACTTGGAGGCCTGCTCGGCTATGTCCGGCTCGTCCATCCTGTAGAGGTAGGGGGTCTCGATCTTGAACGCGTGCAGCTCCTTCACGGCTATCTCGTAGGCGAACTCCTCGAGGCTGTCCTTTACCACCATCCCCTTCGGGTAAAACCTAAAGTGCCCGACGTCGGATGCCGGCTCGTAATCAACAAGCTCGAGCTTCTTCATTATCCGGATGTGCGCCGGGGCGCACCTCTCCTGCTTCAGCCCCGCCTCATTCTTTATGAGCTGGAGGAGGGGCCTGTCCTCCACCCTGAAGGTCTCGGGTCTGGACAGGTCGAGCGGAACCTCCTCGCCATCCGGGGTGAGGATGAGGAAGGTGCTGGGGGCGGCCGCCTCCCTCCCCTTCGACTGGACCTCCTCGCCCTCAGCCGCCTTCGCGGTCTCCGGGGTGACCGATCTGGAGAGCTCGCTCAACGGGTGGCCCTTGCATCTTATATTGAAGGACTTGTACCACCCGAAAGGCGCCCGGACGACCTCGATCGTCCCGGCGTTGCCGGCCCGGACCTTCTCCTCCATCAGCCTCAGCGCCCTGAGCGCAGCGGGCGGCGAGGCGAGCTCGGACGACAGGTGAGCGTAGGGGTAGAGCACCACCCGCCCAGCCTTGACCATCCCAGCATGCTTGAGGATTAGATCGGACGCCTGGCTGGCGACGTCGTCTATCGCCGCCTCGTCCGCCTTCTCGACCGAGGTGAAGGCAACGAGCGCCTCCTCGATCCTCCTCGTGACACCGGCGTCCCCGATCTCCTCAGGCGCCTTCACCGCGGGCTCTATTGAGGTGAACTCGATGTAATCGGCGTGGATGAGCAGAAGTCTCAATGATCCCACCGAGATGCGTTATGTGTCTTCAATCGTATATAAAGATGGGCTCTGCCGTGCGATCCCTATCCAGCCATCCGCCGCCGTTCGGCCCCCCATAACGATGTGCGCCGGCACTTCGATAAGCTTTTAACTGTAACAATACGAACAGGTGTGGGGACTCGCATGGAGGGCTGCAAGAAGTACAACTCGACGAGGGTGGAGATGCTCCGCATGAAGCACGAGATCAGGTCAGAGTATAAGGAGGCTCTCCAACAGCTGAGGATATTCGGTCTCCTAAGGTACGAGAGGAGCGGTATCGCCAGCTGACCCGCTCCTTTTATTTATTGTTCTATGCTATTTTATCAGCCCTGAACCCTGAGGAACTCCGATCCGGGGCATCCGGCAACGCCACGGTCCGCACTGCGGGGGGGCGGCTAGGACCGGCCGGAGAAGGACTCTAGGCGCCTGACGCCCATTATCTCGTCGAACTCTATGCCCAAGGCCTCGAGCACCTGCCCGAACGTGGTCTCGATGTGACCGACGTACTTGGCCACGTCGACCTCATCGATCCTCGCCAGCTGGACTGGCTTCACGCCCAGCGGACCCTCCACCTTGACGTAGGAGATGATGTCCCCCGGCTTGACCTCCTTCCCCTTTGCCTCCAGCTGCTTGGCCGCCTTCACATGCTGCGGGGTCGTCTTTGCGTACCCCCTGAGCGAGCGGGAGAGCATGACCTTGAAGGTCAGGTCCTCGAGCGAGTACCGGCGGTTCCTGAGGTTCGCGTAGCAGTTCTGGACTATCTCCCGGATCTTGGCCTTTGCCTTGACGAAGTCATCGGGATTCCTCACGTCCCGGAGGACCTGGATCATCTCGTTGAAGGCGGTCTTTATGAATACTGGCGTGTTGCGCTTCTTCCCCATGAGGCCCTTTATGTCCACTATCCCGTTGTCCATCACACCCAGGTAGTTCTTCTTCCTGCCTGAGAATGTGACGTAGGTGTACCTCTTGTCTATCTCCAGGTCGATGCCCAAGTCGGCCTCGGCCCAGCTGAGGAGTTCGGCGATCTGCTCCTTCGCGGGCCGGCGGAGGAAGAGGCTGTCCGTGTCGCCGTATATCACGTCGATGCCGGCCGCCTTGGCCTTGTCGATCGTCTGGGTAATGATGTAACGGCCGATAGCTGTGGTGCTCTCGGCCAGCGGCAGGCAGTAGAGCGGGAATATGTCCGCGCCGAAGACCCCGTACGAGGCGTTCAGGAAGACCTTCAGCGCCTGCTGGACGACCCTGTACCAGTGCCTCTCCTCCTCGGAGAGGGACGGGTCCTTCGACTTTACCTTGAACCACTTGACCCGGACGTCCTTCATCAGCCCGACGACCGTGGACATCATGCCGTCGACCTTCCGGCAGACCCAGTGGTTGGTATTGGGGATCAGGTTGTCCCTGTCCTCCGGGTGTGGGCATCTGACGGTCTCATAGCTGAGGTTCCACCTCGCTATGATGCTGGGGTAGAGGCTGGCAAAGTCGACGACCACGACATCGAAGTAGGCGCCGGGTTTGGGCACGATGACCATAGCGCCCATGTACTTCTTGCCCTTTATTATTGCCTTGGTGTACGATACATTCTTCATCGCGGCAATGTCTTCCTGCCGGGGAATGAGGCAGTTCCTGTACCGGTGTATGGCGTAGAAGAGGTTCCTTATCCAGCCCGAGATCCCTTGGCGGGTCACGTCTTCCATCGAGAGGCGGGAGATCCTCATGAAGAGGGTGATGAGGTGCATCACGACGTTCGAGTTCTCGGTGGTTAGCCTCAGCGTCAGGTACGAGTCCCGCGCGCAGTAGTTCGCCAGCTGGAGGTAGCTCAGTTCAGAGACGTTCTTGTCGATCGGGATCTTGCTGATGCCGAGGACGGCGCTGGAGACCGCGTCCAGCGTCACCTCCCTGTACGAGTTGCCGAAGGCGTAGATCCGGATGGCGTGGTTGAAGAAGAAGCGGTAGAGGTCCAGGTGGACACCGACGGGGAGCATGGCGCTGTCCCGTCCCATCATTATCGGTATCTCCTCCTTTGGGATGCCGACCACCTGCCCGCGGCGCCAGAGGTACGGAAGGTCGAAGTTGTCGCCGTTGAAGGTGCAGACGATCGGATAGTCCGCTATGTACCGGAAGACCTCCTTGAGGAGTGTGATCTCGTCGTCATAGTACTCCAGCTCGAGACCATCCTCCATCTCGGCAGGCCTCTCGCCTTCCGTCACCCCCTCCCTCTTGAGGAGGAGGGCCTTCTTCACCCCGTCTGATCCCATCAACGAGACGCATATCACCTGGTTCCTGGCCGACCTCGGGTCAGGGACCCGGTCAAGTGCCTCTGCTGCCACCTCGATGTCTATAGCGACCCTCCTGAAGTCCGGGACCGGGCTCACGAAGAGCGGGAACCACTCGAGCAGCTCCTTCAGGAACTCGGCGCGCGCCTTCCTGAACCGCTCCCTTATCGGGGCCTCCTCGACCCGGTAGTCCTCCCTCACGAGGTCTCCGCCCTTTATCCTGTAGGTGTAGCCCGGTATCAGCCCCCTGTCGAATATGTACGAGTCGCGGTACTGGATCCTGTCCTCCCACGAAGTGCCCTCGCGGCGCAGGACCTCCCGGATGCTGTTGGTGCGCCCGCCTATCGAGAGGGGATCCTTGGCGGCCACCTTTGTTACCCTTATGACCCTGTCGTGGAGGAGGTCGCGCTTCTCCACCTCCTCAGTGGCCTCCTCTGCGAAGCCCGAGTGGGAGACTATCTCCTCTTCCGAGAGGACCTCCTTGAGCGAGAGGTCGGTCAGGCAGTAGGGGAGGTGCCCGGTGTTGTCGTACCAGAAGACGATCCTCTTCCTCCGGGGGTCGTAGAGCTTGGCCAGCGCCTTCCGCCGGGGACCGCTGTAGGAGACGGAGAGGAGGTAGCACGTGCCGGTCTCGTCTGGGGTCTCCGCCGTGAAGGCGGTCTTGCCTATTATGACCTCCTCGCCGATGGCCTCGGCTCCTTCGGTTCGTGGGCCAGCTTCCTCAGCCTCAGCCTCGGCCTCAACCTCAGCTTCGGTGTCAGCCTCAGCCTCGGCGCCGGATTCATCAGCAACGGCATCGGAAGCGATATCTAAATCGTCCTCATGCACGGCCCTAGCATCGGCTTCGGCACCGGATCTGTGCCGGGCGTCGTCATTAGGCGTGGCAGGAGGGGACTGCGGCCTGCCCTTTGACGGGATGTACTTATCCAGACTCATCTGGCCCACACCTTAGATATTGGTCGGCGATATTTAACTATATGACGGGGCCGCCTTAACGGGTAGTCCGGGTAGCCTCCCGACCTCGCCGCAGGCAGGGGGCGCCCTGCAGGATCATCCTGAGAGCCGCCAACGCTCGAGCCGGTCTTCCCCTGACTTTGCCTTCTTCAGGACCTTATAGTGCTCCTCGCAGAGGTAGAGGCGCTTCGTGTCCGCCACCTCGAGCCCCTGCTCCTTGATGAGCCTTGCGTATGATGGCGACAGCGACCTTACGGCCGGCTTGCCGCAGCCTTTGACTGAGCAGGTTTCGCCTTTCTCTATACGCCCCATTGTTTAACCCTCATCGTCATGGTTATGGCATCCCCAACGGTCTTCCGAGCTTGAAGGGTCCAATCCGTCATTCATCATTCGTCCTCCATCATCATCGTTCATCGTCATACTTCATCCTCAGGCCTCTACTGCTTCGCCCTTGCCGCCGAGGGGGGGCATCCGGTGGAACCTTTCCGGGTTCGTGCTATGCCAAAGTCTATGTAACAACGGCTATATGTATTTCGCATTCTGGTTCGAGCGGTCTGGTCCGGATGCGGGGGTTTCCGAATGAGTTAAATCTAACCTTATACTCTCTAACTCGAAGGGCCCGTCGTCTAGCATGGATCAGGACGCAGTCCCCTCTGGAGGGGGCGCATGCCTGCGGATTCATGCGAAGCAGAGAGTCTGATATCCTGGGTTCAAATCCCAGCGGGCCCACCATATTTGACACGAATTTATCCTGTTTCCAGCGATGGAGGTGAAAATAGACGAGTAACCAGCGGACTGCCCTACCCCGAACGGACAGGGCCTCCTACTTCAACGCTTGACGGCATCGAGTGGCAGACATCTCGGACGTCAACCATCAGCCAGAGGCTGCTTGGGTAAGGCTTTTTGGCTGAGAAGCAGGACCTAGGTCCTGGGCGACGCTAGCCAGTATCGCTTAAGACAGGGTAGAAGAATCCACAGGGGATGTGGGCTTTTGTTGGCATACCTCCGCAGAGCCCTTCTTAGCTAAAGAGAGGATAAAGGAACAGATCCTAAGGAGGCTGATGGCGAGTTGGAGGGCAGATCCCATCCAGGTATTCTGCAATCCGAGGATGGCTCGCTGACGCTAAATCGGTGGCGGTCATCGCCGAATGTTACCCAACATCGGAACCTGAGCGCCTCGGCACTGAGCCGTGTGGCACTGTCGCGAGGTATACCTAGCGAATCAATTACTATCGTGATGTAAGTTAGGCCGAGGGGGCTTGCAAAGCTTCTCAAGGGGAGGGCTGGATGAGAGGGCCAGCAGCGTCGCGTTTGGGTAAGCGGAGCGGCTTGTCATGCCTCACTCGATTCTCTTCATAATCCTCAGAACCAAAAAGGTCAACCATCTTGAAGACTGCTTCTTTTGCCCGAAATCCCAGCCCTTCCACGCCCTCCATTCCGACTCAGGCGTGTACCTCCCTTCGCTATCGGCTTTTGATTTCACCAGATTCGCCATTTCAAGGAGGCGCTTGTCGTTCTTTAGCCATTCAAAACGGGAGAGCACATCCAGGACATGCAGGATATCATACCATATGAATGGTGCTTTCAGTTTTCTGAAGTCGGTCCCCATGTAAAACATGTAAGGGTGTATCTCCCTGCTGTTCTCCCAGAGGGTCAGCAGCGTCTCCGCCCCGATGCGGGCCTCCTTCCCGTTCTTCCATCCGTCCAGCTGGGACAGCAACTTCAGCATCGCAAGGGTCGCAAACGGACATGGATCGCCTTTCCTTCCAGGCCCTCTGAACCGCCCAAGTTCCTTTGAAACGGCACAGGGCCAGCCGTTCTCCCGAACCAGACTGGCCAGATATCCAACCGCTTTTCGGATCTGCACATCGTTGTCCAGACCGAACTTTACCAGAGAATAGACTATGATTGGGGCGTCGCAGAGGGCCCATGCCCATCTGTCGTCGCCCGAGCCGCCGTGCTGTCTTGGGATGTTCATAAGCAGCTTGAAGGGCCCCTCGCAGGATTTGTGCGCATATATCTTTTCCACGATCTCGCTGATATGCGGATCACCCAACCTCAGCCCTAGATCGGCAATGAAGGAGAGCCTGTGGAAGGGCTGGCTGGCGCTCCTGTGGCTACTCAGGACGGTCCCGGGCCAGTTCTCCAATTCCCTCATCAGCGCCTGTATCTGCGGATGGCTGATCATCTTCCGCCTTGCACGGATTACACCAGACCCACCTTCAGGCTCACCTAGCAGGTCTAAGCGTGTCCGGTAGACGACCCAAGGTTCACCCCCCTGGAGCCACCCGATTGTTTCGCTCAAGGTGTTTATCCCACTGATTACCGATTACCGATCAGATCAGCACTGCCGGCCGCGGGTCAGGGAGCGGCCCGGGATGCGGCCAGACCCCGCCCCGCCGACCGTCCGCAATTTTTGCACTACTTAGCGGCATTTACCAGGGCCCTGACATTCTCCAGCGGCGTGTGCGGGGCTATCCCGCACCCTGGCGCGAGAACGTCCACGCCTGCATCGAGTATCTTCTTCGCCTCCTGCCTGATCTCGTCTGGCTTACCCCTCAGGAGGACCTTTGCGGGCGAGATGTTGCCCACTATGGCCGGCTTCTTGCCGCCTATGATCTCCCTCGCGGTGGTTATATCGACCTTCTCCTCTATGCTCAGCCCCTGGAATCCAGAGTCGGCCATCTCCCTGAGGATGAGCCTGACGTTGCCGCAGATGTGGAGGACGCCCACCGCACCCTTCCTGCTTATTAACGAGGATATCTCCTGGAGCTTGGGCTTTATCAGTGCAATAAAGTCCCTCGGCGGCAGCAGCTCGGGCGAGGCAACAGGCTCGACATAGCAGATGATGTCCGCCCCTGCGTCCAAGGCGGCCTTGACGTACTCTGCGTTGGCCTTTCCAGTCACGTCGAATGCTTTGGTGACGCTGTCGCGCTTCTTTATGGTCCACTTGAGTATGTTCTCTATGCCCAGCAGGTGACCTGCGACTGTCGCAGCCCCCTCTATACCAACGATCGCCGGCAGATCCGGATGGTCCTTCCTCAATAGTCCCGCGGCTTTGAGCACTATGGGTATCCTGCCCCTGCTCAGAAAGTCCCCCGGTACTGCCATCTGATCAGGCGAGGAAAAGGCAGGCGCCTTGACCGCCGGCGTCTGATCAACCTTCCCCCCCTCGATCTGGCAGCCGAATGCCTCAGCCTGCACGGTTATATCGAACGGCACCCTGGCGGCTTCGAGACCGGCAAGCTGATACAGGGAAGTGCCCAGCCGGGCCATCTTCTCGGCATCCCTGTGGGCGTCCGGCCAGTAGATACCGACCCTCTCCATCGCCTCGACTATTCCTACCTGCGTCACAGAAGAGACAGGAGTACGATCAACTTCCTCGCCCCTCAGGGCGCTTAGGACACGGTCCCTTGGCGTCATCCCACATACCCTATTCTAGGCTGGGGCGGTGGCGTATTTATAACTTGTTCAGAATCCGGGCCGCCGACGTGAAGAGATGCAGCCCTTATCCGCTTTCCCTGCGAGAGGTGTAGGCTGACAACGTGCGTGTAAAGGTGAGCCCGCAGGGATCAGTTGCAGCGGAGGATGTTCATCAGGGCATACGGGAGCTCGTTTATGTCGTCTATGAGCGTATGGACGCCGTGGCCCACACTGGCCACCTCTTCGCAGAGGCGGGTGCTCTCGATCCTTCCGCCGCCCACACCGATCTGCAGGACGTGGAGCCTCGGGTATTGCATCGCCACTTCCAGGGGGTCCCCGCCGGTGGTGGCCCACCCGTCCGTGACGAGGATGCCGAGCCGCTCGGAGTAGTCCTCCTTGGCGAGGCAACCCTCCATCTGCTCGAGACCTTTCAGTAGGCCGTCCTCGATGTTCGTGACCCCGCCGTACTCGTAGTGGAGGACCTTCGAGACTACTTCCTCGATCGAGAGCTTCTCCCCGAACCCTTTCACGACCTCGGCCTTGTTCTTGAAGGCGACTATCGAGTAGTGATCGTTCTCGAGCTTGTGGGCGAGGGCAGCGACCGCTAGGGCGGCCATGACGATCTTCTCCCCCTCCATAGAGTTGCTTGCGTCGAAGATCAGCGCGACGGCGAGCTTCCTCGGGATCTTGTTTATCAGTGCGATGTCGCCATAGTCCATGAACCGCTTGGACGCGAGGTTCTCGAGGGTCTCCTCCACGTCAAAGTTCTCATTGGGGCTGGGGCCGTTGCTGTACTCGATGCACCTGCGGCAACTCCGCATGCCCTTCTCGCTTATCTCGGATGCGAGGGAGGCGATGGCGCGGTGGACGTACCCCTCGATATACACCCTCTCGCCCTCCTCGACGTCGTCCGAGAGGTATTGCTCGATCAGTATCCACCGGGTATCGACCTTGTCATTATCTGCTACGGTCCCCGCCATCTCTTCCCCTTTGAGCAGGTTGGACATGGACTTGTAGATTGTCGCATCCCGCTTTATGAGGATCCGGGCGTTTCCCGCCCTTGTCTCGGGCGCCCGCTCATCCTCCTGATCCAACCGCAGGTCGTCGAGCCTGAGAGGTTCCAGGGCATCACCGGCGGCGTTCCTGACAGAGGACTTGACGATCTCGGCGATAATGTCCTCCTTCGACCTGTTCGACTTGAGCTGGACATCGATTTTGTTGTACAGGGCCATTATCCCACACTCTGTGAGACCCTTCAGGGTAACCTCTTCGGCGTTCTTGAGGAAGAGTACAAAGTCGATCGCACCTCTTATCGAGGCCCCCCTCCTAAGGTCGGGGTGGACCCTGGTCTTGCGGATGATCTCGACGGCCATCTGCAGCAGCGAGGTCTTCTCGACCTTCGTCTCCCTCCTCACGATCTCGACCTCTTCGTTGAAGGGCTGGTACCGCAGGCCGATCCAGACGAACCTGTCGCGGAGGGCCTCGCTAATCCTGCTCGTCCCGACGAACTCCTCGGGGTTCTGTGTGGCGATTACTATGAAGCCGGGCTTTGCTGCGACCTCCCCTATACGCGGTATAATGATCTTGCCCTCGTCCATCGCCGGGAGGAGGACGTTCTGAGTCCCTTCGGGCATCCGGTTCAGCTCGTTGATGAAGAGGACCCCGCCGTTCATCATTGCCACGGTAAGGGGCCCAACGATGAACGAGTCCCAGCCGTAGCCTTTGGCCAGCGCGATGGGCGGATCGAACCAGCCGGTCAGCTTCGACTCGGTGTACCGTTCGTCGCCGTCCACCCTGTAGATCGGTCTGCCAAGAAAGCTCGCGACGGCCAGCGCCAGCCGGGTCTTCCCCACCCCGACGGGCCCCTCGAGCAGGGCATGCTTACCGGAGGAGATGGCATTCAGTATCAGCGCAAGTTCGGCATCGCGCCCGACGATCCCGTACCTGCGTTTGATCTCTTGTACGGTTTCCATAGGGATAAGTCGTCTACTGATCTGATAAGTTTTTGCTTCGTCGGCGCAAGCCTGCGGGATCGTCAGATGCCTGAGCTGGAACCTCGATCCCAGGCAGGAGGTGCGGCGTGTTCCTCCGGATACTTGGTCTTTAATGGAAAGTTTTAAAGACGGCACCCTAACACTGATCGCTGGTGGTTCTGCTGTGGATGCCCCCTTCGGAGCTTTCAGGAGCGAGTGCGCGGCAATCATAGTAGATGCGCTGAGGGAGGCGGGGACCCCTCTCAGTGAGGAGGCGCGGCTTGAGGTTCCTTCGGACCCCGCGTATGGGGATCTGAGCTTCTCGACCTTCAACGTGGCTAGGGCCAACGGCCTGGATCCGAGATCGGTGGCGGAGGGGATCGTCGAGCATGCAAAGGCGCTCCATGGGAAGCTGATCGGAAGGGTGGAGGCGGCTGGCGGAGGATATGTCAACTTTTACGTCAACGAGCCGCACTTCAGCCAGGTCACGCTCGCCGCGATCTCCGAAAGGGGCGCCGATTACGGCAAGTCGGGGCGGTGCCCGGAGAGCGTGATAGTGGAGCACACCAGCGTCAACCCGATCCATCCCATCCACATAGGCGGCGCGAGGAACGCCGTCATAGGGGACTGCCTCTGCAGGATCCTCAAGGCGGCCGGGAAGGACGCTAGGAGTCACTTCTACATCGATGACGTCGGCCTGCAGGTCGCACAGGCCAGCTACGGCTTTGGCAAGATCGGAGGGGTCGTCGGCGGGGGGAAGGGCGACCACTTCGTCGGGCTCGTCTACGCCGCCACGAGCTGCGCCATGAATATCAAGGCGCTACGTGATGAGGTGAAGAGCCTCAAGGCGGCCGGGAAGGACGAGGAGGCAAGGGACAGGATAAAGGAGCTGGACGACTGGGTAGCAGCCGCGTCAGACCTGAGGACGAGGGACGGCGGCGTCTTCGACAGGCTCTTCGAGGCGATATCATCGGTCAGGAACCCTGAGGCCGAGATCGCGGAGCTCCTGAAGAGGTACGAGGGCAGGGACCCCGAGAGCGTCGGGCTGATCAGGAGGCTCTGCAACGCTGCGCTGGACGGATTCAGGGAGACGCTCTCAAGGGTCGGCATCTCTTTCGACAGCTGGGACTGGGAGAGCGAGGTGGCGTCCTGGAGCGGGAGGGCGGAGGAGGCGATAAAGGCGCTCTCGGCCACGGAGTACGTCAGGACGGAGGACGGAACCCTTATCCTTGACGCAGAGGGGGTGGCCTCCCGGTTCGGTCTCAAGGAGAAGTACGGCATAAGGACGGAGATCCCGCCCCTGACGCTCAGGAGGTCCGACGGGACTACCCTCTACACCACGAGGGATCTGGCGTATACCCTCTGGAAGTTCGAGCGGACGAATCGCGTCATCAACGTGATCTCCATAGAGCAGAAGCTCCCCCAGCTGCAGCTGAAGCTGGCACTCTACGCCATGGGCAGGGGGGATCTGGCCGAGAGGCTGACCCACTTCAGCTATGAGCTGGTCCGCCTCCCGGAGTACAGGATGTCTGGGAGGAGGGGGAGATACATAGCCTTCGACGATGTCCTGAACGAGGCGGTCGAGAGGGCCTACAGGGAGGTCTCGGAGAAGTCGCCTCACCTGGGGGAGGAGGAGAGGAGGAGGATCTCGAACCTGGTGGGGATCGGCGCAGTCAGGTATGCCATGATAGCGGTCGCGTCGAACAAGCCGATCACGTTCACTTGGGACAGGGTGCTCAACTTTGAGCAGAACAGCGCGCCGTTCATACAGTACGCCCACGCAAGGGCCAGCAACATCCTAGTCAAGGCGGGCTCTGCTGGCGGCCCGGGATCCGGACGGCCGGATTACTCGTCGCTCTCGTCGAGATACGAACGCGACCTCATCCTGCGCCTTGCAGTGTTCCCGGACGCCATACAGGACGCGGCGAGGACTCTCAGGCCGGAAGTCATAGCGGAATACGCGAACAACCTCGCCTCCAAGTTCAACCTCTTCTATGACAATATGCCCGTGCTGAAGGCCGAAGGAGGGGTCAGGGACGCCAGGCTCAGGCTCGTCGAGGCTACCAAGACAGTTCTCGCCAACGCGCTGGCGCTCATGGGGATCGAGGCGCCGTCAAGAATGTAATCCCTGCGATCCAGGAGGAGCACAACGAGCCTCCTGCCCTTCTTTCCGTTCTCCCGGCAGGGCGGGCAGAGCCCGAAGGCTTGATCGGATCGGTCGATAGTGGCGGGCCCGGAGGGATTCGAACCCTCGACCAACGGCTCTCCCCATCCAGCTATGCTGGATCCGGAGGCCGACGCCCTGATCCAGGCTAGGCCACGGGCCCCCTAGAGATGAGGCTTAACCGTAGTATAAAATTATTGCCATGAAGAGGACGATTATGAAGGCGATATAGACCATGAAGGCCTTCTGGAATTGGGACGACCGGCGGATCTTGGACTGCTCCTTCTGGTACTCTGGCCTGCACTTGAGGCAGTAAGCCCTCCCTTTGACCTCAATTAGCCTGCCGCAGTACTGGCAGTGCCGGTGGGGGTAGATGTACTGCTTCTTCGCTGGGGCCTGTGGCTTGTCTATAGACATGGCGAACTCTTCCTAGACATATACCTGTTCCGTTCCCTTTATTCCCCTTTACACTTTTTCTTTTTTTTTCCTCTCTCTTCCTTTTTCCCTTTCTTTTTATTTTTCTGCTCTCTCCCCTCCCCGACCTCACGGCGCGCTTCCGATGCTTATGGCCATGGCATTGAGGCGCTCAATCCTCTTCCATGTCGAGGGGTGCGTCGAGAAGAGTTCCATCAGCGCCTCTCCCCTGAAGGGGTTGACGATCCAGAGCGGGCTCGTGGAGGGGTTGATCTTGAGGTTTGTGCCTTTGGCCGAGCGCTCTATCTTCTCAAGTGCGCTGGCAAGCGAGAGGGGCTTCCGGCTCAGCTGTGCTCCAGCCTTGTCCGCCTCGTACTCCCGGCCTCGGGAGATGGCTGTCTGGATCAGGAGGGCCGCCAAGGGGGCGAGGAGGCTGAGCACGAGTGCCAGCACACCCGCATTCCTGTTCCGGCTGTCGTATCCGCCGAAGAATACGCTGAACCTCCCCATGAGGGCAAGGTAGCTTATCGCTCCCGCTATGGTCGCGGCCACAGAGGCGACCAGTACGTCCCTGTGCTTTACGTGGGAGATCTCGTGGCTGAGCACCGCCTCCAGCTCGTTCTCGTTGAGCGTGTTCATGAGCCCCGTCGTAACCGCCACCACTGACCTCTCGGGGCCCCTTCCCGTTGCGAAGGCGTTGGGCACAGCCGTCGAGATTATAGCCACCTTTGGCTTGGGCATGCCCGCGGCTGCAGAGAGGCTCGAGACAATCCTGTGCAGGACGGGCTGATCCGTCTCGGAGACGATCTTAGCGCGGGTCATGCGGAGTACAATCCTATCGCTGTAGAGGAACGAGACCATGTTGAAGATCGCGGCGAAGATGAGCGCTCCCAAGGTGATCAGTTCGGGGCTGCCGAAGAGGAGCCCGATGGCATAGCCTAGCAACACCAGTATGCCGGTAAGGATGGTCATCATCAGAGCAAGTCTCAGCATGGATTATCACCCAGAAACGATAACCAATATATCTTTTATAAACATATCTGCCTTTACTTCTCGTCCATCATTTCGGTGTAATAATATTCCCCGATCTCCTTCTGGTACCGGTCCAGCCACGAGTCCCTCTTGTTGACGCGGGGCCTCCCGGTCTCGGGGTCGCGCCTGAAGGTGATCCCGAGCTCCCTGAGGAAGCGGTTCATCCCCCTCCTCAGCCCCTCAGGCGGGTTCGCGATGCCGGCCTTGCCGGGGGAGCCCGAGAAGACCATCACGCTGTCAGCCAGAAGGTCGTTGCTAACTATGTCGTGCTCGACCACAAAGGCGGCGGCACCGCTCTTCTCGACGACCCGGCGGATCGCCCTCGCGACCGCCAGCCTGTGCTCGACGTCCAGGTGGGCGGTGGGTTCGTCCAAGAGGTAGATCTTCGCGCTCCTGGATAGGCAGACGGCAACGGCCGAGCGCTGGAGCTCCCCGCCGCTGAGCTGATCGGTCTGGCGGTCGAGGAGCGGCTCGATGGTCAGGGGGCCGTAGATCTCCTCCCTGAACCACTGGTCGCCGAGGATCCCGGGGTTTATCGACTCGAGGATCTCCTTCAGCGTCTTGGAAGTTGTCGGGGTGATGTACTGCGGCTTGTAGCTGACCTTTATCTCAGACTTGGGGATGTGCCCCTCGGTAGGCTCGGTAACGCCCGCTATGACTTTGACGAAGGTCGTCTTCCCCGTACCGTTCGATCCGACTATACCGATCACTTCGCCCCGGTGGATCTCGCCTGAGCCCGCCTCGAGCGTAAAGTCCCCCAGAGCCTTCGTAAAGTCTGGCCACTTGAGCACCAGGTCCTCGGACCTCCACTCCCTGGGGGCTGGCGAGAGGCGGAACTTGATGGGGTAGGGCCTGAACCTGACGTTCTCGTCCGGGATGTAACCGTTGATGTAGATGTTGATCCCCACCCGGACCCCGTGGGGCTTTGAGACTATGCCGTAGACTCCGGACTTGCCATAGAGGAGGCAGATGTGATCCGAGATATAGTCGAGGACGGCCAGATCGTGCTCCGCGACCAGCACATATTTGGAGGCCTTTGCGAGGCTCCGGACGAGGATCGCCATCCTCATCCTCTGGTAGACGTCCAAGTAGCTCGAGGGTTCATCGAAGATATAGACATCGGCATCCCGCAACGCAACGGCAGCTATCGCCATCCTCTGCAGCTCGCCGCCGCTCAGGCTGTGGATATCCTTTCCCCAGATGGGATCGAGAGAGAGCATGGCAGAGACGTCTGCGAGGGCACCCCTCTCGTCGATCCGGGAGAGGATCTCACCCACGGTCCCCGTGATCCTCCTCGGCGCCTCGTCGATGTACTGTGGCTTCATCACCACCTTCAGATTCTTCTCGGAGATCTTCCTGAAGTAATTCAGGAGTTCAGATCCCCTGAAGAAGCGGAGGATAGCCTTCCAGTCGGGGGGGCAGTCGTAGAGTCCTAGGTTGGGGGTGATCTCGCCGCTGAGGATCTTGAGCGAGGTGGACTTGCCGGCCCCGTTGGCACCCAGGAGACCCACGACGAACCCCTCCTTCGGGACCGGGAGGCGGTAGAGCTTGAAGGCATTCGGACCGTATCTGTGGACGCAGAGCTCCTCCAGCTCGTCAGGCAGGTTGACGACCCGGAGGGCGCTGAAGGGACACTTCTTGACGCAGATGGCGCAACCGGTGCAGAGGTTTTCCGCGATCAGGGGGCGTTCCATCGTGGTGGGCTCGTACTTGATCGCCTCGGCACCGGTCCTGACTATAGGGCAGAACCTGATGCACTCCCTGCTGCACTCGCCGGGCTTGCAAAAGTCGGCGTCTAGTACAACTATCCGTACCAACGGTACCACCCGGCGAGGCGCGATTACTCAAAATCGCTCTCTTCGCTTGATTCTTCCTCTTCGCCTTCCTCCTGGTAAGCATCTAGGAAGACGTCGTAATAGTCCGCCATCTGCTCGCGCTCCTCCTCTTTCCGTTTCTTGCCCTTCGCCAGCCCCTCCTCGACGACGAGGGTCTTCCTGCGCTTGCCCTCGTCGACGGGCTGGACTATCTTGTAGCCTTTCACTTCGCTGGCGGGCTTCTCGAAGGAGCACGACCTACAGACCAGGTAGATCTGATCATCTCTCCTTTGAGGTATAAGGAGCTTGCCGCACTTATCGCAGAATTCCAAAAATTTTCCCCCGATGACCGGAGAGGCAGGGTCTCACCATACCTCTTCATCTTCGAAATCTTCGTCTTCATCCGGCCAGTCTTCCTCATCCTCTTCCGCTGGCCAGTCGCTGTCCAATTCTTCTTCGGTCCAGTCCTCCTCAAAATCCTCCTCTGTAAGATGGAGCATAACCAGATCCTCCAAAAGAACTATCGGATTTGGGGATCGCAGATATATTTAAGCTTAACTATTAATCCTTTTCTACATGGGGAGTGTCTTGGATGCGCATCTCTCTAGATCCTGATGATGCGGCGGCCCTGCGCCGGGTCGCGGAGGTAGTGAGGGGGGGAGGGGTTATCATCTACCCCACGGATACGGTCTACGGCATCGGCGGCGACCCCCTGAACCCGGAGGCCGTGAGGAGGATAGCCGAGATAAAGGGCAGGGGCGTGGAGGGAAAGGGAGGAAAGGGAGGAAAGGGAGGAAAGCCCATGCCGATCCTCGTCTCGAGTATCGAGAGGGCGGAGGGTATGGTGGTCGTCAGCGAGGCGGCAAGGATGCTCATGAGGGCGTTCTGGCCGGGCGCGCTCACCCTCGTGCTCAGAGTTAGGGAGGGGGTCACCTTGCCAGAAGGCGTCGCGCGGGAAGGGAAGCTGGGGATCAGGATGCCGGACCATCCGGCCGCTCTGAGGTTGATAGAGGCCTGCGGGGGGGCGCTCATCGGGACCAGTGCGAACATCTCGGGCGAGAGGCCGGCGAGAGCCGCCGGCGAGATCGACGGGAGGATCGAGAGGATGGTGGACCTGGTCGTCGAGGGCGGCGAGGGGGCTGGGGTCGCATCGACGGTCATAGAGATTCTCGACGACTGCGGGGCAGGGCAGTCTGCTCCAGTCAGGATCATAAGGGAGGGGGCGATAAGCGCGGACAGCATCGCCACTAAGCTTGCAGAGGGGGCGCCCCCTCCAAGACCCCGCACAGAGTTCAACCTCGTCGTGACTACCCAGAGGGGGAACGAGAGGGCATGCATGAGGGAGCTCTCCCTACTTGCAAGCGGGGTGGGGGCGAGGGTCAGGCTGAGGAGGACTCGCTACCCCGGCCTCCTTACGGCCCACGTGGACGGGGACCCCTTCGAGTTCCTAAAGCGCATCGGGCCCCTCATCGAGGAGGATCCTTGGGACGTGAGGTTCATACAGAAGATCGTGCCCATCATGAAGACCGTCAGGACTGATCTAGCCTGCATCAGGGAGGCTGTCGTAGGACTGGCGGGGCTGATCCCGGCCGACGCCACCTTCAAGGTGGTAGTCAATAAGAGGGGCGGGACGCTGAGGAGCTCAGATATAATCAGGGAGGCTGCCTCGGCAATCAGCAGGAAGGTCGACCTCGAGAGCCCACAGAGAACGGTCCAGATCGAGGCGATCGACGAGATCGCCGGCGTCTCTGTGCTGAGGGACGAGATCATCTCGGTCACGAAGATCCAGGAGAGGGCGATGGAGGGCTGAGGCAGGCGGCCGTCAACGGTAGAGGTCCGAGAGGGCGACCCTCTCCAAGACTATGGCTTTGACCGCGTCCGCCCTGCGGGGAGAGATCAGCTCTGCTGTCGAGAGTTCGTTCGGTGTGATCGAGAACCTCCGGACAAGGGATCGGCACTTCTTGTCGTCCACTTCCAGGAGGGACTCGTCCTCGCGCCCGTACCCCAGCACGGTGCGGTAGACCTCTTCCAAGGAACCGCGGTCCCGTGAGACGGCGACGACTACCCAGCCAGCCACGTCCTCACCCCCCACCCCCATCGCCTCGATCGCCGCGCTTATCTGGCGCCTCCCGGAGGCGTAGAGGAGGACTTCGGTCGCAGGCGTCCTAGCGATGCTCCTCCCCGCCCTCCACGACTTGGCGGAGAGGAAGGCCGCTGTGAGGATGTGCTCGTAGCCTGCAACCGCTCCGGAGTTGAGAACCTGGACGCTGACCGCAGGGGAGGAGGCGGCCTCCAAGAAGGCAGGGAGCTGGACCGGCTTGGACCGGGGGCCGGAACCGGGCCTGATCGCTGCCACCATGACGTATGGGCCATCCTCCCCAAGATCGAAGATCACCATGCGGTCACCTACGGCAGAGCCCCGGCATATACCTGTCGACGATCTCCCGGGGAACGCCTGCCGCGACCAGCCGCTCCCTGAGGTCCTCGCCCTCGATACCACTCCAGCTTTTTATGAGGGCGGTGATGGTCTCTCTCGCCTCCCACGGGTACATCACCCAGTCATCAGTCACATTGACGTAGTAATCGGGGATGGTCTTAGAGCCGGGCCGCAGGTGGATGGTGGCGGTCCGCACCTCGGCGGCACCCCTCCCGTTCAGGTAGCCCTTGGCTAGGAGGAGGGTACCCCCCGTGTCGGCGATATCGTCCACAAGGAGGATACGCCGCCCTTGGGGCGTGCAGGGGAGGTGTTGTGTTATCCTCGGCTCCCTGAACTTCTTCCCGGGACCGGCATAGGACCCTATGCCAACGACGGCGACCTCGCTGACGCCGAGCAGATCGGAGAGAACCCTGGCGATGACGTACCCGCCCCGGGCTATGCCGACCACCAGATCGGGGGAGTAGTCCCTAGAGATGGCTGCCGAGAGATCAGCGAGGAGGGACTGGACCTCCTCCCACGTCATGGCCAAAATCTTCATGCCATCCCGCTCCATCATCCCCCGTGGACAGACGGGAGCAGCGATACGGTGCAGCCGTCCCTGAGGCGGGCGCCTGTGCCGCCGATAAGGGATGACTCGACATCGTCTATGAAGATCAGGACGTCGGGCCTGACGCCCCCGCCCTCGCTGAAGAGACGTGACTTGAGGGCAGGTTCCTGAGACTCGCGCAGGCGCCTCAGCAGGTCGGAGAGGAGTCCGCATTCCAGGCTAATCGTAAGCTCGGGCTGCCTGGCCAGCCCCTTCAGGACCGCCAGGTACCTTACCTTAACCGTTACTGCCATGGCTCATTCACCGTTGGAGGTTCTCGGCTCGTAGATATAAACATCTTCATCGTACCGTCGCCCCCCGATGACCGAACCGGGGGGCACCCTCCTGAAGATCCCTCCGCATAGCCTCGCCTCGATCTTGGCGCCGGCGGTCTCCGGGTCTTCCATCAGCCACTCCAGGGGTATGCTGAGCCCCAGCGGCCTGGAGGGCGGCATGTGGCGCGTTGACTTTAGAGGGAAGAGCCTCCCGGTGAGGGCGGCATAGATCGCCTCCTCCTTCTTGATCGGGGGAGGGGCCAGCACGGCGCCGAAACGCCCGGAGCTCTCGCCCTCCAGGGAGGCGTCCTCGCTCGCGTATGTTATGCTGTATCCCTTCCCCCTCAGCTCCGACTCGACCCTGAAGAGGAGGCGGTAGGCCTCGAAGATGTTAAAGCCGTCCCGGGGGAGGACGAGGTAGGATTTGGGGCCTATGATTGAGAGGCATGCGGACCTCGACCGCACGGCTTTGATGGCTTCCTCCCTTCCGGCTTTCTCGAAGCCCATCGAGCCCTCCGGATCAAGACCCCGGTCGATGCACCTGTACCAGCAACCTATCCGGATCTCATCTGAGAGATAGTCGTAGAGGGCGGCGGGCACTGAAGAACAGCCGAGGTTCCGTAATGCCCAGTACCTGTGAGTCCCGTCCAATATCATGCAGCTGCCGGCATCGGCTAGGAGCGGATCGAAGACCTTGCCCTCGGATTGGATGGAGTGTGTGATCTCGCGAAGAAGCGCTGGATCGTATCTTTCGTGGGGGCGGATGCTCTCTACGGAGACTGCGGTGATCCGATAGGCAGGCTTCAAGGGCGGCATTATTGATTGCCTCACCCCGGCCCGTTTGCGGGGCTCCGGTTCTCCTCTGCCCGGTATGTAAACAACTTTGCCGTGGCAGAATAAATAGCGATTGGTGCGGCGGAGAGGAGGCCGCCCGACCCCAGCCCGGACATAGCCCGCGGGAGGATTTCAGGGGTTCCCGGGGGCGGACATCTTCCCGCTCTCCGGAGGCTCTGGGCCCTTGTCCGAATCCTCAGGCGCGGCTCCCGTGTCCGGCTCAGTTTCGGCTTCGGTTTCAACTTCGGCTTCGGCTTCAGACTCAGTCTCTGCCTTGGTCTCAGTTTCAGCCCCTTCGCCTACGCCTTCCCCTTCGGCGGCCTCATCAGTTCCGGCCTCCTCGGCCTCGGCGGGGATCACCGCTTCGGACGGCGCTGAGGCAGCCTCGGCTTCGGCCTTCGCCATCTCGGCTTCTTCAGCCTTCAGGGCCTCATCCCGCTTCTTCTGTGCAATCAGGAGGCGGGTGAGGTAGCCGGCAACCCTGTTGTTGAGGTGCTTGCTGCTTATATCAGAGTACTGTGAGACGAGCTTCTTGTTAGTGTCAAAATCGGTGCTGAAGACGTTGGGATACTTCTTGAAGAGTTCCAAAGCGACGCCCTTGACCTTGCCTGTACGCACTTTACCCAAAACGGTCACCACAAACAACTCATCGATGCAGAAACCGAAATTTAACCTCTTCGGTGGGGAGCCTCTGTCTTCTATGAAAGTTGGGCGGGGGAACCGGCTCGTGCGATGCGGCATGGCTGTGAACGCTAGCCCATTCAGGGGACGCCGGAGGACAAAGCCGTCGTATTAGGCCCTGCTTGCTCTGGCGGACCGGGAGGGCCCCCGCCTGTAGGGCTCTGCCGCACCTGGCAGCGTGTACCACCGCGAGAATCCCTCGGCCTCCGGCGGGGATGGTTCTGCAGGTTCGGATATGGCCGTGTCGGCAGAGGTCGTCCTCCGATAACTGCAACGGTAAATATTTTATACTGAAGCAACCAATTCTTCAGCGGCGAGGGATATGCCTGACATAGCGATATCGCCGATCGATAGGATTATGCGGAAGGCCGGAGCCGAGAGGGTTAGTGAGGAAGGTTCGGAGGCGCTCAGGGAAGTCGTGGAGGCTCTGGCACTAGACATCTCGAGGGAGGCGATAGCCCTCGCGAAGCATGCTGGCAGGAAGACTGTCAATGCTGAAGATGTGAAGATGGCAAGCAGGAAGTACAACGCGCTCACCAGGCTCGGCGTCTAATCATCCAGATTTACCATTTTTCAGCCTCTCGGGTGTTCGTGAGGGGCTAGAAATAAATATATAGAAGTGCAAACTTCTTCTGGTTTGTGATTTATAGAGGTGTATCCTATGGCTAGTGCTCAACTTGGCGGAGTCCCGGTTCTTATCCTGAAAGAAGGGACGCAACGCACTCAGGGCAGGGATGCCCAAAGAGTCAATATGGCCGCAGCCAGAGCCATTGCAGAAGCGGTCAGAAGCACGCTTGGTCCCAAAGGCATGGACAAGATGCTTGTCGACACGCTGGGCGATGTGACGGTCACCAACGACGGAGCTACGATCCTAGGCGAGATCGAGGCGCAGCACCCTGCAGCCAAGATGATGGTCGAGATCTCCAAGACGCAGGACGACGAGGTGGGAGACGGGACGACCTCATCAGTTATTCTTGCCGGAGAGCTACTCAAGAAGGCCGAAGAACTCATCGACAAGAACGTCCACCCGACGCTGATAGTCCAAGGTTACAAGAAGGCCACCGAGAAGGCGATAGAGGTTCTCACGAAGATCGCGATGCCAGTAAAGGCCGACGATGATGCCGCACTGAACAAGATTGCGTTCACTGCCATGAACAGCAAAGCATCAATCGGTTTCCAGGATTTCTTCGCAGACATAGCGGTAAAGGCGGTGAAGCAGGTCTCCGAGAAGAGGGGGGACAAGTACGTTGCGGATATCGATTATATCCAGGTGGTCAAGAAACAGGGCGAGGGCGTCACGGACAGTAAGCTCATCTACGGTGTAATAGTTGACAAGGAGATCGTCCATCCGGGGATGGCTAAGATCGTCAAGGACGCAAAGATCGCCCTCCTAGATACGCCCCTTGAGATCGAGAAGACCGAATTCGACGCAGAGATCAGGATCAGTGACCCTACCCAGATGAAGGCGTTCATCGAGGAGGAGGAGAAGCTGCTCAAGGAGATGGTCAACAAGATCAAGGCGACGGGTGCAAACGTTGTCTTCTGCCAGAAGGGGATCGATGACATCGCGCAGCACTACCTCGCAAAGGAGGGGATCGTCGCTGTCCGGAGGGTGAAGAAGTCGGACATGGAGAAACTAGCGAGGGCGACCTGTGCCAAGCTGATCACCAACATCGACGAGCTCTCTGCGGACGATCTTGGAGAGGCCAAGGTCGTAGAGGAGCGGAAGTTCGGCGAGGACAAGATGACGTTCGTCGAAGGCTGCAAGCACCCCAAGGCGGTCAGCATCCTCATAAGGGGAGGGCTTGACAGAGTGGTCGATGAAGCCGAGAGGACGCTCCATGACGCACTCCGCGTGGTTGGTGACGTCATCGAGGACGGCAGGATCGTGGCAGGCGGCGGAGCCCCGGAGCTGGAGGCGGCTAAAAACCTGAGGGAGTATGCCTCAAGCATAGGCGGCAGGGAGCAGCTGGCTATTGAGGCGTTTGCCGACAGCCTGGAGGCGATACCGAGGACGCTGGCCGAGAACGGCGGGATGGACCCGATAGACATGCTTGTCCAGCTCAGATCCCTTCACGAGAAGGGCGAGATTTGGGCAGGTGTCAACGTCCTGAAGGGCAAGACAGACAACATGTATGAGGCGGGCGTCATCGAGCCGCTTGCGGTCAAGATGCAGGCGATAAGGTCGGCGACAGAGGCGTCATCGATGATCCTGAGGATAGACGATGTCATCGCCTCTTCCAAGACTGAGTCGAAGCCCAAGGCGCCGGGAGGAGCTGGCGAGGGCGGCCCAGGCGAGTTCGACTGAGCATAAGCAAGCCTTCCACCTCCCTTCTTTTCTCCTCTTCTCTTTTCTTCTCTTTTCTCTTCTCGCTTCTCTCGACGCCTCTTTCTTTACGTCTCCCGTGGCATGAAGCCAGGGTCCAGCGATCTTTCACTATTTATCTGCCTGCACCATACAAGCTATATGAGGTAAGGGGAGGATGCCGATGAGAAATGCCATAGTCATAACCGGCACCCCCGGTGTCGGGAAGACCACCGTCGCAAGGAGGCTGGCGTCCAAGCTGGGGCTCAGGCTCATAGAGCTCAATACCCTCGCCAGAGAGGGGGGTGCAATAGGGGGCAGGGATCCGGAGAGGGGATCGCTTATCATCAAGCCGAGAAAGGTGAGGGCACTGCTCAGGAGGGCTTTGGAAGGCGAGGCGGGCACAGTAATAGTAGAGGGCCATTACGGAGAGGTCGTTCCCAAGGAGTTTGTCAAGACAGCGGTCGTTATCCGCCTCAATCCTCTGGTGCTGAGAGGCAGACTGCTGGAGAGGGGGTACGACGAGGCCAAGGTAAGAGAGAATGTTGAGGCGGAACTCATAGACTTCTGCCTCTCAAAGGCCGTGGGCGCTTTCGGGAAGAGGGTTAGGGAGGTGGATGCGACTGGGAGCAGCGAGCAGGAGCTTGAGGAGGAGGTCTGGAGGGCAGCCTCTGGGGAGGGGGGGCTCCCTCCCGGCGATATTGACTGGGCATCTAAACTTGGGGGCAGGGATCTTGAGGAGGCTCTTCAGGGGTAGCGATAGCCAGTATTGGATCTGGGATTATCCTGACGAAGGCGTTTGACGATCTGTAGGGGAGGTTGACGACCGCCTCCCCGGGGGAGAGGAGGGGGAGGTCCCCGATCTGCCGGCTGCTGAGCGCCGTCGAGTTCTCAAGTATCCGGAGGTCCTCTCCCGACCGGATGGCATGGAGAATCCTGATGGCGGTGTTCTTCAGAACGTCCTGCGAGATCGCGGACGGGAACTGGGAGACTACGATTACGCCCTCCCCGAACTTCCTAAGCTCTCCGAGGATCCTCTCCCCTATGGAGAGGGGGGTCTCGGGCCGCCTAGGCGGGATTATGTTCTGTGCCTCCTCTATGAGGACTACGTGCTCCAGCCTGCCGGGCTCTCCGCGCGCTGTGGCGTGATCGTAGACCAGCTTGAGGAGGAAGTTGCATAGGGTAGTGCGGCTGTTTACGTCTTTGAGGTAACTGAGATCTATCGAGACCAGACCCCGGAAGAGTTCCTCTCTCGAGAAAGAATCATCGCCGTTCACGGCCAGCCCGCAGGCCCCTTCGGTAAAGGACTTGAGCCTGCGTATGAGAGCCATCCTCGTCTCGTGATCCCAGCTCGATCTTATGGGCATCAGGTTGAGTTCGTTGATGAGGTCCGAGAGGGTGGGGCTGACCTTTGACCGGTAACAGCCCTTCAAGGCTTCCCGGAACATGTACGACTGGGGCTGCGTGAACTGAAAGGTCTGGGCAAATATGTCTGTAGTGAATTCTGTCTGGAAGCCTAGATCCTTGCCGATATAGCCTGATAGGGGGTTGACCGTGAGCCCGCGGTCTGGAGACCCAGGGCAGAAGACCTTTCCGCCTGCCTCCTCGACGGTCCGGGAGTGCTCGCCGCTCCAGTCGAGCACGAGTGTGGACACGCCGGAAGAGGAGAGGCGGATCGCGAGGGAGATGGCGGTGGTGGACTTGCCGCTCCCCGTAGCGCCGAATATAGAGGTGTGGCGCTGGATGTCACGGAGGTGCAGGTTGAGCGGGGCGACCTTCTTGCCGTTCGAGAGGATCCATCCCACAAGCGGGCCGTCGCCGTCTATAGCCTCGGCGGCGGGCGGATCAAAGGAGGATGAGGGGACGATCGATCTCGGCGGTGGCGGGATGGGACCAGCAGCGGATCTCTTATCGGTATAGAGCCTCTCGGGGACGGGGATCAGACGGGGCGCTGCGAATGGCAGGGGGGCGCTCAGCAGCAGCGAGGCATCCTCCTTCCCCATCTGCCTCACCCTGACGTTCGGAAGGGCGACACTGCAGACCCCCTCGAGCTGCCGGGAGTACATGGCGCACCGGCTCTGTGCTTCCTCCTCGTCCTTACCGGAGGCCCAGACGATTATCATGGACTTGTTTGCAGGCCCACACGCCGGCATACCGGCAATAGAGACTTTCGGAACGGAGAGGTAAACATAGGCGGTCGGCGCCCCTATCGAGTTAAGGGCTTCCGAGAACCGGCACAGCCGCTCATAGTTCAGGTCGTTGTCCAAGCGCGCGGCCCCCCTCTCTCGCACCCTCATTGCCGCCGACCCCTCGTCCTCTACAGTGCTGAGCGATATTGCAGAGGCGGAGTATTTTTTCCCCGAGTGCTCGCATACAGGGTAGGCGCCCCTCAACCCTGCCGGCCCCGGGAGTTTCAGGAACCAGCAGCGGTGGATGGCTAGTGCAGCTATGGCGCCTACCGCCGGGATGACGGCGATCCTCAGGTCTGCAAAATCCTTCAGGAAGAGCACTGAGATGACTGCCAGCGGAAGGAGGGGGATGAGGTTCATCTTCATCCTATCCTGAAGTATTCAAGAACCTTGTTCAGGGACTGCTGGATCTGGCTCAGAAATGCATCCCCGTTGAAGATCGAGAGGTCGAAGGTGTTCTGGACCCCTGAGAGGAGGCCCACTACGATCGAGAGGATGACAGTGAGGGTGACGATGGATAGGCCCAGCAGCAGCCCTTCCTCGACGAGCGGGGAGCCCCTCCTGCGCATCTTCTCAACCCACCAACCGTCGCCATATTTAAACACTCCAGCCGATTGCAAAGACCAAAACAAGGTAGGTGCAGAGGTAAGCGGCAGCAGAGGCAGCGGCCAGCCTACTGCCGCTATCGAAAGGAGAGGCTTTGGATGCCAAGTACGTAGAGAGGACTGCCACCGAGAGAAGGGCGGAGAAGACGCTCGGATTGAATCTGAGGAGGTCCGAGATAGCCCCCGGGGCGGTGTGCCCTCCGGACCTGCCGAGCGCGCCGAGCAGGGGGGAGGAGAAGGTCACCACCGCCAAGGAGGCGGAGCCCACAATGGAGAGGACTCGCAGCCTGAGGGAGAGCGTCTTGAGCTTTGCCATGAGGTCTTCCGTCCTGCGGCGCCTAGCCTTCCGGTACTCGACATAGGCGCGGATTCTTGCTGATGCCTCGCATGAGCTGAATGCGAGGAGGCCCGAGAGGGACTGGAGGATCCTCGCATCAGTCCCGGAGGTGGTTGCGGCCTCCTGAAGGGCCAGCCGCAGGGGGCAGCCCTCCCTGACCAAGGAGATGACGGACATCATCAGAGTATCTTCGGGCGCAGAGGTTCGCTGGGCCTCGAGGAAGGCGCGTTCGGGCTCTAAATAGAGCAGATTCTTGGAGAAGGTTAGGAGAAACGAGTCCGACACCTGATCCCCTTCCGGCAGGCGGATCTCCTTAACGGACACTAGGGAGTTCATAAGCAGGTAGTAAGGCGCCGCGACCGCAACTGCTGCCATGTATCCCCACGCCTGCTGGAGGCAGATCGCCATGGCGAGCGAGAGGAAGAAGGCAAGGGGGTGAGGGGAGGCTTTCAGATGACAGGCTGGACCAGATCCCTTAACCATAGATAGAACACCACGATAACCGTGCCCTGGATGGCGACTAGGAGGAAGATCCGTGGAGAGGTGCCCCATCCCCACACCAAGCCCATAATGGCCAAGGCGATCGGGAGTAGGGCGGCGGATGCTGTGAAGAGGGCAGCCACATCCTCGACCTTCGAGAGACCGCTCGCAGCCTCAATGTCCCAGAGGGAGGCGAGCTTAGAGGCATCACAGGCTTCGCCATAGATCACGGATCTGAGCCAGTCGGTGTAGTGGGGACTGCCCTGGAAGGACGCGATCAAGGCTGTGCCCGGATCTGTGCCGTTCCTTATCTCGGTCAGTGCCTCTCGGAAACGGTTCGATACGCGCGTCCTGCTGCACGCAGCGTGCTGGGAGGCGATCTGGGCGGACCCTGTGAGGGAGTATACCGCCGCGAATGTGTCCAGCGAGTGGATGGATTCGGTCAGCTCGAGCAGCGCCGTCCTCTTCTCTGCCAGCCTCCTGAGGAGCGGCCTGGTAGCGGCGATAACGAAGACCGGCAAGCCAGCTGCCGCAACCTCCGGGCAGACCATCAGGAGGATCGCGAGTGGTGGGAGGGACGCTATGAGCGCGGTACGCCTCCTGAGGCCGAGCCTGTGACCGGACCGGACCACTGAGAGGAGGCGGCGGGCGATCCCGAGCCTAGAGCGGCGGTTAGATGCCACTTCCCCCTTCCCCCTTCCATGCCGTCATACGCTTGAAACCCCCTCCCGCGGCACTCTCCCCGGAGGCTGACGCACTTTAAGGCGGCGGAGCTCTGCGAGTATGCCGTCGTAGCAGGGGAGGGCCAACGAGATCGCAGAAGCAGGGATCGTGGGGCGTAGAACGCCCTCCCCGCGATCCCAGACGAAGACGTCCCTCAGGAGGGGGATCAGATCCGACCACTTGTCCTTCTCCACCTCTGAGATTCTGGTGACCCTCCTGGCGAGGGTGCCACCTCTTGCCTTCTCGACATGTACCAGAAGGTCGAGGTCCCGGAGTGAGGGGGCAGGTATGCGGTGCTGGAAGACCCACCTCCTGAGCAGCGCCTCCCCCGATTCGGAGTGGATGGTATGCATGCACTTGAGGCCTGCCCCCAAGATTTGGAAGAGGGCCATGCTGTCTTCCCTCGAGAGGACCTCGCCGAAGAATACATAGTCAGGGGATTTGTGCAGCAGGCTGTTGAGGACGCGCGTCCTCTTCTCCTGATCTGTTTTGGAGGAGCTGCTCGCTAGGAGGCGGACCTGGTTCCGCCCCCGATCCAGCTGCGAGACATTCTCTGTCACATCTGACTCGACAGATATCTTGCGCCAAGTCCTCGGCACGCGGAGGTCAAGGGCGATGGCGAGTGTCGTCTTGCCGGACCCGCTCTCGCCATAGATAGTGACGCTCCTCCTCCGGCGTATGCTGGCTACGCAGTAAGCCGCGGCGTCTGGCGTGATGGTTCCGTTCCCGATCAGTGCCGCCAGATCAATCGGCTTGCTGAAGAACTTCCTTACCGCCAGAGCGGTCCCCTCGACCGAGAGGGGAGGGGCGTCGGCAGATACCCGGATATGGAACTCATTGGTCCTGATGGACGCTCTCAGTGAGGGCGAGGCATAGTCGATCGCCTTCCCGGAGGCTATGCGGGCGAAGGTCAGGAGGTGCTCTACCTGTCTCCTGGTCATCAGAATAGAGGACCTGCACCGCCCAAACTCCCTGTGATCCAAGTAAGCAAATGACCCTTCCCTGTCTGCAAAGAGTTCGCTGACAAGCTCGTCTGCGAGGGCCGGGTAGACCCCCTGCAGGCCCACCGAGTAATAGAGCACGTAGGGCATGAGGCGCCCCTCTACACCGCCCAACCGCCTGATCAGTGACCGCCTCTCCTCGATCACGTCCCTGAGGTCCAAGGATACAGGCGCTTTCAGGTCCTTCCTCTCGTACTGGCGGAGGCGTGCAACGGCGTCGAAGACTGATAGACGCTGGTCGAGGCTCAGGGACTGCACTGGGACATAAAAGACATGGCCGGTGCGGCCGATGCGAGCGAGGTGGATTACGTAAGGGTCGACGGGGTAAAGGGGTTCGCCGAGGCCCGAGGATGAGGATGAGGACGAAAGGGGGAGTATGGGCGGCAGAACCTGCGGACTCAGTGCGTGGAGCATCCTCCCCGTGTTTCTGAACTGTCCGCCCTCTGATGGGGCCGCCCTGCAGATACCGCACGTGATGCACCGCATGCCTTTTAGACCTGCCATACCCTCGCCTGCAAGCAGCCGGATGAGGTGGGCGATGGTCCGGACGGACTCCGCTGCTAGGCGGCAGCGCGGAGGTGCCCTGGAGAGGAGGCGCGCAAGGGCCTGACCCCGCCCGATCAGGTCGAGTATGGTGCGGACCTGATCGGGCTGGAAGAGATAGCCCCTCCTGCGGAGCATGATAATCGGGCCCTCGGGAGGACCAGCGGAGAGGACGTCCCTCCAGGCCTCAACGAAGAACGGGTGGGAGGGTGCATGGTACAGTCTGGGGGGATCAGCCAAGCTCGTCCACCCTCCTGGACAGGATGGAGAGGGCATACTCGAGTATCGACACCCGGTCATCGATCTCTTCTATCTTGGCCTGGGTGCGATTCAGGGCATAGAGCGCGAGTTCCAGCCTCCGCTCCATTTCCGGCGTCAAAGATGTCCACCAAAGAGACGGGGCCCTTATAGACCCCTTGCGCCTCCCGGTTGGTTTAAGAGGCGGTCAGAGTTTCGGGGGCAGAAATGCCATCGCGGATCCTCTTCCAGAAAGCGGTTCTTGTCTTGTGGCTGACCCTCTCGGCAACGGTCGGATGCGCAGGTATCTCCAAAGCCCTGGACTTGAGGGCAGGGGTGCCCGAGCACGATCCTGAGTTGGCGGTCGAGAGGCTCGGCAGGTCGTCCAACCCGAACGGCATGACGATCTTCGATCCAGAGGGTTTCAGGAGGTGGTCCGGGTGAGCCGCAGGGGCCAGATCGAGGCGATAGTACTCATTCCCTTCCTTCTGGCGGTCATCGCGATCGACTCGGTGGCGGTAGGTGACCTAGCGGAGGACCTGAGGGGGTTCAGGGATGGGGTTGACGATTTTGAGAGGGTTGCAAATTACACATACTGGCGCGACCCGGCAACTGGCAACCTGTACCCGCAGGGGCTGTCGTGAGTGTCAAGAGGCAGCATACCGCTCCTCGATGCAATAGGGGCGCTGGCTGTAGCGTCAATCGCGCTCGCTGCTGTTGCAGGCTGCAGCTGTGAGTCTGCGGGGGTCATACGGGAGGGGATGGAGCGCGAAGGGATCAGGTTGGAGTTCTACAGTGCCCTACTCTCGGGTGAGCTCAGCGCAAAGGCTGCAGAGGTATGGCAGGATCTCGAGGTGGGCGTTAGGAAAGGGCATCTGGGCGGGAATGGCACCGGCGACGATGGCTGGGGCAGCAGCGGCTCAGCCCTAGCCGAGCCCTGGTGCTCCACCCTCCCCGGAAGGGCGTTCTCAGTCGGGCGTCTCCGCATAGAGCCACTGAACACAGCAGATCCCCAGTCCATAAAATTCTTCGTCACTACTCAGGAAGGGGGGATGCAGGTATTCACCGTTCGCAGAGAGGGCTGATCCTGCTGATCAGCCAGGCGGTAATCCTCGCCCTGCTTGTAGAGAGCATGTTACTCATCGGGGCGGGGGATGGCAGCGCGTCCATGCAGGTCAGGGGATCTGGGGAGGTCAAGGATCTCGAACTGCTCTCGTACAACATCCTCTTCGACCTCTGCAACCGCATGAAGGGCTGGGTAAGGGACGCGGAACAGCCAATCGACCCACGCGGGCTCGAAGGTAAGGTCTCCGGGTGGACCGAGGCTGTTGCTCGGTACGCCGCCGGGGAGGGGATTTCTGCAGAGATCGTTCTGGACGGGCTGACGATCGAGGAAAACCACGGACAGCCAGTGGACAGGCACCAGATGGCGTATATCATGCAGACGGGCACTGAGAAGTGGTACCTGACTGCCACCCTCACGGTTAGGCTGGCTGAGGGGTGGATCGCAAGGGAGACAATCTACGGGATTGCTATTGCGATCTGATTTGGCAGACCGGTGCGGGGCGCCCTGCGCGGAACTGCCTGCCGACTCCGAAGACGGTCACCAGATGGCTCCGGAGGGTGTACTCTGCTATCCCTGCTTCCTTGGAGAACTGAGTCTTGGAGAGAGCGCTGACTTTGTAGCGCTCCTCCAGTCCCATGGAGGCGACGTAGATCGAAGAGGCGGCGAGGAGGAACGGGTTCTTGCCCGATCGCTTGGTCGGAGGGATGCGCTGCAGGAGGCTCTTCGAATCCTGCTCCAGCTCTGCGAAGAAACGGGACGGATCTACCCCTGATGCCTGCACCCGGCTATTTATGGCCCGCGATGTCCTGAGCTTGCATATTATCCTGCTGGTGAACTCCTCGCTCCGTCTGAACTTCTTCATGGGGATGAGGTTGGAGGCGTAGGAGACGGTCTTCGCGAGGATCCTCAGCGATATCCTGTAGTTCTTTCTGTTGAAGGCGTCAACGACCTCCTCGAGCCTGACGGGGGCACCCTCTCCCATCTCCCTGCATGCGGCGACCAGACAGGCGGCCAGGAGAAGGCCATAGCTGTTGTAGGGGTTGCGCACCTTCCCGGTAATCTCAGTGAAGTACCGCATAGCCATCTCGGCAACCTCCCCGGGCAACATCAGGTAGCCGACTATGGATTCGAGATCTCTTCCCAGTCTGAAAAGGTCGAAACAGGATCCCGTGTATGTCGAGTCCTGGAGCTTCTTCAGCCTCTCGAACCGCAGTTGGGCTTCGGATGGGAGAGGCCTCTTCCCAGCGTCCGTAAATGCGGAGTACCTCCTCGCGATGGTACTCCCAAGTCGCTGCTTTACAATGAAGGGGGACGGGGGGAGTGGGGGAGGATCGTGGACAAGCCCGCATGACATGCATACGAGGTCGTGCCGCCTCCCTCCAGTAAGAGGCCCCCCGCACTCGTCGCAGACGCTCCTCTCTACGGTCACAAGTATTCCTCCTGAGCCGAACTCGGCTAATGGACCGCGGATGACGGATTAAAGCGTTTTCGGGAATGGGGTTCAGTTCAAGAGGAACCGCTTTCCAATCCAGATGATGGGGGATCTGTCTGGGCGGGGGTTCCTGCTGTTGAGGCGGTGCAGCGAAAGTGATGTGTGGGGTCAGGGGCGGTGCCCGGCAGGATCATGTATGCGTAATTTGGTCAGGAGAAGAGGCCGGAGCCGCGCGGCTGGGCGTGAGCAACCATCCGACAAAGAGTATACAGAAGGCAAAAAACAGAAAACAAAATAAAGCCTTTTAAATTAATGGGTCTTGGTGGAGAAGATGAGCTCGACTGCTGCCGGTCGCAGGTTTACAGGCGAACTTAATGGGTTCCTTGACAAGAATGTAAGGGCAATAACAGTAAGAGGTACCGCTTATGACGGCAAACTCGTGGGCTTTGAGCCTGCCAGCATGAGCCTGTGCCTTGAGAACGCCTCCGTCGGGAAGGAGAAGTATTCACGGGTGATCCTCAGGGGCGAAGCCGTCTCGGAGATCCTGCTGAAGGAGGAGCCTTTCGATATGAAGGGCTTGTCCGAGAGGCTGTCCAAGCTCTTCCCCAACATGGTCAAGTACTATGAGGAGGCTGGGTTCATCACCGTGATGGAGAAGATCAGGGTGACGGCGGAGGGTGTGGAGGGCACTGGCCCCATGGCAGACCGGGTAAAGAAGGTCTACAGCCAGTACATATCTGAGCAGAGCGGTGCATAGGCACCATACATTTTTTATGCGATTAGACTGTGGTCATAATGAGTTTCGAGGTACATGACAGGGATCTAGCAGGCAGGATCGGAACCCTGCACACCAGACGGGGCGAGGTGGAGACGCCATGCCTCATGCCTGTTATCAACCCTATAAAGAACAGCATCCCCCCCAAGGAGCTGAGGGATATGGGGTTCGGCATGGTGATAACCAATTCTTACATAATCCTGAGACACTTCAGGGATGAGAGGGAGGTCGATGTTCATGACCTGACGGGCTTCGACGGGCCCATTATGACAGACTCGGGCGGATACCAACTCCTCCTATACGGGGGGGTCAGAACAAGCCCGGAGGAGATCGTCAGGTTCCAAGAGAGCATAAAGAGCGATATCGGCGTCATCCTCGATATACCGACCGGCGGCCGCGCCTCGAGGCGGGACGCGGAGTTCACGGTTGAGGAGACGCTCAGAAGGGCCAGGGAGAGCGGGAACCTCAGGAGTGATCAGACTATGCTCTGGGCCGGGCCGGTGCAGGGGGGGAGATACCTAGACTTGGTGGAGATGAGCGCCAGGAAGATGGGCGAGCTCCCCTTTGACATCCACCCGCTGGGGAGCCCGACGCAGATAATGGAAGAGTATGACTACCCGACGCTCGTAGACATGGTTGTCACGGCCAAGAGGGTCCTCCCCCCTGAGAGGCCTCTCCACCTCTTCGGGGCAGGGCATCCCATGGTGCTCGCGCTTGCGGTAGCACTTGGTTGCGACCTCTTTGACTCGGCTGCCTATGCCCTCTTTGCTAGGGACGGCAGGTACATGACACCTTCCCGGACCATCAGGGTCGAGGATTTGACCGAACTGCCGTGCAGGTGCCCCGTCTGCGTGGGGAACGGGCTCGAGGGCATACTGGAGGCGCCGGAGGATGAGCGCACCAGGCTCATCTCGAAGCACAACCTCTATGTAACCCTCGAGGAGGTGAGGACGATAAAACAGGCGATAAGGGAAGGGTCACTCTGGGAGCTGCTGGAGATACGCTGCAGATCGCATCCCAGGCTCCACGAGGCGTTCGGCAGGCTCAGGGCATATTCGGACTACCTGGAGGCGAACGATCCGGTAGTCGGCAGGAGGGCCAGGGGAGTCTTCCTCTTCGACGCCTCTTCCCTCTCAAGGCCTGAGGTGATCCGCCACAGGGAGAGGCTCCCGGCGAGGTATGCCAGGCCGCCCTCCAAGGATATCCTGCTCCTCCTCCCCGCGCCCAGTGAGAAGCCTTTCAACAGATCGCAGCTCTACAGGGATGCGATAGAGGCCACCGGGAGGTTAGGCGGGGTCCACATATGCTTCTACGGCGGCCCCTTCGGGATCGTCCCATCGGAGCTCGCTGAGACATTCCCGCTCTCACAGTATGAGGGCGGCGTGGTCGGGACCCCTGGGCGCCAGGAGGTGGAGCAATTCATAAAAGCCAATGGGTACAGGCGGGTGATCGTGGTGGACCCGGCTCATTGCCTTGAGATACCCTATGCTGAGACCGTCGCCTCCCTTGGCGAGGTGGGGACTGAAGCATGGTGATTATGCTCGACGCCCACGTCCATACAAACAGCTCGCCGGACAGCAGCCTGACGATCAAACAGCTCCTAGAGGAGATGCAAACCAAAGGTCTGAACGCGGTGGCTGTCACAGACCATGATACCATGGAGGGGTTCAGGAGGGTAAAGCATAGCAGTGCCTTCAGGGACATTCTGGTAATTCCGGGAGTGGAGATCTCAACGGATCAGGGCGATTTGATAGTACTGGGTCTGGAGGACCCGCCCCTCGGTTCGAGGGATGCTGGGCAAGTGATCGAGGCGGCACATGCTGCGGGGGGGCTGGTAGTCGTCCCCCATCCGTTTGACGCGAGGAGGCCCTCGCTTGGGGAGAGGTGCGGCATGCTCAAAGTGGATGCGATCGAGATCGTCAACGGCAAGTGCCACAGGGAGGAGAATAAGCAGGCTAAGGGGATTGCGAAGGTCCTCGGCCTGCCCGGCATAGGAGGGAGCGATGCCCACAGGAAGGAGGAGGTGGGGATGGTCGTCAATGTACTCAGCTGCAGGAGCGATATCGGCGCAGTGCTTGATGCCCTGAGAAAGGGGGAGGGGACAGTAAGGGCTGGGATCGGGGGCGGAATCGGAAAGGGCGGGGGCAGCCGCGCCTATATGTAGAGCGTCTTCTGGTCAGACTTCGTCCTGTCCTGCCTCTGCTTCATCAGTTCCTGGATCTCCGCCTCGATCCTCTGCGCATCGTTTACGAGCTGCGAGGTGTCGATTGAGAACCGGGTCATCTTGTCGAGGTACTCGACCGCGACGGCCGCTGCCATAGGATCAGGACGCATCGGGTTGGCGTAGGGGAGGAGCGCGATGGCAGGGAAGGCACTGATCTCGAAGTGCGCCAGCATTATCGCGAGTGGTCCCACGACGAAGAGACCCTTCTCCAACTGGGGAGCGCCCAGATCCGCGTGCTTGCTGAACTTCTTTGTAACGGCGCACCTTATCCGATCCTTCTCAGACGCCTTGAGACGGCTGTCAAGCCCCCCGATCAGGTACGCCGCGTCCATTCCGCTGGATATCGCCCATTCGGCCAGTGCCTTGGAGAACTCTTGCCTCTCCTTGGGGTGTGGGGGGACGTTCGTCAGAACAAAGACATAGTCGTCCTTCCGGTAAACCTCAAACGGCAGGGCCAGACGGCCCTCGTCTACGGAGACGAAGGGGGGGATCCTGTCAGAGCTGATATAGCCGATCAGTTCGGCGTCGAGTGAAGTGATAGAGTGCTTTACAGCTATATAGCCCGTGGCTCCGAGGCCGTGAAACCCGGTTATGAGCGATGTGCCTCTGAGGTCCTCATCTATGTGGAATTTTATCGGCATGGCATTGTCCCTTAATCCTGTATTGTCGTAACTAATAAAACTGGGGGCTAATATAATATATTGACGGGGTGCGTGGCCCCCCGGTCACCTGTTTTTCCATACCCACCACCCGGCTGACCGAGATACCTGCCAGATACATGCTTTGCGGAGACGGCCGTGGGTGGGAGGGGCCCGGCGCTAACAGGCAGGCGGGCACAGTACCGGGCGATTTTTGAGGGGCCTGAACGGTTTTTCGTAGAAGGGTTTTTAAGCCAAAGAGGTCGTTTTTAGTCATTCATCATGGAGGTATAGTTTACGGTTAAGGTTACGGTTTTTGGCGCAAGTAGAGAAGTCGGCAGGTCCGGCTTTGAGGTGAAGGGAGAGGGCACTAAGCTCCTCCTGGATTACGGCATCCTGGTAAGGGATGGAAGGCCCAGCCTCCCCCTCTCTACGTCGCCTAAGGATTTGAACGGGATAATAATTACACATGCCCACCTGGATCATTCAGGCGCGGCTCCTTTCTTCTACATCTCCGAGAGCCCCCCGGTCTACATGACCAGTGTCACAAAGCAGTTGACAGACATCCTGATCAGGGACCTGATCAGGCTCTCCTCATACTACCTGCCGTTTGAGACCCTTGAGCTGAAGACGATGATAGAAGAGAGCAAGGAGATAAGGAGCGATACGCAGCTCGGCAATGCCCACGTAAGCTTCGCCAGCTCAGGCCATATCCCTGGCAGCGTCAATGTCCTGGTGGAACAGGAGAGGAAGGCCGTATGGTACAGCGGCGACATCAACACGATCGATACCGCCCTGCTGGAGAGGGCGCAGTACAATCTGCCCGAACTGGACATGGCCATCGTCGAGAGCACGTATGCCACGGTCGACCATCCGCCAAGGGAGGAATGCGAGAGGAGGCTCGTCGAGACGGTCACGGAGGTGGTGGAGGGCGGGGGCCTGGCTTTGATCCCAGCGTTCTCGGTGGGGAGGTCTCAGGAGATACTCTGCATCCTGCAGAAGCACGGCTTCAAGCATGATGTGGCGCTGGACGGGATGAGCCGGACAGCGACGCAGACGATCCTCAACAGTCCCGAGGAGCTGAGAGACGCTGGGCTCCTGCGTAAGGCCGCGGACAAGGCAAAGTGGGTCAAGGGCGAGAGGGACAGGAAGAAGGTCCTCAAGAAGCCGGGGGTCGTGATCAGCTCGTCAGGACTGCTGACCGGCGGCGCCTCCACATACTACATGGAGACTATAAAGAACCGCTCCAAGGACGCGGTCGTCCTAGTCTCGTTCCAGATACCGGGCACCCCGGGGAGGACCCTGCTCGACCAGGGCATGTACGGCGTGCCGGGCGAGCTGAGAAAGGTCAAGTGCAGGGTGGAGTGGATCAACTTCTCCTCGCATGCAGACAGGGGCGGACTGATGAGGCTGGTAAAGTCCATGAAGGGAAATCCGAAGATACTCTGCGTCCACGGTGAGGCGGCGTGCTGCCAAGGGTTTGCCGATGCGATAAGGAGCGAGATCGGTTTTGAGGCGTATGCCCCCAACCTGGGGGACTGCTTCACCCTCTGATGGGGATGCAGATCGCGATCAGGTATTTAAGAGGGCGCTAAATTCCATTCCACATTGGATTCGAGGGGGTTCCTTTGAGCGAGAAGATGGTCGAGGCTATCAAGGAGATTGTCAAGGATCACACAGACTGGAGGGGATCCTGCATCAACCTGATAGCGAGCGAGAACGTCATCAGCAAGTCGGTCCGGGAGATGCTGATGTCCGATCTGGGCAATAGGTATGCCATCGGCTTCCTCCACAACAGGTTCTACTCTGGCACCAAGTTCGTGGACGAGCTCGAGAGCATGACGACAGACCTGGCAAGGAGGGTCTTCAGGGCAGAGCACGTTAACTATGTGCCCATCTCCGGTACCATGGCCAACTTGGTGCTCTTCAATGCGATGACGACGCCGGGAGACGTCGTGACGGCGCTGAGCGTCATCGACGGAGGCCACGCGAGCTTCAGGGAGTGCTCAAGGATCCACGGTGTGAGCCTTGTCCCCCTCCCCTACTCGGCGGACGAGATGAACGTCGATCTGGGCGAGGCCGAGAAGCTGATGGCCAGGATAAAGCCCAAGCTAGTCCTCCTCGGCGCGAGCGAGATACTCTTCCCGCACCCGGTGAGGGAGATCAGGCGGATCGCAGACCAGGTCGGCGCGATAGTCGCATATGATTCGGCCCATGTCTTGGGGCTGATAGCTGGCGGGGTATTCCAGGACCCGTTGGCGGAGGGCGCAGACATAGTCACGGGGAGCACACACAAGACGTTCTTCGGTCCACAGGGCGGAATAATCCTCTGTAAAAAGAGGTATGCGACTGGCATTGACCTTGCGGCGTGGCAGCTCGTCAACAACCACCACGTCCATAGGGTTGCCGGGCTTTCCATATCGCTTGCCGAGTTCATGGCTTTCGGCAGGGAGTATACGACGCAGGTCGTCTCCAACGCCAAGAGGCTTGCGGAGGAACTCCACGGCATGGGGCTGAACGTCCTGGGCGAGAAGAACGGATTCACCAGGTCGCATCAAGTGATATTCGTGGGAATCAACGGCAACGGGGACGCCACGGCCAAGAGGCTGGAAGACGCGGGCATAATCACGACTAAGACCCCCCTCCCGACGGACAGGACCGAGGAGGAGTGCTCCGGCGTCAGGCTCGGCACGCAGGAGATTACGAGGCTCGGCATGAAGCAGGACCAGATGCCCGAGGTAGCGAGGCTCATAAAGCGCACCATCGTCGAGAGGGATGATCCATCCCAGATAAGGGAGGAGGTCAGGAAGCTCATGTCCGAGTTTAGGGAGGTAAAGTACTCGTTCGACGAGGGAGACGGAGCCTACCGGTATATAGAGCTATGATCCGAGCGTCTGGCGGCTGTCGGTTCGTACTGCGCCGGGGGAGCACCGTACTGCGTGCATGGGGCAGCGCCCCAACGGTGATCCTTTGCACAAGATAATGGTGGGCCGGTCCGGAATCGAACCGGAGACCACCGCCGTGTCAGGGCGGTATCCTAACCAAGCTAGACGACCGGCCCAGCACCGAACTATTCGCAAGGGGTCAAATATTAAATTAACCCTTTTGAATGGGCGCCCTCTCCTACTCCGAATGCGGGCATGACGCCTGGCAGCCCGATTGACGGCCAGAATGATGCGGCAGGCGGCGCAAGGTCTCGCATTCTACCGCGAGCCTAGGGCAGGTCCATGGTTAGGATGACCCACAAGTTATTAGCTACAGCCAGGAACTGCACGGCGGCGGCGCCAGTGCCCAGCAGGAGGACGGTCCGGAGAGGCCATCCGGGACCATGGGGTCTGGCCGCAGCCTCGGCGGCACCAGCCAGGAGGAAGAAGACGACGGGTACGACGGCGATCATCGCAGCTTTGAGATGGACGTACAGCCCCAGATCCATCAGGCTGGCCGAGAGGGGGTTGGCCTCCACGACCAGACTGGATCGTCCCAGGCAGTAGTAGGTCGTCGTCATATCCGCAGCGGAGAACAGAATGAGGAGCAGAGAGATCAGGAAGGCATGGTTCCAAGCCTGCCCTCTGTTTCCCTCCCCTTTCCGCTGTTTTCCCCTTGCCCCCGCCTTACCCCTTATGCTCCCTATGCCGTGTCGCCGCCCTTTTTCCCTAGGACGCAGCTTCCGGTGCGGTGAGGCGCCCGAACCAGGCCTGCGGTAACCAGCTCATGCAGAAAACGTCGCTCTTCTGTCGTCTTTCAATACTCGCGGCGGCAGATAAGATTATGGTGATCTCTGATCAGAATCTCTGATGAGGCTATCGGCCGGGCGTATCAGGAAGTTATCTCATGGAACCGCTCCTTGACAAACCAGCCGATCACTATACCTGCAGCCACCCCCACGGCTATGGCTACCGACCACGCCAGTGCCTGCGCGATCGTGTTGAGGATGGTCACATCGACGCCGGCTTCACTGAGGGCTATGGTGAGGGTTACGAAGTACAGGACGAGTTTAACGAGGTTCCCGCCAAGATCGACGTAGAGTACCGACCGCTCCTCCTGTGTGAAGCTCTTCCGGATCAGCTCGCCTATCCAGTCGGAGAATACAACGCCGACTAGGAAGATTATTACCGCCCCGATGTAGTTAGGCATGCGCGCCAGGATGGCGGTCACCTGGTCGCTTATGAAGGGCAGACCGAGGGCATTCAGCGCCAGAAGGATGGCTACGATATAGACGAACCACCTCGAGAGCAGGTCGAAGAACTGGGAGGCGGTGAAGTCGGACTTGGCTATCGCTCGTCCGATGGCGGTCCTTCTGAAGATCGAGTCGGCCCCAAACCTTGAGGTGAGTCTGCCGATTACCGCTCCGACCGCCCTGCCCACGACCCATCCGGCAAAGATGATGACCGCGAAGATCAGCAGGTTGTAACCTACGATTGCGGGGTTCTCCAGGAACCAGCTAAAGTCGATAGCCTGTCCAAGCACTTGAGGCGGCAACTTTGACACGTAAGGAAATTGACTTTGTGAATATTTAACCTGTTCGCTGGAGCCACCAGGCGCGGCAGCTATGCAGGCATATCAGGGCAGGGGGCACAGCCTTCGGAGGGGGCAGGTGCTGGCGAGACGCCACTTAAATATATAGAGCTAAAAGATTAAAGCCGCAGAACGTTAACTGATAAGCGGCGGAGGGAGTATGCCATCGCGGTTCAGAGCAGCATAGAACTCGAGCTACCCACAGACCCCCTCTGGTACAGAGATGCCATAATTTACGAGGTCCACGTGAGGGCATTCTACGACAGCGATGGTAATGGGATAGGTGATTTTAAGGGGCTGACGGAGAAGCTGGACTATATCAAAGAACTCGGCGTGACTGCCATATGGCTCCTGCCCTTCTACCCGTCCCCCCTGCGAGACGATGGTTATGATATCGCCGATTACCGGGGAGTGAACCCCCAGTACGGCACCCTCAAGGATCTGAAAGAGTTCCTCAAAGAAGCCCATAAGAGGGATCTGAAGGTAATCACTGAGCTGGTCCTGAACCACACCTCGGATCAGCACCCTTGGTTCCAGAAGTCGAGGGAGGCGAAGCCTGGCTCGAGATGGAGGAACTACTACGTCTGGAGCAGTACCCCGGAGAGGTATAAGGACGCTAGGGTAATCTTCAAAGACTTTGAGCCGTCGAACTGGTCGTGGGACACCAGAGCGGGGGCGTACTACTGGCACCGCTTCTACGCGCACCAGCCGGACCTCAACTACGATAATCCGGAAGTCCAGAGGGAGATGCTCGACATAGTTGACTACTGGCTCAAGATGGGGGTCGACGGGCTACGCCTTGACGCCGTGCCGTATCTATTTGAGAGAGACGGAACTAACTGCGAGAACCTGCCTGAGGGACATGCGTTCCTCAAGACGCTGAGGGCACATGTGGACTCGAAGTTCAGGGGAAAGATGCTCCTTGCTGAGGCGAACCAATGGCCCTCTGACGCCGTCGCATATTTTGGGGAGGGCGACGAGTGCCACATGGCTTTCCACTTCCCGCTGATGCCCCGGATGTTCATGTCGATCTACTTGGAGGACAGGTTTCCCATCGTCGATATCTTCGAGAACACGCCGCCCCTCCCGGCCGGTTGCCAGTGGGCGCTCTTCCTGCGGAACCACGATGAGCTCACCTTAGAGATGGTCACCGATGAGGAAAGGGATCAGATGTACCGGTTCTGCGCCAAGGACAAGCAGTCCAGGATAAACCTGGGGATACGCAGGCGCCTGGCACCGCTCATGGGGAACGACAGGAGAAAGATGGAGCTGATGAATGTCCTCCTCTTCACCCTTCCCGGGACGCCGGTCATCTACTACGGCGATGAGATCGGCATGGGGGACGATTACTACCTCGGCGACAGGAACGGCGTCAGGACGCCGATGCAGTGGAACGCGGACAGCAACGCGGGGTTCTCAAAGGGAAACCCCCAGAGGCTCTACCTCCCGGTTAACATCGATCCCGAGTACCACTACGAGACGATTAATGTCGAGAACCAGTCGGGGAACCGTGCCTCCCTGCTCAGCTGGATGAAGCGGATAATCGCGGTTAGGAAGAGGTATAAGGCATTTGGCCGCGGCGGGATCGAGTTCCTCTTCCCGGAGAACAATAAGGTCCTGGCATTCGTGAGGGAGTACGAGGACGAGAGGATCTTGGTGGCGGTGAACCTCTCAAAATATCCCCAGGTGGCAGAACTCGACCTTTCTGCCTATAAGGGGCATATACCGAATGAGGTCTTCGGCGGCACATGCTTCCCCGAGGTGAAGGGGCAGTATATCCTGACGTTCGACCCCTACGGATATTTCATCTTCTCCCTCTCCAAGGGCGCGGGGAAGGATGCTGCCCCTCCTGCTACAGACTGCAGCTTCACCATCGAGAAGAGGGTGGAGGAGGTGTTCAGCGGGAAGGGACGCGAGAGGCTTGAGGAGAAGGTCCTCCCATCATTCCTTGCGAGGCAGAGATGGTTCGGAGGCAGGGATAGGGAGGTGGAGAAAGTAAAGATCAGGGAGGAGCTGCCTATAGATACAGATGGCCAGCCCTTGGCCAGGATACTCATCCTGGACGTCTTCTACCGCGAGGGGCTCCCAGAGACATACCTCCTGCCGGTCTCTTATGCGATAGGGCCTGAGGCACAGCGCATACTCTGCGACCGTCCCGAGGCGGTCATTGCAAGGGTCTCTTTCATCAAGAACGGCGGGAGGGGGGGAGCTGGTACGGGCGAGGGGGGAGTCATCTACGATGGCGTCTACGACGGGCAGTTCAGGCGATCCCTGATAGCCTTCGCAGCCAGAAGGCGCACGCTCAAGGTAGGTGGCGGGGAGGTCAGGGCCTCTCCTAGAAGCGGGACCAAGAGGGGATCGCTGGCAGAGGCGGTAAACCTCAACTCGAGGGTATTCGGGCCCGATCAGAACAACACCACAATACTCTTCGAGGACAGGGTGGTGCTGAAGTTCTTCAGGCGGGTCGAGGAAGGGATCAACCCGGAGCTTGAGGTGGGGGACCTCCTCTCGGCAGACGGCTTCCCAAACACGCCCTACCTGATGGGCGACGTGCAGTATTACGAGAGGGGCTCGGAGCCAGCCACCATCGCCATACTGCAGGAGTATACCAGGAACGTCTGCGATGCCTGGAGCTTGAGCCTCCGCGAGATCGAGAGGTACTATCTGAGGGCGCGTGGGCGGAGGACGGGCCCGCGCATGCCGGTCGATGTACTGGATGCGGCCGAGGAAGATCCTCCTCCGGAGCTGAGAGAGCTGATCTCGGAGGACTTTCTGAGGCTGATGAGGCTCCTTGGCAAGCGAACCGGAGAGTTCCACCTAGCACTTTACCGGAGGAGCGAGCCGGACTTCGCTCCGGAGCCGTTCGGCTACCTATACCAGCTAGCCATCGCGCACTCGATGAGCAGCTACGCAAAGAGGGTCCTGCAGTCGGTTGCCAAGTACAAGGTCAGCGAGGAGATCAAGATAGAGGTGGAACGGATCATAGAGCACCGGAATCTGCTCATGGACCGCTTCAGGCTCCTCCGTGAGAAGAAGATCAATGCCATGAGGACGCGGATACACGGCGACTACCACCTTGGGCAGGTGCTCTACACCGGGAGCGACTTTATAATAATCGATCTGGAGGGGACCCCCTCACGATCGATAAGCGAGCGCAGGATCAAGCGCTCCCCCCTCAGGGATGTGGCGGGGATGATAAGGTCGATCCACTATGCTGCCTATGTAGGACTGCAGAAGACTGGGGTCCCCATGGAGGGGGAGAAGGGGGGCGAGAAGGAGGTATACCGGGCGCTGGAGGGGGCAGCGAGCACATGGTACAAGTACTGCTCAGCAGCGTTCCTCAAGTCTTATCTGGAGGCGGTCTCAGGGACAGGGATAGTGCCCAAGGACAAAGCATCGCTGAAGATATTGCTGGAGGCGTTCCTGATCGAGAGGGCCATCCATGAGCTCAATTATGAGGTGAGCTGCCGCCCTGAGCTGGCAGCGATCCCGATCGCGGGCTTGAAGGATCTGCTGGGCATATAACGGACAAGGCGTCAAGAGTAGGTTAGGCCACGCTGTATAGACGATGGGAAGGGATAGGCGCGTGGGCGGTTCATGGTGGTCTCATTGAAGAGCCTCATCACAGATTATGACATATACCTCTTCAGGCAGGGAAAGCACTCCCGGCTCTACGAGAAGTTGGGCGCCCATATCCTCGAGTCGGAGGGCACCAGTGGGACGTTCTTTGCGGTCTGGGCCCCCTGCGCGAAAGGGGTCTCCGTCATAGGCGACTTTAACGGGTGGGACGGCTCTGCAAACCCGCTGAACCTCAGGGACGACGGTTCGGGCATCTGGGAGGGGTTCGTCCCAGGCGTCGGTAGGGGAAGCGTCTACAAGTACCGAGTATCCTCGGGGCGTGCGGTCGACAAGGCTGACCCCTTTGCCTTCCATTCCGAGGTGCCGCCCAGAACCGCATCGGTTGTATGGGATCTGAGCAGCCCCTGGAGGGACGGGGCATGGATGAGCGGGAGAAAGGGGCGTAACTCGCTCGGGTCGCCGATCTCCATCTATGAGGTGCACCTAGGCTCTTGGAGGAGGGCGCCCGAGGAGGGTGAGCGTTTTCTCAGCTACAGGGAGCTGTCCTCCAGGCTGAGCGATTACGTCGAGGATCTTGGGTTCACCCACGTAGAGCTCCTGCCAGTAACCGAGCACCCTTTCTACGGCTCATGGGGATACCAGACCACGGGGTATTTTGCCCCGACCAGCAGGTATGGAACCCCGCAGGACTTTATGTACCTGATAGACGAACTCCACCTTAGGGGGATCGGCGTCTTCCTCGACTGGGTTCCTTCCCACTTCCCCACAGACGACTATGGCCTGGCATGCTTCGACGGATCGTTCCTCTATGAGTACCAGGACTTCAGGAAGAGGTTCCACCCCGACTGGAAGAGCCACATCTTCGATTACGGGAAGGGGGAGGTCAGGTCATTCCTCACGAGTAGCGCGATGTTCTGGCTTGACAAGTACCACCTAGACGGGCTCAGGCTTGACGCGGTGGCATCGATGCTCTACCTCGACTATTCCAGGAGGAACGGGGAGTGGTCCCCGAACCAGTACGGCGGGAGGGAGAACCTCGAGGCGATCTCCTTCCTGAGAAGCCTGAACGAGGCGGTCTACGGTGCATACCCCGACGTGCAGATGATGGCGGAGGAGTCGACCGCGTGGCCGATGGTCTCCCGGCCGGTATACGCCGGCGGCCTCGGCTTTGGCATGAAGTGGAACATGGGGTGGATGCACGACATCCTGACGTATATCTCGAAAGACCCTGTGCACAGGAAATATCACCATAACCAGCTGACGTTCAGCATCTGGTACGCTTTCTCAGAGAACTTTATACTGCCGCTCTCGCATGACGAGGTGGTCCACGGCAAGGGATCGCTGATCAGGAAGATGCCCGGCGATCCGTGGCAGAAGTTCGCTAACCTCAGGCTCCTCCTGGGATATATGTACGGCCATCCCGGGAAGAAGCTGCTGTTCATGGGTGACGAGTTCGGCCAGTGGTCGGAGTGGAGCCATGACAGGAGCCTAGACTGGCATCTCCTCGGGTACGAGCCCCACCGGAAGCTGCAGGGCTGGGTGAGGGACCTCAACAGAACATACTCTGCCGAGCCTGCCCTCCACAGTTGGGATAGCGATCCGCGCGGCTTTGAGTGGATCGATATGGGCGACTGGGAGCAGAGCGTTGTGAGTTTCCTGCGGAAGGGCGGCGGTGAGACGGTGCTCGTTGCCTGCAACTTCACGCCAGTTCCCCGGAGCGGATACAGGCTAGGCGTGCCTGCAGGAGGCTACTGGAAGGAGGTCCTGAACAGCGATGCACTGGAGTATGGCGGGAGCGGGCAGGGGAACCTCGGAGGAGCCACTTCGACGCCTTACCAGTTCCACGGCAGGGAGCACTCCCTGAAGCTGATGCTCCCTCCCCTGGGAGTCCTCTTCCTCAAGTCCGAGGGGAGGAGGTGAGACGGGGACCGCCCCCCGCGGGAGCGCCAGCAACCTACAAAAAGTTATTTTAACAGAAAACAGATACTACGGGAAGAGTGGTGTTTGATGGTCAACGTCTATGAGCTTCCGCCTTCGATGCGCCTGCTGATGGTGATGCACAGCATGTCGGCGGTAAGCAACGACTCTGCCAAGGGAAGCGAGGAGCTTGCGACGATCTGCGGCATGAGCGGGGGAGAGCTCGACTCTGCGCTGAGAGAGCTGATCCAGTACGGATATGTCCTCCAAAGCGATCACCTGTATTACCTGAGTAGCCTAGGGATCTGTGTGGTAAGAAGCGTTTATACCTGAAGGAAATCTCATGAGGCCCGTGCTTAACCTAACTTGGGAGTACCCCCCATGGGTGATAGGAAGACTATCTGAAGAGCTCAGGACGCTTCTGCCTCCTGTCGCGGAGGCGGTCCCGCTGATCATCGTCGTGAGGGGCGACTCTGACGGCGTAGTTATGGACGGGAAGATAAGAATATACAAGGTCGCCGAGTCGGTCAGGGATTCCCCCCACATACTTGCCTACGCCTATTCGCTCAACATAGACCTGATCAGGGGGGCGAGCAGGGCGATCCATGATGGAGGGGGAGTCTCGCTTATCCATACGCATGACTGGGTGAGTTCCCTGGCGGGGGTTTACCTGAGCGACTACTTCAAGGTGCCGCTGATCATCACGGCTTATACCACTGAGACAATGAGGGCGCAGAGGGTGGCGTCCCTCCTCAGCATGGGGATCTTTGACGTTGAAAAGTACTGCTTCAGCCGCGCAGATGTACTCCTGACGGTCAGCGGCGCGGCAAGGGACAGCCTCACCAAGGATTATGGCATCAATGCCGGGAAGATCAGGGTGCTGGGTGAAGGGGACGAGGGCGGGGGCCGGGGAGAGGTGAGCACGGGTATGGGCGGTGGGGGCGGGGTCGGGAGCATAAGTGGGAATAGGAGCGGGAGCGGGAGCGGGAGCGGGAGCGGGAGCGGGAGTAGGAGTAGGAGCAGTGAGCTGTTGGACATCTATAGGGGGGTGGCTGGGACCGATGCGCGTACTTATGATTAGCTGGGAGTATCCGCCCCATATGGTAGGGGGGCTTGGCAGGCACGTCTATCACCTCTCCAAGCAACTGGCGGCAGGGGGAGTGGAGGTGGAGGTGCTGACCTTCACGGACGGAACCTCCCCGATGGAGGAGAGGGTAGACGGGGTCGATGTGATAAGGGTAAACCCTTACAGGCTTAGGTACCCTGACTTTGTGTCGTGGATCCACGGCCTGAACATGTTCATGATCAAGCGCGCGGCCGAACTCGACGATTTCGATCTTATACACGTCCACGACTGGCTGACCGCCAGCTCCGGCATCGCCCTGAAGAACCTGGCGCGGCGTCCCCTCGTGGCCACCATACACTCGGCCGAGATGGGCAGGAGGGGGGGCCATCTGAGCAACGATAGTGAGAGGCACATCCACGGGCTGGAGTGGTGGCTCACCTACGAGGCCTGGCGCGTGATCTGCTGTAGCAACTACATGCTTGGCGAGACCGCAAGACACTTCGGCTGTCCGAGGGACAAGATCGTGGTCATCACGAACGGCTACGAGTCTGCGAGTGTAGGCGGGGGCGGGGGCTGGGGCGGGGAAAGGGAACAGATCAGCGCCGAACGGGAAGGGAGCACGGACGGCGGAAAGAAGATCGTGCTGTATGTCGGGCGCCTCGTCTACGAGAAGGGACCCCAGACGCTGATCCAGGCGGCCAAGCACCTCAGCAGGGACGACCTTGAATATTTTATCGTGGGGGACGGATCCCTGAAACCCTATCTCGCAGACATGACCCGGAAGCTGGGCCTAGAGGGCAGGGTGCGCTTCCTAGGGCATGTCCCCGACTCGGAGATCGAAACCCTTTACCGGCGGGCTTCGGTGGCAGTCTTCCCGAGCCTCTACGAGCCCTTCGGGATAGTCGCCCTCGAGGCGATGGGGGCGGGGATCCCGGTGATAGTCTCGGCGGTCGGGGGGCTCGACGAGATAGTGAGCGACGGCTACAACGGACTCAAGTTCCAGCCTGGTTCAGCCGAGTCCCTATCCTCTGTCATATCCAGGGCGGTTGACGACTCTGCGCTCAGGGATCACATCGTGAGGAACGCCGTTGCCTCACTCCAGAAGTACTCGTGGCGGTCGGCGGCGGTCGAGACGGCGAGGCTCTACAGGGAGGTCTTGACGGAGTATGAGAAGGGAACATGGAAGCCTAAGGAGTGGTGAGGGATCGGTGCTGACCCTCGGATTCGATATAGGCGGCAGCTGGGTCAGGGCAGCTCTGGCCACGGAGCAGGGGGAGGTCCTGAGGAAGTCTGTGAAGAGGATAGCCACCAGCAGCGTCGAGACCCTACTCAGTCAGATCGAGTCGATGGCCAAGGAGGTCGGCGGTTCCGACTACCACTCTGTCGGCGGTGTGGGGCTGGGGATGGCAGGCAGGCTGCAGATGAGGGAGGGGATACTGGTCGACTCGCCCCATACGCCCTTCAAGGGCGTCCAAATCAGAAAAGAGCTCGAGGAGAGGCTAGGCAGGGAGGTCGTGCTGATAAACGATGGAATCGCTGCCACCCTTGCCGAGAGGGTAATCGGTGCAGGTGCAAAAGAGGATAACATGGTCTATGTCGCGATCGGTACAGGAATAGGAGGAGGAGCGGTGGTAGACGGCAACCTCCTCCTGGGCAAGGAGGGGAACGCCCATGAGATGGGGCACATGATCATAGATATGGAGGGGAGGATCGGGTGCAGCTGCGGCGGGAGGGGGCACTGGGAGGCGTATACCTCGGGGAGCGGCATTCCTGAGTACGCGAGGCTGCTGGCAGAGGAGTACAGCCCCAAGACGCCACTCTGCGATCTCGTGGCGGAGGGTAGGACAGAGGCCAAGCAGATCTTCGATGCTGCGAGGAAGGGTGACGGTTTCGCCAAGCACATCCTGGAGGAGGCTTCCCGAGTGAACGCAATGGCGTTCGCCAACCTAGTGAGCCTCTACGATCCTCGCCTGATCGTCGTCGGGGGCGGAGTGGCGCTGAAGAACGTCGACCTCGTTATCAGGCCGATCGCCAAGCTCCTCCCCGAGTTTGCCTTCAACGCCCCTCCGGAGGTGGTCGCCACCCCGCTCGGGGAGGATGCACCGCTCCTAGGGGCCGTACTCGCAGTCTCATACTCAAGCCGCTACAACTTCAGATAGGGCGGCCAGCGCCTACCCCCTGAAGGCTGCCCTGAAGTCCTTGGAATACTCTTCGGGGAGCGAGGTGAGACCGATCTCGCCGCCGTATATCTCGAGGAAGGCCCTGTCGGAGATGTTCGAGCCGGAGCGCGCAGTGATCCGGACGCTCAGGCTGAACGACTCGGCATCCCCGTCCGGCACAGAGAATACACCCATGTTGACGGCGTTCACTCCTTGGCCTGAGAGGACGCCGATCACCTTCACTATCCCCTCGGCTAGCGAGTCCACCTCGGCCTCGGTGAGTTCCAGGAGCGAGGTCTTACCGGTACCGGTACCGTTGCCGTCGTATATTCCCATCACCTCCAGGGAGCCAACCGGCGCCCAAGGTGCAACCCAGGCAAACCTGCCCGACCGCCCTATATACCGCGGGGATGAGGAGTCCGAGGCAAGGGCTGCCCAGTAGTTCTCTCCGGTCTCCCTCAGGTAGCGCTCGGATGCCTCGGCATATAGCCGGACGGCCTCGATCTCCCGGCTGGAGGCTATGACCTGGAAGTGGGGATGGAGGAGCGAGGCGCCTGCAGAGGAGGAGAAGTTCCATCCCAGCAGGTGGTGAGGCGAGCCATGGCTCTGCCCTACCTCGAAGAAGCTCTTGCAACAATTTATGCCGTCCGCGAGTTCCCTCGCGAGCAGGCTCCTGAGATCCAGCTTGTGCTGGGGGGTGAAGACGCATACGCCGTGCAGTCCCGCGAGTGGAAAGAGGTTGGGGAATAGGACCGCGCCGCCGCACCTGATCCTTCCCCCAGGGACGAGGTCGGCGGGGAACTGTGGAGTCTCCTTCTCTATATTCTCGGGGCAGAACGGACACCTGCTCGGCGGAGCCTCGCATCTCTGAGCCTGTTGGACAGGCGCCTGCTGCTTCGGTCTCATCGCCCGGCTCTTGTTTATCCTGCAGATGCTCCCTGTCAACGGATCGACCCTGACTTCTACTTCGTAGCTGCGTTCGCTAAAACCTGAGCGGGGGTCAAGTACCCTCGCATGCTCGACGGACATTCCTGTCTTCGTTTTCATTTTCGTTTTCATTTTCATTTTCATTCCGATGCACTCCCTGTTATCATATGTTGGGGGATCAGCGCACGCCTGAGGGAAGTCCGCCCGCCGTGGGGCCCCTGTGGGAGGGCGTGGTATCGGCACCCAACCTCCCCATCCTGCCCTCGGCGTCGGCTATCGCCCTATCGACGGCCCGGATGGCATCCGCCCTCACGTCCTTTGTCTGGGCAAGGGCCCTCAGGCGGTCCAGCTCCACCGAGAGGCTGTCGGCCCCGAGGACTTCTCGGACCCATCTGCTCAGATCGCCCCTCGCCAAGTGGAACTTGAGGGAGTCCTCGCCGAGCGTCTCGAGCGCGTCCTTCAGCTCGGTCAGATTCCTTGCTGCTAGCCCGAGGGGGGCAGCGAAGCCTGAGAAGAAGCGGAAGGCGTGCGCAGACGGCAGCTCTCCCCGGATCATCTTGTACAGGACGGCCCTCTCGCCCAGAGCGTCGTAGAGCTTGTACTTGAAGTCTGTCATCGCGTTTGTGATCGCCATGAAAGCTTCCACGGGGCTGCTGAAGCTGCTCAGGTAACCGTGGAAAGCACCCGATTCGCCCCCCTTCGTTGACATGTAGAGGTAGTGGTCGCTCATGGAGAAGAGGCGCCACACCCTCATGAACTTTGGTCCTGCCAGCCTTGCGAGCGGCTCGAGGAAGAGGAGCGTCTGGAAGGAGTACTGCTGCATGGCGTTGGCCAGCCAGCACGAGAGGTCCTTCTCGGCGTCGGCCCACGATATGGTCTCCCTGATGTCGGCAGTACCTGCCGCCTTGAAGTGGCCGGCCGCGGCGGTAGGGGTGGCGAACTCCAGCCCGGGGTGCTTTGCGGCCTCGCCGGGAAGGTGCCTCAGGAAGTCGAGTATGCCGCTCCCGGCTGGGTGATGCTCCCCGAAAGTGGCCATATCGAGCGCGAGGAAGACCAGGTCGCCTTCCATGAGCGAGAGCCAGCCCGCGTACTTCTCGGGGGTGAGCGGCCACTCCGGCCAGCTCCTGTCCGTAAATCTGAAGCCGATATCGTCCGAGAGGCGGCTGTTCCTCATCAGGAGGGCGAGTTCTGCCCCCTCCGCCTTGTATAGATAGCAGGGAGAGTGCCAGCCCATCACCGCCTCGGGGAATTCTGTGAGGGCAACCTTGAATCCCATCCCCTCGAAGATCTTGGCGATGCGGTTGTCATAGATGAAATCTGTGTTGGCTACCGCGGAGGGCTCGACCCTGAAGAGCTCCCTGATCAGCTTCCGGTGCAGCTCTATCTGCTCCCTCAGCTCGTTCCCGCTGATCTGGCTGGCCAGCGAGCGGTAGTAGGTTCCGGCGACCATCTCGCAGGCGCCGGTATCCAGCAGCTCCTGTATTAGCCTGAGGAGATCCGGATCCCACCGCTCGCATTGCTCGAGGAAGATGCCGGAGGCGCCGAGGGCGCATTTGAAACCGCCTTCCCGGGCGTTCTCGATAAGCACCTTCAGGGCGGGGGCGTAGCACTTCTTGGCGGTTCTGATGAGTATCTCCCTGTTCAGCTCGTCATCGAAGTAGAGCCCTTCCATGCGCTCAGCCACGAGCTTCCCTCGGGTGAAGCTCTTCCTGGCCCTCCTGGGTTGATGCAAATCCAAGAAGAGTACTATCTCTACCAAAACCAGCCATCCTTATTATTGACTGGATTGTATGTTGTATTTCAAGGTTATTTATCCGGCCCGTTTCATCTGGCGTCCTGCTGGGGGCAGGGGCAGCTCAGCCATGAGTGGGTGCCGGCCAAAGGGGGCAGGCATTGCTGGGAGGGAAAAGCTGGGGGCGGACAGGGGGAGGGCAGGGTCAGGCGGAGGGGCCCGCTCCCCGGATCAGCCTCTCGAACTCCCTGATCCCCTCGCGGAAGTCCTCCTCCCGCAGGGTGCCCTGCGGTGTAGGCAGCTCCAGCACCCTCCGGGGTATAGGTATCGCTTCCGGACTCAACGAGAAGCCCTCCCGGAACTTGAATGCGTACTTCTCCCGCAGGATCCTCTCGCCGAGGCGCCTAAGCTCGGCAGACGTACGCTCCTTCCCGATAACCCTGAGGCATCGCCCGACCATCTCGGGCGTGTAGACTGCCCTAGCGAAGAAGCAGGCCCCGATGCTGGAGAGGATCTGCCTCCACGCCTCCTCCTCGAAGAGCGCCTTCGCCGCCTCGGCCGGGACGGCTGGCTTCTTCATGGCGTTCACCTTCTGGTCGTAGCTGTATCCGGCCCCGTCGAGGTGGCTGTGCCTCGAGCCTACGATGTGCCCCAAGTATGTTGCCAGGCCTGTGTGGTAGCCGGGCATCTCGTTCCCTCCAAACACCAGCGCAAAATCCTTGCCCCCGTACTTGGAGGCGGCGTATTCTGTCCCCTTCGCCAGAGCGCGGTAAAAGTCATTCCGCTGCTCCACTATCTTATCGAGCGCTTCCATGTAGCGGACGTGATCCCCCCACTTCAGCTCCACACCGTCTGTATCATCTGTGGTGAGTATCCCCCTCTCCAGCGCCTCCGTGGCCCAGGCAAGCGCGACACCGACGGTCATCGCGTCCAGCCCGAGCTCCTCGGCCCGATCCATCAGGAGGAGGTAGCCCCTAGCGGACCTTATCTCGAGCATTGTGCCCAGCGCGAAGATCGGCTCATAGTCGTATGAGATCATCCTAGTCTTGTAGAAGTAGGGCTCGTCCGGGTACTGCACCCTCACGGCGGCGATATGGACGCAGCTGACGGGGCAGTGGGCGCATGCCGCCCTTCGGCCGAGAAAGTTCTTGGCCAGCTCCTCGCCGGAGAGGGCCTCCGCTCCGGCAAACTGTACGGCCTGGAGGTTCTTGGTGGGGAGCGTCTTCGTCGCGTTGAGGGTGAGGACGTTCGCCGGGGTCCCCAGATCGTGGTACTTCTTCAGCAGGGGGGATGTCGTGAAGGTCTTGAAGAGTTCATCGTAGAGGCTCCGGTACCCCCTGGGGTCGCTCACGGTGAGGCTCTTCTTTCCGGAGATGACGACCGCCTTCAGCTTCTTGCTGCCGAAGACCGCGCCCAGACCGAGTCTGCCGAAGTGGCGGCAGGTGTCTACGGCGACGCTTGCGTACCGGACCAGGTAATCGCCGGCCCTGCCGCTGTTCATTATAGATCGTATCCCTGGGTTGCCCTCCTTCTCCCCGATTATCCTGCAGATGGCGCTGCTGCTTCCCATCCCCCACATGACAGAGGCATCCCTCAGTCTGACCTCATCCTCTCTCACCGCCAGGTAGACAGGGGTCCCGCTCCTGCCCCGGATAACCATGGCGCCGTAGCCGGCCATCCTCAGCGCTACCGCCGCCCTGCCGCCGGCGTGGCTCTCCCCGAGGTTGCCGGTGAGGGGGGACTTGAACATCGCGATCATCTTGGAGGTGAGGGGGAAGACACCGCTCAGAAGGCTGGAGCAGAGGATGATCGGATTCTCCGGACCGAGCGGGTCGATGCCCTGCCGGCACTCCTCAGAGAGCAGCCTGATCCCGACGCCAGTGCCGCCCAGGCACCTGTCGAAGAGCTCGGGACGCTCACTGACCCAGTGGCGCCGCCTCGTAAGATCGACGTAGAGCACCCGGGACAGTTTCCCCGCCTCGGTCATACATTCACCCCTGGTCTGTCAGGGCTTGGAGCTTCCGTTGCACTTACACCTGCCTCTCCCGCTCCAGCCGTCGTCAATAGTAACGCTGGCTCCTCATCCTGGATCTCCTCCAGCTTCAGGACGCCGTAGGGGCAGTAGGGCGCGCAATATCCGCAGTAGACGCACACAACGGGCTTATCGGCGGTGGTGTCCCACTGGATCGCGCCGATCGTGCAGGCCCTGACACAGTTGCCGCAGGAGACGCACTTGTCGGGGTTGAGGACGACCCCTCCCCCCTTCCTCCCGGTCATTGCGCCGGTGGGGCAGACCTTCTCGCAGGGCGGTTCCTTGCAGGATTTGCAGACCCTGACCACAAAACCGCGATCGAATCCGCCCATCGACTGGACGAGGATGGCGGAACGACCGATCCCAGCCTCGGCGAATCGCCTGTTGCAGGCGAACATACAGGATTGGCAACCCACACAGAGCTCGGCGTCAACGATAGAGAGTCGCTTGGGCATGAAGGCACCTGCAGTATTTTGTGATATGTCCCACCGCTTTAACGCCGCCCGAAGGCAGAGGTGGCTTTGATATTCTAAAGAGGGCTAATAAGTTTGACGCTAAATAATTTGCGGTACTCGGATGGAAGGCCGCTTGATATTATACGAACATGAATATGGCCATGAATATGGACAGCAGGTAATATGAGCCTATCGCGAGGAGGATGACCCCGGTGAGGGCATCGAGCTTCCTTGAATAGCGCTTCACGATCTCCATCCGCTCCGGTGCCCCAAGGGTGATGAGGGCTGCTAGGAGGATCATGGGGATGCCCATCCCGAAGGAGTAGATCAGGAGGGAAGCCCCACCCATCAGGGGAGACCCCTCGACCGCGGTTATGGAGAGGGCGGAGAGGAGAAGGGGGGCGCCCCTGCCCAAAGTAGCGATGGCATACGCCAGCCCGAAGAGGTAGGGCCCCCCCTTCGTCCAGCGGAAAGTTCCGGTCCTGATGACGGGCAGCTTGATCACCCTGAGGGCCCAGAGGCCTATCACGATCATCAGAAAACCTGCAACAAGGTACATGACGCTCCTGTCGGCAGCCAGGACGGCCTCGCCGGCCACTGACGCCCCGATCCCCAGGGGGACGAAGACGCTGGATATCCCGGCAGAGAAGAGCATGGAGGATAGGATCCTGCTCTCCGATCTGATCAGGTGGGGGGCCATCGAGGTCACCATAGTGAGGTTGATCGGGCAGATCCCCGCAGTGAGCCCCATAATCATGACGGCAACAAGAACATGCAGGGCATCGTCCCCCCGTGCAAATATCGTCCGACCTGCCTGATAAAGGATAGTGCAGGAAGGCGGCATATTTGCCGTCCCGCCATCCTCCGTGCGGATGCGCGGAGGGCGGGAGCTGCCGGACGGCCTGCCGGCCCACCGGGCAGAGTCCTGTTCAGCCGCGAGAGCCGGGAGGAGCCTGAAGGAACGGGGGCTGTTGAAAAACTATATCAATAGCCCTGTTTTAATCACTGTCTGATTCCTATGAGATATGACAGCCTTCTGGATCTCATCGGAAACACCCCGCTTGTCAGGCTCAGGTACTCGCCCAGCAATGTCGAGATCTTCGCCAAGCTGGAGAAGAACAACCCCGGAGGGTCTGTGAAGGACAGGATCGCCAAGGCAATGATCGAGGAGGCGGAGAGCAGCGGCAGGCTCCGCAAGGGCATGACGGTGGTCGAGCCGACGAGTGGCAATACAGGGATCGGGCTGGCGCTCGTCTGCCTGCTGAAGGGGTACAGGCTCGTGCTGGTCATGCCGGACACCATGAGCGTCGAGAGAAGGCAGATCCTCATGTCCCTGGGGGCCAAGATCCTGCTGACCGAGGGGGCCATGGGCATGAACGGGGCAGAGGACTTTGCGAAGAGCCTTGTGGCGAGCAGCCCTGACGAGTACTTTATGCCCGATCAGTTCTCGAACAGCGCCAACCCCCGAGTCCACTACGAGACTACCGGGGAGGAGATCTGGAGGGATACCGGAGGCAGGGTCACGCACTTCGTCGCCGGGATGGGGACGACGGGGACGATCGTCGGTGTGGCCCGCAGCCTCAAGGCCCACAACCCGGACGTGAAGGTCATCGGCGTTCAGCCCGATCCCAGCTCGCCCATAATGGGGCTGAAGAACCTTGAGGTTTCGTACGTGCCGAAGGTATGGACGCCGTCGCTGGTGGACGAGATCAGGTTTGTCACCGAGCCTGAGACAGAGGACGCTGCACGGACGCTGATCCTTAGGGAGGGGATCTTCGTGGGGCTCAGTTCCGGGGCAGCGTACAAGGCAGCTATCGACCTCGCCCAGACGCTCAGGGAGGGGATCATCGTATTCATCGCCCCAGACGGCGGGGAGAGGTACCTGAGCACGCCGCTCTGCGATCCGGCCAAGTGCCTGGAGTGTGTCAACAAGTACGGGCTGCGCTGCTCGTACAGCGACGGGCGCCCGATAATGCGGGCCAGCGAGATCCCGACGAGGGCGCCGGGGAGGGAGGGAGGGCTCTGAGCCCGACCATTCCGCCCGGCAGAACGCCGCAGGCGAGACAAGATATATTATCGGGGTAAACGAACAGGTAAGGCGATGGGTAGCTATGAGGTTTGATCTTGCTTTCATAGGTTTTGGGACCGTGGGGAGGGGGCTCGCGGACCTCCTGATCGAGAAGGAGGCACAGCTCAGGGAGATGGGGCTTGAGTACAGGGTTGTCGCGATCTCTGATGTAAAACTGGGGTCGGTGCTCGATGGCAGGGGGATCGACCTCAGGGAGGCGGTGAGGCTGGCCGATGCGGGGAGGAACTTTGAGAGGCTGCCGGCTGAGAGGAGGGGGCTGTCCAGCATGGAGACGATAAGAGAGAGCCCCTCCAACGCCATCGTGGAGGTCACATGGACAAACATAGTCGACGGGCAGCCCGGCTACGACCACATGAGGGAGGCACTTTTGCTGGGGAAGCACGTCGCCACCACCAACAAAGGGCCCATCGCGCTCTACTACAGGGAGCTAACCGGCCTAGCAAGGGAGAGAGGCGCAGCACTCAGGTTCAAGGGAACCGTGCTGAGCGGGACGCCGGCGTTCAACCTCTTCGAGGGGGCGCTCGCCGGATGCACCATCTCGTCGGTGAGGGGGATAGTGAACGGCACGACCAACTTTATCCTCTCGGAGATGGAGAAGGGAAAGGATTACAGGGATGCGCTCAGGGATGCCCAGCGGCTCGGATATGCTGAGGCCGACCCGACCATGGATGTGGAGGGTGGCGATGCTGCTGCAAAGATCACCATCCTGGCGAATGCGTTGCTGGGCGGCGATATGAGGCCGAAGGATGTCTCGAGGAAGGGGATTACGGGAGTCACGGCTGAAGACATCAGGAGGCTGAAGGAGAGGGGCGAGAGGATGAAGCTCATCGCGCGGGCGGAAGCTGCGGACGGCGGGGTCACGGCGGAGGTCTCGCCGATCCCGGTGCCGATAGCGGACCCGCTCGCCAACATAATGGGTGTTACCAACGCCCTCACGTTCAGGACGGATTGCCTGGGCGATGTGACCGTTGTCGGACCCGGGGCAGGCCGGCGGGCGACGGGCTATGCGCTCCTCACGGACCTGCTCTCGATAGCCAGGTCACTGGCCGATTAGAAAGCTAGAAAGGCTAGAAGGCGCAGCCCTTCTTGGGGGGCAGCAGATGGGCCAGGAGCGGGATGTCATACTCTATACGGCCATTCATAAGAACGGCGAGAAGTACCGCATCCTAGAACTCTCGCTGCCAAGGGACGGGAAGGGAGTCTTCGTAAGGGCGAGGGATACGGCAACGGGCAACAGCAAGGTCTTCCTCCTTACGCCCGAGGAGACGGCGCTGACCGCCGACTACCTGAACCCAGCGCTCGCTGAGAAGATGACCCCGCCGAGGTTCTACCACGAGAGCGGGAGGGTGATGGAGGTGGGCCGGACGGAGAGAGGACTGCTGGTAAGCCTGCGATCCCCTGATGACCAAGCAAAGTTTTCTCTTGGGCTGAGCCCGGCAGAGGCGGCTTACATCAGGAGGGCGCTGGAGATGGTCGCGCTGCCTGACCTCCTGAGGAAGACATCGGAGAGGCTGGAGAGGAGGAGGGAGGAGCGCTTCCAGAGGGCGTCGGGGCATCAGTGAGGCCGACGGTTAGTTTCCGAGGGACGGGGGCCTGCGGCCCCGCCGGCAGATATTTTTCCGCGGCATTTGATCCCTACGTCGTGGTCGTCCGGCCGGATGGGACCTTTCCCACCGGGCATACCTTGATGCACATGCCGCATACGGTGGCAGCGTAGGCCGCCTGGTGGGGCTTCTGGGCGAGCGCCTCCTTATTCTTAGCGAGCCTGGCCGAGCACTTATGGGGATCGAAGATCTCCTCCCGCGCGGCGGGGCGGAGGTCGAACTCTGCATACTTCAGGGCCCCTGAAGGACACAGTTCGACACATGCCCTGCACTTGCCGCACTGGTTGCCCATCGCCCTCCCGGCCTTCAGGGGCATATCGGTCAGGACGGTTCCGAGGCGCACTCTTGGGCCATGCGCAGGTGTTACCAGCAGACCGTTCCGGCCTATCCACCCCAGCCCGGCGGCACACGCAAAGGCCTTGTGGGATGCGTGGCCGGCCTCCTTCGAGGGATCCGCCCTCATCGAGGCCGGGATGACCAACGAGGAGAAGCCCTTGGAAGAGATCCATCCGGCCAGCCTCAGTGTTATCGAGTCTATCAGAGTGTTTGCGACAAGGTAGGCGTGGGAATACAGGATGCCGGGGTTATCCGGGTGGATAAGGGCGACGGCATCTTCGGGAAGGGCCACGGCCATGGATATCGCATAGCCATAGTCCTTCAGAGATATACCTCCATAGACGGGCAGATCCCGGAGTGTGGAGAGGTCCGCGACCCCTGCAAGGGTGGCCCCGGCAGACTTTGCGAGGGAGAGTACCTCCTCGGTATAGTTCTCCGCGTTACCGGACATAGGTCCTCACACCCATACATGTCTGAGCGATCGATATAAAAGGGCGGTGCTACGGCTTGAGTGGTTTAGGGATCTCCTTCCCCCACCCGCCCCTGACCCTGTTCTCATAGACGTTGAAGGTCGTTCTCAGGAACTCGTCGGCGTCTTCCTCAAAGTCGATGTTGTCTGTGCGGTAAGCGCAGGTCCTCTCTTTCAGCTCTTCTTCACTCGTCCTTGTGCCAAAGTTTATCGGGGTGCCCAATGTTCTGCCCCACTGGTCCTTGACATAGTAGATGCAGTTGTCCTTCGCAGAGTACATGGTCCTCCTCTTGGCATCGAACATTATCCCATTCTCGTCAAGCCTGAGCGAGTGCCCGTGGACCGTGATCGCCCTGACGGCATTGACCGCTGGATCAAATATCTCGGTCTCGAGCAGCTCCTTGGCGACCACCTCGAGGTCACGCTCGCGCATCTCCAAGGGTATCCTTCCGGAGAGGGCTCCGACGTCGCAGCCCCGGTACCTCCAGTGGTAGAGCCTTGCCCTGATCGTTGACATTATGGGCGCAAAGTATATCGAGTCAGTGAACTGGATGAACTTTATCGCGTCCCCTGCCTTTGCGCCCGGCGTCGGCTCCACGAGCCGTCTTATCGGGCAGTCAGGTTCTCCGAGCTCCTCCAGCGGCGGGTGTACGGATTTGTATGCCTCGCCTGGAGCTCTGAAGCCGAGCAGCCTCGTGATCTCTTCCTCGGAGAGCGGCCGTATCTTCTTCAATTTGTAGTCCGGGTTGAGGTAGCGTCTGCGGTTTTCTGCAATAAGGGTCTTACCCGGGCAGAACTGCGGGCGGTACTTTCTGTTTGATGGCTTGTCTCTTTTATTGGACATCTAGCTCACTCCCTCCCATTGCCTGCCTCTATGGCAGCCTCGGCGATGCTCTCAATGGGGTTCTTGAACTCGGTCATCTCCCTGAAGATCTGGGAGAATATCCCGGTCATCTTCTCCGGCGGGTACGTCAGGGTCCCGGCATCGAGCGCGGTGGCAGCGCAGACACAGGGCATGGCGAAGAGCTTGGTCGTCTTGAGGTTGGGGTGGTTCGCGGTCATCAGACCCACTTCCCCCCCGCCGTACAGGGCATGGGTCAGGAAGTCGAGCAGCAGGCCGGTGCCTGTTGCCCTCCCGAACTCGACGTCGGGAAGGCCGCTCTCGTTGAGGAGCATCTCGTTGTAGTTCACTATGACGCTCGAGACGCTGTGGGCGCACCTCGCCGCGCCGCAGTTGACCATGGTGGCGGCCAGCATCCCGCATGCGGCATACGCGTTCCAGAGTTCCAGATCGACCGGTTCGTAGATCGTAAACCCGGAGGGGAGGGCCTCCTTCTTCCTGATTACGCCGTCGTCCAGTGCCCTCTCCATGATCTCGCAGATCACCTTCCCGGTGGTGCCTTCCCTGCCTAGCGCCCTGACGGTGTTGTAGACGAGGTTCTCGGCGTTGAGGCATTCATATGCAAAGCCCAGAAGGTACAGCCGCCTGTACCTCCCCACCAAGTTGCCTGCATTCACGAGATAGCTCATCTCAAAGCAGCCAGAGAGGGCGGCGGACTTCATTGCATTCCTGTTGGCTATTGAGACGATCACGTTTGAGGACACGGTCCTCCAGCCGTAGCCGAGGTGTTCGAGCCTCAGCGGGACGCCCATGGCAGAGTTGATCGCGCCGCCCTTGAAGTCTATAGTGCTCGGGTACCTCCCGAAGACCGCGCTGGCACAGGCCTGAGCCTTGAGGGGATCGATATCGAACTCGTCGACGATAGCCTGGACTGAGGCAGCCCCCCCGACCAGGGCAGGGGCGGTGTAATCGGCCGAGACTTCCAAGGTGCTCCGGGGCAGCTGCACCAGCAGGCGCTTGCCGTTGTCGAAGAGGGCGACCCGGGCGTCATCCTTCTTGGATGTCCTTATGAACGCTTCCACCCGCTCGCGTATCCGCTCGGCATTCTCGACGATCGCGATCTCCGGCATGGCATAGTGGGGCATCCTGCAGTATTCCCCGCCGAGGCTCCCGGTCCTCAGCGACTTCTCGACCTTGTCTAGGTCGATCACGACTGTCCGCTTCATCTCATAGAGCATCCTAGTCACTGCTCTGTTGCGTGCTGGATCAAGCCCATCCACAGGGACCTTCTCCGCAACCAGCTTACCAGAGTCGTTGTACAGGTTTACATATTCAGGGACGGTTTGTTCTCTCATAGCTGATCGCCTCTAATGCGGGGGGATCACGGGATCCCTCTCCCCCTCCGGCATGAACTCGCGCAGGGCGCCCTTCACGAGGGACTTTCGGATGTTTCCGAAATCGAATCCTGCCAAGTTCTCAGAAAATGCCACCTTTATCACCGGGTTGCACGCGTAGGCCCCGCCCCTCGCGATGTAGGATCCGGCTATAGCGGACGGGAAGGTGGTCAGGTTGGCCACGACGTTATAGTCGGGGTAACTCGCGTTCCTAAGCTCCATCACCTGGGCCTGGTCGGTCAGGAGAGTCCAGTCGTTTGCGTGCCCTTGGTTGTGGAACTGGTCCTGTGCAAAGAAGCCCAACCGCCCTGTGCGCTCCTTCCTTATCATCTGCGTCAGATGGGCAGCTTCGACCCCTATCATGGGGTGAGCGGAAGCCAGCCCGCCGGTTATGGCGGCAGAGTACGCCATGACCCTCGATCTCAGGGAGCCCCCGAAGAGCATCTCTGAGACGAGGGGCGACGAGTCGTACATGTCCTGGCAGTATTTAGCGGTTGCCTGGGCGACGTCTTCAATGGTAGCGATGGTGCACGGCGCCCTGCCGTACCCACCGTATCTCTCCTTGACCCAACCGGCCATGTGCTCCACGATGCTGTCGAAGACCTCGTTGCTCATCAGGAAGAGGACCCTGATCGGGGCGCCGAGCCCTCCGGAGAGCATCTGCTGCAGCCAACCTGCATCCAACATAATCGAGGACATCTCAGCTACATCCAGCAGATACCTCACAGGGTCTTCAGGGTAGACGCGATCGGTCTGCACGATGTCGCAGATGTAGCCGAACGGTATTCCTCCGGGGGAGTTCTCGCCCCTGCCGTAGCGGACGGCTATCGTATCGCCGATGCCTATCACCGTACGGTGCCGCAGGGTGTAGACCAGGGTGTTGATGGCGGTCTCCCCAGAGATCCCATAGACGTTCGCAAACGCTGAGAGGCAGGTGGTCGCCACCCACCGCTTGGTCATAGCCGATCCATAGTTCCTGACCGCGATCGTGGGTATCCTCGCCAGGGCGAAGATCTTGTCCCCGAGGTCCTTCTTCAGGAGGGCGGCCTTATCGGCAGGGAAGAGGCGGTTTATGTCTACCACCATCCTCTTGTCGAGGAGGTCGGATATCTTGTCGTCCCCGCAGAAGAGTTTGACGTATCCATCCTTCACCAGCAGAGGATTGATCTCGAACATATGCTCCTGGACCGCTGCCGCCCCGCCGATAGTGTGGTTCCAGACCTCCATTACCCGGTTGAGCGTGTCGGGGGTTACGGACTTGCCCAGCCTCTTCTGGAGTATCTCATGGACAGGAGTGAGGTCCATTATGGCGGTTCTTGCGACATCGTCGAACATCTGCATGATCGCGGCATTATTGCAGATGTGCATGTCCTCCCCCTCGACCATGACGTTCTCCTTGCTGATCTGATAGGGGGCGATCTTTCGCTGCCCGAGGGGTATCCCGAGCTCCGGGTTGTATCTGGGCAGACCCATCTCCTTCTCGAGCTGCCTAGCGTGTTTATAGAACTCTTTCTTCCTCTTCGACTGTCTCCAGGCGCCGTAGCGGTAGAACGTGGTCCTCCGCTCTTTGTTGGACTCCTGGAATACGTTTTCCAATGCCTTTACATAATCCGGAAGACGCTCTTTCTTTTTAGGCTCAACCAAATCTCTCACCAAAGTTCCTCATATCTTTCTTTATAAAGGAGGACAGATTCCTCATGAACAACTCCTGCTGAACGTCATTCCTCCTATCGCTGATTCGGAATTCAAAGTCGCATTTGGGACATCGGAGGTTGGGGCAGTTGAAGGTCGAATTCCTGCAGCCGACGCACGCTATCCCCCTCGACTGGAAGATGGAGAAACGGTAATGGCAATGCGGGCACTCGTAGATCTCAGCAGTAGCTCTAGAGACCCTCCTCGCAAGCCCTTCCTCCCAAGGTTCTGCCATTCGCGATGCGCCTCAAGTGTGGCAATAAAAAAGAGGGGTGTTGAATACGGGGGCGTGTTTACTTTGGCCTGTACTTCTTAGCGGATATCACGAACGTCTCAATGTTCTCAAGCGGAGTAGCGGGAGGGATACAGCAGTCGGCCACATGGATGTATTTGCCGCCGGCGGCGCACGTGTCGAGCATCCTCGTGACCCCTTCCGCGATCTCGCTCTGGGACCCGTATGCGAGCTGATCCGAGGCCCGGAACGTGCCACCCACTGCGACCTGGGGACCATACCCCGCGAAGAACTTCTTCTTGGCGGCCATCGTCGCATTGTCCTTGAAGTAGCCCCATACCAGCGTCGGCATCATGTCGAGCCCGAACTTAGCCATCTCGTCCACGACGAGATCTGCGCTCGGCCCTGAGCAGATGTGGCGCGTGTAGCTTTGGAAGCCCATCTTCTTCGCCGCGCTCAGGTACCGCCGCTCGTAAGGGACGCAGAACTGCCTGAAATGTTCGGGGCTCAAGCAGGTCTCGCTGCCGGCGCCTGAGGCGAAGCCAGTAGCCCCTGCGGACTGCCAGCCCTCGATTATGTTAATACATGCCTCGGTGGCGAAATCTATGACGTCGTGGGCGAACCAGGGGCGGCGCATTATATCGAAGGAGATGTCCCACAGCCCCCTGATCCTGGCAGCGACAGAGAACGGCCCCACCGTACCAGCACTTATGGGCCAAGAGTTCCCAAACTCCCTCACCACCCTCTTGAGGGCGTTGTAGATGCAGGGAAGGTCGCCATCAACCCGCGGATCCGGTATGTGCACCCGGTCCAAGTCTTCCAGAGATTTGAGCACATAATCGACGGGGGCGGGGAGCTGATCAGCGAAGTACTTGTCCTTCGTGCCTATCGCGACAGCCTCTACCGTCGTGTAAGTGGTTACTGCAATGACGTCCGGTTGGAACCTCTCGGTCATCGATTTTATACCTTTGTAGAGGAGCACGCCGCTCTTGTCCCGGACCACATCTGCGACAGTTACCTGGGGGAGCCCCAGCCCGGTCTCTTTGCGGCCGAGCCAGCCGATGCAGACCCGGTCCGTGGGTTCACCCTTGAACGTTGCAGATACCCTTTCGAAGTTACTCATTTCTTTTGAAGAGTTAGACATCTCAGGCAGCCTCCTTGGTTAGGAAGTAGCGTATCCTATTTACAGCGTCTATGGCGTCCTTTGCGTACATTATACCGAGCTCTTCTGCCAGAGCAGGGCTCGTCGCATAGCCCCCTATTATGAAGTTGGTCTTATTTCCCCTGATCTGCCTTATCTGTTTGACAGTGTTCCTCAGCTCCATCAGACCCGGAGAGACTAACGCGGACATCCCTACGATGTCGGCATCGTATTCCTGGGCCTTGGCAGCGAAGACCTCGGGGGGGATGTCCACGCCCAAATCATAGACCTCGTGTCCTGAGACCTCCAGCATGGTCTTCACGAGGTTCTTCCCTATGTTATGGATATCTCCTTTCACGGTACCGATCACAATCTTCAGCGGTTTACCCGGTTTGGGCTCGTCCTTCAGTTTGGACTCGATAAGCGCCAGGCCCTTCTTAAAAGCATCGATGGTTACCACTAGCTCGGGTAGAAAGGCCTCCTTGTTGGAGAGCTGCTCCCCCACATGGAGTACGCCCGCAGACAAGATATCGAATGTCTTCCGGGCACTGACGCCCATCTCCATCAGTTTCTTTACATTCCGCTCTGTCTCTTCGATGTTACCCTGACTGACGCTCGATTTCAGGTTATCGAGAAGTGCAGATTCCTCCGGTACCCCCACTTATACCACCTTCCCATTTTATGATAGGTCATGTTATTTAAACTTTGGTGCGAGCATGAAGAATTTTGGAAACTCATCATATGTTAGTACACATTGTAGCATAATGTGCTACAAAATGTGAAGTTGAAAATTTATGGGTTAATATGTATTTAAAATTTAGAAAGTATACAATCATAACCATATAGAAACCATGATCGATAAAGTTTTTAAACGTTCGAGATGATAACTAACGCTCGGGAAAAAAATGTCGCAGAGAGAAGAAATGACACCCTACGAACGGCTAATGACGGCTTTCGAATTGAAGAAACCGGATCGGGTTCCTGTAACCCCCTTCGTGCGCGAATGGTGCGTAAGGCAGGCGGGATACAAGTTCTCCGAAGTAATGACCAATGTTGAAAAGTACGTCTACTCCCAACTCTACTCGATACGGAAATACGGCTACGACATGGTACTGGACCTGCTCGCAGTGCACGCCGAATCGGAGGCCATGGGAAGCGTCCTCAAGATACCGAACGATTCGCCTCCCTCGGTCGACATACCTGCCGTGAACGACCTCGCCAAGGACATCCCGAAGCTCAGGATTCCTCACCCGAGGAGAGACGGGCGTCTGCCGCTCATCCTGAAGGGTACCGCCAGGCTGAAGGAGGCTGTTGGCGGAGTCATACCCGTGATGGGCTATGTACAGGCCTGCTGGCGGCACACATGCATGATGAGGGGGACGGAGAGGGCACTGCTCGACATGAAGAAGAACCCCGAGGCGCTGAAAGAACTCCTTGACATAGCCACGGAGAGCTGCATCATCTATGGCGAGGCGGTGGTGGAGGCCGGTGCAGACCTCATCTGGGTATCTGATCCGACTTCATCTGGGGACATGATCTCCAGAAAGGCATTCGAAGAGTTTGTCTATCCATTCCTCCGGAGGCAGATAAAGTCGTACAAGCGCATGGGTACCAAAGTCTTCCTGCACATCTGCGGGAACGTGAACGATCGGCTAGAGGCGATGGCAAACACGGGCGCTGATGCGATTAGTGTGGACGAGAAGGTGGATCTCGCGAGGGCAAAGTCCCTTATAGGGAACAGGGTCTGCATAATGGGGAACATAAGCCCGGGTGTGACGCTCCTGCAGAAGACGCCGAAGGACGTCGAGGAGGAGAGCAGGATAGCAATGGAGAAGGCAATGGCCGGAGGAGGGTTCGTCCTCGCGCCTGGATGCATAGTCCCGGCGGCCGTACCCGGAGAGAACATCGCGGCAATGGTTGATGCCGTCAAGAAGTATGGAGTGTATCAATAGGAGGTGTTTGGTATTCCAGAAAAAACAGAGATCTTTGAGAAGCTGGCAAAGTGTGTCGTAGACGGCGATGAAGACGGCGCAAAGCAGTGGGCAGAGGAGGTAATCAAGAACAATTTCGATGCATATGAGGCAATAATGCAGGGCCTTGCAGTCGGCATGAACACTGTGAGCGGCCTGTATGAGAAGGGAGAGTATTATGTCCCGGAGGTCCTCCTGTCTGCCAGTGCCATGAACATCGCGGTGGACATCCTGAAGCCGCACATTAAGATCGACAAGTCCGCAAAGCCGATCTCGGTCGTACTCGGGGTCGTAGAGGGAGATATCCACGACATCGGGAAGAACCTCGTGAAGATCATGCTTGACGCCGCAGGCTTCAAGATCATCGATCTGGGCAAGGATGTCCCGGTGGCCGAGTTCGTGAAGGCTGCGAAGGAGAACGGTGCTGAAGTCATCGGAATGTCTGCTTTGATGACGACAACCATGCCGAGCATGAAGAAAGTCGTTGACCAGCTCGTGGCCGCCAACTATAGGTCGAAGGTAAAGATAATGATCGGCGGCGCACCTACAACTATGGAGTACGCAGAGTCCATCGGTGCAGACACGTGGGGCAAGGACGCCTCATCTGCGGTCGGGATAGTTAAGAACCTGACCGCAAGATAATCCTTTTTTTGGGGAGTATTTATTCCTGAGATATACCTCGACAAGGTATCCAAAAAGTACAGGATAGGGAAGAGGGAGGTCGCCGCCCTCGACGGCGTGACGCTGCAGCTGCCTGAGAACGGCATAGTGATCATCTCCGGCCCTTCAGGGGCCGGGAAGAGCACACTGATCCGGATAATTGCCGGCCTTGAGACCCCGACCTCAGGGTCGGTCTTCGTAGAGGGGGTGGACATCACGCGCCTGGGGGCGTACGAGCTGGCCTGGTTCAGACGGAAGAAGTTCGGCTTCAAACCGCAGGACCCCAAGCTCATACCGCACCTCACCGTCTTGGAGAACGTCGCCCTTCCACTGATGTTCAATTTTGTGGAGAGGAAGAGGGCGCTCTCCATTGCCAAGAAGCTGATCGAGGAGGTGGGCCTCGAAGAGAGGGCAGATCACAAGCCGGAAGAGATCAGCGGGGGGGAGTATGAGAGGGCGAGCCTCGCCCAGACGATAATAGGCTCCCCGCCAATAGTGATACTCGACGAGCCCACTGCGCACCTCGACCCGGACAGCTCCAAGAGGATAGCAGACCTGATAAAGAGGAGGCAGAAAGAGTTCGACTCGCTGTACATAGTGACGACGCTAGATGCTTCGATCATACAGGGGGCGAACCAGGTAGTCTCGATTGAGAGGGGCAGGGTACTCTGAGGGCTGAGACTCTTTCGCGGGCATCATCAAGTCCCACATAACGGCCTAGTCGAGCTTATCCGCCCGCCTTCTGCCTTTGTATACTTTGTATTCGATCACGAGCTGTCTTATCAGTGTCCCAAAGTTGAGGGCAACGAAGGTATTCTCAACGTCCCTGCCCCTCTTCCTCTCCCAGCAATCCAGGGAGGGGCAGCTACCTTCCCTGAACCTGAGCCTTGCAGTCACGAGGGGCAGCGTCTCGTCTTCACGTAAGACCCTGACAGGATCAATACCGGCCGAAGCGATGAATGCTGCAGATTCCCCTCCGGCCGTCCCCAGGTATCTGCAGACGAGTAGCAGCTCTGCCTGCTCTTCCACGCTCGCCGAAGTGCTTACGACCACAAGCTCAGGACGGTCCATCAAAACGTCGTCCAGAAAATCCTTCAGCTCGCGAGTCTCTGAGGGGGATACTATGGAGGGGATCTCCCTCTCAGAGAGCGGTCTGAAGGCGCGCCTTCCAAGAAGGCTTACTTTAAGCGATTTAAAGGCGGAGTACAGCGGGGGCATTACCCCGAAGAGTATGCTTAGAAGGAAGGTGTAGAAGATCTTCACATTCAGGAGGGGTGCCAGCGGGATCATCAGTGCGAGAGCCAGTCCAGAGAGGTAACCTATCAGCGAGAGAGCCAGAACCCTGAATATGCCGAGTCTGAATATATCCGAAGGCGAGACGCCCAAGTAGACAAGTATCTCGAGCTCGTCTCTTGTATCGTATTCCAGCGCGAACGAGGCGGTTATCGCCAGTAGCGCGGTTATCAGGAGCGGCAGCCAGAGGGCCAGATCGGCCGCGAAAGTCTCGCTGAAGATGAACGTATAGGTGAGGAGGGATATGCTAATCGCCATACAGGCGCTTAACGGCGCCCTCTGGATAGTCTTATTGAGGGCGAGGCGCAGTATTACCGATGTCTTTGGATCCAGGAAGGGGGCGAGACTTACCATCCTGGCGTTCACCTTTCAACATGGTACGGAGTGCGAAGACGCTTATAAGCATCAGCAAAGCTGAGAAGGAGAACATGGTCTGGAAAGACCCTGCCGCCCAGATTACGACAGCGACGATAGGGCCGGCGGCAGATACCACCGATGATAAGAGGCTGAAATTCTGTTCGTCGCACTGCTTCAGAGACCTTACGGTCGCCATTATGAAAGCGTTGTATGCGCTGAGATCGATAAGGGCGACGAGCCACAATAGGAGGAAGACTAGAGAGGTGTCGGCGATCGCCAACAGGAAGAGCGCCAGGAAGAGCGAGAACCCGACGGTTGTCACCATAGTCTTGTGGAGGACCTTCTGCGAGATCAGCATCCCGCCGATTATATTGGATATCACAAGAGACGCGGTTATGAGCCCGCCCACGAAGAGGGGGCCGACTTCATACTGCGTCACTGCGACTATGGGGGCTAAGGCGGTTCCCACAGATCCCCCCAGTGCGGTCCCTAAGGCGAGCAGGGCATACTTGGCGGGGACTCTAAGGCTGAGCTTCTGGCTGCTGACAGGCTTCGGGACCACTATCTTGAGTGACGCGAAAAGGATCAGCGCCCCAATCAGTGCAATCAGTGAGGACATTACAAGGGGCGAATCCTCCCCGAAAGTCGCAATAAGGGCGCCTCCGACCAGTGGGAACACTGAGAGCAGCGACGCTCTTGTAGGCGTAATCATCCTCGAGGCGGGGAGAGAGAGAAGTCCTCCAGAGGTGACGCCCACGAGGGCAGCGAAGAATATCGCGGGATAATCATAGCCGAACCCTGCCAGCGCTATGGTTGCCACGACTTGGGAGGAGAGGAGGATGCCAGCGACCCTTGACAATGTTGATGAAGATCTGTAGACGTAAATGAACCCCAGGGTGAACCCCACGAGGTATGCTGAGAGCGAGAGAGCCACGATGAGCAGATCCAGGTTCTTGTACCACAGGATGAGAGCGATAAGATAGTGGCAGGTCAGCGCCGAAGGAAATGACGCTAAGAGCGCTATCTTGAAAAGCGATAAGTGACTGACTCCCACAATTACCACTCCATCCTGAATTGAAAAAAAACTTAATAATTGTCACATATATAATACTTCGGGTTTTGCGCTATGGAGAAGAAGAAGTTCACCGTTATGCAAGAATTGATACTGGAAGGTATCCTACGTAAGGTTACGGATAGGAGTAAACTTGAAACCACTGAAGTGAGCAGCGGGGACGTCTTGGGGTTCAGCGCTAACGAGATGACCAAAAGGAAGGACACCGGCATAAAGGGCGGGGTCGCTGGAACCAAGGGCTGGGCAGACATATTTCGCCTTGCGGTGAAGGACCTTGTGCAGATGGGCTATGTGAGAGAGAAGAAAGGGCTGGTTAGCTCGAAACTTGCGCTCACAAAGGCAGGACTAGAAGCATACGAGGAGTTCAAGAAACAGGCATGAGCAGAAAAGGGGGGAGGCTCGCGGGGCTGAGCGGCCCCCTCATCGATGCGATATTCAAGTCTGTGTCCGCAAACAACAGATTCTTCCGCAGATACGAGGCGTTTGCTAGTACGTTTGGCGCGCTCTCGGTAGTCATCACCATCTCATTCCTTACATTTTTTTTTGCCTATGGCCATATTCCGCCGGCCCTCGTGCCGAATATTTCCAGCGCCTTTGATTTCTCCCTGTTAATCGCAGGGCTGTTATCATCCCTGATCCTCCATGAGGTCTCGCATGTTATAATCCTCGCGAACCACGGTATAAGGGCCGGATCGATAGGGATCTCGGTCACAGGGATATTTGGCGCTTACGTCCAAGCAGACATGGATATTGAGACATACAGGAAGGTCAAATCACCGTTCTACTCATGCGGCGTAGGGTCAAATCTCCTAATGTTCCTAACCCTCTTTGCCCTGAGCGTTACAATAGTGCCCGCAATCACGCCTGCGGCAACCGTGAGCTTCTGGTTCCTGGTTCTCAATTCGATCCCGGCCCCACTCATGGACGGGGGGAAGATATTCGAGTCGCTTCTGGAAGCGTTGCGATTGGAGAGGTTTGCAGACCATGTCTCGATCTCGATCCTAGCGATCTGGCTGTTGGCAATAGTATGCAGATTTGCCATCCTGTAATGTAATGTGTACAAAAATCCTCTTATAATACAATTGCATTTCTATAATGGCTAAAGTATTACCTATTTACAATTTTCAAGACATTATATACTTTCTCTAAAAGCTTAAATACCGCCAACATAGACCAAGTTTAACAAAAAAAGACGATGGGGTATTTTGAATGGAAATCACAACCGCATATCTAGTCATCATTGCTGTTGCATTCTGGCTCTTCGGAATCTTCGTTGTCTCAAAGCGCCTTGAAAAGAGCTACTTCACCCCGGACCCCAACAGAAAGACACCTGCGTGTGCTTTCAGAGATGACTTTGACTTCTATCCTGCCAACCCGTACTCCCTCTTCGGTGACCATTGGGCTGCCACCGCGGGCGGTGCACCACTCTCTGGAGGTGTGGCGATCGCGCAGTGGGGATGGGCATCAGGTTTGCTGTACGTACTGCCCGTCAACATACTGTTAGGCTCCGTACACGACTATGCCTCTGGATTCGTAATGATGCGGCAACGCGGACAGACCGCGAGCGAGGTCTCATACAAGTGGATCACCCCTCTTTCCGGTCTGCTCTTCTCCTTCATCGGCTACATCGCCATACTGAGCTTCTGCGCGGCCTTTGCGAGACTGGTCGTCTCTGGAGCCACTGCGAAGCCCGCACTGTTCGTGCCCATCTTGCTGCTGGCGTTGATCGGCCCGCCCTCAGGCTTCCTCCTCTACAGGAAGGGGTGGCCGATCTGGCTTGTCGGCGTCATACAGTACATCATATTCATTGCCGCACTCTGGGTCGGCATGATGTATCCGGTCACAATGCCTGCCGAGTACTGGTACATCTTCCTGGTGATTGTCGGAGTGCTCGCAGCTTGTCTGCCGAACTGGCTCTACTCGGAACCCGCTAACTTTATGATGTTCCTTTACATGGCCACAGGTGTTGCGCTCCTCTTCGTTGGGGCACTGGTCGCAAACATACCCATTACAAGCTTCCCCGCGCTCCTATTCTATGACCCGGCACTTACGCCGAGCGGATGGTTCTATCCCGGAATAGCCATGATGGTCTCATGCGGCGCACTGACAGGGATGCACGTCTTCTGGATTGGCGCATACACATGCAAGCGGTTCCCTGAGGAGAAATGGGTCAGGATAATCGGATACGGCGGAGAGGTCCTCGAGAGCGTAGGACTTTGGACTGCATTCCTTGCCATGCTGGTGCTCCCGGTGACGGAATATCTGCCTGCCCTGAAGGCAGGATGGACCGCGGCGTATGGCTTGGGCTTCTCGAAGATCATCGGCGCCATAGCTCCGGGCGTGGACTCGAACACACTTGTGCTCTTCGGCATGTGGATCGCGCTGGTCTTCATAATGAGTACCTTCTACTCCGGCTTCAGGAACATGCGCGTCATCGGGATTGAGTTCGTTCAGCTCCTTACCAAGCGGAAGATCACCAAGTATGTCAATGCCTCCCGCTGGCTGGCAGCGATAATAACAGGCATATTCATGGTCGGCCTGGCACTGAGCGGTGCATACCTGCAGATCTGGGCACTGTTCCCGATCCTCTCGACTGCACTTGCGGTCTTCTCGTTCATCATAGTCGGCGAGTGGTGCGTGCTACACGGCAAGAAGGCGACAGTATGGTGGGCCGCTACAGCAGTGACGCTCTTCTTCATTGCCCTCCCGGCCTCGATCTACGGCGCGTGGTGGAACTTCAATGCGGGCGCGGTCGTCCCAGGCATAGTCTCATTGGTAGCTGCAGTGGTGACTTTGGTATACGTCGAAGAGTGGCTGAGGCGGAGAAGGCGCGGCTATACACAAGAGGAGAGAGAAAAGTTCCTCAAATTCGAAGAGTTCTAATAACTTTTCCTCCCTTTTTTTATCGGGACGCTATATGACAGCAAAGGAGAACCTCTACAAAATTTTATCTGGTGAGAAGGCGGAGAGGCCACCGGCACTTTCTGCCACCCAGACAGGGACTATCGAGTTGATGAAGTCATCCGGCGCATACTGGCCGGATGCGAACTACAACCCTGAGCTGATGGCCGACCTGGCAGCGGCAGGGCATACTGTCGCTGGGCTGGAGGCGATACGGATACCATTCTGCCTCACCGTCCTCGCGGAGGCCCTTGGGTGCGAGGTGGAGAAGGGGCGGGAGGACCGGCAGCCCGCGATTGCAAAGACCCTGGTCAGCCAAGGGAAGGAGCCGAAGATCGACAGGCTCCTTGAGAGCGGCAGGATACCTGTGATAATGGAGGCCATAAACAAGATCAAAGGGATGGGGCACAAAGTACCGCTGGTGGTAGGTTTTGAGGGGCCAACCACGCTGGCAGGGCACATGGTAGGCGTGGAGCGGCTGTGCCTCACGATGATAAAGAAGCCTGACGAGGCCCTGAAGTATATAAAGTGGGCGGAGGAGGCCTGCGTGGCCTATGCCAAGGCAGTCGTCAGGGAGGGCGCAGACGTCATCGCCCCGGCCGACCCTACCGCCTCGCCTTCGGTCCTGAGCCCGCGGATGTTTGACAGGTTCTCCAAGGCCCCCCTGAAGGCGATAGCCGCGGTTCATCCGAGATCGATACTGCACGTGTGCGGGAATGCTACGCCCATACTCTCACATATGGCGGAATGCGGTTTTGCTGGACTGAGCATAGAGGAGAAGGTGGACCTGACCAATGCGAAGGGGATTCTGGGGGGGAGGAGGATCGCCTTGGTGGGCAACATACCGTCTGCAGGCGTCCTGCTGAGCGGAAGCGAGGACGGGGTGTACGCTGAGTCGAGGAAGGCAATCGCCGCGGGCGTGGACATCCTCGCGCCGAGCTGTGGCATAGCACCCAGGACGCCCACCGGGAACCTGAGGGCGATGGTCAGGGCAGCCTCTGCTCCTTTGGAGGGACCCTGAGAACCTCGGGTAGCCCCAGTTCGGCTATGGTCGCAGCTATGGGGATCGGGTACCTGATACCTGCATTGTGCGTTTTTTCCAACCCTTCAGCCATGGATCCGACGTGTTTGAATGGGACGACCATCAACAGCTCGTCATCCGAGGTGTGCCCGAACCTCCGCTCCCCGTAGCAGGCTATGACCAGCTGGGGCTTCTGGGTGTTGTATGCCCCGGCAATCCCGTCCCCGCAGACCCCGACATCCCCGACGGTCCCGAAGGTCAGCCTCTCCTGCGTCGCGTAGACCGCACCATTAATTGCCCGGAGCATCTGCGCAGCGTTCCCGTAGATCATCACCAAGTCGGGCTCAAGGGCCAAGGACTCGAGGGGCCCAGCAACGAATCCGGCTTTCCTATCCTTCAGTTTTGGGATGGCTTCGGCGAACTTCTTGGCGAACTCCCTGTTGGAGACGTAGCCTAGCTTCAGGAATATCTCCCCGGACCTGACGGATTCGTCCTCGTCGATGAGGCCGAGAGCCACTGAGCCGAGGACACAGTCTGTCTCCTCCGCTGCAACCATCCAAGTCCAGCCGTAGAATCGGGCAGTATTCAGGATCTGGCATACTGTGAGCTTTTTCCTAGGGCGCCTGAAGCCCTTCCCCAGACCATCCATCTCCCCTTTCTCCTTGAAGAACTTGATTCCCAAGATATGGGACTTGGGCTTCAGGTACCTGTAGAGCTTCTCTGCATACTCCACTAGCCACACCACCGCATGAAGCTTATCTGGCGCTGTTGCTATTTCAAATCTTCTAGGGGCAGGGGCGGTAGCCCGCGACGATGGTACGCGAAATAAATAAAAAGACCGTCTATCATTCCAGCATACGGAAAGGGCTGGTAGATCAGCGGCAGATCACCTGCCTTGCACGCAGGGAGTCGTGGGTTCAAATCCCACCCAGTCCACTTTTTATCAATCTGCGACTCATCATTGCGTTATGACCAGATCGTCATCTCCGCAAGGGCTTGGCGATCATGCGCATGCCGTCCCTCGTGAAGGAACGATTAGTGGGGAGGGTTAGCTCAGCCGCCATGATGTGGATTAAATACCGTACTCGAAGACTTCCCCGGTCGCGGCATCGACGTAGTAGTACCCTGGAGGAGGGATGGATGATGTGTACTCTCGTATGATCGCTACTGTCCAGACGTATCTGAAGGTCGTATACTCTGTGAAGACCGGCGAGAAGTCGGTGACGGTCCAGGTAACATCGTAGAGGCGCTCAGCCGAATAGTCAGGATAGGACGAGAACTCGGCATAGAATAATCTCGTTAGCACGGCCATGTCCTGGAGCGAAGTCCTGTTCCACCCGCCATACTCTAGCGCCTTCTTGGTGGCCGTTATGCCGTCTACAGGTGGGGAATACTCGGAAGTGATCAATTCTAGGTACATCTGATCCACCCAGTCATAATACGCCTGTAGCCTGAGATGATCCAAGTTAAGCCGGGAATAGTTATAATTTAGCTCTGTGAAGCTCTGGTTCAGAGCCACGTAGCTCTGGTTCATCTGGCTGAGGCTGTCCTCGAGCTGCCGGACCTGCATCAGGCTGACGGCGTTGAGGGAGATAGAGATGCCCAATGCAAGGACAGCGATTATGAGCGGTAACTTGGACATGGGTCAATAGCCTCCATAACCATGTTTAATGAAAAAGAGGGGTTATTGGTATGGTTTTTCGATACTGACATAATCGCGGACAACTCCCGAACCGGACCATAACTGAGTGCCGTCGGCAACTGTTGCATTTGAGAATTCCCAGATGACCATATTCGTATCAATACTATCGATATCCACACCAGTGTAGACTTCACCACCAATAGTAAAGGCTATATCTATGAATGAATTGACACCGTTGACACTGTATGCGGGGAGGTAACACCAAGCACTTCCGTTGTAGTAACCCCAATTACTTTCGCTTACGGCCCAATTGAAATTTGTGACTTCATCGTTGCTCTCGACGCCAACTTGGAAGTACTTTATGCGCTGATCCATAATATCGACATGTCCCACGAGAAGGTTTCTATTAGCAGGGTCCCAAGTGTAATTGCTGAAGCTATATATGGTGGGATTATCGTTGAGAAACTGCGTTTCGCTCGCATAACAAAATACTTTCCAGGTCAAATAACCATTAGTGATGTCCGTCCGCCCATAAAAGCAGCAGTAGTCGCCGGAACCTACAGTTCGGGTATAAGGAGCGCTCTGTCGCATTCCGCCCGCAATTTCCTCGCCAATCACGTTCACGGTATTGTTGCTGGATAACAATAGACCCAATTGATAAGCCGTAGCTGTAAGAGTAGTTCCATTGCCACCTTCTACGCTCATTACTGCACATAGCCATTTATCAGCAGGGATCAAACTTGCGTTTGCGTCGAAATAACAGCAGAAAACTGCTTTATTGGTGACCTTAATATCGGAAGAGTAGAAGTACCCGCCGACATATGGTTGAGTTACTGCCGCAACGGGCGTAACCGAAAACATAATTATCGCTAGACAAAGAGCTAGCGCTGGTTTATACATGCACTATTACCTCCGTCTCGTCGATCATAGCGTAATTCGTTATGATCCCTACAGCGGCGACAGGAAAGCTCACGCTCGCCGTTGAATTGAGTATAGGCCTTTGCAGCTTAGCCGATACTGCGACCACATCTCCTGAGTTGAGTGTTAGTGAGCTCACGTTGTAGTGGATCAGGTCATTTACTCGGATTATTCCGTTATCATAGACTTGCTCAATGGTAAGTCCTAAACCTCCTTTCGGATCTAGGGTTACCTTACAACTATCGGCATCAGGGGAGAAGGCAACGAACGTAATGAGGAAGGTCACAGTTGCGCCATTTTCCGTAAGGCACATCTCAGCAGGGGTACTGGGGGCGTTGAAGAGCCGCACATAACCACTGATCCCATATTGAGGAGCAATTTTCGGATCACAGATCTCTGAAGGGGTTAATGTATGAACACAATTAGAGGTAGGCATAGGGGCAGGGGCAGGGGCAGGAGTGGGCGCTGCATTGGCGGCAGTGACTACGAAGAGCAGTATGAAGAGAATTATTGTGGGCACAAAAGTTTTTATTATTAGCGGCCACTTCATTTTTATTCGCCTGTCACAGGTTGTTTAAACATATATTTAATGCATACTGCGGTCAATTAGAATAGACTAATTAGTCTTTTTTTCTAGACAATAAATGCAATATATATAAAGCAAGAATGATTTTAATTCCGGCAATCAAGTTATCAAAACTTTGCCTCCTAACGGCGAACCTGTAACTTAAGGGCTCAGTCGATGCTAAACATTAGCCGAACTATTCACTAAATCGTTGAAGTAGCTGACGATCCGGTCGATGTTGGTTATAGAATAGCGATTATCCACAGACGACAAGTTCGCCTCCAGTATGCTGAGTCCAGCACCATATGCCTGAAGGAAACTAATCTGATCTTCGGTCACGCTGCCATTTGCAACGGAGAGCTCTACTGCCCCCAGCTGGTCGGCGAGGGTTCTGAGGTTAGGCCGCACGTAATCGTAGAACGTGGATAACTCGGCGCCCATAGGGACAGGCATATCAGATCCGATGCGGCGAACATATACCTCGGCCTTCGAGAGCGCAATGGTTGCCGCATCGAACTGCCCCGCTTCAATCGCAGAGAGGGCAGACTGCATGTGCTGCTTTGCATTAATAGTATCAATCCATAAATTGTCGAACATTTCGCGGTTGAGGTGGTTGACGTTATTCATGGTAATCTGCGTGCCCATGACCGCGGTAGCGGCAATTACGACGCTTGCTACCAGAAGGATGCCGAGCACCGCCAAGGCGGCATTATTGCCGTTTTTACCATTTCTGTTATCGTTGTTGCACCTGTTCGTCGCCAGGTTGCTTACGAGCCTCAAGGCCTCCCTGCCGTCGTCCGTGAGCGTGTAATTGCCTTCGGCATTGATTGCCACTAGCCCCTTCAGCTTGTCCAAGTGGAACGTGAGGTGACCACTGCTTTCTATCCTTGCCATCCTCTTCAGATCAGAGAAATTGGACGGTGACTTTTCCAGCGATTCCAGTATCTTTAAGCGGATTGGGTGACTGAGTGCTTCGAAGATCTCGTTAGGAGTAACGTCTTTGCTCATTGCGATAATCACAATACAAACTTGGGAAAAATTCTATTTAATTCCTACCGTCCAGATTCATTTCTACCTTAAGTAGTCTATTTTTATTTCCGGAGTCTAATAAAATAGACTATTAAAATAATTAAAAAAACATAAATTAAATATAAATATAATAAATTAAATGAATAACCCCCAGGAAGTGGCAAAGGTTGAAGGGGAAGATCCTTATTGTGAAGTGCTTTTCCCTCGCGCTCGCCGTGCTTGTTTTTTCCTCGATGGCAGCCGTGAACGCGAGTTATGGAGTGAACAGTGTACCAACAAAAATCAATGTCCGACTCCAAATTTGCCCAGAGTTGAATGGTGCTGATTTTAACTCGCCACTGCTCGTATTTATACATGATATGTCAACTACGCCTTCCACTCGAATAGTGATGGGCAAGTTAGACCCTTCAGGCGTTGTAGATTTCGAGGCGCATATACAAAAACTTCCAGATGGAAGCAATGGCTTATCAGAGTATTATGTACACTTGGCCGATGTGTCTGGGACTGTGGCTGGAGGTAAAATGTTTGAAGTGAACACTATTATGGATGTAGTAACGCCTTTGGAGGTCCGAGTAGACCTTTATAATGTGCTACCTTGCGACACTAATTCGGTAGCTTCTAGTGAGAACATCGAGATTGTTGATTCAACATCACTATTTGTGGAAGATGTCGACTATAAATACGAGTATCTGAAGGCAGGCGAAGTTCATACTATTTCTGGGGTTACCGTGAAGTGGTGCGTCCATGAAGATATACCCAATAGAACTATACTCTATTTCGATAGTTTCGAAAGGAGTATCGTTTACAATATCTACGCCCAGCCGCCTTATATGGAAGGCGACACAGGTTGGACGCCCACAGGCAAGAAGGCAACGGAATGCCTGACGACCGATTATGCCCAAGCTTCTAGTGGCTCATGCTATGATGCAGAGGTCCAAGTCAAATTGGTTTGCGAGGAGTGGATCATCGGACCCGATATCGGTGATCCATACCATATGACATACTACTTTATTGAATACCCCGAGAGCTTCACCCAACCAACGCTTGGGGATGCAATTACCTGTGACGATAGTTACGGCGCATATCATTGTGGTGCTAATCATCCATATTATGCGGCGAGTTGGAACAGGAGCATTAATAGCAATCCATTTGATATAGGATTTGCCATAGACACGTCAGATGGAACACAGTGGAAGGCTACTGAGGTCGACATAACCTTTGGGTTATCATATGGATACCTTGATTTTGAAGTAACCGTCCATTTGATAAGGGAGGGGGGAGGAACGAATGGTGCTCCTCCTAAGCTAACAGTATATGTAGACAGCGGAGATTTTCTCTACAGGTGGTACCATGAGCAGGATGATACTCGCTACATAGTTCACTTCTCTAGGAGTTAAACCCCTATTAGTGTCCCCCAACTTCGTTGGGGGGCAAACTTTTTAACCGTTACTATAGAATCATACCATGCGGCTAAAAAGGAGAGTATAATGAAGTCATGTTGCAGACGATTAACCGGTCTTCCATGACTTTGATCTCACCTTCGGTATGCGAGGAATTGCCTCAAAAATAATGTGCCCGATCCATCTTCAAAAAAAGAGATGTGCGGATATCCTCGCAGGCCAGGCGCAGGTGCGGGAGGTAATGTGAGGAGATTTCTTGTCCTAGGTGCTCCGCCACTTTATCGCCTGAGGGGGACAGGAGGTCACGTATAGAGCATAACAGTGACGCAAATATGCCTACGCTAACAATATTGCGAGCATGGCGTCTGCGGCTCCTCTCTATGTGTTCGTGGATGAAGCGGGAGATCTGGGCTTTACTTCACGAAGCAGCAAGACTTTCGTAGTAGCTTACGTGATGCTCGACAGCCCCGAGAGGGCCAGAGCGTCCATGCGCCGCCTCAAGAGATCGTTGAGGGAGAAGAGCAGCAGGTTCAATGAGTTTAAGCACTCAAACGATAGCCCCAAAGTCCGTAAAGAGGTCTTGCGGACCATTTCAGGTATTCCGATGAGCACCGGTGTGGTAGTAATCGACAAAAACTATGTGAAGAAAGAGCTGCGGGATAAAAAGGTGATTTTATACAATTTTCTTGTCGCTGATAAAATCGCTTCTTCACTGCTGAGCTCCGGCGCGTCGCGGGTGGTTCTGATCCTAGATCGGTGCATGTCCAAGGAGGCCCGGGATCACTTCAACGAATATTTCGCCAAAAAGATGGCTTGGAAAGAGAGCGAATTGAACAGGTCGTGCAGAATAGTCGAGATTAAGCATGCGCATTCCTACGCGGATCCTAACATTCAGATCGCGGATTATATCGCCGGAGCGCTCTTCAGGAAGTTTGAGAGAGGCATAGATGACGAGTATGCCATGATCAAGGGCAAGATCAAGTACACCTCTGGTTGGGGCATTGATTGGTAAAAAATGTGGTCCTCCCCTTCGTCCCATTCCGCATCCACGGACATCATCCTTTGGGGCGGAGTTCTACTGGTTTAACCACAACCTAATTATCATTTAGCATATTTAAATACCTTGCCAAGTTGCGAGCTAACTATGCTGCTAACTTGTAAGCTAAACTGAGCTGCTAAAATCACTAAACATTTTTCGTCCGGTCCTCCCGCGGCTGTGGGCACGACGGCAGAAGATATATCGGTTGAAGAAACCTATCTCTTTACCGAGAACACGGTTAATCCATGCTCGGTGTACCGCATTACCAATGCTATAGTCGTACGACTTGGCTTCACCAGCAGGACTGCGCTGGGTTGGAGTGACGCGGCTCAAAAAAAGAGATGTGCAGATATTCTCACCCGTCCCGGGTTCAAATCTCACCCAGTCCACTATAACCTTTTTACCTGACGGAAAAAGCTTGACCAAAAGGGATTTTTGCCATCACTCAGCTCAGGAACTGTTAACTGACGTATCACGGTACGGTACGATGGTACTGCAGTTGATGATTATTTAAGGTGCTTCAGGGAGTTCAGCGTAGTAGACCTAGACCTGCGGCCTTAATGAAGCTGACCCGGGAATAACTCTGATTCAGCGCCAAGTAGCGCTGGTTCATCTGGCTGAGGCTGTCCTCGAGCTGCCAGACCTGCATCAGGCTGACGACGTTGACGTCTTTGACATGGGTTTTCTGAATCTTGCGTCAGGGTTATAGGTAAGAAATTTCTTACTATTTCGTGGTGAGACAGATGGAAGCATCCACGACCAAGGTTTCCTCCAAAGGCCAGGTGGTCATTCCTGCGAATGTACGCAAAGCAGCCAGCCTCAAGAAGGGCGAAAAAATCTTGGCAATAGCTATAGACGACACGATTGTGCTCAAAAAGATAGTTGACAAGTCTTTTGAAGAAGCAATGAAGCCTGTATGGAATCGTGTAAGACAAATGGGTCTTTCGGAGGAGGATATAGACGCCCTCATCGAAGAAGCGAGAACTGAAAGCGGTTCTTGATGTCAACGTTTGGGTCTCGGCTTTGCTCTGGGGCGGAAAACCTGCCGAAATCATAAAAGCTGCAGAGCAGGGCAAAATCTGCCTCATTACTTCTGAGGAGATCGTGGGGGAAATCAGCCATGTTCTAAATTATCCCAAGCTTAAAAAAGTTTACCACGCTGAAGAGATGTGCCAAGAAGAGTTAATCGAAGCCGTGCTCAAAATCGTCAGGCTCGTTAGGATAACCAGAAGAGTTAAGGTTGTTTTGGAGCATTCTGCAGATGATAAATTTATTGAGTGTGCTCTTGAGGCAAAGGCAGACTACGTGGTCAGCGGAGATAAGCATCTTCTCAAGGTTGGCAACTATAAAAAAATCCAAATTATTTCAGTAAACGAATTTCTTCAAGTCTTGGAAACTAGGTGTAAATAGGATTTCTTGGTCCGACAGCCTTTTTCGTCTTCAGACAACAGGACGTTCAGGAAGACTGATGGTATGAAGGCTGCACCGGTGTCTGTTGCCTTGCCGATTATTTCCTGAATGCTGCCGGTCTAACGGTGGGGGAGTTCATAAAACTCTTATGATGTGGTTGTTTGCCTTCCAGTTAGATTTTTAGAAAATTTCCAGATTCTCAGTCTATCTTACTCCCCTTGGTGCGACGCTGCCACTTCAGATCATACGCCTATGATTCATAACATCCTAGAGCCGAGTTGATCTGGAACAGTATATCCTCTTCCAAAAAGGTTTGTGCGGATATCCTCAACTGTAGTGGGTTCAAATCCCGGGTTCACCAGTAACCTTTTCTATGAAAATGAGTGCTCACTCACTCCAGCAGTGAAGGTAAACCGAACATCACATACTTTGCATTCATACCAGATTCGCCGGATCCGTTCAGAGATAATTTCGTTCTGGCGACGAAGCAGCCTTAACTGATTACTTCATCATCAGGTGTAGTAAGAGAACCGCCCGCAGGTATTTAAAGCAAGGCGGGCTATGATATAGTCTCAAGCGGAGACTGCAATGAGGATGAGCAGGAGAGCACAGAGAGAGGAAGGAAGAAGGAAGAGAGAGAAGCACAGGCGAAAGGAAGAGCGAGATAACAGGTAACTTCATCTTTGCCGCTTATGTGTAAAGGATCAAATAAGAACCGCATTATCATAGTGGTCAGGCATGTAAACGACCCAAGACAGATCACAGCGAACGGCCTCTCTCATCCTGCCGCGATGGGGGCCTGTATTATAGGACGGACGATTTTTCAATAGGCAGATCACGACAGCGAGGTATATTTCGACAGCCTGCGCCCAAACTGCCCAAAGGGTGTCCTCGCATTCTACAGTGAGCGTCTCTCTCCTCCACAGGCAGCTGGCAGCGCTATTTTTTTTATCGCAGAGAGGGTAAATAATAGTATGGGGCTGTTCACTACATACCGGTTCATGGTGAACACATTATTCTTCCGGGCAAGATATCTCCTCTTTTACCACTCCGAACCCCTGAAATACTACCTCAATTCCTTTCTAGGTCTGCGCATGACGCAGCTCATCTACTATCAGCTCCCCCTCACGGATGGGACGGATATCAAGGGGGTTGAGGCACTAATACCGATGGAGGTGAAGAGGGGGGAGTACGAAGAGGTGGAGCGGCTGGACTTGCCTCTGCAACAGAGGGAGTCATACAAGTCCCGTCTGAAGCGGGGCGATATTTTCATCTGCGCCCAAGGGCCCGACGGCCGGATCTTGGGGTATATGTGGGCCTCGCTCAATACGGTATACCTGACAGAGGTTGAGGACGAGATTACCATGGGGGCTAACGAAGCATGGCTTTACGACGCCTACGTCTTCCCGGAGTACAGGAATCGGAAGGTGATCCAGAAGACCCTTGCAGAGGGGCTGGGATACCTCAAGGGGATCGGGGTCAGGAGAGTTCGTCTGGACGTAGAGAAGGGGAACATACCTTCGAGAAGGGGCGTCGAGAGAGCGGGTTTCCGGAAGGAGGGGGAGGGTACTTACATCAAAATCTTCGGGAGGAGGCTTCATCGGAGCCATTCGGCTCGCAACTAACGAAGCAGGGGATGCTGCTGCAGGGTGAGACGCTATATTCAGAGACCTTAGCTGCCGCCGCATTGCAGGGATGCATTCATGGTTTACGGCAGCATCAGATGATAGTTGTTTATTTGGTCGATTTCAATAGTGATGCTCCTTGCAGTACAATCCAGCAAGTGTCCACCGGCGGTGAGATCATCCGTAATAAGGTGCAGGTGGTATCCTGCAAAGTCAACTCCATCCATGCTGCTCGGGAACCAGAAACCTGCTGCGGTCCCCGAGACGTTATACAGTACGAAGACCGACTGGTTTTTTATGACCTCGGCGAGCGGAGGGTAGGGCTTTGTCTGAATGGGCACGCTCCGGGTCTGCGCATAATCGTAGGTGGCGCTTATTTTTATTGCATATATCGCACCATCAGCGGGCAGGAGCGCGTCGATAGCTGCCATCAGCCCCGGATAGTTCAGCGGCCCGGCTACGCTGAGGGTCTCGTCTGCCTCGAAGAAGGTAACTGTGGCATAAGGCGTTTTTGAGCCGGAAGCTGCCTGCCTTGGCTTGCCGTCCACTGGGATCTGGTAGAAGACGCCGTTCAGAGCGATCATCTCGCCGTCCAGGCCGTGAAACGTGCCGATCCCAAAGTCGCCGTATCTGGACAGCTCGCTGTAAGGCATGTAGCCGTCATAGTTCCCTGCAGAGAACGTATTAAACGCCGCGACTTGGAAGAGCGTCTCCCTGTCCACAGCCGCGTTCGCATTGGGCCTGGACGCCCACACGGCGTAAAACACCGCGCATGAGGCGATAACGATCAGCCCTAGAACGCCAACGTAAATCCATGCGTTTTTTGATTGCATCCTCATCACTTGCCGGGGGGATATAGACCCTCCAGCGTCTGCTTGCTTCTATACTTATCCGTCGATGCCGCGGCTCCTGCGCTGCAGCAGTACGGTGATAAGAGGCGAGTATCTGTTGAAAGGTTTTAAAGGTCACGATAAATCATTATGAGACGGTTGGAGACGGCGCGTGGGTTGGTTGCCATTGATCACGAGGACAAACATGTTGACGCTGGTAGCGATTTGCGCTGCGGCATATGCCGCATTGAGCCTCCTCCCCGGCTTTCCTATCATAGGCTTGCCTAGCTCAGAGATCGATCTGGCCCGTTCTCTGGAGCCAGCGTATGGCTTGATTCTGGGCCCTGTCCTGGGACCGTCCTCTGCCCTTCTGGGGGCGGTTGTGGGGAAGTTGATTGTGGGCGACAGCATAGGTCTACTCTTCGCCCCGCTTGCGATAGTCTCCGCCTTTGTGGCCGCGGCATTAAACAGGCGCACCGTCTTGGGCGTGAGGGGTTGGATGATCGCCCTCATCATAACTGCATCCCTCATCGCCTGTTGGTATGCCACCCCCGCCGGGCGCAGCGTGCCGATCTACCCGATCCCGCACGTGATTGGGCTGGTGCTGTTACTCGTTTTCAGGGGGAGGATCACAGACGACCTGCAGAGTTCGGACAAGAAAAAGCTTTCACGCGGAGTGATGCTCGCCAGCTACCCCGCCACGATCTCTGGTCAGATGCTCGGCAACCTCATATTCCTCTTCCTCTTCAAGCCGGAGCCCGCATTCTTCCTGGCAGTTGCCCCTGTCACCCTCGCCGAGAGGATAGCGCTCACATTGGTGGCAACGGCCATCAGCGTCCCGCTGATCCTGGCTGTGAGGCGCTCGCCTTTCAAACTAGGGAGCGGCCAGGTAGGGGACTCAGCCGATACAGGGGCGCCGGGGGCTGCCGAAGAGCCTGCCCGGGCCGAGCGGCGCAGGGGGGTAGTACATCAGCCCCCAGAAGCTACTGATCAGCAGCAATGCCAGAGCGGACCAGTGGTGAATGCCGGATAAGACCGCCAGGACTTGGGCGGTCAGCCCTGCCAGCAACGCCACGATCGTTGCCTTGAGCGTAAAGCTTCTCGAGATCAGCCCCGCAGGCAACGCACCGCTGCCGCCCGAATAATGGGTCCGCCTAGTCAGCGCGTCCGTCTCATAATCTGCATATTCGTTGGCATAGTGCAGGGAAAGGATTGTGACAAGGGCCGCAAAGGCTCCGGCGAGGATCGGATCGGGAGCGAGTGCAGCGCCCTTACCGTATGCCATTGAGACTCCGAGAAGCCAAGCCAGGGTTGCCGCCGCCAGCGGTATTGGCCGGGACGTCTTTGCCAAGGCTAGAAGCACAGCTCTCGGAGAGTGCATACCGCACATTTAACCTCAGCCTGACCCTCCCCAGCGACCGAGCTGGGTGCCGAAGCGGCAGGCGTCCACGTCCGGCCAGCCGTCTTGTCAATAAACAGCGATCCGACCTGCATTTATTAATCTAGTGCATTGTCGGATTCAGGGCGGGGGACTCCATGGAATTCATTCGGTCAGCGCAGGATGCTGCCAGTCATAGGAGGGCTCTTTCGGTTGCGGGCCAGTGAGCACCTTGATCTCGCAAAAGTCCCCTCCTGCAGACTGCAGGGATTTTGACCTGTTGCGTAGCGCCTTCTCCAGCCGGCACATGTCGCCGGTCTTCCGGTAGATCATGCAGATGCTGCAGAGCCTGTCGCTCACGTCCTGCGGGCTCAGGCGGCCCCGGGATATACCCGCGGCAATCGATTCGGCCAGCGCCTCTATCTCCTCAGTGAACTTGAGGATCCTGCCCCGCTCGGAGGCCAGATACCTGCTCATGGCAGAGGGGGATATCCCCAGCTTGGAGGAGGCCTCTGACTGCATATACCCGTGATTCTCTATCAGCTTCCGGGCGATCAGGGCCCGGACAGCAGGGAGGAGATACCGCGCAGCAGTCTCGCAGGGCGTCTTCACATATCTCGCCAGTTATCGTGTAACAACTTTGAAAAATATAATCTTAACGTCCTTCCCCAGGCAGACCGTAGAGCGGGCTGAGAACCCGCAGGGATTAATAAATATAAATCAAGGGTCCGCCGAGTTCTTAACGACTGGTTATGACGCATGAGAAAGGCCTGGGAGAGATCAGCCGCGAAGATTTCGCCGCAGAGCTGAAATGGAATTTAAAGGATATGTTCGCTTCCGATAGCGACTGGAGGAGGGCAAAGGAGGAGGCTGCAGCGGAGCTATCGTCGCTCGACAGCTTCAAAGGCAAGTTGGCGGAATCCCCCGCGAGACTCCGCGAGGCTTTGGATCTCTACTTCCGCCTGGAGAAGGAGATCGAACGGCTCGGCTCGTATGCGGTCATGCTCTCTGACCAGGATACCCGGCAGTCGGGTCCCATGGCGATGAAGCAGGAGATGGTCCAGCTCAAGACAGACCTCAGGAGCCGATCGGCTTATATCGGGCCAGAGATCCTGCACATCCCCCGCGAGCGGATGATGGAGTTCCTCGCAGAGGAAGCAGCGCTGAAGGTCTACGACCACTTCCTGGACGATATCTACCGGAGGAAGGAGCATACGCTGAGCGAGGCCGAGGAGAAGGTGGTGGCTGAGGCGGGACTGATGGCCGAGACTCCCTACGAAGTCCACACCATCCTGAGCAACGCAGACCTCCCCTACAGGACAGTGAAGCTCTCGGACGGCAGGGAGGTAAGAGTCGATGCTACCAACTATACGCTCCACAGGGCCAGCCCGAACCGCGGAGACAGGATCGCGGTCTTCGACGCCTTCTTCGGTGCGCTGAAGGGGTTCGAGCGGACGTTCGGGGCGCAGCTCTTCGGTGAGGTCAGGAAGAACCTCTTCTACAGGGGCGTCAGGAGGTACGGCACCTCGCTGGAGAGCGCGCTCGACAGGAACGCGGTCCCCGTGGAGGTGTACCACAGCCTCATAAGGAACGTCAATGACTCCCTCCCCTGCCTGCACCGTTACCTGAACCTGCGCAGGCGGTTGCTGCAGCTGGACGAGCTCCACTACTACGACCTGTACACGTCGATGGTGAAGGGGGTGGACCTGAAGTATACTTACCAGGAGGCGAGGTCAACCCTCCTCAAGGCGCTAGCGCCCTTGGGCAGCAGCTACACCGAGATGATCGACAGGGCTTTCCTCCAGTGCTGGATCGATGCCTGTGCCAGCACCGGCAAGCGCTCCGGGGCGTACTGCGACGCAGTCTACGATGTCCATCCCTACATCCTGATGAGCTTCAACGGGAAGTATGAGGACGTGAGCACGCTGGCTCACGAGCTGGGGCATGCCATGCACAGCCACTTCTCCAACACGAATCAGGCTTACGTCAACTCCAAGTACCCGATCTTCCTGGCGGAGGTGGCATCGACCGTAAACGAGTCGCTCCTCGTCGACTACGAGCTGGGGAGGGCTGCCGACAAGGATCAGAAGATCGCCCTGCTGGGGGGCTACCTGGAGGGGTACCGGACGACCCTCTTCAGGCAGACACAGTTCGCCGAGTTCGAGCTGAGGATCCACGAGAGGGCGGAGAAGGGGGAGGCGCTGACTGGGGAGGACTTTACAGCGCTCTATCTGGAGATCCTGAGGAAGTACTATGGCCAAGACCGAGGGATCTGTAGCATAAAGGACCTGTACGGCGTCGAGTGGGCATACATCCCCCACTTCTACTATAACTTTTACGTCTTCCAGTACAGCACCTCATTCACAGCAGCGCAGGCGATAGCGGCGAAGATACTGGGCGGCGATACGGAGGCTGTCGGCAGGTACCTCGACTTCCTCAAGAGCGGGGGCTCGGACTACCCCATACCGACGCTGCGAAAGGTAGGGATCGATATGACCGGCAGCGACCCCTTCAACCTGACCATGCGGCGGGCCAACCAAGTAATGGACGAGATCGAGGGGCTGATAGAGTAGCCAGCAGGCCGGGGGCCGCCTGTTGGGAGGGGGCTCCAACAGGCTTCCGGGGGTCGCGACCCGATCGCCGCGGGCGCCTCACTCGACCAGGAGAAGGCCGTCCTTCCCCCCTCCCGCGGCCGGCTGGATCACTACGTTCCTCTTATCGAGGCTTTCGGCGGTCTCGACCTTCGTCCCCATCAGAGCGGGGATTGAGAACTCCCGGCTCACGATCGCCAGGTGCGATCCCAGGCCGCCCGACATGCAGACGACGCCTGCCAGCTTGGAGAGGATGGGGCCGAGCGTGGTTATCCCGGCGTCCTCGACCAGCACGATCTTCCCCTCGGCCCCCTCCTTCCAGAGGCGGATCACATCCTGGATCGACCTGACGATACGGAGTTCCCCCTTGGCCTGCATCTTGAGAGTCATCTGCCCCCGCCCGATTACCCTCATGCGCTTCACTCCACCACATGGTTCTGGTGCATTCCGTATAAAAGGGTTGATGAGCCTGCAGTTGTTGCCTGCGCCCAGTATCCTGACCCGCCAAGGTGCTGGGCGCCGGTCTCTTTTCCAGGGGCTGGAGGGGGAGGGCCAACCCTTATTTACGCTTTGGGGCATAGGTTCCCGGGAGGGGCGGACAGCTTTTGCGAGTGGAGGAGGCTAATGAGCAGATCTCCCACCTGAGCAAGGTGTTCTCGGGTATAGTGCTGGAGAGGAGCCTTTTGGAGTCCAAGCTCTTCCCGGTCAACGCGTACATCTGCATCGGCTTTTACCAGACCTACCGGAACCTCTACGGGATCATGAAGCGGGTCTGGGAGAGGATGACGCCGGAGGAGATGGCGAGGCGGAGCAAGACCCTCCTCTCGCCCGTGCAGACCCTCTCCATATCATACCTTTGGATGTACTACTCGCTGGCGCGGATGGGGACGATCTACAACAAGTGCGGCGGGAACCCGGCGAGGGAGCCGGCTGAGAAGAGGAGTGAGTGGCTCTACATGCTCGAGAAGTGGTACAGGCTGGCCACCGGATATTTCGACTCGGGAAAGCCGACCGTCGCCTCGGCGGGGGGAATTAACCGCGTTCTCGACGAAGCGTCCCTGCAGTGGCTGAAGGACAACCTCCAGCCCGTGACGCGGGATCAGGCCTCAAAGGTCAGGCGGGCGATCGGCTCGGTCGACCTCTACTCGTTTGTCGAGGAGTGCGACGCCAGGGCCAAGATAGTCAACCACGGTCCCTATCCCATGGGGGACGAGATCCTCGTGGTCTCGGAGTATACCAACCTTCATGACGGGCGCGGGAGGCAATGGCTCCCGTGGTCGGAGACAGACGCCAAGCTCCCATCTTCGTCTCTCGGAATTGCTATGACCATCAGGGGGGCCAGCGCCACGTTCAATGACATAGGAACTATGACCATCGAGCCCGGCGACTATGCGGGGCTCATCACCAGAATCGCTGCTTACACGAAGCGCAACAGCAGAATCATCCCACTCGGACTGGATGAGCTCCCCGCCTATGCCGAGGCGGCAGACCAGGCGCAGATGGAGCTCTACATGAAGTTCTCGGAGATGGACCGGAAGCAGCTGCTCCTCGCGGGCGCGACCGCATATTGGAGGGGGTTTGCCCGGTATACGGACATGGTCGGCATAACCGAGGAGGTTGACTGGGGCATCTCCCCAGAGGTCCAAGAGGAGTACCTTCCCTACTTCCTCGAACATAATGAAGACCCGGCGTTCTCCCGGATCAAGAAGAAGATAGTCAAGGGAAAGATATTCCCTTTCCTGAAGGAGAGGGATCCGGTCTTATACCTCCTGCCAGGCTGAGCGGAGGGGATACGGATGGGCGTCCCGGCTACTGAGGACTACCTGCACGCACCGTCTGGCCGCGCGGACTGGCGGGAGAGCTACTACTTCAACTTTGCCGATGCCACGGGCGGCCTCTCGGGGTTCTCGACGGTGGGGCTCGTCCCAGGCGCACCCAAGCGTGAGTTCGTCTTCGCCCTCTTCGAGGGGGGCAGGCGCGAGGTCTACTTTGCAGAGCCTGAGGGGCAGTACCCCAGCGACCTGAGCGCACTCTCCGACAACCACTTGACGTATGAGCTCCTCGATCCCCTGAGGGGGTGGAGGATAAGGTTTGCCAAGGGGGAGGTGAGGGCGGATCTCCTGTGGAGGGCGCGCTTCCCGGCATTTTACTTCGGCGAGGGGAGCGGGACGTCTTGGGATGGTCACTTTGAGCAGTCGGGGACCGTGGAGGGGGTGGTCGAGCTGGCAGGGCGGAGGCTGGAGGTGAGGGGGCTCGGCCAGCGTGACAAGAGCTGGGGCTCCCGCGACTGGCACATCGAGGGCTGGTATGCGCTCCACGCCCAGTTCGGATCTCTCTCGATAGGCCTCCGGCGGGATACCGCAAGGGGCACGGTCCATTCGTCCGGCGGGGTGTCATCGGAGGGGGGGCACACTGCGATAACTGAGGTCGATGCGGAGGCGGAGTTTGCGGAGGTGGGGGGCAGGAGGGTCCCCATACGAACCGAGACGCGCATCTCGTGTGACGGCGGGAGGCGCTACACAGTGAGGTCCGCCCTCCTCTCACCCACCAGCTTTGTGAGATTCGAGCGGCCTTTCCCGGGGGGCACCACCGAGCTCTTCGAGGCGATGGTGTTTCAAGAGTGCGTGGAGCTCGGTGAAAGGGGGACGGGGCTCATGGAGTGGCTGTTCACCCACCGCGGGGGAGATGGGGCGATAAGTTCCAGAGGTCTGGAGCGTTAAAGGGCAGTACGCCTGAGCGGCCGTCTGCTGCGGGAACCGATGAACTCGTCCTGCCGACATCCGCAGAGCCGGGCGGGTGTACGGCGTAGAGGACGCTTGCCTCCAGATGGCGAGGGGGATCGTCACAGGAGGGGCGTTCTAGAGATTAGATCACCGGAAGGCCGGATTTGTGATCCGGGGCAGCGGCGGAGCTGGTTCCGCTCCAGTCCTAGAGGCTGCAAACCTTTTAATAAGCGCTGATTTCAGCTTTAAAGGACGGCATATGTCTGGAAAACATCATGTGTTCTTAACGGCGCTTATCCTCATGAGCGCTGTAGCGGTTGTACCAATGGCATCCGCTGCAGACCTTAGCATAGTTCTTGACAAGTCGAGCTACAGTCCGGGCGAGACGGTAACAGTGACGGGCAACGCGAATGCAGGTACTGACGTAACTGTCCAGCTCTTCAACCCCAACGCGGCCATGGTAGATATCCAGTATGCTACCGCGAGCGGTGACGGGACATACTCCTTCACCTTTAAGATCCCCTCGGCCATCCCCACAGGGAGCTGGCTGAGCGGAACCTACACAGCCAGGGCGTACTCGGGGACGTTTGTCAATGCGACTTTCGAGGTCACGGCAGGTACCGCGGCGGATACCACAGACCCGGTGATATCGTCGTGGTCTCCCGCCGATGGAGCGGTGGTCACCAACGCGAGCCCGACGATAACTGTGGGCTACTCGGACAATGCGGCGATAGACGTCTCATCAGTGGTGCTCAAGATTGACGGTGTCGATGTGACCTCGGGCGCCGCCATTACCTCCTCTCAGACGGTATATGCACCAGCGAGCCTCTCAAACGGCAATCATACGGTCTACTTCGAGGTGAAGGACACCTCGGGGAACAGCGGCTCTAAGACGTGGACGTTCGTGGTCAGTGTCTGGACTACGGGCGATATCAACCATGACGGCAAGGTCGACTCAGCTGACGTGGCTATCCTGACGACATCTTACGGCAAGACCAGCTCGGACTCGGGATTCAATGCAGGTGCAGACCTCAACGGTGACGGTCTGGTGAACTATATCGACCTTGCAATGCTCGGCTTCAGGTACGGGAGTGGTGAGTGAGATGATGCATAGAAAGGTACTCCTGATGATCCTGGTGTCGCTCCTAGTACTGCCCTCTGCCGCAGCGGTGGTGGTGGCACAGAGTTCGGTCAATGCAACCATCGGCGTCACCCCACAGAGCGTCCAGCCGGGACAGCGGTTCAACGTAACCGTTGACGTCAGTCCAGGGCAGTATGGCATCAGCGCTGGCGAGGTGGCGGTCGGATTCAACCAGAGCGTCATGAAGGTGGTCGGTGTGGAGGCGGGGGGCCTGCTCGGGCCCCAGCCGATCTTTGGCCTGAACGAGACCAGCAATACAGCGGGGACGGTCAGGTGCGCAATCGCCCGTGTAGGGGCCACTTCAACCCCCACGCCCAACGCTACGTTTGTGAAGATCCAGTTTGAGGTGCTGGGCAGCGCTCCTGCAGGAAGCTACCCCATATCGCTCACTGCCGCTTTTGCTGACGCGGACTTTGCCAACATAAGCAGCGTGGCCGCCCAAGGCGGGACTGTGCAGATCATTATGGCCCAATCGGTAGACTATACTCTGTACATCATCTTCGTGGTTGCTGCGGTTGCGATCATAGGGGGCGCACTGGTATTCCTTAGGAGGCGCTGAGCCCCTTCAGACAGGTCCTACCCCTTCCGATCCTTTTTTTCTCTTGCCCCAGGAAAGCGTCGCCTAACTCTTTCACGGCTGTTTCATAAACTCCACAAACTCCGCCATAGATCGCTTCTTGAGGGTGTAGTTCGTCCTCTTCTCGAGGCCCATTGTGGAGCTGGGACTCGGCCCATAGTCGTGCCCAGGATAGACTCTGAGATCGTCGTCCAGCCTCATCAGTTTGTTGAATAGGCTGTCGTACATCTCCTCGGGGTTGCTGCCCGGCAGGTCGGTCCGCCCGCACTCGCCTACGAAGAGCGTGTCCCCGGTGAAGACCGCCCCGCCGGCCAGGAGAGTTATGCTGTCCTCGGTATGACCCGGCGTATGGATCACCCTGGCGTGGAGCCCACCGATCTCCAGAACCGAGCCATCGTCGAGCGCGATGTCCTTCCTGATCTTGGAGGATCGGTGGGCTGCAACCTTTGCCCCCAGAGCGTTCCTTAGTCTGTCAGCGTCCCGGACGTGATCCCGGTGGTGGTGTGTGGCTATTACATACCTCACCTTCAGTCCCTCCCGTTCAGCAAGCTCGATTATCTGGTCCCCGTTCCCTGCAGGATCGATCACAGCCGCCTCCCGGGTCGCCCCGTCGGCGATCAGGTAGGAGAAATTGTCGCCGTTATGCTTTATCTGTTTGACGATCATGTCGGGTGCCTGCTAGAGATCTCTCGGCGGATGTAAAAAACGTTCTCGGATCATCTCGCATGTGAGCCACGGTGCCCCGGTGGGGGTCAATGCATAAATATTCACAGGTGTTCTCAGTACCCTGAACCGGGACGCGGGCTGGGACGCATTGCGGCCCCGACGTCAGGGGATGCAGGCTGCGCATGGTTCCGGTCCGAGATGCCTGTTGACAGTACATGGAGGGCTTGCAGGTTGAAGGTGATTCAGGTTGCCGGCTTCCTCGGAAGCGGTAAGACCACCGCGATCGTCGCCCTGGCCAAGAAGCTGAGCGGCGATTATGGAAAGAAGGTGGCGGTGATAGTGAACGAGATCGGCGACGTGCCGGTCGATGCGAAGGTGGCGGAGCAGTTCGGTCTGAAGGTAGCGGAGCTGGGCGGGGGCTGCCTCTGCTGCGAGCTCCTGATCAGTCTGGCCGAGACGCTCGTCGCACTAGCGAGGGAGTTCGCCCCGGACTTGGTCCTGATAGAGCCGACGGGGGTAGCGTTGCCTGAACAGGTTAGGGAGGGGGTCAGGCTCGGTGGAGGAAGGGTGCCGATCGAGGCAGGCCCAGTGGTGGTGATGTTTGACGCCCTTGACCGTGAGGACCAGCTCTCGGAGAACTCGATAGGCAGGTTCGTGAGAAGGCAGCTTGGAGGAGCGGACATAGTGGCGATAAATAAGGTCGACGCAGTGGAGGAGAGGAGGGTAAGGGACTGTGAGGCGGGAGTCAGGGAGGCAGCACCGGGCGCGAGGGTCATGAGGGTCTCGGCGGTAAGGGGAGACGGGATCGCGGAGCTGGCGAGGGTGCTGGTGGGGGAGGGAGAGGAGGGAGAGGGAGGAAGGGGGGCAGGGAAGGGGTGATAGCGCAGTGAGGGGGGCCGATCATGCCAACGGCCACAGCAGCACGCATCCCGAATGGGCTGGCCCCCACGGCCACGATGAACTGCCCCATGCGGCGGAGGACCTGAATATCAACGGATACGGGGTCGCCCTCAGGCTCATACACGGTTCGGCCGCAGGGGTCAGTGCAGCCAGCATTAAGGAGATGGCTGGGGAGCTGGTCGCGGAGATCGCAGAGGAGTGCCTCAGATCGGGTGCTCGGGCAGTAGGCCATATCAAGTCATACCTCAGGGCTGACGGGGGGTATATCAAGGCAGACATAGTCAGCGTAAAGCGCGGAGCCCAAGTCAGCGGAGAGATAACGGGGCCGGTGAGGGACGCACGCCTTGCGATCAATTCGATACTCGTGGGGCTGGAGGGCGACGAAATTGCAAGGGCAACGCTCGAGGTGGCCGGAAAGATCCTCGGGGCACGCGGCTTTAGTGTGACTGTGGAGAAGGGAGAGGAGGTTTAGGGAGAAGGGCGGTGACACGGGCAGGGGCGGGAACGGAGGGGGGAGGAAGAGGAGGGCCGGCAGGTCATTTCGCCGCAATCTCAGCCTCTGCCGCAACCTTCGCCTTCGTGTTCAGTACCGAGATGGCACCCGCGAGGGCATTGGCCAGCTCCAGGTTCGTTATTAGAGGTATGCCGAACTCCACGGCCTTCCTCCTCAGCAGGTACTCCTCACTGCCGTTTATGTTGCAGACTGTGGCGGAGGGATCGTGGATGCTTATCACCAGGTCTACCTTGCGATCGGTGATCGCGGCTGCGACGGCATCGGCCGTGGGCGCCCCGATCTGAAGGGTGCCGCACCTGACGCCGTTCCGGACCATCACCGAAGCCACCTTCTCGGGGGCGACGACCTCAAAGCCGCTCTCGGTAAACTTGAGCGCCAGGGGGACTAGCCCCTCGGCCCCTTTCCAGCGGCCGCATGGCGTTATCCCCTGGGTGCTCAGCAGCACTGTCCCGCCTGCCTTAGCCGGGGCCCTGCCGGAGGCGATTAGGGCGTCCACTAGTGCCTCCTCGAAGCTACCGCCGATGCAGGCGACCTCGCCCGTGGAGGCCATCTCGACGCCGCTCACAGGATCCGCCCCCATGAGGCGCATGAAGGAGAACTGCGGGGATTTGACACCCACCCCACGGGGCTTCCCCTCGCCCGGCTTGATGGACCTGCCCATAATTGCGTCGGCAGCTATGTCCATCAGCTTGACGGAGGTGACCTTGGAGACGAAGGGCATGCTCCTGCTCGCCCGCATATTGCACTCGATGACGTAGACGCCGGAGCCGTTGACAAGGTACTGTATGTTGAAGGGGCCCTTGATGGCCAGCGCCCTCGCGATCCGCACGGTATAGTCCTTGATGCGCTCCCTTGTGGCCTCGTCGAGGGTCAGCGTCGGTATGGCTACCACAGCGTCCCCAGAGTGCGTACCGGCGTTCTCGACGTGCTCCATGAGGCTCCCTATGAAGACGTTCTCGCCGTCGCATACCCCGTCCACCTCGGCCTCCCTCGCACCCTCTATGAACTTGGAGATCACAGTAGGATGATCCTTCGAGACGTCCTCGGCGAGCTTGAGGTAGGACTCGAGCTGGCCTTCGTTGTACGCGACGCTCATGGCTGCCCCAGAGAGGACGTATGAGGGCCTCACGAGGACGGGATAGCCTATCTTGGCGGCGAACTCCTTCGCCTGGGCAAGGCTGGAGAGCTTGGCCCATTCGGGCTGGGCTATGCCTAGAGAGTCGAGTATCTTGCTGAACTTGGAGCGGTCTTCGGCCCTGTCGATGTATTTTGCCGACGGGCCTATGATGCTGACGCCGTTCTCCTCGAGTCCGAGGGCCAGGTTATTCGGGGTCTGCCCACCGACAGAGACTACCACCCCGAGCGGGAACTCCCTCTCGGCTATGTCGAGCACCCTCTCGAGTGTGATCTCCTCAAAGTAGAGTTTGTCAAGCGTGTCGTAATCGGTGGAAACGGTCTCTGGATTGCAGTTAATCATTATTACCTCGTCGGCGTAGCGCTTCAGGGCCCGGCCCAGGTTCACGCAGCACCAGTCAAATTCGACGCTCGAGCCTATGCGGTAGCAGCCGGAGCCCAAGACGATGATCTTGCGCTTCCTGTAGAACTCGATATCGTTGCTCTCCCCGTTGTAGGTCAGGTAGAGGTAGTTCGTCGCGGCAGGCCACTCCGCCGCAAGGGTATCTATCTGCTTAACGACCGGGACTATGCCCATAGACTTCCTCAGGGTCCGGACCTCGTACTCGGTCATGCCCTTCAGGGAGGAGATCTTGGCGTCCGAGAAGCCCATCCTCTTGGCTTCGCCCAGAAGGTCCCTGTTCAGGCGGTTGGCCCTGATCTCTCTCTCCAGGGCGACGATGCCTTTGATCTTGGAGAGGAACCACGGGTCTATGCCGGTGAGACCGTAGATCTCCTCGACGCTTATACCCGACTCGAGCGCCTTCACAATGTAGAAGAGCCTCATATCGGTGGGGTTGGCCAATTCGCCCCTGATCTTTTCCGGGTCGTCCTCGAGGTCTCCAGTGTCCGTTAGCTCCCTGCCGATCTCGGTCATCCTCACCGCTTTCTGCAGAGCCTCCTCGAATCTCCTGCCGATGGCCATGACCTCGCCGACCGACTTCATCTGGGTCCCGAGGTAGCGCTCGACCCGCCTGAACTTCTTAAAATCCCAGCGCGGAACCTTGACCACGATGTAATCGATCGCAGGCTCGAAGCAGGCGGTCGTTATCTGGGTGATCTTGTTCCTGAGTTCGGGGAGGGTGAAGCCTATGGCCAGCTTCGCAGCGATATATGCAATAGGATAGCCTGTCGCCTTGGATGCGAGTGCTGAGCTCCTGGAGAGGCGCGAGTTGACCTCGATGACCCTGAACTCCTCGCTCCTGGGGTCAAGGGCAAACTGGATGTTGCACTCGCCCAAGATCTTGAGCGCCCTGACTGCCTTGAAGGAGGCGGTCCTCAGCATCTGGTATTCGCGGTTATTAAGAGTCTGTGAGGGGGCGACCACTATGCTGTCTCCGGTATGTACGCCCATAGGATCGAAGTTCTCCATGTTGCAGACGATTGCGCAGTTGTCGTCTGCATCGCGCATTACCTCGTACTCGATCTCCTTCCATCCCCTGAGCGATTCCTCCACCAGCACCTGGTTTATCCTGCTGGATGCCAGTCCGCGCGAGGCGATCTCCCTCAGATCGGCCTCGTTCCGGGCGAAGCCAGAGCCCTGACCGCCGAGTGTGTACGCGACCCTGATGATGACAGGGTAGCCTATCTGCCTGGCGATTTTGAGCGCCTCCTCCACGGAGTTTGCGGTCTCACTCCTCGGCACCGGCAGACCAGAGCGCACCATAAGATCCCTGAACTTCTTCCTGTCATCGCACGTCTCGATGGAGAAGATGCCAGTCCCCAGGATCTTGACGCCGTACCGATCGAGTATGCCCTTCTCGTGAAGCTCAATTCCAGCGTTAAGGGCGGTCTGCCCGCCGAAGCTGAGCATGATGCCGTCGGGCCTCTCCTTGTTGATTACCTTCTCGAGCGAGTCGGTGTTGAGCGGCACGAAGTAGGCGCGATCGACAAAGTCCTCGTCGCTCTGTATCGTGGCGATGTTGGGGTTTGCGAGGATAACCTTTATGCCCTCTTCCCTGAGGGCCTTTATCGCCTGCGCACCGGAGTAGTCGAACTCCCCGGCCTCGCCGATCTTTATGGCGCCGCTTCCCAGGATCAGGACCTTCCTCAGCTCCCCTAGTTTTGCCATCTTCTGACAGCCTCCATGAACTCGTCGAAGAGAAATGCCGTATCGGAGGGCCCTGGCGTGGCCTCCGGATGGAACTGGACTCCAAATACAGGGCGGTGCTTGTGCCTGATGCCCTCGACTGTCCCATCGTTGGCATTAGAGAACCAAGGCTCATAGTCAGAGCCTTTGAGAGTCGCCCTCTCGATCGCATATCCGTGGTTCTGGCTGGTGATGTAGCACCTACCGGTCCTCATGTCGATGCAGGGCTGGTTCTGGCCGCGGTGGCCGAAGTTCATCTTGTAGGTGTCTGCCCCCGCAGCCAGGGCAAGGATCTGGCTGCCGAGGCAGATGCCCATGATTGGTAGGCCTTCATCTATAAGCGCCCTCGTGGTCTCGATGGTCTTTCTGCACCACTTCGGATCCCCTGGTCCGTTGGAGAGGACCAGACCCGACGGCCCGTACCCCAAGATCTCCTCGGGCCCGAGGTCGTAGGGAACCCTTACTACCTCCGCTCCCTTGGCTAGGAGGGCCCTTATGATGCTGTACTTGACGCCGCAGTCCACCAAGACTATGACTGGTGAGCGGCCGCTGCCGTAGACTACAGGCGAGGGGACGGTCACCCTCCCGACCAGGCCCATCCCGCGCCTGGACGATACCCTGGCGATCCTCTCCTGGACCTCAGAGAAGTCTGAGCCGAGGTCGTCACCGACTTTCAGGAGGCCGAACATGGTGCCCCTGGTTCTTAGCAATTTTGTCAGCTCGCGCGTATCGACGCCCTCCATTCCAGGGATTTTCTGATCGGTCATCCACTCGTCGAGTGTCATCTTGCTTGCCCAGTGGCTAGGGAGCCTCTCCAGCCTCGAGACTATGAAGCCCGAGACCTGGATCCTGTCCGATTCGATGTTGACGGGGATCCTGAAGTCATCGACGGTGGAGACCGAGGGGACGCCATAGTTCCCGATCAGCGGGTACGTGTCTACGAGGATCTGCTCGCAGTAAGACGGGTCCGTCAGCGACTCGGGGTAGCCGACCATGCCGGTGCTGAAGATCACTTCTCCCTCCACCTCCGCAGGGTAGCCGAAGCCGGTGCCGCGGAAGGTGGTCCCGTCTTCAAGTACTAACAAAGCTTTAGGCATCGCCCATCCCACAGAACTATACTTGCAGTTTAATAAAGGTTTTGATGTGTTTTTGTTATTGAATGACGAGTTATATTAAAGATTTTTTAACAATATTGGCGGGGTTATAGCTATGGCTTAACAGGGGATTGGGGCGGATGTGCAGCATATTAAAGAGGCTTTCGTTCCATATGACTATCCCGCGCGTTGTGCCCCTTCCTCCTGCGCGGGGCAGGCTGGTGGCAGAGGCAGGGTCAGGAAGGATCATGGCCGGGTGCTGGGAGGCACCCCCGTCCCCACCTCTCCAGGGCGATTACTGCAGCCACAAGCGAATACTCCACAGCTGGACCGGAATCATTAATAGCGGTCAGCGCCGGGGTGCCGGAGATGAGGTTATAGTCGGCACGACGATCGCGATCGTAGCCATCGGGATGGCAGGCATTCCCTGACAGACTAGGGGATGGAGGGGGCGGTCCTGCTGGAATCGTTTTCCTGGCCACCCGCTGGAGGCACCCTGGCACTATAGGCCCGGCATCATCGATAGATATAGGACGGGAAGCCTACTAGAAGTTGGGGACCTTATCCAATGCCGGAGATTAAGGTGGCCAGAGTGGAGGATATACCTCCGGGATCGAAGAAGACGTACAGGGCATCCAACACCAGGGTCCTGATAGTGAACGTGGACGGGAAGCTCTACGGCATCCAGCCGGTCTGCAGCCACGTCAGCAATCCTCTCGCGCCAGGCAAGCTCCGCGGGAAGGTTATATACTGCGATAAGCACTTCGCTAGCTTCGATGTGACGACTGGGGAGGCTGTAGACCTCCCTCCGGGGCTGACGTCTCTGGACCCAATAAGGACGTACCCTGTCAGGATCGATGGCGGCGATGTCATAGTTAGCGTGCCCGAGTAGGCCGACTGCGCAAGGCTTGCGACCGCGCGGGATCTATGGGGCAGAGGGTCAGAGGGGCAGACGGAATCCTTTCCGACCGAACCCCCTTTACCCGCCTTTTTTATACAGCTACTCCTTTAGCGCCTCCTCAGGTCCTTCCGTGACGTCCGCTTGCTTGGCAGGGGCGATCGCCTCCTCCACGATCCCTTCGGGGCGCCTGATCCATATCGGCCGGTTGGGGCAGGTGTTCATCTCGAAGCGGAAGATATCGAACCTGTTGTAGTAGCCGACGACATCATGCAACTGCTTCTGCTCAATGATCTTGGAGATGTCTATATCCGCAAAGATCATCCCCTCTTTCCCGACCAAGGGCTCGGCGATGAGTTCTCCGGTAGGACCGAGGATCAGCGATACCGGGGGCGGGCAGTGTTCCAGCAGCGAGCGTTTTTCTGGGTCCCCGAGGGAGATCTGGTCTATCGCGTCGGCGTCGAGCAGGCCTGAGGCGACGATATTGAAGACCTTGCCCTCGAAGGAGTGGGCAGCGGACCGTATCCGGATCGACTCGGTGAGGTTATAGTTGCCCTCACCTCCGGGTTTTTTGAAGGGGAATGCCGGAGGGTAGGTCGCTATGTGGACCTGCTCTCCCTGCGCCAGAAGTGCGAATCTTGCGAGGGGGTTGGAGTTCTCCCCGCAGATGAGGGTGCCTATCCTGCCGATCTCGGTGTGCTCGACCCGCAGGTAGGAGGCGTCTCCGTTAGCCCAGGTCAGCTTCTCTGCCCAGGTCGGGACGAGCTTCCTGTGCCTGTTGAGCAGCCGCCCAGCCCTGTCGAAGAGGAGGTTCGTGTTCCAGAGGGCGCCCATGCTTATAGGGCCCTTCTCGGTGACGCCGATGGAGAGGAAGACCTTGTTCCTCCTTGCGATCGCGCTCAGCCGGTTGAACTGCGAGCTCGGGATCTCCAAGGCGTTCTCGTACATGCGCTTGAAGAACGGGGAGATCTCCATCGGTGTGTGGAACATGTTCCAGAGCGGGAACGCAGGGACGAACGACTCGCCTATCACCACCAGATCGGCGCCCTTCTCGGCGGCTTCCCTTACCAGGGCGTCCACCTTATCGATCGTCGCATCGCGGTTGAGGAATACCGGCGAGGCCTGCACCGCGGCTGCGGTGAACCTGGGGTATTCATCCCCTATAGGTGTGGTCATTGAAAATCAGCCCGATATTAAGATAGGGGCTTAACGCTCAAATAGTTTTCTTCAGATAACAGGTATGCAGTAAGATTTGTCCAGACATTCTCTTCAAGAATCGATTTAAGCCAACACGGAGGATCGAATCGTGGTGGCTGTTATGAGCGAGACTCGGGGCGACATGGAGGCGACGATCGTCCAGGCGGTCTCTCACGAGGTGAGACGCACGATCCTCAGGATAGTAGGTTCCGGCGAGAAGGGCGCGTCCTACACCGAGATCATCACCGAGCTGGGCATATCGACAGGCCAGATAAACTATCACCTCAAGCAGCTAGAGGGCCTGCTCGAGAAGAGCGCTGATCGCAAGTACGTTCTGACGCCCCTGGGCAGGAGGGCGGTCGCATTTATCGACTCGATCACTGCCGAGGACGGGCGGGAGTACGAGAGGTATGTGAAGGCTGCGCAGGCTGCGCAGCGAAGCTCGATATACCCGGCGTTCAGGTGGCTGCTCTACATAGCGATGGCGTTCATGGCCCTGTTCGTCGCTATGTGGGGATTCCTCTTCTACATCGCAGTCAGCGAGGGGGCGCCGCTCATAGTATACGTCGTCCTGCCGATACTCCTCGCGCTGGGAGTCGCAGCGCTGGTCTGGCTTGCGTATACTGTCAGGAGGGCCCCGAGCTACATCAAATGGCTGGAGAGGGGGCTATTCAGAGGGGTCTGACCGCGCGCTGCGGCGCTGCCGCCCCCCTCCGACCTTGCTTCCTCAGCGGCATTGGCGGCGACCCGAGCGGAGATGCCGGCGGTGATGGGGCACCCCCGCCGCCGCTCACTTTCCCGGTGATTGCGATGACTTTGGCAGGTCCTTGCCGTCTCGGATCCCCGACCCAGCTCTTCTCGATGAGCGGCCGCCCAATCCAATCGATCGCCCCTCTCCGCATATAAGCCCTATAAGCGCTCATCGCTCCCCGGGGTGGCGGGTGTTCCGGGGCCGGAGGCTCTGGCACGCGGGGAGCTGGCAGGGACTGCCACGCCTAGCGCCGCAAAGCCTTCCGCCCGTCATGTCAGGGGGCGGCAGAGCGCGCTCTTACCCGGCCGAATACCGCGCACATGGCACCCAGCCTCCTGAGATCGCCGGTCTCGAGCTGGCCGGGCAAGAGGCGCCACTCGTAGTTGTGGGAGCTGGAGGCGGGCCTGTTCATCCGGGCATCCTCTCCCAGTGAGAGGACGTCCTGCATAGGGATAATGCAGAGGCCGGAGACGGAGATAAGCGCGAGCCTGATCATCTCCCAGCTGACGTCCCCTTCCGACAGCGCCCTGCCTGCGTAGCATGCCAGTTCCGCTTTCTCCTCCTGCGTGGCCTCCTTGGCGAACCACCCCCTCGCGGTGTTGTTGTCGTGGGTCCCGGTGTAGACCACCGAGTTCTGCGTGTGGTTGAAGAGCTTGTTCGGGTTGTCCGCCCCGCCGCTGAAGCCGAAGATCAGGACCCTCATCCCGGGCAGGCCGAGCCTCTTAATCATATCCCTGACGTCGTCGGTTATTACCCCCAGGTCCTCAGCGATGAAGGGCATCTCAGGGAAGTTCCTGCACAGCTCGCTGAAGAACTCCTCGGACGGGGCTTTGACCCAGCGGCCCCTGACAGCGGTCGTCTCCCCTGCCGGGACCTCCCAGTAGCCGACCAGCCCCCGGAAGTGATCGAGCCGCATGGCGTCGAGCCCCCTAAGGTTCTGCCTGATGCGTTCCATCCACCAGGCGAAGCCCGTCTTCCTATGCGCCTCCCAGTCATAGACAGGGTTCCCCCAGAGCTGCCCCGTCTCGCTGAAGTAGTCGGGTGGGACGCCGCTTATGAAGAGGGGTCTCTTCGCAGAGTCGAGCTTGAAGAGGTCGGGATGGGCCCATACGTCCGCGCTGTCGTAGCTGACATAGATCGGGAGGTCCCCGAAGAGCCTCAGCCCCTTCCTCCTGCAGTACCCGCTCAGCGAGTCCCACTGCCTGTAGAAGAGGAACTGGACGAACTTGACCTGCTCCACGGCGCCGGCGAGTGTCCTCCGCTTCTCCTCTAGTGCCGAGGGGTCGCGATCCCTGAGGGGCGCGGGCCACAGGAACCATGGCTGGCCGCTCACCTTCTTTATCGACCTGAAGAGCGCATAGTCATCGAGCCAGCTCCTTTCCCTGGCACAGAAGTCCTCAAACTCACGCTGGTAGTCCCGGAACCTCTCCTTGAAGACCGCGTATGCCCGCTCCAGCATCCTCTCCTTCGAGCTCTCGACCGAGCCATAGTCGATCCTGCTCGATGCCGGGACCCTGAGGTCGCCAATATCCTGGAGGAGGCCTTCGCGGACCAGGAGCTCGGGGCTCACCAGCAGCGGGTTCCCCGCGAAGCTGGAGTCGGCGTTGTACGGCACGTTACCGTTGAACTGGCTGGTGGGCCTCAGGGGCAGGATCTGCCAGTACGCCTGCCCGCTCTCGAGGAGCAGGTCTGCGAACCGATAAGCCGAGGGGCCCAAGTCGCCTATCCCAAAGTCGGTGGGGAGGGAGGTCAGGTGAAGGAGCACTCCGCTCGCTCTCTCAAGTTTCATCAGGCAACTCTCCAAGCTGATGTGTAAGGGGGGACGGCCTGCCACGGCTCATCTACTGGCGCGCCTCGCAGGCTGTTTTGCTTATACGGCCGCCTAGGGGGACGCCTCGCGATCTGGACTTCAGAAAACCGGATATATCTGCCTTTCCATAAACTCAGCGCTGGATCTTGATGCCCAGCTGGTCGACGAGTTTGTCGAAGGCAGCCAGCCACCGGCAGGCCTCCCCGTCCCCCCCGCCACACCTCTCACTCATCGTTGCATAGTGCTCTCTCCCCATGAGGAAGGCGGTGTTCTGTGAGCGCCAGAGGTTGAGCTGCAACGGCAGCCTCTTCAGGACGGCTACGAGGCGGGCCGCCATCTCCAGCTTGGCGGCGTCCCCGGTGTCTGCTGCAGCCCCCTCCAGCTCGCGCTGTACCTTGGAACCGGCCTCAAAGGCGAGGTCGCCATCAAGCTGAACCGAAAGGGACAGGATATCGTCCACCAGCCGCCCCAGATGCTCCAGGTCGGTCTGCTCCGAGGTGAGCGCCCTGCGCATCTCCGAGTTGAGCACGACCTCGGCAGCGGACAGTATGGCCTTCGGCGGGGTGAGGGCGATATCCCTGAGGAAGATCAGGGCAGAGTAGTTGTCGTCGAAGACTCGCCTGTACCCTGTCTCGGCGCCCTCGACGGCTGCCTTCAGGATCAGGCCCATGATCTCGGCCTGCTTGTCCCGGAAGAGATCCTTCAGAGTGTAGCATCCCTCTCCGAAAGTAGAGTCGATGAGGGAGATCATCTCGCGGACGTTGGCCTTCCTGAAGTCCTTCTTCACCCTCTCCTGCATCTTGGCCAACGCCTCGCCGTCGGCAAGGCGCCCGACGCCCGCATAAACGTTGTGATCTCCCAGCCATAGGACCGCAAAGCTGATCGCGGCTTCCTCGAGGGTCGTCCGGGAGAGGATTCGGGACTCTCCGATGGCCAGCTTCAGCCTCCCCGACTGGTGGACGCCGTAGCGCCCGTACTCGATCTGGTAGGGGCCCAGCGGCTGCTCGGACCCCCCGTTGAAGAGGGATGCGATCGCGTGGTGTGCGCCCACCTTCACCAGGTCGGCTGACGACGGCTTTACGAACATCGCGTACGCGTCTGCCCCGGTCCCCACGGCCGCGATGTTGCTCCTTGCCCTCCCCAGGATCTCGAGAAAAGGCCTCTCGAGGTCCACCCCGAAGACCTCGTGGGCGAGCTGTATCGCCCTCGAGGCGTAGGACATGACCTGCGTCGCCTCTATTCCCGAGATGTCGTCGAAGAACCAGCCGCAGCTGGTGAACGCGAGGAGGGAGTGCCTCTGCATCTCGAGTAGCTTGAGGACCAGCCTCTTCTCATCAATGGAGAGTGGGCTTCTCTCATGCCGGGACAGGAAGGCGTCCACATTCTCCGGGGATCTGTCGAGGACGACCCTGATATAGTCGTCCCTCGCTCCCCAGGGGTCCTGCAGGTACCTCGAGGCCTCCCTCTCGTAGAGGGGAGCCACCGCGTCCCTCAGCCAGTCCATCGCTTCGCGGAGGGGGCCGCGCCACTCCTGGTTCCACCCCGGTGTGCCGGCGTTGTCCCCGCAGTTGCCCCTCCAGCGCTCGACCCCATGGGAGCAGCTCCACGAGGTGTTCTCCATAATCTGGACCTCGTGGCGCGGGGGTGAGACCTCGAGGAACTCGCCATAGTTGGTTATCCTGGCCAGTCTGTTGGCTCTTATGTGGTGGAGGCAGTATGCCAGCGCCATATCGCCGAAGCGGTGGTGATGGCCGTAGGTCTCGCCGTCCGTCGCTATGTGGACCAGCTCCGACGGCCTGCCTGTGAAGGCTCCGAGCAGCCGGTTGGCGAACTCCACGCCGCTGCCCAGCAGGCCCCCGAAGGCCACATCGTGCGAGATCGGGCCGTCGTAGAAGAAGAGCGAGATCGTCCTGCCGGAGGGGAGGCGGCAGAAGTATGCCAGCCTCGGATCGATCCTCCCGCCGCTGGCGTCTGTCCAGCACGCCTCGCCATCCCTCCTGAACCTTGACGCCTGATGGGGGGCAAGTATTGTGAACCTGATCCCCTCTTCGGCCATTATATCGAGGGTCTCCAGATCCACAGCGGTCTCCGGGAGCCACATACCCTCCGGCATCCTCCCGAAGCGTCTCCTAAAGTCCTGGACCCCCCATCTCACCTGCGTGACCTTGTCCCGCCTGTCGGCGAGGGGCATAATCATGTGGTTGTAGACCTGCGCCATGGCAGACCCGTGGCCCGAGAACCGCTCCGCGCTCAGCCTGTCGGCGGCGAGGATGGCGCCATACGTCTCGGGATCGTGACGTTCCATCCATCTCAGAAGGGTGGGACCGAAGTCGAAGCTCATCCATGAGTAGTTGTTGACTATGTCGGCGATCCTGCCGTCTGGCGTCAGTATCCTTGATGAGGAGTTGGGGGCGTAGCACTCAAAGTCGACCCGCAAATTCCAGTCGTGGAAGGGTGACGCTGACTGCTGCATCTCGACCTCCTCCAGCCAGGGGTTCTCCCGCGGGGGCTGGTAGAAGTGCCCGTGTATGCAGACGTACCTCTCCGGGAGGGCAGTCACGCGCAGACCCCCCCTACGTCCATCCCGGGCCGATCCGGCAGCGAAAAATTGCGCATAGTGTGCAGATATAGGGCGGCCGGACCGTATAAAAATGTAGGTGTGCGGCAGCGGCCGCCCCCGGGCGGCCTGACAGGGGTGACGGTGGACAGCCGGCGAGTGTTGATCCAGCTTCGCCCGCCCACATGCTCACTTGTCCAGCTGCACGGGCTTAACGGCAGGGGGCAGGGTGATGTTCGCGGCTTTGGCATAGATCTCTATGATCCGATCCGCCACCTTGTTCCAAGTGAATTCTGCCAGGACGCGGGCCCTCGCGTTCTCCCCCAGCGTCTTTGCGTGGCGCTCGTCCCCGAGGATCAGGTTCAGCGCCCAGGCTATGTCCTGCGGGTCGTAGGGGTTGACATGATAACCGCACTGTGTCGGCCCCGATGAGACTACGATCTCCCTCAGGCCGCTTATGCCTCTGGCGCCCACCACCACGGGCTTCTTCAGCGCCATCGCCTCGAGGGCGACTATCCCGAAGGGCTCGTAGAGGCTCGGGAAGACTGCCAGATCGCAGGCCGCATAGTGGGCTATCCGTTCCTCCTCCGGCACCATGGCGAAGTTGAAGATAACGTTCTTCCTGATGCGGAGGGCGTCGGCCAGCCTCACCAGCTCCCCCTCCATCTCACCCTTGCCCAGGATCACAAACTTTGTCTTTGGGAACTTTGAGATGACGTGGGGGATGGCGTTGAGGAGCCTGTCGACGCCTTTGACGCCTGTCAGGCGGCCGAGGAAGAGAACCATCTTCTCGTCAGGCTGTATCCCGTATTTCTGCCTGATCTGCTGGCATGCCTCGGCAGGGACCCTCTCTGGAGAGTACTTTATAGGATCAACGCCGTTCCAGACCACGGAGATCTTGTCCGAGGGAAAGCCGTAGGAGATCAGCTCGTCACGCATCGCCCAAGAGACGGTAACTATCCTGTCGGCGGCGTCGGCGGCCTTCCGCTCCAGCTCGCTGATTATGCGGGACCCGTCGCCGAGGCTCCTGCCCTTCTCCGTCGAGTGTATATGGAAGACCATCGGGAGGCCGGTCGATTTTTTCAGCATCAGCCCTGCCATTGAGGAGAGCCAGTCGTGGACTGACAGGACATCGAAGCATTTGTTCTCGTTGGGGATGAGGTCATTGTTTATCTTGGAGCTGACGAGGATGTTGTAGATGAAGATGTTGGAGAAGAAGTTCATGCCGGGACCCGCCCGGTGTATCTCGTCGGTCACCACCTCGGGGAAGATCGGGGATATGTCGATCAGTTTCGGCCTGTAGACTTCGACGCCGTTCATCAGCTCCTCAGTCTTCAGTGTGCCGTCGTTGAGCGTGAAGACGGATATATTGTGCTCCATCTTGACGAGTTGGCGCGCCAGTTCAAAGGTATAGGTGCCTACGCCCCCGGCGATCTTTGGAGGATATTCCCATGTGAAGATTGCAATATTCAAACAGCCACACCAGAGACTACTCGCTTTTAGAGGGTTATTAAAACTTTAGTGGGAGGGGTCTGGTGGGGTGGCGGCACCTGTGGGGCTCGCTTCCCTCCCCCCCACCTTGGGCTCTCCGGCTTCCCCGACCCCCGCATCCCTCTGGAGCTCGTAGCTCCACTCCAGCTCAGAGGTGGAGCCCAGGATAACAGCTATGGGACAGAGCTTGGTCATCGTCAGGCGGACGACGCGGTTGACGATCTCGTCGTTCAGGTCCCCTTTGAGGGTGAATCTGACTGTCACCTTCTGGAAGGTTCTCGGGAGCTGCTCCCTTCTGACGGCCTTGATCGCCACCTCGTAGCCTGTGAGGTTCTGACCCCTGGCCCTGAGCATGGAGACTATGTCTATGCCTGCACATCCGCCTAGGGTCGCAAGGAGGAGTTCCATGGGGGTGAAGCCCTGGCCTTCCCCGCCGTATGTCTTGCTCGCCTCCATCAGCACGTCGTGTCCCAAGCGGTCCTCGCCGGTAAACTTGAGGCCGCCGGCCCACTTCACTGTTGCCTCGGGCATGCCCTGATCAATCCATTTGAGCATTGTACGCTCATCCCTTTTTATACTCACGCTTCGGGGGCGGGCTGCGGGCGAGGTGGCGGTCCGGGAGCGGCCGCAGCCTCGCCGGAGCGGGGCCTGCACGGATGTCTACATATCTATAATTGATAAGGGGGGCGAGCGCAAGATTATAGTGTGATACCTATGGCGGCCAGGAATGAGGAGAGTAGAACCGGAGGAGGCGGGGCAGAGCTCGAGTTCGAGACTGGTGCGCTGTCTCCGCAGGAGATCGAAGGGATATTTAACACCCTTCCAGTCGACATAACGTTCATAGGGAAAGACGAGGACGTGAAGTTCTTCAGCAAGCCCGGTAGCAGGATCTTCGCCAGGCCCAGATCGGTGATCGGCAGGAAGGTGCAGAACTGCCACCCCCAGAAGAGCGTGCATATAGTCAACAGGCTGATCGAAGAGCTGAAGAACGGGAAGAGGGACGTGGCAAGGTTCTGGATCAACGTGGGCGGGCGGCTGGTCTACATACGTTACTTCCCGGTCAGGGGCAGGGACGGAGCTTACCTCGGCACTCTTGAGGTGACGCAGGACGTTACGGATGTGAAAAAGCTGGAGGGCGAGAAGAGGCTGCTGGACGAGCCCTAGGCTGAGGGTGAGGGTGAGACTGGGGCGGATGGGCTGGGACTGACTGGGAGTTCCCCTATTGCCGCATCACTCGGCCTTGCGGAGGTTGATTTCCGATGGTCCTGATACTCAGTGGTGACGGACTGAGGGCCGCCCTCCCCATGAGGGAAGCCATAGATGCCGTGAGGGAAGGCTTTAGGCTCTTCTCGGCCGGAGAGACCGTAATGCCCCGGAGGATGGGGATAGAGATCGCGGAGCACGGCGGGCGGATGCTCTGCATGCCGGCATATATCAGGGGGCTCGGGGCTCTGGCCCTGAAGGAGGTCTCGGTCTACCCCGGGAACTTGATGAGGGGGCGTCCCACAATTCAAGGGGCGGTGCTCCTGAACGATCCTGAGGACGGGAGGCTCCTGGCAGTCATCGACGGGGCGGCCCTCACGGCAGTGAGGACCGGTGCAGCCACAGGGGTGGCCACCGGGTATCTGGCGAGGAGGGACGCCTCCGCGGCAGGCATCTTTGGTGCAGGGGCCCAGGCCCGGACGCAGCTGGAGGCGCTGGCAGAGGTCAGAGGGATCAGGGAGGCTGCGGTATACGATGTCTCTCCGGGGAGGGCTTCCAAGTTTGCAGCAGAGATGTCGAGGGGGCTGGGCATCGATGTAAGGCAGGTGGACACCCCGGCCAAGGCTGCCAGGGCAGACGTGGTGGTCACCGCTACCACTTCGGAGGAGCCGGTCCTCCGCGGAGAGTGGCTCCGTGAAGGCGTCCACATCAACGGCATCGGATCCCATACGCCTTCGGCGAGAGAGGTCGATACTGCAACAATGCTTAGTGCGGGCAAGATAGTCGTTGATTCCAGAGAAGCGGCACTCGAGGAGGCCGGGGATATAATCATACCGATAAGGGAGGGGGCCATTACCGCGGGCGATATTCATGCGGAGATAGGCGAGGTCGTCGCAGGGATTAGGGCGGGCCGCACATCTGAAGAGGAAGTTACGCTCTTCAAGTCGGTGGGGATCGCGGTGCAGGACGCAGCTGCAGCCGCCGCTGCTTATGCGGGGGCGCTCAGGAGGGGGCTGGGCAGGGAGGTCGCCATCTGACCCAGGCGCCGGCCCTGCCCGAGCGAGCTCCTGGGGCGGAAGAGTGAATAACCTGCCCGCCCTTAGCATAATTGGGGACCCTGCAGTTGGGTGCACTTTTGCCGGAGCAGAGGAGGGCTTTACTCTGGTTGGGCTTCTTCCCGTTCGGCGAGGCCGCGAGGTCTATAGGGAGGCTCTCGCTGACCCTCGCTGCATTCACGCTGGCGGATGAGTTCGTCAAGGAAGGCTACCTCTTCTGGCCGGGGGACCTCCTTACCCCTTGGCTGACCCACGAGAAGATAATACTGGCTTTGGTCGGCATTTTCCTCGGTGCCCTGCCGTACTACGGCCTGCGCATCCTGCTGCGGGCGCTTTCGGCGATCTCCCTCATCCCTTTAAAGATCACTATGGCCGACATCCGGCAGCGGGCATGGTTCATACCCCGTTAAGTTTGAGGGGTAGCTGCATCACATCCACTTCAGTTTCCTGAAGATGAGGGTCATCATAATTGCCGGGACGAATGAGATTATCAGTATCACCCAGAAGGTTGTATACTCCCCCAGAAACGTCCACTGGCCGTTGGAGAGCCCCCCCGGCAGGCTTATGTTCATCCCGTACAGCGTGCCTATAACGGTTGCTGGGATGGTCATCGTGAATATGCCTGTGAGGAAGATGAGCGCTTGGTTCATCCGCTGCTGGTAGTGGGTAAAGTCAGTGTCCTTGTATATCTCTGCGATCTCCTTGCTCGTCTCGGAGAGCTCCCAGATCTTTTCGATGTGATCTGCCAGGTCCCTGAAATAGACGTCGAGCTCCTCACCGGTCTGTACCTTGACGCCATTCCTGATCTCGTATATGACCCTCTTCAGGGGCGAGACGATGCGCCTCAGGTCCAAGATGCCCCTCCTGAGCTTCGTCACCTCGTAGAGAACTTCCTTGTCCTCGCTGAACACGGCCTCCTCGATATTTTCGAGGTTATCCATGAACTTCTTCATGATAGGGAAGATTGAGTCGATGAGGCGGTCCAGTATGGCATAAAGGAGGGCACCGGAGCCGTACTTCTGCTTACCGTTCATGACGGTACCCTTGCCGAACCTTTCGAACACTTCGTCGACCGAGCGGAACGGGTCTTCGTGGACGGTAACGAGGAAGTCTTTGCCCAAAAATATGGAGATCTGGGAGGGCTGGCAACCCTGATCGCGGCAGAGAACCGGGAACCTCAGGACAATAAAGAGGTACTCGTCCTGCTCTTCGACCTTGGTAATCTGAGTCTTCGACTGGGCGTCCTCGAGGTTGAGCTGGTGGAATGGAAATCTCACTGACAGAGAGGAGATGTCCTCCCGTGTGGGCTTCTCGATATCCACCCATGTGATGCCTTCGCGGGTTATCTCTCTCATTGTCACTCCCCTCCCCCCATTCCATTTTTACATAGACATCTCTGGTCACCGTAACCAGAAATGCCTGCGTCTAACCATTCCTTTCCCTATCGGACTGGCTTATAAAGAGTTGGATAGTATCAGACGGCCATCACATATACTGTGCAGAGGCTGCAGCGGCCTGAGATCAAGCGACTGCAATCATTATAGGCACCCCGGTGCCCTATTTAGTTGGGGCTGGTCGGAATTACGGGCTCGGTCTCGGCTTCGGAGGTCAGGTTCCTCGACTTTGAGGAGCAGGGTGATGTGCTGGAGGGCATCGGCACCCTACTCAGGGCAGTCACGGGCGGAAAGATGGAAGGGATGAGGACCGCTGTCAAAGTGCATTTTGGGGAATTGGGCAACTTCACCCATATCAGGCCCGAGTTCGTGAGGAGGATCGTAGACGAACTGGTGGAGGAAGGGGCAGCTCCGTTTGTGGCGGAGACCACCACGCTTTATCCCACGGGGGGAAGGTTCACGGCCTCCGACTGCCTCAGGACGGCGGCGTACAACGGTTTCTCTGAGGGGACTCTGGGGTGTCCGCTCGTTATAGCTGACGGGCCGGACGGCTACGACGGGGTCGGATTCGTGGTGACCAATGCGCGCACGGAAGCGGGTCCAGGCATGGTCAGGGTGGCGCGCAGGATAGCCGAGGCGGATGCACTCGTTGTCCTTAGCCATGTCAAGGGGCATGCCCTCACAGGGATGGGGGGATCGATAAAGCACCTGGGGATGGGGTGCACTACCAAGGACGCAAAGAAGAGCCAGCATGAGGCCCACGGGCTCGAATTCTACAACGAGTCATGCAACGGCTGCGGCAAGTGCGCTGACTCATGCAGGTTCTCCGCCCTTGTGATGGACGGCCGGGTCCCCATAAGGGAGAGGGGGAGGTGCATGTACTGCAACACCTGCCTCAACGCCTGTGACAGCGGCGCGATAAAGATACTCGAGGAGGGAAAAGCCCGGTTCCAAGAGGCCCTGGCCCATGCTGCCGCAGCGGTGATGGCCGCGATGGCCGGGAAGCCGGTGATCTTCCTCAACTTTATAATGGATGTCACTCCCTTCTGCGACTGCGTCGCACCAGCGGGGAGGCTGGTGGTCCAGAACGTAGGGATACTAGGATCGAGGGACCCCGTCGCGATAGACCGGGCGTCTCTCGACCTGGTGGATGGGGCGGACCTCATGCCGGGGTGGAACGTGAGCCCGCCGGACGTGCTTGGCAAGATCAACGGAACCAGGAGCACCATCCACCTAGATGAGGCGGAGCGGCTGGGCATCGGCCAGCCGAAGTACGTGCTGGTGCAGCGCTGACCGCGATCCGGTTTACGCGGCTGCGGCCGGCGCCCGTCAGCGTTTGATTTGATATCAGGGGCTGCTCCAAGCAGGGGACCTGCCGAAAAGGGAGGTTTATTTTTTGGGAGGGCCCGGGGCGGGAATCGAACCCGCGGACTGGGGCTTTCGGCGCTCATCGCTCCACAGGCCCCCGGGATAACCGCTACCCTTCGGGGGTAACTTAATTAACGCAAGTTACCTTACCCGGGCCACCTCGGCCCTCCTTGCCCCTAGAGGAGCAAGGATAGATGGTCGCTGATACTTATTTAAGGTTTATTTACCCGCGGGGACGCGGCTGCAGGGATCAGGCCCCCGGCGCCGGCGCAGCGGTCAGGGAGTGAAGGTGCCGTCCTTCATGACCAGGAACGGTGCGCCGGCCTCGCGGGTCACCTCGACGGTCGGCTTGGAGATCATAAAGTCCATATGGGTTGCCGAGGTGTTCCTGCCCCCGTAAAAGTCCAGGTTGTGGCCGAAGGCCACATGTACAGTCCCGCCGACCTTCTCCGCCTCCAAGAAGTTGGCAGATATCCTCGCCTTCTTGTTCAGACCAAAGGCGAACTCGCCGACGTACCGGGCCATCTCATCTACGCTGAGGGCGTCGGTTATGCGCTTGAGGATCGCACTGTCCGAGCAATGAAAATCGACCGCTCGCCCCCCTTCGGCCCTGATCCGGACGGGCGACGGAACCGCGCCAATCCCCCCGACTGCCAGATCGCAGACCAGAGTGCCTTCCAGGGAGGTCTCGACGGGGGCGACCATTACCTCGCCCGTAGGCAGGTTCCCCCACTTGAAGTCCCTCCAGTTGAACTTTGTATCTGTGAAGAACTCGCGTCCTCTGACGCTGAAAGTGAGGTCTGTTCCGTTCGGGCTGGTGACCCTCACCTTCACGGCGCCGAGTAGCCTCCGCATTAGTTTGTCGGACGATGAGAATATCTCCCTATGCTCCTCGGCGGTGAGGGCCAGCGCCCCCTCTGTCAGCATACTCATGGTGATCCCGGGACAGTGTCCGAGCCTGTACCGCTTGTATCTGTTGATGAGGGTGATGATCTTCACGCGGAACGGAGTCTCCTTCTCGCTCTCGCGGAAGATGGTGATGAATATGTCGGACAGTCCGGCGGCGACTATATCGGAGAGCTCCCGCGGAACCTCGGTCCGCACCTCGCTCCCGGTCTTCAGGACTACGAGCCGGGTCCAGAGACCGGTCTCCGCCGCGCCCTCTATGAATGCCTTGCCGACGGGCAGGCTCTCGTCGTCAACTATTACAGCTAATCTCTCGCCGGGCACCGCCTCGAGGACGTGCTTCAAGGCGTTTCTCGCAGCCTCGGTAGCGTCCACAGTAACCACCGTTGCTATTATTGGGCATAACGATTAAAAATCTTGCCGACCCTAGAGGCACAGGCACTGTGCCTTCGCTGCTGTCAGGGTTGCCTCCGCACCTCTTCTGGCAGCCGCACCCTGCCGAAGACGAACCAGAATATTGTTATTGATATGATGTAGAGGACGGTCGCGAGGTAGAAGGGCTCTGCGAGCATGCCCTGATCCATCAGTCCTGCCCCGACTACCGCGCTCAGCGAATTGGGCAGCCTCGTCAGCGCCGAGCTTATCCCCGAGGCCGCGCCCCGCTCGTCGGGCGTTACCAGGCCCATTATCAGGGACTGCTGCAGTGGGTTCGCCATGTTCATCAGGAACGTCCTCACGGTGTAGACGCCGCTCGCCACGACGAACGTAGGCGAGAAGGGCATCGCAAACATAAAGACGGTGGAGACGGCCTCGGTCGCGATGATCGATTTGACCACGCCCAGCCTCCGGGCTATGGCAGGCGCAGCGAGCGATGCCAGACCGATCATCAGGCTCGAGATCCCGATGACCGGCCCGCTCACCGCGTCAGAGACGCCGTACCGCAGGTCCATCCACCTGGTCATGAGGGGGATGAACATCCCTGCCCCCAGGCCTATTATGGACGCTGCCACCACGTACCTCACGAGGACAGCCTTAGACTTCCTTGGGAGCATGTCCTTGAAGCTCGTCGCCCGGTTGAGCGTCTTGGACTCGCTGACCTTGAGCAGGATTAAGGTGGAGGCGAGGCTCATCACGCCCAGGATCGAGTAGAGCAGCATGTGGGACTCCCCGGCGCCGAACCCGGCCGACTCGAAGACGAGGACGGACGGGATGATGATGCCGCCGAGCCCGAACGCCACATTGTTGATCACCCAGAAGAGGGAGAAGACGGACGTCCTCTTCTCGGCCCCCGCCTTCTCGGCGATGATGGCACTTGAAGAGGCAGAGTAGGCAGCCTCGGCGATGCCTTCGAGGACGGCGGCCAGTATCAGGATCGCCGGCTCGGCTGTGAGGGAGAAGAGGATAATGACGAGGCTGGCGATCACGTTACCTATAGCGAGAAACTTCCGCCTGCCGTACCTGTCGGCAGCGATGCCGAGCGGTATGCTGGAGAGCACCATCGAGATGCCCATCGCCATGATGACCGTTCCCATGTACGTGTCGGAGAGCCCCTGGACGCTCGAGAGGAAGTAGGGCAGGTCGGTAAAGAACATACCGAAGGCCAGGGAGGGGAAGAAGCTCCCGTAGATGAGGTACATCGCCTCCCTCGGGATGCCACGGTAGTCCTCGAACAACTCTCCCAGCCACCAAGTATGGATAACCGAGACGGCCAAACGGTATTTAAAGCCTCCCTCGGAGACGTGCAGGGGAAGCGCCTCAACAAATATATTTTCGAGGCGCCGCCGCATAAGATTTTTAAGAGTTGCTGCGGTTCATCTACTTGTTAGTCTGTTTATTATGAACAGTTTTACTGGGATTCAATGTATGGAAGGGGAGAACGCCGCCGCTGTATGCCAGTACAGATATGATGTCTTAAAGAAGGCAACTTCTAAGTGGAGGCAGCGCCTCCTGTATACCGGCTGGTGGTACCTCCGGAAGAAAGGGCTCCTCTGGACCTCGCGGCATGCCCTCTGGAGCGTCAAATACTATACATCGAGGATGTTGGCCAAGAAAAAACTAGGCTCGCTTGGGCAGGCTCGGGCAGAGCCTCAGTTGAGGCCGCACGACCAAGCGGGCGGTGCGGCACCCAAACCGGCACCCCAGGCAAGGCAGACCGTGCCGAACGAGGTGCTCAACCTCCGGCCGGGGGAGCTTGTCGAGGTAAGGTCGGCAGAGGAGATCATGGAGACGCTCGACGCAGACGACAAGTGCAGGGGGCTGTGGTTCATGCCTGAGATGTTCCGTCACTGCGGCAAGAGGTACAGGGTCTACAAGAGGCTCGAGAGGATGCTCCTGGAGAGCACTGGGGAGATGCGGAAGCTGAAGAACACGGTGATATTGGAGGGGGTCATCTGTGACGGATCGGAACACTTTGACTGCGACAGGTCCTGCTTCCATTACTGGAGGGAGGCCTGGCTCAAGAGGGTGGAGAAGGGGGAGGTATAAGGGCTGGTAGCTCCCTTTTCGATGTTTTGCTGGTGGCGGGACACCTGAGGGTAGGGCGCGTTAGCCCAGAGCAGGTACCCGGTGGCGGGGGAGAGTACGCCGAGTATTATCAATTATCAATTATCAATTATCAATTATCAATTATCAATTATCAATTATCAATTATCAATTATCAATTATCAATTATCA
>JAULTD010000003.1:206365-326222 GCA_038801785.1 Candidatus Methanomethylicaceae archaeon GD_Cm_T35_P0_bin.15
ATTATAAGAGATAAGACAAGAGAGTAACGGAGCCACAACCCCATCGGAAAGATGGCATATAAGCGAAAGCAGCGGCACTGGACAGCCCTGAACCGCTGAGGGGATGGGATGCCACGGCACGTTATAGTATTGGGCGCCCGCTCAGCCCGATCCGATCAGCCACCTCCAGAGTGGAGCAAATCTGAAGGTCCTCCCTCCATAGGAGCGCCCCCCCTTCAAACCCGATACAGAGCAGATCGTTGCACTTTGGCTCCTCGAGGCCTTGAGCAGCCCCCGTAGTTCCCTTCCCTCGACCTCTTTCTCGGACTCGGCTCGAGCCACCCGAACTATTCTCGGTCCTGAAGCCGCTCCTGATAATAAAATCAGCCTCGGCGCCCCCAGCCTGCCAGTAGGAGATCCCGTACATCTCACCATTAGCCTCCCTCCTCTTAAGCAAGGCAGACAGTATTCTCCATAAGCCTCCCCAACAGGCTTAGTCCGATAAGAACGCCTCCGCATAGCCCGTGTCGTTCAAGTAAACCTTCGGTATAGAAAGCTCCTGTTTCCTGATCGAATAGGAGGATTTCTTGACAAAAAAGCAGAACATCACATCCTCTAGGGCAGATGCGTAGGTGTAGATGGGGGTTCTTGCTTACCTTTACCCCTTGCGGCTTGAGCTGTAGAGCTTGTGGGCTGATAACTCCCTAGCGAAGGATCCTACCGCGGACCTGAGGACGAACTTCGCTGAGGGATCCCTAGTCCCTTATCTCTCCACTATGTCCCTATGGACGACCACGTCGGCATAGCCGCTGAAAAAATCTTCTTGCCAACGCCGTCGAGCAGGACGAGCGGGAATCATCCGTTCCACAGGTATGTCAAGAGGAGGTTCTTAATGGTGGATTCCTCCCTCGTGGAAGCCCTTTTTCCCGCCAGTCAAGGCAGAATAGTCTATCCCCTTAAGCGAAAGAAATTCCCTGAACGAAAATGGAAGGACGGTTACACTCAGCCCCCTTCCGCGGAGCTGCGTGGCCACCCCGCCACCCCCCGCCCATCATCTTGGAAGACGGGCCTGAGATGAAGATCCGGCAACGCTTCTTCTCGTAGAGCGAGTATACGAAGGGCTGCCAGTCAGGGAGGCTTTGGACCTCGTCAAGGAAGATATATTCCGGCTCTCTACCGTAAAGGGCTTGGTGGACCGGAAGGACTGGTCTTTTCTTCTCCGACATCATTCTGACTTCGTCGTCCTAAGTCTGCAAAAACATATTCACCGTCATTAAGCTGCCTTTCTTTTATGATCCCATACATGGAGAAGGCCTTGTCTGCCCTCCTGGGACCTATAACAGACACTATGAAGTTCCTTGTGTCGGGGTACCCGATCATCCTGTTCTCGGCTTCGATCTCTCTCAGTGCCTCCTTCTTGTCCAGAAAGTATCTTTTCATGTCTCATCATATAGGGAAACTTTTCGATAAATATCTCCCTATATGAAGGTCAACATCCAATACTGCTAATTCGGGTGTTTGATCGTCTGCCCGAAGGCAGGACACGTTTTTCCGGAAAGAAACCGCTCACGACTGTGGTGACGAATATTGGCCGGGCGGATACTGGCTCTTCAAAAATTCATCATATGCCGAGCACAGGGCATCTTCGGCAAGCAGCGGAAAAGGGAGTACCATCATTGGACTTAAGTCTAGCCAACACTGTCCTGCTAACCTAATCAATAGGATCATCTGCCGACAGGATCAGCCGGGTATGACGGGGCGTATCAGCGAAGGAGCCGTCGAAACGCTCCCCGGGGGGACGAATTAAGACCGAGACCATCACGGGGATCAGGAAGGGCGGAACCCGGCCTCTGAGGCAGTCATCTCAGAGGGCACGCCCTTCCAGAGCCATAGTGCCCGCTACCCTTAGCTTGCCGCCGCCCAAGCACATGATCGTCGCGCGCGCACCGGGCGGGTGGGCCAGGGGCTTCTCAAGAGTCAGCTTCAGGGAAGGGTTCCTCCAGTCTAGGTCTTCCCACTCGGCAGACTCGACCTTTGCGGGTACGAACTGCATGGAATAGCCCACGTGCAGGGCGGCCCCCTCTTTTATCGGGGAAGGCCAGTATCTTGACAGCTCGGCCAGGGAGCCGATGATAGCGGAGACCCTCACCGAGGGGTCGTTGGTGATGAGGGAGCCCCGCGGCAGCTCGTCCGCCTCGATGTTCTTGAGCGCCAGCCCCACCCGGTCACCCTCTGAGGCAGAGTCGAAGTCATCATCGTGTTTCTGGATAGACCGGATCTGGGCGGTTCTATCGCCCGGGAGGACTTTCACCTCATCGTGCTTCCGGACTGTCCCGCCCATCACGGTGCCTAGGGCGACCGTGCCGACGCCTTTGACGTTGAAGGAGTGGTCTACGACGGTAAAGCCGGATGGGGAGGATTTGGCAGGGGAAGAGGAGCGGACCTCGTCTAGGAGGCGCTCCCTAAGCTGGACCTTATCGTCGGGGATGAACTCGTACTTCTCAAGCAGGGTTCCCCTGAGAAGCGGCGCGACCTTCTCCCCGGTGAGGGGGCTCCGCAATACGATAAAGCCATGTTCGATCCCGCAGCAGTGCAGCATTATGGCGGATTCACCGAAAACAGGAGTCAGTTCATCGACAACCAGCAAGGCACTCCTCGCGGTGGAGACAGCGTAGAATAGGGAGGCCAGTCTCTCGGGGTACTTGGAGGGCTCGATAAAAGTGATCGTGTCCTCGCCTTTCTTCAGGTTGTAGAAGGTGATGTCGGAGGAGGTCCCCTTCTTGCCGATACCGGCGACGTATCCCGGTGTGCCGAGCACTGCCACATTGAGGTTGGCCATACGTAGCCAGAGACCAGGCGTAGGATAAATGCATATTGCCGTCCCTGGAGCCCAAAACAGCCTGCCATGGGAGCTGCAGACGGCTGGCGCAGACGGCGCCATGGGATGGCGGGGCAGAAGGCTACGCTGGAACAGTCTCTTTTTTAAGACCGTGGGGAGGAGAGAAAGGACAGTATAATATCGGGTGATGATAAATGGAGTTCAACCCAGAGCAGTTTATAGACGAGAAGGTAAGATGGCTGAAGGGAGAGATAGGTGAGGGAACGGCGTTCGCGGCAACATCTGGAGGCGTGGACAGCACGGTCTCTGCTATGCTAGCCAACAGGGCGGTGGGGAGGAGGGTGATAGTCGGCTTTATCGACGACGGACTGATGAGGGAGGGGGAGCCAGAGGACGTCGTGGGGAGGCTGGAGAGGATGGGGCTCAACGCCAGACTCTACAGGGTCGCGGATCAGTTCTTCGAGTCCCTCAAGGGCCTGACCGACCCCGAGGAGAAGAGGAAGGCTTTCCGGGAGACTTTCTACAGGACGGTCTCGCAGATCGCCCAAAAGGAGGGGGCCAAGTTCATGATCCAGGGCACGATAGCGGCGGACGTGGTGGAGACGAAGGGGGGCATCAAGACGCAGCACAACGTCCTGGACCAGATCGGTATCCAGTCGTCCAAGTACGGTTTCAAGGTGTTGGAGCCCCTCGTTGACCTTTACAAACCAGAGGTCAGGAAGGTGGGCGAGAGGCTGGGCCTGCCGGCAGAGATGCACCAGAGGAGGCCGTTTCCGGGTCCGGGATTATCGCTCCGGGTGCTGGGCGAGGTGACGCCCGAGAGGGTCGCCAAGGTCAGGAGGGCGACGAAGATCGTCGAGGAGGAGACCGCCGACCTCGGATGCTTCCAGGCATTTGCCATCCTGATGAACGACATGGCCACAGGCGTCGAGGGTGGGAAGAGGAAGTTCGGCGAGATAATCGTGGTGAGGGCGGTGGACTCGAAGGATGCCATGACGGCGCAAGCGACGCCGCTCTCGTGGGAGAGGCTCGAGAGGATCAGGACGAGGATCCTGAAGGACGTTCCCTCGGCAGTGAAGGTGCTCTATGACCTGACACCAAAGCCGCCGAGCACGATCGAGTATATTTAGGTGCCCGATCCGCCCCGGCACCTTTTTCCTCCCGGCTGTGGCCCATACGATACCACATATGCTCCAGGGAGCTCTACAATCTTCATCACTTGATGGCATTATGTCGTAATCTCGCTATGATGGTTTTATTCGCGCCTGCTTTTCTAGGGAGGACCTCTCAGCCACCTATTTCCAGAAGGAAAATCTCTGTTATCTGATCTCTTGCCCTCTTGCATCTCTTCAGGCATGATGCTTTCGAGTTTATTGACCCTCGGATTTTAGGGTCTTTCGGCATTAATGGGGCTCCGTGATCAGGTGTCTCAAAATGCCCGGAAAGTTTATGGTGCTCCGGACGGGATTCGAACCCGTGTCACTGGCTCGAGAGGCCAATATACTTGACCGGACTATACTACCGGAGCTCTCGATTATTCGGGAGAAGAGGCAATTTAAACGTTTCGCATGCATCTTAGAGGGCGCTAGACCGGACTCGTGGATCGACCCGGAACCATGCATCACGCAGGTTCATCGGGGAGGTGAAAGGAAGGATCAAGGCTCAGGCAATTCTTGGAGCCATCGTAGTTCAGGATGCCCCCGTATCGCCCCCACCCGATCAGCAGGCCCCACTGGGTTCTGGCCAGTTCCTTCCCAAACTGTTTAGTGAGCAGCTCCATGAAGGGCTCGGCAGGGATCAGTGTGCTGGTTGACTCGTAGAGGAGCTTGACGACGTGCTGGAAGAGCGGGACTGAGGCGAGGAGGACCGCCCCAATGATCTCCTTCTGCTCCGCCGGCGGGGCTTGTGATACTCTCATGCCAGCTTCAGTGAGGACTATTGTCCTTCCGATAACCTCTATCAGGCCCAGCTGCTTGGTCGCCTCGATCAGGGGCATCAGTGTGGCCAGATCCAATGCCTGCCTGCTCCCCAGTACCGAGAGTTCCACGCGTCCGCCCATCTCGCTGATTATATTTGTAAGGCCGATAACGGCCCCCGGCTTGGCCGCCGGGATCGGCGGGAGTTTATCCTCCTCCTGCTCATGTTCCGGCCGGGATTCTTCCACTTGCCTGAGGAGGGAGGAGTACACCCTGTCGACCATCTTCACGAACTCGGCAGAGGTTTTATCCCGCTTGTGTGGGATCGTGATCGGTATTTCATCAATTATCCTTGCCGGGTCTTTGCTCAGGACCAGTATCCGGTCTGCGGTCATTACCGCCTCCTCAATATCGTTGGTGATCAGGATGATCGACTTTGCAGGGATCTTCTTTGCTAGGTGCAGGTCCATCAGTTCGCCCCTGAGGTTCTCGGCGGTGAGGGCGTCCAGCTGGGAGAAAGGCTCGTCCATCAGGAGTAACTCGGGCATGGTCACGAAGGCTGTGGCGAAGCCGACCCTCTGCTTCATGCTGGATGAGAGCTCCTTCGGGTAGGCGTGTTCGAAACCGTTCAGCCCGATCATGGTCAGGACATCACGGACTCTGTTCATGGCTTCTTTGCGGGGGATATTTTTCGATTTGAGCCCAAGCAGGACGTTGTCGAGCACGGTCAGCCATGGCAGGAGGGGGGTGGTCTGGAAGATCATGGCTATACCCGGCGTGACGCCGCTCACCTCCTTGCCCTTGAAGAATATCCTTCCCCCTGTTGGCTTGACCAGCCCTACGATGCACTTGAGGATCGTGGATTTCCCGCAGCCTGAGGGACCAAGGATGGCGATGACCTCACCCTCGTTTACTCTGAAGGAGATCTCTTTCACGATCCCGCTAAAGGTGCCGTTCGGAAGGTGGTAGTTTACAGAGAGGTTCTCGACTAGAAGTAGAGGCTCTGCCGGAGACGCCCTTTCGGTGGTATCGGCAATAGCCATGGCCTTGGTCATAGAACCCAACTCAGAGGGAGTATCTATCTTTACAGAAGTTGTAGAGCCGCTTCCATAAAAAGTTGTTCAGGGTGACCACTGTGGCAGATATTGCTATGGACGAGGCCACCAAGAGCGGGAGGTTCCCGGTATCTGTGGCCAGCGCTATGAGTGCGCCCAGCCCGCTGGTGCTCAGGACCTGCCCGCTGAAGTGGATGTACTCCGAGACCACGCTGGCGTTGAAGGCGCTTCCCTGCGCTGTTATGCTGCCGGTGATCACGTAGGGGACTATGGCCGGCAGGATGACGGTCCTCCAGAGCCTGAAGCCGCGGAGACCAGCCAGTTTGGAGGCTTCGAGGAGGTCTTCTGGGATCGAGCTGGCACCGGCTATGATGTTGAAGAGCAGGTACCACTGCATCCCGAGCAGCATCAGGATTATCGAGGCGATGTTCAGCCCTCCTCCGCCCTCTATTATGGCCAGGAGGATGACGGGGAAGAGGGCGGTGGCGGGTATTGACGCAATCACCTGGAGCACGGGCTGGATGCTCTTGGTAATCCGCGGGTTCGTCCCGATCTTTATGCCGACGGGCAGGGTCCAGGCAAGAGCAAGGAGAAGTGCGGTCTCGACCCTCGCTATCGTGGAGAGGGTGCCCCAGAGGACCTCGAACCACATCTCAAGGGGCAGGCGGATCAGTATGCTGGCTAAGAGGTAAAAGATGTATGAGAGGGCGAGCAGGGAGATCCCCGCAAACACTGCCTTCATATTCCTTGGCATGGGCCGTAGGGAAGATGCTCTCGAAGGGCTGCGCCTGAGGTCAGGGAAAGGTATAGAATCTACACCTTTCCCGAGAGCTACTAAGATTCTGGTGATACGCGATTTTGCCACAAAGTCGATTACAGATGACCTGTCGGGCACCTCGTGCGTCACGTATTCGTACTTGAACTTGCTGGACCAGATGATGAGCGGCCTCCAGATGAGCAGATCCGTCAGCACTATGATGAAGACTAGGGCGCCCAGCCCCCAGAGGACGGCGGTCATGTCGCCGCTGTCGGCTGCAAGCGCCAGGTACGAGCCCACGCCCGGGAGGGTTATCCTCCTGTCGATCAGCGTGAAGAGTTCGCATGCCATGAGGAAGAACCAGCATCCCGCCACGGAAAGGACGCTGTTCCAGATGAGGGGGATGGCGGCAAAGGGCAGCTCAATCTTTGTGAACCTTTGCCAGGCGCTCAGGCGGTATACCTTGGAGTAGTCGCGTAGGGCTGAGGGCACGGTCTTGAGCGAGTTGTGGAACGCGATGGCCACATTCGCGGCTTGGGTGGTAAACATAAGCACGATAGAGCCCATCTCAAGACCGAGCCTAGAGTCAGGCAGGAGAAAGACAAAAGTGAACATTACGAGGGGGAGGAACGAGAGCACTGGGAGGGATTGCAGGACGTAGACGAGAGGCTCCAGAATCCGCTCTGCAGGCCGGCTGTGGGCGGCAACGTAACCGAAAATCAGTGAGAAGACCAGGATCAGGGCGTAGGCGGCAAAGGTTCTGACCGTCGAATAGACAGTGTAGATCGGAAGCATGAGCGGGTCGAGGCTTATGGTAACAGTCTCGAGGGGAAGGGTCCAGGCGTTGGTGGTCAAAAATAAAGAATAGACGATGGAGAACATCGCAAAAGCGATGACCACGTCTGAAAACCAGAACCAGCGTGGGAAGTGGCGCGGGCCGTACGGAGCTAGTGGAGGGTACTTCCTCTCCAACCCGCCCGTTGAACTCATAGAAAGCATTTCCGATCGCTGTGTTTATTATGCTTTACGTAAGACCTATCGCCCCAGATCAAGCACCCGGATTAAGCAGCTAGACTGCAATGGAAGCTGTGCACTAAAACGTGGATCGCTCAGAATGAGTAGCGGTCGTCCTTCCAGACATCGGCGGTGTCGCTGTATCCACGCCTCTCCCAGTAGCCCAGCTCTTTCTTGCTGGAGAAGGAGATCTTGGTGATCCACATCGCGCTCTTGTAGGCGTACTTTGACGGAACGACGAGCCTTACGGGGCCGCCAAGGTCGCTTTCGAGCGCCTTGCCGTTGAGCTTATATGCCAGAAGGGCATCATCGCCCAAGAGCTCCTCAATGGAGAGACTGGTCGTATAGCCGTCTGCGCACTCAAATAAGACGAAGATGGCCCCTTCCAAGGGCTTTGCCAGCGATACGATCTCCCTGAACCTGACGCCCTCCCATCTGCAGTCAAGGACGCTCCACCCCTCTACACAGTGGAAATCCCTTCGGCACTCCGCCTTGGGAAGGCCCTGGAAGAGGTCCCAGTTGAGCGAGAGAGGGTTCTCAACCTCGCCCTCCACCCTCAGTGACCAGTCTCTCGGATCGATCTTCGGCACGAAGGCAACGGGCGGATGATCCTTTCCCCACCGGAGTATGCTCTTGATCGTCCTCTGCTTCGGGGGCAGACGGCTACCGTCTACCGCTCCATCATCCGGCATAGTCCTCAATATGATCAATAGGCAGTCGGCGAGATAAGGCTTGCCGGAAGGGGAGGGTCAGAGAAAACTGCTCAGCTGCGTCTGCTCCTTCCGGCTGTCGAGGCCGGATACCCTTACACCCAGCCGCCTCACCCTCTGATCTGACTCGGAGAGGAACTTGTCTACCAAGTCACCGGCCGTCCGGATCAGAACCTGGAGGTCGGCGGTAGGGCCATCCAGCGTCCGCGAGCGGCTGTGAATCGCAAAGTCTTCCAGTATTACAGTAATTCCTATGGAGCGGAAGGAGTGGCCCCTGCTGACTGCCCTCCCGTGCACCTCGCGGCAGAGCCGCTCAACCATGTCCTTCAGGACCTGCGGGTCGCGGGTGTTCTCCTTGAGGGTGGCGAGCCGGCTGATGGAGTTTGGCTCGCCCCTCCCCGCGACAGGCTCGTCGTGCTCCCCCAGCGCGGCGCTGTGGAAGTAAGTGCCCAACTTCCTCCCGAAGCTCCTGATCAGCAGCTGCGGGTCGTATGCGGCGAGGTCGGCGAGGGTCATGATGCCCATAGCATTCATCCGCTCCGCGGTCTTCGTGCCCACGCCGGGTATGCTTCCTACGGGCAACGGGGAGAGGAATCCTGCTACCTCCTCCGGTTTGACGACGGTCAAGCCGTCAGGCTTGGCCCTGTCGGCGGCGACCTTGGCAACGAGTTTGTTAGGGCCGATGCCGATCGAGCAGGTCAGTTGCTCCTGTGCCCTGATCCTGTCTTTTATCTCGCGGGTCATCCTCTCAGCCGCCTCGAAGCTCCCGCCGCTGCTCAGGCTTACGTCCAGGTAGGCCTCGTCGATGCTCACCTGTTCGAGTATGTCGGCATGGTCACGGAGGATCCGCATCACCGAGTCGGAGACGGATTTGTAGTAGTCGCGATCCACCGGTAGAAAGACGGCGTCCCTGCCCCTGAGCTTTGCCCGTGCCAGCGGGAGCGGCATCCCAGACTTTACGCCGGAGGCCCGTGCCAGATAGTTAGCCGTTGCCACCGCGCCGCTCTCGGCCGTCCGCCCCGAGTAGACCCCGACGACCACCGGCTTCTCCCTGAGGGCGGGGTTACGCCTCTCTTCACACTGGGCATAGAAGTAGTCGAGGTCGAGGAGCATGATCACTCTCGCCCTGCCAGGCAGGGGCAGTCACCATCCCCAGTAGAGATCTGGTAGCTACACAGATAAACTGGTGGTATGCGGAGGGCCTGCCGGAAGGGGATCGGTTTTATCCCTGCCGGCGGATAGGGTAGGCTGCAGGTGATCGTATTGAGAGTCCAACTCTACATTGACGGGAAGGAGATACCCCTCAACGACTTTGTCGAGAGGATGCTGGGCGGCACGGTAGCAGGAGCGGCGAGTTCGCTGCATGGAGTCGATGACGGCTGGAAGAGCCTAGAGATCAGGATCCGGAGGTGAGATACCGGATCAGGTCAGGCCGTCAGCCCCTTGCCTCCAGCGTTACCTCGGAGAAGAGCTCCCGCTTGGCCTTGCAGATGGGGCATACGTAGGGCGGGTCTTCGCGAAAGCAGACGTAGCCGCACTGCCGGCAGTACCACAGCCGCTTCTCCGGAAGGTGCTTCCCTCCAAGGGCTCCGGTGGTCGCTTCCCGGCCCCGGCGATCCTTCTCCCCCGCGGGCGGCATCTCGGAGGCCTTCTGGGGCGGCGCACCGGGCTCGAAGAACGCCGCCTGCTTCTCCAAGGGCCGCCTCTCCGGGATCGGCACGATCGGTGTCTTCCCCTCGAAGACATCCTTCCTGACGTAGAGCGCGCAGTAGCAGTACCCGTACTCCATGACGTCCGGATCCCTGTAGTCGCATGGGCAGACTATGTCGCGGTCGAGATCGAATTTTCCGGATGCGACCCTGCACGGGCAGGAGGGGTAGCCGTACCTCTCCTCGTTATCCTTCAGCCCCTCAAGCAGGCCCTTGAGGAACCCGGGATCGGGGTTGAGGTAGTACCCGTAGGTCCTAGCGTCGCTCTCGGCCCTACTCCGGACGTAATCGATGGTGATCAGAGTTTAAGGACCTCCTTCAGCTTGTCCTGCCTGAACCCGGTGATCAGGATCTTATCGTCTATGACGAAGGTGGGAAAGTTCAGGGGGCCTCCCCGCTTAATCACGTCCTCCTTCACCTTTTCGAGGTCCTCCTTGCTGCACTTGTCGATATCGATGTACTCATACTCGATGCCGTGGTTCTGGAGGAAGGTCTTCGCCTGCTTGCACCAGCCGCAGGTGCTTATGGCATAGAGGAGGACCTTGTGATCCTTCCTAGTGCCCGGCACTCTTACGATGTCCATCTCCATTCGACCACTGTCAATAACCTTTACTGCCTAACGATATAATTATTTGGCTCCTCCGGGGCACTGGTAGTCCATATATATGCGCTGGGAAAGACGGGATAGCACTGGTGCTCCCCGTGCCCTCGGGTTGGAAGGATTATCTCGACTTTCTAGAACGCAGCCCCTACTCCCTCCAGCTGATGACCGCCAGCCTGGAGCCTGAGGCCCCGATCGAGGGCAGGCGATCGTTCAGCATCAGACCGGATCAGCTCGGTTACACCCTCTTCCCGTTCCAGCAGAGGATCTTGGAGAGGATCGCTGGCAATGCCCTCATAGTCGGGCTCCCGACCGGGCTGGGGAAGACGTACTTGGCAGGGGCGTTCATAGCCAAAGAGTCGTCCGACAGACCTGCGAGAGTCCTCTTCCTCACTCCATCCGTGCCTCTCGGGATCCAGCAGACCCTCTTCGCACGGCGCATGATGAGGCTGGACGGCGCCTACTTCATCTCGGGGAGCATCCCGCCGGAGAGGAGGCGGAGCCTCAACGTCTGGAACGCGGGCTTCGCCGTCACGACGCCGCAGACGTTCTATAACGACGTCCTCTCTCGCTTCTCCTCCGAGATCGAGTGTGCCAAGAGGAGCGGGGACCCCGTGAGGTTCCTTGAGGGAACGTTCAGCGACGAGGGGTTCGTCTTCCCGTACGACATCGTCGTGGCAGACGAGTGCCACGGGTATGTAGGTGAAACTGACGGCTACTCGGTCCTGCTCGCTGCGAAGGCGGACCAGCGCAGGATCCTGGCGCTGAGCGCAACTCCTCAGCTCCATGCGCCCGGCAGGCTCCAAGAGCTGAAGAGGATCTTTGGACAGATAGAGACGTTCTCCGTCGAGGAGCCGGAGATCAAGCAACACATGCCCGAGAGGGTGATAGCGGCGGTTCCGGTTCCGGTTCCCCCGCAGCTCATAGCGATCTACACCCAGCTGGGCAACGTCGTGCAGGCATACCAGACCAAGGTAAAGAGGGCATACGGGCCAGCCCACCTGAGGGGATACTGCCGCAGGCACCCGCTCTGCACGCTCCTCCTTGCGTTGAGGATCATGAGGTTCAGGCTGGTCGAGGACGGCGCCAGCAGCATCCAGAATTATACGACGTGGAAGATCCCGGAGCTGAACCGACCGGTGAAAGAGCTGGGCTGGAAGAGCATCTGCGGTATGTACAGGTCAATCTCGTCGAAGGAGCAGAACCACAAGTTCGATGCTGTCATGCGTCTCCTGGGATCGAGGGAGTTCGGAAAGGCGATCATATTCATCGAGTCGGTTGAGGCAGCAGAGCAGTTAGGAGTCATGCTCCAAGGGCGGTACGGCATGGAGGAGGTGGCTGTGCTGGTGGGCAAGGGCGGCATGAGCATGGAGCAGCAGGCATCGGCGCTCATCCAGTTCAAGGAGAGGGCCAGAATCTTGGTCTGCACGAGCATAGGCGAAGAGGGGTTGGACATCCCCGCCGCCGAGATCGAGATCTGGGTCGACCCGCCGAGCAACCCGAAGAAGTGGATCCAGAGGTTCGGCAGGATCCTCCGGCAGTCGGGGGGGAAGAAGACCGCCAAGACGTACGCGCTGGTCAGCTACAGGACCCATGAGAGGAACAAGTTGCTCGGGACGAAGAGGAGGGTCGAGCGGGTATACGGGTTCACCCAGAGCCTGGTCGAGGAACCCCTGCCGAAGGCGGCCTCCAAGAAGGGTCAGGAGAGGCTGACCAAGTACATCTAGAGCGCCGTGAGTAAAGGTCCCAAAGGGACGGGGGAGGGGGCGGCATGCCTCACTTCAGTGTCAAGTTCTAATGGCTTTAGCGCTGGGTGAAGGAGAGGAAGCTCCCGGCGGGTTTGGATACGCTGGAGCGTGGAAGGAGGTCAGGCAAGGTCTGGCCTGATCGGGGTTGCCGTCAATAACCGAAGCGAGCCCCCCGATAACTTACGGCTGTCCATACGGGCTTTTTGGACCAGCAGAAGCACTCATTGCGGGCGAGGACCGCCGCCTACTTTCGGAGAACAGCATGGGATGTCCGTATCGCAGCAGGTGAGATGACCATATGGATTTCAAAGATTATCTCCTCCGCCTCTTATGCTCCCCTAGATTCACAGGAAGGGGGACGGGCGCAAAGGTTGCTCGAGTTTCTTGATTATCTCGATTGCCGTGAGATGGCGAGAGTAAAAGCGGGGCAGTTCTGAACGCCCCTAGCCTTTGGAAGGTTCATGTGCAGGTAGCATAACTGATTGCATAATTGCCGGCGCCATCTACACTGGCGAACCACATCTTGAACGTGCCGTCCACCTCGACGACCGCAGGGCAGTAGGTCCGACTTACCCTCCAGACTACGCCGTCGCTTTTGTGGAATATGGGGTTGTCTGCATCCTTGTTCCATGTCAGGCCGTCGCTCGACGTGGCGTAGCCGATCCCCTCGTTTGAGCTTCCGATTCCGCCACTGTACAGCATGTGGTATGTGGAGCCGATCTTGAGGACCGTGCAGGCATAGACGTAGTTCGCGTCCCACGCGGATTCGCTGCCCGTGAGGACGGGATCGGCATTTCCGTCGCCATTCCTGTCGTATCCGGTCCAGGTCACGCCATCGCTAGAGAAGCCAGCGCCTATGCGCTCAACATTACCCGGCGTTCCATCGTAGTACATCATGAACGTCCAGTCCGTGCCGCTGTTTGAAGCCGATGGGTTGTAGAGGATACATGCTGGGCCATAGGAGCCCTTGTTCCAGTCCGACTCGATGCCAGTGATTATCGGTACAGCGCCGTTCTGAAGGGGTTGGTCATTGTACCAGTTCATACCGTCCGGAGATTCGGCATATCTGAGGGCCTCCACGGTGTATAATTTGTTCACATCCCAATACCATATCCTGTAGTGCATGGTTGCACCGCTGGGACCGCTCCCGCTGTTCTTGCCTGGGAAGCCATCCGGAAAGTACAGGACCCATGGGTGACCGGCATTTGACGGTAGCCCAGATATGGGGTTTGCGCCCTCATTCCAGACTATCCCGTCGTCTGAGTAGGCATATCCTATTGTGTATACGGAGCCAATAAGCGACCCAAACCACATCTTATACTTCGCCGAGTCCCCGTACCCGTTGAAGCTGTTCGCATCGTAGATCACACAAGGGTAGTAAGCCCTCAGCGCAGGATCAAAGACAGGGTTTTCCGCGTACTCGTTCCAGTTAACTAGGTAGAGTCTTTTGAGCGAGAACGTGCTGGATATCGCTGCACCCCCTTCGGTGGTCGTAACCTTCACATAATAGTTCCCGTTCTTGGGAGCCATGAGGGACCACGGCTCCACGGTAATCTCAACGAGTTGACCCGGGGGGACGCTTAGGGGGGATGGGATGGTGTATGCACCGGCGGCTCTCCCATCCGGCGATAGCAGATACACCCTGTCAACGACCAGGGTGTTTGTGCCAATGTTACGCATGTAAACGCTTGTCACGTCGTAATTTCTTGTCTTTACGGATTCTACCATAGTTATCGGCGGGATTGAAGAGCCTGTCGTAGCCTCCCCGACGAAATCGTTGACGAAGGCGTAGGTGACAGTAGACCCTACAACAGACATAACAATGAGCATCAGGACAGAGATTAGGGGCGCTAACCCTTTCATAGTTCGAGGATGAAGAGTTCGAATATTTATTATTTACTATCTATTACCCATTAGTTGTTATTCGTTAGTTGTTATCAGCCGCGTTTTTGATCCTCACTCGGGACCTAATCAAAACGCAGAGTTTATCAAGGCTACACGGCCGGTCACTCCGGCCAACCTTCCCGAAGGGGCAGCTTTTAGACGCTGCCTCGAGCATCGCCCGCCCTTGTATGATAGAGGACGGCGGTGCGTCGATAAGCTGAGGCCCATGGCAAGCCGACGAATTCGTCGAGGCGGCGTGCTGTGCAGCTGGCTGGTTCCGACTCCTTCGTATGGTAATTTTTTCATTGGCGCTGTGAGATTTCAGGTTTTTAATGGTGGACCGGACGGGATTTGAACCCGTGGCCTCCCGCACCCTGGTGCGGAGGCGGCTCACCCGCATTGCCAAGCGGGCGCTCTGCCAGTCTGAGCTACCGGCCCCTCAGAGCATTAGATAAGGACGGGCACCCTTTTTTAAAGTTATTCTTGTATTTCTGGCTGACCTGTCGGAGGAGGCGTAGCCGCGCCTCTTCCAGCGCCGGTTCCGGCCTCCATCCTCTGGAAGAACGAATCGACTGCCGCCTTTATCTTCTCCCATTCATTCTTTCTGTTGACCTCAAACTTGTGGACCCTCTTCCACGCCCCCTCTTGGTTCCGCCAGAGGTAGATGCTTATGTTCTTCCTCCCATAGTTCTCCACTAGCACGACCGCCGACCACCAGCCGGACGACTTTGAGATGGTTATAGAGTCAAGTACCTTCAGGGACTCGTGGACGGGCACCTTCTCCCCGGAAGCCGACAACTCATCACTCCCGCATCTTGGGAGTCTTTCCATAGCCGCACGCGGAGCAGAACTTCTTGCGTATGTGATAGCTGCGGCTGCCGCACCTTCTGCACGAGATGTGGGTCAGTCCCCTGTTCCTGCGACCGAACGACGTAGTGCCCTTCATCTTGGGCTCACCTCGGCGACGGGGAGACTATGACCACGTTGTCCCCCCTCACGATTATGGTCCCCAGCTTCCTCGGCTCCTTCTCAGCGGCGAGCTCCTCGGCGTCGTCGAGCACCAGGTTGAGGTGCTGGTCGAAGCTCTTCAGGAGGCCGCGTACCTCCCTGCCCCCCTTCAGCTTGACGAGTACAGACGACCCGAGTGACTCGCTTAAAATTTCCGTTGCGCCAGTCTCGCTCATCGTATATTCCTGCCGTAAAGGTTATCTAGCATCCTTGGGTTTAGGGGAGTTGTTATTTAAGCCTATCGGAGAGCCTGAACTTGCTCATAAAGAAGAGGCACAGACTGAGTTCCAAGGACCTGAAGGACCTGATCGAGGAGGTCAGGAAGATAGGCCCGGACTTTTCCGGCCAGGTGGACGTGAAGAAAGGCGTCGAGCTTGTCGAGGACGAGGATGGTCTGAGGATCTACCTCCAGGACGGGAAGCCCATACTGATAGACGCGGGGGGGAGGATACTCCCCTCGCTGGCTGCGCCTCAGGCGGCCGCGATCCTCCCGAGGGTCACGGTGGACATGGGAGCGGTCCCCTTCGTTGTCAAGGGGGCGGATGTGATGGCGCCGGGCATAAGGACCATCTCGGAGGGGACGAGGGTCGGGGATCTGGTCCTAGTGGTGGACGAGAAACATTCGAAGGGTCTAGCAATCGGCGTCCTGCTCATGGAGAGAGAGGAGGTCCTGAAGAGTAGGAAGGGAAAGGCCGTCAAGAACATGCACCACGTCGGTGACGACATCTGGGGCCTCACCCAGTCAGTAAGGTAGAACCCGGCGCGGCGGGGGTTGAATTTAGGCTGAGCCGGCGCTGGCAGGGATCACTTGACCCTCAGGCGGTCGCCAATGGTCGGCGCGGCGGCATCGACGTGGAAGAAGCGCCTCACCGCATCCGCCATGCCGGTGCACTTGCTCTCTTCGCCGTGCACTATCAGCACCTGCTTTGGGCGCGGCGCGAGGTTGTTGACGAAGCGCAGGAGCTGCTTCCTGTCGCTGTGGCCGGAGAAGCCGTCGACCGAGTGAACGTCCATGTGGACGGGTATGACGCTGATCTTGCCGGATGAGTCGCTCAGCGGTATCTCGCGGAGTCCACGCAGGACCGACCTTCCCAGCGTCCCCTCGATCTGGTAGTTCACGAATATCATCGTGTTCTTCTGATCCGGGGCGAGCAGCCTGAAGTACTCAAGGGCAGGCCCGCCGATGAGCATGCCTGAGGTCGCCATTATTATGCACGGCCCGCCCTCGGCTATATCGGGCCGGGCACTCTTGTCGTCGACGCTGACGAAGTGCTCCGAGAGGAACGGGTTCTCGCCCTTATGGAATATTCTGTTCTTCAGGTCCCTGGCCAGCTCCTCGGGGTAGGCGGTGTGGATCGCCGTGACCTCCTGGAGCATCCCCTCGATGTAGACCGGCACCTGCGGGATCGATCCGGACTTTATCGCCTCGTCGAGGACGAGCATTATCTCCTGGGCCCTCCCCACGGCTAGGATGGGTATCAGGACCTTGCCGCCCCTCTCTATTGTCGCCCTGATATAGCTCAGGAACTGGCGTTCCGTCTCCTCCCTAGTCGGGACGACGTCCGTCGGGGCGCCGTATGTGCTCTCCATGATGAGGGTCTCCGCCCTCGGGAACGACGCGTTAGCGGGCTCGAGGAGGCGGCTCCGGGCATACTTGAAGTCGCCGGTGTAGACGATGTTGTACAGCCCTTCGCCTATGTGGAGGTGAACCATCGCGGAGCCCAGTATGTGCCCGGCGTTGTGGAGTGTGAGCCTGATGTCGGGGGAGATGTCGGTGACCTCGCCATAGTCGAGGGTGATCGTGTGCAGGAGCTCCTTCTTCACATCCTTCAGTCCGTAGGGGGTTGTCCGCCCCTCCTTCACGGCTACGTCCAGGTAGTCGAGCTGGAGGAGGGTCATCATGCTCTTCGTAGGCTTGGTGCAGTAGACCGGACCGCCGTAGCCGTACTTGAAGAGGAGGGGAACGAGGCCGCAGTGATCCAGGTGGGCGTGCGTCACGATGATGGCATCAAGCTCGTCTATCTGGAACTCTGAGACGTCGAGGCGCGGGAACTCGTCGAGAGGGTTCTGAGCGCCGGGCCTGACGCCGCAGTCTATGAGGACCTTGCTGTCCAGCGTCTGGATGAAGATCGCCTGCCTGCCGACCTCCCTGAAGCCGCCGAGCGCGGAGATGGTTATCCAGTTGCTGTTGTAGACCCTGGGCCGGTGGATCCTCCTCCCGACGCTCCTGAGGAAATCCAGTCGGTACTCGCTCTCCTTGCTCTGGTAGTAGAGGGTCTGCTCGATGATCCTGGACTTGAGCGGGGGCGACCTTATTATTGTGGGGCGCCAGCCGGTCGAGGAGGCGATGTCCCTCAGGGTCGATCCGCCCTTGCCGATGACGAGACCGGGCTTCTTGGCCAGGATGGTCACCTCGCCAGTCCCCTCGTCGAAGTTCATCTCGGTGATCTCGGCTTCCGCGGGGATCAGCTCCCCGATCACCTTGCGGGCGAGGTCCTCCTTCTTCCTTGCGCTGGGATCGGCCCTCACGACGACGCGCTTCTTGATCTCGCGGACGATCCGCTTTATGGGCTCGCTGTTCTCAAAGAGGACGTTCGGGTTCTCGGCGTAGATGATTATGGAAGGGCCCTCAAACTCGACGCGGGTCAGCCTGGCGTCCGCTGGGATCTCGCGCGAGATGACCTTACGTATCTCTCCGAAAGTGTCCATAGTACCCGCATTAGTCATCCGTTACACCTTTTTGCAACCGCTACTGGGAGTCACATGGCAAGGAGCTGGGAGATTTCGTCGTCGCTCAACTCCCTGACGCCCTCCTTGCTGATCGTGAGGACGTCGATCCCCTCCCCGCTCCCCGGATCCCGCTCGATGGCAGACTTGACTGCCTTGACTATGACAGGCAGGGCCTCCTCGGTCGTCGGCTCCTTCTTCAGGGCGGCTTCCATCACTCCGACCGCGTAGGGAGAGCCGGAACCCGTAGAGATGAACTTCTCCTCGGTCAGCGTCCCGAACCAGTCGAGGACATACAGCCTCGGGCCCGCCTCGTCGTACCCTGCGATGATAAGCTGGACTATGTACGGGAAAAACTTCGAGCTCAGGAGCACGTTGGAGGTGAGGGTGGCCACCAGCTTCGTCGAGACCTGGCCCTTGAGGGCCAGCTTCTGGAGGTTGATCTGTGACCGGATGTACTCCATAATCATCTGTGCGTCTGCCACTAGGCCGGCTATGGTTGCAGCCTTGTTCTCATCCAGAACGAAGAGCTTCCTGCCCCTCTTGTGGGCGACATAGAGACCGGAGGTCACCCTCCTGTCGGTGGCAAGGATCACCCCGTCTCTGCACACTACTCCGACCGTCGTCGTGCCCTTCTTGAGCTTCTCGTACAGTGCCAGTTTGTCATTGAAAGTTTGCGTCGACAATGTCAGGCCTCCACAGTCAGGTGGAGAATAAATAGCCCATTTATTCAAATAACAGCAATTGCTACTCATATTTAAGCATAACCTTTGACAGGCACTGCCGCCCTGCCAGGGCAGCTTCAGTCACCATGCGCCGGCCGCAACCGCGGCTGGGCGGGGCGCGTGTTGATGTGTATCGATACCCTATTTATAGTGGAACGCATAATGTATCACGGAAAGGCGATAGGCTCGGATGCACATCCATGCGATCAACCTGCCCAGGTTCGTCATAGTCGGATCAGGCGTCATACCAAAGGTGAAGGAGGTTCTCCTCAGGCTGAATGTCGAGGATCAGGTGCTCCTGATCAGCGGGGAGAACTATACTAGAGAGCCCGCCTCCCTCGTCAAGGACAGCGTCGAGGAGCTCGGCCTGACAATCCATTCCATCGGGGTGAGGGAGGCGTCGCCTGCTGGAGTCGAGACCGTCGAGGCGAGGATAAGGGAGACTGGCGCATCGATGGTGATCAGCGTCGGAGGGGGGAAGACGATCGATGTCGCCAAGCTGGCGTCCAACAAACAGAACATACCGTTCATAAGCGTCCCCACATCGGCAGCGCACGACGGGATCTCGTCGCCGATCGCATCGATAAAAGGCGCGAACGGATCGCTCTCAGTCATGGCACAGCCTCCGGTGGCGCTCCTGGCCGACACGGACATCATCGAGAAATCCCCCAGAAGGTTCACCATCAGCGGCTGCGGCGATATCATTGCGAAGTACACTGCCGTGAGGGACTGGGGCCTGGCCCACAGGCTGAGGGGCGAATACTATGGAGATTATGCGGCATCGCTGGCGCTTATGTCCGCGGAGCTCGTCCATGAGAACATAGATCTGGTCGCCAAGGGGCTTGATGCCGGCATCAGGGTCGTCATAGAGGCGCTGATCAGCTGCGGCTACGCCATGTGCATAGCGGGGAGCAGCAGGCCCTGCAGCGGCTCCGAGCACCTCTTCAGCCACGCCCTGGACAGGATCTGCGCCGGAGGTGCGCTCCACGGGGAGAAGTGCGGGGTAGGCACGATACTGATGATGTACCTCCACGGCGGCGACTGGAGGAGCATCAGGGATGTACTCGAGAGGGTGGGTGCCCCGACCACCGCCAAACAGATCGGGGTTACTGACGAGCAGCTCGTCGAGGCCCTCACCATCTCGCACACGATGAGGCCCGACAGGTACACCATACTAGGGGACAAGGGGATCACGCCGGAGGCTGCCAGGGACCTTGCCAGGCTTACTGGCGTTATTGAGTGAGCGAAAACTGAGGATAATAGGATGAGAGCGAAGGAGGGGACTGCCATCCCGGAACCCAAGCAGAAGGGAGTGGTGACGTTCGTCGGCGAGGGGCAGGCAGCCGTGGGGTTCAGGTTCGTGGCATCCGCTCCGCCCGAGGTCTGCAGGAAATGCAAGCTCTTCCTTGTCTGCATGGGCAGGCTCAAGCCCGGCAGGGCGTACATGGTCATCGAGCTGAAGGAGAAGGAGCATTACTGCCCCCTTTACGAGGGGAAGGTGCGGGTCGCGAAGGTGGTCCAGGCCCCGATCGAGGCGCTGGTCAAGCCCCAATTCGCCGTCGAGGGGGCGACCGTTACGATCTCCATCGAGGAGTGCGGCGAGAAGGCGTGCTCCCTGGCGATGGTCTGCAGGCCCGAGGGGGTCAGGAACGGTGATAAGATAAGGATAGAGAAGGTCGGGGAGGACGTCTCAAAGGTCGTCCCCTGCTCCAAAAGGCTGAAGAGGGTCACTGCTCTTGTTGTTGAGCCTTCCTAGGCCTTCCCCTCTTCTCTGTTCCCTTTACTCCTTTCTCTGCCTCCTCCTTCGGGGCCGGAGCAGCTGCCCCCTCGGCCTTGGCCTCAGCTCCTTCAGACGCCTTCCCGCCTGCTGGTGCCTCTCCGGGCTTTGCTGCTGGCGGCGCCTTTGCAGCGGCAGGCTTGACGGCGTAGGTCTCTATAAACTGGACTGATGTGACGTCGGGGAAGTAGCGCGAGATCTCCTTGGAGAGACCCTTCTTGGCGAACTGTATATCCTCGGCGGTGAACGCCTCCTCGGGCATCTCGATCGTCACCATGCTGCCGAGGGTGGAGATGAGGAACCTGTCCTTCGGGACGTTCCTGACCCTCCTGTGTATAAGCTCGCGGATCTTATCGGGCATCTCCGAGAGGATCTTCCTCAGATAGATCTTCGCGAGGAGGGTCCTGCCTGCGAGCGGGTGGTTGTAGTCGATCGTGACCCTCCCGCTCCCGACGCTCCTTACGGTCGCCAGCGACCCGCCGATCTCCAGCCTGGCCCCAGGCCTGGGGGTCACGCCCTGGCGCGTCAGGTCGCGTGCCGGGACGATCCGCACCTTGGTGCTGTCCCTCTCGCCGAAAGCGTTCTGCGGAGGGATCTCGATATCCTTCTCATCCCCTTCGTTCATGCCCTGGAGGGCTTCATCGATCCCCTTCAGGACCCAGCCTTGGCCTACGACCACAAGCCTAGGCTCGTAGGTCTGGTCTGGGAGGTAAACGTTGGCAGCTTTGGCCTCATCTGCCATGGTCACATCGAAGACTTCCCCCGTGTCCTTCGATTTGATAATGTAATCCGCGAGGACGAAGTCATCATTCTTAACAGGCATTAATGGACACCACTATCGGCAGAATAAAAGCCCCTACTATTTAAAATCTTTTCCTGCATCGCTTTCTCGCACTCCCTTAAATATCGCCGCCGGGAGTTAAGACATGTAGTCCGGTGGGACCAATGATAGAGGTGGAGGTAAAGGCGAGGATCGAGCCGTCGGAAATTGCCGACATCGAGAGGGGGATCATGGAGATCGGCGGCGTGCCGGCCGGGGAGGGGTGGCAGGAGGACATCTACTTCAGGCACCCCTGCAGGGACTTTGCGGATAGCGACGAGGCGCTGAGGCTCAGGAGGGAGCGAAGGAGGGGCAGGGGGAGGGGCAGGGGCAGGGGCGGTGGAAACGCGATCCTCACGTACAAAGGGAGGCGCCTGAAGGCGGAGGTCAAGGCGAGGGAGGAGCGGGAGGTCATGGTCAGCGATTTTGACGGGGCTAGGGCGATCCTTGAGGGGGTAGGATTCACCGAGGGCGCGACAGTAAGAAAGAGGCGCAGGAAGTTCATCCTGGGGGAGGGGATGACCGTCTCGCTCGACTCGGTGGAGGGACTGGGGGAGTTTGTGGAGGTGGAGGTGGAGGTGGAGGCGAGGCCTGGGTCGGGGGCGGAGTCCCACGGAGCCATCAGGGAGGAGGTCAGCTCGAAGGTTCTGGCCATAGCAGAGAGGCTCGGACTCCCGAGAGAGAGGCTGACGACTGAGCCTTACCTGGTGCTGCTCTCGCGGATCTCCAGCTCGAGGGCCTCGAGGTAACGCCTCAGAACCTCTGTCCTCGGTCTAGCCATCTCCCTCGCGGTCTCTGTGTAGAGCAGATCCTCGAGCTTGAGCAGCTTCTCCCTTATGTGCTCGCCCACCTTCTCTGCCGAATAGCCGTGTTCGGTATTGTACTGCACAGTCCTGTATATACCGATCGCGCCCATCGCGTCGAGCCTGTCCGCATCGGAGAGGACCTTCGCCTCGATCGAGGTGGCGGCCCTGCCAGAGGAGAAGCTGTGCGCCATGACGGCTTCTGCCACCCGCTGGATGAAGGCGGGCTCCAGGCCCATGGGTGTCAGTACCTCCAAGGTGAACTCGGCGCTCTTACGGGCGTGATCGCGCTCATCCGATGCCCGGCCGGAGTCGTGGAGGAGGGCGGCGGCGTCGAGGATGCGTAGGTCGGCCCCTTCCCTCTCGCCTATCACCCTGCAGAGAGCCCTCACCCTCTCGACGTGCTCCCAGCCGTGGCAGCCGTTCTCGGTGAAGCGTCTCCGGCAGATCTTCTCAAGGGAGTTGTCCAAGCGTCCTGAGTTCGACATGCGGTTCCCTGCCATCGTCCAGATCGACTATCGCGTACTGATCCCTGAGGAGACTCCCGGGATTAAAGACTAGGCTCCTGCCCAGCCGCTCCACGCCCGCAGCCTCATGTATGTGCCCACACTGGACGAGGAGGGGGGATGCCTCCAGTATCAGGTCCCTCAGAAGCCGGCTGCCGACGTGCATCCCCGTGCGCGTGAGGTCGACGGTGGTCGCAAGCGGGGGGTTGTGGGTCAGTAACATCACCCTGCGGGGCTCTGCATCCGCCGCGCAGCCTGCGATCCCCTCCCTGATCCGTCTCACGAGCTCATCCTCGCTCGTCTCGAACGGGGTGTCGAAAGGCGTCGGCGTGGATCCCCCGGCACCGGTCACCGCCACCCCCTTCACGACCGTGCAGCGGGAGTCTACGTATGAGCCGCCCGCCCCCCTGCCGTCGAATTCCGGCGGGTCGCAGTTGCCGAGGACGTAGCAGAACGGGATGCCGTACATCCCGACAGACTCGAGGACGTATTTGACGTCGGCGGGCCTGCCAAAGTGGGAGATGTCGCCGGAGATCGTGATCAGCTCCACGCCCCGGGTCGCCGACGCTTCAATGGCAGCCTTGAGCTTGGACACCTTGCCGTGCACGTCGGAGATCGCTAGTAGCCTAATAGGTCTCACCATAAAGGTTTAAGGGGCGCCGAGCTTATCAATTTACTCTCGGGTGTCTCTCTTGTGCTTGGCCATCCCGGCTAGGGTAGTCTCGATGGACGGGGATAAGGCAGAGGTGGATATCGGTGGGATAAGGAGGGGGGCGTCGCTCGCGCTCGTGAGCGGGATCAAGGTCGGCGACTATGTCCTGATACATACGGGGTATGCGATAGCCAAGATCGCCGAGGATGAAGCGGCATCTATCCTCGAGGCATTGAACGAGGTGGTGGCCGCGGGCAGGGGGGAGGAGGCCGGGGCTGGGGGCGCAGGGGCGGAAGAGGGCAGGTACATAAGCGGGGCGGAGGGGGGAGGGATCTGATGGAACTCGCCCCCCTCAGGGATAGGGGCGCCATACGCAGGATCGTGGAGGCCATAACCGCAGAGTCGAGGGGGTTGAGCCTCAGGATAATGCATGTCTGCGGGACCCACGAGTGGGCGATCACCCACTACGGCATAAGGGATATGCTCCCGGGGAACATCAGGGTCATAGCCGGGCCCGGGTGCCCGGTCTGCGTCACCCCCGGTAATGAGATCGACGCCATCTGCGGCCTCGCGGCGGAGGGCGTGGCTGTCACGACCTTCGGCGATGTCTTGAGGGTGCCGGGGGTGAGCACATCCCTATCAGATGCGAAGGCGTCGGGCGGGGATGTGAGAACGGTTTACAGCATAGCGGATGCAATAAGGATGGCGGGCGAGGAAAGGGGGAGGGAGTTTGTCCACTTCTCAATCGGCTTCGAGACGACTGCTCCGATGCCGGCGATCGAGATCCGGCGGGGGCTGCCGGAGAACCTCACGATCTTCTCCGCACATAAGCTGATCCCGCCGGCGATGGAGTTCCTCCTGGGAGGGGATGTTGGGGTGGACGGTTTCATCTGCCCGGGCCACGTCTCGACGATCATCGGGGTGAGACCCTTCGAGGACCTTGCCAGGAGGTTCGGGAGGCCGATGGTTGTAGTCGGGTTCGAGCCCCTAGACGTCCTCATCGGCATACTCTCGGTGGTGAGGCAGGCCCGGCGTGGGACCCACTTTGCGGAGAATGCCTACAAGAGGGCGGTCAGGTATGAGGGGAATGCTATCGCCCTGCGGGCCCTGGAGGAGGTATTCGAGGTGAGGGATTCCTACTGGAGGGGCATAGGCAGGATCGGGGCATCCGGCCTCGCCCTGCGCGAGGAGTATGGACGATACGACGCCGTCATGAGGTTCGGCATGAGGATCCCTGAGGGCGACGAGATGCCCGCGGGCTGCCTCTGCGGGAGTGTCCTGAAGGGTGCGGTCTCCCCCGAGGAGTGCCCGCTCTTCGGAAAGAGCTGCACGCCGGCCCATCCCGTGGGGCCATGCATGGTCAGCACGGAGGGGACCTGTGCGATCGCCAACAAGTATGCGGCAAAGAGGGCGCTTTAGGGCAGGACGGTAGGATAAAACAAGAGAGGAGCATAAGGGAGAGGCAAGGAAGGGGGAGGGGGAAGGGGGGACGGGTCAGAAGTCGAGGAGCGGGACTGCCGTCCTGATTCCTTTACCGAGCTCTCCGGCGTATCCGAGTTCGTGGAGAGATGCCTCCACCGCCGAGACCGTGGTGAGCACTTCCCGCGGCGTGACTATGCCCATGTTGCCGATCCTGAAGATCGAGTCCTTGAGCTTGCCGAATCCGCCTGCGACGACGACGCCGTACTTCTTCCTCAGCCTGTCTTTCAAGTCCTTTGAGGAGATCCCTCCGGGCATGCTGATGGCGACGACCACATTGGACCTTGCATCTGGGGAGGCGAAGAGCGGGAGCCCCATCGATCCGAAGGCTGCATAGTAGGCGGCTGCCGCCTTCCTGTGCCTGCCGATCCAGGTTTCCAGGCCGGCCTCGAGTATCATCTGGAGGGCCTCATCCAGCGCGAAGAAGAGGTTCACCGCGGGGGTGAAAGGCGTCTCCTTCTTCTCGTCCCGGAAGGTCCGGCACTTTATGAGGTCGAAGTAGACGTTGCGCGGCTTGCTCCTCTCGATCAGTTTCCAAGCGTCCCTGCTCACGGATATGGGCGCCAGGCCCGGCGGGGTGGCGAGGCACTTCTGCGACGCGGTGATGCAGACGTCCACGCCCCACTTGTCCACGGGCAGGTCGTCGCCGCCGAGAACCGAGATGGCATCGACTATGAAGAGGGCACCGGCCTCCTTCGCCGCGTTGCCTATCTCCCCGAGTTCCCTGACGGTCGTCCCCGTCGAGGTCTCGTTGTAGACGACCGCCACCGCTTTGACATCGCGCTCCCTCTTCAGCGCTTCGCGCACCTGCTCGGCGGTGGGCGCCCCGCCCATCTCCACCCTCAGCTCTGAAACCCGGGCGCCGTAGCATCTGAAGGCCTCGGCCAGGCGCTCTGCGAAGGTGCCGCAGACCGGGACCAGGATCTTCTCGCCCGGCAGGAGGATGTTGCTCGCGGCGCACTCGATGCCGCCTGTCCCGGACGAGGTCAGGACGAAGAGATCGTTCTCTGTCTGGAAGACTTTCTTGCAGTTGTCGAGGAGGCGGGGATACAGCTCGTGGAACTCGGCCCCCCTGTGGTTGATCATGGGCCGGCACATGGCTGCATATACCCTGGCCGGCACGTTGGTCGGCCCGGGGAGCATGATAAGCTGCGGCAGACTCATAACCGCTACACCACCTAATCAGAGACGGGGAGAGTTATTATATAGGTTTCGATGATCACGGGACGGGGGAAGGGCTCTTGGTCGTGGTGACGCTCACGGCGGACTTCAGGGGCCACTACATCGGGATCATGAAGGGTGTAATAAAGAGCCTGGCGCCCTCGGCCGAGGTGATCGAGCTCTCGACAGAGGTCGCGCCTTTCATGGTGAAGGAGGGGGCGTTCGTGCTCTACTCGTCGTATAGGTACTTCCCGCGTGGGACGATCCATGTGGCGGTCGTGGACCCAGGCGTCGGATCGGGCAGGAGGGCACTGGCGGTCAGGACCAGGAACCATGCCTTCGTCGGACCGGACAACGGCGTCCTCTCGCTGGCGGCCCTTGATGACGGGGTCCTGGAGGTCAGGGAGATCACGCGGTTCCCCAGCTCTCGCACCTTTGACGGCAGGGACGTCTTCGCGCCAGCCGCGGCCCACATCGCCGGTGGCGGCGGCCTCGACGGGCTGGGCAGGGAGATCGGCACAAACGACTTTGTAAGGCTGGAGCTCATCGCAGAGCGGGCTGGCCGATCCGTCTTCTGTGAGGTCATCTCGGCAGACAGGTTCGGCAACCTCACCCTCAGCTTGAGGGGGGAGGAGGGCGGCCTCGGCGACTGCGAACTGGTCGCAGGGGGGAGGAGCTTCGGCCTCAGGCGGGCAGGCAGCTATTCGGAGGGAGGGGGAGGGCTAATGCTGATAGTCGGAAGCGCAGGGTTCTATGAGATCGCTGCCAGGGAGGGAAGCGCCGCGGCGATAACCGGGGCAACGGTAGGGAGCAGGGTGGAGCTGAGGCAGGGGCCGTGAGCCCAGTTAAGCTTTTTAGAGCTAGCGGAACTATAGTGGTAACGGGATCATGATCAAGATGAGGGGATTACTGATCGGCAGGTTCCAGCCGTTCCACAACGGTCACCTGGAGATGATAAAGACCATACTCGGCGAGGTTGACGACCTGATAATCGGCATAGGGAGCGCCCAGATCAGCCACACAATTGAGAACCCGTTCACGGCAGGGGAGAGGATGTCGATGATCTCCGACTCCCTCAGGAGCGAGAGCCTGATCGGGAGGTGTTACTACATCATACCGATATCCGACGTCTGGAACAACGCCCTCTGGGTCACCCATCTCAAGTCGCTGACCCCTGACTTCCAAGTCGCGTACACGGGCAACCCGCTTGCCCAGAGGCTCTTCAGGGAGGGGGGTGTGGAGGTGAAGGTCCCCCCTCTCTTCTACCGCGCAAAGTATTCGGGGACCGAGATAAGGAGGAGGATGCTCTCAGGCGAGGACTGGGAGAGCCTTGTACCGCCGGCGACACTCGCGGTGATCAAGAAGATAAAGGGGATAGAGCGCCTGAAGGACATCACCAGGAGCGACAAGATCACTTACCTTGAGAGCGGCGACGCCGCGCCCTGATCACGAATGCCGGGTCGCCAACGTTTTGCTTTTCGCATCTCTTTGCCCTGCCTTTACCTTGCCGTCCTCGATCTCGAACCCTTCATTCCGGAGGAGGTGGGCTTTTGTGCTTCCTAGACCAAAGCCTCCCAGGCTCCGGTCGGATCTTACCACCCTGTGGCACGGGATGATCAGTGGGTAGGGATTATTTGCCATAATATTGCCGACTGCCCTGTAGGCCCTCGGCCTCCCGGCCGACTCGGCAACCTCCCGGTATGAGCGGACGGTCCCCTTCGGGATTGCCTTCACGCAGGCCAGTACACGCCGGGCAAAGTCCGTCATGCCGTCGAAGCAGAGGGCGGGCTCTGTGCCCCTCCCCCCGACGAGGTACTCCGCGACCCTCCGGGCCCCCTCGCTCGTGTCGTCTATGACGAACTCGGTGATGCCCCGCTTCCTGAGGGCACAGAGAACGTACCGCCTCGAGTCCTCAACACCGCTCATCGAGAAGGCGTCCGCCAAGAGCACACCGTCCCTCATAGCGACGGTCACATGGAGGCCGCCGGACTTGAAGGTCGAGACTGTTACGGGCATGGCTGCCACCGAACGATATAGAGATATAGCGAGTAAAATAAAGTATCGATCCATGATCGAGATCGACGGGTCGTTCGGCGAGGGCGGAGGGCAGCTCCTGAGGGGGGCGGTGGCACTCTCGTGCCTCACCGGGGAGGTGTTGAGGGTCCATAGCATAAGAGGCCGGAGGCCCAAACCCGGACTGCAGGCCCAGCACCTCGAGAGCATACGGGCAGCCGCGGCCGTCTCGGGCGCGGAAGCAGAGGGCCTCAAGATGGGCAGCACTGAACTGACGTTCAGACCGTCATCGATCAGGGGAGGGGCATATAGCATAGATATAAAGACGGCAGGGAGCGTCACCCTCGTCATCCAGACCCTGCTCCCCATTCTCGCGTTCGCTGACTCGCCATCAGAGGTGCGGATTGCAGGAGGGACTGACGTCAACTGGAGCCCGCCCATCGACTATATGAGGTATGTGGCGCTCCCCAACCTCCAGCTGATGGGGATCGAGTCGGCGATCGAGCTGCTGCGGCGGGGCCACTTCCCGAGGGGCGGCGGGGAGGCCATCCTCAGGGTAAAGCCTGTGAGGATGCTCAAGCCGCTCAGAGCTGTCGAACGCGGCCGGGTGGAACGGATCAGGGGCATATCACACTGTACCAACCTCCCGCCACATGTCGCCTCGAGGCAGGCGGCGGCAGCGATGAAGATCCTGAAGGGATACAGCAACGTCAGGATAACGGACGAGGCGAACCGCGGGGCAGGGCCCGGAAGCGGGATAGTCCTCTGGGCCGAGACGGCAGGAGGGACCAAGATAGGCGGGGATGCTCTCGGAGCCAGGGAGAGGAGGGCCGAGGAGGTGGGGGCGGAGGCGGCCGAGAAGCTCCTCTCCGAGCTGCAGAAAGGGATGGCGGTGGACAGTCATATGGCGGACATGCTCATCCTCTACGCCTCGCTGGCGCCAGGAACTTCCGAGCTGGGGGCGAGCTCCCTAACCCTCCACTCGGAGACGATGATCTGGCTCTCAAGCCGCATAATAGGGGCGGAGTGGACTGTCAGGCGTGCGCCAAACGGGTCGGCCGTAATCCGGACAGAAGGGATAGGCCTGATCAATAGCAGGCTGCCATAGCACGACCTGAGTAGAGCAGGGGAGGGGCGGGCCGGACAGGGGCCGGAGGAGGATCACCTCAGCCTTCATGCCTCCGGCCGGCGGAATCAGCGGCAGATTTGTCCGCCCCGCGCGGCGGGGCAGCCGCGGCCCTCGCGCTTATGTTTTCTGCGACCGCCTTCCCGATCTTTGCGAGGAAACCGTCCAGCCCCTCCCGCCTCGCGGCCGATATGGCCTCGCCCGGCCCGAAGAGCCGCTCCGCCTCTTCCATCTGGGACCGGGATGCGGCATCAGTCTTGTTGAAGAAGGCAACAATCTCCTTGCCGAAGGCGCCTTTTATCTCCTCGTAGAGGTGCCTCTGGCTTGCCAGCGAGAATCCGTTCGCCTCAGAGGCATCCACTATGAAGGCGATCACATCGGCGAGTTCCCTCAGCGCCGTGATGGCCAGCAGCTCCACCTTGTTCCTGTCGGCCAAGGGCCTGTCTAGGAGACCGGGGGTATCGACCAGCTGAATATCGAGATACCCAGCCTTGGTATGACCGATTATCACCTCCTTTGTGGTGAAGGGATAAGGGCGGACCTCGGGCCTGGCCCTCGAGAGGGCGCCCACCAAGGTCGATTTGCCGACGCCGGGGTAGCCGGCCAGGACTACAGTGGGGATGGAGGGATCGGCGGTGGGCAGGTCCTTCATCTTCTCCCTCAGTGATGCAATAACCGAGAGGTCCTTGTCGGCCTTCCGGATGATCGATGATGCCCTTCCGAAGAATGCCCGCCTTGCACGCGCAGCATCGGCAGGCTTCTTGGCGTACCTGACGCTGGCCTGGCTCCTCTTTGCAATCTCATGTATCACCCTTGAGGCCCTGCTCAGCCGGCCGAGTGCGGACTTGGCGGCATCGGTCCCTACGAGGATCTCGAGCAGGTCCTTGTAGAAGGGGTGCATGTTCTCGATAGTCGGGACGGATTTGACAACCGATTCGAGGTAGGCGCAGGCGGTCTTCTCCGCGATCTTTATTCTCTTCTCCTCCCGTCTCCTTGCCTTGATTATAGGGGGGACCTTTGCGGGGAGCTCGATCTCCGCGCTGACCGCCTCCCTAAATGACTTGTTGATGAGTTCCTCTGCCGTCAGTACCGTAGGCATTGCTTCAAACGGCTGTCTCAACTGTACCAGTCCTCCTGCTCTTCCATATTGTCTGCGATCCCCTTCTTATCAAGAGGATACGGTGGAAGGGGATTACCACCACCTCGTCGCTGCCGCTGCCATCGCAGCTGCCACCGGTGCTGGCGCCGTCAACACATATGAGGGCCCTCGGGGCGATGTCTCTGATGTCGCGGCCGCGGATCACCCTCACATTGCGGGGGGCACCCCGGTGGACGATGACGACTTCTACATCGTCCAGCCCCCTCCCGCTGGCCCACTTTTCCCTATTCAGTATTGCCCGTATGGTCGACATCTCGGTCAGCCCGGGATGCATCCCGCGGATGCCTTTGCACTCTATTGCAGCAAGAACCCTCTTATTCATTTATCGCAGTAGGAGCGCATCGCCGGGGATGAGGGGGCAAAGACTAAAAGCTTATTTAATGCGCATAGCAACCTTTGAGTAACGAGGAGTATTTGTATGCCTGAAGCCCAGTTCGGCAATATCGTTGTGGGCGCCACCACGTTGGGCATCGTCTGCAAGGACGGGGTCGTGCTCTCGAGTGAGAAGAGGGTCTCTTACGGTTACTCAATCATGAGCAAGTCGGGCAAGAAGGTCTTTGCTATCAACGAGAGGATCGGTGTGGGCTTTGCAGGCCTCATATCCGATGCGCAGGCGGTCCTGCGGAACATTGCGGCCCAGATAAGGCTCTACGAGCTGGAGAACCATGTCCCTATGAGCGTCAAATCAGCATCGAAGCTGCTGGCGAACATGCTCTACTCCCAGCGGCACTACCCGATGTTCACCGAGACGATAATCGCCGGGATAGATGAGGACGGGCCCAAGCTCTTCGTCCTAGACGCCCTGGGATCGCTCATAGGCGACAAGTATGCCACCTTGGGCACCGGAGGGTCCCTCGCGATGAGCGTCATCGAGCAGACCTACAAGCCGGAGATCACTACAGAGGAGGCGGAGGAGCTCGCCGTGAGGGCGGTCAGGCTCGCGATCGCCAGAGATATAGCCTCCGGGGATGGCATCGACGTCGTCAGGATCACCAAGGAAGGGGCCAAGGAAGAGTTCTTCCCGGTCAAGTGAGGGGGGTCCGGACCGGTCGCTGGGCGACCTTTAGCCGGAGTACGCGCCGCGTCATGGCAACTGCGGAGTGGCCGGCGGAGCCCCCCAAACCCGTCTGATCGAGCACCGCACTTGGGGGCGCAAGGTAAATCTTTGGGAGGCGTATAGTAGTCTATGGCTGGTGTAGCGTTTGAAGCTCGATGGCATCCTGGCTGACATCGACGGCGTGCTGAAGATCAAGGACGAGAGGAGGGAGGAGGTGATCACCCTCTCGAGGGAGATCATCCGGAAGGCGGGGAGTGCGGTCTTCTCCACCCATAAGAAGGACGAGGGGGGGAGGGCTGCCAGCCTGGAGGCTGCCAGGCGGGCCCTTGAGAGGGCTCTCGAGATCTGCAGATCCCAGCCGGAGTTCCTCTTCGTCGGGCCGCTGCCCCAAGCGTTCCAGGAGTTTGCGGAGGCATCGATCCTGTCGGCGCTGGTAGAGGGTGGGGAGGTGCCCTCCCCGAAGGAGCTGAAGGTCCCGGTCGAGTCCTACGTGACCGGCCTGGCAGATGCGGTGAGCGAGATGAGGAGGTACGCCCTGGACTCGCTGAGGAGAGACGATTTCGGCGAGGCGGAGAGGGCGCTCACGATCATGGACGACACCTACAGCGTCCTCAGAAAGTTGGACTACCCCCGAGCGGTCATACCCAACCTCAGGAGCAAGGTCGATGCCATCAGGAGGGTCCTCGAGGCGACGAGGGGGGACGTCACGCTCTCCCACCAGGGGCTCCTGATCAGGGGCAGCATAGACCGGGCCCTGAGGACGGGCATGGCGGATAGCTGGGAGGGGAAGGGGAGGGGAAGGGGAGGGGAAGAAGGAGAGGGAGAGGGAAAGGGAAAGGGAGAGGGAAGGGGGGGAGGGGCTGCGGAGGGGGGAGTAGAAAAAGGGATAGGACGGGAAGGGGGAGAAAGGGGAGAAGAGACGGAGAAGCGGGAGTAGGGACAGATCATGCGTCTAAATACAAAGGAGATCCTCGAGAAGGCCGATGCTGACTTCGAGAAGGCATGGAGAGAGACGGGCAGCCTCCTCACGGGTAAGGGAATCACCGAGAGGGAGGGGAAGAAGGGGACGAGGCATGTCCTCGTCGAGACGATGAACCTGCTGAGAGAAATCTACCTGGACCTCGGCTTCGATGAGGTGGTGAACCCCATGATAGTCGAGGAGGCAGACATCTACAAGCAGTACGGGCACGAGGCCCCAGCCATCTTGGACAGGTGCTACTACCTCGCAACCATCCCGAGACCGGATATCGGGATCAGCGCGGAGAAGATCCAGAAGATAAAGGAGCTCGGGGGCCCCACGGACGAGGAGGCCCTCGGTAAGCTTATGGAGATATTCCACGATTACAAGAAGGGGAGGGTTGAGGGCGACGATCTCGTCGAGAAGATCTCCGACTCTCTCGGTATCTCAGATTGTCTAGTCCTAAGGATACTCGACACCGTCTTCCCGGAGTTCAGGAAGCTCGAGGCCTCGCCATCGAAACTGCTCCTGAGGTCGCACATGACTAGCGCCTGGTTCCTGACGCTGGAGGCGGTCCAGCACAAACTTGAGAAGCCGGTCAAGCTCTTCTCCGTCGGCCTCAGGGCGAGGAGGGAGCAGCAGGAGGATGCGACCCACCTGAGGTTCCACCACGCTGCCTCATCGGTGATAATGGACGAGGATGTCTCGATCGAGGACGGCAAGAGGGTCGCGGGTGCGGTGGCCAAGAGGCTGGGGTTCGGGGAGGTCAGGTTCGAGAGGAAGAAGGTAACGGCGAAGTACTATGCGCCGGAGACTGAGTACGAGGTCTTCGCCAAGACGGCGAACGGCGGATGGGTGGAGATCATGGACTTTGGGATGTACAGCCCGATAGCACTGGCCAGGTACGGCATCGAATTCCCGGTGCTGAACATAGGGATGGGCGTCGAGAGGATAGCGGCGCTGCTGCACAAGTTCGCCGACATAAGGGAGCTCTCGTACCCCCAGTTCTACGGCGAGTGGCTCCTCTCCGATGCGGACCTGGCGAGGCAGGTGGGGTTCATCGAGGCGCCCCTCACAGCAGAGGGGAAGAGGGTCGAGGAGGCTATAGTGAGGGCGATCGAGGAGCACAGGGACGCTGAGAGCCCCTGCGAGTTCATCGCGTACGAGGGGAGCGTCTGCGGGAAGAAGGTTACTGTGAAGGTGTTTGAGCACGATCCAAAGGTCAGGCTCGTCGGCCCGGCGGCGTTCAACCAGATAGTCGTCTACGATGCCAATATCATAGGGATCCCGGAGAAGGCGGCGGGTATGGAGAAATCAGAGATCGTCAGGGAGGCGCGCGAGAAGGGCGTGAGGACAGGCATAAGGTACCTTGATGCTGTAGCCAAGATGGCGGCCGCCAGGATAGAGCGAGGGGGGAGCGCCGAGCTGCGGGTGAGGATGGCAAAGCTACCCAGCGACATCAACCTGAGGGTCTCGGATGTCGGAATGGCCTTCGTGACCGGCAGGAACGGCAGGATAGACGTGAGGGGACCGGTCTTCATAGGGGTCTCGTCGGAAGCGGAGGCGGAGACTGCTGGAATTGCAATGGCAGAGCCAGCTGGAACGGCTGAGGCAGCGGCACACGGAGGGGCCCGGGATATTCGATCCGAGGAGGGCTAGGACGGCACAGGGACTGCTCTCGAGGCGAGTCGTCGAGGAGTACCCCAGGAGCAAGGTCATATCTGTCTGTGGCATGGATGTCTCTTACCGGCCCGACGGGCGGAGGGGAGCGGGCACTGCCGTCGTCATGTCATACCCCGAAATGGAGGTGGTCGAGGTTCGGACGGTGCACGGGGAGGCGGCAGTCCCGTACATCCCCTCTTTTCTGGCATTCCGGGAGATGCCCTACTTCGCGAGGCTGATGTGGAGGGTGTCGTCGCGCCCATCGGTCTTCATGATCCACGGCCACGGCAGGTGCCATCCGATGCGCCTCGGATCCGCGTCGCACTTCGGCGTGGTCTTCGATGTGCCGACGATCGGAGTGGCAAGCAGGCCCCTCGGGAGGGGGGAGGCAGCTGGCAGCGGCATGTGCGGGGAGGGGTCGGGCAGGGAGGACGTCCTGTCAGGAGGAGAGCCGGTCGCCAGGGTACTGAGGGAGGGGGCGAAGGGCATCTATGTCAGCGTGGGGCACAGGATCAGCCTCGACCTGGCGGAGGAGGTGACGAGGAGATGCCTCCGCGACCACAGGATGCCAGAGCCTTTATTTCTAGCCGACAAGATCTCCAGAGATGCAGTAAGAGGCGTTGCGGATGAGCATAAGTAGCGATCAATGGTTCTCACTATTCCAGATCTTCAGGATGGGCGGGCACAGGAGGCAGATCCTCCTAGGTACCAACGACTTTGGGAAGATGATGGGCGCATCACAGCAGACCGCGTCGAGGAGGCTCTTCGAGCTGGCGAGCGAGGGGTATATAAGCAGGGACCTGACCCCCAAGGGCCAGATCATCTCAATCACCCCAAAGGGGCTCGCGGCCCTGAGGGAGGTGCAGACCGCGCTCAACAGGGGGTTCGAGGAGGGGGAGAGGATCATCTTCGTCAACGGCACGGTCTTCTCCGGCTACGGGGAGGGGGCGTACTACGTCACGAAGGGCGGCTACCGCGATCAGTTTGTCGAGAAGCTCGGCTTTGAGCCCTTTCCGGGGACGCTCAACCTGAAGCTAAAGTCGGTGGCGGACATCAAGGCCAGGGACGACCTAGAGCACCTCTCGGGGATCGTGATAAAAGGCTTCGCCAACGGTGAGAGGTCCTTCGGAGATGTCAAGTGCTTCAGGGCGTTGATAAATGAGGAGGTCGAGGGCGCTGTCCTGATGATACACAGGACGCACTACGGCCGGGACGTGCTCGAGGTAATCGCCAGAGAAAGCCTCCGCAGGAAGCTCGGCCTCAGGGACGGCGATCTCGTCCAGCTCAAGGTGCTCCTCTGACCCGCACGCTAGCTGGGGCATCGGCCCGAATTTATGCGGGACTTTATCGTCGAGGAGCTGGTGTCGGCGTACTTCTCCAGGCGGACGATATTCTTGAAGCCTGCTTCCGTAACTGCCTCTTTGAGCCCGCCCTGGTCGTAGCCCAGAGCGATTATGTCTGGCTTCAGGGCATCTATGATCCGCCGTACGTCCATCCCCTCCATGCCGAGGATCGCCCTGTCGACGGGCTTGAGGGCCTCTACCAGCGCGCGGCGGTGCTCCTCAGGCATCAGGGGCGGCCTGCCCTTCTCCCTGAGGATCGTCGAGTCGCGGGCTACGACGACGATCAGCTCGGCGCCCGGGCCGCCCAGCTTCTTCGCCTCCTCCAGGTAGCGCAGGTGGCCGTAATGGAGCAGATCAAAGCATCCGGAGGCAAGGACCCTCACCGAGCGGCCCCCTCCCTCTCGACCGGGGCTATGGCTGAGCCTCGAATTCCCACTCATATTTGAGCCACCCGAGGTTCCTGCAGGAATCGATCAGTCCCTCACAGTAGGCGATACAGACAAGTGCGGTAATAAAGTCTTTCTTTTCCAAGTAGTACTTGCCGTCTGCCAAGTACTGCTTCGAGAGCGAGACGTTCCTCAGCAGCCCTTCCTGCAGCCCCTTCTCGGCAGGGGGGACCATCTCCATCGTTCTGAAGATGTGGTCGGTGGCTCTGATGTACCGCTCCAGCTTCATCCTAGCCTCTTCCTCGAACCCTGCCATTAGAGATACCTCCTGACCAGCGGCTCCGCCGCCCCCGCCAGGCGCATCAGAGCCTCTGCCTCCATGAAGTGCAGCCTGCCGGGCACGATGAGCGCGTGTGGTGGCGGACCGAAGTCAGCGGAGGCGAGGTCGCCTGCCCTGCCGGCCCTCAGGAACTGCTCCGGGCCTCCCGCCCGCGCGATGCCGACAGTGAGGGTGGCAGGGGTGAAGACCCCCTCCCTGCGGCGGGACTCGGCCCCCAGCAGCAGCCTTACGCCCTCCGGCGCGGACATGAACCTCCCTTCGTCGGTGCGGATATCTAGGAATAGGAGGGTGTGGAGACCGGCGGCCCGGTTGAACTTCAGCGTATCGTAGGGGACGTCAGACTCGGGCGGGGGGTAAGTCACCGTGGCGGACTTTCCGAACTTGTAGTTCTGGAGGCCGGCCGCGCCGGGGGCTACTGAGACAATGGAGGGGGCGTTGACCACTTCGACGGGGATCCCCATCTTGGCGGCCCGGATTCGCAGGTCGATGTGGGTCGTGGCAATGAAGGGGTCGCCGGGGATGAGGAGGGCGACGCTCTTGGAGGAGGCGAGAGAGAGTATCTCGCGCCCGTCTTCGACCTCCTTCCTGCCCACGGCACGGGGCGCCCTCCCGAGGAGCTCCGCCAAGGACGCGGGGTTGAGGGCGGGCATAATATTCGTATACGTCTCGAGCAGGACCTCGTCGGCTCTGCGGGCCAGCTCGAGGCCGTAGAGGCTGATCCCCTTCTCATTGTAGAGTCCGAGGCCTATGAATATGAGCGCCAAGCAACATACCCAGAACTGATCTCAGGCAGCAGCCATAAAAGGATAGGCTTTGAAGGGCTTGACCGCCCTTGGGTCGATCCCCTCCCAGAGGCACTCGGAGGGAAGCCCCCTGCCGATAAAGTTAAATTATGGTCTTTCGTTCCGTAAAGGGGAGGGCCTGTAGCTCAGTACGGTAGAGCGGCGGAGCTGGGCGATAACGATAGAATATAAAAAGCCCGCGCCGAGGCTCTTAACCCGTTGGCCAAGGGTTCAAATCCCTTCAGGCCCGCCACCAACTTTTTATGGTCTGGATGCAGGTTTTATTGCTTCAATTCCCATCGGTGCAGCGGCTGATCGGATTTACGGTGAAGGCCACGATGGCCCCCGGGTTCTGCCCCGACGATGTCAGGCCATACGTGGAAGCTTAGCCGCATACCAGAGGCATGGGTAACTCACCTGTCCAGGGGAGCTATGGGCTCGTTGGTTTGCCACGCCGAGCGTTGTTTTTTGTGAAGAGGCCCTCGAGGCAGTAGACGCTGAGCTTCGCCTTTATGGGGCATTTCGGCCCAAGGTCGCACCTGGGGCAGAGCTTGGAGACGTCGCTCACGCCAAGCGTACCCATCTGTTCGTGGAGGGAGTAGAGCAGTTTCAGGTACTTGCCCTCGGCTATCCGGGGCAGGCCGTCCCTGCCGTCCAGTGTGTACCACTCATAGAGCCTCCTGTCGCCTTTTGACGAGTTGCAGTGCTTGCAGACCCATACTGCATTGTCGACTGATTCGGGGCCGTTCCTAGATCTGGGCAATATGTGGTCGAGCGTGAGGCTTTCCCTCGCGCCGCAGTAGATGCATTCGTTGGGCTTTTCGCGTTCCTTCATGTATTCCCTGATGGAAGTCGACCAACTGATTTCGCCGGAGGAGAGCTTCTTGAACCGGTCCATAACAAAACCATAGTTGGTCTTCCCGGTGCCAGAAGACTCCGCTATGATCTTGGCATACTGCCAGAATATGAGGTCCCTTATGCTCTTTACAGCCGGTGGTGGCAATAGCGCTCACCAGCCATACTATCAGCACCCGGTATACTAAAGCAGAGCGGAGGGGCGGGCGATTTCTATACCCTCGAAAAAGCTCTGGGCGCTCCGCAAGGACGTAAAATTGTTCCCTAGTGAGGCCCTTCAGTCGGAAATGGCTTTAAATCCATCCGGTCAACCATTGTTTTACTTTATATAGCATGCTGCTTGTGAAAACGGCGGCTGCAAAACAGAGCCGCGGTTTACCGAGAAGGTTCGTTTTATGTATATTTTTATTCAGTATAGATTTAAATAGCCCGGCGATCCCTAAGGATGAGCGTCGGAGGGCGTGTCAGTGAGGGATTCTGTTTGGACGGCCTTACAAGGGAGTTTCTCCGCGAAGTAAAATATTGCACTATAAGAGGATAGAATATAGAAACCCCCTAGAAATATTCTCGAGGCTTTATCGCCAGCATAAATACGCGTTCCTTTTAGAGTCGATCGAAGGTTCCAAGAAACTAGCAGAGTTCTCATTCATAGGCTTCAACCCCAAGAGAGTGATTGTGGTTAGAAGCGAAAGGCAGGGGCTTTTAGAGGGTGGCAATGGATTTGCCGCAATAAACAGTGATCCCCTGTGGCAGGTAAGGGGGGAGGTAAAAACAACCCAAATTACAGACGGGCGATTCCGCCTCGCTGGAGGGGCGGTGGGGTACATCTCGTATGATACCGTCAGATATTGGGAGAGGCTCCCCGACGCAACCATAGACGATTTTCCCCTCCCCGACGTTGAGATGGGGATATACGACGACGGCATAGTCTTCGATCATGCCGAGAGGGAGGCCTATTACTATTACTTGGATGAGGACAGGTCGGACTGCGTGAAAAGCCTCCAAGAGCCAACCGAGGAGGGGGGCTTCTGGTTCAGCGAGCCCGAATCCAATGTGTCCAAGGATGAATTCGAACGGGCAGTTGTGAAGGCAAAGAACTACATCTCTGATGGCGATATCTTTCAGGTAGTGCTCTCGAAGAGGTATGATTTCAATGTCCGCGGTAACCTAATAAAATTCTATGAGGCGTTGCGCGAGATCAATCCATCGCCGTATATGTACTTTTTAAAGCATGGAGAGCGGCAGATTGTAGGCGCTAGTCCTGAGATGCTGATGAGGGTTGAAAATGGAACGGTGGAAACATACCCTATCGCCGGCACGCGCCCTGTACTCGGCGAATCCGCAAGGAATAAGGCTTTGTCGGAAGAGTTGCTGGCCGACCCAAAGGAGAGGGCAGAACATGTAATGCTAGTCGATCTGGCTAGGAACGATATCGGTAAGATCTCCGAATATGGTACAGTCTCGGTTCCCGAATTCATGATGATCCATCGGTTCAGCCATGTGCAGCACATAGTTTCGAGGGTAGTTGGTCGCCTATCGCCGGATCGCGACGCTTTCGATACGATGAAGGCCATGTTGCCAGCCGGAACGCTCTCGGGCGCACCTAAGATCAGGGCGATGGAGATCATCAATGAGCTTGAGCGGACGAAGAGAGGCCCCTACGCCGGAGCGGTAGGATACTTCTCTTACAATGGCAACGCGGACTTTGCAATAACCATCAGAACACTGGTCGCACAGGGCGAAAGGGCGTGCATCCAAGTGGGAGCAGGGATAGTTGCAGACTCCGTGCCTGAGCGCGAGTGGTTTGAGACCGAACATAAAGCAGGTGCATTGATGGAGGCACTAAAACAGGCGTGTGAAAAGTCATGAGAGTATTGCTTATCGACAATTATGATTCGTTCGTATACAATATAGCGCAATACCTCGGCGAGCTTGGTGCCTTGGTAATGGTAAAGAGGAACGACGAGGTCTCTGTAAAGAGGATCAGGGATCTGAGCCCCGACAGGCTCATCCTGTCGCCCGGACCCGGGACGCCGACTGACAAGAGGTATTTTGGTAACTGTATGACGATCATACGGAGCAGGAACGTCAACATACCCCTCTTGGGGATATGCCTCGGCCATCAGGGGATTGCGTATGCGTTTGGGGGGGAGGTCACCCATGCAAGCAGGCTCATGCATGGAAAGACGAGCATGGTAAAACACGATGGCAAGGGAGTCTTTAAGGGCCTACCGAATCCCTTTGAGGCTGCACGTTATCACTCGCTCGTTGTAAACCCGTTCAGTATCCCGTCCTGTCTTAGAGTGTCGGCTTACTCCTTGGGCGACTGTGAGGTCATGGGCATACGCCATACCGAACGCAGGATTGAGGGCGTCCAGTTCCACCCAGAGTCCATTCTGACGATCCACGGCATGCATATCCTGAAGAATTTTCTTGATGGGAGTCAGTTGCAATGAAAGAGAGTATAACCAAGCTTCTCGCAAAGCAGGATCTCACCTCCGAAGAGGCGGAGGATGTCATGAACGAAATCCTCACGGGGAAGGCTTCTGAAGTCCAAACAGCAGCGTTTCTCACAGCTCTTGGAATGAAGGGCGAGACCGTAGAAGAACTCACCGCCTTTGCTTCTGCGATGCGGAAGTGCTCCATCCGGATCCACCCCAGAGTATCGGGTACACTCGTGGACACCTGTGGCACGGGGGGCGACCGGCTCAAGGTGTTCAACGTCAGCACAATAGCTGCCTTCATTGCAGCGGGGGCGGGGATAGCAATCGCCAAGCACGGGAATCGCTCTGTTACAAGCAGGAGTGGTAGCGCTGATGTCCTAGAAGCGCTCGGGTTTAATTTGTCCATGCCTGCCACTCTCGTAGAGAGATCGATAGAGGCGGTGGGCATAGGCTTTATGTTTGCCCCGACGTTTCATCCAGCGATGAAGAATGTGGTCGGTGTAAGACGAGAGATGGGGGTCAGAACCACCTTCAACCTCCTGGGGCCTTTGACCAACCCTGCCGGCGCTGAGGCACAGCTTCTAGGGGTATACGACGGGCGGCTGACGGAGGGTTTGGCTAAGGTGCTGCATAACCTTGGTGTCAGAAGGGCCCTTGTGGTGCACGGATTAGACGGCCTAGACGAGATCTCCACCTTAGGGCAGACTAAAGCGACGTTTCTCGAGGACGGGGATGTTTCGACGTCGTACATACGGCCAGAAGATCTCGGGGTAAGAATGTCAAAGAGAGAAGAGCTCGAAGGGTGCACGCCTGAGGAGAGCGCATTAACGGTCTTCAGGATCCTCTATGAAGGAGTGTGCTCCGGGAGGCTCGGCCCAAAGTACGAACTAGCGCTGGTAAACGCAGCCGCAGCCATCCAGCTAGGGGGCGGAGCCGGGACGGTCGCCGAGGCGATGGAGGCTGCGAGAGAGTCGATCGAGAGCGGGTCTGCGTACAAAAAGCTAGTGTCCTTGATCTCTTTCAGTGGGGGGGATTTGTCAAAATTGGAGGTATTGGAAAACTATGGCAGATTTTCTTGATTTTTTGGCCAGAGACTCTAAAGCGACTTGCGAAAGCGGCTATTACCGAGCAGACTTGAGCGGACGAGGTAAGAGACATGAAAAACTCAGCTTGAAGGAGAGTGTCCTGAAGTGTACTAATGATGCCATCATCGCAGAGATCAAGAGGTCCTCTCCGTCCGTAGGCGTGATGATGAAAGTGGCGGATGCCAAGAGTTTTTCCTCTGCAGCAGAGAGGGGGGGCGCGGCGGGGATCTCGGTTTTAACTGAGCCGAGACATTTCGGGGGCTCCTTGTGCGATCTCATGCTTGTCAGGGAAAGTGCGTCTGTTCCACTTTTGATGAAAGACATCATCGTGGATCGAACCCAAGTGGATGCAGCATCACGCATTGGTGCTGACGCCGTGCTACTCATACAGACAGTCTTCGAGAGGCGCTATGCCGACTGCAGTCTAGAGGACATGATCGATTATGTACATTCCAAGCGAATGGAAGTGTTGCTAGAGGTTCACACGAAAGAGGAGTTCCGGACTGCGATCGGTCTCGATGTTGACCTGGTGGGGATAAACAACAGGGATCTCAGGACGCTTAAAGTTGACTTGCGCACGACCGAATGGATTCTCATGGAGCACGAAGGCCTGGAACGGGTGGTGGTGAGCGAGAGCGGGATCAGATCGCGAGCAGATGTGCTCTTTCTGAGGAGTGTTGGTGCCAAGGCATTCTTGGTCGGAACGGCAATCATGTTGGCCGGAAATGTGGAGATGAAGGTGAGGGAGCTGGCGGGGGCCTGACGGTGTGAAGATCAAGATCTGTGGTATAACAAGGGAGCGGGATCTCAAGGCGGCGGTTGAAGCAGGAGCAGACTCGCTTGGGTTCGTCGTAGGCGTGCCTTCTTCCGCAAGAAATTTGACTTTCCATGAGGCTAGAGAGCTCATTGCCAAGGCCCCAGCTGATGTGAGTTGCGTGGCCGTGACGGTTTTCAGCACGGTTTGGGAGCTGGACAGGATATATGAGGCGCTGAATCCAGACTACGTCCAGTTGCATGGTAGTTTACGAAGCTTCAAGTCAACCCTTGTGCCTTCCGACCGTATAATAAAGGCTGTTGATGGGGGATCGCCCGAGGCGCTCATGGCTTCTCTGGAAGCATCGAAAATTTTCCGGTACGTACTGTTGGACACTGTCGATAGCAACGGACTTGGAGGCACGGGTATAACTCATGATTGGATCCAGAGCCGCAGGATTAGAGACGTGATTTACCCTTCGCGATTGATACTGGCTGGAGGACTGACCCCCGAGAACGTATGCATGGCGGCAGAGGTGGTAAAGCCGTACGGAGTTGATGTCTCGAGTGGGGTGGAGAGGAAGCCGGGGATCAAGGATCATGATAAGGTCTTCGAATTTGTCAGGAGGGCAAAGAGGGTCAAATGAGCTTTAGAGAAGGGTGCCGATCGAAGGGGAAGTTTGGGAAATTCGGCGGCAGATTTGTCCCAGAGACGTTGGTTCCAGCACTGGATGAACTTGAGGAAGCCTATGCGAAGTTTAGAACCGATGCAGGGTTCAGGGGGAAGCTTGAGTATTATTTGAAAGAGTTCGCAGGTCGGCCCACTCCTCTCTACTTCGCTTCTAACCTCACCAAAAAACTTGGCGGGCCCAGGATCTTTCTTAAGAGGGAGGACATGGGGCATGGCGGGGCCCACAAGATAAACAACACATTGGGCCAAGCGCTTCTTGCTAAGAGCATGGGCAAGAGAAGGGTTATCGCCGAGACCGGTGCGGGACAGCATGGTGTGGCCACCGCAATGGCTTGTGCTGCGCTGGGCTTGAAGGCGGAGATCTACATGGGCAGGGAGGATATGGAGAGACAGAGGCTGAACGTCTTCAGGATGAAGCTGCTTGGTGCAGAGGTCCATGCTGTAGACTCGGGCTCCCGCACGCTGAAAGATGCTATTAATGAGTCCTTGCGCGACTGGGTGACGAATGTGAAGACGACTCACTACCTGATAGGATCGGTTGTGGGGCCGCACCCTTACCCGACAATGGTGAGGGATTTCCAGAGCGTAATCGGGCATGAGGTCAAACGGCAGATCCTTGAGAAGGAGCGGAGACTCCCGGATGCGCTAGTCGCCTGCGTGGGAGGGGGGAGCAATGCGATTGGGCTCTTCTACCCGTTCATTGAAGAACGCGGCATTCGGATGTACGGCGTGGAGGCGGGAGGGGAGGGTCTTGAGACGGGAAGACATGCTGCACCGATCTGCGCTGGCTCCGAGGGAGTATTCCACGGTATGCTGACTTATCTGATGCAGGACGAGGACGGTCAGATACTTCGGACCCACAGTATCTCTGCGGGGCTTGACTATCCTGGCGTGGGGCCCGAACATAGTTTCCTGAAGAGCATAGGCCGGGTCGAATACGATGTGGTCACAGACAGAGAGGCTCTGGAAGCATTCAGTGATCTGTCCAAGGTTGAGGGGATCATCCCGGCACTGGAGTCGTCCCATGCAGTGGCATATGCTAAGAAACTGTCAGAGAGGATGGACAGGGACGAGATCATGGTGGTAAACCTGTCTGGAAGAGGTGACAAGGACGTAGAGACGGTTTCGACGGCTATGGGGGGAGAGACATGAGTATCAAGGAGACTTTCAGTAGTCTGAAGAAGCGGGGTGAAGGAGCACTTGTTGCGTACATTACGGGCGGAGATCCTACACCGAAATACACGTTGAGGCTTGTGGAGGCCCTCCAAAGAGGCGGAGCGGACATAATAGAAATTGGTGTGCCGTTCTCCGATCCCATAGCAGACGGCCCGATAATACAGGCGGCGTACTGTCGTGCACTGGATGCCAGTACGACCCCCCACACCATACTCGATATCGTTGAGGATGCAAAGAGGAAGAGTGACGTGCCCATAGTGCTGATGACGTACTACAACATTGTATATAGGAGGGGTATCAAGGAGTTCCTGACTAAAGCAAACAGGCATAAGGTCGATGGGCTAATCATACCGGACCTCCCTGTTGAGGAGGCGGCAGACTACCAAGCAGCCGCCAATAAGGAAGGACTAAGCACGATATTCCTTGCCACACCATTGACCTCAATAAGAAGACTCAAGGTCATTCTAGAGTCTACCTCAGGCTTCCTTTACCTAGTTTCAGTACTGGGCACCACAGGGGCTAGGGATCACATTGCCAACCTGACGACCCAGACAATAATGCGGTTTCACAGTCACACTGTTAACACCATTCCGTTGGCAGTAGGTTTTGGGATCTCGCAGCCGGAGCATGTCAAGATAGTGATAGGTTACGGTGCGGAGGCAGCCATTGTAGGCAGTGCCTTTGTGAAGAAAATTCAGGATAATTTGGGCCGCCCGATCAAAATGGTTGATGAGGTATTGGCACTAGTTCAGAGTCTTAAGGCGGCAACGCGCCCATCGTGACTAGGATTTAGAGTACGCATTTACTGCATCGAGGTGGCTTCTGTTATGAGTATATGGTAGGTCTGCCCACTTATATTAGATGATAAGTTGAACGCCGATTCATAGGTGCACCCTTATCAGGATCGCTGCATACCGCAAAAGCCTAAATATTCGCCAACTTGAGTATAACCTAGTGCGGATTATGTCTCAAGAGAAATACTGCCGTTACTGCGGAGCCCCGCTTACAGAGGGCGCAAAGTTCTGCCCCAACTGCGGCAGGCCCGTGGGTCCGACTACGTCCGCCTACGCCACGGCGCCGACCCTCCCGCCTCGCGAACGTAGGGAGAAGGAGGAGAAGGGCGAGAAGCAGGAGAAGGAGGAGAAGGGCGAGAAGCAGGAGAAGGGGAGGGAGGGGAGTGTAGTTGGCCCGGTCTTTGGGGGGCTGATACTGATCTGGCTTGGGCTGTCATTCTACCTAGGAACGTCCTACGGAATACAGAACTGGTGGAGCGTATTCATGACAGGTCTAGGAACCATACTCATCCTCTGGGGGACGATACTCTCCGCCAGGAGGGGACACATCCCGCCGTATCTGGGCTTCCTCATCGGCGGCACGGTGGTATTCCTGATAGGGTTCTCGGGGGTCGCCGAAAGTTGGGGATGGTGGCGCGGAGGGTGGTGGTGGCTCTTCTTCATAGCCCTCGGCATAATCATAATAATCCTGGCTGTAACGGCTAGGAGAAGGGTACCGCCCACCTGATCCTGCCCGAGACGATATTGAAGAGGACATGCTCCAGGACGGTCCGCCTACTGGCCCTGCCGAAGATGCGGAAGTAGCCCTTGCCAGCCGACTCGATCAGGTCGCCTATGTCGTACCGGGGGAAGAGGCTTCCGGAGATGATGAGCCTCCCCCACTCGCCGGCCTCGAGCTCGTGGAGCTGCTTTATGCCCCTCCTGGTCAGGACCTCGAAGAAATAGGTGTCGTAGTTGGGGCAGACATAAGGGTGATCGTCCAGCTGCTGGGCGAAGACGCCCTCCGTGGCGGTGTACATCTCCACCAGGGGCGCGTTGCCGTAGAGTCTCCGCAGATATGGCGCATAGTTGGTCTGTATCTTTGCCACACTCGTGCAGAGGATCGCTTCGATCTGCCATAGGTCCTTCGGAAGAACCCTGTGCTTCTTCCTGACGTACTCGGCGAAGGCGGTGATGACGGGCACGACCCCCATTGTGCTCTTCACGTCCTGATCCTTGGCCCTCTGGTATACCAGCTCGAAGCGCCGTTCCCAGTCCTGTTTCTTGATGCCCCCGCCGAGCTCGTCGATCTCCTCCTGCCTCGGCACCAAGCCCACAGACCCCAGCTCGGGGTGGAACTTTGCATATGTGCCTGAACTGTAGCCGTAGGGCTCGTCTCCCTCGGGGGTTCTAAGGACGCCGACCTCCGAGGGGAAGTTGAGGTTGAGGACCCAGCCCTCCAGGATGCTGGTGCTGCCTCTCCTGAGGGCATGGTTGACGATGGCCCGGGCGCCGTTGGAGAGTATCTCGGCCAAGTGGGTCTCGGTAGCCGGTATGAGCTTCGACACGCCTGTCGTCCCCCGCGTCATCACCCACCTCACCACCGGCTCTGGCAGGAGCGCCGAGTAATTTCCGGCCTTGACCGCCTCGAGGTAGGGCGCAAGGTCCCGGTAACTCACTATGGGGAACGATGCCTGGAAAGATCTGATGCATCGGATCTCCCCCGCTCCCCGGCTTCTCCCGTAATCGGTCGCAGCGTATCCGGAGAGGAGCCTCTGCAGGGTCTCCTCCTGGGCCCCCGCCGGATCAGCGAGGGATCTGTACCAGGGCTCGACGATCGGCTTCAGGAGATCTGCGGGATCGGCCATCCTCTGCTCACAGAGAGATGATAGTGCGCGCTATTTAAAAATTAGGCGGGGCGGCAGTGCCCTAATTAGGGAGACGGAGGAGTAGATAGTGGTGGATGCGTCTGATTCTGCGGGTAAAACGGGTCTACGAGGAAGCGAGGGACGAGGACGGCCTGAGGGTTCTTGTTGACCGGCTCTGGCCCCGCGGCCTGAGGAAGGACAGGGCGGACGTCGATCTCTGGCTGAGGGAGGCCGCCCCCAGCGATGCACTCAGGAAGTGGTACGGCCACGACCCCTCCAGGTGGGAGGAGTTCAAGAGGAGGTACTTTGCTGAGCTGGAAGGGAAGGGAGATGTCGTGGACCAGATTGTGCGTAGACTCGATGAAGGGGCGGTGACCCTGCTCTTCTCGACGCGCGAGCTGGAGAAGAACAACGCTGTCGCCCTGAAGGAGTACCTAGAGAGGAGGGCCGGCGGACATCGCAAGGGTTGATGCCGGCGTAGCGCCTAGATAAGGATTAATAGCGGTCTGAGAAGGATAAATCATGGATGGCATCTTGGAGCAGCTCGTCATGGGGGCTGTCCAAGGGATCGCCGAGTGGCTGCCGATAAACATGGAGAAGCTCCTTGTCCTGTTGTCGGGATGCCTATTCGGCGGCAGCTGGGGGGAGGTAGAGGTATGTGCGGCCGGCGAGGCGGCAGCCCTCCGGACAGGCTCATCCCTAGCCATCATCGTCTACTTTCACAGGGAGATCATAGTCCTAGGCGGGTCGCTCATCAGGTATGATCGTGCGAAGAAGAGGAACCAGATCGCCCTGCGGTTCTTGGTCATATCATCCATAATCAGCATACTACTGTGGCCCGCCGTCTGCAGATCGCTGGCAGGGACTGATCTGTGCCACTACCTCGGGAGGGGGATCACGATCGCCACCGTGGCCCTCCTCGGGCTTACTGCTCTGCTCCGGCTGAGGACGCGGGATAGGCCCATAAAGAAGTCGTGGGACCTGAAGACGTTCGACGGCGTCCTGCTAGGCCTCGTGCAGGGGATCTCGATGCTGCCGGGACTCTCGAGGACGGGCCTTACCGTATCGTCGCTCCTGATCAGGAAGTTCGACAACCCGTGCGCGCTGAAGCTCAGTTTTCTGATGGGGCTCCCGGTGCTGCTCTCGTACAGTATCTCGGAGATGTGGGGCGCCACCTTTGAGGCAGGGTCTATCATCGGCCTCCTCACATCGCTCGTGTTCGGCCTTGCGACCATCCACCTGCTCATGAAGTTCTCGCGCAGGGTGGATTACGGGCTCTTCGTAGTCACCTTTGCCGTATTCACCCTGCTCTCCCTTTTTGTATGACATGCGGGCTTGGCTGCCAGTTTTGTCCAGTCCGCAGGGGTAGGCTCTCGCCGGGGCGGCGCCCGTTCGCAGTCAGTCGCAGAAGTGGACGACCATCACTAGACACCTTGCATTGTTGGCAACCGTATTGGCGACGCTCCCCATCAGGAACTCCCGGATGCGGCTCTTCCCCTTTGACCCTACCACAATGAGGTCAAATCCCTCGGACTCTGCTATGCCCACAATCTTCATACCCGGGTTGCCGACCGAGAAGTCGGTCCTCGCCGTGGCGGTCACGCCACAGGCTTCAGCCATCCTCCTGGCGTCCTCAACAATCTTGTCGCCGGCCTCCTCGAGCTGCCGGGTGGCAGTCGGCATGGCACCTATATCGGAAGAGGGGGGAAGGGCCACCACATGGAGTATGGTGAGCTCGGCGTTGAACTGTTTTGCAAAAGTGCATGACCATTCGACGGCGGTCTTCATGTACTCTGAACCGTCGACCGGGGCGAGTATCTTCCTTATCTCCCTTATGGTGCCCATGACTAAAGTTGGCGGCTGAAGGGATTAAAGGTTTCCGTTCGTTTCGCGCCAAGACGGCCTGAGGGGAAAAGGGGGCGGGTTCGCTTCTCCGTCCCTTCGTTACTCCATTATTTCATTATTTCATTCTTTTGTTTGTTTGTTATTTGTTTGTTATTTTGTTCTTTCCCCTTCATCCCATCCCTCTCCGACCGCGCTCCCGCCCGCCGATCCGCTTCAGGGGGCGGGCGAGAAGTCGACCAGATGGATGAAGTGTTCGATGACCGATGGGTCATCCACCTCTGCCCTCAGGTCATCGGCGCTCCGGAAGGGCCTCCCCCTGAGGAGGCGGACGGCCCTCTTTGCGCCTATACCTGGTATAGATTCCAGCTCCTTCAGCCTGAGAGAGTTTATCTTTATCGGGCAGGGGAGGGCGCAGACTGAGCGGGGACCGTGGGAGAGGACGGCGACGTCTGTGAATATGCCTACGGGCATGGCTCTCGGGAGGGCGACGAGGACGGGGTAGGAGCCGATCTGCCTGGCCCAGGTCATGTTACCCTCGACCAGCTCGGTCCGGATGTCCCGCAGGACCGTCCACTCAGGTACGACCCGTTGCAGCATCGGCTCGTCAACCTCGGAACGCATGCGCATCTTGTGGCGTATGAAGAGGTGCCTGTGGCTGGAGGTGGGGCGGGCGGCCGTGCTCTCCAGCGCGGTGCCGGGGAGGACCATCACCTGCCTCAGGTTTATCCGCCTGACCATGAGACCCGAGTCGAGGACCCTCTTCATAAACTCGAGGTTCGAGTCGTAAGTGCGCTCCGTCTCTCCGGCGAGCCCGTATACAAAGTTGACCCCGGGGAGGAGGTGGGGCATACCGTTCTCCCCCCTCGCCCTGCCGACCTTGTTTATTATTGAGATGGCCTCGAATGCGCCCTCCGGGCCCACCTTGAGGTTGTTCCGGCGTATCACCTCCTCATCGGTTGACTCGATCCCGAGGGCGGCGACGTCCCCGGGGGTGTGGTTCGCGACGATCACCGAGAGGGCGGCCTCCGAGAGGGACGGGTGGTTGTAGATGGTCCCGGGGTTGATGTTGTCTATATGGAGGACCCTCAGCGAGGGGGCCGCGGACCTGACCGCTGAGAAGAGGCGCTTGAGGCATCCGGGGTCAGGCGGCGGGTACTCCGAGCCGGAGGAGGGATCGGAACCGTAGACGAGAAGGTCGGGCTGCCTGCCGATCCTAAAGTTGACTGCGCCTGCGGAGGAGAGGGCGGCAACCTCGTCGGCGATGTCCTCGACGGGCCGGTAGTCGGGGGGTCCGCGTGAGGGCTCGGTGCAGAAGGAGCAGCCGCCGCTCACAGCGCGCGGGCATCCCCGGTAAGTCTCGATCTCGCAGATCAGGCCTGACGGGTAGAACGGATGCTGCTGGATGATCCTGGCGCCCCGGACCGCAAAGTCGCAGATATCCTTCCCGCTCTCCCTCAGGGCGCCAGTATTGCCGTCGAACCTGTCCTCCAAGAGACGATAGACGACAATCTCGGGATCCCCCGTTATGACGTAGTCATAGAGGTCGGGAAGCTCCCTCGGGATCGAGGCGGTACTTCCTCCCCCGCTGCCGAAGCCGAAGCGCGCTGCCGGACCGCAGATCGCCTTGTATTTGGAGCCGAGCCTTGAGGGGAGGGAGAGAGCGTCCTTGATGGTGGCGGGTGCGCCCGAGAGGTACTTACCCGGAACCGTGACGCCCGCTATGAGAACCGAGAGGTCGGCGGAGGAGGAGACGCTCAGGACGGCCTGGGGGCTCCGCCGCACCTCGTCGATTGTCATGTAAAAGACCTCGGCGTAGGGGTCGTGGCACCAGACCGCCCCTGCGATGTAGCGCGGGTAGACATCGATGAAGGGGGGGACGCCCAACCCGGCAGGCTCGTCGGTGTAGCCGTCCACTATCAGGACGCGCACCCGTTCACCCTCCCCTGAGGTGCTCCCAGCCGCGAGATGGGATCGGCCAGTCGGGAGCGGGACCGCTGCAGAGGATGACTTTTTTCTCGGATGTCGCCTCTCCTATCCTGATGAGGGTCCCCCCGGCGCACTCGGCCGCCTTCAGCGCCTCTGTCCACTTATCGGGCTTGACGGTGACCACTATCTCGTACTCTTCTCCCCCGAAGAGGGCCAGATCCTCGGCGGCGAGCCCATGGAGGGCGGCGAAGGCTACAGCCGCGCCGGCGATCGGGATGTGGTCCACCCTGAAGCCGACACCGCTCGACCGGGCGAGCTCGTTGATAGTGAAGGCCAAGCCGTCGCTGGAGTCCATGCTCGAGGTGACCGCGCCGGACTCGGCCAGCGCGGAGCCCACCCTCGGCCTCGCCCTAGGCAGGTAGACGCTCCTGACCAGATCGCGCCTCATCGAGGGGGGCGCGCGCATCCCTTCCAGCAGGATCTTATACGCAGCACCGGTGCTGCCGAACGGACCGGTGACCGCGAGTATATCGCCGGGGGACGCCCCGGACCTCTTGATGAGGCGCTCGGCGAATCCGAACGCAAAGCCGGCGACGACCAAGTCCCTCGACTCGCCAGTGTCGCCGCCCAGGAGCGGGGAGCAGTACTCCCGGCAGGCGGCGGCGATGCCGGAGATCAGTTCCTCGATGTGCTTTCTGCTGTGCCCCTTTGGTATCCCCAGCGAGAAGAGGAAGCCCGAGGGCAGCGCGCCCTTCGCCGCGAGGTCGCTCATGTTCATCACCACGGCCTTCGCGCCCATCTGTGCGTGGGTCATGCCCCGCGGGGCGTCCGTGCGCCTGACGAACATGTCGGTCTTGAGGAGGAGGTAGCGGCCGTCGATCGGGATCGCCACCGCGTCGTCTGGGTGGGGCAGCGCGCTCTTCTGGGCTGACTCTGCGCCCGCGATGGACCATATCAGGCGGATGACGTCCCTCTCGCCCAGACCGGGGCCGGGACGTGGGCTTGGATTCATTTGGACCCGCTCGATCTATAGACTGCGGCGCGGGGTTTAGAGCTTTTGGTGGCGGGAAAAGGATTTATTACTATGCCCCAGTAATGCAGAGGTGCGGGAAAGCCAAAGCCCCAGTGGCTCAGCCCGGTAGAGCGACGGTTTCGTAAACCGTTGGTCAGGGGTTCAAACCCCCTCTGGGGCTCCAGGAACCTTTTTCAGTGAAAAAGCTTCACCAAAAAGCCTCCCTGACGGCAGAGATTTTGAACAATCTAATAGTGTGATGGTACAGTACAGCGAGGCGGAAGTTGATGGTTTTTCGAGGATACTCGCTCGGAAGCAGCGCACTAAGCGGACGATCCACGGCCACGCCAGCCTGCTGAGGCGCTTCCTGGAGGAGTTCGACGGGAAAGAGGTGGGTACTGATGAAGTGCAGGGATACCTCTCGAAGTTCGGCAACAGGAACACCTACCGGAACAACCTCTCGACGCTGAAGGTCTACTTCAGGGAATGCCTGAAGCGCCCGGACATCATGCAGGACTTTACCTTCCCTGCTGTGACTATATCGCCCAAGTCGATACCGGACAAGCGCGACCTCAGGAGGTTCTACGGTGCCATCAATGATGCCATGGAAAGGGCGCTCTTCCTGATGTTCGCCTCATCCGGTCTGAGGAGGCAGGAGCTCCTCGACCTGAAGATGGGCGGGATAGACCTCAGGAAGAGGATGCTGATACCGAAGGCTGAGGGCGATACCAAGCATACGTGGGTCAGCTTCTACAACCCCGAGGCGGAGGCGGCGCTCAGGGAGTACCTGGAGGTGAGGGGCAAGGGGAAGAGGCTGTTCGTCCACTCCGAGAAGGAAGTGAAGAGGATATGGGGCGGCGCGAGGGAAAAGACGGGGCTCAGCATCACTCCCCAGGTCCTGAGGGAGTGGTTCGCCGAAGAGATGTCGAACCTGAAAGTGCCGGAGCGGTACATAGATGCCTTCTGCGGCAGGGTCCCCCGGTCTGTCTTGGCCAGGCACTACTCGGACTACCGCCCCAACAAGCTGAAACGGATCTACGACAAAGCGGGGATTAGGGTCTTATCATAAAATCTGCCCGTTGGACTCTATCTTGACTCTTTGAATTACACTGCCTCTTCAAGGACCTTTATTCAAAGCAATGTAGGTGTTCTCGGTCTTGTCGCCCAGCTGCCACAACATGACTCCGCTTATTAGGAAAGGGTGGAGCACGGTATCGTAAGTCCATACTTTCCCATCGTCTGACCTGGCAGTTATGCTGCGTATGTCCCACATGACGACCGGTGCCAGATCCCTAGCGCCGCTTACGTTGTACGACTGGTTGTAGATGATCACGCTCCCGCCGTTGGTGAGGTTGTAATCAGTCGTAGTACTGGGACCGAAGGTTGGGGGCTCGGGGACGTCCTTGCCGAGGATTATGACCGATCCTATCGTCCTGAAGGTCATTGATCTTACATCGGCTCCTGTAAATGAAGCGTTGATAGAGGCATCGATAGTCTCGCTGCTGGCCCTGCTGAATGTTAAAGCAAGGGATAAAGTGCCCAGAGCTTGATTATCAGTATCAGTCATCACTATGTTTGAGGTCTGGGTAACCGAACCAGAGAACGAGTAGGGATGGAAGTAGAGCAGGTAGATGCCCACGGAGCTCGAGACAACGATTATAGCCACTAAAAGGAGGAGGAAAGCACGGGATCTCTTCATCTTACTCGATAACTCCTGACACTTTCGTTTCAGATTAAAAAAGGGGGAGGGGTATTTTAACTTGTAGTCAAGTATGCTTCGTCATAGTCTACGAGGAAACCGGTGTCGGTGTATATCGATGCATCTACTCTGACCAACAATTCCGCCCCATAGTATGTATTGAAGTAAGACTCGCACTCAACTTCCCAATATGCTGCGCCAGCCATTGCATAGCCTAGCCAACTATATCCTTCGCCGGAATAAGGCATTTGATCTAACTGACCTATTCCCTGTTTTAGTACTGGGCTATAGACCTCGCCTATAGTCTTGGTATTGGTGTAGATAGCCTTTCCATTAATAGCGACGTATATATTTGCTTGATAACTTGTGCAGAACATGTACGGACCGTCGTAGAAGTGGTAGAGCCTGATGTCTGCATTAACGGAACTCATGTAGTAGAGGTCCGATATATATGCATAGAGATATGTTTGGTCAATTAGGTCAGGAGGGTTTTCCCTCAGTATCTGGCCTTCACGATAAGCCATGGCTACAGGGTTATCGATGACCTTGTCATATCCGAGTAGATTGTCTATCACAACCTTTTCAAGGATGGCCAAAGGTTCTGTGAACTTGGCGTATGCTGCCGATGCCTCCTTTAATTGATCAGCAGAGTATGCCTGTGAAATACCGCTTAGTGCCGCCCTCAGATTGGCATAGTGCTGGGACAGGCTCTGAGGGAACGTCTGGTATATCCTGTCCTGTGTATTGGTCGCAGGATGCATCCTATCGTCCGAAACCATTGTCGTCTCGGCATGGGTATATGTACCATCAGGCCCGGGTATCAAAATCGTACCCACGCTAAAGGAAGATGCACTGTTGAGTTCGATGGCAAGCAATACGAACTCGTAAGTGTTCGAGTGAATTATTTTGGCGAAAGTTACGCTGTAACCGTCGATCACCCCGCTGAATATTACATCTGTATCGACTATTGGTTCTGCCTCGAAACCGATCATCATTCCAGGTATGTAGCATTCGAACTGTGACTGATTGCCATCTTGCATGGATGTAGCATCGGGCGCCTGATAGATGTCATGTACCACCATCAGTTGTTTATGTTCCGCACCAAGCTCTTTAGTATCCACGTCGTCGTTGCCAGCAATAACACCCGGTATTAAAAATACAGGTGTTAGCATTAGCACCATCAGCATTAGTGCTTTTCCACAACCTGCTTGTTTTGTGTACATCATATTATCACCATCAGAGAATAGATTAGATTTCATCGACGTCATTGTTGTAGAGATATGCACCAAACGTAATGTTGCAATTGAAGTCGCCGTCGATCAGGAATTGGTGGTTTACTACCATCGGCTCAGCGCCGCCTATTTCTGGATCGAGGAACCCTATCGAGCTGGGCTCTACGGTATAGCCTGTATCGATATCTGGATTGGCGAGGTTGTGCTTTGTCTTAGCTATCCCACTTGAAGGGCTGCCTTGGTCCCACCAAGCGATTGTAAGGCCGCCCTCGACGCTGTAGCTGATCGATGCTGTTGCCACAGGGTCCTGCCCTGAGACACCGACACTCAAGCCATAAGTGATGACCGTATTGCTGCCGGAATTCTTTGGTCCCCAATCGTCGAGCACTTGGTCGGAATAGGTGTCTGTATTCCAATCTGTTGTACTGTAGAAGTTGTGCGGATGGTAGAACCAGATGCCCAAGAACCCGTAACCCATCGCCCAATGCTGAGTGTGTGCCATAAAGAACTTGTACGTCCCCTCTGCCGTCGTTGCGCTGGTATAGTAGTACGTGACCTTCACCTCCTCCGTACCCAGTGGTTCGCCCCACTCCCCGTATACGGTCAAGGTCTTCCATCCAATGTAACCTACGTATGTCCAATTAGTGTACGTTAATTGGGTGGGCGATACGAATGCGGCAGGGCTCATCCTTGTGCCTGAGCCAGTGTTTACATCACCAAGGGAGTGTATCTGCTTCTCTTCAAAGTAATTGTTGATCGCAAACCCGATATCGTATGCCGCGTTTCTCTTGTAGTCGATGAGTGTGAACCCATAAGGCTTGAACGAGATTGCGACTATATCAGCAGTGCACAGCCTTGGATCGTTAGAAAATGATGCCTTCTCGGCGTCAGCACCTTCGATGGGCATAACAGGCATCCTCAGCCCGTTAGCTTCCAGTGCTTTAAGCACCTCGCCTACAAAGTTATTCCTTAGTTCTTTTGCACCATCTATCACAATTACAAAGCCGGTATCGCTGGCGAGCCGGTCTGCAAGCTGTTCGTATATATCACTGGTGGCTTTGCTCAGATATCCGCTCCCTACAACTAGAGCTTCGCAGCTTTCGAGGCTATCGACATATCTGATGTTGCCAAGACTGCTTAACCCTTGAGAGACCAAGTCGCTATCTTCGACAGGTATGCAGAGATCCACCCCATCAGGTAGTTTCGGTTGTTGATCGGTCGATGACGACGCTATCGCCATAGGGGATGCTAATACGCTAAAAAAAAGGAGACATAGAAGCACTATAGAAGTAGGTTTGCTAATTGGCATCTCTATTCCCTAAAATTAATCTTCCTTTGTATTGAGTATAAATAATTACTTCAACTAAAAATTAGTCAATAAAAATTGACTTGATGGTAGAGTCGTTTTAAATAGGTTGCTTAGTCTCAACTCTAGACATATAGTTACGCCTAGTTGGGAATGAAAGGCGGTCAACATACCGCCCGATTCCTAATATTGCAGATGATTGGGTCTGACAGTTTTGAAGGTAGCGGCTCGAAGCCCCGACATTGCCGCACCTTCAATTGGAGCGTAATGAAATATCTGCATGCGATAGGCTCAGGGTCTTCTTGACTTCGACGAAGGGGACGCCGTTCCAGAAAGTTACCCGCATTATGACCTCTTCTATGCCGATCCCCTGTTCGACCAGGTAGCCGTAAAGCTGCGTCGAATTAAGAAGCGGCGGATCAGCCACCAGCGTCCCGCTTATGTTTTTAGGCGTATGCGGCTCGACCCTGATCTCTTCATAGGGAGGGTTCCTGAACTCATCAAGCGTGAAGCCCGCATGGTTGCCTTGGCTGTAAGCGGTATCGACCTCCATTATGAACTCAACGGCCTCCAGCCGCAGGTACAGCGGTGAGTCTGTCGGGTTCGTGCAGTACGCCTCCCACTTGATTATTAAGTGCTCTGAGTCTGGGGAAAGCGAAAAGTCAGTGATCGCCATCTGCCCGATGTTTACGTTTTCAACGGCCGCGCTGAGCTGGTTGAGGCTGTTCAGGCAATACCCATATCCCGCTAACCCGGCGCTGATGAGGATAGTCAGCACGGATATTGTTGCCAGGATTTTTGCCTTTTTACGATTAATCCTTCTCGAAATATGGTTGTTGCCGATGTCGGCGTTTGCCACGATGCTCCTCAGCGCCTCTTTTCCCTCATCGGTAAGGACATATCCCATTTCCGGCGTATCTTTCACAAGGCCTAGATCCTGCAGCTTCCCTAAATGAAACTGGAGCAGTCCGCCGCTCTCGATATCGAGAGCCTTCTTCAGATCAGAGAATCCTCTGGGCGAGTCGGCAAGGACCTTGAGGATCTTGATCCGGGTCGGATGGCCCAGTGCTTCGAAGAGCTCCGCTCGATCCCTGCTGAAACTATCCTTATCGCCTTCGCCGCTCATGCATACTGCTTGAATTTTATAACATATAACACCTGTTTCATTGACTAGGCAATAGGGGTTTGTAACGTTAGGTCGCTCGGCGGTCACGGATCGTTGACCGGGTATACCCAAAGAGTAGCATCACGTTCGGATCAGTAGAACACGGCAAGCGGTAAAAGCCGATACGCCCAAAACATCACCAGTTGAGTGAGATGAGGGCAGTAGAGGCGTTTGCGGTATTGCTCCTGATCGGCCTCTCGATCTCAGTCGCCGTTAATTTTCGGCAATATGATTCGACCCGGGAGCTGGAATCCCGCCTTTCTTCATACGACAGACCCCTTGCCCTAGAAACGTATACCATCACGGAGGACGCCATCACGTTGACCCTGTGGAACCAGGGCACGTCTGAGGTTCACCTGAACCCCTTGTGCAACGTCAACGGCTGGAGGGCGAGCTCCTTCAACCAGAACTCACTCACCGTGCCTCCTAGTGGCACTGTAGTGCTAACGATCAACGGGCCCATAGAGTGCAATAACGCCACTTACAACATAGTGATGCCCTACTATAACGGCACCAATGATCGTCCCCAGGACATCACTAATTTCGCATTCAGCACCACCATCCCGCACGGGACAGTTGTCTACGAGCCGCCTGTCGCGTCGGAGCAGGCAATAGCCACAGGCAGGGACTTTCTGGACGCGCAGAACTACACCACCGGCCAGGTGCTGAGCACGGGCCTCTCGGTATTGGAGCCGAACGATTACTGGCACGGCATGTTCGGGATCCCGAACGACGCCCAGCCCGGGTTCCAGCACTGCTGGATCATTCAGTTCGAGAAGGCTTGCTGTCCCGGCCACTTTTACGAGGTATTCATCAATAGCGAAACAGGGAACGTGATCGGGGGGACGCAGTGCAGATGAGCACGGTAGCGAGTAGCCTAGAATAGGTACATGGCAAGGTGAGGGTTGAAAGTGGTGTTCTGATATGAGCAGCATATGATCCAAGGTCCTTGACCTGATGGTCATACAAGGATCTGACAGTTGGTCAACGAAAGAGGTATTATATGCTCAGCCGTAACCAGTCATACTCATGGGCAGCAGCGAGGACAGGGATAGCTTCAATATCGCTAGAGCAGAGCTGTTCGAGGCTCTGGGGCACCCTACCAGGATAAGGATACTGGAGCTCCTCGCGGCATCGCCTATGAGCTTCTCAGATCTGAAGAAGGCTCTCAGCATAGAGAGCAGTGGTCGGCTCCAGTTCCATCTAGGTAAGTTAGACACGCTGGTAAAGGTTGTCTCTGAGGGTCAATACGCCCTATCCGATGAAGGAAGAGAAGCCTTACAAGTAAGTGAAACCAGGCGGATCGAGCCCAATCACCCGAGTAAAGCAGAGAGGCAACGCAAGGTTGCTGGCGCCGTCATTGCCATCCTGATTATCACTACGATCGCTCTCAGCGGGTATGCCTTCACCCTGTTCAACCAGATTAATGAAATGAAGCTGGATACATACGAAATCATGCGAAATGATGTCCTATTTGCAAAACAGGCGCTGAATCAGACGGCAGATAGTCTACTCAGAAACGATAGCAGGGGGGCGCTATTCTTCATGGATGATGCCCTATCATTCTTCGATAGGAGTCGTTACACCTCATCAGTATGGCTAAGCGACGACTACCGTAAGCTGTATAGCTCAATAAGCCTCCTCTTCCCTTACTACATCGGCGACAGACTCCTGGATATAAGAAGTGCGATAGCCGAGGGAACCGTCACTCAGGAGGACATAACGTACATCCAAGAGTGCGACGAGTTCTTCTGGAACCTATATTGGGATATGCCTCCTCCGCAATGGGGGCAGTACAGCATCATTAACCCGCAGGGCAAGTTAGATGGTTTGGAAGCACTGGCGGGGATGGACTCGTGAATAAGACTAGGCGATCACATTAATCCTGGTAATCAGTTTAGCATCAGTCCCGTTCTGGCTCACCGGCAAATACTTTTTTCAATCTTTTTAAGGGCTTTTACCGTTCTTGCCGCTCATTACGACAGCTGCGGATATGACTCATGGCAGGGAGTGGAGTCTTTTCAGCCTCAATGGTCTTTCTGCTTCCAGGCCTAACGAAATAGACGGCCCGAAAACGAAAAAGGGTTGGCGCCACAGGCGACGCAATTAGCCCCTTGGGTTCACGCCGTTGCCAGAATCGACGGGCCCTTCTTTATTGCCACGAGGGAGTCCTCTTCCCATATGAATTCGAGCCGCTGACGGTCTTCGTGCAGGCCTTTCTGGATCACTGCTCCGAATATGATGGGCAGGATTATCGTCGCTTCACCGTATACAGTCGACCTGACCGCAACTGAAGAGACCTTGCCCCACGACTTTGCCTCGTCCAAGGTGCTCCCGGACAGGCCACCCCAGTGCGGCGAGTCGGCAGTTATCTGGAAGATGTACGAATGGCCTTTGGTATAGTCGAACATCACCGCCGCGTCGTTGATGTAATTCTTCGGCACGCCGCCACCGACATATATGGCACCGGTCTTACTTGACTTCAGCACGATCTGCCCGATCTCGAAGTTATCCTTTATCGTATCGATCATGATCGGCGTGGCGTCTCCTGACCGCGCGTTTCGATAATGTTGGGCTATGCCTATCCCTATCGAGCTGTCGGCTATCGCGGGGCAGAAGACGGGCACATCGTGGCAGAATGCCGAGCGGAGTATGGAATCATTGTCACTCAAGGTTCCCCCGAGCAGGTGCAAGAACTCCCGCGTAGAGTACCGCTTAGCCTCTAGCGAATCGCAGAAGGCGGCTATGGAATCGTCGCACTTGACGAAGCCGACCTCGTCTACGTATGTGTTGTATATCCTGTTGATGTAGATGTCGTGCAGCTTTGCGTCATCTGAGGTGGGATCCCCCTGATAGTGGTCGTATCCCATCGCAGCATAGTAGTCTTGGTAAAGGATAGCGCCTGTAGAGACGACCACATCCACTATCCCGGTGGTGATCATATCACGGATAACCTTTCGTAGCCCGCCTGCGATGAGGGCGCCGGATAGACCCAGCATTATGGTGGGTCTGCTCTTGTCGGTGAGCATATTCTCGTAAACTTTGAAGCATTCCGCCAAGCTCCGCGACTGGATCCCGCAGTGGCTCCAAGCATCTACGAGGTCGCCGATTGTGTGTACCTGTGCAAAATCTACCGGGCGTATCTTATCGTGCAGGAGGCTAGACCGCCTTTTTTCATCCAAGCCATGCTTGACCTTGAATTTGTGTATACATTTTTTCTTGTTACCGATCTTGTTACCGATTTCCACATCTTCCCACCTCTTGCAAAGCATCAGGGAGTATGAACGCACGGGGCCGTCAGGTCGGATTGTTGTAGATAAAAGTGGTGACCGCGGGCGATATCAGGCGATTTGGTGCCTGGGAAGCACAGTAACGCGCGTTAAAGTGAGGCGAATGCAGTGCGTTCTTTCCTAACGCTGTATTTTTGGTATTTTGAACCTGCATATATAAGTTGCCTTCGACGATTGACGCAGCCTCCTCTTTGCGAGCGATGCGCCAAGGATCCCTAAACATGATGACGATCAGTTCTTGTCTTTAACTACACAGAACTGATCTGATGATACGCAGAGAGGAGCTTTCCGGTATGTATTGACCATCTTGGAGCGGTCGCTCCCAGCGAGTTCGAACTTATCGCTCATTGTAATCGCCTTCTTTGGGCAGATGTCCGCGCACTCCCTCTTGAGGACGAGGGAGCCAAGGACTTTGGCCGCCGCCTCCTGGTGCTCCTTGCCGGTGAGGACTATCCCATCGAACACTGTGACGGGGAGGGGCCTCTCGAACTTGAGCTTGTCCCTCAGGAGGGCGGGTATGTCGGAAAGCCACTGGACGTACCGGTTGACTATGAAGATGTTGTAGCTCTTCGTGGAGCGGTCCAGCCACCCGACAGAGAAGTTGAGCCACTTCGGGGCTATCACGTACCACTCGTCAGCGCGGCGGGGGATTATGACGTAGGGCTCTTTGAGAAAGTCCTCCAGGAGGGCCGGGTCGACGTCCGATATCTTCAGGGCATCGAGCCTGGCGTCCATCTCGCTGCGGACATGCGACTGGAGCTCTTCTATGCGCTGCTTGGCCTCCTCGAGCTCGGCGAAGGTCTTAGAGACCGACTCCCTTAGGGAGGACAGGTCTAGGTTGGCGCTGGTCATCCGTGGACCTCCCTGCGGACCTTCCTCACTACGCCGGGGTACTCCTGGTCGATGGCGCGCCGCAGCTCTGAGGCCGCCTCCCTCGTGGCGGGCTGGAGCGGGTCTTTCAGGGTCGGATGTGAAGGCATAGCGCTTCCCGTTCCTGTCTGTAAGCGGGAGGGTAAAAGGACTCGGGGATGGTCGTTACTGCGGGAGGGCAGGGCGAAAATATGAGTGCACTCATCAATATTTACCCCAGTAAACCACCGATAACCTCTTCCGTCTCTTCTGACATACGGTAGCCGAGCACTTATGCCCAGGAAAGGCTACACCACGATTACTGTACCATCAGACCTCTACGAGCGCATCAGGGCGATGGCAGAGGATGAAAGTAGTTCAATAGCCGACTGCCTGAGGATGGTTTTTGATGAACCTTTTTCCAAAAAGGTTCGTTTCGTAAACCGTTGGTCAGGGGTTCAAACCCCCTCTGGGGCTCCACCAACCTCAGCTATTTTCCGAGCCCGCACAGCTCCTCCCGCATAGGCGGTTAGTCCGGGTAACGGGGATCGCAGTCATAGGGGGCGGTTCGAGAGGATCCCGCCCACGACCTTCAGGAGCTTATCGGCGGTGAACGGCTTGGTTATGAAGGCGTTGGCTTGGTTCATCATGGGCTTGTATTTGCCGTTGTCCGCCAGCCCGCTCATGACTATAATCCGGATCCCGGGATCGATTTTCTTGAGTGCTCTGATGGTCGCTTCGCCGCCCATTATGGGCATCGCGACGTCCAAGAGGACCGCCGCAATTTTGTTTCTGTTCGAGGTGTATACGGCGACGGCTTCGGCACCGTCGTTTGCGCTGAGCGTCCTGTAGCCGTTGTTCTCAAGAGCCATTGTGGCAGTAATCCTGATGAGCTCCTCGTCGTCCACGACGAGTATGGTCTGGCCGCTGCCCTTGGGGAAGTCCGGGCTCCGATCCTCGGACTCTTTTCTTTGGGAGTCTGCTGGAGGCAGGTAAATCTTGAAGGTGGCGCCCTTCCCAGGCTCGCTGTATACGTTTATGAAGCCGCCGTGGCTCTTGACTATCGATCTAGACGTCGAGAGGCCCAGGCCTGTCCCTTCGCCGAGCTTCTTGGTTGTGAAGAACGGCTCGAAGAGCCTCTCCTTCACCTCGGGGGGGATGCCGAAGCCAGTGTCCGTTACAGCAATGGACACATAGGGCCCTGCCTTGGCCTCGATATGCGTCCTCGCATAGCATTCGTCTATGAAGACGTTCTCTGCCGTGATCGTGAGGCTCCCCCCGCTGGGCATGGCGTCCCGCGCGTTCAGGCACATGTTAATCAGCACCTGGTGGAGCTGGGTGCTGTCCCCCAGAACCGCCCGGGTGTCGGGGTCTATCTCGGTGTGTATCATGATGGACCTTGGGAAGGTCTCCTCGATGGTCTTCACCACCTCGTTTACAAGGGTGGGAACCTGTATCGGCAGCCTCACCCCCTCCACGCCCCGCGCGAAGGTCAGCATCTGTTTTGTCAGGTCTGCCCCCCGTTTGGCCTCCTTTAGGAGCATAGAGATCATCTTGTGGTCCTCCTCCTTGGTGAGGTTCTGATCCAGGAGGCTCAGGGTAAGCATTATCGGGGTCAGTATGTTGTTTATGTCGTGGGCGATCCCTCCCGCGAGCGTACCGAGGCTCTCAAGCCGCTGCGCCCTGAGGAATTGCGCCTGGAGGTTCTTCTTCTCAGTTATGTCCGTGTTTATGTCCATTATCAGCTTTGGTTTTTTGTTTGCGTCGGAGACCAGCGTCCAGTGGCTGTCCACGATGACCTCCCGGCCGTCTTTGGTCTTATGCTTCAGCTCGCCTGACCACTCTCCCTTTTCCATGAGGATGGCCAAGGCTTCAGAGAACTGTGGCGAGTCGTTGTACAGGAGCTCCCGCATGTTCTTGTTCATGACCTCCTCGGCTTTCCACCCGTAGAGCCTCTCTGCCCCGCTGTTCCAGTAGGTTATGTTGTTGTTGAGGTCGCGGACAGTGATCGCGTCGTGTGCCTGGTTCAGCAGCTCGGCCTGTTCCCTGATCCTCTCCTCGGCGAGCTTCCGCTCCGTGACGTCCCTGGCGGCGGCGAATACCCCCTGGATCTCGTCCTTCTCGTTCCGGTATACCGTGGCGTTGTAGAGCACGTCTGTGATCCGCCCGCCCTTATGCCGGATGGCGAGCGGATAGTCCCGGACGAGGCCCTTGGTGAAGACCTGCTTGTAGCCTTCCCTCGCCTTCTCTGGCTCCGTGAAGTAGTCGCAAAAGTCGCTGCCTATCAATTTCTCACGGGGCAGCCCTGTCACAAGCTCTGTCGCTTTGTTGACGTCGGTGATCTTCCCCTCAGAGTTGATTGTGACCAATGGATCGAGGCTCGCCTCGATGAGGTTCCTTGCGTAGAGAGAGGCGCTCCTAAGGGTCTCGCTCTTGAGCAGCGCCCGCTCCGCCTTCTTGCGCGCGGTTATGTCGCGGAAGACGACCACCACGCCGGTGATCTCGCCGTTCTCGTCCTTTATAGGCGCCCCGCTGTCGTCTATAATTATCTGCCTCCCATCCCTCCGCACTAGGACGGTATGGTTTGCCAAGCCAACAATGGACCCTTTTTTAAGGACCTTGGCCACCGGGTCCTCGACTTTCCGACGGGTTTTCTCATCGACGATCTCAAATACTTCCGCCACCGGTCTCTGGAGGGACTCTTGCAGGCTCCATCCTGTCAGCTCCTCTGCCACGGCATTCATGAACGTTATCCTGCCTTCAAGATCAGTGGCAATAACGGCGTCGCCGATGCTTGAGAGCGTTGTGGCCCAGCGCCGTTCGCTCTCGGCTAGCTTCCGTTCCTCCCGCTTCCGCTGGCTGGCGTCCTCGACCATGACCCACTTCTCGCCCTGCTTGATCAGGGTTCCAACGTGATTACGGACGACGTCCATAACGTCGGTGCCGCTGCATTTTGGCAGGCAGTAGGTGCATAGCGCGATTATGCGGTGTTTGCCGATGACCGCGTTTATCATTGCCTCATAGTCCACAAAGCTGTTCCATAATTTCCGCTCGACCCAGAAGGTGTTCCCTGTCAGCCGCAGCCCCTCGAAGCCGTTCTCCAGAGCTGAAGCCTCCCCTTCCTCCCAGCCCCGCAGGACGCGGTCGCAGTCGAACCTGCCTTCCTTCAGGTACCAGTCATTGAAGGAGACTACCTCGATCTGCCCTTTCTGAAGGCACCTGTCCAGGTCGGGCACCGCTCTTCTCAGCGCTTCTTTCGCCTCCGCGACGTCCAGGGGCGGGGACGTGACCCACATGCAGAACTCGTTGCTGCGCAGCCCCTCCGCAAAGTACGGGACGAGGATGTCGATCAGGTCCTGCTTTGTGTCGTAGAACTGGCAGAGGTGTGTTCCCCAAGGGATGGCCCCGACTAATTCTATTCCGAACTTCCGGGGAGCGCTTTGTGACGGTTGTAACATCGTTGCGCCTTCTTAATTGTCCTTGAAGGATTGGTCTATCATTACTCATGTTCTTCCATAAAAACCTTTACAGATTCTAAACTAAAAGATGGGGGAGGGATTGAGACCCGGCCAGGGCGGGGAGGCGGCAGAATAATTCCTGCGCAGACGCAGCTGAGCGTTTGTCTGTGACTTGGCTCTTGTAGTCCAGCAGGCTTTGGACGAGGACGCCCTTGGGAGGTTTTTAAAGGGCTTTAGCCAATAGTAGGGTTAGGGTAACGGTGATGGAGTTGGTAGAGCGCAGACTCGTCGCGCAGGAGAGAGGACTGGCGGGGTTGAACAGATCCTTCAAGAAGATACTGGCCGAGGCATCGCTGGGAGGATCGCGGTTGGCCTATGTCGGAACCCCCTCGGTCTGCCTCCCCGTAGCTGAACTGCTGGCCTATGCCGTGAGGGAGCTCAATCTCCGTCAGTGCTTCATCCCCAACGCCAGAAGCGAGATGGCAAGGGAGCTGGTGTTCTCTGAGAACTACGGCTTCCAGCTCGGGGAGAGGAGCCCGCAGGAAAAATCCAAGGCGGTGGTTGTGCTCGGCGGCTTGGCAATGCCCAGCTACGCCGTGAAGCCGGAGGAGGTGGCTGAGCTTATCACCGGGATACTTGGGGAGGGGGGCTCGTAATCGGCATCGCGTTCATGAGCATGTTCGACAAGGCGGGCTGGACGGAGAAGCTGAGGTTCGACTTCCTTATCGATGCCACTATCGACCCGGTAAAGGTCGAGGCGTTCTCTTGAGCGGATGCATTCGGCGGCATGGAGTGCGGACTGGGCGAACCGTCAGCATCGTGCCATGACGGGCAGATCCGTGCACTGACGGTCAGGTCCGGCGCTTGCATCCGAAGGCCCTTGACCATTCCTTTAGGGCATGTTCATCATTAGCTGAGAAGCCCAGCATTTGCCGCAGCTCATGCGAGACGCCATTTTTATTCATAGATGCTCTCCTTTTTTAGGACGTGTCGATACCATTTCGTATTTGCAGGGAAGCGGTTGCATAACACGCTTGATTCGTATACAGATATAACATTTTTGCATTGCCCACCGCTGGAGTGGGTTGTTGCCGGAGGGGACTGGCAGCATCTGCGCACCGTGGAAGGGGGTCCTGGGAGATCGACAGGTTATTCTTCTATCTAAGCAAGATAATATCAGGTAACCGGGATGGGGATACTCTTCAGGCGCATAAAGTCTGAGGGGCTCGCACACAACTCTTACTTTGTGGCATCCGGCGAGGAGGCGATCCTCATAGATCCCCGCAGAGATTGCGACGTCTACATGGATCTGGCACAGCAGGAGGGGGTAAGGATCGCGCGCATACTGGAGACCCACAGGAATGAGGATTATGTCGCAGGGTCGCGGGAGGTAGCCGATCGGACGGGCGCGGAGATCCTCCACGGCCGGGGGGAGGGCTTCGAGTTCGGCTATGGCAGGACGGTGGAGGACGGGGAGGAGTTCGAGTTCGGGAGCGCCAGGGTCCGGGCGATCCACACCCCGGGCCACACGGGGGAGAGCATGTCGTATGCGCTGTACGATCTCGACCGCGGGGGCGGGGAGGGAGGGGGAGGAGGTGGCGGAGGGGCGGACCAGCCCGTTATGGTCTTCACCGGCGACGCTCTGTTCATCGGTGATGTCGGGCGCACGGATCTCTACGGAAAGGAGCTGGCGCAGAGGATGGCGGCAGACCTCTACAGGAGCATCTTCGAGAGGATACTGCCGCTCGGCGATGGCGTCATCCTGTGCCCGGCACATGGTGCGGGTTCTGTCTGCGGCGGCGATATAAGCGAGAGGGATGAGAGCACTCTCGGGCTAGAACGAGTCCGTAACCCGGCCCTCCGGATGGGCAGGGAAGAGTTCATCAGGTTCAAGTCGGAGGAGGGGCTCGAGGGGCAGCCCTACTTCAGGCGTATGGCGGATCTCAACCTGAAGCCTCCAGTGCTGGGCTCCCTGCCGATCCCAAAGCCGCTCTCGCCGGGCGAGTTCAGGAGGTCGGCTGAGGCGGGGGCGGTCATCCTGGATACTAGGCAGCCAGCAGCGTTTGGCGCCCATATACCCAAGAGCTACAGTGTCCGGCTGGATCGGATCCCCGTCTTCGCCGGGTGGGTGCTGCCTTACGACCGGCTGATCCTATTAGTGTTGGAGAGGGAGGGCGACGCGGTCGCGGCGGCGAGGTGCCTCATCAGGCAGGGGTATGACAACGTTGGGGGCTACCTGAGGGGCGGGATCGAGGAGTGGTACAACGAAGGCCTGCCACTGGCGCACCTCGGACTGCTCTCGGCGCAGGAGCTGAAGGATGGACTTGATGAGGGGAGGGACCTGCTCGTGCTCGATGTGAGGGAGAAGAGGGAGTGGGACGAGGGGCACATCGCCGGGGCCAGGAGGATCTATGTCGGCCACCTGAAAGAGCGCCTGGGCGAGGTCCCCAGGGGAAGGGAGATCGTGGTGATCTGCAGCTCCGGCAATAGGTCGACCGTGGCAGCGAGCCTCCTCCTCCGGGAAGGCTTCAGGGCATCAAGCGTCCTAGGCGGCATGAACTCGTGGAGGGCGGCGGGTTTCCAGGTTGGCGGGGGAAAGGTGAAGGCGGAGGGGGGAAGGTATGCTTTTAACCCGCTCTGATGATCGTATAATGCCGGACAGTTGAGTTTTTTGGTCGGGGGCACCACACCTGGCTAACCCAGTCCTGAAACAGTCCATCCGGATCGAAGGGATCGGCATTGAGATCTGGCTCGCCCCTCAGCCCGGCAGGATCCCGGCAGTCCCCCTAATAATCAAGTTCCTGCCTGCAGGCGAGACCCCCTACGCCCTGATCCTCCCCCTCGAGTACGTCCTCACAATAAAGGACCGCAGCGGCCTGGACGTGATACGCTGCCCTGGCTACGACATCACCCCCATCGAGGTCAACGGGCTCTATACCTCCAACGTCAGGAAGAGCCCCCAGTCGGTCAGGGGTGAGACGGTGGAGGCTCTGATCGCCTTCCCTCTCTCTGAGGCGGATGTCTCTATCCTTGATGGGTGTTTTGAAGGGTCGCCGATCGGCGGGCTCATCTTCACACTCTCGATAGTCGGGGGTGTAGTAGACGAGGCGGGGATCCCAGGAAAGGAGCACATCCACGCCCTGCGATGCAGGTTTGGCTTTGAGATCACCGGAGAGGAATGGGATCGGATGGGCAGGGACTGGAGGGGGAGGGGAAGGTTCTGCCCGACCGTAAGGAAGGAGTGATCAGGATGGGACAATGACCGCGGAGATGGGGACAAAAAACAAAAAATCTGGACAGAGCCAACTACGAAACGAGCCCGCTAAGGCTTGTTTAGTATTTCTTGTGCTTCTGGTAGCATTCCCTACAATATACTGGTCGCCCCTCAGTAGGCTGGAAGGGAACTTCGGTCTCCTGCTGGCAGTCAGAGCAGACGGCCTTGTACATCTTCCGGGGCCCGCTGGAGCGGGGTCTTCCGAACGACATTCTTTCTTGTTCTCCTTTTTTACTGGTAAAGACCTTGCGGATGCAAGTTCTCTCCGCCGTGAGATAGGACGGGGTTACATTATAAAGCTTTTCCCAGCGTCGGAAGCTACTCACCGGGCATCAGGTGGCGGACTCTGATCTTCAGGCGTCCATGAAAAAAAGGGAAGAGGTTAGGGGGGGAGCGGAACCTGCGGGGCAGTCTCTTGTGGCGGCGATGTCGGTGGCGGAGGCGGAGGCGGACCTCCCCTTCCTCTCCCGAAGAACGTCTTCACGTGCGGGCGCGTCAGGTAGTAGATAATGATGAGGTAAATTGCGATTGGCACAATGGCGCCCCAGCCCCCGGAGAGGAGGCCTGGGAGGCTTACGAGGATCCCTATTACGGCCAAGATGATAGTGAGCCACCAGGCCCACATCCTTCCGGCCCAGAGGCCCCAGCCGGCGAATATCCCCACCAGACCGAATATTATGACGAGCAGCCCCAATCCGGTGAGGAGCACGCCAGCCAACAAGCCCATCCCAGGTATCTCGGTGATGAGTTCGAGGGGAAGTACTCCTACAACCCCCACGCCGATAAGGGCCAGACCCGCGAGAAGCATGAGGATAGCGGCTATGACCATCAGAACAGCTATGACAGCGACACCTAGAGGTCGATCTACCCTAGACACGTTGTCACCATAAGATATACCCCCCGTGCGTATAAATCTCTGTTGCTCGGAAGCGGCACCCGGTGGCACGCTAGATGCGGGGAGGGGCGAGACGGGACCGGATCGACTCCGGCTGCTCCCACGGAGGCGCAGCTCCGTACGGAGGACGGGCGCTGCGAACCAATGCGATAAGATAAGCATAAATGATTTTGGTTGGAGATAAACTTGGAGGATGTTTTTTGGCAGGGCCAAGGGTGGTTCCGTTCACCCCCGAAGTTGTGCGAGCCTGTCTCTGCGTCAGATGCCCGGTGCAGGCACGGAGCAGGTGCGTGGGCGGCAAGGTGGAGAAGCTTGAGGTGGTGCTCGGGGCGATGGAAAGGGAGGGGGCGGCGGAGGGAGAGGTCCCGAAGGCATACTGCTCCCAGGGGACGGCAACGTGCCCGGACCTCGATTATAACGAGCCGTGTATCTGCCCGGGGTGCCCTATATTCAGCAGGTACGACCTCGGAGGGAAGATGCCCGCACTCTATTACTGCCGGAAGGGAGGGGCGAAGTAGGTTGGGTGCTGCTCTGGCGGCGCGACACGCCGAAGAGATAAATTGGTATGGGGTGGTGGGGTGGTGACGGCGAGGTACAGGTGCACGGTCTGCAACTATATCTATGATGAGGGAAGGGAGGGGACGAGGTTCCAAGACCTCCCCGGCTCCTGGAGGTGCCCGGTCTGCGGTGCAACAAAGAGCGCATTCATCTTGCTTCCTGCGAAACCTGGGGAGGGGGAGAAGACTACGGCGGTGGAGACGACGGTCTCGGACGTCCTGATCGAGCAGATGAGTGAGTGGGGGGTCGAGTATGTCTTCGGGATACCGGGAACGTCGTCCTTGGGGGTGGTAGACGCGATAAGGAGGAGCGGGAAGGTCAAGTACGTCCTGGTGAGGCACGAGCAGACCGCCGCGTTCATGGCATCCGCTTACGGCAAGATCACGGGCGGCGTGGCCGCATGCCTCACCATAGCTGGCCCGGGGGCCACCAATCTAGCGACCGGCCTCTTCGACGCCAAGCTTGACCGCGCCCCGGTCCTGGCGCTCACGGGTCAGGTGGGGCGGAAGCACATCGGCACAGGCGCCCCGCAGGAGATCGACCAGCAGAGCTTCTTCGACTCGATCTCGGTCTATAACAAGGTGCTGATGTCCAAGGAGCAGACGGTTAGCCTCGTCACCCTCGCGTTGAAGAGCGCCCTCGTGGGGAGGGGGGTCGCGCACATCGCCATACCGAACGACGTGCAGAAGGAGCCCTGCAGGGCGAGGATAATACCCTTCAGGGGGAGCCTGCCGGAGACGGCGCTGACGCAGAGCCAGAAAATGATAGAGAGGGGGGCTTCGCTGGTGGACGGCGCGAGCAGGCCGGTGATAGTCGCAGGGTTCGGTGCGATGGGGCAGGGGGAGGAGGTGCTCGCGCTGGCTAAGAAGATAACCGCGCCGATCGTCACTACTTTCAGGGCGAAGGGGATCGTCGACGAGGGAGAGGAGCTCTCTGTCGGGAGCCATGGGGGGATAGGGTCTACTGCCGCGACAGAGCTTGTGAGGGCGGCAGACCTGATGATCGTGATAGGGGCGTCGTTCTCGAGTCTTACCATGCTTCCGGAGAAGCGGACGCTGCAGATAGACATAGATCCGATGATGATAGGCAGAAGGTACCCAGTGGAATTAGGACTCTGGGGGAACAGCTCGGAGCTGGTGCCGAGGCTGAGGGAGGCGGTGAGCGGGAGGAGTGACGCCGCGTACCTAGAGGAGATACGGCGTCTCAAGAAGGAGTGGGAAGAGCTACTGGCGGGAGAGGTGGACGCCGTGAGCAGGCCGTTGAGACCGCAATACATCATCAGGGTCCTGAACGAGAAGATCGCGCCCGACGCCGTGATCTCCCTCGACGTTGGCGAGCACTGCTGGTGGTTCGGCAGGAACTTTGCGATGAGGGGGACGCAGAAGATGATCCTCTCCGGGCTACTGGGATCGATGGGGAGCGGGCTGCCGGGGTCCATGGCGGCCCACCTCGCGTTGCCTAGGAGGCAGAACGTCTGCATAACGGGCGACGGGGGGTTCGCGATGGTCATGAGCGACTTCCTGACGGTCGTGAGGGACGGGATGCCGATCAAGGTCTTCATATTCAACAACCGCCAGCTCGGGATGATTACGCAGGAACAGTTCATAGAGAAGTATCCAATCTGGCAGACTGAACTCCACAATCCGGACTTTGCAGAGTACGCCAGGATCTGCGGAGGGCACGGGATAAAGGTGACGGAACCCGGCGATCTGCCGGCAGCGGTGGACGAGGCGCTATCCTTTGAGGGCGCGGTGATAGTCGACATAGACACCGACCCCAAGAGGTTCACAAAGCCTTCGGCGGAGCGGATCCCCTAGCCCTGCCGCTTTAGAAGGCTTAATTACGGGGCGCCACCGTTTATCAAGCGGAGAGCGCTATGACCTCAAAAGCGAAGCGGAGGGCGGCTGAGGCGGCCCTTGGGGAGGTGAGGGACGGTCAGATCCTCGGGATAGGGACCGGCTCGACCGTCGCGATCTTCATAGAACTTCTCGGCGAGAGGGTGAAGAAGGAAGGGCTGAGGGTCTTGGGGGTGCCCACCTCGTACCAGTCGGCTTACCTGGCAGCAGCGAACGGCATCCAGCTGACGACCCTCGACGAGCATCCGGACCTAGACTTGGCGGTCGACGGGGCCGACGAGGTTGACGGGGATCTGAACCTCATCAAGGGCGGGGGGGCGGCGCTGACGAGGGAGAAGATAGTCGACTCCGCCGCAGAGAGGTTCGTGGTGGTCGCGGACAGGTCGAAGATCGTAAAGGTGCTGGGCGAGAAGATGCCGGTCCCGATCGAGGTCCTCCCGGTAGCCAGGAGGACGGCGATGAGGAGGATCGAACTGCTGGGCGGCGAACCGAGGCTGAGGGACGGGGGGGACAGGAAGGACGGCCCGCTTGTGACGGACAACGGCAACTTCATAGTGGACGCGAAGTTCGGGCCGATAAATGACTGCAGGGCCCTGGAGGCGCAGCTGAAGAGCATACCTGGCGTAGTCGAGGACGGGCTCTTCATAAGCATGGCGCAGACGGCGTTCATCGGGGGGGAGGGGGGGGTGGAGAGGATCGACCGGAGACGGTGACGGCACGGTAAGGATGGTGCCGGGGGTAGCACCACACCGCCGTTTGCCCCGCGATTCACGCTTTACGTCTTTCTGCCAATCTATCAATCTACCAATCAAGCATCGCCGCCAATGGCGGCTGAAGGTGTCCGCGGGCGTCTTGACAAAATGTAGCACATCGTTCCACTTCTCCGCTTGCCCTTCCTTGCAAGAACCGCCTCAGGACGAGGGCTTCTGTCAGAGCCCCTCCATTTGAGACCGGGGGCGTCGTCCATGAAAATTCTGGGGGGTCTGCAATGAGCGGTCAACATTCCGATAGGCGCGGCCCAATTTTAGCCAATGCTGCAATAGCGCCCAACTGCATTACCAATGCAAACAATGCCATAACTACAGCAGAGTATCCTTGATTTATCATAAATCCGAAGACTGCTCCACTGAGTAGAGTTCCGAGACCCAGCATGGTGTTGAAAACGCCGTATGCTATACCCCTCTTGCAGAGGGGTGCAAGGTTACATATAGATGCCCTATAGATTGATTCCTGCATCCCGAGCACGAGTCCGAACAACACGCATGCGATAATAATTCCGTTTAACCCTCCAAAAGACACGAAAAACGCGGGAAATATCGAAAGTATGAAAGGCAATGCGAGAATTTTCAGGCCCATCTTGTCAAACAGGTGCCCCGAGACCAACGCCATTGGTACATCCACAATTTGAACAACCGCGTAAAGAACTGGTACAAGCCATTGCTGTCCTATCGGCTGGAGTATTGACGAGCCGGAGAAGAGAATCAGTGCCACGGGGACAAGTCCAAGAGTGTTCAGAAGAATGGCGGCGCAGTAAATCCAAAACCCCCTGTCAAGCGAGCCTTTGCCGGACTTCACGTTCTCAGTCTCGGCCTTTACGATGTTGCCGACTTTCCTGTAGGCGTATGCAAGCGCAATAATCATGAGGACAAACGGGATTAGAAGCACCTTGAAAGCGGCCGGATAGCTGTTGGCAGTATATAGCATTATGCCGCCAAATAGGAGCGGCCCGATTATTGCGCCGACCTGGTCAACCGCTTCATGTATTCCGAATGCCTTGCCGGTCCCCACATCCTTGCCGACTATAGAAACCACCGTGTCTCTCGACGGGGACCTTAGCGCCTTGCCAACGCGCTCAAGAACCAGTAGAGCAATCACTGCGCCTATGCTGCGGGTAAAACCGATAAGCGGTATGGCGGCGATAAGGCCGTATCCGATGAAAATAAATGCCCAGTATTTGCGGCTTCTGTCGGCAAGACTCCCGCTGACCAGTCTGGCCGCGTAGCCTATGAATTCTCCAAGGCCGCTGACAACGCCGACAACAAGAGCCGAAGCGCCGATAAAGAGAAGATAGTCGGGAGCGGCGCCCCTTCCGGACTCGTAGGCGATGTCGCCCAGCATGCTGACTATGCCCATCGCTATTATGGCTACATACGCGCTCTTTTTCGAAATCTTTGCGGCCATGTGCTTCCCTGTGTGCTAATATTGTTAATTTTTGTGGTATTTAACAGGCGGCTTCACGGGAGGCTGGCCTTAGATTTTCTGACGCATGACTGTCAATAGCCTTTTGGATTTTTCAGAAAACTGGCTTCAGACGGGGATTTACGGTTGCGATACTGTTCCCGCACAGGCTGTTGCAGTACGACTTATTCATCCATAACTTACCGGATAGAGCAGATCCGAGATCCATAAACGCGACGGCATATCGAGAAGTTAAATCGGAAAATAGGGCAGAGAGATCGGCATTTGTAGCTCCCAAATAGCGAAAAAGGAGACCAACGGGGGCGCATTTCGGGATTGGATGGTGCCGGGGGCGGGCTTCGAACCCGCGATCTCCGGATGTCCCATCGGCGAGCGCCATTGTCCCTCCGCAAGATTATGAGTCCGGCGCTCTAACCAGGCTGAGCCACCCCGGCGACGGGGATACTAGAACACATGCGAATATTTTAACCCTTCCGAGAAGGGGCCTTCCTGGACTCCAGGATGATGGTGGGGCTGCCCCCCTTGGACGCGGACATCACACCTGCATCCGTGCTTACAGCAGTGCCGCCCTTCCTCCCCGCTCCCCGCTCCCACTTGCTTCCCTATGCATTCGGGTATAGAACCCATATATCGCGCAGTCGGAGTTGCCCGTAATGTCTTAGCCTGTCTATAGGCGCAAAGCGGCTAAGGTGATCAACGGCAGGGATAGAACCGCAGGGATAGAACCGCAGGGATAGAACCGCAGGGATAGAACCAACCGCAGAGCTTACAGAACCACTGGTGGAAAAAGATTTATTCGGAGGCTTCAATTAGGAACGAGGCAGTGCCCCAGTAGCTCAGCCCGGCAGAGCGACGGTTTTGTAAACCGTTGGCCAGGGGTTCAAACCCCCTCTGGGGCTCCAGGGACCTTTTACTTGGAGGGGGGAGCCTAAAAGTGGAAATTTCAGAGGCGCCATCCCGACCGGTCTAACCGGGGCGTTCTAGACCTGCGAACACAATCGTACTAATGTATAGCATTATTTTTCGGCAAATAGACTTGGTACTTTGTGATAAGAGTTGAAGGCGAATATTACCATAGCTCTATGCGCCGTGATAGCTGCCGGGGCGTTTGCAACATGGTATTTCCAGACCTATTGGACCCCCCAGATGCTGGCGGAAGACTTTGAGAGCGGATTCGGGGAGTGGATCGCGGACTCGGAGGTGCCTTCTGATCCAAACAATCCCGGTCAATTTATCGAGTGGAACATAACGCGCTCAACCGACGTTGCCAGTTCCGGGAGGTATTCTTTAAAACTATTCATTGATGGGCGGCAGGACGACGGAACCATCTGGATTGAGAGGAGGTTACCGGTGAAAAGAGATGCACAACAGGTAAATCTCACCTTTGACTTCTACAGCGAGTTTGAGAGCTTCAACACAATTGCAGCAGTCTGTGCTTATGCTGGCCATGGCAACCCCGAGCATGAGGGGGATTTCATAGTCCTGGGGCCTGCTAACGAGGTTGCAGGGTGGAAGAGATACGGCCTTGTGGTGGACATCGACAGCGAATCGTCTGAAGAGCTGTGGGTCGCGGCAGGGATCTCGGTACGCTGGGAGACGTATATGACGTACTATATCGACAACATCACAGTGGAACTCATCTGAGTTGCCTCCCGACGCAGTTTCCCAGCCTAAACCCGCAAATAGTATTTTCATCTTATTCAGAAGCCCGTCTTGGCAGAGCATAGTCCATCAAGGCGATCTGGTATCGCTGGTTGCCCGCACTAAACCCTGCTCGAGTTGCGCGCTAAACCGTTGAAAATAGCTGACGATCATGTTCAATCTTAGGGCATAGCGATACAGGGCATAGCGATTATTGGCGGGACCGAGTCTTGGTTAATTGGATCAATCGCTGCGCACGCAGTACTCCTCTGGGATTATGTGGAGCGTCTTCTTGTAGCTGTAGACCATCTTGGATCGGTCGTCCCCCGCGAGCTCGAATCTGTCGCTCATGGTAATCACCTTCTTGGGGCAGATGTCCGCGCACTCGCCGCAGAATATGCAGCGGTCCAGCCGGAACTCTATCCCGGCATCAGGCCCCTTGGGGGTCATCTTGATCGCTGCCGGCGGGCACGTGGTCTGGCAGAGGATGCAGAGGATGCAGTTCTCCATGCTCCAGACCGGGATCCCTCTCAGTCCGGACGGCACCGTCGGCTTCTCGAACGGGTACCTCAGGGTAGACGGCTTGCTGAAGAGGCGCTTTGATGCTTCCCTGGCGATGCTCACGGTCCTACCTCCCGATTCCAAACTGTATCAGTACGATCTGCAGGATGGCCAGCGGCAGCAGGTATGTCCACATCCCGGAGACCATCTGGTCTATGCGGAAGCGCGCGAAGAGGGCTCTAGCGAAGGAGAGGAGGGCGAGGACGGCCACCGATTTGATGAGGAACCCGGCCACGGGCGGAAGGAATCCCAGCTGCTGCGGGCCCCCGAGGTAGAGCGCCGCCACCAGGGCCGAGACCAAGACTGTCTCGAGATCCTTCCCCAGACGGAAGAGCGCCAGCCTCCTCCCGCCGAACTCCGTCTGCCACCCCGCGACGATCTCGGTCTCTGCCTCGGGGATGTCGAAGGGGACGTACTCGAGCTCCGCGAGTATGCATATCATGATAACCGCGAAGCCGATGGGCTGGAGCCATATCCCCCACCAGTTCCCGGACTGCCACCGGACTATCTCGGAGATGGAGAGGCTCTGCGCGGCTATCGCCATACCGATGATCGCGAGGCCGAGCGGGATCTCAAAGCCCAGCATCTGGAGTGCAGAGCGGACGCCCCCTATTATGCTAAACCTGTTCATCGAGCTCCACCCCGCGAGGAAGACGACGATCGTTGTGAGCGCGAAGAGGAAGACTAGGAAGATCAGGTCCCCCTCAAAGGCGACCAGCCCGGTCTGCGCGGCTACGGGGATGATGAAGAGGGCGGTCAGCGGCAGCACCGCGTAGATTATCGGCACCCACATGAAGAGGTGCCTGTCACAGGCGGCGGGCACGATGTCCTCCTTGGCGAGCAGCTTGATGAAGTCGGCCAAGGGCTGTAGGATCCCTGAGGGGCCGGTGTAGAGCGGCCCGTACCTGCTCTGTACTCTGGCGAAGAGCTTCCGGTCTATCCACTCGTAGAGGAAGGCCAAGCAGAAGAGGAAGAGGATACCCGGGAAGACCAGCATCTGGAAGATATCGTAGGCGATCACTGCCCTCTGCCCCCTCCCAGTTCCTCGGCGGTGCAGCTCCACGCTCCCCCGCGTCTGTCCACGAACGCCAGGCGGTCCATGCAGGAGAAGCACGGGTCTATCCCCGCGAGGATTATCGGGATGTCCGCCAGGTGGACGCCGACAAGGGTCTGGCAGACCGCTGCAAGGTTTGCCAGGGTTGGGCTCCTCACCCTGTAGCGCTCCGGCTTAGTGGTGCCGTTGGACTTGGCGTAATGCATGAGCTCGCCGCGCGGCGCCTCGACCCGGGAGACGGTCTCGTTCGGAGGGACGGTCCTGGAGACGCTCACCTTGAGCTTTCCCCCGGGCATGTGATCCAGGGCATGGCGGATAATGTTTATGCTCTCAAGCATCTCCCCACACCTCACGACGGTCCTGCCGAAGACATCGCACCCGTCGTCGGTGATCACGTTGAACGGGATCTCGTCGTAGGCGGCGTAGGGGTCGTCGAGCCTCACATCGCTCTTGATCCCGCTTGCCCTCAGGGTCGGGCCGACGGCGCAGAGGCTTACGGCGTCCCGGGGCTTTAGGACGCCGACTCCGCGCGTCCTCTTCACGAATGTCTGCTCCTTCCCGATGATCTCCGAGTAGCCCTTCACGTTCTTCTCGAAGCGATCCAGTACGCCCCTGATCTTCTGGACGGCCTCGTCGTTAAGGTCCCTCCGCACCCCTCCGATGGTATTCATGGCGTAGTTTACCCTGTTGCCGGATATCGCCTCGAGGAGATCCATGACGGCTTCCCTGTCCCGCCAGACATACATGAAGAGGGTGTCGAAGCCCACCTCGTGGGCGGCTATGCCGACCCAGAGGGAGTGGCTGTGGAGCCTCTCGAGCTCGGCGATGATGACCCTGATGTATTTGGCCCTCGGCGGGATCTCCGAGCCCAGAAGCTCCTCCACCGCCTGGGCGTAGCACGTCGTGTGGGCGTGCGAGCAGATGCCGCAGATCCTCTCGGCCAGGTACATGTTCTGGTGGTAGGTGCGCAGCTCGAAGGCCTTCTCCATCCCCCGGTATACGTAGCCTATGCGAGGCTTTACGCTGACGACTGTGTCGCCGTCGACCTCGAATAAGAAGTGCTCGGGTTCCTTTAGGGCGGGGTGCTGAGGGCCGAACGGGACCTTTATCGTGGAGCCGTAACTCACTTGTTCACACCTTCCTCAGTTCCGTCTCGTGGAGCTTGTTATAGTCGTTCTCCTTCCTGAGCGGGTAGACGCCCTCGGGCCACCCTTCTGGCAGAAGCAGCGGCGAGAGATCCGGGTGGCCTTCGAAGACCGCCCCCAGGAACTCGTGTGCCTCGCGCTCGTAAAAGACCGCGCCGGGGACGAGGTCGGTGACGGTCGGCATCGTCGGCGAACCCTTCGGGACCGAGACGCCGAGGGTTAGCACCACAGAGTTGTAGGCGAAGTGGTAGAGCAGCTCGATCTCCCCGCCCATATCAACCCCTGTTATCGCGGAGAGGTGCCTGACGCCGATCCCGCTAATGATATGCGAGACGGCATCCCTGAACGATTCTCTTCTTACGCGGACGAATACCCGTCTCCCCCTGGAGGCCTTGACGTCAATGAGGCCCTCCTTGAGGGGGGCCTTCAGCCGCTCGACTAGGTCGCTCACGGTGATCAGTCCGCATCGCCCCTATTCCATCGTCAGCTTGGCTATCCCGTCTATTATCGCTTCGGGCTTGGGGGGGCAGCCGGGGATGTACATATCTACCGGGAGGAGGGTATCCACCCCCCCGCAGACGCTGTAGCAGTCCCTGAACGGCGCACCGCTCAGGGCACATGTGCCTATGGCCACCACGTGCCTAGGCTCAGGCATCTGCCGGTATACCCGCATTAGACGGTCGGCGATCTGCATAGTTACCGGGCCCGTGACCGCAAGTATGTCCGCATGCCGGGGGCTTCCCTGCAGCCTGACGCCGAAGCGTTCCACATCGAATTTCGGGGTTATCGCAGCAACGAACTCTATATCGCAGCCGTTGCAGCCGCCGGTATTGAAGTGGAGCAGCCAAGGGGACTTGGAGCGCGCCCACTTCAGCAGGTTCATTACTTGTGCCTCCTCGAGAGGATCAGCACGGCTACTGCCAGAAGGGCGACGAGCGAGTACGTTGCAGGTACAACCCCGGTGATGTAGAAGGACGTCACGATTACGAAGCTTATGACGTCGAATATGAGGAAGTAGAGCGCGTAGACGAGGAACCGCTCCAGGTCGACCCGCGACTCCTCAGCCGGCAGGCTCTCGCCGCAGGCGTACGGCATGGCCTTCTCCGCCCCCGGCGTTCCCTTGGCAGAGATCCGGCCCCCGATCCAGTAGATGAGCAGGATGACGGTGGCGGATACGCCAAAGACCAAGGGAAGCAGTAGAAGCGTGTCGGGAACCATTGGTGCGACCCGCAATGAAAAGCTTTTAAGCACCATAAAAGGCTTTTGTTCGCATATAAAAATCGACGGGGAGGCCAACACGACGCCCTCAGACCTGCTGCAGATCGCCCTCATGCTCTCCGCGGTGCTTCTCTCGATCCTGACTATAGAGGTCAAGAGGCTGCTCTACGCAGTGCTCTCGTTCTGCGGCATGTGTATAACGATAGGGGCCCTTTACTGGCTGCTGGACGCGCCCTACGTGGCGGTCTTCCAGCTCCTCATATACGCCGCGGGGATAGTCACCCTCTTCATAGCAGCGCTGACGCTGACTACACTGAAGGATAGTGCAAAATAGCATGCGGCCAGACACAACGAACACCATAGGCGCCATTCTGGGGATTTCTGCAGGCATCCTTCTCGTAATCGCGCTGAGCCAGGGCTCCTTCCCCGTGATGGAGTATGCCACACAGAACGCGCACTACATCGATACCTCCGGCAATGTAGGCCAGGAGTACAGCAGCTTCCTCTGGAGCAGCCGCAGCATAGATCTGGTGGCGCAGGCGTTCGCGATCTTCGCCGCGGCGGCAGGGTGCCTCGCAATGCTGAGGGTGGGTCTTGAACGGGGGGGAAAGTGATGGAGCTCCATTATTATATCGCGTTCGCGCTCTCGCTGTACCTGATCGGGATATACTGCCTTGCGACGAAGAGGAACATGATAAGACTGATACTCGGGATAGAGATCCTTATAAACGCGGCGAATGTGAACTTTGTCGCCCTGGCGCATGCCGTGCCGGGCTTCGTGGACCCGCTGGCACATTCGATCGTCACAGTCTCCATCGGGCTTGCAGGATCTGTCACCGCAGTGGCGGTGACGATTGTGGTCTACGCCTATAGGCACTACGGGACGCTTGACATCCGCATGCTCAAGAGGCTGAAGGGTTAGGGAGGGGGGCGGATGTTCACCTTACCGCTTGACACGCTACTGTTCTTTGTGGCGACGTCGCCGTTTGCAGGCTGGGCGGCCGGGAGGGTACGCAGGCCCAGCCTCTCTGGCGCGTACGCCGCCTCCGGCCTGGCGGTCGCGCTCTGGGCTCTCTACGGGCTGTACGGGGAGGCTGCCTCCGCGCCGGTCTACCCGCCCCAGGCGGGGTTCTTCTCGGCGAGCCTCAGGATAGACATGCTCAGCGTCTTCATGGCGTCCATATTCATGGGCCTCGGCCTTGCAGTCACGGTCTATTCTGTCAAGTATATGGAGAGGGACACGGGCCAGCCCCTCTACTACACGCTCCTGCTGGCCATGATCAGCGGTATGGTGGGGACGGTCTTCGCCGGCGACCTCTTCACCCTCTTCGTCTTCTGGGAGCTCATGTGCATCTCGTCCTATGTGCTGGTCGCGTTTAGGAACTACCAGTGGGAGCCTGTGGAGGCCTCGATGAAGTACCTGATAATGGGCTCTGCCGGGTCAGCCACGGCCCTGCTGGGGATGTCGTTCCTGTACGGGATGAGCGGGACGCTGAGCTTCCAGGGCCTAGCGGCGGCCCTGGGCCATGCGGAACCGGATGCCTGGCTCCACCTGGCGTCCGTGCTCATACTCACCGGCTTCGGCGTTAAGACTGCCATAGTGCCCCTCCACACGTGGCTGCCCGACGCGCACTCTGCCGCACCGTCCTCCATATCGGCGATGCTCTCCGGCGCGGTGATAGGGTGCGGGGTATACGCCCTCTGTAGGGTGGGGTTCGCCGCGTTCACGGCCATCCAGGGGCAGTGGCTGGGGGCGCTGGTGGTCCTGAGCGTCCTTACAATGTTCGCTGGGAATATCCTGCCCCTCCTCCAGACCGACCTGAAGAGGGTGCTGGCGTATTCGAGCGTCGCGCATATCGGGTATATGCTCGCCGGCCTCTCCCTGGGGACGCAGATCGGCCTCACCGGGGCGTTGATGCACATCTTCAACCACGCCTTGATGAAGGGCGCCGCGTTCCTCTGTGCGGGCGCTATAATATACCGGCTGGAGACGAGGCAGATGGACGGGATGGCTGGCATAGGGCGGAGGATGCCCGTCACGGCGATCGCGTTCAGCATATCGCTCCTGGCACTCATAGGGTTGCCCCCCCTGAACGGCTTCATGAGCGAGCTGGCCATAGTAACGGCAGCGTTCGAGTCGGGGCTGGCGTGGCTCGGCGTCGCCGTCGTCCTCAACAGCATACTCTCGGCAGGGTACTACCTGCGGATACTGCGGGTCATAATACAGCCGGTCAGATCCGAGAGCGTCGAGGGGGCGGGAGAGGCCCCAGCGGCAATGCTGATCCCCGCCTGCGCCCTCGTCGCACTGATAGTCGCCTTCGGCATCTGGCCGGATCCCGTGATGGCGTTCGCGCAGCAGTCCGCCGCTGCCCTGTTAGCGATAATTGGAGGGCGATAAGATAAGATGATGGTTTCCGGTCTCGCGCCATGGCTCTGCTGGGCCCTGCCGACCGTTGCCTCGGTGTTCCCGGTAGTCCTGAGGGGGGTGAGCGGCAGGACCAAGGGCGTCCTGGTCACCGCGGCGGCGTCGCTCTCATGGGGCATGGCGCTCTCCATGCTTCCGGGGCTGACGGATACGGGCTATGTGGAGAGGGGGACGGTCTGGTTCACCCTCCCGGCAGGCGGAAGCGTCGGGCTCGGCATGCTGATCGACCCGCTGAGCATAATCCTGGCTAACGTGGTCTCCTTCCTCAGCCTGTTGATACTCGTGTACTCGCTGAGGTACGTCGAGCATGACCCCGGGGCGGACCGGTACTGGTTCTTCATGTCGTTCTTCATCGGCGGCATGCTCCTGCTCATACTGGCGGACAACCTCATACTCTTCTTCGTCGGCTGGAAGATAGTGGGCCTCTGCAGCTACGGGCTGATCGGCCACTACTACCACGACGACAGGAAGTACTGGATAGGCGGCCCCCCGCCATTCCCCTCCCAGCGGCCCTCTAGGTGCGGGCTGAAGGCGCTGCTGGTGACCTCCCTCGGCGACGTCTCCCTCCTGGCGAGCACCCTCATCATATACACGTACGCCGGGACGTTCAACTTCATGGAGCTCTACCAGACGGCGGACGTCTGGCTCGCGGCCATGGCCCAGAACAGCGGAGTCCTCACGCTGACCATAGTCCTCTTCCTGGCGGGTCCCCTCGCCAAGTCCGCCCAGTTCCCGTTCCACGAATGGCTGCCGGAGGCGATGGCCGGCCCAGCCCCTGTCTCCGCGCTCATACACGCGGCCACTATGGTTAAGGCGGGGGTCTACCTAGTGGCGCGCGTCCTCCCGATATTCTACTTCGCCGCCTGGGTCTCGCAACCGTCATACCCCGAGGCGCTGACGTTCTTCGTGCTGGTGGCGGCGATCGGCGGCTTCTCGGCGCTCCTGGCGGGGACGCAGGCGGTCGTAGCCATGGAGCTGAAGAAGGTGCTCGCCTACTCCACGATGAGCACGATCGGGTATATGATGCTCGCACTGGGCGTCGCGGGCCTCAGTCCGGAGTCGCTGGTAGGCGGCGTCTCCGCGGGGATATTCTACCTGATAAGCCACGGGATATTCAAGGCGGCCCTCTTCCTCTGTGCAGGGGTCGCGATCCACGCCTCGGGGTCGATATACATCACCGAGATGAGGCTCTCGCGGCGGAGGATGCGCCTGACATGGGCTTTCATGTGGATATCGGTGCTCGCCCTCATGGGGGTGCCGCCGCTCTCCGGCTTCTGGAGCAAGGACGAGGTCCTCCTCTCCTGCCTTGTGGGCGGCCAGTACGCCCTCTTCGCGCTCGCGTCCGCCACGGTCGCCTTCACCGCCTTCTACGGCGTCAGGCTGCTCGGGATCATGTTCCACAGCGGCCGCGAAAGTGAAGGGGGCGGCGGGAACAAGGACGAGAGGGGCGAGGAGCCGTCGCGCCTCATGCTGCTGCCCTATGCCATACTGGCGATCCTGACCGTCGCTATCGGCCTCGCGGGGCCTTGGGTGGGCGAGATGATCCACGGGTTATTCGGCGGGTACTTCACCTCACTCGGGCTGGTCGCGGTGAGCCACACCCACAGCACGGCGTCCGGTGCGGCCGCTCTTCCCGTTACCGTTAGTATGGCCGTCGCCATGGTATCCGTACTGATGGTAGTGGCGGGCGGTGTGCCTGCATACCTGCTCTACGTCGCCAAGAAAAGCAGCGCCGCGGTCCTTCTGGAGAGGCACGCCTGGCTCAGGGCGGCCCACAGCTTCCTCTGGAGCCGCTGGTACATGGACGCGGCGATCAACAGGGTGTTTGTAAGAACCACACTCGCGGCGAGAGGCCCCTTCGCCAAATACGCTGAAGGGTCCCTCGACAGGGCGATAAACGTCGGCATCCCCGCCCTGATCTCGTCGGCCAGCAGGGGGCTGCGGAGGATCCAGACCGGCGTCCTATCGGTCAACATGCTCTATTTCATGGCGTTCTTAGTACTCTTAATTCTGCTGCTGCTATGGCAGGAGGTCGTGTGACGTGGCTGTTCCATACCTGTTGTTGCAGACAGTGGTCCTCCCCGTCCTCTCCGTCCCGGTATTGGCGTTGCTCGGGAGAAGGGTCGGGAAGCGCATCGGCTGGCTCGCCGGCGGGATCCTGGCGTACACCACCATCCTGCTGGCCACAGCAGGGCACAGCCTCTGGGGAGGGGGCGCGCCCATAGCGGAGGAGTACTCTTGGAGCACCGCCCTCTTCGTCCTGAAGTTCGGCTTCCTGGCAGACGGCCTGAGCCTGCCGGTGGCGCTCATAATGAACGTCATATGCTGTGCCCTCGTCGTCTTCTCGATCGAGTACCTCGATCACAGGATCCATGTGATCTATAAGAGGGAGAGCAAGCCCCTCAATGCGTATTACTACTCGCAGTTCATGTTATTCGCGACGGGGCTGACCGGCATATCCCTAGCGACCAACCTGATCGAGGTCTATGTCTTCCTGGACTTTCTGCTGGTCCCGCTCTACTTCATAATGGACTACTTCGGCTACACCAGCCGGCACAGGGTGGCGACCATGTGCTTCCTGTGGGGCTTCGTGGCCGGCGCCCTCTTCCTGGTCGGCTCGGTGGTGACTTACTCCCAGACCGGGAGCTTTATGATCTCGGACCTGCCGCTCCTAGCGGGAACGCCGCTTGCGCTGACGGCCAGCCTCTTCATGCTGGCGGGGATACTGATCAAGCTCGCGGTCTTCGGCTTCCATGTATGGCTGCCGTGGGTGCATGCAGAGCACCCGAGCTGCATAGCGGGCGTCCTCTCCATAATAGTGGGGGTGGAGAACTACCTCCTGGCGAGGATATTCGTCCAGCACCTGCCCGGGATCCTCGAGTCCATAAGCCTCCCCCTGATGGTCTGGGCGCTGGTGACGATGGTCTACGGCGCCATGCTGACTATGGCCCAGGACGACGTGAAACGCCTCTACGCCTGTTCCACCATAGGCCAGACGGCGTACTCGCTCTTCGCACTGGCGAGCTGCACCGCCTTCGGGGCGGTCGGCGGCATCTTCTACTTCCTCAGCCACTCCCTGGGCAAGGCCATCCTCTTCTCGGTGGCCGGGATAATAGTCTACAAGACCGGTGTGAGGGACATGCGTCAGATGGGCGGCCTGGCAAGGAAGATGCCCGTGACCGCGATGCTCTGTGTCATAGGATCGATAATCCTCTCGGCGATACCCCCTCTGAGCGGGTTCTCGGCGGAGTGGATCATGTTCGTCGGCATCTTTCAGAGAGGGACACTCGACACAGTGAACATGGCCGTGGCGGTGGCCGGGATATTCGCCACGTTCCTCACCATGGTCTACACCTTCTGGCCGGTGATGCGCATCTTCTTCGGACCTCTGCCGCAGTCCATGGAGGGGGTCAAGGAGGCGCCGATGTCCATGCTGGTCCCCCTCCTCATCCTAGCCGCGATCTCCTTCATACTGGGAGTCTACCCCGAGATCGTGACCCGGTTCCTCGTGCCGGTTCTTGCAGCGGCATGAGGGACGGACCGATTCTGATCAGCCAGCTGCCGGATTAAGTGGGATCGGCATGGGCGAGCGGGCATATTCTTACAAATAGGAAAATTCAGATAAGTATATATTGTAGGAATACTCCCCGATCCATGTGACCATTATGCCGAAGGAGGAGACGCGCTGCTGTTCGATCGATGCTGTAGTCGGCATCGACTCCAAGGGCCAGATAGTCCTCCCCAAAGAGGTCAGGGAGAGGGCCGGGCTAAGCCCTGGCGACAAGCTCGCAGTAATAAGCTGCGGCTGCTGCGGAGGAGGCGGGCAGGGCGGGGAGGCGGGCTGCATAGTGCTGATAAAGGCAGAGACGCTCAGGGCGACGGTGACCGAGCTCTTGGGGCCCATGCTAAAGGACCTGATGGCACAGTAGGAGGACGTCTTATGATAAAAGAGAACCTAAGGAAGTCTGTGAGGGAGAGGTACGGGAAGATCGCAAGGCAGGGCACCTCTTGCTGCGGACCAGCAGCTTCGTGCTGCGCCCCAGCAGGCACGGCGGACAGGATCGGAAGGGCGGCGGGTTATACGGAGGCAGATCTCAAGTCAGTCCCCGATGGGGCCAACCTCGGCCTCGGCTGCGGGAACCCGGTCGCCCTAGCGTCTCTCAGGGAGGGCGAAACCGTCCTCGACCTGGGGTCCGGCGCTGGCTTCGACTGCTTCCTCGCTGCTAAGAGGGTGGGCGGGGGCGGGAGGGTCATAGGGGTCGACATGACGCCGGAGATGCTGGAGAGGGCCAGGGCCAACGCCAGAGAGGGCGGGTACGGGAACGTCGAGTTTCGCCTAGGCGAGATCGAGAACCTGCCCGTCGCAGACGGTTCAGTCGATGTCGTCATCTCGAACTGTGTCATCAACCTCTCCCCGGACAAGGAGAGGGTCTTCCGCGAGGCCTTCCGGGTGCTGAAGCCGGGGGGGAGGCTCATGGTTGCGGACATGGTCCTCCTGAGGGAGCTGCCTGACGCCATTAAAAAGAGCATGGAGGCGTATACCGCCTGCATCGCTGGCGCCGAGACCAGGGAGAGGTACCTCTCGCTCATAAGCGGGGCGGGGTTCGACGACGTCACGGTAGTGGGGGAGGCGAGGTACCCCATCGAGGGCGTTTTGGAGAACCCGGATCTGAGGGACGTTGTGGAGGGCACAGGCATCGATCTCGGGGAGATCGGGCACCTCCCTGTCGCCAGCATTAAGGTCAGAGGCACCAAGCTCGGAAAGTGAGGGCGCTCTCAGCCGGTGCGGGCGTGCCGCGGTTGACGCCGCGGCATCACTGCCGCATTTTACTTTTTGAACAGCCCATATGCGCGGCATTTCAGAAACTAAAATACATGGGATGGCGTACACTGCAGGAGAGGTCGCGGGAAGCGCCAGCACCCTTATTAGTGGCTAAAAGGAGCGGTAGATCGACCACTATGGCCACCGATGAAGAGATTCTCAGCGAGTTGAGGAGCATCCGCAAGCTGTTGGAGCCAAAGCCGGCGCCGCCTCCGCCCAAGGGATTGGTAGCAGAGTTCCGGGACTTTCTCTCAAAGTACAAGGTCATGGGGCTCGCCGTGGCGTTCATACTCGGCTTGTATCTGGGGACGCTGGTTCAGGCACTTGTAAGCGACCTCATAATGCCGATCATACAGTTCGTGACTCCGGGGATGGCTTGGGAGACGATCGAGCTGGGACCGTTCAGGATCGGGCACTTCGTCGGCACACTCATCACATTCATAATAATCGCCTTTGTGATCTTCCTCCTGGTGAAGATGACCAAGAGATGGGGCGTCGAGTGACGCCCGCGGAGCGGCGCTCTCTCCCCTCTTCGCTCTTCCCTCCTCCCCCGCCCGCTCTTTTTTTTGTATTCACATTCCTCCTGTTTCGTGAAGCGGTCGCAGGCATCTTGTGATGCTACCGGTGCCCCGGCTGCCCGGGGACATAGTTGCCTATGAGGGATTCCGGGACAGGACTCCGGGTGCAGGCCTTGCAGGAGATCTGCCTCGAGGCCTCGACCGTGAGGCCGCATCCACGCTCCAAATACTCCCTGTAGAGCGCGCGGACGAGCGGGCTGTACGAGTTGCTCAGGAGGACCCGGCAGCCCCTGGAGTCTAGGCTGCGGAAGACCGCTGCCAGATCCTTCTGGTCCTCCTCCGTGAAGGACGAGGTGGTGTACTGCGTGAATAGGGCGGTCGGGCTGAGGGGCTGGTACGGCGGGTCCAGGTACGCAAAGTCGCCCTCCCCCGCGCCAGCGAGTGCGGCGGCATAGTCACAGCAGCGGATATCTATCCCCTTCCTGTTCAGGGCCCTGCTGACGGCCATCACGTTCCCTTCGTCGAATATCCTAGGGTGCCGGTACCTCCCCCAAGGAACGTTGAACTTGCCCCGTGAGTTGACACGGTAGAGGCCGTTATAACAGGTCTTGTTGATGTAGATAAGCAGGGCAGCCTTCTCTACGTTCCCTTCGAGGCCGGTCCTGAGGCTTATCTCGTTGAACCTAGGCCTCGCCGTCCTGTAGAAAAAGTCCTTATCGCTGGCATGCTCCTGCAGCGCTGCCAGTTCGGCTATGAGGGGGCCGGGGGAGTCCCTCAAGGCTATGTAACAGTTCATTAGGTCTGCGTTGGCGTCGGAGATGACGGCCCTCCGGATATGCCCCAGCGAGAGGAGCCGGAAGAAGAGGGCGCCCCCTCCCAAGAAGGGTTCGTAGTAGGTGTCAAAGTGCCGGGGGACGCAGCGCACGAGAGTCTCCAGGAGCTGGGACTTTCCACCCGCCCATTTCACGAAGGGAGACGGCCTCAACGTGGTTCACATACAGTACGTGAGATCGTGCCTATAAGCGTTGAAGCGATCCGAGCCCGGGCGTCTCAGGCTGTAGTCGTTAACCTAAAACTTAAATATGGTTAACGATAATGCCTCCTCCGGCGAAAGACGGTGGCAGGAAACGCCCGCACACTTACACTCTCCGCGGTCTTCGCGGCCCTGATGGCTGCCAGCGCGTACTTTTCAGTGCCGTTCTTCCCCGTCCCCCTGAGCCTCCAGACGTTCTTCCTCTACCTGAGCGTGCTCCTCCTCGGGAGGCGGGCTTATGCCGGGCAGCTCATCTACTTGGGGATGGGGCTGGCAGGGCTCCCGGTCTTCGCCAAGGGCATGGGCAGCGCCGCGCTCGTGGGGCCGACCGGCGGCTACCTCTTTGGTTTCCTCGCGGGCGCCGTCGTGGCCGGCACATTCCTCTCAATCGCGGGAAGCGGCCGCCGCAGCAGCTGCCACAGCATAGCCGACGTGCTCGCGGTCAGCCTCTGCATAGCAGTGGTCTTCTCGCTCGGTTGGATAGGGCTGGTGTATTGGACAGGCGGGGACTTTGTCAACACCCTCTGGACGGGGGTGCTGCCGTTTATCCCGGGCGATCTGCTCAAGGGGGCGCTAGCGATAAGCGTGAGCAGAAGGCTGAGGGGGCATCTGCAGGCGCTGCAGTGAGGTAAAACCCAACCCCGGCAGGAAGAGGGTGATTAAGGGGCAGGAGGCGGCGGGGGAGGGGCGGTGAGGCGTGAGGTCAGTGCTTGTGGTTGAGCTTGTTCCTGAGCCAGACCTTAGAGAGCTTGTCAAAGTCAGGGATGCATCCGCGGAGTATCGGGACGTAGAGCTTGATCTCCTCCTCGTTCATGTACTGGAACTGGTACTCCCCGCAGTAGGGTGCGGGGGATCCCTCCCTCGTGATGAACTCCATGTGCATGAAGTGGTCTCCTTTGTTGATGGTTATCGGGCGCCTGTCATTGCTGAGGTTCACGACCTCGAGCGCCAGCCTCCCGCAGAACCCGCTGTGAACCTTGGCGGCGTTGAGGAATGAGAGGCCCATCCTGCCGAACCTGCTCTTCGCCGTCAAGTAGGCGACGCAGTCCGGGGGCGTGAAGACGATCTCGTTCGAGATGATATTCTGGTGCTCCAAGTACTGGAGCGTCGTGTTCTCGCCGACCGTCAGGATGTAGCTGTCGCCGTCGAGCTGTGACTCTGTAAATGGGTGGACGATCCGGTACTTTTTGTTGAGCTCTAGGAGGCGGTCTCTTCCCAATACGCACATAGAAACCACTTCTAACTACTTGCGGGGAATCTGTTTTTAAGCTTAACCAATGAATAATTATTCGGTGCTGGATTTGTCAGTAGTCTATACCTGGACAGTCCCCGGCGTCAGGGCATCCAAGCCCCATGGGAGGGGCCTCAAGGTCTGCATGTCGCCTGAGGACGGGAGCACAAAGGACCTGACGCTGTTGATCTCGATAATCGATCCGAAGAGCATGACGCATTACCATGCCCACGAGGAATCGGGCGAGCTGATATATGTCGTCACGGGGAGGGGTGAGGCGATCATCGAGGGGAAGATCCACCACGTCGAGCCGGACACGGCGGTATACGCTCCGCTGGGGGTCAGGCACCAGATCAAGAACCTCTCGGACGAGACGATGAAGCTGGTGTGCGTCTTCGTCCCGCCCCTTCCCAGGCAGTATATCGAGTCGATACCGAAGGAGGAGTGATCTCTGTGCTGGCGGAGGAGGAGGTCGAGAAGCTTCTCAGGGCGGGCAAGATCGTCAGGGCGGTCAGGGAGAAGGTCCCGGGCTGGGTCTCGGGGGGCTCCAGGGTGCTGGACATCTGCGAGGCGGTGGAGGGCGAGATCCGGAGGCTTGGGGGCGAGCCTGCCTTCCCTTGCAACGTGGGGATCGACAGCATCGGCGCGCACTATACCTCCCCCGCCGGCGATACGACCTCTGTCCCGGAAGGCTCGCTTGTCAAGGTGGACCTCGGGGCGCACATAGACGGCTACATAGCCGACTCGGCGGTCACTGTCTCGGTGGGATCGGAGCACGAGGACATGATAAGGGTGGCTGAGGACGCCCTCGAGAGATCGCTGCAGGCCGTGGCTGTAGGGGGGAGGGTCTCCGATCTGGGTGCGGTGACGGAGCGGGCGATACGGTCCAGCGGATATCAGCCTATAAGGAACCTGACGGGCCACCAGATATCGCGCTATATAGTCCATGCGGGGGTGAGCGTCCCGAACGTCAACGGCCTGCAGACCCTCGCGGCCCGCTTCCAGCCGTGGTCGGTCTACGCGCTGGAGCCTTTCGTGACGCTGCCGGACGCCGCGGGCGAGGTGGATGAGGGGCCCATGGGAAACATCATCCATGTGGTGAGGATCAAGAAGGTCAAGAACCCGCCGGCCAAGAGGCTCTTCAGCGAGATCAACAGCAGATACAGGACGCTGCCGTTCACGGCAAGGTGGCTCGGCGATGTCCGGGGCGCTCTCGCGGCGCTGGAGGACGAGAGGATCGTCATGGGCTACCCGGTGCTGGTGGAGGCGAGCGGGAAGCCTATCGCCCAGGCCGAGCATACGATCCTGACGACGGACAGGGATGTAATCGTCACTACGTGAGGGGGCGCATCGCCCGTCTGCCTTACCGGCTCAGATCTCGCCCTCGGTCGGCGGCAGCTTCCCCTTCAGCCGGCTCTCTGAGACCGCCGCTGCCTCCTGGAGGATCTTATCGGCATCTTCGCTCGAAGGAGAATAGAAGGCGCCCTCGCTGATGTGGGAGATCGAGGCAAGGGTCTCGGACATTATGCCAGAGACCTCGCCCAAGGCAGTGCTCGTTGCCGGGAGGAACTCGGAGAGCGACCCTTGGACGTTCTTAACTACCTGCCCGACAGGGGCGATGACTGCAGCAATCTCACCAAAGTCATGGGCCATCTCGATGCGGGAGAGGGCCTTCTCGAGAGCGTATTTGCTGAACTGGGTCCTCTTCTCGACCTTCCTGAGCTCCTCGAGCTCGTTCGCTAGGGAGATCGCACGGTCCCTGTCGCCCTGCTCGAAGGCCTTTACTATGTCCTCGCTGATGTCCCTATCCTTCTTCTCGAGCCTGTCCGAGACCCGCTCCAGCTGCCGGATCTGCTCGGAGAGTTTCTTACCGGCCTGCTCCAGCCTGCCCCGAAGCGGCTCCGGCCTGACAATCCCCTGCTTGATGCTATCGCTGATAGAGGGCTTGTCCTTCCTCTCCCACTCCTTGACGATGTCCGGCATAGGGAATTCACAGATATTAGGCGGTCCGGAGTAATTATAAGGTTGCTGGTGCCAGCTTCTGTGTGGTCTTAGGTCGGTGGTCACGCTGAGGGATTCGACTCAGGGGCGCCCCCACCTTTGCCGGGGGGCTCCATTATTTTTGCCTGCACCCAGCAGGGGCGCGAACCTTGCGCCTGCATCCGTGACCGCACGCGCTGTCGTATCCCAATCCATTCTATCCTATTCTCTTCTCCCTTCTCTCATCTCTTTTCTCTCGCCTCTTCCCGGCCTATGCCCCGTCACACTTCCCTGCGCATCCGGGCATGGACTCCACATACCGGGGAGGCGCTCCTACAGGCCAGTACTGCAGGCCTATTCACAGGTGACTGAAAATGACTGACTGGCAACCACGAGCCCAGTGCCGCGCGGGACCCTCACCCGCAGCCGCAAAAGAGATCCTGAGAAGGATGGAGGAGGCCACTGCCGACCAGTTCACCGCCCTCGGGGTCGTCAGGGACGGAGGGAGGGGGGGCGGGGATGGGGCAGAGGATGGGGGCGGGAAGCCTGACGCTTTCAGGATCCTCATAAGCACGATCCTTTCGCAGAGGACCCAAGACGCGATGACGCTGAAGGCTACGGAGAGGCTCTTCGGCAGGTTCACGGGACCGCGGGAGCTGGCCGGAGCCTCGGAGGAGGAGGTGTGCAGGCTGATAAGGGGCGTCAATTTCTATCCTGCCAAGGCGAGGAGGATACTCGGGGTCGCCAAGATAATCGCGGAGCGTTATGGAGGCACTGTCCCCGCAAGGTTAGAGGAGCTGATCGAGTTGCCGGGCGTGGGCAGGAAGACCGCCAACTGCGTACTGGTCTACGCCTTCGATATGGACGCCATACCCGTGGATACCCACGTACACAGGGTCTCTAACAGGCTAGGGATCGTCGATACGAGGCATCCTGAGGAGACGGAGGAGGGGCTGAAGCGGTTCTTCAGTAGGGAGGACTGGAAGAGGGTGAACGAGGTCTTTGTAAGGTTCGGCAAGAAGATATGCACCCCCCGCGGGCCGAGACACTCGGCCTGTCCTATTCAAGGGTGCTGCGGTTTTTTCAAAAAACACGTAGAAAAGACAGGGGCTGAAGAGATGCCCGGATCGCGGTAGGATCGGGTCAGTCTTCCTTTACGGTTATGGCTTGGGTCGGGCACTGGGCCACACAGGCCATGCAGAGTATGCAGTCCTGGGGCTTTGTGACTACTGCCTTGTCGCCCTGCATCTCGAAGGTGCTGGTGGGGCAGACAGAGACGCAGATCCCCTCACCCGTGCACTTTGAAGAGTCTATAATAACGGTGGGCACATCTCATCACGCCTCCCAAGTAAATTGGGGGGCGCAAATAAACTTTTCCAAGCAGGGAAAGCCTGCGGGAGGGGATCGCCTGTATCAGTCTCAGGCAGGGGGTTCCCTGTGGCTGACGATTATCTTCTCTAGCTCCTCGAGCTCTTTCTCAGTGAGCCTCATGTTGTGGAGCCTCATGAGGAGGGACCTCTTCCGGGACTCGAAGAGACCCCTCGGCAGCGCCCAGTAGGCCCTCTCACCGTTGGGAAGCGTGTTGTAGGAGATCTCGTTCCTAGCCACAAGGACGTTGAGATCCAGAGCGAGGTGCTCGCGGCTAGGGGCGTCACCGAGCGCCTTGAGGCGTTCGTATATCCTCCCCAAAGGGATGGCGGAGAGGGCGTCGTGCGGAAGCACTTCTATGATGCGGTTGAAGCGGTGCCCAGCCCTGGATTCGTGGCCCCCGGATCTGCCGCCGGAACCGCCAGTGTCCATGATAGAATACACTGCGCGCGGGGATAAAAAGATAGCCGAGGTGGGGATCACACGATCCTCTTGCCTGCGTCCGGTCCGGGCTTTGATGTGTATATCTCCTCGACCTTCATCAGCACTATCGCCTTAACCGGGTGCTCCGGGCGCCTGGACTTGACCTCAGCCTTTATCTTCTCGTAGAGCGGACCAGACTCCTCGATCATCACCTTGCCCTTCACCTGGTAGGCATCGGTCACCTTGAGAACCCCGTCCTTCTCCTCCATCTGCCAGAAGCTGACTGCGACCATGGGGTTCTCATCCATGTTCTTCCTAGTCTTCAGGAAGAAGTTGTCCACCAGTATCAGGGTCTCATCGTTGAGGAAGAACAAGTAGCCGAGTGGGGCGACGTTCGGGATGCCGCTCTTCGTGGCAGTCGCGACCGCGATCCGGCGGGTCTTGAGCGCGCTCTCCAAGACGGTTTTCACGTTCTCAGGGACTTTCATGTTTGTCGCCAGTATCTACTGGTGCTGGGTGCTTATTTATATCTTCATGGCCGCTAGCAGGCACCACCGGGAGGCCCTCTGACCTGCTCAGGCCGGCGTATCGCTCCAGCTTCCAGACGATCATGGTTATAGCCTTGTGGACCACCAGGATGGCATGGATCAGGCGATCCTTCGTGAGGGCGTCGGGGAAGATCCCGCGGGCCTGCACGACGGCCCGGAAGTTTTCGGGATCCGGCTTGATCTCGAACGTCCCGACCTCATTGTTGTTGAGCAGGGTGAAGCGGACGTCCCAGAGAAAGTTGTCCCTTGTCCGCCCGTCCATGCCCCTGAAGAGGGTAAGCTGGTCTCTGTTGAAGAGGAGCGTCGACCTGACCAGTACGGCGCTGCCGCCGGGGTTCTGCACGACGTCTAGCGCCAGGCCGGTCACGGTTATGCTGATGTTGAAACGGGCCGCCGAGTCTGGAACCTCCTTAGGGAGATAACCGGCCTCCCTCAGCCACTCGAAGACGGTCTCCTTTACGCTCCGGCTCAAGCTGGATCCGTCTACTGATCATACGCCTGGAAAAATAATATCTCTATCGGCCGGCGAGGAGGCGTTGCTCGAAAGCTTAATAGACTGGATGGGGGGTGAGTTGTTTGGGTTGAGGCGGGGGTCGCCAAGTCAGGTCAAAGGCGCGAGGCTTAGGACCTCGTGTCGAAGGACTTCGTGGGTTCGAATCCCACCCCCCGCACCATACATATCCCCCACTTGCAGGCATGGGGCGGCGGGGGCCTCTGTTAACGCTTATATTTTCTTCGGGACAAGTTAGGGTAAAGGCTGCAGGGAGAGGGCGGCCGCAGGAGAGAATCGTATTGTGCGACTGGTGCACCAAGCATGGTGACGGCGGCAAGTGGTATATGAACGCCAAGAACTACTCGAACGAGCTGGCTCACAGGGAGAACCTCGAGGCGTATCTGACGGAGCAGTGGAGGGCGTTCGAGCAGGTTTACATCCGGAAGATCATGGGGTTCTCCTCAGTGGATCTCGGCCACAAGCTCCAGATGCCGATAATCGGGAGGCTGCTCCGGTGGAATGCTGAGAAGATGATCCACAGCGAGGGGAAGCACCGTAACCCGGTGAGGGGCGACGGCCACTTCGGTCAGGTCCTCCCGCTCGAGGATGCGAAGCTGATCCTCGGGAACCTGGCGGCTGAGCCGATCATCGAGAATTATTGCATGTGCAGGTGGATGCAGAGGGGCATAAAGGAGGCCTGCTGTATCAACTTTGGTGTCCTCTCCGGCGTCATCGAGAAGCTGCCTAGGTTCATTCCCCCCAACTCGCAGCACAGGATCACGCGGGAGGAGGCGATCGCTAGGCTCGAGCGGAACAACCGGAAGGGATACGTCGCCAGCGTCTGGTTCCAGCCAGTGCCGTACATCAATGCTATCTGCTCGTGCGAGAACCCAGAGTGCGGCGGCTTGCGTCTCAGGAGAGACTTTGGGCTGATGACAGTCTACAAGGCCGAGTATGTGATAGAAGTAGACCCGGAGAGATGCCAGGGGTGCAAGTCCTGTGTTGCGATGTGTCAGTTCAATGCGCTGAGGGCGGTCCCGTCACTGGGGAGGGTGGTAGTCAACCTCGACGAGTGCTTCGGCTGCGGCACCTGCCGGCACGCCTGCAGACATGGTGCGCTGAGGCTGATCCCGAGGGAGAGCGTACCGGGCCTGAGGGGGCGTTATTAGTGAGGGGGAGGACGAGGGTCGAGATCGACTACTCCAAGTGCGGCGACGGAAAAGGGGTCGATCCGAGGGAGTGCGCAAAATGCCTCCGGGCCTGTGACCCCGCGATCTTCATACTGCACCAGACCCCGGGGGTGAAGCTCGATCCCTGGGACCCGCAGCTCTGGAGGGTCACCCCGATCTGGCTCTCGCTCTGTACCCGCTGCATGAAGTGTGTGGGGGTATGCCCCGTCGGGGCGGTCTCCGTAAGATGGTGAGCGCCATCATGGCGGGGATGCCCGCTCCTCCGCGAGCAGGGGCGGGGCGGTCTCCGGGCGAGGCTTCCGTCTCCCCCGAGCGCAGCGGGTTCCGAAGAGGTTAAAGGGCTTTGATGTCATAAATCTGTCGTGTTTTCATGGTATGATAACCCTCCGCTACCACAGGGGAACTATCCTCAGCGAAGGTGTCCACGTCCCGCACTCGGTCTGGGATGATACCCTCAGGTCCTACAAGACACTGGCCCTCTACTATCCGGAGGTACTGGACTACCTCAGGGCGAGTGCCATAGAGTTCGAAGACAGGGTCATGGATCCCCCGTCGTGCCCCCGCTTGGAGGCCGACCTCACCCCGAGGGGCTACCAGGTCGACGCCCTCGAAGCGTGGAGGCGGTCCGGGATGAGGGGCGTGGTGGTCCTGCCGACCGGCTCAGGGAAGACGATCATCGGCATGCTCGCGATCCAGGAGGCAAACTGCCCCGCGCTTGTGGTAGTGCCGACGATAGATCTGATGGAGCAGTGGAGGGACCGCCTGGAGGTCACCTTCGGCACCGACGTGGGCGAGTACGGTGGAGGGGAGAGCCGCATCGCACCACTGACCGTCTCGACCTACGACTCTGCATACCTCAGGGCGGAGCAGCTCGGCAACCGTTTCCCGCTCCTCATATTCGATGAGGTCCACCACCTCCCCTCGCCGGGATACTCCCAGATAGCAGAGCTCTTCGCCTCACCCTTCAGGCTGGGCCTGACGGCGACCTACGAGAGGGAGGACGGCCTGGAGAAGGCCTTGCCGAGGCTCGTCGGGGGGAAGGTCTACGAGGGAAAGGTCGTCGACCTAGCCGGCTCCCACCTCGCCCCATTCAGCCTCGAGAAGGTCTACGTAGACCTTACCCCAGAGGAGGAGGCGGAGTACCGCCGGAACTCGGATGTCTTCAGGGAGTTCCTGACCAAGAGGCGTATCCGGCTGAGGTCCCCACGCGACTTCCAGCGCTTCATAATGCGGACCGGCCGGGACAGGGCTGCCCGTGCCGCGCTGCTGGCACACAACAGGGCGATCGAGACCGCCCTCAACTCGAGGTCCAAGATCGAGGCGCTGAGGAAGATCCTCTCAGAGAGCGAGGGCAGGGGCGAGAAGATCCTCATCTTCACCCAGCATAACAGGCTGGTCTACCGGCTCAGCAGGCTCTTCCTCATCCCGGCAATCACCCACAGGACCTCGAAGGAGGAGCGGAGCGAGGTGCTTGGCGCCTTCAGGGAGGGCAGGTACTCTGCGATCGTGACCTCCAAGGTTCTGGACGAGGGGATCGACGTCCCGGACGCCTCCCTCGGTGTGATCCTGAGCGGGACCGGCTCGAAGAGGGAGTTTATCCAGAGGCTCGGGCGCCTCCTCCGCAAGGTGGAGGGGAAGGAGGCGCGGCTCATCGAGATCGTATCCAGATCAACGACCGAGACGAGGACCAGTTGCCGGCGCAGGGGGGAACTCTGATGCTTCCCGCCGAGCTGCTGATCGCCAAGAGGTGCAGGGAGACCATCCGCCCCGCTTACGTCAGCTACGAGCCCCACTTCATGGAGCTCGCCGAGTCGATGATCTCGGTCTACGAGGGCGGCATGGGGAAGAAGCGCTCTGAGATACGGTCCCAGCTCAGGGTGCTCGAGGACGGCATCTACGACTTCCGCCTGATCCGCGGGCTAGAGGCCCTCCTCGAGAGGAGATCGGTGTTCGTGACGGAAAGCCCGGTCGATCCGCCCAGACTGAGGCGGGCGGTCTTCTCGGCCTCAGGCGGGTTTGCGGCAACGGAGGGGGAGCGGCAGCGGATACTGGAAGGGGTCGCGGCGGAGTTCGGGATAGCGGCCGGGGACGTCGACCGCTATCTATGGGGCGATTTGGAGGACGAGCAGGTGATGAAGGACTTTGAGCCGATCTCGCCGATGGGGCTGCTGGAGGCGTACAACCTCTCCCTGACCCAGACCCTCCTCTTCAGATCGACCGTTCTGACGTTCAGGGTCAAGCAGAACTGGAAGCGGATCTTCCGCTCTATCAAGTTCCTCAACCTGATGTACTCGATCGAACGGGAGGGTGGCAGGGAGGGCGCCAGCAGCGGCGCAGGTCCCGGCGCCAGTAGCAACAACACCAGCAGTGGCACCAGCCCTGGCCCCGCATCCGATCGTCCCCGTTCCGGCTCCGGCTCCGGCTCCGGCTCCTACGCCTACTCTGTCACAGTGGAGGGGCCGACCTCGATGATCAAGATGACCGAACGATACGGGACTAACCTGGCGAAGCTGATCCCTGAGGTGATCGGCGGGGGCGAATGGGAGATCAGGGCACAGATCGTCTCGCGGTGGAAGGGTGAGAAGAGGCTGCTCACCTTCGAACTCAGCTCCTTGGAAGGTGTCCCGCTGCCCGCCCGCACACGCACGGAGGAGGAGTACGACAGCTCGCTCGAAGAGAGCTTCGCGAGGCGCTTCAAGGCCCTTGGCACCAAGTGGCGAATCCTGAGGGAGCCCGAGCCCATCCCTGTCGGGTCGACCGTCATGATCCCGGACTTCGCCTTCGAACTCGGCGGCAGGCGGATCTACCTCGAGATCGTCGGGTTCTGGACGCCCGAGTACCTGAAGAGGAAGCTCGCGAAGCTCCAAGAGGTGGGGGCGGAGACGGACCTGATAGTCGCTGCCGACTCGAGCCTAGGCATCACGAGGAAGCTCCCGGGCAGGGTCGTCTTCTTCGAGAAGGAGGTCCCGCTCAAGCCCATCCTAGATGAGCTGGAAGCCGCGGAGAGGGAGGAGCTGAGACGCGAGGAGGAGGAAGCGGCCCGGGCAGACCTGAAGACGAAGATCACGGGGGAGTGCGTGAGGGTTGGCGACCTGGCGGCAGGCCTCGGCCTCTCAGAGGACGCCCTTGCCCGGAGGCTCAGGGACCGACCGGTGGAGGGCTATGCACTCGTCGGCGACTGCCTCATGAGCGAGGGCAAGCTCGGGGAACTAGCCAGGATCATCGCCAGCGAGCGCCGCCTCTCGGCCCTTGCCCCAAGGCTCGAGGCAGAGGGCATAAGCGATCCCTTCCCTCTGCTGGCCTACCTCGGCTACCAAGTGAGGTGGCATGGACTCGACAGGGACGCTGCAGAGGTGGTCAGGGAACCGCATGGCTGACCGCGGCCAAGACGCTGACCGTCGTTCCGCCAAGCGAATAGCTTTATATCATTAACTTTGGTAATTATTTAATGTCTGTCGAGAGCGCTATGAAATTGTTCGACGGCCGGGTGATCGACGGGCCTTCCGTTGGCGGAAAGGTGGGCTAGGCGTCCGTGAAGTCGAAGGTATTCATTATCAAGGCGGAGGAGAGGTCCGCCGGCATCAGGGACCTGCTTGACCGCTTCGGGCTAGGCGGCTTCAGGGGCAGGACTGTTGCGCTCAAGGCCAACTACAATAGCTCAGATCCGTTCCCTGCCTCGACCCACATCGAGACGCTCGGTGCGCTGATCCGGGGGCTAAAGGAGGCTGGATCGGGGTCTATAACGCTCGCTGAAAGGAGCGGGATGGGCAGGACCAGAACAGTCCTGGAGCAGCGCGGGGTCTTCGATCTCGCGAAGCGCCTCGGGTTCGGCGTCGTCGTCCTGGATGAGGAGCCTCCCGAGCGTTGGGAGAAGGTCGAGAAGGGCGAGACCCACTGGATGAAGGGGTTCTACATCTCAAAGGTCTTCACGGCTGCCGAGAGGGTGGTGCAGACGTGCTGCCTGAAGGCTCACCGCTTCGGCGGGCACTTCACCATGTCGCTGAAGAACTCAGTCGGTCTCATCGCCAAACGCGTTCCAGGCGGGCTGTACAACTACATGTGGGAGTTGCACGCCTCCCCATACCAGAGGCTGAAGATCGCAGAGATCAACAAGTTCTACAGGACAGACCTGATACTGATGGATGCCATGAAGGCTTTTGTAGACATGGGCCCGGAGCAGGGCAACACCGTCAAGCCCGGCCTGCTGCTGGCAGGCTCGGACAGGGTGGCCGTGGATGCGGTCGGGGCCGCCATACTCAGGAGCTATGGCACGACGAAGGAGATCTCCCACGGCAGGATCTTCGACCTAGAGCAGATCCGCAGGGCGGCGGAGCTGGGGGTGGGCGTCGGCTCTGCCTCGGAGGTAGAGCTCGTCCCCCTGAATGAGTTCGAGGGGCTGTCCTCCCTGGAAGAGGCCCTTGAGGCAGGATGACCGGGGAGCCGATCCAGCAGCATGCCGGTGCTCCGCCGGACCGAACTGAGGTAGGGGGCGTCAAAAATAAAAACAGGCAGAGAGCGATTAGATGGGGTGTTCCTTATTCCTAATCCTGGCAGTGGAGTTTTCTGCGCCTGCGTGCCCGGAATGAGGTAAGTAGGAGGAAGGCCTGCTGGAGAGAGCGCCTGACATCTATGCCCACCTCCTGTGCCCCGACTGCCGGCAGAGAACCGAGATCCGTGGTCAGCCGTCCTGCGGATCGTGCGGGCGCGTCTTCTCCCCGAGCGGCGGCATCCTCGACCTTCTTCCGAGGAGCCTAGGCAGATCGGAGATCTCCTCTGAGAACATGTATTCGAGCTGGGCGCGGAACAGCGTGGCCGCCTCGCCCCTGAACGTCCTGCTGCATAAGGCAGACTATATACTCTATTTCAGCGAACGGGTTCTGCCCGGCCTGAGGCTGCACGGGAAGATCCTGGAGATAGGCAGCGGACCGTGCTGGCTCAGCGCCCTGCTGAAGCTCAAGTTCCCGGATACATACTTGGTGGCCACTGACGTCTCGCGCAGTGCACTAGCTATGGGTATCCGGATCGATCAGTTCCTGCGGTCGAAGATAGACTGCTTTGCGGCATGCAAGATCGAGAGGCTTCCATTTGAGGACGGCTTCTTCGACTATGTGGTCGGCTCAGCGGTCCTGCACCAGACAGACCTCCATGAAGCTGCCAAAGAGATCTTCAGGGTGTTGGACGGAAACGGCTCCTACATCGGGATTGCCGAGCTGGCAATCCCACGGGTGCTGGGGACCCTCTGGGGCAGCAGGCTTGGATTCCAAGGGAAGACCGCCAGAAAAACCGGGGTGACGTACAGGAATTACAGCCTGAAGAGTTGGATGATGCACTTCAAGGACGCCGGCTTCAAGGAGATCCTGCTCAAGACAGACAGAGATCCGGCCTACAAACACCGCCACTGGTCCATCAACCTATATTATAGCATGCTCCGCCACCTGCCAGAGTCGCTTGTCAGGCACTGCCTCGCTTTCAGCCTAGACATCCGGGCGAGCAAAGCTGAGCGCATCCGCGTACGGGATTGACCGAGGGGAGGGCATCCTGCGGCTGCTCATGCGTGTTCCCGCCGTGACGCGGGGCTTTTATAATGCGTTATAGTGCTCCGGCCGGGATTTGAACCCGGGTCACTGGCTGTCTTCGTCAGACGGTGACGAACTCATACCCATCGGGATTCTGGCTCGAAAGGCCAGTATACTTGACCGGACTATACGACCGGAGCTAAGAGGTACTTAACGATGCTCTTTTTTTTAACTCTATCGGCTGGGCCTAAACCGATGGCTGCGATGGAGGTCGGGGATGCGGCGCCGCGCGGTACGGTGAGGGGGTAGGTCTGATGCGCTCCCGCGGCCTGAAACGCTTACGTGGACAGGGAGTGAGCAAGCGCGGAACGGGCAGCTGGGCCTCCACCAGGTCAGGATGCGGCCCCCGGGCGGGACTTCATTATCTTGAAGGGTATTGCCACAGCGAGGGCGGCCACGATCATCAGGACAGGGGCCACGGCGAAGGAGGCGCGGTAGCCGCCCGACTGGACTATGAGGCCGAAGACCAGCGGCCCTACGAGGTTGCCGATGTCCATGCCCATAGTGTAGATGCTGGAGAGGAAGCCCCGGCTGCTGGGGGAGGACCTCTTCAGCGCGAGGGTCTGGGAGCCCGGGACGAAGAGGCCTACGCCGGGGCCGAAGACGGCAGCCGCGGCGTAGATCCACGGCGGGGTCGGGTTCAGGTACACCAAGAAGAGGGCTAGACCGATCACGGAGAGCCCGCTGAAGGTCATGGTGTCGGGATACCTGTCGGCCATCCTCCCCCCTATGACCCTTATGCCCAGGCTCCCGATCGCCTGAACGCTGAGGAAGAGCCCTATCTCGAGATCGCCAAAGCCCATCAGTTTCAGGTAGGCGGAGAGGAAGGTGAGCAGCCCCATCCAGGCCACCGCGTATATCACGAGGCTGGAGAAGGCGATGCCAAAGTCCCGCTCCCTCAGGCCCCGCAGCGTGCTGACCCTTGACGGGGGAGGCCTCTTCGCGTCCTTGTAGACGACGGCGGGGACGAGTGTAAGCATCAGGAGCGCCGTTATGAGGAAGGTGGTCCGGTAGCTGAAGGCCTCGGAGAGAAAGCCTCCGAGGGCCGGACCGGCGGTGAAGCCTATGCCCACCATGAGGCTCCGCCAGCCGAGGGCCTCGCCTATCTTCCCGTCCTTCGCCTCGTCCACGGCACTTGCGAGGGAGGAGGGGATGAACGAGGCGATGGCCGCTCCCTCTATGAGCCGCGCCGCGAAGACCGGGAGGATCCCCTCGGATGCGGAGAGGAGGAGGTAGGACGACGAGCCGAGGAAGAGCCCCAGAACCATCATCTTGGATCTCGACTGCCTGTCGCTGACGAACCCCGAGAGGGGCCTCAGGAAGATCGCGGTGATGGAGACGCTGGAGACGGCCAAGCCGATCTCGAAAGGGGAGGCGCCGATCGTCAGGGCGTAGCGCGGCACCAGCGGGACGACCACCTGTATGAGCATGAAGAACAGCATGCTGGCGATGTTCAGGCGCCACGTCCTTGAGATCATACAGGCCACTACCACTGACAGGCAACTTCCCCGCTATAAGATATATCGGAGGGTGTCCGGCCCTGCCCGCAGATCCCTGCGCTGTGCCTTGGATTGTGTTTATATCTTTAAAGGGGTATAAGTGAGATGGCTCGCGGGGGGAGCGGCGGATGGGTGACCCGGATCCACTGGACGATATACTGGCCAAGGTGCTCAGGGCGAAGATCTTTGTCAACAGGGAGATTCTGAGACCGGACTATGTCCCCAACGACCTGCCGCACAGGGAGGAACAGATCAGGAAGCTTGGCGAGGTACTGGCGCCGTCCCTACAGGGAGCCCGGCCCTCGAATATCTTCGTCTACGGCGTCCCGGGTACGGGAAAGACGGCCGTCACGAGGTACGTCCTGGACAAGATAAGCAGACAGGGGAGGGGGAACGGCATCGACCTCAGGACGGCCTTCATCAACTGCAAGCACGACGATACCAACTACAGGATACTCGCAAACCTCTGCGACGCGGTAGGTGGTGAGAGGATCCCCTTCACCGGGCTATCGACCTCGGAGGTCTTCAGGCGGTTCATAAGGCTCATAGACACGTCCAGCAGGTCACTCTTCGTCGTCCTCGATGAGGTTGATGCGCTCGTCAATAAGGCGGGCGATGAGGTTCTGTACAAGATCACGAGGATCAACACCGAGCTCGCCAGGTCCAAGGTATCGATCATAGGGATCACCAACGACCTCAAGTTCACGGAGTACTTGGACCCGAGGGTTCGGAGCAGCCTAGGTGAGGAGGAGCTGGTCTTCCCGCCCTACAACGCCTCCGAGCTGGAAGACATCCTGAGGAGGAGGGCGGAGTCCGCATTCCACAGGGGGACCCTCGGCCCCGAGGTCATAAAGCTCTGCGCCGCCCTCGCAGCAAAGGAGCACGGTGACGCGAGGAGGGCGCTCGACCTCCTGAGGGTGGCAGGCATGCTGGCGGAGAGGGCCGGCGACCCGAAGGTGGCGGAGGGGCATGTCAGGAAGGCCCAGAAGGAGGTCGAGAAGGACCGGATCGTGGAGGTGGTGCGGACGATGCCCCTCCACTCGAAGATCGTGATCTTGAGCCTCCACCTCATCGGTAAGCGGAACGGGAAGGGAGGGACGACGGGCGAGGTCTATGAACTCTACTCTGAACTCTCGAAGACGTTCAGGCTCGAGCCGCTGACCCAGAGGAGGGTGAGCGACCTCATAAACGAGCTTGACATGCTGGGAATAGCCAACGCCAAGGTCGTCAGCAAGGGGAGGTATGGAAGGACGAAGGTGATCAGCCTCAGCATCTCGGAGAGGAACCTCAGGGACGCCTTCCAGGAAGAGGCGCAGATGGCGGCATACCTGGGCAGGTAAGCCGGGGAGCCTTGATCTGGTTTGGTGGCAAGACGCACGATCCTCGCGGTCGAGGGCGGGAGCTTCTCCAAGGGAGGGGGGGAGGCGCCCGTAGTGTTCCTCCTCACCCGCGGCACCAAGGTGCAAGACCTCGAGGTAGGGAGGATGACCGTAGACGGGCTCGACGGGACAGAGAGGGTGCTCGAGTTCTTGGGAGGTCACGCCGGAGTCGATGTCCTGATGTCGGGCAGCGTCCCGATCGCGGGCTTCAATCTCATAGATCCCAGGGAGATCCTCCTGAGGGGAGGGGTGCCCTCGGTCTTTGTCCTCGAGGCGAAGCCCGACCGAGAGGCGGTCCTCCGCGCCCTCAGGAGGCACTTCGCCGACTGGCAGAAGAGGATCGATATCCTGGATGGCGCCGGGGAGGCGCATGAGTTTGTTTACGGCGGTAAGCGCTTTGTCATCGAGTGCACCGGGATAGAGGCGGGGGAGGCGCTGGAACTGGCAGACCGCCTAGCCGTCTTCGGGAACGTCCCCGAGCCAATAAGGCTCGCGAGGATGATAGCTAGGACGATCAGCTCTCTCGGTAGACCCTGGGCCGGCGGGGCAACCGAGAGCGCCCCCCGTGAGGTCAGTTGAAGTTCAGCTCGAATGTCTTGAATGTTGAGAGCTCCACCACTGGAACTATGCCCGGCTTGGGGACTATGCCCATCGAGAGCTGGTACTCGGTCTGCGTCTGCCATGCCCCGGAGTTGGCTATGACCACGCCCCGGTACTCCGAGACCCCTTCCACGTGGACGTGCCCGGCATGGAAGATGTGCGGGACGGGATCGATGACGAGGCGGTCGACCGCCTCCGGCGCGATCGGGGTCTTCCCTCCGTACGGTGGGCAGAGGTGCCTGGATTTTAGCAGCTCCGCCATGGCTTTGTGGGGCTCGCGGAAGTTGCAGTCGGGCAGCGAAGGTATGACGTCATCCAGGCTGCGGCCGTGGGTGATCAGGACAGATACCCCGCCGAGGCTGACCAGGGCGGGGTCGCCGAGCATCGTGACGTTCTTCAGGGCGTAGAGGGGTGCGGCGTAGTCCTTGTAGATCGGCGGCGTGGGGAGGGTGGGCCTGCAGGCGTCGTGGTTTCCGGGGATGATCACAATCTGGATGTCCTCGGGGATCATAGAGAGGTAGCCGGCTGCGCACTCGTACTGTTTGTAGAGGTCTTTTATCGAGAGCTCCGCCTCCTGGTTAGGATAGATCCCGACCCCGTCGACGAGGTCCCCCGCGATCACGAGATACTTCGTCTTCAGCGCCACCTCCTTGGACCTGCCGCTGCCGTTCTCCCCGCGGAGCCAGCGGATGAACGCCTCGAAGCTCTCCCTCATGAAGGTCTTGCTGCCGATGTGGATATCTGAGGTGAGGACGGCGTAGGCCTCCTCTCCTGCGCGGGGCCTAGACCTCTCGGAGACGTCGGGCCACATTATGTCGTCGACTATCAGATCCCTGCCTCCCTTGGTCCTCCCTGAGACGCAGACCACCTCGTCGATCATCAGCCGGGCGATCTTGTGCTTGAGCCTCTCATCCCTCCCGAAGGTGATTTTGAGCATCCCCCCCGGATCCTCGAGCTCCGCGATGACAGCGCCGCTCTTGAACTCTCTCTTCGAGGTGACCATCCCGATCACCTTGGCCTTACCCCACTTGTCGCTGGGGGGGATGGCGGAGCAGCCGACTGCCCCCACGACGTCGGCCCGCTCCATCAGCACCTTCTGGAGCCTCTCGAAGCGGTTGATAAAGTGCTTCTTAAAGTCCTCGATGGTTCCCTCTATCGAGCAGGCCTCGGAGCCGGAGAGGACCTCCACCCTGCCGGGCTTCCCGAGCGGCGGCCTCGGGGGGGGACGGACGGCGGGGAAGGGGTACGGCGGCGCCGCATCCTCTGCGTCTGGCGTTGCCGTCACCGCCTGTGCGGGCGTCGCAGGCACGGCTACCGGCACTGGTGCCAGCGCCGGTGCTGGTGGTGCTGTTGGTGCTGATGGTGCTACGCCCGCTGCGGCGGGGAGCGCTCCCGCGACCGGGGGCGCTGGAGCAGGACAGCCCGTCACAGGGATGGCAACACCCCGCATCGCATGCTCCAGGTGCTGGGGCTCGATTACGAGGGGAGGGTTTTCTGATGCTTCAAGTCCTGCCAGCAGTGAGTCCACTATCGGATCAGGGTCTGCTAGGCGCCCCAGCGCCTCGAACGCTGCTGGGGAGAGCTGGTAGCCGGACGCTAGAATCCTCTCTATCACGGATCTGGCAGGAATTTCCACGCACGACCCTTCCCAAATTTGGCGCTAACTAGATATTAGGGTTCCTTAACGCTTCAACCTTCCGATTCTGTCCGGGCGCAGGTTCGGGAAGGGGAAAGCCTTAATCAAAGCGGCACCAAACATGACGTGAGGTCATTAGAATGGAGTACAGGAGGCTGCAGAGGAGCAAGGGCGGCTCGTTTCTCCTCTCGCTGCCCAAGGAGTGGGTGCTTAAGAACGGCCTGCAAGGAGGATCGGTGATCCAGCTGATCGAGGGGGAGGGGGGCGCGCTTACCATCAGGCTAGGTGAGGAGGCGGAGCCGGAGAGGGGCGCCACGGCGGTGATCAGGGATCCGAAGGGACTGGAGAGGCAGATCAGGGCGTGCTACCTCATGGGCGCCGACACGATCGTAGTCGATCTCGGGATGAGGATGACCCCGGCCACGAGGGAGGAGATCAGGGCGGCCATACACAAACTGATCGGTCTCGAGATAGTAGAGGAGACGTCCTCGGGGATGACGATCCAGTGCCTCCTCCAGCCGTCGTCGATGCCGGTCAAGAGCACACTCAGAAGGGCATACACGCTTGCGGCGAATATGCACAAGGAGGCCGAGCAGGCCCTCATCAATGGCGATCTGGAGCTGGCGGAGTCGGTCAGCAGGAGGGACGACGAGGTCGACAGGCTCTACTTCCTCCTGGTGAGACAGCTCAGGCTCGCCCTGAGGAACGCGCCGATCGCCGAGAAGATCGGCGTCAAGCCCGCTGAGTGCCTCGAACTCAGGATGGCGGCCAAGTACATCGAGAACATAGCAGACTACTCGGAGGCGGTGGCGACTTCCGTGGGAAAGATCGACAGGAGGGAGTTGGACAGGGAGACGCTGGACGCGCTCTCGAGCCTCAGCGCTCTGGCGTATAGCCTCCACGAGGAGGCTGCCCAGGCCCTATTCAAGCAGGACATCGAGATCACGGAGAGGGTGATGGCGAGGGGTAAGGAGCTCCCGGAGAAGCTCCTGGCTGTAAACGAGCTGCTCGTCGACAAGCAGTCGAGGATCGCGGCGCTGCTGGACTCAGTAGCGCTCTATTTCTATCAGATCGGCGGGCATGGCGTCGACATGGCGGAACTGGTGAGCGGCACAGCCCTGTAGCCGGAGGGCAGGGGGCTCTTAGAAGAGGGGCGCGGGACGAAGAAGATAAGAGGTAGCGCGGAGCTATCTCACGGGGGACAGGCGATGGAACTCGGCAGGCACTTTATTATCGAGATGTTTGACTGCGATCGGGGAGCTCTCGACGACCTTGAGGCGATCGAGACGGCGATCGAGCGGGGGGCGATCAGGATGGGGGCGACAGTCTGTGGTAAGGTATTCCACCACTTTGCACCCCGTGGCGTTACGGGGGTATTGGTGATCTCCGAGTCCCACATCTCGATCCATACATGGCCCGAGCACGGATACGCGGCGGTGGACATCTTCACGTGCAAGAATATGGACCCCGCCGCTGAGTATGAGGAGATAGTAAAGGTGCTCAGGCCCAAGTCATCGACGATGATAGAGATAAAGAGGGGGCTCCTCTCGGGGGGAGCAGAATGAGCGTAGGGTGGAAGTGGTTCATTGAGCTTCAGACCCCCTACAGCGCGCACATGCACGGGATCATCCGCACGATCTACAGCGACGAGTCTGAGTACCAGAAGATCGACATAGTGGAGACTTGTGAGTACGGGAAGGCGCTCCTCCTCGACGGCAAGTTCCAGTCATCGGTCAGGGACGAGTACTACTACCACGAGCCGCTGGTCCACCCGGCGCTGATCTCCCATCCGTCGCCGAGGGACGTCCTGATAGTCGGCGGCGGGGAGGGGGGGACGCTGAGGGAGGTGCTCAGACACGGGAGCGTTAGGAGGGCCGTCATGATCGACATCGACAGGAAGGTGGTTGACGCCTGCAGGAGGCACCTGCCGGAGATCTCGGCCGGCGCCTTCGACGACCCGAGGGCGGAGCTCGTCATCGGCGACGGGAGGAGGTATGTCGAGGGGAGGGAGGGCGATTTCGACGCCATAATAATGGACGTCACGGACCCCATGGAAAAGGGACCCGGCAACCTCCTCTACACCAGGGAGTTCTATGAGGCTGCACGGAAAGCCCTCAGGGAGGGGGGGATCCTGGTCACGCAGGCCACCTCCACCTACTACAGCAGGCACTGCTTCTCGACGGTGTACCGGACGGTCAGCAAGGCCTTTGGGGGAAAGGCGGGGGGTTACCACGCCTGGGTTCCGGTCTACGACTCGCTCTGGGGGTTCGTCTACGGGACGAAGTTGCCCGACCCGGGAGCGATGGATGCTGCCGGGGTAGACAGGGAGATCGCGCGGAGGGGCATCACCGGGCTCAGGCTGTACAGCGGCGCGATCCATGCTTCCCTCTTTGCCCTGCCCGATGAGGTGACCGAGGCGATGCGCGCCGACGGGAAGATAGCGACGGACGCCGAGCCGACATTCATGCCGATATAACGGTGCAACACGCACGGAACGGAACCGAATCAGAAGATTTAGATAGGAACGCGCAGATTATTCTTAGGCTCGCCGGGGTGGCTGAGTGGTTATGGCGCCGGCCTTGAGATCTTACTGAGGGACAGGCAAGCCGGTTCCCCTTCGGGGGAGCAAGGGTTCGAATCCCTTCCCCGGCGCCACTCAGCGATCAAGGCAGCTGTCCGAACGCGCATTCTGTTCGCCCCGACTCCAACCGAATCAATTGGCTTATACAGGCGTGCGCTTTGATGGCGGCAGGGCCGGGACATGGATAGGCCTCAGGGACATGGATATTGCCAGACGTGGTCGTGGCCCCGACGCCGAGATGGTCGAGACGGTGCTGGAGGGGGCGCCGGCGATCGGCCGAGCTAGCCGAGGTCGCGGTCTCCTTAGACCACGAGTGCTACCCGGATCTCGTTGAACGACTCAGGCATCGGGCGGCTGGAGGACGGAGTTCAGCCTCCGGATAGTCCAGTCCCGATCCAGTGCAATGAGGAGCGGGGCGAGGCGCGGGCCTCTCTCCGATCCGAGGAGTATCCGGTATATGACGCTGAACGCCTCGCCGACGCCGAGGCCGAGGGAGCGCGCGGCGCTGAATATCTCGTTCTGCAGGTCTTCTTCCTTAAGATCTCTGCCCAGCATATCGATTATCGATCGGACGAATGACTTTTCCGCCTCAGAGGATGGGCGATATGGGGTCTCAGCGATCTGGAACTTGAGGTTCTGCGGTGCGTAAGTGAGGACCCAGTTCTTCGCCATGGAGAGCCTCTCCTCCAGGTCACGGTGCTCCCGATCCGTGAGGGCTTCCCGGTCGTAGAGTTTCAGGGCATAGCCGATCGATTTGGAGAGGACCTTATCGCGGCCGAGGAGCGATTCGAGCTGGACCATGTAGACCGCGAACCGGTAGGGGAGGCGCACAGGAAGCTCTTCGAAGGGCTCGCCGACGCTGCAGATCTCGTAGAGCCGGTTCACGAATGCCCTGCTCGCGCCGCCAGGCGGCTCCTCGGATCCGAAGTAGGCCCGTTCGAGGCGGTCAAAGCCGTCCACGATGTCGGGCACCCTCTCCGGCAGGAATGCGATGTGACGCATCAGGTCGGCGCTCAGGATCAGGTACCTCATCGACTCGGGCGGGGCGATCTTCAGCCATTCGCGGGGCGTGAAAGTTATCCCTTTGTGGGTCTTCATCGCATGCTCCCCGAGGGTCAGCCACTCGTAGGGCACCCTGATCGGCCCCCTGTAGCCGAATATCCGGTCGCAGACCTCGAGGCCCATATCGTAGGCCCCGTCCCTCACGCAGTGATCCTTCCCGGCGGGCTCGCAGGTCACCCTGAAGACCGCCCACTTCGCCGCCCAGTCGACCCGCCAGCTGAGCTTGAGCCGAAGGTCCCTGATCTTCCCCTTTCCCTCGCAGCCGCAGCTGGTGCAGGCGAAGGTCGCCTCGTCCCTCGCCAGGTCCCAAGAGGTGATCCGGTTAGGCTCAACGTCCTTCCGCCTGCAGGCGATCTTCCCGCACCTCTCGCAGACGACCATAACTGGGTTCCAGCCCATCGACCCCGACCCCGAGCCCGACCCCGACCCCGAGCCCGAGCCGGTACCCCCCTCGGAACCATCTTCCTCCTGAACGCGGATGTATTTGCCGCGTATCTCCCTCAGCTCGTCGATCTTGCGGAGGACGGTCCTGATCGCGTCCTTCATTGCATCGGTCTCGTAGAGCTTGTGGGAATATACCACGTTCGGCGAGAGCCCCAGCCGACCCTGGCAGTCCACGAACTCCTGCGCGAAGTGGACGGCATAGCTCTCGTGGCAGCCGAAGGGATCCGGCACGTCGGAGAGGGGGGATCCGATGTGGTCCTCGAACCCCTTCGGCACCTGCACGCCGGCCGGTATCGATTTCAGAGGATCGAACGAGTCGATGATAAAGTTGAAGGTTGAGTCGTAGCCCCTCCGCCTCAGCTCCCGCTGGACGGCGCTGCATATGAACTGCTCCCTCTCGGCCCCGATGTGAATCGGCCCAGAGGGTGTCTTGCCAGTGTGTATCACTATCCTCTCGTCGTTGCGCCTGAGGATCTCGTTGGCTACCCCTGCCACCCAGTGCTCGTCGGGCGCGGGGGTTGCGGACGCGGTAGGGTTGGGAGCGGGCATCGGCTATCGCCTCAGAGGAGGCTTGAGAACTTCCGGCGGACCTCCTCGCACCCGCCGTCCTTCTTCGCCAGGACTACCTTGAACGGGGAGACGTCTTGGGGCAGGGTCTTGACCTCGATCCCCGTGCACTCCTTGATGATGTTCTTGGCTGCCATCAGCACCCGGTCGTTTATCTCGGCGTCCACGGTATCCGAGAGGTGGACGACCAGCGCCTCCAAGGTCCGGGGCTCGATGGGGCTGCCTCTGCCGTGGTGCGCCGCCACCGCGTGGATGACTTCGAGGGGGAAGCGGCGGGCGTACAGCTCGCCGATTATGATCGAGAGGTGGTCCAGCCTTTCTGCCAGCCTAGAGGGCGCGTACTCACCTGGCCGGACTTCTGTGTAAGTGGCGGGCTTGAAGATGTCGTGGAGTAGGCAGGCGGCGATGACTATATCCCGGTCGACTTTGGCCTCGTAGACCTCCTCCATCAGGTCCGCGAGGTGGAGGGCAAGTCTGGCCGTCGAGACTGTATGGACTATAAGTCCGGTCCGGTAGGAGTGGTGGCGCTGCTTGCTAGCAGGCGACTCCTTGAGTTTCGGCGATCCTGGGGCGGGGACCTCGATAGTAAGCTTGGGATCCTTGATGAGTGCGGTTACTTTCTCCCTCAGCGAGGCTTCCTTGATCTCGCTGGCAAGTTTGAGCAGGCTCTCCTCGTTCATGAGCAGCACCTACTTCAAGTGGATTGCCTAGGCAGTATTTAAACCTAGAAGAATGAAAGGTAGTTTTAAAAAGGAGATATGCTCACTAACTAGTGCGAGCGGGGATTCCCAAGCCAGGTCAAAGGGGTAGGACTGAGTGGTGGGAGTATTCGCGACCGCCCAGTAAGCTCCTATGTCGAAGGACTTCGTGGGTTCGAATCCCACTCCCCGCACCAAAGCATAAAGTCCACGTTGTGATCCCTCGCGCCTGCATTTTGCCGCACCATTAAAATGCAGAGGGGCGCCCGGCAGAGGAAGCGCAGGGGATTAAAGAAAAGTAGAAATCCATGTCCATTGAGAGTATCTTGGAGGACTTTTTTTGAGTCTCAAGGAGGCTGGGTCAAGACTCGACTTGGGCAGTTTTTTTGAACCGTTGTTCAGGATGGACGGGGGGATCCCTTCGCTCAACATGTTCCTCTTCGGCAGATGGGTCCCCCCAAGGTCTGGGAGGTATATCGACGTAAGGACGCCGGTTGACGGAAGTATCGTAGCCAGGGCCGCAGCGGCCACGAAGGAGGAGGTGGCCGAGGCGGTGGCGGCCGCAGCTGAGAGCAGGTACAAGATCAGGGACGTCCCGGCGATCGAGCGCATAGAGATCTTCGAAGAGGCCAAGGCGATTATGCAGAGGCAGAGGAGGGATTTTGTGAAGGTGCTGACTGCCGAGACCGGGAAGCCGGTCAGGGACGCTGAGGGGGAGGTCGGGGCCACCCTCGACAGGATGAGCCTCACGATGGAAGATGTTAGGAAGATATTCGGGGAGTACGTCCCGGGGGACTGGTCGGAGGACACTATGGGTAAGGTCGCGATCGTCCTGAGGGAACCCATAGGCGTAATCGCGGCGATATCCCCGTTCAACTATCCGCTCTTCATCTACGCCTCCAAGGTCATACCCGCCCTCCTCTCCGGGAACGCGATAGTGACGAAACCCGCGAGCAACAACCCGACGGTAGCGCTGATGTTCGCCAGGGTGCTCGAGGAGGCGGGGATACCCGAGGGGACGCTGCAGGTTGTCACGGGATCTGGAGGGGAGGTCGGCAACGCACTGGTCGCGGACGGGCGTGTGGGGATGGTAAGCTTCACGGGCAGCACTGCGGTGGGAAAGCAGATCTCGTCCCTAGTAGGTATCAAGAAGCAACACTTGGAGCTCGGGGGAAAGGGTGCGGCAATAGTCCTTGACGACGCTGACCTCGATCTTGCCGCGGAGAGGTGCGTGCAGGGATCGCTCCGGAATGCGGGGCAGAGGTGCGACGCGGTGAGCGTCATCCTAGTGGCAGAGGGTGTCGCCGGGGGCTTCGTCGGGAGGGTCCTAGAGAGGGTGGACAAGTGGAAGTGTGGGGACCCGAGGGAGCCGTCGACCGAGATGGGCCCCCTTATCGATATCAGGGCAGCTGAGCGGGTGAAGGGGCTGGTCGATGACGCCGTGGCTAAGGGGGCGGAGTGCCTCAGGGGAGGGGGGCATGACGGCTGCTACTTCGAGCCCACCGTCCTGGATAAGGTCCCCCTCACCGCGAAGATAGTGTGGGAGGAGACTTTCGGACCGGTCGTCACGGTGGTGAGGATCAGGGACGAGGATGAGGCGATCGAGATAGCCAACAGGTCCAGGTACGGACTCGACTCGTGTGTATTCACGAGGGACTTTTACCGCATGTGGAAGGTGGCCAAAAGGGTCCAGACGGGCGAGGTGACCGTGAACGACCTCCCCAAGCACGGCGTCGGCTTCTTCCCCTACGGCGGGTGGAAGGACTCGGGAGTTGGGAGGGAGGGGATCGGGTACACCATCGAGGAGATGACTTACCTCAAGACCATTGTCTTCAACATGGAGCCTGCGGGGCTCGGGAAGGTGAGGAGAGGGTTCAGGATGTGAGGCTCAGGGACCCGGCCCCTGTGCCCCTCCCCTCCTTATCCTGCCCCTCTCACCCAGTCACCTGGGGGCTTCGGTCGGCGGCGAGTGGGAGCGATTTAAAAAGCGGCGGTATAGATTAGAATAGAGCAGAGATCGGAGTAGAGTAGAGAGCAAGGTAGGTGGCTGGCTTGGAGATACTCCAGGCAGAGGACGTGATCAGGGAGATCCTCGAGTCGTACAACAGGAAGCCGGTCGGCTGGCAGATAGCATCAGATTTCAGGGGGAATATGCTGGCGCTCGGGCCGGATGTAGGCTACCGGCTAAAGTTCATGATCATCAGCCCCTCGGAGAGGATCGGGGCGGGGGTCAGGTTTGACGATCCGGTGGACGTCGGACGGCTGGGGCGTTCTCCCCCCTGCGGGTTCAGGCCCCTCTCGGCAGAGGTTGCCAAGGAGGCGATCGCCGCGATCGCGTCCGGCGGGGCTGCGCAGCAGGTAATGGAGCGGCTGATGAGGGCCGAGCCGGTGCGGTTACAGGACTGCCAAGGCGAGGATGTTGGCGCAGTGCTCAGCGGGCCGTTCATGTCCCATCCCGATCTGCGGATGATCTCGCCCAAGCAATCGGACTTGGACGCCAAGCTGGCTGCAGAGGTGGAGAAGATCTTCATGCGGAAGTACCCGATGCGCGCATCCATGTTCGGCTGACTGCCATGTACGCTGCCGCAGGCTTTTCAAAAGCTTTAACTCCCTTCTGGTGGCTTTAGTGTCTGAGGGCTCGAGGAAGAGAGGGTGGAGTGAGCCCGGCCGTCTGCTGAGGGATCCGCCACGAAGTGCAAGGACTGTGAATATTGGTATGGGGCTGAGGACGAGGATTACGGGCCTTGTAGCGTGAAGCATGCGAGAGGGGACAAGAGGTACATCACCCACGGGGAGCATGAATGTGAAGAGGGAAAGGGCGAGCCAGAGTGACGCTGGATATCGGGGCAGCAGATCCGACCGACTATGACGACCTTGTGGCCCTGACGTGTCTCGAAGGCTGGAACTACACCAGGGATGATTTTGACGCGCTGGGCAGGATGAGATGCGCCAGAATCCTGGTTGCTTCGGAGGATCGCAGGGTCATAGGCACCCTGACGTTGTTCGATTACGGGGAGTGCGGTTGGATCTCAAACGTCCTCGTGCGGAGGGAGAGGCGGGGCGAGGGGATCGCCGGCATGCTCATCGCAAGGGCGGTCAGCCTGCTGGAGGGGAAGAGGACGATCGCGCTCTTCGCCTACCAGGACAGGGTCGGGGTCTATGCTAAGGCCGGCTTCAGGCTGGACCGCCAGTTCGCGATCGTCAGGCTGAGGGGGGGTGGAGGGGGGGCGGGTCAGGCAGGCATAATCGGCCCAGAGAAGGGGAGGGCAACGGCATCGGCGCTGAACGGGAAGGGTACGAGCGCCTGGAGCCGGATCCTCGGGGAGATCACGGAGATGGACAGGAGGTGCTTTGGGTACTGCCGCCCGGAGGTCTTGGGGGCTCTGCTGGAGAGGGGGAGGGTTGTATACCCTGCGGAGGGAGGGGGCTTTGCCATACTGCGGCCCGACCCGGTCGAGCCCGTTGCCGGGCCGGTGGTATCGGGCGACAGGGCTGCAGGCGCCTCGGTGCTCCTCTCGGCGCTGGGAGAACTCGGCCCGAGGGCCACGGCGGTTGTCCCGCTCCCATGCCAGGAGGGGACGGAGGAGGTCTTCAGGGTCAGCAGGCTGTACCTAGGGGAGAGGCCGGGTCCGGAGCCAGAAGCGATCGCCTATGCAGGGCTCGAGTTCGGGTAGGGAGGGATCGGGACCAGTGCTGACGCTTTACAATACCAAGAGCATGAGGGCTGAGGGGTTCATACCTCAGGAGCCTGGCAGGGTCAGGGCATATACCTGCGGCCCCACGGTCTATGACTACTGTCACATAGGGCACGCCCGGACGTACATCAACTTTGACGTCCTGAAGAGGTACCTCGAGGCGCAGGGGAACGAGGTCATCCACGTGCAGAACTTTACGGATATCGATGATAAGATCACCGAGAGGGCGAGGAGGGAGGGGAGGAACCCGGCGGCGGTGGCGGACTATTTCATAGGCGAGTACCTGAGAGATATGGACGCGCTCAACGTGAAGAGGGCTACCACCTATACGAAGGCATCGGAGTATATCCCGCGGATCATCGAGATCACCCGCGAGCTCCTCGACAGGGGGGCGGCCTACGAGACGGACGGGGCGGTATACTTCGACGTGAACAGGGCAGGGGGCTTCGGGGAGCTCGTCTCCAACGTGGAGGGGGCGGTCCTGGACTCGGTGGAGAGAAGGGGATCGAAGAGGTGCCCGTTCGACTTTGTCCTCTGGAAGGGGGCGAGGGAGGGGGAGCAGTCTTGGGAGAGCCCCTGGGGGAGGGGGAGACCCGGGTGGCACACGGAATGCGTTGCCATGTCGACCGCTAAACTCGGCGACACGCTCGACATCCACTGGGGGGGAAAAGACCTCGTCTACCCCCACCATGAGTGCGAGGCCCTCATAGCAAGGGCATTTACCGGCAAGGTCTTCGTCAGGTACTGGCTCCACAACGAGTTCGTCCTCATAGAGGGGAAGAAGATGTCCAAGTCGACGGGCAGATCGGTCTACATAAGGGATATCCTGAAGAGGCACAGGCCGGAAGTACTGAGGACCTTTGTCCTCCTGAAGGGCTACAGGGAGAGGATCAACTTCACCGAGGAGGGGATGGAAGATGCGGGAGAGGTCTACTATACTCTGAGGGAAGGAGCCATTGCCGCGAGGAAGGCCGACGCTGGTCACGGGTATAACGGATACGGATACGGATACGGATACGGATACGGATACGGATACGGATACGGATACGGACGAGAGGTGAGTTCCTGCGTGAGAGACTATATGCAAGAGTTCTTCAGTGCGCTCGACGATGACCTCCAGACCGGTGCGGCGATCTCCGCAGCCGAGCGCCTCTCGGGGGAGGTCAGTTCGGGGGCCAGGCTTGAGGGGGCGTCGAGACTGTTCGATGCGGTGGAGACCATCCTAGGGCTGAGGGTATACACACCTTCTCCCTCCCCCCCGGCCTCCCCATCTACCCCGTCTCTACCCAGCACCCGCCCTGGGGGGTGACTTCCTTCTTCCAGATCGGCACTTCGTGCTTGGTCCTGCTCACGGCGAGCTTCAGCGCCTCGAATGCCACCGAGCTCCTCTCAGTTGCGATGACGACGTAGAGAACCTCCTCGCCGGGGCAGAACCTCCCGTACCTGTGGCAGATGGCAACGCCGAGGACGCCCCTGATCGCCGAGAGGTCCTCCGTTATCTGTTCCATCGATCTACGGGCGGCTTCCTCGAAGACCTCGTACTCCAGGTAGGAGACCTCCCCGCCCTCGTGGGTGCGCCCCCGAACCACTCCCGTGAAGGTGACGATTGCGCCGTACCCCTTCGCGGACTCCCTCACGCCGCGGATGAGCCCTGGCAGGTCGATCGGTTCCTCTTTCTTAAGTAGGAGAGCAGTAGGCATAATTATCACAGGTAGTAATCTCGGAGAGGGTCGAGATAAACGTGAGCACCAAGGATGCACAGGTCTGCATCTTAGGGACCGGGCGGGCAAGGGGGGCGATCTACTGGTCCGGACTCCTGCGCCTCATGGAGAGGGCGTACGGGAGGGTCAGGCTCCCGCGGGTACTGGAGGCGGTGTCCAGGCCCCCGAGGGAGTACGCGGTGAGGGTCAACACCCTCAGGGCTACCCCCCGGGAGGTCGTCGCCTATTTCTCGGACGAGGGGTTTGAGTGCAGGGAGTCGGAGGTGCTGGAGGAGGCTGTGCTCCTGAGGGTGGAGGGACCTTTCGAGATAGAAAGGTCCGGGAAGAGGGTCCTGGCCGAGAAGCATGCTGCTGAGAGCGTCATGATGGGAAGCAACCTCTACGCGCCGGGGGTCCTGGCCTCAGACAGGCTCAGACCGGGCGAGGAGGTCTACATCGAGGACGTCATGGGGAACGTAGTCGCGAGGGGGGAGGCGGCAGAGTCCTCGCGCTTCATCCGCGGGAGGAGGGGGATCGCGGTCAGGGTGGTGGAGAGCAGGTACCGCCTCCCCAAGATAAGGGAGAGCCGGCTCTTCCGGGACGGCAAGATACAGGAGCAGAGCCTCCCGGCCATGATCACCTCGAGGGTCCTAGACCCTAGGAGGGGCGAGTTCGTCGTCGACATGTGCGCAGCACCCGGAGGGAAGGCGCTCCATATCGCCCAGATCGCCGACTGTGAGATCCTTGCTTTTGATGATAATGAGAAGAGGCTGGGGAGGCTCGAGACGGAGGCGGAGCGCCTCGGCATATCCCGGGTAAGGGCGGTCAGGGCGGACTCTAGGTACCTCACCAGGGACAGGCCTGAGCTGAGGCTGAAGGCCGACAAGGTCCTCGTCGACCCCCCCTGCTCGGCCCTCGGCGTCAGGCCGAAGACTTTCGAGGAGCTGACCGCGGCGCGGGCCCTCGGCTGCGCCGGTTATCAGAGGCAGTTCCTGAGGGCGGCGAGCGAGGTCGTGAGGGAGGGCGGCGAGGTCGTATACTCGACCTGCACCCTGACGCTGGAGGAGAACGAGGAGAATGCAAGATACTGCATCGAGGAGCTGGGCCTCGCGGCGGTGGACCAGCCCATCAGGGTAGGGGGGAGCGGGATCGGCTTCAGCGCGGCCCAGAGGTTCGATCCGGACCTGCTTGAGATGCCCGGCTACTTCATAGCCAAGTTCAGGAAGTAGCAGGGCGGGAAGCGGGCAAACTGGGCAGGCGGTGCGTGGGCTGGGCCGGGCTGGGCAGGAGGAGGGGATCATTTGTCCGCGATCTTCTTCTTGCTGTATACCTTCCTCTTCAGACCGTGGCCGCAGATGCGGCAGACGCTCGTCTTTACCGACCGCTCATAGGTCGCGCCGCAGGCGGGGCAGAAGAGAAACCACCAGAAGCCCTGGGAGATCCCCCTTGTGACCATTGGCTTGAAGGTTATGCCGAGTAGGTTGCAGAGGTTCTGCAGGCTATAGTCGTCGCTGATGACGATCGGCTCGAGCCCCTCCTGCTTCAGTTCCAGCGCGAGTGCTACCACCTCCAGGTCGGTGTTCGAGAGGACGGCAGCATCCCCAGTCGAGACGGCCCGCGACTTTACCAGCGCCATGCTCTTCTCCTGGGGGAGGCGCACCTTCAGGCGGCCGGACGAGATCGAGATGTCCAGCATGCCCCGCGCTTTCCCAACAACCTCGCTCCTTACGCTGGGCGGCATGTAGTGGTCTCCCTCCACGAGCTGGGGGTTAAAGCCGTATATGATGGCAGAGGTGTCTAGGACAAAGACCGGCCCGGCCATAGTCAGACCTCTAGCCCCGGCTTTATCTTCTCGCTGACGCTCCTGTAAAAATCAGGGGGATTTACCCTCGCAAAGACGGCTGACCTCTCGGACTTCTCGACGGCCACGGGTTCGTCAAAGTCGACGGGGGTGAACGTCTGGCCGTCCAGAACGAGGATCGCGGGAGACCTGTCTGGCAGGACCTTCACCTCGAGCCTGCTGGAGACGGGGAGGAGCATCGGCCGCAGCCCTACCGAGAGGGGGCAGATGAAGACGAGCTCGATGATGTCCAGCCGCGGGTCGACTATGGGGCCGCCGGCTGAGAGTGCGTAGGCTGTCGCGCCCGTGGTGGTCGAGATTATTGCGCCGTCGGACTTTCCTCGGTGGAGCGGCTCGCCGTCCTTCGTGACGGAGAGCGAGAGGATCTTTGAGGGCTTGGCGGTCGTGACTAGGACCTCGTTGAGAACGTCCGGGAGACGTGCGCCGCGGTAGCTGACCTTCAGCTTGGAACGGTGCTCAAGGTAGAAGCTGCCGGCTAGGATGCGCTCCAGGGCGGCCTCCGCCTGGTCGGTAGTCGCCTCGCAGAGGAAGCCTAGGGCGCCAACCTTTATCCCGAAGAGGGGCACCCCGGTCAGCTTCTGCTCGGTGCGCATTATGGTCCCATCGCCCCCGACGATGACGGCCAGATCTGCCGCCATCTCCTCGAGGGGAGTCTCCGCCTCCCCCACAAGGCGTGCGACGTCTCCGGCGTATACCACCTCGACCCCCCGGGACCTGAGCAGACGGCCTGCACGGGCAGCCACGTCTGCCGCCTCCGGTGAGTTTATCTTGGCTATTACCCCGACGCGGGAGATCCTCAAGCAGGAGACGCTCCTAAATGATCAAAACTGAAATATACTATATAATACCCCTCAGTTTTAAATAATTCCTTTAGGCAATAGGAACCAGATGGTGATTGTATGGCCGAAATGACTCCTAGAAAACGTGCCCTTCTGTGTATGACGGGTAACAAACAGAGGGCAGACAGGATAAGCTGCTGCGATACGCTTACCACAGCGACTGTGGATCAGATGAACGCTGCCAAGGCGCCGTTTCCCGAGGCCAACAGGGATCCGGAACTGATGTACAGGCTCGCTGCGGCCGCGTGGGAGGTGATCGGGCTTGAGGGGTTCAAGCTCCCGTTCGATCTCTGCGTTGAGGCTGAGGCGCTGGGGTGCTCGATAAACTGGGGGAGGATAGACAGGCACCCGAGCGTCGAGTCGCACGTCTTTGGCGACCTCAAGGACCTCAAGATACCGGAGAACATAGTTGAGCGCGGCAGGTTCCCGCTGAAGTACGATGTTGAGGCCAGGCTCAGGAAGAACTATGGGGACTATCTGCCCATAGTGAACCAGGTCACCGGGCCTTTCACAGTGGCCGGCCATGTCTTCGGCATCGAGAAGTTCTGCATATGGACGAAGAAGAGGCCGCAGGAGGAGGTTAAGGAGGCGCTGATGCAGATAGCAGAGATGAACATAGCCGACTGCAAGCAGGCCCTGCGCAGCGGGGCGGACCTCGTCTGCATAGCAGACCCGTCGGCGACGTCGGATATCCTTTCCCCGGTATTCTTCAGGGACGTCATGGTCCCGGTATATCAGAACATGGCAAGGAAGATAGGAGCCCCGGTGGTGATCCACATCTGTGGGAATACCTCCGCCTACCTGCCGTACATAGGCGATACAGGGTTCGACGCCTTCTCGATCGATGCCCAGGTCGATGTCGCCTTTGCGAAGCAGGTGGTGGGGAAGAAGATCGCCATAGTCGGCGGGGTGCCCACCATCACAGCGCTGCTCTTCGGAACGCCGGCCAAGGTAAGGGAGTTCGCGGTAGAGGCTGTCAAGAAGGGCGTCGATATGCTCATGCCCTCATGCGGCATACCCCCCAGGACGTCCACGGAGAACTTCAAGGCACTGGTAGACGTAGCCAGATGTTTGGTGTATGTGTGAGAGAGGTGTAGCAAATGTCCAGAACAAGCGAGGAGATTGTTAACGCATTCGTGAAGGCAATAGTAGACGGAGACGAGGA
>JAULTD010000007.1:0-11280 GCA_038801785.1 Candidatus Methanomethylicaceae archaeon GD_Cm_T35_P0_bin.15
TCCTCGTCTCCGTCTACTATTGCCTTCACGAATGCGTTAACAATCTCCTCGCTTGTTCTGGACATTTGCTACACCTCCTCGATCATGCATATATAAGACATTTAGCCACTTCGCTCATTGCCCTGACGTTCTCCAACGGACTCCTAGGGGGTATGCCGCATGAGGGCATGAGCATATCGACGCCCTTCTTGACCGCATCGATCGCTGCCTCTTTTACCTTCTGAGGTGTACCGAGAAGAAGCACGTTGATCGTCGGGATGCCCCCGCCGATAGCTATCTTGTCCCCCACTATCTGCTTAGCAAAACTGATGTCCACTTGGGCATCGACTGAGAGCATGTCGAACTCCGTCTCTGCTATGTACGGAAGGTATGCCGTCGTGTTTCCACATATGTGAAGCACTATCGGGCAGCCGATCTTCCTTGCCATGTGACGGTATACCGGGATCATAACGTCCTTGAAGAACTGTGGCGAGAGTATATCCGAAGTTGCCGAGGGATCGCCTATTGCAATAATGTCCGTCCCGCTTATTATTGCCTGCTTACTGTCCTCAATGTTTATCTCTGCTATCTGCATCAGCGCCTCCTTAACCTCCTCCTGCGGCCTCTTCTTCGTCCATATGCAGAACTTCTCGATGCCGAATAAATGACCCCCGAGAGTGAATGGTCCTATCACTTGGTTGACTATGGGTAGATAGTCCCCATACTCTCTCCTCAGCCTATACTCCACATTGTGCTTCATGGGGAACCTGCCAAGTTCTGTTATCTTCTCTGGGATCCGCAGATCCTTGAGTTCCTTGAACGGGTGAGACGCAACGCTGGGGTTCCTGTCGATCCGCCCCCAGTTGATCTCAGCGCCGAGAATCTCTGCCTCAATGCAGACATCAAATGGCAGTTTGAATCCTTCTTGACCCGTCACCTCCCACGCGGCCGCAGCGAGCCTGTACATCAGTTCCGGATCCCTGTTGGCCTCGGGAAACGGCGCTCTCACAATATTCATCTGATCCACTGTGACCGTCGTCTGCGTGTTGCAGAGAGCTAGCCTGTCTGCTCTTCGCTTATTGCCTGTCACACAGAGGAGGGCACGCTTTCTCGGAGTCATTTCTGCCATAATCTCACCTTACGTCAGTTCTCCTTAGGGTTTATATATACTTTTTTGAGGATTATTGAAATGGTTTGTTAAGACTTTATAATATACTCATGATTTAAGCATATTCAAATACTATTATGAAAGACGTAACCTATATTAGACCCCTATCAACGGTAAACTTTCTAGAAGGTATATGAATGTTCGACCTACTGGTATTCTTAGCGACAACTCAGCAATATGCTACACTGATCCTCATCGACTGGGCACGCGGCATCAGCGGCTGGGGGCTCCCGGCTGCATGGACTGGCTCTTGGGCACTCATCTACCTTGAGGAATTCGTCTTCTGGTGGATCGTTCCCGTCGTTACAATGCTCTGGTGGCGTTCGTGGGCAAAGAAACATCCAGATCTTCTGGAGGAGCTTTAGGAGGTAACAGAACATGGTCTTTCCATTAATCGGACAAGCACAACCTCTGCCAAGCGGCATATACATTGAATCAGCAATTATTATCCTCTGGATCCTGCTGATCTTGGGGGTAGGCTTCTGGGCTAGAAGCCGCATCAGGAGTTCCGGTGACTTCATGGTGGGCGGACGGGCCATCCCCGTCTGGATGCTCGGCATGTGGTCGGCTGGAGCGACTGTGAGCGCTTGGGCCTTCTTCGGCCTGCCCGGTGCGATCTACGCTTCTGGTGCATGGCAACACTGGGCGCTCTGTGTGCCCATGATTGCAGGAATGCCGATCACCGTCCTCATTCTCGGAAGGTGGATGCGAATCTCTGCTAGGAAATACAATCTAATGACCATGCCCGACTTTATCGGTGAGATTTATGGTGGCAAACTCATCAGAATATTTGCCGCCATCGGTATAATCATCGGTTGTGTCTTCTATGCGACTGCCCAGTTCAAGGCCATAGGTGTCCTCCTTAGCACTCTTCTCGGTCTGGACTATATGCCCGCCGCCGCCCTTGGCATTGCAATATCTGTAGTATACATCCTGCTTGGGGGCTTCGTTGCTGGCGCTATTATTAACAGTCTGAATGTATCGATGATGATCATCGCCTCAATAGTCGCAGTGGGCATAGGCTATATCTGGAGCGGAGGCTACGTCAACATGTTGAGCACTATCGCAGCATGGCAGAGGGGTGCGACGTGGTTGAACCAAGACGCCGCGCTAGGTGGCATGGCGTGGTGGTTCTGGGGGAGCTGGGTCTTACTAGTCTCATCGTTTGGGATGGTTGGGCAACCCGCCATTGTCCAGAAACTCTACGGTATCAAGAAGCCCGGAACTCTCTGGATCTGGGGGCTTCTTGGCGGACTCCTCATAGGTCTGACCTGTCCAGCATACTGCTATCTCGGTGAAGTGACCCGATATCTGACAATTACCGGTCAGGCGCCAGATATCCTTGCGGTGTATCAGTCGCCGGACTATGTAATAGCTTGGCTAACTGTTTACAAACTCGGCGCAGAACAACCCCTATTAGGGGGGCTGCTCATTGCTGGTGTGATCGGTGCTGCATGGAGTACAATCGATGGTTTCGTAATGATGGGTGGAGCAGCACTATCGAGGGATATCCTAAACAAATGCTTCAAACCCGACTGGTCTGATAAGCAGCTTCTAAAGTACCTCCGCATCAGCATGGCCATAGTCGGAACCCTGATGGTCATCGAGACAATGTTCCCTGCTGAACTTATCACTTGGCTCGCAGCCATCGGATGGGCACAGTTCGCTTCAACACTCGCGCCTGCACTGATACTCGGTGTACTCTGGAAGGGCGTCACCAAGTGGGGCGGGACCGCAGGAGTATTCGTCGGCTTGGTCGTGGCTGCAGGGCTCACATTCCTGTACAGGATCCCGATGGGAACTGGTGCTTTCATGAAGATGTTCTACCTTGATGCTGGCGCTTGGGGCATGATCCTCGGCTTCATTACCATAATCATCGTCTCGCTGATTACCAAGAAAGAGAGAGGTCCTCTCTACTACGACATACACAAGCCTCGAGAAGTTACCGCTGCTGCCGTAAAGGCGGCCCAGTAACTTCTTTATCTCCCTTTTCCCTTTTATTTAACAGCCAACGTTACATGATTCTGGAGTGGTAGTCTTGATAAACCAAGAGATGATCTCAAAAGCGGTTGAGGAGACTTACCGTAGAGCACTGATAAGCCTGCCCGAGGACGTCAGGGGCGCCTTGGCGGAAGCGTCTGACAGGGAGACTGACCCCATAGCCAAGGAGACCTTCTCGGTCCTGCTGAAGAACCTCGACCTCGCCAAGGAAAAGTCGATGACCATCTGTCAGGATACAGGTCTCCCAGAGTTTTTCATCAAGATCGGCTCGATGGTCCGGATGGAGGGCGACCTCGAGGAGGCCGTGAGGCAGGGAGTGGTCTCCCTTACCAAGAAGTTTCCCCTCCTCCCATTCGTCGTGCATCCGCTGACCCGCGAGAACACTGGCACCAATACTGGGGTCGGCGTCCCGATAATGGACTACCAGCCTCTGGCCGGTGCAGACTATATTGAACTTGCCGCCGTGGTGGGTCCAGCACAGCCCCAATCCTTCAGCAGGGTCGCCATGTTTCCGCCCTCGGCTCCGATAGGCGAGATCAAAAAATTCGTCTACGAGACCATGGGCAACATCACAGGCGCGGTCTGCCCCCCACTTATAGTGGGCATAGGCATAGGAGGGCTATTCGACAGCGTCACGAAGATCGCCAAGAAAGCCTCCCTCAGACCTCTGAACCGAAGGAATCCTGACCCGACGGTCGCCCAGCTTGAGGCAGAACTCCTTGAGCAGATCAACCGCATGGGGATAGGCCACATGGCGCTCGGGGGAAGGAGCACAGCTCTGGCAGTCAATATCGAGGTTGGGCATACGCATCTGCCCTGCCTCCCCGTTGCCATCCAGCTCCAGTGCTGGTGCAGTAGGAGGGCGACCGCTAGGATATACGCAGACGGAAGAATCGAGGAGGTGCTTTAAATGACTACTGTCTACAGGTTCAAGAGCCCTCTATCCAAGGAGGATGCCGCCAATCCACGTGCAGGCGATATGGTCTACCTCTCTGGACCGGCGTATGAGATCAAGTCGATCCCACAGTACAACAAGATCCTCGAGATGGCAAGGAAGGATCCAGATCTCCTTCCCCTCCTGAGGGGCGCGACGGTATGCCACACGTTCTCCTCCACACAGAAGAGGGACAGCAGGTGGGCACTGAATTACTTCGGCTTCATCACTTCGTACGGTCTCAGCAACCATGTGATCGAGACTATGCGAATCTTCGAGAACAGGGCAGTCGTGGGGAAGGCTGGGATGAGCGACTCTGCGATGAGAACTATGGGCGACGTCAAGTGCATATACCTCGCCGGCATAAATGGGTGCTCAGCGTACTACACGCCTAGGGTGGAGTGCGTCGACTATGTCTACGCAGACCTGATACCAGGCGGTCTACTCAGGTACGAGTTCAGGGACCTGGGGCCACTGGTGGTCACTATGGATACCTACGGCAGATCCCTTCACAAAGAGGTCGACAAGATAAAGAGGGCTGCCCTCAAGGAGATCCTTGGGTGAGCCGCCCACTTCCCTATTCCTTTTATTCCATCTTCTTCTCGGAGACACTCCCAATCAGAGGGATACCCTGAGCCCGACCTCCCCGAAGACCACGCGTTCGCCGAACTCCCTCCTCAGCGTATACGCCGCCTCCTTCCCCGTGCAGTGTGCCGTGACGATGAGGCTGGGGTCGATCTCCCTCAGCGCATCCACCGTCCTCGACATCTTCGCCGGGGAGGCATCGATCAGGTGGAAGCCGCCTATTATCGCATAGACCCTCTCCACTTTGGTCAACTTCATGGCGTGCCTGGCGGTGTTGACTATCCCCGAGTGGGCACACCCCGTGACGATGACGAGCCCCTTCCCCCCCACGTTGGCGATCACTGCCATATCATCAAGGAACGGGTCCGGCTCCAGCACGCCCCCCTTCTCAATGAAGAACTCCGTCTCAGGCCGCTCGAAGGCGTTCCCCCTCTCGATGATCCCCGAGGTGATCAGCCACCCGGTGACCCTCTGGGGGCCGCCTGACTCGCTGATGCGGGCTCCCGATCCCTCCAGCTGCTCCCGGCTGAAAGGCATGCTCACGTCCTCCAGCTTGCCCTTCGCCCTCTTCAGACGTTTGCCAAAAGCGTCTGCGTGCGTGTATACCGTTACCGGGCCGCATCCGGGCTGCCTCGCCAGGTATGCCATCAGCCCGCCCGAGTGGTCGTAGTGCCCGTGGCTCAGCACCACCCTTGCCGGGCCCTCGATCCCCTTGGCATCGAGATTGTTTATCAGGACCTTCCCGCTCTGGCCCGTGTCTAGGATCGCCTCCTCGCCGCCGCTGCTGATCAGGGCGGAGAAGCCGTGCTCCCCCATTATCCCCTTGGCGCCAACCCTCACCGAGTTGTCGCACAGTAGGCGTACCTCTAGCCCCTTCACCGGCACCAGCATCGGCACCAGCATCGGCATCGGCACCTGCTTCTTCCGTTCCTGCTCCTGCGCTTGCGCCCTCATCCGATCCCAACCATCCACCTAAATTGCTTAAACAACCCTCCCCGCTCCCCCCTTATATGAGCGCCTCCGACTAGGACCACGAACCATTAGCCACCAAATCCCGTGCGCGCACATTTTATGCCAACCGAGATAACAAAAATAAAAAGGGGATGATTACGCCTCCGGCTCGACGATGACCGCCGTCCCGGTCGCGCTTATCAGCACTATGCTCTGATAGATGTTTGCCGTCTCGATATCTAGCCCTATGATGGCATTGGCACCCATCGACTCCGCCTGCCTGATCGCCCTGCCTATCGACTCGTCCCTGGCCTTCAGGATCTCGCTTGTGAACGCCGTCACCTCGCCTCCGACCATCGACTGCAAGCCGCCTATGAACTGCCCCCCGACGCCCCTCGTCCGCGGGGTCAGGCCGGAGACTATCCCTAGGACCTTGATAATCTTGTATCCCGGCAGGCTGGGCGTCGTCGAGACTAGGAATCTTTCAGTCGTCATCCGTCCCCCCCTATTACTTGCATCCAGCACGATAAAAACAATCTGTACGCCACCCTGCCTGGCACCACCCCTGCACTGCTCGGCGGCCCCGGAATGCACAGCGAAAGAGATAGAGGCAAGGCCAGCGATAACAATGACAAAGGCAAGGGGAGGGCCGTTGCCCCCGTTCGATCTGCCGGCACAACATCGGGTGGCTGAACTGTCATGGGAGAAGCGCATCTCGTAATATGCGATCACCTTACGAAGGTCTACGGTGAGAGGGTCAGGGCCCTCGACGGCGTTACCTTCTCGGCCCCCTCGGAAGGAATATTCGTCCTCATAGGGAGGAACGGCTCGGGGAAGACGACACTGGTGCGCATCCTCGCCACGGAACTCGAACCCACCCTCGGCAGCGCCACGATCAACGGGATAGACGTTGTGAAGGAGGCCGAGAAGCTCAGGGAAAAGATAGCGATAGTGCCGCAGGAGGCGAGGCCCATAGCGTGGATGACGCCGATGCAGACCGTCACCTCGTACCTCCTCTGGCGGGGGATAGGGTACCGCGAGGCGAAGCTCAGGGCCTCAGAGTCGCTCGAGCGGCTCGGTCTGGGCCCGTACTGTGACTCCCTGAACCGCGTCCTCTCCGGCGGGCTGAAGAGGAAGGTGCTCGTGGCGACCGTGCTCGCCTCGGAGGCCGAGATCATCTTCTTGGACGAGCCGACGACGGGGCTCGACCCGATCTCGAGGAAGGACCTCTGGGGGACCCTGAAGGAGGTGGGGAAGGAGCGCTTTACCTTCCTCACCACCCACTACCTCGAGGAGGCGGAGAACCTCGCCGACCGGATAGGCATCCTCGAGCGCGGGAAGCTCGTCCGTCTCGGAACGCTAGAGGAGCTGAGACAGACCGTCAGCTACAACTACAGCATGAAGATCCTCTCAAACCCGTCCCCCCTCAGTGTGGCGGACGGGGAGGTCGTCCCCGGCAGGGACGGCCACGTAAGGATCCTCACGACAGAGGAGGAGGCCTTCAAGATAGCCAAAGAGCTATCGGGGAAGGGAGCCAAGTTTACGATCAACCCGCTCTCCCTGGACGACATATTCTTCTACCTCGTCCAAGAGGAGGGTAAAGGCATCGATATCGGGAGGGAGGCCGACGCGGCAACCACAGCGAATAGAGGCGCGGCAGAGGATGAATGAGCAGGGCAGGAGCAGGCTAAGCCAGATCTATGCCGCGATCCTGGTCAACGCCGTCTACGAGATGAGGAACTATCCTGTCGTGCTTATCAACACGATCCTCTCCCCCCTCTCCATCCTCCTCGTGATAGTGCTGGTCAGCCAGGGAGCCCTCGTAGGGGTTGCCGTGACGGGCGGCTTCATCATGAGCATGTTCTCGAGCGGCATGGCCCTGCAGGCAGACCTCTCACATCTGAAGAACGACTTTAAGCTCCAGGATATGGTAGTCAGCTCCCCGACCAGCTGGTTTACCTATATGGGCGGCATAGCCATCTCCGAGCTGGTCTACTCGAGCCCGGGCCTCATCGTCCTCGCCGCCCTAGCTTTTTACATCCTGGAGCTGAGCGCCCTCGGCGCGCTGCAGCTGGTGGCGATCCTCTTCCTGATGTTCCTCACATCGACCGCGCTCGGCTTCACCCTCGCCACCTTCTCCAGCGATATCGTCCAGAGCTTCGCCTTCTCGCGGCTCATCTCCCTGCTCTTCGCAACCATCCCGCCCGTCTACTACCCGATCACATACATCCCCCTCCCCTTCAGGTACCTCGCCTACCTCTCGCCAACGACATATGCGGCGGAGCTGGCCCAGAACGCCATCGGGCACCTAGAGCTTGCCCCCTCATCGATCGCCCTCGACTGGGTCGTGCTGATGGCCGTAACCGCCGCGTTCTTCCTCATCGCAAGGGGGAAAGCCCAGTGGAGGGAAGTCTGACCTCTCGGAGGAGGGCGCATGTCGGGTTGCGGTCCCGCTGCCTGAGCTATCATGCGACGATCCGCCTTAGCCAGCTGGCCGGAACTGAAGTACCCAAGGCACGGCGCCCTCCTCAACCTGTTCCGACCAGCTTCACGCCCGTAATCCGCGAGGCGTCAACCGTAAGCGCCCTCAGGTCCTCCCTCTCCAGGCTCCTCACGCTGGTCTTACCGGAGAGCTGGATGAACATCTCCAGCTCCTCGACGATCGCCCTCAGGTAGTTCTCGACCCTGAGCGCGGCGTCCTCCACCCTCAGCCTCCTCCTGAGCAGCGGGTCCTGCGTCGCGATCCCGCGGGGGCACCGCCCCTCCACGCAGAGCCCGCAGATCCTGCAACCCATCGCCACTAGTGCGCCAGTAGAGATGGCGACAGCATCGGCCCCCAGCGCCAGCGCCTTTGCCACGTCCGCGCCGTTGCGTATCCCCCCCGAGACCACCAGGTCGACCGCGTCCCTCATCCCCGCCTCCCTGAGGCTCCTCTCAGCCTCCACTAGAGCGGGCAGTGTCGGCATGCCCGCGTGCTCAATGACTATATCGGGCGCCGCACCTGTCCCGCCCTGCTTCCCGTCCAGCACGATTATGTCCGCCCCAGCTTTGGCCGCAATCTTCACGTCGTCGCCCGCCCTGCCGGCGGAGTACTTCACGATTATAGGCGCCTTCCAGTCAGTTATCTCCCTCAGCTGTTCGATCTTTATCTTGAGGTCTTCCGGCCCCACGATGTCCAAGTGCCTGGCCGGGCTGACCGCGTCCGAGCCCGGCGGGATGCCCCTCACCTTGGCAATCTCCCCGTTGACCTTCTCACCCATGAGAAGCCCGCCCTGTCCCCCTTTCGCCCCCTGACCTATCTTTATCTCCACCGCATCCGCCGACTGCAGGTACGAGGCAGAGACGCCAAACCTGCCGGAAGCGTACTGGGCTATCAGGACAGATGCCGCCTCCCGCTCCTCCTTGAGCATGCCCCCTTCACCAGTGTTGGCGGCGATCCCTATATCGGTCGCAGCCTTGGCTATGGCCAGCTTCGCCTCTTTGCTGACGGCGCCGAAGGACATCGCACCCATGATGATCGGGGCCCTGAGCCTGAGTGGCCTCTCCGCGTACCTGGCACCCAGGACCGTCCCCGTATCACACGGCTCCCTGTAGTGATCGATCGGGGGCCGCGAATTCTGGGCGCAGAGGAACACCAGATCGTCAAAGTGCGGAAACTCCCTCCAGGCCCCCATCCCTCTGACCAAGGTGTGCCCCCCGGAAGCCTTCAGCTGGATCTCATTGACCTCGCGCCTTTTCCAGGTCGAGTTTGGTGCCTCTGGCACCGGCATAACCTTGACCGCCTTGGACCCACAGGACTCGACGCAGACCTCGCATCCGACACATTCGAGATCGTTGACCGGCGCCACGTACCCGTCCCTGACCTTCCTGAAGACCTGCTGGGGGCACAACGATATACAGGCCCCGCACGCCTGGCAGACGCCATGATCTACCGAGACACTATACCTCCCCCTCTCCCTCCTGACCCCCCGCGCCTCCCTCCCCTCCTTCTTGAAGTACCTCGGGTTCTCCGGAACTATCTTCCTTAGCTTCGACGGTGTGCCGAGGCCGACCGCCGTGACCAGCTCCCTGATCCGTCCGGCCTCGCCCTCCCCCACCTCTTCTACCTTCGCGTTCTTCCCCAGCGAAGGCTCGGGGCCCGTGAAGAATATCTTGCCGCCTATCATGGACTCGCCGGCATAGTCGTCCAGCCTCCCCAGGACTATGGCCTCTCCCCCCATCATATAGAGGGCCGTCATCACCCCCGCGTATCCGCCTATCACTATCGTCCCCCCCTTCATCAGAGCCCCGGCGCGATCCCCGGCATCCCCCTTGACTACAAGCGTTCCGCCGTAGATCCCCTGCCCGGCGCCGTTGCCGGCGTGCCCTTCGACAAGTATGGAGCCGCCCGTCATGTTGTCGCCTAGGAACCACCCGGCGTTGCCCCCTATCCGCAGCTTCGGTCCCTCGATCATCGTGCCGGCAAAGTAGCCGACAGAGTCCTCGATCTCGATCTCCGTGGTGCTCCTCAAGCCGGCCGCGATGTGGTGGAGGCCCCTCTGGTTGACGATGCGGATCCTCTCTGAGCCGGCGCTGTTCCTGAGGGCCCTGTTCAGCTCCCTAACGCCGATGCCTTCACAGTCGATGATCTTCAGCTCGCGCTCCATACTATCACCTCGCCCGGTCTGACGTTCCTGATTGTCCCGCCCCTGCCCAGTATCCGGAGCGCGTTCTCCTCGGACGCGGCCGCCTTTACGCCGTCCCCCTCAAACACGACGAGGGGGCGGAGCCCCAGTCTGTCCCTAACCATGCCCATCTCCCCGGCCGTCGAGAAGATGTACGAGAAGGGGCCGTCCAGCTCGTCCACGGAGGCGGCGAGGCCCTCCCTGAGACTTTCGCCGGCCTTGAGCCTCTGGGCCAGGTAGTGGACTATGAGTTCGGAGTCGTTCTGCGTCTGGAAAGAGACCCCCCTCCTCTCGAGCTTCTCCCTACTCTTCCAGTAATTCGTTATCTGGCCGTTGTGGACCAGCCCCGCGTCCAGGTATTCAAATGACTGGAAAGGGTGTGCATTGAGGAGGGTGGCGCTGCTCTCGGTTGAGAACCGGACGTGCCCTATCGCATGGCTACCTAGGGCCCTGCTTATGCCAAAATTCCTGTCAAGTTCACGGACGGTCGTGGTGTCCTTCACTATGTCCATCCTCCTGCCGAGGCTCAGCACCTTTGAGAGGTCTGTGCCGTTGATCCTCTCCGTTATCCCCCCGACCCTCTCCTCGCTAGCCCTCACGACATACCTGTCGAAGCCATACCCTCTCAGAGGGTTTATGTTGATGCTCCGGATGTCGCCTCCCGCCTCAGCTATGGCCGTCGAGACTTTGCTGAGCGCGCCCACGATATCCGGGGTGAAGACCCTGATCACGAACTCATCCTCCTTCAGACCGTTGCCGTTGAAGATGGCAACGCCCGCAGAGTCCAGCCCTCTGTGCTGGAGGGCCTCGAGCATAACCATCAAGAGCCTCCCGACCTCACCATTGCTACCGAGCATGACTCCTGCTATCCCACACATCCCGATCACCCCCCGGTATGGCGGACTTTTCCCTATCCGCCCCTCACAGCCTCCTCAGGTACCTCTCCACCTCCCAGTCCGAGACCTGCGTCCTGTACAGGTCCCACTCCTTCCTCTTCA
>JAULTD010000005.1:0-63884 GCA_038801785.1 Candidatus Methanomethylicaceae archaeon GD_Cm_T35_P0_bin.15
GGGACTGGCTTATGACCAGTTTCAAGGCAACCAACACTCAGAACGTTCCTGTCTTCTTCCATGCCTTCAATAACGAGGAAGAACTAGCAAAGAAATTGTAGTGATGAGCGACTTAACAAAGAAGACAATTGGTGATCTAGACATGCCGTGGGCGAGTTGATGAGCTTTTCCAATCGTTAACCCTTCTCAAAAATCATGACTTAATGGGAAACAAGCTTTAGCCCCCTTTTTATATGCCGATCCATGAAGTTGCACATATGGATAGAAGGTGTGGCTTTGGATCTAATTCGTCCTATATCGTGAGGTGGCAGTTCGGTTTTCCGCGTAATCCTCGTCCATTCTCTTTGGAAAACTGAAAAAGCCCTCCTCCCCCTGCCTTTTTAATGAATGCTCAAAGTACTTGTCGATAGCTTTAAACAGCATCAGTCCTCTTAGTACCAATCCTGCGGTCTGAAACAGATCCGTATAACGTATCCTATAACTTCTGAAAAATTCAGTCTCGTGGGAGATCGGACAGGCATCCCCGCTGTTCTGCAGGTTGGAAAGGACTTTTACAAAGTTGACAAAAGCCAGTTTGTCCTTGGTCCTCAGGACCTCTTTTAGCTCGAGTTCAAGCAAACCACATACTATCATGGGGTGAATATAATAGATATCGTCCTCATGCTGTATTATTATCGGGAACAAATCTTCGATAATTGAATCCAGTCCCCTGCCTAAAGCATCAGACATCGAAGTACTTGTAAAGGCAAGCCTTCCATAGGGAGCATACCTCCTGCAGACATCCTTTTTCAGATCCCTGAAGGAGCCTATGAGCCCACATGACGACTCATTATGACGGAAAGTTTCTGAAGCTGAAATGCCTGCTAGGGTTTTAATAAGCTCTGAATTCGTTGGTAAAAATTCTGAAATGACAGAGAGGAGCTTCAGACCGCCCGAGGGGTGTACCTTGTCACTGTAGTCATAAATCAGCCCGTTAATCAGAACATTTTTACAGTCCGTGTAACCGTCCGAAATCTCTTGGGCGATGTCATCGCTTATTATGGGAGAGATGACCGGACATGTTTTTTTGCTCACTATCTCGAGATCAGCCCTCCGTAAATACCTGTAGTGATCGGGAGCTAGACGTTCCGATCTTTTTTTACCTATACCGCGAACCCGATAAATTCCTTTGGCCACTTTTATAATGCTGTGAACGTCATCATGTGAATAAAATATATGTGCATTGGATGAGAACCCCGGCTTTGGAAACGACCAGAATGCGTAGTTGAAGTAATCCGCCACTATTTTTCTCACTTCCGGCATTGCGGGCACATCGGGGGCACCCCATCCTAAGACAAAATTCAGACTGGAGAATTGAAGGGGATTTCCGCGGTTTGTATCATAATAACGGGTGATCTCATCCCCTTCTAGGAAAGGTCGGGAGGTGGGAGAGAAAACGTCGGCCGCACGCTGCCCCCATAGTTCAAGACAGCAGATTCTGTTCAGGTTAAAAAAATATGCAGGCCGCATGCCGTGTGCGGCAAAATAGCTCCTTTTTTGTCCTACAGGCACGACATAAGGCAGCATCTTCCCGAAGCGTGACAGTGATTTCGATATGTACAATATCGCGGGCAGATCGCTGTTATATCTGAATGAATTCTTCCTCTCATTCCAGCGCAACCGCAAATAGGGGGAGTTTGGCGAGTTGCTGAAACAATTGATGCGTTCTTCATAGTCGCTGGCCAAGTGCGAAAATCTTCTTTGCATGAGCGCCAGCAGCCGTGTCTCCTTATATGGCAGCTTTTGTGTAAACTCCCTCACCTCCCTATCCGGACCGTGCGGCGATCCCGGAGGAGAGAATCTATGAGCTTGGCCGCTTCAAATGCCGCTTTGCCGGATATGACTGCGGCTATCTCATGGTTCATCACCAGTCCGCGAAAAGACAGGTTTGACGAGCCCAAAAGCATCTTGCTTCTGTCGGCGATTATTACCTTGGCATGGAGATCCTCTGCTCTGCCTTCAGGTCGGAAGCTGAACAGTTCAAGATTGGAATATCTGTCGGCCGCTTCCTTAAGGACCTCTCTGAGTCTCGGTGCCTTGTCCTCATACCGGTTAATAACAAAGCTGATGCGAAGGCCCCGTGCGGCACATGCTTTGATCCCGTCCACAAAGTTGCCCGCTCCATCCGTTATATCATAAACGGCCAACTGCAGTTCATTCTCGGCGCCATTCAGCAGTTCTCCTATGGCAGACTGTACCGAGCGCACCCCCCCGCCGATCCACGCCGTGCCTGTGGCCACGATTGATATTTCCGGCTCAGTCATTTTTTCACCCCTGCAACGTTCGCGCAAGTATAATCCTGTCAAGGTACTCATTATGGAACTCGCAGGAGGTTTCGGGAACCAGAAGACAGGCATAGCAGGCCGCACCATTGTTGTGTCCAAGGTGCTCGGCACATAGCGGATCGTTGGAACAGGCACTCAGGTTAATTTCCGCCTCCTCCATGACCCGCTTGAACTCACTTTCATTACACATTGCTATCAGACCGCCAAGGGTGCCGTCACTTCCTTCTTGGCATGAATAGAGAAGCATGCCCCCGCTGCCGTTGCTGAAATAGATACGCTCCCGTATGGAGGCAGATGAATAACCGGAGTATACTGACAGGCCGTTGATGATGCGATGTGAGAGCGTGTGAAGCCATATGAAAAATGGATCCACAAGCCTGCCTGAAGTATTATCTTTCTCCTGCAGGTCGGTTAATGTTTTAGCCCTCTGAGGGTCCATGGCTGGAATTCCGTCCGGAAAGTCTATAAATATGCCCTCCCCGTACAGGGCTACGCCCGGATACCAGCGCTTGTTATTTATCTCATAATACCGCTCAATGAGTTTTGGCGGCCGTTTGCCCTCACCGCCCGCAAACCCTCTTACAGGACGTCGATATCCGCGTTGCACAATCACCACTCTCAGACGCTTCACAGGCGTTACCCGGAAGGAGATGCCGGATGCATGCTCATACCTCATCCATGTGTCGCGCTCAATCTCGAACATCGGCTTTTCCGAGGGATAAGGGGGATAGCCGTTTACCGCCGCCGCGGAGAGTGCTCTGAACTCTTCCTCCTTGACTTCATCAGCAGTCTTTGTTTCGTGCGGTTCAAGTAAATCTGCAATGGCCTGCCTCAGTTCTCCCTCGGGGGTTTTATCAATTGCCGATATGGTTGCAGGATCAATCCCTGAACTTGGATTCTCGGCTAACTCCCTGAGAAACCCCAATAGCGCTTCTTTCGGCCTGTCTTTTTTAATGACCAAACACAGCAGCGGCTTCCCGATTGTGGGGCGGGATAAAATACGATGTATGTTCAGTGCCGGAGGCGGTATCGTAATTGAAGTTACAGTCTCCGCAACCCTGAGGCTTGTCGCATTCCTGAGCATGACCGATGCTTTTTCATCACACTCCTCATAGCAGTCCTCTTCCGGGAAGTATCCTGAGCAGGAATACGTCCTGTGGTAGATGTCCGAGAGGCTGATTTCTGCCCCGCATTTCCGGCATTTTATCCTGACACTTTTCAAGTCGCTTCCGAGTCTCTCGTCCCACACAAATAACTTGCAGTCGCATTCCTTGGCTCCGTGCACCATATGGGGCCAGTTCACATCATCTAGATGACCGTTGGGGCAGGCTCTGACAAAACGTATGGCCTCATACTGTTTGTCCACGCCGTCTCTGCACTGGGGACAACTGCTCCTGCCCCGGTTTCCGAAAGGATATAATATTCTATGTCTCTGACACAGGCCCCATTTGGGAAAGCGGAATGTCCTGAAAAGAGGTTTTGTGACAGGAAGTTCGAAGGAAGGGTTGGTCGGTATAGCAAATATCTGTCCTTCGTTGAGCTGGGCGCTCGCGTTCCGATCCATAATTTCATAATTGGCAAGCTCATCGCCTGATCCCGAAAAAATCCGGTATGCCAGATCCCATCGGTTAAAAACAGGAATGATACGCGGGCCTTTTGGTGCCTCTATTATGCTGCCTACACCGTAGGTCAGGATGAACTGCGAAGGTCTTAATGGCTGGCCCATCTGCTATCCCTCATCATCAAAGCTATCCCTCATCATCAAAAGTCACCGTATCCTCAACAGTCCTCAGGGACTGGGGTGCATTCTCATATACCTGCATCAGCCCTTTCAGTTCGTGAGCAGGATCACCCAATACTACATGATTTTTTGGCTCTCTTGCCATGGTGCTTTCCCAGTACACTAGGTTTTCGTATCTTTTTGCAAACCCTTCCCACCGATCCAGCTCCGATGATATCTCCTTTCTCACGACTTCAGTCGGTGGTTTCTGACCCTTCGGTTGTACCGAGGACCGTCTGATCACGCTGTCGATAAGTTCCTCTACCTCGGGAGAGTTTCTCCTCTGGGCCACTGTTCTCGCGTCGCTGGCCCATGCTGAAGAGCCTGTTTTTCTGTCATCTACGAACCGCTGCCCCATATTTCCGACTGGGTCGATCCTGTCCGAGTTCCTCAGTATGGCGACGCATAGGGGCCCCATTCCTGTGTCTCTTGCCTTCGGGGAGAACGGATACACTGTAACGGGCTCGACATAACGGTGCAGGTTGCGATGATATCCCGTAAAGAATTCGTAATGGTTCAGATCACGCGGCCGGCTGGCCCTCAGAAAAGTAACGATTAGACCGCCCATCCTCCGCCCCACCCTTCCTGTTGCCTGAATGTAATTGGCCGTGGTCTTGGGCTGACCATGGACTATCATCAAGCCCAGCCGATCAACGTCTATGCCCGTTCCGAACATGGATGTGGCAAAAACCGCATCGACATCACTGTTCGGTTTCGAGAGTCTGTCCAGCAGGCTTGGAACCTCGATGGATTCGGTCCGGCTCGATAACTCGATCCACTCCGAGGGGATACGCGGGGGCTGAGCCGCCCTTTTCGAAAGGACGCCTATCCGGGAAGGTATGTCCTGTCTGAATAAACCCAAGGCCCCGGCCAGCTCCCTCTTGGAATTGAAATATCCTACAACCGTCCAGAAGTTATCAAACTCCCCGTCAAGCGTTCCCGAGCTGCTCCTTCTGACACGCTCTGCCTGCATCGTCTGCATCAGGGCAGACCATATTCTCACTATGGGGGTGTGAGCGCCTCTTCCGGGTGCACATACGCCGACATACAGCCTGCCGGGCGGGCTGCTTTTGCCCGGATGTGGCTCTTCGGTTACGGCAAAAAAGTTATCATCGATCGATATTCCGGGCGGAGGAAACTGTGAGAGCTGACGACCGAAGAGGGCTTGAACTTGGTAGGATGCACGCCTGATGGTGGCGGTTGATGAAATATATTTCGGTAAAATGGTCTTTCCGTTTATGGTTTTGCTTGCCAGTAATTCTATACCTGTCTCATAAAGACCTACCATGCTTCCAAGCGGTCCGTCGATCAGATGGAGCTCGTCCTGTATGATAAGGGAAGGCGGATCCAGCCGACCGGCAATGTGAGAATCGCCCACCTTCCGGTGATCTGTGTTGGACAGCACTCCCTCCCTGAAAAATCCGTATTCCTCGTCATAATGTGTGACATTTCCAAATATCTGGGCTGCTTTGGGCTCATAGGCAAGCCGGGCAAACTTATCGACTGTTGCTACTACAACCGAAGGACACCTGTTATAGATCTGTTCGTCTACCGTATATGCCGGAATAGGCATACTGGATGAGACAGTTCGCTCCTCGTTCGCGGCGAAAGGTGGCAGTGGTCTGCCGGAGATCAATCCGTCCTTAACCGGTACCGCCTCACTCCACTGCACCGAATTTAACTCACAGTCAGGATTGGGGCAGTGTATCTCAAAATCTACTGCTCTTCCGCTGAGTCTGGGTGAGTGCCATAAAAAGTAACCCGGGCGACTGGGCCTTGCGGACTGGATGTCCAGACCTGCTCCGAGGGTTTTCTGGACGACATCGTCCCAGTAGCCGTCTATTGTTTCCGGCCTTATTTCGGCCCCCGTTGCTATGTCCAACTCGATGGAGAGTACAAAAAAGGTCCTCCTGAGAGGTGTTATGCGGGCCTTCAGGACATTTATTCCTTTATAAGGTGAGCGTGGAAGCAACGATACATCCGGCATTCGCCCCGCGGATACTACCCAGTGAAGGATATGCCTGCCCGGGACTAGTGTTCTCTGAGTGACTGCCAGTATGCTGTCACAAGCCGGACATTTCAGCACCTGTGCGGGATCACTTATCTCGCCCTCAACCCTCTGCCTCCCCCCTTTCAGCCGCTCCCTTCCGTACAGTTCGCTTATTGCACCTGGATAGACTATCTTGAGATTGCGCTTTGGGTCATATCCCTCCAGATCCTCAAGCCGGTTGGGCGTGATGGATTCACCTACCCATATTCCGATCGAGAATCTGACTGTTCCGAACAACCCCTCCCGGGCAGGGTAATCAGCGGGCGCCCAGTTTGTGCATCTCAGGAACTCACAGGCCGTTATTATGTTAAGTGTTCTGCGGAACTGCTGTATTGTCAGGAGTCTCAGAGTATAGCGCGAGAGGACGTTTACGCCGGCCTGCTTCCATAAATTACCCGTCTTTATTGCTTTTCTCCGGTTGTAAGCCAGAGTGAAGGCGGTCAGCCCAAGATATGCCTCCGTTTTTCCTGCCCCTGTGGGGAACCAGAGTAGATCACAGATTAGACGCTGGGCCCCGTCCTCCTCCACGATTCCGCGGATACACTGGAGAATGAACGCTATCTGAAAGGGGTGCCATCTGAGCGGAGACTTGCTTTTCCATACTGATTGCAGATACATCGCCCTGTTCATGAAACAGAATGCGAGCCGGGCATCCTGATCCGTTTTGAGCAGCTCCATTCCCTCTTTCATCCGCTGTAGCGTCTTTTCGCATAAGCGGATATTCTCCCCCGCGCGCTCGGCGTACTGATCAAGCCCGAAGGCTTTCTCTCTCTGCGCGTCAATCCATCCGGCGTATCCGTCTATCAGGGGATTCAGAAGTGAATCGAGTTTCTTCACGTCCCAAGCATCGGAAAGATCTTGGCTCGGGATAGGTGCTATCTTGTGGTCAACAGGGCCTGTAAATTTCGCCTGTTCGATTGTATATAAAGGGAGAAACTCCGTTCTTGCGTGGGGTCGGATAAACCTCTGACGTTGGTCAGGCGGGATAATTTTCCCGTCTACCCACTCATAAGCACCGGGCTCTGTGCCGCTCGGGGACGACGGATGCTCACGCTCGGGATCCACCTCATACCACACCGCGCCGCAGAGATGCCCGCGCGCTTTCTCGGTCCTCTCACGGTAGAGAAAGGCCATCCCTTCTGTTTCTTCCCCCTTCCTAAAACTTCCTCTCACCGGTAGCAAACTGTTGTTATTTTGGCAGGAAAGCCTCAGCTGTGGCTGGAAAATCATATCCTCTGAAGTAAGCTTGGTCTTGCCACTGACGTCTGTAATATTTATGAGATAAAGTGAAACGTAAACTCCCTTATCCAGCCTGTGGCTTCTCAGCCGGATCTCAACACCACGATCTTCCTCAGGCGACCATGACTTGTTTGAGCCGGGTGTAACGTTATCGACAATAGTATAGAACGGGCAGCGTACCCATTCAAGTCCTTTTCTCGTATACCGCGCCCAAGTTGCACAGAACGAAAAAGGCTCGTTCTCATCCTTTAGCACGAGTGACAGACCTATTGATTTAGGGAGGGCACGTGGATCAAGTGAAGAGCTTAGTTCCCGGATGCCGAAACTGCAGTCACAATCCTCATCGCTTGTATCTCTCTCTCCGTCTTCCCCTTCCATACGGCTTATATCCTGACTAGCTGCTGCGGTATTCCGATCAAAGAATTCCAGCGCGCCACGCTTAAAATCTCGCGGTTCCAGAACGCCCGTTACATACTCCCTTGAGGGATCGGGGAGGTCCTCTTCGGCTCCGGCACTGAAGACTTCATGTGCGCCTCCTCTTGGTCCGAGTATATCCTTGCGCAATCCATCCAGTAATTGATCTCGCAGCGACAAATTGTACAACACGCTTTACTGTTTTAGTCAAAGGATATATTGTATGTTATAAGGTTATAACTCTTAGGTGGACTGATAGGGGTATTGGCTGATATAAATGGCACTGGTAGTTACAACAGAATTTACCGATGACAATGATCTGACCGCCGGAATCATGCATAACTACAATCGTGCAACGAATCCGCAGAATATGTCTTCAGCGCGGAATAATGATCTGGTTGGTTGTCCTAGTTCGGAAGCTCAACACTCACCGAGACCCTTCCAAGTAGCTTTCGGAAATATGATGGACAAGTTGTCGATGTGACCGCATTGTATCAGACAGATTGCTAGCCGGGTGGGCAGAGAACTACCTGCGGCTGATATGGTGCCTCGGAATAATCAGGGACTACTTCAGAGAACTGGAAGGGATTACCGCATCTCTGACATAGATGCAGGTCATTCATGATGACCTGTGAGGATTAAGCTTCTTTTCTGGCGCTGATCTCGTTCACTGGTAAGGGAAATAAGGCAGCTGAGTTATTGGGAAAGTTACGAAAAGTGCTCCAAGAGTGATCTGAAATAAAACTTATAGTGGATACAGGGCCGGGGCTCATTCTGCTTCCAAGTTAAACTTCCCAATGCACAACCCGCACTCTTCATTAATCTTGGTTATTGACTGGCAAAGTTTTACAACCAGATTTTGGATCTCTGAACCGGTATAAAATTCGACTGACATTAAATCTCGTAGATACCAAGCGTATGTTTCAGCACTCAGCCCATAATCGTAGAAAGCAGCTTCCACGATCTCGATTTGGTCTCTAAGGGCGCAATTCAGCGTCGGGTAAATATGACCGGTCTTCTTTACCACAACACTCCACACCCCTGTTTCCACAATGGCATTAAGCCGGGTAACAGACTTTTCCAGCATGATGCCATCGCCCCGCGTTGTGATAATGCCAAGTTTAAGTTATCTTCCCCGACCGGGCTAACTTTGATTTCCCGGCCAACTAAGACATCGGTCAGCGCAAAATATGCGTACTGGAAAATATTCACAGCGTCCTTTTCGTCGAGACCTAATTTTTCTGCCAACATCTTAATGTCGAGTTCTTGGATATTGAACCTGCTCGTTTTTTCAATGGGTAACTCCTCTCTTGGCTCGGTTGCTATTGTTCCTTCTTCAATGGTCTGCAAAAAAAGCGGGAGTCCTTTCAGTGCATGTTTTATGTGACAAACTTCATGGAATGTCACTACCCTGACCGCCCACTCCGGATACTTCTTGATTTCGGTAGTATATTCGAAAGTGACTTCACCATCGGTGGTTTCCGCTACCGCCCATCTGGCAGGGATTCTTGCTGTTGTATTTGGCCGTAGTTTTATACTGAGATCGACTCCCCCGAATTTTTTCGCATCTTTTAAATGACCCAAATAGAAAAGTTAGAAAAGTCAATTTTACAACCACTTGATTTTCTGGTAAATTATGCAGGATGAACCTTGACCTTCTCAATCAGCTGCAGTTCAAGCTCCACAATCTCTGGGATTTTAAGCTGATCAACTTCGTCGAGGGTTCTCACGTACTCGATTGCATTATGAGCTTTGGAGTTGGCTTCCCTGCGGAAAGGTTCAATCAGCAAAAGAAGCTTCTCTATGAGATCCTGCTGTTCCCTGTCAAAATCCTTTTTTCTGGTCTTTAAACTACATACCAGATGACTGAAACTGTGCACATGCCCCCGGTCAATGTTATACCTTAAATCGAGTTCATTCGGGAACCTGAAAAATAGAAGATTATACAACAGATTTTCAACAAGCTTCCTAGAAAGGAGCAGTGTGGCATTGGGTAGCGACTGTACCCAGCACAGGTTTATCTCTTCTTCAAGCCTAGCGTAAAATACTTTATAGGGGTATCTGTCCCTACACTCCAGTAAAGGGTTTCTGTTCGCGTTCTTTTTCAGCTTTGCCTGTGCTATACTTACGTAATCGTTTTTCTTCTTCGGCACGGGTTGCCTCTTTTGCTCCAGTTCCCCCCGTACCTGCGAAAAAACTGCGATTGCTTTGTCAATGAACTCGAGCATGTCCTTAAAGGCACTATTCCTGATGAGATTTTCCCGTGTAGCTGTATCGTTGATTTCCGGATTTTCCTGGCTCGAGATATATATTGTGGCTATCACTTGGTTGTTGCTTGGTATTACTGTCGGATTGTTGCGTGACAGTGCATCCAGTCCTGCCCAGTCATCCCCCGGGTTCCCAAAGCTGCTGAGGCGCATGCCGTCCCGGTAGATCTTTATCCCACCATAATCATCCAAGAGGGCTCTGTGCTCATTGATGTTTGGGATGTTGACACCATATGTTCTGTTTGTTGAAACATCGCGGTAGAAGAAATACAGCTTGAATTTGAGAGGACCGCAGCGCAGCTCCTTCTTGTCCTGCACTTCCCTGACAAATTTTTTGCCGGGAGCAGTGAACTTGAAAGTCATGTCACAGGTTTTTGACAGTTCAGCTTCGAGTATGAATACTGCTTTATCCAAAAAAGAACTGCTGACTTTCCCACTCAGCTGTCTGAACTCGTCAGTATTGACCCGGACCGCAAAATCTGTTGCGCTCTCATTCGGCGGAGTCATCGCCTGCAGATAAAGGAGCAGATTCCTGACGTCGTCTTCCGACCACTGGCGGCGGAGGTCATGCAGTTCTATTTTTAATCCGCTGATTTCAGGGGCTTTCCCGAATTCGTGGCACACGTTTTCAATGGATGTAATCTCTGCGCTCCCGGTGTATTTGTCCCAGTCGAATTCGACCTCATACCCTTTATCGCAGTTTCTGGGATAAGTGGCGATTATTGTTTTACGCGACAGGTTTTCGACTGCAAATCGACCAATGCCTTTCTGCCCCAGCCTGCGCCTTTTTTTGTTGGGACTCAAAGGCTCCCTTACTTTTGTATCGGTTGCGATGCGCATCCATGAGCCGATGAGCTGTTCTTTGATCATCCCGTTGCCGTCGTCCTCAATAATAATGGACGCATTTCCTGTCCTGAGGTTGTTGAGTGTGATTTCTACCTTTTCCGCATCGTCATCATAAGAATTTTTTACCAGTTCGATGACCGCTAAAACCTGCTCCGAGACGGATTCGGTGCCAAGTCTGTGTACTACTTCTGCTCCCACGGAAAATTTTAGCGGCTCAACCTTTGTTTTTGTGACCGGCGTCGGAAGCATAGCCTCAACACATTGCAAAATTTATTGTTCCTGTTGCTTTATAACGGTATTTAATATAGTTAATAATCAGCCTTAGTTGATGTGAATCTCAACGGTTATATTAGCGGTTGCTTATATACAAAGAAGGAGCCGCAATGCCTGCTTACACAGTACTCGACCTCTTCGGGGCACCGGGCGGTCTCTCATACGGCTTTAATATGGCCGGTTTTGAGCTGCTGGCAATGGTGGATCGCAATCCCGCCGGTTGTGAGACCTATAAGCGCAACCTCCCCAGCGCGAAATGCATAAACATGGACATAGACCGGGTAACTGCGGATGTTCTCAGAAAGGCGGCGGGCATCCGGACGGGGGATGTCGACGTTATAATCGGTGGTCCTCCCTGTCAGGGTTATTCCAACATAGGACGAGTAAAGATATCGTCGCTGATCCGAAACGGGAACGGGGACTGGAAGAAACTGAAGAACTATTACCACCGGATCATAGACGATCCGCGCAACGTCCTGTACAAGAAGTTTATCGGACTGGTGAAGGTCCTGAAGCCGAAGGGAGTAGTGATGGAAAACGTGCTTGGAATCCAGAGCTACTACAACGGGGCTGTCGTTACAGACATACAGGGGGACTTCAGGGCGGCCTTCAGAGATACAGGGTGCACGGTGGGCTGCGACAAGCTCAGGGCAGCTGATTACGGTGTGCCGCAGATGAGGCGGCGCACTATCTTCCTTGTAATCGGAGGATCACAGCCTCTGGTATGGCCTGTAAAAAGGTACTCCGACAAGCCGGGAGTTGTAACCGATTATGACGGGACCGAAATCGAACAGAAGAACTACTTTACAGTCAACGACGCGCTGGGTGACCTGCCTCCCCCTCTGGTAAACGGAAACGGGGGAAATCCGGGAAAGGTAGATTACCCTGACGGAAACACCGGTAACGAATACCAGAAGATGATGCGCGAGGGATCTGACGGGGTCTACAACCACATAATGCGTCCTGTAAGCGACAGGGATGCCCGGATATTTCCCCTCATGAAGGAGGGCGACAGATGGGCAGATCTTCCTGAATCCGAACGTGAAAAGGTCGGCTACCGCAACGACATCTTCCATGACAAATGGAAGAGACTTGACCGGAGCAAACCATCATGGACGGTAGTGGCGCACCTCAGCAAGGACGGCTATATGTTCATCCATCCGTGGGAACACCGGACAATAACGGTGAGGGAGGCTGCCCGGCTGCAGAGCTTCCCCGACAAGTTTGTGTTCGAGGGCAGCCGGACGGAGCAGTACCGGCAGGTCGGCAACGCAGTCCCGCCGTTCATGGCTAGGGAAATAGCGCTGGCCGTAAAGGAAATGCTCGATAGAAGCAGGCGGGACTAGTCCCGGCCAAGGGCGGATATTATCCGGGAAACTGTCTTCTCAGGGTCTTTCCTCACATCATGCTCCCATATCCTCAGTACGGTCCATCCCGCTGCCCTGAGCTCCGCATTGACCTTCCCGTCGCGCTGCACGTTTCCCTCAATCTTCTTTGTCCAGAATTCCTTTCTGGTAGCAGGTTCGGTATAGCAGATCGGGCACATGTGCCAGAAGCACCCGTCAACGAAGACCGCCACCTTTTCCCTCGGGAAGACTATGTCCGGACGGCCCGGCAGGTCGCTCCGGATCCGGTAGTTCCTGATGCCCCTCTCGCGGAGCAGCCGGCGGAGCGTTAACTCCGGCTTTGTGTCCTTGGCCCTTATGCGGGACATATTGTAACTGCGCTGTTCCGGAGTTAGAACGTCAGTCATAGCCATTCATGACAAATAATGCCCGCGTCCCCATATCAGCTTTTATAATGCATAAAAGCAGCAATTGTCTGCCCTGCCGTTGATCTGATTATATGGAGGCGTTCTAGACCTAAATGATGGAATCCCGCTCCCCAAATCCTGACTCCAACACTACTGGAATTCCTGCGAAAATCTCAATCTACGCAAAAATCTCCAAATTGAGCCAAAGCAGACTAAAGAAAATGGATACCGGTAGTATTCTCTGTCTACTCATACGGCTCGAACATGTCCTTCGGCGCCCCGCACACCGGGCACACCCACTCCGCCGGCAGGCTCTCGAAGGCCGTCCCCGGCTCTATCCCCGCCACAGGGTCCCCCTGCTCCGGGTCGTAAATGTATCCGCACACGGTACATCTCCACTTTGTCGGTTCGCTCATGCCTCCCACCCGCGAACTAAAAGACCACTTTACATATCCTCTATCCCGCCACATTTATCCTCTTCGGAGCTCGGCCATCACCCGTCCGGCAGAGGACCGGTTTCAGATGCGTAGCTCAATGTCCGATACCTTAAAGTTGCTTACGGCCGGCTGGCCCTCAAGGTACGGTTTTACCGCCTCTCCCGCGTCTCTGAAGACTCCCGCCGAGGAAGCTTCGCGTGCCCCCTCGTCTTTCCAGAACGTAATGATGGTCGCAGAATCGGCCTTCTCGTCCGAGAGGAGCTGCACGTATCCGCGGTAGCCCTCGGAGGTGCGGGCAGCGTCTGACACCATCTCGTCCATCTTTGCCAGGCCCTCTTCCCGTTTCCCCTTCTTGAACGTCCAGACGGACATCCTTGCGAAATACAATCTGGTTCTTCACCTCCCCTGCGTTTGAAGCAGCCTGATCCCTTCAATGAATCCGAAAAAGTCTCCCCGATAACCTGCCCTCCCGCCGCATTTATCTTTTATGATACGGTACGGTATGATACGCTATGGCCAGGGCCCCTTGGGCTTGGACATGAAAAGTAATAAGCGGGCAAACCTCAATCGTTAGCAGGTGCTCGCCTTGTCCCCTCCCTCCAGGTCTTCATCTTCAGCCAGCCGCCGTGGCACCATCATACTCATCTCCCTCGCCGCCCTCTACTTCCTGGCGTTCATCCACCGGACCGGCGTGGCGGTAATAGCATACGATATAGCGAACGAGTTCAACACCGACGCCACCCTCCTCGGCCTGATGTCCTCGACCTACTTCTTCCCGTACGCCGCCGCGCAGATCCCCGTGGGGCTCATGCTCGACCGCATCGGCATCCGCAAGACCGTGACGATCCTCAGCATCATAGCCTGCGTCGGGAACCTCATCTTCGCGCTGGGCCCCTCGATCGCCGCCATCTCCTTGGGGCGCACGCTCGTGGGGTTCGGCGTCGGGGGCTTTTATGTCTCGGCGCTCAAGGCCATAGCCGTATGGTTCCGCCCAGGCCGCTTCGCGACCCTGACCGGTGCCGTCACCTCGGTCGGCATGGTCGGCGCGATAGCCTCGACGTCCCCCCTGGCTGTACTCTCCCTCTCCCTCGGCTGGAGGGGCTCCTTCCTGGTCGTCTTCGGCTTCATGGCCCTCCTCACTATGATGGCCTGGCTGGTGATAAAGGGCGGGGGCGAAAAGGAAGGCGGCTACATGAGCGCGGGGGGCATCCTCTCCGACCTCAGGGTCGTCTTCACCAACCGCAACTTCCTCAGGCTCATCGCCGTCCCCTTCCTCGCATTCGGCTTCTTCATAAGCTTCCAGGGCCTATGGGGCGGCCCCTTTCTGGGCGACGTCTACGGTATGGACAAGGCGGCCATGGGCAACTGCCTCATGATGATCGGCCTGGGGTACATCGTCGCCGGTCCCCTTGCTGGCCTCATATCAGACAGGCTGGAGCGCCGCAAGCCCGTCATGCTCGGGGGCCTTGTCCTCAACCTGGTCTTCTGGGCGGTCATGGCGGCATACGGGGGCGGCCTCGGCATATATGTCTACCCCGCATTCTTCCTGCTGGGTGCGGGCTTCGGCTGCACGAACATATTCATGACCATGTCGAAGGAGTACTTCAGGCCGAGCATATGCGGGACCGGCATGGCATGCTTCAACGTCTTCAACTTTGTCGGCGCCGGCGTCTTCCAGTCCCTGATGGGCGTCATCATCGACATGACCTCCGCGGGGGTCAGGACGTTCGCCTCGTACCAGGCGGTCTTCATCATGTGCACGGCCGGCATAATAGTCGCACTCGCCGCGGCGGCGGTCTCCCGGGAGAGCTACGGGTGCCTCGACCGCCCGCCATCAGAAGGCTCTTAAGAGCCGGGTTCGGATATTTATCCGGCGAGAGTTATGGCCAGCGTCTTGATGGTAATAGCCGAGAAGATGTTCCGCGACGAGGAGTTCGCCGAGCCCTATGAGATCCTGAAGGCTGCGGGCCACAGGATAACTGTAGCCAGCTCGTCCCCGGGCGTGGCTGAAGGCAAGCTCGGTATGAAGGTGAAGCCCGACACCACGCTCGACGCGGTCGACCCCTCCGCCTACGACGCCATAGTCATCGCCGGCGGGCCCGGGGCCCCGAAATACCTCGCGGACAGCGCCCCCCTCCACAGGGCGCTCCGTGAAGTGTACGGGAAGGGCGGGGTGATCGCAGCGATATGCATCGCGCCGATCACGCTGACCCGCGCCGGCCTGCTGAAGGGCAGGAAGGCGACCGTCTTCCCCGACGAGGGGGCCAGGGACGAGATGGAACGGGGAGGCTGCTCGCTCCAGGGCGACCACGTGGTCGTAGACGGGAGGATAGTCACCGCCGACGGTCCCAAGGCGGCGAAGGAGTTCGGTGAAGCCGTCCGGAAGCTCCTAGCGCGCGGGTAGCCCTTCCCGGTCCTGCGGGCCGGGCCGGGCCCTATCCTTTTCTTTTTCTTTTTCTTTTCCTTTTCCTTTTCCCTCTCCCTCTCCTTTTCCCTCCCCGCCCTTGTACAGGTCCTTCATCCCGCCCTGGACCGTCCGCGTGTGGGACGGCTCGTCCACGTGCACGGGCTTTTTGCGGACGAGTTGCCCGCCGCACCTGCTGCACTTCACGTACTTGTCCGAGATGTTGTACTCCTCCGTCAGGTCGCAGGTCTCGCAGTAGTACGCCACCCTCTCGGGCTTCTCCCTGTCGATGCTCATTGCCGACTACCATGAGAGATATGCGCACGAACGGATAAAAACAGCGCGGGCGGCGACCCCAGCGGCGCCAAAATCGAGATTCTGGCAACGTTCCCTCTGATCTAAGAAGGGGACCGTTGCGCGATGAGCGATCCACTGATGAGAAGCCGTAAAGGTTGACCCGGAGGGCCGTCACCTGATGGGTGCAGGATAACTCACACGGGTGCTGGCTGCTCACACATGTGAGCAGCGTCCTTCAAGCCGACGGCGAAGATCGACGGGGGGCCCTCCCCGGAACTGCTTCAGCTCACTGCCCGATCTCCTTCCTCAGGATCCTCGCGGCCTCGTCCTTTGAAGGCACCTTACCGCTCACCGCGACTTTGCCGTCAATGACGACCGTGGGGGCCATCATTACGCCGTACTCGTCAGCCTCGTCCGACATGGCCGAGACATGGACGACCTCCGCGTCAAGGTTCAGCTCCTTTATCGCCTCCCTGAAGGCCTTCTCGACATTCTTGCACTTGGCGCACGGAGGCTCCCCCCCAAAGACCTTCACCACATGTGCTGGCATAATCGCACCTCACCTTGCCCAATCAACTATCGCCGGGCATCGCTATAAAATTATCTTGCCTTGCCGGGCTTTTTCATCCTCGGCGCCGAGGGGCCGTGGCCCCGCAGTACGGGCACCTCTCACAGTCTTTCACGTATCCCTTCCCGCAGCCGGGGCACCTCACGAGGTGATCGCCCCAGTACTCCCCCTTCAGCTGCTTCCTCGTAGTGCCGTCCGCGAAGAACTCTACCTTCCCACATCTCGGGCATACGTAGGTGTCGAACTGCACCGGGGAACCGATATCCGGCAGGACCATCACTGTGACAAGCCCGGAAGCCGCGTCTACATCGCCCATCCTGATCGCCTGCTTCCCGGTGCTCTCCATCACCGAGCCGCAGTTGGAGCATTCAATCTGGGGCTTGGACATAGGCCCTCCTTGATCTGATCTCTGGGGCGTTTTTCCTTTTACTGCTTGCGGTCTTTTTCCGGTCCGGGCGGCTTAGCCGCCCCGCCGCGCTACCCGAGCACCATGCCGAAGAGCAGCCCCATGGCAGCCGAGAGTACGGCCACTAGGACGAAGTAGGCTGCCGCCCTCTTCCTGCCTATCGTCCTCCATATCACGATCATGCTGGGGAGGCTCAGCGTCGGCCCCGTGAGGAGGAGCGCCAGTGCCGGTCCCGCAGCCATCACGCCCGAGGAGTACCCGAAGAGCGTCCCGACAATCGGCACCTCCAGTATTGTCGGCATGTACAGGAACGCGCCCACCACCGCGGCGATGGAGCAGGAGAGGATGCTGTTCGTCCCGAATACCGCCCTGAGCACCTCCACCGGTATGATCGCCCCGATCACACCGCTGACGAAGCTGCCGAGTAGCAGGATCGGGAAGATCCTCTTGAAGAGGCACCAGGTCTCGTAGCCGAACTCCCTGATCTCCTCCTTCGAGAACCTGCTCTTCAGGACGTAAGCCGCAGCCAAAGTCAGGGCTGCAACCAGCGCCAGCCGCAGCGCCTGGTCGATGTAGGAGGCAGGCCCTATCAGGAGTATGGCGGTAAGGACGGCGATGAAGATCAGCGCTACCCGGTTTGAGCTTCCCGCCTCCCCGCCCTTGGGCGCCTGCCTCGCCCTGGCGTCCCCCCTGAAGATCGTCCCCATCACGAGGCCTATCACGATCGAGGACGATACTGCCGCGATCGCCCGGGAGGCGCCTATATCGAACCCGAGTATGCTGGCGGTGACTATGATGGCCATCACGCTTATCGCAGGGCCGGCGTAGAGGAACGTTACCGCAGGGCCGAGCCCGGCGCCCCTCTTGTATATCCCGGTGAAGAGGGGCAGTATCGTACAGCTGCATACGGAAAGGAGGATCCCGCCTCCCGCCGCGACGAGATATGAGACCGACTTCTTGGCATCCGGCCCCAGGTACTTCATCACGGTCTCCCGCCTGAGCAGGGTCGCGATCGCACCCGCCAGGAAGAAGGCGGGGATTATGGAGAAGAGGACGTGCGCCGAGATGTAGTCCAGGAGCGCCGCCCACCCCGCCAGGAGGGCCGTCACCAGCAGATCGTATGCCATGGCGTCATATTACCTCCCGATCGAGTCGCTCAGGGCCTTTGCCGTCTCCGAGACCGCGGAGAGGTGCCTGAGGCTGAGCAGGTCGGCGTCCCTGATTAACTGCAGGACCTCGCCGTGCTTTATACTGTACAAAACCTTCTTGCCGTCGACGCGCCTCTCCAGTATCCCCGCCCTGTACAATATGTCCAGGTTCTTGGAGGTCGTCGACTGGGACTTGCCGGCGTAAGGTATGATCTCGCAGACGCACTTCTCCCCTCCCCTGAGGAACTCGATTATCGAGAGCCGGGTCTCGTCCGACAGCGCCTTGAATACCCTCTCCCTGGCTCTGATGACTTCCATGCCGACGGGCTTTGGTTCTCCCATGGCCTGACCCCGTCATGCTCTCTCACAGAAAGCTATTTAAACATATCTACATATTCGAAAATATGGATATGAGCCCCTGCGCGGCAGCAGGCCTTAACACGCCGGGGGCAGGAGATCCAGATCATAGGAACGAGGGATGTATATGGTCAAGGTCGAGTTCTTTACCGCTGAGCCTCCATGCGCAGGCTGTGTCGACCTCCTGAAGATGGCCGATGAGGTCGCGAAGATCTACGGCGGGAAGGTGGAGGTAATAAAGCACGTCGGGCCCTCCGAGGAGTTCGAGAGGTACGGGCTGACGCTGGTGCCCGCAGTCGTCTTCGAGGAGGGGAGGATAATGCTGGTGGGCCTCTGCCCGGATATGGAGACCATCGCCGCGTCCCTGCGCGAGCTGGGGGTCGAGTGAGATGGCGCTCAAAGTAGAGGTCTTCGTGTCGCTGCCCCCCTGCTCTGGCGGAAGGCTCGTGCTCCGCCTGATCGACGAGATAAAGGCAGAGTACGGGGACAAGATCGACGTCGAGGTCTACAAGGGCCCCAACGAGAAGGCCAAGGAGTACGGGCTGAAGGTCAGCCCTGCCATAATAATAGACAGGGACGTCCGGATAATCGGCGTCTGCCCGTCGAAGAATGCGCTGAGGAACGCGATAAGGGAAGCCGGCGTCATGTAGCCGAGCCGGGTTCGGGGGGAGCGGTCCCGTGCTCTCACCTTCGGGCTCTTCGTGTCCTTTCCTTCGCTCCCGCTCTCTATCCCTCCATCTATCTGTCTATCCTCTTCTCTTCCATTCTCTTCCTCTCTTCTCTCCCCCCTGCCCGGCGCCGCGCCACTACCACTACCACTACCACCACTACTACCACTACCACTACCTCTACCTCTACCTCTACCACTACCTCTGCCTGCGCCTCCCCCTCCCCTTGCTCTAAAGCCTTTATACCTCCTCCATCCTGTGTTAAACCGTGATGCTCATGAGCTCTCTCTCGAAGGATGACGCAAAGAAGATCGCCGAATTCCTCGTCAGGGAATCGATGAGGATCGGCAGGAGGCCGGACGGGAAGTTCGAGTCGGTCTCCATCGTCTACAACGGGACCGACCCGTCATGCGAAGAGTTCGCCTACATGGTGGAGGACGAGTGCTGGAAGGCGGGCGCCTATACCATCATCAGGAAACACATCTCCGGCAGGAACCGGCGGAAGTACGAGCTCTCGCCGGAGGAGTCCCTGAAGGCCATGGACCCCCTGGCCGAGGCCATCGCGGAGACCGTGGACGCGCGGATGTTCATCGGCGAGGAGGACGACCTCTCCTGGACCGACGGGATCGCCGAGAGGCTGAAGTACACCGCCCCGGTGCGCCAGAGGCTCTACGAGATAATGGACGGCCGGGGCGTCAGGTGGGTCTACTTCGGGTGGCCCGTCCCGGGCGCCGCGAAGGGCTACGGCTGTCCGGTCGACAGGTTCCGGGAGATATTCTTCAGGAGCATAAAGGCGTCGCTCTCGCAGGAGCTCCTCGGCCTCTGCAGGCACTACTCCGGCGCGCTCTCGGGCGCGGACCGCGTCCGCATCACCACCTCCTCCGGCGATACCGACCTCTCCTTCAGCATAAAGGGGCGGCCGGTGATAGTCGACGACGCGGTCATCTCAGAGGATGACGTCGCCAGGGGGGATACCGGCCTCAACATCCCTGCGGGGGAGGTCTTCGTCGCCCCCCTCGAGACTACCGCGAACGGGTACATCACCTTCCCGGTCGTCGTCATACCCGGTTTCGGGAGGGTCGACGGGCTCAGGCTGACCTTCAGGGACGGGAAGGTCGTATCGTTCGGGGCCGAGAAGGGCGCGGAGAGGTTCCGGAAGTTCCTCGACGCTAACACCGGCGATAAAGACAGGATAGCGGAGCTGGGCGTTGGCTGCAACCCGGGCGCCGAGTTCACCGGCGGCAGCATCATAATCGACGAGAAGATCTACAGGACCATCCACATCGCGATCGGGAACAACAGCGGAGCGTATCACGGTGCCAACAAGGCCTCGTCCCACCTGGACATGATCAAGGACATGTCTGAGGGCCAGATGACCGTGGACGGGAAGGTGGTTATGGACGGCGGGATCCCTGTCAGGTGAGCCCGGCAGCCCCGACCTCGCGGGGGCGATACTCGCTGGCGACGGAGATGGGGCGATCGCCTCTGCGCAGGCAGCGCTGGACGGCGGCTCGCCCGTGCAGGAGATCGTGCTGGGCGGCGTCCTGAAGGCATGGTCGGACTTTGCCGACTGGTACGGACGCGAGCCGGCGGAGGCCATGAAGAAGTGGTTCGACTGCTACAACACAACTTACCGGGTCTTCAGGCTCCTCTGGTCCAGGGTGCCGGACGCCGTCAGCCCCCCCTTCTCGGTCTCGGTCGCAACGGTCCGGGGGGAGGGGCACGTGCTGGCGAGGGACGCCATCTCGCTCCTCCTTGCCTCGAGGGGGCTGAGGGTCTACCGCCCCAGGAAAGGGGTCGTCCCGGAGGACCTAGCTGAGGGCCTAGCGGACCCCTCGCTGAAGTACCTAATACTCTCCTGCTGCCAGGACGAGACGAGGGGCCCGCTGATCGACCTCATAAAGCGGGCGAAGGCGGCGCGGCCGGATCTCCGGGTGATCACGGGGGGACGGATCGCCGGAGGACTGGGCGAGGACCACACGCTCCCTGATCCGGCCAGCCTCCTCAGGTTTATCGAGAGGGGCCTCCGCTAGGCCTCGTAATCCGTGGGGTCCCGGACGCCCGCCTCCCGGAACGCCCTCTTCCTGTTGACGCAGGACTCGCAGACCCCGCAGTGCCTCTCCCCCTGCCCGTAGCAGCTCCACGTCAGCTCGAAGGGGACGCCCAGCTCCGCCCCCTTCTTTATCACCCCGCCCTTCGTCAGCGACGTCAGGCCCTCGATCTCCATCCCCGCCCCAGTGCCGAGCCTCGCCGCCGCCTCGAAGGCCTCTATGAACTCTGGCCGGCAGTCCGCATAGAACCGGGCGTCCGACTTTTGCGCGCCGTAAAAGATACGGGTAGCCCCCACCGTCCGCGCATAGGCTACGGCGATCGAGAGCATCACGCCGTTCCTGAAGGGTACTATGATCGGCTCTGTGAACTCTCCCGTGAGCGGGATGCTCTTGTCCACGAGCGAGGTCGACCCTTTGTATATGCGCCCGAGCGCCGAGAGATCGATCACCAGGGGCTCCAGGCCCAGCCTCCGCGCAACCAGGCGCGCGCACCCGATCTCCCTCTTCGCCAGCTGCCCGTAATCGAAGGTGATGGGGAAGAGATCGAAACCCCTCGCGGCCGCCATGTAGAGTGCGACCGCGCTGTCCGGCCCGCCCGAGAGGACGACGACCGCCCTCCCGGTCACCCCTGCCGCCCCCGATCCCTGTCCCTGTATCCGGCCGGAAGGACCCTCGCCGCCGCCCTGTAGACGATATAGCCGAGGAGCGCCGTCGCTATGCCTATCCCGACCAGGAGGTACGGGAAGGTCAGTACGAAGGGCACCCCCAGCACGTAGGAGAGCAGGAACCCGACCCACGCCGAGACTATTCCGGTGTAGATGAGGAGGCCTGCCAGCACCGAGCGGTCCCTCAGCCTGAGCAGGATCGTCAGAGAGGCGAATGTCGGGACCGCGCTGAGCATGTCCAGGGGTCCGAGCGGGCTCCAGACGTTCCCTATGACCACTCCGAGCGTGATCCCGATGGCGCCGGGCATGCCCAATAAAGGGACAAGCCCTATCAGGGCGTTGGCCACCCTCACCTGCACACCGAGGAAGCTGATCGGCGCGAGGAGCGTTACCAAGGCAGCGTATGCGGCTGCCAGCATAGCCGCACGTACAATTACCCTTGCCGAAACCTGTGCCATTGACTCTACCTCCCGACTCCGGGGTTTATGAAGGCGGAACGGGTGGGAGGACCACTCACCCGCCTCAACCTCAGAAAATGACCATCAGGAGTATTTAACCTTTGACCCTTAACCCCGCAACGGCGGATTGTGCGGTTCGGGCGCTCTGGACGGGTCTCTGGCTCCGGCCTGCAGGCTGCACGTTGTAGCCCGGTCGCCGCCCGGTCGCCGCCCGCTCTCCATATTTTATACCTTCTGCGACACGCTGAGGGGCAGGGGTACCGGCTTGCAGCATCATCAGACGGACCGGAATGTAACTTCGGGGCAGGCCCTGCGGCTCGGGGGCCGCCTGGCAGCAGACCTCTCAGCCACCGCGAACCTCGGCGCCGCCGTCAAGATGAGGGAATCTACCTGCTCCTGAAGGCGCTGGTCTCCGGCACGGGGTGTAGTAATGAAGCTCTTTAACCACAGATGCCCGCTCAAGTCGTGCAAGCTCTACCAGGATGACGCGGCAACCTGCAACGCCCCCCATAAGGACATGCTGGAATACTGCGGCGTCTATCGTCACTGGAAGGCGCAGAGGAGGACCGGGCGGTGCTGACATGGCTCCTCGACTACCTTTCTGCCAACGGCTGGAGCGTTTCCTTCGTTCTCCAATGCTTAGGCTGTCATTACTTGCTTGCCTTGGCTGTTGCGCTGCCGCCCTCATTGATCTTGACCATCCTCTTTCCGCGCTTCTCGGGATCACGGACGGGCGCTTCCTTCATCTTCATGCTCTCCGTCTTTCTGGCGCTGCTCTCACACTGTATGGCGGACTGGTGGCACTTCGGTTTCTGAACAGGGTAACGATAGCGCGCTTCAGGCAATTAACGATCCGCTTGGACAGGCTCAGGGGGACCGTCAGGGCAATACGGGCTACTGTTGGTCTGAGGGCGGCGGTGAGGGGCAGACTGGGCGGATATCTGCCGTCAGCGGTGCCTATGAGGCACAGAGGGCACAGAGCGTGAACTAACTGAAGGCGACTCCTCGGGCAGCACCCCGGCGGCGTGAGGGCCCTGCTCTCTCTCTCTCTCTCTCTCTCTCTCTCTCTCTCTCTCTCTCTCTCTCTGCTATTTGCCGTTTTGCATCTCCCCGTCAGCAACGATGTCCGTGGCGCCTCCAGGCGGCGCAGGCATGAAAGTGCGGTGCTGACCTGCCGCCGCCGGATCCCGGTCAGCGATCACCTTTTTATGAACCTGTATCTACATTATGCGGGGATTCATACGGCGCTCTCCAAGCGGATGCTCAACCTGAAGGAATCCGGCACGCTCAAAATGATCGAGAAGGTGAGGGAGCTCCAGCGGAAGGGGATCAAGGTGATCCAGCTGGACGTCGGCGAGCCGGACTTTGACACGCCCGCCCCCATAATAGACGCGGCGGAGGAGGCTATGCGGTCCGGCTTTACGCACTACACCCCCAGCGCCGGCATCCCCGAGCTGAGGGAGGCCGTAGCCGAGAAGCTCAGGCGCGAGAACCGGCTGGAGGTGGGGAAGGAGGACGTGATCGTCACCCCCGGGTCCAAGCAGGCGCTCTTCTACGCCGTCATGGCGCTCGTCGGCGAGGGGGACGAGGTCGTCATCCCGACCCCTGCCTGGGTCTCCTACATGGAGATGGTGGCCCTCGCCGGCGGCAGGGTCAGGGAGGTCCCGGCGAAGGAGGGCTTCCGCCCCGACATCGAGGCGGTGAAGGAGGCCGTCACGCCGAGGACCAGGCTCATCATGCTGAACTCGCCCAACAACCCGACCGGCTGCGTCTACAGCGAGGGTGAGCTGAGGGCGCTGGCCGAGGTGTCCCGGGGCGCCTACATCATCTCCGACGAGATCTACGAGAAGATCCTCTACGAAGGCTCGCACTTCAGCATAGGCTCCATCCCGGGCGTGGGCGACCGGACCATCACCGTGAACGGCTTCTCGAAGACGTACGCGATGACCGGGTGGCGCCTCGGCTACGCTGCCGGTCCCCGCGAGGTGATCTCCGCCATGAACAAGATACAGCAGCACTCTGCGAGCTCCCCCGCCTCCTTCACCCAGAAGGCGGCGCTGGCTGCCTTCAGCACCGACCCCTCCCCCATGGTCGCCGAGTTCAGGGCGCGGCGGGATTATGTCTGCGGCGAGCTCTGCAGGCTCGGCTTCGACCTCGGTCCCGAGAAGCCACATGGCGCTTTTTACGCCTTTCCGAAGATCGGGACGGGTATGGGCGGGGCAGAATTCTGCGACCTCCTCCTCGCTGAGGCCGGGGTCAGCGCCACGGCCGGGGAAGCCTTCGGCGACTACCCGTCCCACGTGAGGATCTCGTACGCCAACTCGATGGACCGCCTCGAAGAGGCGATCGCCAGGATAGGATCTTTCCTGGAGCGGCATGGAAAGTAGGCCGAGCCGGGCAGCTGCAAGGGAGCGGGCGGCCCCGCACGATCAGCAGGGGATGGAACATGGACGAGGCACTGAAGAACCCACACCGGAGGAAGATACTGGAGATCCTCTCGACGAAGAAGGCGTCGACCCCCAGGGAACTCTCCGAGGAGCTGGGTATCAGCATCACCACGGTCTACTACCACCTGGAGATCATGAGGGGGCTCGTAGCCAAGACCGCGCGGGGGGAGTTCTCCCTGACGGAGAAGGGTCTGGACATCTACAGGGAATCCCTAAAGAACGAGATCCCCGCAAGGATCATGCCGTACTCCATCTTCTCGGGGCTGGCAGCCCGCTCGGGGCGGCTCCTCCCCGTCAGCCTCGCCGTCGGTGCCCTCGAGCTCTACGTCTGCATCTCGCAGTTCTTCAGGCCCTCACTCCTGACCTACTCCCGGTCGATCGAGACGGTCAGCATCCTGGCATCCTATCCCGTCAACATCCTCATCATCTTCGCAATACTTGAGGCCGCAGGATATGCTCTCACGCGGCGGACAGGGGGCGAGCTCTCGCTCTTCAACGGGATCATGATCTCGAGGGTGCCGCTCATGGCGACGCTCATCCCGCCTATACTGGAGATCAGCTCACCCCCTGTCTCGATCGCCGCACTGGCGCTCGGGCAGCTGGCGTCCATCTATCTCCTCTCGATCAGCATCTCGCTCTCTAAAGGGATACGCCAGGAAATCTCGATAATGATCTGCCTGCTGGTGCTCTACTTCAGCATACTTGTCCAGGGGCTGCCCCCGATCCTCTAGTGGCAGGCGGCAACAAAACAATATCGGTGGCAGAAACAAGGGTAACGTCAGCGTCCTGCGGCAGCGGCGGTGGCGGTAAAAGGGCCGTGCTGGAGGGTCAGGCGGTCTCGACTATGCTCAGGCCCTTGAGCTTGGCATAGACCATGGCCTCCTCGCCGGCGCCCTCGCCCTCAACTATGTAGCGATTTACGTAGACGAGCCGCTCTCCCCTCAGCTCGACCTCCTTCTGCTTTGTGATCCTGAACCCTCGGCGCTTCAGCCCCGCCCCCATAGTCCGGTATACCTTCCCCGGAAGGTCTGCCATGTCAGCCGAGTAGATCACGATCTCGTCCTCGTGCCAGACGAGTTCGTCGATCTCCTTGAGGATCGGTTTTCCCACCGTCGTCGAGCGACGTTCGGCAGCGTTTACCGCATCATCAATCAGCTTCTTGAGGGACTTCTTCCTGCGCCGTCCTGCCATCCGGGACACCTAGTTTACGTCTGCTCTGAGAGTAATTAAAGTTTTGCAAACACATTTTTACCATGAATATTGACAAGGCCCCACATCAATCCCCGCAGTGACCGGGAGGCACCTGCCAACCCGCATAAAAAGCCCCCGTGGTCTGCCAAGGTGGGGCATTCGAAAATTCGAACTTCGCCTTCGAGATCCGGATGTGCGATGAGGTTAAATTGCCGGCACATAGGGTTTGATCAGGTGCCGTTATGAAACCCGCCCGTTATCTCTCATGTATGGTTCTTGCAATCCTAGTTTTTAGCTTGTTTGGGGCAGCAACCCCTGCACTGGCCCGCGTAGAGGCCCAGCCCAGCCAGGCCGGGGGGCCGCAGGTAGAGCGGACCGGAGATCTCACCATTATCCGGACCGACCTCTTCACCGTAGCCTTCCCGGCCAACGGGACGAAGCCCATGTTCGTCTGGTGGGCAAACAACGATTCCGGGAAGGTCTACGTCGTCCACTACAAGGGCCTGGTCGAGTATGCCAGGATAAACGGGTCCAGCTTCCGCCTCCGGAACATGGCCGAGCCCTCGCTCTTCAACGCGATTATCCTTGAGAACAACCTCCGGGATGAGGCAAGGCTGCTGGAGATCGAGAGGGGGATCGCCCTCGCCGTCAGTACCGGCGCCGATCTAGTCAGGGCAAACATACTGTCCGCGTCGGCCAACAGGTCAGCTGCGGTGGACGCCCTCAACCAGGCGGTCTCGAACCTGCAGACCATTGACAACGCGACCGGCGGATCGCTGCCCGAAGTCAGCGCCGCGATCGGGAAGATAAACTCGGCGATCTCGCTGATCGGCAGCAGCAAGCCGTCGGGGGCGGGATCCCTGATAGGCGATGCGATAAGCAGCCTCGGCGGGGCGATCAAGTCCGGGCTGAACTCCGTCAGGGATCTGGTGAAGGAGCGGATCGAGGAACGCGAGAGGCTCAGGGAACTCGCAGACAACTTCCACCCTGCCTTCCTCTCTTTCGGCTCGACTGGGTGGGAGCTAGGCGAGATCACCGAGATCAGGTCGGGGGACAAAGTCATAGGGCTGAGCTTCACCATGACCCTGACCGACGCCCCGTCCAAGTTCGACTTCGCGGAGGGCAATGTGGAGCTCGCGATAAGGCTCTACAGCGAGCCTGTGATAGAGGTAGGCTCTGGGAGCGGGTACTCATACAACGTCTCCGCAGGCGAGATGAAGATGGACCTCGCTGTGAGGGACTGGGAGTGGAACTTCGAGCCGATCAGCGTCAGCATCCTGAACGCTACCGGGACCGTTGAGCCCGCGCTCGCGCTCTGGATCGATGCCGCCTCTTACCCGGCAGACGCCATCGGCGAGTGCTTTAAAGACCTGGACGAGGTCGAGACGACGAGCGCCTCGCCCTCCGTGACCTTCAGGGGCAACCCTGCGGCCCCGTGCATCCGCCTAGCGATAACCGAGCGCAGCACAGAGGCCGCCGACCTGAGCGTAGCTGCCACCGTCACTAACCAGAACTTGGCGGGCAAGAACCTCATGATGGCAGGACCGGCGAAGCTGAAGTTCGGGGTCAGCGAGGAACAGGACCTTGTGGGCATCTTCAAGTTCGTGCCGTTCGCCACAGTAACTGATGGTAACAGCTCATACAGCGTGCCGGTGGAGGCCGCCTACTTCAACGCCGGCAACCACATCCGGATCTACATCTCGTACCCGTACTTCAACGGGCTGCTCGTCCACGATCCCAGCATAGGACTTGACACGCCACAGACGGCAGCGAGGTACCTCGTGACTGTGGGCGCGATGGCATCTGGCCTGACCGTGCAGCAGATCCCCGCGATATCGGTATGGCCAACCTCGGAGGGGCTCGGTCTTGCAGGCATCATCGTCGCTCTGTCAGCAGTTGCGATGATCGTCATCGTGAGGAGGCACCCAGCTGCCGTCTGAGACTTGCCGGCCGGGGCGGCGTCGAGGGCACTGCTCCTCCTCCCCCTGCCCCTTTCTCTTTTTTCCTTTTCCTTCTCCTTCTCCCCCGCCCTGGTGATCGACGGCCCATGATGTGTCCTGCCGCGTATCGGGACCGCGGAGCCCGTGCCGTAGGGCGCTGCCGTGCACTCAACCCATAAAAGCTGGGGCTCCGGTAAGGTCACTGTGGTCGTTATGGCGGTTGTAACCCAAGCCCAGGGGACGAGTTCGTACCGCGTAAAGTTCCGGAGGGATCAGTTCCTCGATCTCGTGAGGATAGCGCAGCCCCGCTACATCTACCGGGTCAAGAACCTCTACTTCTTCGCGTTCGACGGCTTTGTAATGTACTCCCAGGAGTGCCAGGAGACCGATTTTGCCCAGAGGGTCATCACGGCGATCGAGTTCTCGAACCAGTACTGGACTAAATCGTGAGCCCGCAGACTGCAGCAGCCGGGTCGGCCCGGGTCATGGAAATCGCCTGCGTCCAGGATCCGGGCGCCGTTAGACAAAATAACCTTCGTGGCTGCTATGCTGGATTGAGTTTTACAACTATTGTCAGGTCCCTGTTGACCGAAACCCCTCCACGGGTGCTGCGCGCGGTCGCCCCGCGCCCCGTGTCCGCGGTATTGCCCTTCATTTTGCGCCGCTGCAGGCGCTTCAGGAAGAAGGCGGCCACCACCAGCGCGTATAGCACATAATAGATCGCCATTATGGCGGGTGTTTCAAAGTCGCTCCCGAGGAGGGCGGCGTGGACTATCACGAAGGTGAGCACCAGGTAGACCAGGGCGTGGACGTAGCGCCAGGCCCCAAACCTCCCCCTGAGGAGCGCCGCCAGTGCTGCGATGTATGCTATGATCAGGGCGATCCTGCCTGCACCGGCCCAGAACCCGTACCACGAGCTGAAAATCGGGATAAAGACCCCTGCGTTGCCGGTGACGACCGCCAGGACGACGGGGTGCAGGGTCGCGAGGGTCAGGCCGACCCCCATGAAGACGTGGTGCACCCTTATGAAAGGCCTCCCGAAGGCCCTTGTGACCTCCTTGAGGAAAGGTGTCATTATCGACGAGATGCTCAGGAACAATAATCCGTAGAGCGCGGTGAGCCTTATGATCACCCTGCTCGGGCTCTCATACTCCGCTGTCAGGACCAGGTATCCGATTACGGCTATGAGCGCCGCTATGCCTGCAAGTGCCCCCAGCCCTTCCCTCTTCACCATGATAGATCAGATGCCATGGCTCAATATAAAGAGTCCCCCGGCCGGACGGCGAGGGCGAGATCAGGCTGCGCGTCTCCGCTCCTTAAATATCCGCGGGGGCACAGATCTCATGATGAAAGATGAGGGTAGCCATGATTGGGAAAGGCAATGTCGGGACTGCCCTTTCAAGCGGCCTGGTCCGTGCAGGCCACGAGGTGAGGTTTGGCCACCGTGACCCAAGCGAGCCGGTCCGCCCGGCCGCCGAATGGGGCGAGGTCATCATCCTGGCGGTGCCCTTCAGCAAGCTGGAAGACGTTGCGAGGGAGATAGGCTCTGCCGCTGACGGAAAACCATTGGTGGACGTGACCAATGTGATCGGCACAGGGATGCGGTGGGCAGTAGGCTTCAACACCTCTGGCGCCGAGGAGCTTCAGAAGCGCCTTCCGCGTGCCGACGTGGTGAAGGCGTTCAATACCGTCTTTGCGAAGAACCAGAGCACGGGGATGGTCGGCGGGGAGCGCCTCACCGCGTTCATTGCAGGCGACAGCCCGGAGGCAAAACGCAGGGTAATGAAGCTGGCAGGGGATATCGGCTTTGATCCGGTGGATGCGGGGCCCCTGGAGTCGGCGCGGTACCTCGAGCCTATGGCACTGCTCCTCATAAGCCTGGGATACAGCCTCGGGATGGGCACAGGGATAGGGTTCAGGCTGGTCAGGGAGTGACGGGCCGCAGCCCCGGAAACCCTTCAGCAGACCTGCTCTCTAGCGGATGGAAACCGCGCTGTGGCAGCCGTCGGGCTATCGGCACTTATTTACTGCCAATGCATACGGAAGAGTGTGGGGGTGAACATTTGCACCTAGGGAAGCTCTACACGTATGAGTGCAGGGAGTGCGGGCACAAGTACTACGCTCCGCAGGAAGCCGAGGAATGTGGCAGGCGTGATCGGGTCGGCAATTACAGCACTATGGCCGCTAGGTCCCTGAGTCTCCGGAGGTTTGAGGAGGCTCTCTCGCTTTATAACAAGGCGCTTGGCCTCTGCCCAGATGAGGCGGGGTTTCTTGTTGGCAAGGGCATGGCTCTGGAAGGCCTGAACAGGTTCGACGATGCCCTGCTCTGCTATGGTAAGGCTGCAAGGATACGGATGAGCATCACCGGCCGCAGCGTCAAGCCGAGCGCTCCACGGCTTGCCGATGTGAGTGCGGTGTAAATGCAGGAGTGCGGTCGGGCGGGGCGGCGTCACCAAGCCTGGACCCGCCGGCAGCTGCGGCCGGAAGGCATCCATCCTGCCTCCGCGCAGCAATGTTATTCGGCACTCCTGCTGGCGATAGCGCCAAGCATGGCCGGGACACCTTCCCCTCTGCAGCCTGAGACCGAGTTGGAGGCAAGACCATTAGCAAAACCGCTGTACACGCCCGTTGGGGCAGGTCACCCCGCCCGGTCCCACGTCGCCTAACCCCGCCCCGCTCTGGCCCCATCTCCCCGCCGATCGGCCTTACTTCTTCATAACGATCGTGCCGGCGTACCTGTCACTGAACTTCTGTCTGTATTCTGTTTGGACCGCCAGCCCAACTATGGTATCGAGGAGGAGGAGCAGCCAGTGCAGCTTGCTGATATTCCTCAGGAACGTTTGGCCCAGGCTGGGCCTGCCGCCGCCCACTGCGGTCACCCTCAGCCCCATGATCGACTTCCCGAGGGTCGCCCCCCAATACGACTCTGAGACGACGAAGTAGAGGATCATTATCAGGCCGGCTGCGAACGGGAACGACATAAAGCAAGCCCCACCAGGCACCCGCGCTGAAGACCCTCCCGGAGAGGATGCTGACTATGAACGCGGGGGCTATGACCAGGGCGCTCAGGATGCCAAGCGCCAAGTAGACTATCACGCCGTCGATGAGCACCGCCACAAGCCGCCTCACCCAGTAGTCCTGCGCCTCCGGGCTCCGGATCAGGGTGTCTATGCCGCTGCGGGGCGCCTCCGCCCGTACCGAGGCCGCTCCCGGCTGTGGCTGCTGGCTCCCGGAGGGGGCCGCCCTTCCCGCTACCAGAGTCCCGCAGTTGGAGCAGTAAATGTCGCGGTCGGTTAACGGGCTGCCACACTTTTCGCATTTTGCCATCTGTCTCGATCCCTGAATCTGAATCTCAGAGCCTTCTTTTAACCTGATCGCAGAGCCTCGTTGGTCGGGGGCCATGTAACTGAAAAGTCGAAGCATCGAAGCGAAGCGCGCCGCCCTCCCGCCTGGGCGTTCCGGCAGCGCCCAGGGTTAAATCCCTCTCTTGGCAACAAAACAAAACAAAACAAAGGAAAAAGAAAAACCAGAAAGGGATGATGAGCTATGGTGTTCTGCTCCAACTGCGGCAAGCCTCTTGCAGATGAGGCGAACTTCTGCCCGAACTGCGGCGTCAGGACCCGGACGGGGGCGGCGGCCGGCGTGCCGATCCCAGCCGAGGTGATAAGGGAGGCGTTCTGCCAGGCAAGCAGGGAGGTGGAGAAGGCGCTCAGCCGGGCTGCCAAGGACGTCCACGAGGCGTTCCAGTCTGCCGGTAAAAGCATCCGGGAGTCCGTCAACAGACCTCCCCGGCCCTGCCCAAGCTGCGGAAAGGAGAACCCCCGCGGCTCCAGCTACTGCTCCAACTGCGGCAAGCAGCTTTGATCCCTGCGTCAGGCAGCATCAGGCAATCCTGCATCAGGCCGGGAAGGGAGGCCTTAAAGGCTCCCGCAACCCTTTCTTATCTGACGATCTCCTGGGGTGGAGCGGATGCAAGGGGAAGAGCGTGCTGGTGCCGGTGCCCCCATTAAAGTGGTCGCATTCAACGGGAGCGCCCGGCGGGACGGCAATACTGCGGTGCTCATCAGGAAGGTCCTCGCGGAGCTGGAAAGGGAAGGGATAGAGACCGAGCTGATCCAGCTCGCCGGCCAGCAGATCCGGGGCTGCAGGGCCTGCAGGCGGTGCTTCGAGGCACTCGACGGCCGGTGTGCCAACGATGAGGACGGCGTCAACGGATACATACAGAAGATGCGCGAGGCGGACGGGATCATCCTCGGCTCCCCGGTCTACTTTTCAACCATGACGCCCGAGCTGAAGGCACTCATCGACAGGGCAGGCATGGTCTCGAGGGCGAACTCCGGCATGCTGAAGAGGAAAGTGGGGGCGGCGGTAGTCGCGGTGAGGCGCGCCGGCGCGATGCTGACACTCGTCTCGATCAACAACTTTTTCCTGATCAACCAGATGGTCGTCCCCGGCTCCTCATATTGGAACCTCGGCATCGGCCACAAGAAGGGGGAAGTGGAGCGCGATGCTGAGGGCTTGGACACCATGCGGGACTTGGGGCAGAACATGGCCTGGCTCCTGAAGAAGCTCCGCGGCTGAAGGAGATGCCCGCCCTGCCGGGCTCACCTTTCCTTCGGTATTGACCTCATATAGACGAAGGGCAGGATGCAGCCGAGGAAGATGTAGCCCATGAGGCTGCTCCCGAGCCTTACGGCATTGTATGCGGGGCCGTAGCGGAGGTCCCCCCAGCCGCCGAAGACCGGGAAGACGACCCACAGGAAGAGGCCGATCAGCAGGCCTTTCACATAGGGGCTCCTGCCGGGGAGGATGTCGAAGGCTGCCCCGTAGCAGACGCCTATGATGACCGATATGATTATCCCTGTGATGAATGAATTAATCGGCGATGTGGACAGGGCGATCCCGTAGAGCTCATCGAGGCTCAACGGGGCGCCTGACTCGTAATAATATACAGCCAGTACAGGCATGAACAGTTCCTTCAGTCCGACAAGCTCCGCCCAGATCACCGCCGCGCTGAACGCTCCGTACACAACGCCCGAGATGCCTCCTGCCTTGATCCCCGCGCGTAAGCTTCCCATCGGCGTTACCCGCATACTCTAACGCCCCGTCCGCTATAAAACTTCGGAAGGGCGCGGTGCACGTTGCGCCGCCTGCCCACGAAAAGGGAGATTGGCCCCCTGCTGCGAGATATGATCATGCGCGTCGTTATCGGGGCGCTCCTCTACGACCGTGGCCTGATAAGCCGGGTGACGGGCGCCCTCCACGAAGCGGTGAGGAACGGGTTCAGCGTCCCTCCGGCCGAGGCCGGCGGGGCAGTGCGGTTCTTGGAGTTCACGGATCGTTACCGCCACGGGAAGGAAGAGGGGGCCCTCCCGGCAAGCACGGGGGCGAACTCCGTTAAGGCAGTGCGAAGCGGGCAGGCGCAGGGGATGCCGGGGGGGAGGCCCCTGCTTACCTGGACCTTCCCAGGGGGAACTTCACTGCCTCCGGTCTTGCATTGAACTCCCTGAGTACCCTTTCTGTAATATCGCTTATCGACTGGACGTACACTGCGGGAGGGATCGGGTATATCACTTTGACCTCCACCCACGTCATCTCGGGCCTGTAAACGATCTTCGGGCCGGATCTTATTGCGTCCATGAACTTCCCGTCGCACTCCCTCCCCGTGCACGAGTTTACCATCCGGTCGACGTAGGGGCTTAGATACTCCTCTACTATCCTCCCAATGATCTCCTTCACCGCCTCCAGGTCGCTCTCGTAAGCCAGGTCGAAGGTGATGTCCGCAATATAGAACGGGCTCTTCCTCGGCCCCTTCGTAGTGACGATCTCTGAGAGCACCATCGAGTTGGGGACCGTCATGGTGCCCCCAGTCAGCGACTTGTACAGCGACGCGTCCCCCACCTCCACCAGTTGTGTGGTGAGGTAGCCTATGCTCGTGACGATCCCCACAGCGTCCCCAATCTTCACGCTGTCGCCGACGCTGTACAGCTTCTTGGTGCTGATGTAGATCCAGCTTATGAAGTTCGAGATTAACGGGCTCAGGGAGAACGAGAGGATGAGGCCTACGACCCCGAGCGACAGGGCTAGAACCATCAGCTCCTCGAAGATGAGGGAGACGATGCCTATGGAGGCCAGGCCGACGATGACCGCCTTGGTCGCGCGGCCGATCGAGGCCCTGGACGCGGGGTCCTCCACCTTCGAGACCTTCCAGAAGACTATCGCTTCCGCTGCTGCGAGCGCGACGAAGAAGATAAAGCCTGAGACCAGCGATTTTGTGACATATGATCCGAAGGGCAGGATGTCGATGTCCTGCCTGAACGTTATATAGAATACCGCGATCACGGCCGCCACGGTGGCATAGCCTATCGACTTTCTCTTGTTGGACCTCTTCTCTTCATCCGCATGCATGATGCGGGTTCGCCTTATCCTCGCCGTCACAGCGAAGAACCTGCCGAGCCGGATCAGCCTCAGGGCCCGCAGCCCGGCGCCCAGCAGCGTCGTCGTCTCGAGGAAGTAGAAGAGGTATGCGGGCAAGAGTGCGATTATGTCGATCCAGTGCCACTTCAGGTAACCGGATCTGTCGCGCGCTTTTCTCAATTCGACGGCAAAATCTAACGCAAATACGGCACAAATGGCGAGGTCGAGGTCGTAAATTACCTGGATCCAGTACTCCGTGAGAGGGGTAAGGAACTCTATGACCAGCAGTCCTATGGATGCCAGTGCCAATAACGATATTGCTATCTCGAGCCATGCCGGGGGCCTATCGTTCTGAGTCACCGGTGACCCACCTCGATCAGACGCCTTTCTCCCCTAGCAGGCATACCCTATATGGGCTTTGCCCTCGGCAGCCTGTCGCCTGCGGCTCCTGCCCCCCTCACCGCTCCCCCGCCTCCCGCTTTTTTCCGCATCCCGCCTGTGACCAGGAAGAGGGATCGCTATAGGGAGACGGGTTAAAATTAAGGTTAAAATAAATGTTAATTTTAATTTTGGTATCAAAATGACTAGGAAAGAAAGACGGAATATTGCCTAAGGGGTGTGGAACGGGATCTGGTCAAAGGGTCAGACGCGCCCGGCAGATGACCGCTCCCTCGTCCCGCTCTCTTTGATGGCCCGCCTCATTCCTCTTCGGCCCCGGGGAAAGCCGATTTTATCATCTCGATGAAGCTGCCTTCAAAGTCCCAGGCCTTCAGGGTGTCTGTCACCTCTTCCATGGTGTTCTCTTCGGGGTACCTCTCAGGCTTCCCCGAAGCTTCCCCGAGGGCGATCCCGCATGCAAAGAGGTTCACCCCGCCTTCTGCCGGGGAGATTACCACGTGGACGCCGGTTCTCTGGGCGGCCTTTACATAATCTGCCGCCCGGAACGGTATTAGGAGAACCCTCATGATCAGCGGGATGGCCGCCCCCTCCGCCGCGAATATCGTGGTCTCCCCTTCCCCTGCGGCCCTCCTCTCCCTCACCTTGAGCCCGAGGTCTCCCAGTATGCGGCCCGAGGTCTCGGCGACCCTGTCCACGGTCTCATCCGGGATGAAGACCCGTCTCTCAGAACAGACCGCAGTATGCACCACAGCGACACCCCAGAAATCCCTCTCTCACCGGCCCTAATTACCCTTTCTTATGGTGTCTGATGACTGTACTCCGCTTGAACTAACACTCGACCCGTTTCGAGTAATGACTTAAATACCTCGTCCGCATCTCTGGTGCTCCTACGGCTCAGAAAAGGCGAGGTATCATGACTCAGGGTGGAGCTCTAAAAATAAAGACTCGGCCGGTAAAGCCCTCAGGCACGAAGGGAAGGGGCGGCGCAATCTATCAGGACTTTAACATCAATGTCGCACACATAATGGAAAACCTCCGGGATCACTACAACATTCCGATGGAACAGGTGGTCATAATTGAGAACATGGACAACTGCATCGACGACAAGGGCTATACGAGGGTGGAGTTCGAGACGTCGGAGGACAAGTTCACCATAAAGATGTACGGCTCAGGGATCCCGGAGGACGTCCTGCTCGGCACGCTGCCGACGATAGCCGGCACCACCAAGGGCGGGCAGGACCGGCTGGGCCACTACGGCTGGGGGATGAAGGTCGGCCTCTGGATCGCCTCCCCGATCCGTATCACCACCCGGAAGGGCAGCTTTACGGCGGTGCAGGAGTGGACGATGAGCAAGCACGGGGTGCCCGCCTACAGGAACCTCCTGAACGCCAAGACCGGCCTCACCGAGGACATGACGATCGTGGAGCACGTCCTCAACGCGGAGTACCGGGGGAAGATCACTGCCGATGAGGTGAAGAGGACCCTGATCTCGTACTACCCGACAATCGTCAGCGGGAGGTGCGTGATGGGGCGGCCCCTGCAGATAAAAGTAAATGGGGAGGAGCTCTCCCTGAGGGAGCCCGAGCACGATACATCCATGCCGGTCGAGCTCGGCATCCGGTCGAGGAAGGCCTGCGGGCGCTTCTACTACCTCCAGAGGGGCTACACGGAGGGGACTGGGATGGGCGGCCTTGGCGCCGGCATACTCGTCATAGTCAACGGCCGCGTTATAAAGTCGGACGCCTTCGGACAGATGACCGACAAGCTCACCGGCTATATCCACGCCGATCTCCTGGCATCGGAGGTGACCGCCGACAAGACGACGATACGCCCCTCCTCCCTGTGGTATGAGTTCCGGAAGAAGGTCGGTGCAGAGCTCGACAAGATGCTCGAAGACGCCGGGGAGACCGGGGAGGCATCATGGAGCCCCCAGGTGGCCAGGGCGCTCAGCAAGGAGCTGAACTCTGTCGTGAGGGACTTTGAGACCTACTTTGGCGAGTTCAACGCCCGTAGCAGGGAGCACAGGGCTCACGAAGGCGCACCCGGGGGAGGGCAGGCCGGGGCACGTCCCGGTGCTGGGCCGACTGGCGTCAACGCGACGGCCGGCATCTTTGCGAGCGCGGGCGCAGGATCGGCCGCGGTTATAAGCGCCGGAGTGGGAACGGCGGGGGAGGGCTCGTCCCCGGAAACCGCCGGGAAGCATGCAGCGGGTCGCAAGAGGAAGTTCGGCCTCAGCATCATGCCGACCTTCCGCCCAGACCTGGCAAAGGAGGCGTGGTTCAATTTCAGCGAGGCCACCGTATATGTGAACACGTCCTTCCCGACGTACGAGAGGGCCGCAGCCTCCAAGAACAAGACCGTCGTGACCTACCACTGCCTCAGGTGTGCCTTCGATGCCCTCACCGAGTTCATCATGAAGGAGAAGAAGTTCACAAAGGACATCGACCAGTTCTTCAACCAGAGGTCAGAGATCCTGACAAAATGGTGCGAGAAGTGGATGTGCCGGACGAAATCACATCAGGCCTGAGACCGCGGTCCGGGGCGGGGCCTCCAGGTCGGCCCCTTCAGGCAACCGCCCCCTTCTTTTTTCATCCCCCATCCTTATTTTCTCTCTTCCCTTACCTTCCCTTACCTTCCCTTGCTCTCTTCCCTCCTTTCTATCCTTCTCCTTCTCCTTCTCCTTCTCCGCCAGCTATGGCGCAATACTAATAACGCTCAACGCCCCTTATATATGGATGGATTATCCATCTATCCAAATCCGGCTGGAGGCGGCGCCGTGCGCCCTGTCGGGCAGACGCGCCCGCCGGGGGACCGGTGCGGGCGCCGGATGATCCGTCGGCCTTGCGGGGAGGCGTACAGGGCGCGGACGGGGTGCTGAAAGACCGCGGCGCTGTCTGAGGAAGCAGTTCGGCACCCCCTGAAGGCAAGCGGGCGTGTGACCTATGGGCACCCATGGGAGGATCGTCGTCACGGCTGTGGGGCGCGACTGGTTCGGAGTCATCGCCACTGTGACAGGAGCCCTCGACAGGGTCAACGCCCGGGTGGTGAAGGCAAGGGCCGCTGCGGGCGGGGATGCTTTTACTGCACTGATGGTGGTGGACGCCAGCCGCGCCTCTGTCCACCCGAGGTGCGTGGCCACCCTTCTCAAGAGATGCTGCGCAGGGGTCTGCCTGGCAGTGTCCGTGGAGGGAGGTGACAGCTACAGGCGCACAAAGCGCATCATCGCCTTCGACATGGACGGGACAATCATCGAGGAGGAGCCCATAGCAGAGCTCGCAAAAGCCGCCGGGGCGGGGGAAGAGATCCGGAAGCTGACGGAGATGGCCATGGAGGGCGCCCTCCCCTTCACGAAGGCTTTTAGGGAGAGGGTGCTCATGCTCAGGGGCCTGCCGCTGGAGAGCCTGGAGAGGATCCGCGGTTCGTTCACGCTGGTCCCCGGGGCCAGGGAGGCGATCGGCAGGCTAAGGGAGATGGGCCTCGTGACTGTGATAGTCACCGGTGCTTTCAGCTACTTTGCCGAGTACGTCGGCGGGCTGCTGGGAGTCGACCGCGTCTTCTGCAACAACACCCCTGTGGAAGGCGGCGTCCTGACCGGCGAGGTGGACGGGCCCATGATGCGCCCGGAGGACAAGATAGCGGCGATAAAGGGGATGGCCGAGGAGATGGGGGCCGACCTGCTCGAGTGCGTGGCGGTAGGAGACGGCGCCAACGATCTCCACATGATACAGAACGTCGGGCTGGGGATAGCCTTCAAGGCGAAGCCGGTAGTCAACGAGGGCGCCAGCGCGGTGGTCTACACAGGCAGCGCTGAGGGCATAGTGGCTCTGCTGGACTGCGGGCGCCTGAGGGGTGATGTTCTCTCCAAGCTTTAGATCGCGACGCCGGCCCCGGAGGGCGTCTACCGCGGCTGCAGCGGCAACCCTGCCGGCGATCCTTCCGGGAAAAACTTTATTAGTTATATGGATGGTTAATCCATCCTAGGGAAAGCGATGTCCAATTCCACACCGGTTAAACTCCTCGCGGCCATCGCCATCGCCATCAGCGTCTTCAGTGCCGGATACGCGTTCGTCGCCAACGATCGCATCCTCTCGCTGAGCAACCAGGTGCTCGCCGTCAACACGACCCTCACAAACGTCCACAGGGAACTGATCGATACGCAGGCGGCCCTCGCAATAGTCAAGCAGGCGTACTACCCGATGCTCGTCGAGGACTCCCTCGGCAGGCTGATCACGGTCCAGTCCATGCCCCAGCGCATCGTCTCCTGTGCGCCCTCGATAACCGAGATGCTCTTCACGCTCGGGCTGGGGGGCAAAATCGTGGGCGCCGACAGCTATTCCGACTACCCGCCGGAGCTCATGGCGCTCGAGGCCTCCGGCAACATCACACTGGTGGGCGGGGTGACGACCCTCGACGTTGAGAAGATCGCCTCACTCAGGCCGGATCTCGTCATAGTGAACTACGGCCTCCAGAACAATTTCGTCCAGCCGCTTGAGGATTTGGGCCTCACCGTAATGGTCCTGAAGTCCGAGAGCATACAGGACGTGCGGACGACCACACTTCTGCTCGGCAAGGTGACGGGGAGGGTCACCGAAGCATCCGCACTCGTGACTGAGATCGACAACACCATCTCGGCGGTCTCCGCCAGGGTCAAGGGCGCCGCACCCGTGAAGGTGATCGATATGGTCTGGCTCGATCCGATGTACTGCGCGGGCAACGGCACGTACATAAACGACATCCTCGCTATTGCAGGCGGCACCAATATCATGGGCGGCAAGGCCGGCTGGGTGATCGCCAACCCCGAGGACATCCTGGCAAACAATCCGGACGTCATCATATTCGATACCATGGAGCTGCCGAAGACGGCTGAGGAGATCAACGCGTTCTTTGCCTCGCTCCCCGGCTTCTCTGACGTCAACGCGGTAAAGAACGGGAGGATATACCTCCTGACCGGCCAGTCCGCCAACGTCATCGAGAGGCCCGGACCCCGGGTCTGCGAAGCGATAGAGCTCGTGGCTGCCATACTCCACCCCGAGGTATTCAACAAGACCGTCCCCAACCACCTCAGCGACGACTATGCGGCCTACGCGGGGTAAGGTTTAGTGACAGGTGGTACTCCTTGGAAGCGGTGCTGAAGAGGAAGAAGATCCGTCTCTTGCTGTATGTGACGGTGCTCTCCTTCCTCCTCTGCGCCCTTTTTATCTTCTCCATCATGACCGGCAGCATGAGCCTCGCCCCCCGGCAGGTCGTCGGCGCCCTCCTCGGCATGGAGCCCGACAGCACAATCACCAGCGTTGTTACTGCCTACCGCGTTCCCCGGATCCTCTTCGCCGCCTTCACCGGGCTCGTCCTGGGTGTCACCGGCGGCGTGATGCAGACCCTGACGAGGAACCCCCTTGCCGATCCTTATATAACGGGGCTCTCCTCCGGTGCCGCCCTCGGCGCGGCTGTGGCCCTGACGTCTGCGGTAATCCCCTTCTACGCGGTCCCGGTCTTCGCCTTTGCAGGCGGGGTGGCCCTGCTCCTGATGGCCCTCTTCCTCGCCGAGAGGGCGGGCGGAGGCGCCCTCAACTTTATCCTCGCCGGGCTAGCCATGGGTACCATCGCAAACGCCATACTCATAGTCCTGATAACCATGGGCGGCGAGGGATCGCACGGGATCCTCTACTGGGTCTTCGGCTCCTTCTCGGCGACCACGTGGGTCGACCTGCGTACCTCTTTCCTCATCGCCGCACCCTTCCTCCTCCTCCTCTTCCTGAAGGCGAGGGACCTCAACATAATGATCTTCGGTGAGGAGCATGCCCGGCAGCTGGGGGTGAATGCCAAGGCGCTCTGGTACCTCCTGGTCGTGTCCCTGAGCGTCGCGGTCTCCGCATGCGTCTCGTTCTGCGGCACTGTCGGCTTTATCGGCCTCGTCGCGCCGCATATGGTCCGGCTCGTCGTCGGCTCGGACAACCGCTTCATCCTGCCACTCTCCGGGCTGACCGGCTCACTCCTTCTCATGGCAGCCGACGACTTGGTCAGGAACCCCGTCAACCCTATCTTCGAGATGCCGATCGGGAGCATGACCGCCCTCATCGGCGTTCCATTCTTCATCTACCTCCTCATAAGGAGGGGCAAGACCCATGGCCTCTAGCCGCCGTCCCGCCTCTGCCCCTGATCCAGCGTCCTCTCCTGATCCAGGCCCCGGCGCCGCGGCCGAGCCCGGTCAGGGCCCCAAGGTGACCGTCTCACTGCGGGAGATGTGCATGAAGTTCAGGTCAAAGAGCGCCCTCGACGGGCTGACGCTGGACGTTAAGAGCGGCGAGATCTTCGGGGTCGTTGGCCCAAATGGGTCCGGGAAGACCACGCTCCTGAGGTGCATCTGCCGGGCCCTGATCCCGACCGCAGGCTCAGTGACTGTGTTGGGCAGGGATATCGGCGACTACTCCAACAAGGAGTTCGCGGGGGTCGTCTCGGCCCTCCTCCCCCAGTGGCCGAGCGGCTTCAGCATGAAGGCCTATGAGATAATCCTGATGGGCTGCAGGAACCGGTCCGGAGGGATCTGGTGGGACAGCCCTGCAGAGTACCACTCTGTCTACGAGGTGCTCAACCTCCTCCACGCCGAGGACCTGGCCGAGAGGGACTTTGAGACCCTCAGCAGCGGGGAGCAGAGGAAGGTCCTGCTGGCAAAGTCGCTGGTCCAGCAGACTGATATAGTCCTCCTCGACGAGCCTGTGGCCTTCCTCGACCTGAAGCACAAGCTCGAGGTCATGGAGGTGCTCAAGTATCTGGCCGATAGGGGGAAGACCGTAATCACCTCGCTCCACGAGCTCGACCTGGCGTCCAAGTACTGCCACAACATCATAGTCCTGAAGGGGGGCAGGGTGGTGACGGCCGGGAAGCCGAGGGAAGTAATCACCACAGATCTCCTCAGGGAGGTCTACGAAGTGGAGGCGGAGGTACGCTGGGACGACACCTGCAATTACCCCATAATCATACCCAAGCTGCCCGCCAACGGTAGCGGTAACGGTAGCGGTAACGGTAAAGATGGCATCAAATTCACAGGTAGCAGCTATGGATACGGAAAGACAAGTGAGAGGAGGGATCTCTGTCCCAATGCCAAGGCCCGGGCCGGGTGACCCCGTAGGCGAGTTGAACGGCCTCCTGGCCTCCGCCATCTCGCAGAGGCGTTATGACGGGATAACCCTATCCGGCGGCATAGACAGCAGCATCGTCGCCTACCACGCCTCGGGCAGAACGATGATCGCGGTCACGATGGCCCTCCAGGGGAGCGGTGCCTCCGACATCTATTACTCAGGCATAGTCGCGCAGAGGCTCGGTATCCGCCACACCGTCTGCACATTCACCCTTGATGAGGCCGAGGAGGCCGCCCGTGAGGTCGTGAAGATCATGAAGACATTCGACCACATCGAGATCAGAAACGACATCACCCTCTACCTCGCGCTCAGGCTGCTTAAGGAGCAGGGCGCCACCTCGATCCTGACGGGGGACGGGGGCGACGAACTCTTTGCAGGCTATCCGTACATGGTCAGGATGCCCCCTGAGGCGCTCCGGAGGCATATCACGGACGGCGTGGGGCGGTGGCGCTTCCCCTCCTCGGACCTGGGCGCGGCGATCGGCCTGGAGGTGCACAGCCCCCTCCTCTCGGAGGGCGTAGTGGGCTTTGCCCTGAACCTCCCCCACAGGTGGCGGATAAACGCCAGGGGCGGCACCACGTACGGCAAATGGATCCTCCGGCAGGCGCTCGACCGGGTCTCGCTGGGGGAGGTTGCCTGGCGCAGCAAAGCGCCCATCGAAGAGGGCAGCGGGAGCGCCGCGGTAAGCAGGGCCCTCAACGACAGCATGGGCCCGGAGGCCGAGGCCGTCAGGGAAGAGGCGGCGGAGGAAGGCGTCCGTTTCTGGGACCCTGATCAGTCCTACTTCTACCGGCTCTACAAGGAGGTCGTCGGCAGCATCCCGAGGGGCGGGGAGTTCCCCTGCAGGTGCTGCGGTTCAGCGAGACGCGACGCCCGGGCCGTCTGCACGACCTGCGGCTATGCCATGCCCGCACAGGGGGTGATGCCATGAGGTCGGCCGCTTTCTTCTCGGGGGGCAAGGACTCTGTATACGCGGTAATGAAAGCCAGGGATGCAGGCGTGTCCGTCGACCTCCTGCTCTTCAACATCTTCGACTTCCCGCGCCCCAGCCCCCACTATTTCAATATCCGGGTCGTCGAGAGGATCGCCCGCCTCATGGGGATGCCGCTCGTCTCGACCCGGATGGAGAGGGGCATGGAGGCGAAGAGGGTCTCCGAGCTCCTCCTGGGCGAGGGCGTAGGCACCATCGTGACGGGGGACATAAGCGATATCCACATGGACTGGTACCGGGGGATATGCGAGCCGATGGGCATCCGCCACCTGGCCCCCCTCCTGATCGGGTCCCAGAAGGACACCGTCGGCATACTCCATGAAGAGCTGAGGAGCGGCATAAGGCCCCTCATAGTCCATGTCGACGGGAACCGCCTTCCGCGGAGCATGCTGGGCGAGGTCATAGACGAGGGGCTCATACCCGATCTCGCGTCCAGGTGCGACCCCTGCGGCGAGGGCGGCGAGTACCACACCCTCGTCCTCGACGCCCCGGCGATGAGAGGGAGGATAGAGGTCGAGGAGTACGTGACCTTCAGCATCGAGGGTCACCACTACCTGCAGATAAAGTCCACAAAGGAGGTTGCGAAGGAGTGACTGCTGCCCACGGCGGTGATGCCCTCCAGATCGCGAGGAGGATAGGCCTGCCCCCCGAGGAGATTAAGGACTTTAGTCTCAATGTCAACCCCTTCGGGCCGCCCGCAGGGGTGTACGAAGCACTAACGGCGGATAAGGCCCGGATAAAGCTCTACCCCGACCGGTCTTACTCCGAGCTGAAGGAGGCGATCGCCTCGGCGCTGGGCTTCGACGTGGAGAACATCGTGGTCGGATGCGGCGGGACCGAGCTCATCCACTCCTTCATGCTGCGCCTGGTGAGGAGGGGGCGGGTGGCAGTCCCCCTGCCAACCTTCAGCGAGTACGAGGCCGCCGCAGCCTCGGCGGGGATCGGCGTAGAGTGGATCAGCCCCCGCGGCACGAATGTGGACCTCGCAGCCCTCCGGGACGCGGTGGCCTGCGGGGGCGTCTCGGGCGCTGTCCTCTGCAACCCCAACAACCCGACCGGCGAGCTCCTCGACCCCGGCGCGGTAGGGGAGATCATCGACATCTCGGAGGAGAGGGGCGTCCACCTCCTGGTGGACGAGGCCTACCTCGACCTCTCGGATGTCGGCGCCGCCGGCCACAGCTCTGCCCCGAGGGTGGCCGAGAGCCCCTTCCTCTTGGTGCTCAGGTCCCTGACCAAGCCCTTCGGCTTCCCGGGCCTCAGGGTCGGCTACGGTCTCTGCCACCCGGCGACGGCCCGGGCACTCGAGGAGGATGCGGTCAGCTGGAGGGTAGGTACGATCGAGGAGAGGGCCGCCATAGCCGCGCTCGGGGATCGGGGCTTCCTCCGCTCATCTAGGGAGAGGCTGATCAGGGAGAAGGCGCACCTCCTCCGCCGCCTCAGGGCGATCCCCGGCCTGAAGGTCTTCGACTCGGGGGCGAACTTCTTCCTTATCGACCTCTCCGGCACCGGCTCCAGCCCCAGGAACCTGAAGTGGAGGCTCCTCTCCCACTGCGTCCTCGTCAGGGAGCTCTCAGGCACGAGGGGCATCCCGCCCACCTGCATCAGGGTCTGCGTCAGGGGGAGGGAGGACAACGAGCGCCTCGTCGACTCGCTCAGGAACATCCTCGCCCCGGACCTGGAGGCGTGGGACCCCGGCGAGTGCGGGTATCGCCCCTGCCACTTTCCCGGACAGGACTGCCGCCTCTGCCTCTGCCCCTTCTACCCCTGCCTCAAGGGCGACACCGGCGGGAGGTTTGTCGTAAGCAGGAAGGGAGGGATGATCTGGAGCTGTGAGGGGTGTTCGTGGATCCACCTGCCGGAGGTGGCGGAGGCGGTCATAAGGGCGATCACCGGCTCCGGGATCCGCCTCAGGTCCTCTGATCAGGAGGCGGTCCTCAAGGTCAGAGAGAAGGTGCTGGAGGCTTACCCCTGCCCCCCATCATTGATCTCCCGCTGATCCTCGCACTGGCGCTCGCGATCGATGCCGCCTTCGGGGAGCCTCCCCCGAAGGTCCACCTGACGGTCTGGATCGGGGCGTTCATCTCCAGGGCGGAGGCCCCCCTCCGCCGCACGGTGAGGAGCGAGAGGATCGGCGGGATCCTCCTGGCGCTCTCCGCGATGTCCGTCTTCACCGCCGGGGCCGCCCTCATCACCTGGCTCGCCTCGTCCAGCTGGCCGCTCTACATAGCGGTCTCGGCCGTGATCTTCAAGATGACCTTCGCCAACAGGAGCATGTTCGCCCACATCCTTCCCGTGGTGCGACCCCTTGAGACCGACCTCGAGGCTTCGAGGCGGGCCCTCTCCCGCATAGTCCGGCGCGACACCGCCTCGCTGGGGAAGGGGCTCGTGGCCTCGGGGGCAGTGGAGAGCGTGGCCGAGGGCTTTGTCGACGGGCTCCTCTCGCCCCTCTTCTACTTCTTCCTCCTAGGCGTCCCCGGGGCGGTCGCGTACCGCGTAGTGAACACCCTCGACTCGATGGTCGGATACAGGGACGAGCGCTACGTGGTGTTCGGCTGGTTCTCCGCCAAGCTCGACTCGCTGGCGAACTACGTGCCCGCCAGGCTCTCTCTCCCCCTCTTCGCCGCCTCTGCGCTGATCCTGGGCTACGACTGGAGGAACGCCGTGCGGATAGCAAGGCGGGACCACGGCGGCACCAGGAGCGTCAACGCCGGCTGGCCGATGGCCGCGATGGCCGGGGCGCTCAACGTCAGGCTGGAGAAGGTCGGCTCCTATACGCTGGGGGACTGCCTGGAACCTCTCGATGCGGGGAAGATAATGGGCTCCCTGAAGGTGTTTGCCCTGTCGACGGTCATACTCGTCCTTGTCATGCTGATGATTTGGGCTGGAGGCGTCTGCATCTATGAAGCGTTTGCTCTTTGAAGGCGTCCAACTCTCGATAGACTGTGAGGCGTTAATCGTAAGATCCGAGAGGCAGATGAAGATCCTGAGCTCGGCGCCGGTAAACGGCGGGCTCTTCCTCTCCGACACTATCGTCAACAAGCACGTCGAGGAGGGCCCCCCCGTGGACCTGGAGGAGGACTTTAGGCGCTTCGCCGGGTCCAGGGGGCTCCGGGGCGCGGTCGGCCTCATGACCTGCGCCGACCTATCAAAGGCGGCCGTCTCCCGGGGCTCGGATGAGGGGGAGGGGCTCGAGGTCGCGGTCATAGTGACCGCAGGCGCCCCGAACGCCGCCTCGGTCTGCGACGGCCCCTCCGGGAGGAGGCCGGGCACAATCAATACCATCATCATCGTCAATCGTGAAATGACAGATGGATGCATGGCCAACGTTATCATGTCCGCGGCTGAGGCCAAGTGCCTTGCCCTCTCATCCCTCGACCTGAGAAGCGCATCTACCCACGATCCGGCCACCGGCACCACCTCGGACGCGATAGCCGTAGCAACGCTCTGCAGCCCCGGGAGGGGCGCCTGCAGGTACGCCGGATCCGCCACCGCTCTGGGGTACCTGGTCGGCAAGAACGTCGAGAGCGCCACGAGACAGGCGCTGATGGCCCACGATGCGCTCGAACCCCACAGGCCCCTCGAGGAGCGTCTCAGAGAGAGGGGGATCACCGCGGACTCCCTGGTCTCAACGGCGATGGAGATGTATGTCGCCCATCCGGGCGTCCCGGCCGATGGCGCAGAGGAGCTCTTCCGGAAGCTCCTCCGGGAGGCTCTCGGGGACCCGAACGTCGCATCCCTCATCATGGCGGCGATAAGGCTCGACGAGGACGGCAGCCGCGGCCTCATACCCTGCATGGGCAGAGAGGAGTATCTGAAAGACCCCGTGGGCCTGGTGGCGGACGAGGTCCTCGGCATATCGATCGCCACCTATATCGCCGGATACAACGGCCTCTTCGAGTACTACCGCTTCGACAGGAAGAAGCCGGGGATCCTCGGATCCCTGCCAGCGTTCCTGGACGATGCGCTGGGGGCACTCCTTGGAGGGGTCTCGAGCAGGATGTACGACGAGATGATGAGGGGTCAGAGACGATGAGCCTGATCAGGGGGCTGAGGGCGGTCCTCTCCTTCCTCACCATCGTTCCGGCGGGAGGAGGCACGCTCGAGGAGGTGGCGAGACACGCCTACCTCTTCCCGGTAGCGGGGGCGCTGATAGGGCTGATCTGCGGGATCCCTGCCTTCTTCGCCTTCCGGTATCTGCCAGGCGCTGTGGCCAGCTGGGTCGTCATCTCGCTCCTCGCCCTGGTCACGGGGCTGACGCATCTGGACAGCCTCCTCGACTTGGGCGACGCCTTGATGGTGAGGGGCACCGCCGAGAGACGCCTCCAGGTCCTCCACGACAGATGCCACGGTATCGGGGGGACAGCGCTCCTTATCATCTCGATAGGCGTGACCCAGTCCCTCTTTGCGCCCCTCAGCAGAGCAATAATCCCCGCCCTCGTGACTGCAGAGGTCTTCTCCAAGCTCTCAATGGTCCTCCTGGGGGCCATGGGCAGGCCTCATTCCACGGGGCTGGGGTCCGTCTTTGTCTCGCAGCTCGCCAGGAACCGCCCGTTCTATATCGCCGCCTCCTCCGCCATCGCCGTTGCCGTGGCGTTACTGTCGTTGGTGCCGCCCCCCGCCGTCATAATCCTGCTGGGAACGGTTCTTGCCCTCTCCCTCCTCCTGTCTAGACGGTTCGTGAGGATGTTCGGGTGCGTGACGGGCGATATGATCGGAAGCCACGGTGAGCTCTGCAGGATCGCCTCCCTCCTCGTGATGCTGGTGGTCGGTGCGCAATGAGGCTGAGGGCTCTAGTCATGGCCGGAGGCCGCGGCTCACGGCTCGGGATGGATCTGGAGAAGCCCCTCCTCAAAATCCGCGGGGTGCCCCTCATAATGAGGGTCCTCTCGGCACTCGAAGCCTCCCCCTCCGTCGGGGATATCCACGTCGCCGTCTCCAGAAGAACGCCGAGGACAAAGGCCCACCTCCTCTCCGCCGGATACTGCATACTCGACACCCCCGGGATCGGTTACCACGAGGACATGCGCCGATCGGTCAAGGAGCTGGGAGGCGGCCGCTTTCTGGTCGTCTCGGCAGACCTCCCCGCCCTCGTGCCCCGCATCATAGACGAAGTGGCAATCGCTTACGCCAAGGCCGGGAAGCCTTCGCTTACGGTGGTGGCGCCCGTAGGGCTCTTCCTCGAAAGGGGAATAAAGCCGACCTACACCATGGTCGTCTCGGGTGAGGAAGTGGTCCCCGCCGGCATCAACGTTATAGACGGCTCGCGGATAGACGACGGGTACATCGATGAGGCCTTCCTCGTCATGCGGGACCCGAGGGTCTGCATAAACATCAATACCGCGGACGACCTGGCTGCTGTGGAGAGGGGGCTCTAGTCTCTGCGGGGTGCCGTCCAGGCCCGCTTGGCACTCTGGCCCACAAGCATCTCGTAATTCCTCTCTATCTCGGCCAGCAGGACGTCCCTGTTGACCCTCCCCCCGGTCCTGATCATGGCCGCGATCGACGCCCCCCCGGCGCCTACGCCTTCCTTGACCATCCCTCCCTCGTACGCCCTCAGGCCCGCAAACCTAGACCCGCCAAAGTCAAGGTCTGCTGCCAGGATTGGCACGTCGGCTATCTGCTCCACGATCCCCCTGAGGTCAGACGACTTGTCGCAGGCGACCCACCTCGTGGTGCCTATCGCGACGTTCCCCCGGGCCAGGACCTCCGGCTTCAGCCCCTTCACCACCGCGAGGATCGCGCCCATCTGCGTACCTCCTGCCATTATCAGCGGGATCCTCGGGGCTGCGCCCATGACGAGGCCCGCGAACGCCGGCATCATCGGATCGCCGACGCAGGAGACCGCCCTCACGGGGTCGCCGGAAAGCGAGCCGGGGCTCTCGCCCGCTGCCCTCAGGCCCGCCATGGCCGTCTCCAGCTTGAGATTGTGGGGATTCGTCGGCAGGGTGCTGCTGACCTTGCCCCCCGCGTCCACCCCCATAGCCAGCAGGACCCCCAGGGCTGTGGTAGTGCCGCCAGGGAGGCTCTCGCCTATCACCATATAATCCGCCGATCCCGCGAGGTTCTCCCCAACAACAGCCGCCCTCTCGATCACCTCGCCGGCGTTCTGGACAGCATCGCCCGTCCGTATGTCTCCTCCCGGCGACCCGCCGAGCTCAATGTACGGCACGAGGGGCCTGATCCTCGCGCCGCCGTTTACCACCAGCACAGGGGCGCCGGCAAGCCTGAGGGCGGACATCGTGATCAGCCCGGGCGTCGGGATGCCGTCCGGCGTGACCGGGACTCCGTCCATGCACCTGCACCTCCCGTGGAGAAGGAGCTCGACGTCAGCGGGCGGCGTATAGTCTGTAAGTTCGGGGTTGGCCCCAGCCGCGGAGAGGCCGGGGATCTTCCCCGTCTCGGATGTGCCGATGACACAGACATATAGCGGCTTCTTCCCCTCCAGCCCCCGCAGGAACGCCTCGCCTTCGGCCTCCTTCCGCAAGAGCATGATGTCACCGATATTCAGGGTCGGGCCTGCCACCTGATTACCCCCTCGGTCCGTCCTGGCCGCCTCCTCCAGGGGCGGGGCCTAAACCGCAGAAGCGCATATCCATGTGGATGGATTATCCAACCATTTGTATAAAACCTTTTCTGGCACAGCACGTCGGGCTACCACGGCTCTCCGCAGTCAACTTTTTTTGACCAATAGGCTTAATTAAGGCTCTTCCCACCTCTAGGAAAAGGTGGCCAGAGTGATCCAATTCCAATATCTATAGGGCCAGCTGCTGAATGTGGCTGGTTACCTTTAAATGCCCTCTTCCTTCAGGGGAAGAGACATTCTAGCGCCTCTAAAACCCGCAGTTCAGCCCCCCCAGGGGATCGGCTCGGACCTGTCCGGCGCCCAGGAGGGTTCTGAAGATGGATGCGCTCATACCGTCAGCAGAGCTCTCATACCTGGCCGAGATCCGGCTCCTGAAGGAGCGGATAAGGTCCATGCGCCAGGCGCTGCTGGAGATGACCAACAGCGTGGGGGTGCACTTGGGCTCCTCGCTCTCGTGCCTCGAGATCATCGCGACCCTCTACTTCCTTAAGATGAGGCACACCCCCTACCGGAGCGACTGGAAGGACCGCGACCGGTTCATACTGAGCAAAGGCCACGCCGCCCCGGCGCTCTACGTCGTGCTGGCCGAGGCAGGCTACTTCCCCAGAGAGGAGCTGAAGACCATCCGGAGGTGTGACTCCCGCCTCCAAGGGCACCCCGACCTGAGGACTCCGGGTGTGGACGCGCCCTCAGGCTCGCTGGGGCAGGGGCTCTCGATAGGGATAGGCATGGCCCTCGCGGCCAGGATGCGCGGAAGCCGGAGCAAGACCTATGTCCTGATGGGCGACGGGGAATGCGATGAAGGGCAGGTCTGGGAGGCAGTCATGACCGCCGCCCACCTCAGGCTGACCAACCTGATCCTGATAATCGACAGGAACGGGTGGCAGCTCGACGGGAGGACCGAGGAGATCAAGAAGATGATCCCGCTCCAGGCGAAGCTGACGAGCTTCGGATGGCAGGCCTACACAACGAACGGCCACGACATCGAGAAGATCCTCGAGGCACTGGACTTTGCAGACCATGCCGAGCTCCCGACAGCCATCATAGCCCGGACAAAGAAGGGTAACGGGATATCCTTCCTCGAGGACACCAACCAGGGCCACAAGCTGAGGCTCAGCGAGGAGCAGTACCTGGCTGCCCTGAAGGAGCTCGACGAGGGGTGACCTGGCCATGCGCAGAGTATTCGGTGAGACCCTGTTGAGGCTGGGCGGGGAGAAGGACGAGGTCGTCGTCCTGACGGGCGACGTAGCCGAACCTACCCACACCCACGGGTTCGCGGAGAGATACCCCGACCGTTTCTTCAACGTGGGCATATGTGAGCAGGATATGATCGACATAGCGGCGGGCCTGGCACTGGGGGGCAGGATCCCTGTAGTGGCCGTCTTCGCGCCCTTCCTCATGAGGGCATGGGAGCAGATACGGAGCACCGTTGCCAGGTCCAACCTGCCTGTGAAGATGGTCGGCACCCACTCTGGGCTGTCATCCGCCGAAGAGGGCTGCTCGCACCAGAGCCTGGAGGATGTGGCGGTGATGCGCGTCCTGCCGAACGTGGCAGTGGTGGTGCCCGGGGACAGGCAGGAGGTCGCGGAGGCCACAGAGGCCATAATAAGCGCGGGGGGTCCGGTATACCTGCGGCTGGGGAGGGACTCTGCGCCAAAGTTCCTCGAGGGCGAGGGCGTATTCAAGCTGGGGAGGGCGGTTACCCTAGCGGACGGGCACGACATGACAATCTTCTCGAACGGCATCATGACCGCTGAAGTCCTCTCGGCCGTGGGAAGGTCAAAGGTCAGCGCAAAGGTCGTTCATGTGCCCACCGTCAAGCCGCTCGACAGGGCGGCAGTGGTCGCGGCTGCCCGGGAGACGGGGACGGTCGTCTGCGTGGAGGAGCACAGCGTGATAGGCGGGCTCGGCGGGGCGGTGGCCGAGGTCCTCTCGGAGGAGTATCCGCTGCACATAACCCGCATAGGCATCCAGGATACGTTCTGCGAGTCCGGCCCCTACGCGAGCCTGCTGGAGAAGCACGGATTGACCTCTGAGAGGATTGGGGTAGCCCTCAAAGAAGTACAGGCTAGGGCAAAGGCGAGGGAGAGGGAGAGGAAGAGGGAGAGGAAGAGGGAGAGGAAGAGAGAAAGGGGGATGGAGACGGTAACGGAGGCCGAGACGGAGAGGAGGGATACGAAAACGGATACGAAAGCGGACGAGGACGTGAAGGAGGAGAGATCGCGTTGATAATCGTGCTCGAGAAAGAGTCGGAGGTGCTGGAGGAGAAGCTCCAGGGAAGGATACGGAAGGTCCGCCGGGGCGGCGGCGTGGTCTACGTCATAGATGGCACGGTCCCGGGCGATCTGCTGGACGGGCTCGGCATCAGGCCATCGGCGGCCATGGACGTGAAGGGGAGCCTGAAACTGGTCAGCAGGGCCTTCTCGGGATCGCCGACCCTTGTCCGGATAGGGGATGTCGAGTTCGGCGGCCCCGGCGTGATCGTCTGCGCAGGTCCGTGCGCGGTGGAAGGGCGCCAGCAGCTGCTGGAGGCCGCATCGGCGGTCAAGGAAGCGGGCGCGGCGGTGCTGCGGGGAGGGGCGTTCAAGCCCAGGACATCCCCGTACTCCTTCCAGGGGCTGGGTGAGGAGGGGCTGAAGATCCTCCTGTCTGTATCGGAGGAGGTGGGCATACCCGTCCTGGCCGAGGTGACCTCGCCCGAGCAGGTCTCCCTCGCCTCAGGCTACGTCGACGCACTGCAGGTGGGCGCCCGGAACATGCAGAACTTTGAGCTCCTCCGGGCGGTGGGCAGATCTGGCATGCCCGTAGTCCTGAAGAGAGGGATCTCCGCCACGATAGAGGAGTGGCTGCTGGCGGCCGAGTACCTCCTGCTGGAGGGCAACTGGAACGTCATACTCTGCGAGCGCGGGATAAGGACGTTCGAGACCTCGACCAGGAACGTGCTGGACGTGGTGGGCCTGGCTCTGGCGAAGACCATGACCCACCTGCCGGTGATAGCTGACCCCAGCCATGCGACAGGTAAGAGGGATCTGGTGAAGGCGGCCTCCAGAGCCGCGGTAGCCGCCGGCGCAGACGGTCTGCTCATAGAGGTTCACCCGAAGCCAGAGGAAGCGCTGAGCGACGGCCCCCAGTCCCTGAGGCCGGAGGAGTTCAGGTCGACGATGGACGAGGTCGGGGAGGTGGCGAGGGCCCTTGGCAGGTGGGTGTGAGTTGCCGGCCCTGACTATCGGCGTCAGCCTCGGGAGGCGCAGCTACCCCGTGCACATAGGGGCCGGGCTGCTCGGAGCCCTCGGCAGGGAGGTCAAGCCGCTCGCCAGGGGCCTCACTGTGATCGTGACTGCCGCTCCGGTGAGGAGGCTCTACGGCATGGCCGCAGAGGAGTCCCTCAGGGCGGAGGGCGTCCACGCGGAGGTCCTCGAGGTTCCCGACGGGGAGGCGGCAAAGACATGCGAAGCATTCGCGGCCGTGGTCGAGGGGCTGCTCGGGATGAACGCCGGGAGGGACGCCCTGATCCTCTCGCTAGGAGGGGGCTGCGTCGGCGACCTTGCCGGTTTCGTCGCCTCGGTATACAAGAGGGGCACGGCGCTAGTGCACGTTCCTACGACCCTCCTCGCCCAGGTGGACAGCAGCATAGGGGGAAAGACAGCGATCAACCACCCGCGGGCGAAGAACCTCCTGGGGACGATATACCAGCCGAGGCTGGTCCTGGCGGATACGGGCCTGCTCAGGACCCTCCCCCCCAAGGAGGTCGGCTGCGGCATGGCCGAACTGATCAAGTACGGCGCAATCCTGCACGCCCCGCTCCTCGACCTCCTCGAGGCCGAGAAGGAGGCGATCCTGCGCCTCAGCGGGGGCTTGATGGAAGAGGTCATCGCCACAGCAGTCCGGCTGAAGGCGGAGGTGGTGGAGAGGGACGAGCTGGATGACGGAAGCGTAAGCGGAAGCAGGAGCCGGATAATGCTAAACTTTGGGCACACGGTGGGGCATGCCATCGAGGCCTCCATGGCTTACAGGGAGTACAGCCACGGGGAGGCGGTAGCCATAGGCATGGTTGCCGAGGCGAAGCTCTCGAGCGCCTTGGGGCTGATGAGCCCCGCGGAGGCCGAGAGGCTCGAGGAGCTGATCTCCTCCTATGGCCTCCCGACCCGCCTCAGCGGGGACGCGGTGACGCCGGAGGCGCTGCTCTCCCTCATGATCCACGACAAAAAGGCCGAGTCTGGCAGGATGAGGCTCCCCCTGCCGAAGAGGCTCGGAGAGGGTACGGTCGTCAGCCCCGCAGAAGGGGCAGTAGTATCTGCGATAGAGGAGGTTCTCGAAGATTAGGATCGGGCTTGGACTAGGGCGCGGGCTTCACGGCCGCAGGTTCAGGATATGCGTCTCGATCGCAGAAGGCTCCGCCGAGAGCGTCCTAGCAAGTGCGAGGGAGGCCGAGGAGAAGGGCGCAGACCTGGTGGAGGTCAGGCTCGACTGCTTGAACCAGCTCACCAGGGAATCGGTGGCACAGCTCTTCAAAGAGCTCTCTGATCTCGGTCTCCCCAAGATCGCCACGGTGATGCCCCGGACGCTCTTCGGCAGGTTCGGCGGCGACAGCAGGGAGAGGACCAGCCTGCTCCTGAGCGCCGCGGACCATGCGGAGTACATCGATGCGGGGGCGGAGATGGGGCCGGCTCTCCTAGCGGACCTCGTGGAGAGGGTGAGGGCCGGCGGCAGAGCGGAGGTCATAATCTCCTGCCACAGCGATCGCCCGCTCGCCGTCAACGAGATCACATCGCTGGTGAAGGGCAGCGATCCGGGGACGATCTGCAAGGTCGTCATGCCCGCCTGGAACGCGTGCGACAACATTACTGCCCTGGAGGCTTGCAGGTCGCTCGAAGGCTTCCGCCGCATAGTCTTCTGCTACAACGAGGAGGGGGCACTCTCAAGGGCGCTCTCGCCGCTGTTCGGCTCCGAGTGGACCTACGCCTCACTGAAGAGGGGGAAGGAGACCGCGCCGGGGCAGCTCGATATCGGATCGCTGAGGATGGTGCAGGGGGCGCTCGGGCCGTGACCACCAGCAGGACCCGGCTCTGCTGCCTGATCGGCGACCCCGTCGATCACTCCCTCAGCCCGCAGATGTTCAGCGCTGCCTTCTCCAGCCTGGGCCTCGATTACGCTTATCTTGCCTTCAGGGTGCGGCGGGAGGACCTCGGCGTCGCCCTGGAAGGCCTCCGGGCAACAGGCTTCGCAGGGTGCAACGTCACGGTGCCCCACAAGATAAGCGTCATAAGGCACCTCGACCGGCTGGACCCCCATGCAGAACTGGCCGGATCCGTGAACGTAGTCGCCAACAGGGGCGGCGAGCTTGTAGGTTACAGCACCGACGGGGAGGCGGCGCTGATCTCTCTGGAGGCCAATGGCGTCAGCATCGATGGCCGGCGCGTCCTGATTGTCGGATACGGGGGGGCTGCGAGGGCGGTCGCGTTTGAGATCGCACTGAAGAGGAAGCCTGAGAGACTACTGATCACGGGCAGGGACCCTGCCAAGGCGTCGGAACTCGCCGCCGAGCTGGGGAGGCTGACGGGCGCCCCGGCGTCAGCCGCCGCCTTGGACGCGGTCGCTAGGGGAGGTGAGGGAGGAGGCCGGGAAGTGGAAGTGAAAATTGAAATGGAAGAGAAAGAAGCAGGCGAAGAAAGAGCTGGAGCCGGAGCTGGTACTGGTACTGGTACTGGTACTGGTACCGGGGTCGGAGCCGGGGCAGCAGACGCAGACATAATCATCAACGCCACACCCTCGGGGATGCACCCGCTGGTGGGGGAGTGCCCCCTGCCGGCGGGCGCCCTCAGGGAAGGCGCCGCCGTCCTCGATTTGGTGTACAACCCAGCGGAGACCAGGCTCCTCAGGCTAGCCAAGGAGAGGGGGTGTACCGCAATCGACGGCTTGGAGATGCTTGTCCAGCAGGGTGCCAGGGGCTTTAGCATCTGGACGGGGATTGCCGCACCGGTCGGGGTCATGCGGGAAGCCGTCAGGGGGGGCAGAGGGCGATGAGGGTGGAGACCGGCGAGGAAAGGCAGGAGGCAAAGATGAAGGGGAGGGGCATTGCCTTCGGGGCAGCAACCATAGTCAACGCCATGCCCTCCGGCTTTGGCGCAGCACTCGGCGTAGACCTGAAGACATGCGCGGAGGTGGAGCTGACAGAGGAGAGGACGGTCGAGGTCGAGATAACCGGCGACAGGTCCGAGCGTAAGACTCTCGCCGAGGAGTCGTTCAGGGCGGTTCTGGAACGCCTCGGCCTCGGCTCCAGGTTCGGGGCTCGGATCAGGACTGAGAGCGAGATACCCGTGGCCTGCGGCATGAAAAGCTCGAGCGCCGCTTCGAACGCCGTGGTTATTGCCACCCTCGACGCTCTCGGCGTACGTCTGGAAGACTCTGAGATTATCGGCCTCGGCGTGGATGCCTCGCTCAGGGCGAAGACCACCCTCACAGGCGCCTTCGACGACGCATGCGCGAGCTACTACGGCGGGCTCTACGTCACGGACAACTACCGGAGGAGAATCCTGCGAAGCTTCAGCGTGGATCCCCTGACCGTCCTCTTCCTAGTGCCCGCTGAGAAGCGCTACTCGGGGGAGGTTGACGTCCGCCTCGTAAGGTCCGCCCGGCGGCTGAACGAGTTCGCTTTCAGGGAGGCGGCCGAAGGCAGGTACTGGCAGGCGATGCTCCTGAACGGCTTGATGATGTCCGACCTCTTCAAGGTGGACCCTGCTCCTATCGTGCTAGCGATCAAGAACGGTGCGGTCTCTGCAGGTCTCTGCGGCAAAGGGCCTGCGATCTGCGCGGTAGTGAGGGAGGAGGATGTGGGTGCGGTGACTGACGGCTGGAGCCGCGTGGCGCCCGGCCACAGGGTGATAAGATCAACTGTCAACAGCAGGCAGACGCTCCCGGAGGGGTCGGCATGAAGGCCGTGATAAGGGCCAGCAGTCTTAGCGGCACCATAGGCGCCCCTCCCTCGAAGAGCTACACCCAGAGGGCCGTCGCATGCGCGCTCCTTGCCGACGGGACCACCGAGGTGCTGTCCCCCTCGGAATCGGAGGACGGTCTCGCTGCGCTCGAGGCAGCCCGGATGTTGGGGGCAAAGGTCACGAGGTCTAAGGGCGTCTGGTCAGTCTCCGGCGGGACAGTGGCGACCCCCGAGGACGTCGTCAACTGCAAGGGCTCCGCCACCGCCCTCCGCCTCTTCACCGCGATCTCCGCGCTGGCACCTGGGGCAACGGTCCTGACAGGCAGCGACTCTCTACGAAGGCGGCCCATGGCAGAGCTCCTCTCTGCGATGTCCTCGGTAGGCGCCCCCTGTTTCTCGACAGGGGGAAACGGACGGCCGCCTATAGTCGTGCTCGGCGGGGGCATATGCGGGGGAACGGCCGATATAAGGGGGGATGTGAGCTCGCAGTTCGTATCAGCGCTCCTCATCGCCTGCTGCAAGGCAAAGAAAGAGACCACTATACGGCTCGCGAGCCCGCTCGAGTCGAGAGGCTACGTGGAGATGACCCTCGAGGTGCTGAGGCGCTTCGGCGCAGACGCCTCTGCAGAGCGTGGCCGGGGGGGCTTCCAGGTGAGGGGGGGCCAGAGCCTCGCGCCGTGCAGGTATGCCGTCGAGGGGGACTACTCTTCGGCATCTTTCATGATGGCCGCCGGTCTCCTCGCCGGGACGGTGGAGGTGACCTCCCTGGCTGTCCCCTCAAAGCAGGGGGATTCCGGGATAATCGGCATCCTTGCCGGGATGGGCGGGAAGATCGCCCTGTCCCCAAAGGGCTCCGTCCTCACGACCGCCTCGGAGCTGCACGGTATCAGGATCGACGCCAGCCAGGTGCCTGACCTTGTGCCCATCATCGCGGTGGTCGCGTCCCAGGCAGAAGGTGAGACCGTGATATCCGGGATCGGCAGGCTCCGCCTCAAGGAGAGCGACAGAGTGGAGACGACGGTGCGCATGCTTAGCGGGATGGGCGCCAGGATCAGGGTCAGCCGGACCGGGGATGCCCTTATCATAGCCGGAAAGGCAGACCTCACGGGGACCGTGGTTGATCCGAGCAGCGACCACCGGATAGCTATGGCGTGCGCAGTAGCGGCGCTCGTGGCGAGGAGAGAGACCGTAATTGAGGGGGCGGAATGCGTCTCCAAGAGCTACCCTTCCTTCTTCGCCGACCTGAAGAGGCTCGGAGCGGATGTGGAGCTGCGGCCGGAGACGCGGCAGGAGGAGGTATATGCCTATGGGATTTAGCTTTAGCTTTGGGAAGGGGTTCAGGATCAGCATCTTTGGAGAGTCGCACGGGAACGTCGTCGGCGCCCTCGTCGAGGGCTGCCCCGCAGGCCTGCGGCTGGCGGAGAGCGATGTGCAGCGGGAGTTGGACAGGAGACGGCCGGGCCAAGCCCTGACCAGCCCCCGCCGGGAGCCAGACGAGGTCAGGATCCTCAGCGGGGTATTCAACGGCAGGGCAAACGGCGGGCCAATCTCCCTAGTGGTCAAGAACGAGGACGTGGACTCCTCGTGGTATGAGGCGAACCGGCACATCCCGCGCCCGGGTCATGCCGACTATGCCGCGTACGTAAAATATGGGGGCTTTAACGACTACCGGGGAGGGGGCTTCTTCTCCGGGAGGATGACCGCGGGCATGGTCATGGCGGGTGCGGTCGCAAAAACGCTGCTCTCCCAGCGGGGGGTTCAGGTGATGGCACATGTCGTGCAGATAGGCCGGGTGGCGATCGACGGCCCGATCACCGATGAGCAGATAGCCCGCTCCCGCGACAGCCCCGTACGGTGCGCCGACCCCGAGGCGTCTAAGATGATGATCGAGGAGCTCGAGAGGGCTGCGGCCGATCGTGACTCACTGGGAGGGGCGGTCGAGTGCAGGGTCACCAACCTCCCGGTCGGGGTGGGGGAGCCCATATTCGACTCGGTCGAGAGCGTCGTAGCGCACGGCATCTTCAGCATACCAGCCGTTAAGGCTATCGAGTTCGGCTCGGGCAGCAGGCTATGCAGCATGAGGGGCTCCGAGGCGAACGACGAGTTCACTGTAAGCGGCGGGCGCGTCTCCACAAAGACCAACAACTGCGGTGGGGTGATCGGCGGACTGACCGACGGTATGCCCCTCGTCTTCAGGGCCTGCATCAAGCCGACCCCATCCATAGGGAAGCCGCAGCGGAGTGTTAACCTTAAAAAGATGGAGGAGACAGAGTTGTCCATTGCAGGGAGGCACGATCCCTGCATAGCGGTGAGGGCCGTCCCCGTTGTAGAGGCGATGACCGCCATCTGCATCGCTGATCTGATGATACGTTCGCAGGACATACCTCGGACGGTGAGTGGTTGATTTGGAACTCGATAAAGCCCGGGATAAGATAAACAGGATCGACAGGGACATCGTGAGGCTCTTGGACGAAAGGGTCGAGGTCTGCAGGGAGATCGGGAGGCTGAAGGCCGGAATGAAGACACCAGTCTTCGTGCCGGAGAGAGAGAAGGATGTCCTGCAGGGGGTCTCCTCGATCTCGGCACAGGAGTCGAAGGAGGGGATCAAGGCGGTCTACCGCGAGATAATCTCGATGTGCAGGAATGTCCAGAGGCCGCTTGCCATGGCTTTCCTCGGGCCCGAGGGGAGCTTCTCCCATGAAGCCGCCATCAGCGCCTTCGGTACCTCCCCCAAGTACGTCCCGTGCAGGCGGGTCAGGGACATATTCGGCAGAGTGGGGTCCGGCACTGTGGATCTGGGCATAGTCCCCCTGGAGAACTCGCTGGAGGGATCCATCAACGAGACGCTCGACTGCCTGCTCGATCACGCCGTCTCAATCGTCGGCGAGGTGCAGCTGAGGATCAACCAGAACCTGATCGTATCGCCCCAGGTCGAGTCGCTCGGCCAGATAGAGCGCATCTACTCACACCCTCAGGCTCTGGCGCAGTGCGACGATTACATCTCAAAGTACCTGAGCCGGGCGGAGGTGGTCGTGACCGAGTCCACGGCCCGGGCGGTCGAGCGCATCCTCATGGACAAGAGCGGCGGGGCGATAGGCAGCAGGGTGGCCGCCGAGCTGAACGGGCTCAAGGTCTTCGCCTCAAATATCGAGGACCGGCAGAACAACTATACGCGCTTTGCGCTTATCAGCAGAGAGGATTATAAGAAGGAGGGCGAGAAGACTTCCCTGCTCTTCTCGACGGACAACGTTCCGGGGGCCCTCAACGCGATCCTCTCGGAGTTTGCAAACCACAGCATCAACATCACAATGATCCACTCGAGGCCCACCGAGCTCACGCCGTGGGAGTACTTCTTCTTCTTGGACTTTGAAGGCAATATGAGTGATCCAAAATGCTCACAGGCTCTGAAGGCGATAAAGGCAAGGACGAGGCAGCTGAAAATCCTGGGCAGCTACTCAAGGTTGGCGTAGTGGGCACCGGCAGGATGGGTCGGTGCCTCTGCATGTTGCTGAGAGGCAGGTGCGACCTCACGGTCTGCGGCAGGGATGCCGATAAAGCGCAGGCGGTGGCGAGGAGGCTCGGGCTCAAGGCCTCGGACATAGGCGGGTGCGTCAAGGGCAGCGACGTCGTTGTGGCGGCCATTCCGTCCGAGAGCCTCCCGGCCTTTGTAAGAGACATCTCAGCGATGCTGCGGCCCGGCTCCCTCTTCGTGGACGTCTCTTCAGTCAAGTGCGGGATAGTCGAGCAGGTATCGGGCGCACTTCCCCGTAGCGTCGAGTATGTGAGCATCCACCCGCTCTTCGCATCCGCGAGGGTGCGGCCGAAGAACATCGTCCTCGTCGGTGTCCGCACCAGCCGCCTTGGCCCGCTGTTCAAGCTGCTGCTCTCCTCGTCGGGTGCACGTGTCACAGAGGCTTCTGCCGAAGATCACGACAGGGCGATGGCAGCTGTGCAGGTGCTTCACCACTTCGCGTATCTCTCAATGAGGGACGCACTTGCAGATATGGTCTGCAATGTGGCGGAAGGCGACATCTCCGCCTTTGAGACCCATACCCTCAGGAAGACCCTGGGCGTGATGAGGCTCATCGAGAGCAACCTACAGACCGTGAGTTACATCCAGAGGAAGAACAAATATGCGCCCTCCGCCAGGCGGCTTCTCATTGAAGCGGCGGAGAGGCTCGACCGCAGCTATAACCGGCCCGACGGACCGGCCTGAACACCAGTGGCGGGATCGGGCCCTCTCTATGAGCACATACTACGAGCGAATAGACACAAAATAAAGGAGGGGGCGGTCGGAGACCGCGATCCCTGAGGGCCTGTTGCGCTCTGGCCCCTCGTATGCCCCATCGCGAACGCGGTATGCCGACCCTTCATTGCCGGACATTTAGTAGGAGATCCCTGTCAAGGCGGGCGGCGATCTCGTTCCAGCAGGGCTCGCAATAAAGGAGAATTCCGTTCTTCTTAGGCCTGCCGCATACTATACAGCTGTGGACGCCGGTGCCAAGTTCACCACTCATGAACTCACCGTATATTATGTTCATTGCTCCCATAAAAACTATTTTGAGAGCGTAAGCGGACGCTGAAGTAAGAGGAGGCAAGGGATACCCTGATCGAACGCGAACTTTGTAAAGCGGGCGCCCGGGAACGTATTTAAAGATAGAACATAGAACGGTGTGTATGTCTCCGCCATCCTTGGAGGGTGCAGGCCCGCTCCGTTACGCCGCCTACTATTTCATCCTCGTGATTCTGATCGGGGGCATCGCATACACTCCTTGGGTCCTGGCATCATATGACCTGGTCCCGTCTGCGGCAGGCACCGTCTCGGCCCTCGCTGGCGGCATATCCCCCTTCGCCGCCACGGTAATTGTGATGCACCTCCAATTCGGGAGGAGGGGGCCGGCGCACCTTATCAATCAATTCAGCCTTAAAAAAGCTGCCCCCAGGTGGCTATTGGTATCGATCTTGGTGCCGATCGCAATCGCGCTCTCATCCGTCCTGCTCCTGCGGGCTTCCGGAGCGGCCTACTCCCCCGACACCGCGGGTTTCGTTATGTTCCTGCCTCTCCTGCCCCTGATGTTCATACAGAACGTCTGGGAGGAGATCGGCTGGAGGGGATACGCCCTGCCCGCCCTCCAGGGGAGGTATTGCGCGCTGGTCTCGAGCCTCATCGTTGGGATCTTCTGGGCGCTCTGGCACTGGCCCCACTTTGCCGTAAAGGACAGCGTGATGGCGAGCAACTACAACAACTTCCTCTGGTTCGCGGTCGCAACGCTCCTGATCTCGTTCACCTATACATGGCTCTACAACTCTTCGGGCGGGAGCCTCCTCGTCACGTCTCTATTCCATGCATCCACTAACTCGGTGAACTATGCAATTTTTACCGTGGGAGGGATCGCCTCCTCCGTCGTCCCCTTCTACCTGCTGACCGTCGGAGCCGTATCCCTCGCCCTCCTGCTCCTGTTCAAACCTTGCACGCTCTCCGCCTCTAAAAAAGTCACTTTCAAGGTCGCCGGCGACCGCGCAGAAACAATTCCTGACTCAGCTTCAGACGGAGCCGGGTCGCTCGGCGGGGCAGAGTGAACAGGACGCTCAGAGCTTGAACTCAGGTCCCCTGTCGAAGAGCTCCTGGTAGAGCCGCGCGAAGAGGTCGAGGAACTCGCCCGCCTTCCCGGTCGTCTTGTACAGGTTGCGCTCTCCCTCGTTCGACCGCAGGATGTACCCCTTCTCGCTCAGGAAATCGAGGTACTCCTGCCCGTTCTTGGAGTTGAGGTCACACCTGCCGATTATCTGGGTAAAAGTCTTGCCGGAGCGGCAGAAGCTGAGTATCTCCCAGTAGATCTCGTACTCCGTCCTCCTGCCCTGCCTCATCTCGATCCCCCGAGTACTTTCTTGAGTTCCTCCTCTGCCTTTGCACTCTCACCGAGCCTGTACTCCCAAGTGGCCGAATATTTAGAAAAATAGCGGGGAATTATGATCCCCGCGATGCCTACAGTGAGGCTGATTGCAACCGAGACGGCTACAAGCCCAAGCTCGAGGGCGCCTGCCCCTGGCGTACCGATGCTCATCAATCCGCTGTATGCTTGCCAGATGCCGCTCACGATGAAGACGAGACCGCCTGCCATGCTTATCAGGCTGAGGCGCCGTATCACAGTTTTCCTGCTCCTGTAGTATGCCATGGTTTTTACGATCAGCGAGGTCAGGGCATCGCTTCCTTGGGTCGCACCTTCCGCCTTGGCTTCGATCCCGCCCTGCCCCGAGATGGCCTTGTACTCATCCCTCAGATCATCGACATCTGACAGGATCTCGGCCGAGGAGACCATCCACTTCAGGGATATCCCCGCAGCTATGAACGCCAGTACCGCCAAGAAGAACTGGGGAGCCGGCCAGATGGCTATGGGACCTATGGTCACCACGCCTCCCTCGAATGCGATATCTATGGCCGCCAGGTTGGTCACTATGAAGCTTATAGAGAGCGCCATGGCTATGCCGCTTATAGCTATGTTCATTATTGCAAGGGAGAAGAAGCTCTCCAACTCCCTCCCGAACTTGTTTACTGTATTTGTTGCCATTTTTAGATCACTAAGGGGAGTTCCGGCGCTGTTTATAATAAAGAAGTATGAAAGTAAGTTACATATGATTGTTACGTCGGCCAGTCTTCAGGCCTGTTAAAACCCGTCGCCTAGAGGCGATCGGTGGACTCGCCAAACCGGGCGCCAGCGCACGTATAGGGGAGCGGCAGGGCGTCTCACGGAGAGCTCCCCTGACCCTCTTGAAGCACGTCTCCAGGGCATTCGAGCCCCCACGTAATGCTGCTTCCCCTTCACACGCGGTAGTGAGTTCTGCCGCCAGCAGCCTGTTTGCAAGCGTTTAGCGGCAGTCAGGCAACATGATCGACTGGCCGTCTTATGCACGCTCAAATTGGGTAGCCAAAAAGATCTGTAGCTCCCTTTTTAATAAAAATATGCTCAGTGTACCCCGCAGCCCGTTCTGCTATGCTGGCTTGGATGCGCTATCAGAAAAAAAAGGAGGTAACCGCTGGGGTTCAGCGGTAGCCACACGAAGTGGGTCTTTTAACATCCAGTAGGGGCTGTCTCACTGTGCCTTATCTCGAATGGTGGTGGCATGCCCAACTTTGATGAGACGAATGCCACGTGCTGTATGTCCGCTCGCAGATCTTGTGGTAGTGATGTCTCGTAGACCAATCGGTTGAGGATAGCTTCTTGTTGCAGCCATTGTGTTTTCCTGGGTTCGGCTTTGTGGGCTTGTTCGGCTTGGTGGAGTTGCTGTTGTCAGGATTGGTGCTGTTGTCTGGCAAGGTAGGGTCGTCACCCGGATTCGTGTCATTTGTCGGCGGTGTTACCGGATCACCCGGATTCGTGTCATTTGTCGGCGGTGTTACCGGATCACCCGGATTCGTGTCATTTGTCGGCGGTGTTACCGG
>JAULTD010000005.1:63984-64119 GCA_038801785.1 Candidatus Methanomethylicaceae archaeon GD_Cm_T35_P0_bin.15
ATCACCCGGATTCGTACCGTTAGTCGGCGGCGTCGTCGGTCCGGTCGGCGTAGCCGGAGCATCGCCGCTCACGTACGCCGTCGGCGTCGCGTCCAGGTACCTGTTCAGTATCTCCTGCCATCCGCTCCCCATCGG
>JAULTD010000008.1:0-8108 GCA_038801785.1 Candidatus Methanomethylicaceae archaeon GD_Cm_T35_P0_bin.15
CCGGGCCCCCTCTTCACCGGCTGGGGGTCTGATCTCGAGGCTACGGTCAGGGGGGAGAGGAGGGGGTTCTTCATGGTAGACGCGAGCCGGGGGGTCAGACTGCGCTTCGTTGATATGACCCCTTTCAGAGGAGTCTACAGGGAGGTCGATGCCACTGGACTGGCAGCAGCAGATCTGAACCGACGGCTCGGGAGGCTCTTTGCCTCGGATGATGTAGGCGGCAAGGTGGTCGTCCTCAAGGTCTTTGGTGAACTTACGACAGGTAAGACCAGCGATGTCGATTTTGCCCACGTGAGGGAGGGATTGTACGAACGGGGAGCGATCTACCTCCACCTGAACAGGTACGGGCTGTCTACTAGAGGGACGGCTGTTAGTGCCAGGGGAGAGATGCCGGCGGAGGTCGAGGATGCGATATTGCGGGAAATGGCGGGATCGGTCAGGTCCAAGAATCCGAGGCTGAAGAGGGAACCTGCGAAGGTGGCCAAGGATATGCTCGGCGGACTGAAGGTTCCCAGGAGGGAGGGGGAGACCGAGGCAGCTTACAACAGCAGGATCCTCAGGGCAGCGGCGGGCACGCTTGGCATCCCGGAGCTGGAGGTGGCTCTCGAACCCGGGCGCAGGGGGAGGGGTGCGGGGAGCTGATCCTCAGATCACTTATGCTTAGGAAGATCAGGACCTATGACGAGTTGCAGATATCTTTCCCCGAGGGGCTGATCCTCTTCGAAGGGGGCATAGGATCGGGCAAATCCACGCTCCTTCTGGCCATAGAGTTCGCCCTCTTCGGTCTAGGGAATGAGAGGGGGACCACGCTCCTCCGAATAGGTGAGGGGGAGGGCGAGGTGGAGATGACCTTCGAGGTGGCCGGGTGCAGATACACTATCCACCGGTCGCTGGTGAGGACCGTGCGGAGGGGTGCCCGATCAGGAGTTCTGATTACTGGAGGGGTCAGGCAGGGGGACACATGGATCGAGCACGGGGGGAGGAGGGAGCGCCTCTCCCCGAAGGAGATGAAGGAGCGGGTCCTGCAGATCCTTGGGTACAACGAGCCGGTCGATCCAAAGGCGAAGAGCATCATCTTCAGGTACGCGGTCTACACGCCCCAGGAGGAGATGAAAGAGATCCTATCCCAGTCGGTAGACCGGAGGCTCGAGACGATAAGGAAGGCGCTGAGGCTCGAGGAGTACAAGACGGCAAGGGACAATGCCTGCTATGTGGCGGGCGAGTTGAAGAGGCGGGCGCTATTCCTGAGGGAGGGCGAGAGGGATCTCCCCGCGATAGAGGAAGAGCTGAGAAGGCTCGGGGGCAAGATCTCCGGACTCATGGGAGAGGCCTCTGGGGTGAGGGGGGAGCTGGGCAGGGTAGAGGCGGAGATCAGCTCGAAGAAGCTGGATAGGGAGAGGCTCCGGCAGAAGATCGACGCTATAGCCGGAGAGGCAGAGAGGAGCGAGGAGATCTCAAGATGCCTTGAGGACATAATCCGGAGGATCGCGGTCCTTAAGGGTAGCATCACGGACAATAAGGAGAGGATCGCGGCGATCCGGGCCAGGATGGGGGAGGCGCTGCACTGGAGAGGCGGGGATGGGGCGGGCCTGGAAGGTCTGAGCGGCAGGCTCAGGGCTGCAAGGGAGAGGCTCGAGGAGTCCGCTAAAAACGCGGGGGCGGCGGGCCAGAGGTCGGCAAGTTACGCCCAGGCAGGAGGGGGTACCTGCCCCCTCTGCAACCAGCCGGTAAACCCGGAAGAGTTCGGGCGGCTTGCAGAGGCTGCCCGGCGCGCATACCTGGAGGCCGAGGCAGAGAGGGGGGAGGCCAAGAGGGAGGTGGAGAGGCTGGAGCGGGCGAGGGAGTCTGCGGCCTGCTACAGGAAGGCCTCAGAGAGCGCATCCATCCTGCAGGAGAGGCTCGAGGATTTAGAGACCCAAATCCGGAGGGATGAAGGGGAGCTGGAGAGGGCAGAGTCGCGGAGGAGGGATCTTGAGGAAGACCTCCAGCGATCGGACAAGCTGGCTTCGGAGCACAGGCAGATGAGGGACAAGGCAGAGTCGATCGGGCGGGATCTGGAACGCCAGGAGGAGAGGAGGAGGGAGCTACTGGTCACCCTCGCGGGGAAGGAGGGGGACATCAGGGTACTAGGCATGAACATAAGTAACCTCCAGCGCGACAAGGAGGCGATCGAGAGGGAGGGGGAGAGGGGGGCCGACTTTATGGACTATGCGGACTGGCTGAGCAACTACTTCGCGGAGGCGCTCTCCAGGATAGAGGTCACCGTGCTGGCTGCTGCCAAGAGGGAGTTCCATGAGGAGTTCTGCAGGTGGTTCGCCTACCTGGTAGAAGACCCCGCAAAGTCGGTCGCTGTCGACGAAAACTTTACGCCCTTGGTTGCCCAGGACTCGTACGAGCAGGAGGTGGCCAACCTCAGCGGCGGCGAGAGGACAGCGCTTGCACTCGCATACAGGCTGGCCCTGAACAGGGTGGTGCAGAGGAACGCGGGCCTGACGTCCAGCCTCCTCCTGCTGGACGAGCCCACCGACGGCTTCAGCAAGGAGCAGATAGGCAGGCTGGGGGACCTGCTGAAGGAGCTGGACCTGAGGCAGGCGATAATAGTCTCGCACGAGCGCGAGCTGGAGGGGGCGGTCGACCACATATTCAGGGTGGAGAAGGAGAACGGGAGGTCTAGGCTGCTTCAGGTCTCGTGAAGGCGGATCCCGGCTCGCAACCTGCTCCACTCGCCGGCTCCCGCTTTGAGGATCCTCTTCTCGTCTGCCGCGATAATCTGGAATACCTGTGGAGGGCGGTCTCGAGCTCAACCCTGTCCAGCCCTTGCCCCCTCGCAAACTCCCCGAGATCGCCTATGCCGAGGGCGGACATCGCCTCCCTGACCCTCGGCGTCGGGGGCGGGTCGGCCTTCGGCCAGACCATGCGCATATCGCGCAGGAAGATCGAGATCATGGACTGCCCCACGCCCTTGCCGAGGCCCTTCAGCCGATCCTCCAGGTCCCGGCTGTCTGATGCTGAGTCATAAAGCCTGCTCAACCTTCCGCCGTAGCGGGAGACGAGGCTGCCATAGACTGCAAGCATCATGCGCGCAGTGCTAAAGTCATATCTAGTGTATGACCCCTCGTCCAAGACCCCGACCAGCCGACCCCAGCCTGCCTCAATTATCGCCGGGGGGTCGGTCAGCGAGCGCCTCACGAACGCCCTGTATGCTCCGGTAGCAGTCTCCTCCCTTATGTGCCTCGAGTAGAGGAGGGATGCGAGGAACCACTTGGAGTAGGCGCCGTCCCCTTCCCGCAGGTCGATGGAGAGCATTTTGGAGTAGGGCAGGCCATATTCGTGCACGAGCCTGAGCATATCTATCCTTGCCAAGCCCCGCGCACCTTTGACGGCGTTTTCCTCAATCATTCCGCTTTGCTCTGCCGCCCTGCCCTGAGGCCCCAGCGCCCCCATCTGCAGACTTTGTCTCATACCGGTACTTATCAGGTTCACCGCACCCCTCGGCCGTCGCGGTATCCCTGCCGGGCCCACCTTGGAAGAGATCCTCCTGCTCTTCCCTGACCCGCTTCACCTCGGCCTCACCGGTTATCGGGGTACCACCGCTCCCCGATCTCTGCTCATGCCCTGAGGGCTTTCCGGCTTCTTTTTTATCTTCAGATACTTCCCTGCCCCGGGTCAAAAAACAATCCCCCATCAGTCATATTCTCGGGATGGCTCTTAGGTTTTATGCCACGGCCTGCCATGATTTTCGATCATGCTCGAATCAAGAGACGCTACCGATTGCTGCCAATGGATCCCAACCTACTGGCCCGTGCACCACAAAAAAGCTAAAAGGGATTTTCATGGAGGAATTATCGGGGATGACTTTTTGAGCAGACAAAAACCGGAAGCCGAAGTATATGCGATCGGAGGATGAATGATGTCGGGGAGCGATGGCGAGAAAGGGAAGGATGAAGAGCGCAGAAGGGGAAGGGGGGAAGGGGCGGGTGTCCCCTTCATGAGGTACCCTGGCACCCCCAGCTATATAGAGGCGGGCGAGAGGGGGGAGGAGGCAGGCAAGGCTCCGGATGCAGAGCCCAGCAGTAGTGCGGGAACGTCTGGAACTAGGCAACGGGGAAGAGTCAGGGACATGCCGGAAGCTTTCAGGAGAGACCGCGAGCGGAAGGCGGATCGGACGACGGGCGGCGAGGGAGGCTTGTCGCAAGCTGTAACCAAGGAGGAGTTGGAGGAGTTCAGCCGCGCTATGCGTGAAGAGTGCGAGAAGACCCAGGCCAAGAGGCGGAAAAGAACCAAAGACGAGGGCGGAGATACGCCGAGATAAAAGGGCCTGCCACGGAGGGTGGTTTTTAGCGGCGGTAGAGCCGAGAGCAGGGCTCAAGGCCAAGCCAAGCTCAAAGGGCTCCCGCCGCAATACAAATCCAGCCGGCTTGACATCAGCGCCGTTACGTGACCCTCGACTCGGCTATCAGCCTCAGCAGCGGCTTGTAATCAGGGGGTTTGACGTACTCTGAGACTACCGATGAGGAGAGGCCGGCCGTCAGGGGCTCCAGTGGAGTGCCGATTCGTGTCCTGAAATCATGCGTATCACGGCAGATCACACGGAAGACATATTCATGGGCGCCGATGGTTGAGGCGACGCTTACGATCCGTGGGTGCTTATTGAAAAACTCGAACATTTTGGAACGCAGCTCTTCCCCCACGGAGGTCCTCGTCCCAACGTATGCGTCCATAGTCATGCCCAGCTTTGTCCAGTCGATGTCGATGGTGAACTTGCGGATCACGCCTTCTTCCTTGAGGCGACTGATCCTCCGCGAGATGCTCCTCTTGTCGACGTTAAGGGAGTTCGCCAGACTGATCAGTGTTGAGCTGCTGTCGTCCAGCAGGAGTTCCAGTATCTTAAAGTCCAGGTCGTCGAACTTTTTTGACACCCGACCGCCTCCACAAATCATGCTTTATGCTATGTACTTTTAGTACGCACAATATAAGTTTTATTGTCTTAAAAATGCATTTATCCACGATTAAAAATAGATTATAGCATATATTTTTTATAGTCTGAGTACGAAAAGTACATCGGGGGCTTTGGCGGTTGCGCCAGCGGGAGCTGCAGGAGGGCTCCATCGCCGACCAGGGAAGATCGGTTGAGTGCTCTGCGGAAGCTACAGGGGACGTGCGTTCAGCGGTAAGCCGTCAGGGAAGGGCGCCCCCCAGGCCAGGATCGTCAACATGACAGGAATGCTATTGAGAGGAAGGGAGGTGAGAAGTCAGTGGGCAAGATTGAAGTCGATCTCCAATACTTCAAGAACGATGTCAAGCGCATCAAGGGCACTGATATCAACATAGAGCGGATCAAAGAGATCGGTAAGAATTGTAAGGCAGATATGAACATCAAAGAGAAGACGCCTTCGGGCTTCCCAGCGGTGCTGATCAACGTCGCTTCCGACGACGAGTCAGCCCTGAGGCAGTGCGTCAAGGAGATAGTCAGCCTCTACGGAAAGCCCGAAGTGCCGTCCTCCATGTTTGGTGGGGGGAGCAAGAAGCGCGGCAAGGAGATCGCCAACGACGTAATAAGAGAAGTGGGGGCGGCATAACAACCCCGGATAAGGTAGTGCACCAGGCGATATCAGAGATGTCTATTGAAACTGCTATATATGATGACCGCATAATGTGAGAGGCGGTGCACCAAATGGCCAGCCCCCTTTTCTTTATAGAAGATGTTTTCCTGCAGCAGGTATCCACGCTCGGCACTATCCTCGCGGCCACTTTCGTTATCGCGTGGATTGTTAATACCGTTCTGCGGAGGTCCTTGGACCGGATAATGGCACGTTCTCCGAGCCTGCGCACCACTTACACGTTCATCCGGAGACTGGTAATGGTATTAATAATCCTCGTGGGTGTGTCATCGGCCACCTTCGCCGCATTCCCTTCCCTGGGTGCGGCGATAACGTCCCTCTTCGTTGCAGCAGGGTTCGCATCGATAGTGATCGGTCTGGCCGCCCAGTCCACACTCTCGAACATCGTTTCCGGCATCATGGTCTCAATATCGCAGCCGTTCAAGCTCAACGAGGCGGTCATGTTCCAGAACGAGTTTTGTTTTGTGGAGGATATCAAACTGATGTACACCGTTCTCCGCACCTGGGACAACAGGCGCCTCATGGTACCCAACTCGCTCATACAGTCAGAGGTCGTGGTGAATTATGATGCACAGGATCCCACAATGCTTGTCCCAGTCTTTGCCACCATCACCTACGAGTCGGACTTGCAGAAGGCGATGGACATCATGGTGGATATTGCTAAGAAGCACCCGCAATGCCTCCCGATAGGGGATCTCCCGAATGCGGTGGTAATGGAGTTTCAAGAGCATGGCATCAGGCTCAGGCTGCTCAGCAGGGCTAAAAACCAGCCAACAGCTTTTGCTATGGCTAGGGACATCCTCAAGGAGATCAAAAAAGAGTTCGATATAAACGGGATTGAGCTGGCATATCCGAGGACCAGAGTCACGTTGGATCCAAAAACCTCACGAGCATTGGAAGAGACGCTCAAGTCCAAACGCACACGAAGGGAGGCGGCACAGACCGGGCCAGAAGAGTGAGAGAATGGGCTGACGGGGGCGCGCCCCCACTTGTCGGAGCCGTAATCAGGCCAGCTGACTATACTGCCAGTACAGCTCCGCCACAGAGCCCATCTTCGCATTTACGCCTTCCACGTTAGTTACCGTGTACCTCCCGCTTTCAAGGAGGACGATGTTCTCGCTCAGGTAGCTGGCTACCTCCGAACAGTTCGAGAGGAGGGAGAGCTGGGCCTCGGTCGCATTCCCGTTGTAAATTGAGTCGGAGACTGAGGGGAGGAGGTTATAGGCTATCGCCACCATCTCATGGGTCTTGAGGTAAACCTCGGAGAAACTCCCCTGCGAATTTCGGAGGAAGTAATCGAGCTCCTCCATCCCACTGGCCGCATGCGCCAGCTGCTCGAGGGCTGATTTGTAGTTCCCATTCCGGTACTCGTCCAGTGAGCCGTTGAGGAAGGTGGCAACGGAGGCGGCATAATACTTGATCGAGCCAGACAGGATCTGGTCTTGTATCATGTTCTCTTTCTCGAGATCGGAAGCACGGAGCGCAAAATGGCTGCCAGTTAGAACGCTGACTGCAAGGAGGAGAACCAGCACCAACTTGAGGTTGATCATCGCTTTGACGTTTAATTGCCTTTCACTGCGTCTTGCCTTCAATGGAAGCACCTTCAAACATTTTGGAGGGCATCACTATTTAAGAAGCGCTTAGGCATAGGCCGAAAGTAGCAGGCGCCATGCGCAGAGTTGCAGGTTGAATATCAGCCCAGCAGTCATAGAGGCGGGCTCTGGCAGGATACCGCGCCCGCGTCACGTAGGAGACGAGGGGGTTAAAGCAGCATCGGTGCGAGTCTATGCGAAGTTGGTGTCGCAATCAGCCTTTCCATGCAGCGCCTATGATGATGGCACCTATTGCAAATGCAGATATTCCGACATAAAGCGCAGTTCCTTGCACAATATTGGGATCAATGAACGAGTAGATGATCAGTATTAAAGCTGCCAACATGATGATTGCGCCTAATATTGTCCCGTATATCTTGTATCCTCTTCTCAATAGTTCATCACCTCTAACATATAATTAACGAACGAAACTATAAAGCCCTAGGAGGATGTTGCGCAGCCCCCCCGCATCCGGGCAGTATGCCGCCAACAAGTGCTGAGTGAAAGGAAGCACCTCGCCATGGGACGACGTTAGCGAGATTATTAATGGAAATACAGATCCACAGCCGCCGGGTGTACTACAGACAGTATTATCTATACGAAACTGTGCAACGCATTCTTCCAAAATTAGCCAAGTGGCGCTGGCGCCTCAGCGTCGCCAACCGTTAATAGCAAAATAGCGCCTTGCTTCCAAACCGGGAGAAAACATGCGATTCCCAACAACCATAATAAATATGCATACACATGCCAACACCAAGAAGCTTGCGGCGCTGCTCTTTATCGCCATGCTGGCATCCGTCGCGGCTATGCCTCTCATGCAGCCGGTAGAGGCTGCTACAGCGAGGATGGCCAAGCTCCACGTCAACGGCTCTGCGCTATACGACGAGACCGGGCA
>JAULTD010000006.1:0-45440 GCA_038801785.1 Candidatus Methanomethylicaceae archaeon GD_Cm_T35_P0_bin.15
CCGGGCCCCCTCTTCACCGGCTGGGGGTCTGATCTCGAGGCTACGGTCAGGGGGGAGAGGAGGGGGTTCTTCATGGTCGAGTGCGACGATAATGGCGGCCGGGTAGAGCCCGAGTTTACCGCGACGATCGATTTCCCAGGGGTCTATCAAGAGAGGTGCGTCGACGGCATGACGGCTGATTCCGTCAACGCAGAGCTGAGAAGGATGTTTGACTCTGTAGACGTCGAGGGGAAGGTGGTAGTCCTGAAGGTTTTCGGCGAGATCTCCAGCGGGAGGGTCTGCGACATAGACTTTGCGTCACTGAGGAACAGCATAATGGAGAGGGGGGCGCTGTACCTCCATCTGTGCAGGAACCAGCTCAGGACGAGGGAGGCGAGCAGGGTCGCCGTTGGCGGCGGGGCACCCTCTGAGATCGAGGAGAGGGTCTTGAAGGAACTATTGGGGACGGTGAAGGTGAGCGAGCCGCGCCTGAGGGAGAACCCGATCGCGATCGCAAAGGCCCTGCTGCAGCAGCTCAGGGTCCAGAAGATGGACGGGGAGACCGAGGCAGACTACAGGGCGAGGGTGACGGAGGCTGCGAAGGCCGCTCTAGGCCTGAAGGGTCTCATGGAGTGAGTGGGCGCCTTGTTCCTCAAATACCTCAGGCTGAAGAACATAAGGACTTATGACGACTTTGAGGTCGAGTTCCCAGAAGGGAGCATACTCTTTGAGGGGGGAATCGGCTGCGGCAAATCCACGCTCCTTCTGGCCATAGAGTTCGCCCTCTTCGGTCTGGGCGAGGAGAAGGGGACGAGCCTGCTGAGCCTGGGCAAGAACGAAGGGGAGGTCGAGCTTGCATTCGAGAGCGAGAGGGGCGAGTGCAGGGTCTTCAGATCTCTTTTGAGGACGAAGAGGGGCGCCGGCGTCAACCAAGGGATCATGATCCCCGGCGGGGTGAGGCAGGACAGGTGCTGGATAGATCACGGAGGCAGGAAGGTGACGCTCTCGCCGAAGGAGATGAAGGAGCGGGTCCTGCAGATCCTTGGGTACAACGAGCCTACCAACCCGAGATCGAAGAGTGACATCTTCAGGTACGCGGTCTACACGCCCCAGGAGGAGATGAAGTCCATAGTGGCCCCGCAGGCAACGGAGCAGAGGCTCGAGACGATAAGGAAGGCGCTGAGGCTCGAGGAGTACAAGACGGCGGGTGCCAACGCCCGCGAGATCATGAAAGAGATAGAGGCCAACGTCAAGCTTCTCAATGCGAGGGCAAAGGACCTCCCGGAGATTGTTGCCAAGCTGGAAGGGCTGAGGGGGGAGGCGGCCGGGCTTGAGGCCGCGGTAACAGAGTGCGAGTCGGAGCTGAGGGACGCGGAGGACGAGCTGGAGTTGCGGAGGAAGATCGGGGAAGAGCTCCGGGAGAGGGTTGAGAGGCTCAGCGGCGCAGCCCGCCTCAGGGGCGAGCTCATGGGGAGGCTGGGGAGGGTGGAGGAGGGCATCCGCGCCCTGAGCACCAGCATCTCGGCTTCCAATGGGAAGGTAGCGGAGCTGAAGCGCAGGATAGGATCGGCCTCGGTCGCAGACCCCGGGATGGGGAGGCGGGAGGTCGAGGCAGAGATCAGGGAGGCTAGGAAGGAGCTGGCGGAGTGCGCTTCGCGGCTGGGGATGGTTGAGAAGGAGGTCGAACTCTACTCGAGGCTCATCAAGCAGGGGAGGTGCCCCACCTGCAGGAGGGACGTGAGCGCGGAAGAGTTCGAGCCCGCCCTTGAGGAGGCAAGCATCAGGTACAGGAAGCTCAGGGAGGCGAAGGAGGACCGGGAGCGCATTATCGAGCACTTTGAGGAGCTCAGGGAGAAGATAGCCAGGTACGAGAGGGAGGCGGGCCAGCTCTCCGAGCTGAAGGAGAGGCTTCGTGAGACGGAGGAGCGGCTCCGTCGGGATGAGGGCGAGCTGGAGAAGCTGGCCTCAGAGAGGGACGACCTCCAGGTCCGGCTCAGAGCCACCGAAGAGGCATCGGAGTACGAGGCGGCCCAGATCGAGTATGGCAGGAACGAGGGCGAGCTCCGCGAGTGGAGCAGGAGGGTCACGGACCTGAGCGGGAAGCTCGGTTCGATGAGGAGCAGGCTGAGCCAGATAAGGGAGAGGATAGCGGAGAGGGAGGAGGAGAAGAGGGTTATCGAGGCCTCCGTCGACAAAGCCTCAGTGCTGAAGGCCTACGCGGCATGGCTCGGCGAGTACTTCATCCCGGCCGTCGATCGGATCGAGGCGACGGTCATGGCTGCCGCTAACGTGGAGTTCGACTCGGAGTTCAGGAAGTGGTTCGCGTATATGGTTGAGGACCCTACCAAGAGCGTGAGGGTCGAGGAGGACTTTACGCCCTTGGTTGCCCAGGACTCGTACGAGCAGGAGGTGGCCAACCTCAGCGGCGGCGAGAGGACAGCGCTTGCACTCGCATACAGGCTGGCCCTGAACAGGGTGGTGCAGAGGAACGCGGGCCTGACGTCCAGCCTCCTCCTGCTGGACGAGCCCACCGACGGCTTCAGCAAGGAGCAGATAGGCAGGCTGGGGGACCTGCTGAAGGAGCTGGACCTGAGGCAGGCGATAATAGTCTCGCACGAGCGCGAGCTGGAGGGGGCTGTCGACCACATATTCAGGGTGGAGAAGGAGAACGGGAGGTCGACCGTCAGGCAGGTGGGGTAGCGTGCGGCGGCGATCCAGCGAGTAGGGGAGGGCGCAGTACAGCACAGGTATAGACAGCATAGTATAAATCGAGCCTCCTCCGTCTCTGTGGTTATGAACGAGAGCAAAAAGTGCTACATGCCCATACCCGCCGGGACGCCGTACTCGATCCTCTCCGAGGCAGCAGTGATGTTCGATCTCGAGCTTGTCGAGAAGGAGGTGGAGATTCCGGGGTCGGCGGAGGCGGAGATACTGCCCAAGATCTGGGTCCTCGCTGGCGAGCGGGAGAACCTTATCAAGGCCAAGGAGTACATCATCAGAAAGCTCAACAAGAAGCTCGAGAGGTTCAAGTGAGGCAGAGGCCGCCGATGGGCGGCCCGACTGCGGGGGGCAGCTGCCCTACCTCTTATCCATAAGCGCTGAGAGACGCTTGTCTTCATCAGCCAGCTCCCGCTGCAGATCGGTTATCACCGATGAGAAGGCCCCCAGGAAGATCTGCTCGACGGCCCTCCCCAGCGTAGAACCGTCGCTCTCGCAGAGGGCGCCTATCTCTTCCGAGTGCGACTCGAGGTAAGCGGACATATTGCGGCTGATCTCTGCCGCGAGCGGCGGGGAGAGCGCAGAACCCTCCCCCAGGCGCCCTATCGAAAAGTCGAGCGCGTAGAGATCGGGCCCGGATTTAGAAGGAACCCTCCTGAGGAGGCCACCGGCGAGTAGGCGGTTGATCCTGCCGCGGGCATCATCGTCACCTATACCCATTGCCTGGGCCAACACCTCAGATGTCATCGGCCCCCCTTGCAGGGCAAATATCGTCTCCCGGAGGGGCTCGTCGAATATGGCGGCACAGAGCGCCAGCAACTTGTCGTCTGGGATCACTATACTGACCATTTCATTCAACCTCAAGTCCTGCATCCATCACTTACTTTGCTTACCCTTTCTTACCCTTGCCTTGCTCTTATCCCTGCTCTCGGGCCTACCCTTGCCCCCGGCCTCGCCCTCGCCTCGGCCACCTGCCTCACCGATCGATCTCAGGAAGCCCCGTATCTTGGAGACCATCACCCTCGCGTCTTCTTCGGTGCTCGGATAGGGCACCCTCACGAAGGGGATCTTACGCCGCTTTATCAGGTAGAGTATGAGCTCGTTGGTCCGGCCACAGCTGGCGCAGCCGAAGAGAGCCTCAGGCTCATCGATTATCACGGCCGCATCCGCCTCCTCGACCAGCGGACCGATCAGCGCCAGCCTGCCCCTGACGCCCGACGGGACCTCGATGGCGGCATACTTCAGCCCCTTCCGCGGGAACTCGGGTGTTATGTTCATAGGCGGAGAGTCGATATCCGGTCTGCCAAGGTTCTTGGCCACCTCTCCTCCGAGCCCAAGCGGCGTGTGTCCTTCCCTCCTCACCAAGTCGAAGAGGATGACGCTGTTAGGCGGGAATATGAATATCTTTGCCACCGTAGCCTCCTCCCGGGAGCTCTCCGCTCTCAATCTTACTGAGCCAGAATTTGACTTTTATTATTATCTCGTTGAGCTTGTCCTTCGGGATGCTGACCCCCCTCACGACGCCCGTTACGAGGTCGACGATTACCCCGACGGTCTCCACTTTTCCTGGAGGAGGGCGCACCAGCCGGGTCACTATCCCCACCTTCGCAAAGTCTTCATAGTCAACTGGCGCTTCGCAGATGATTATGGTGGGGATGTCGGCTAACCGCAGGAACGTCTTCGCCTTGTAGACGACATGCCCGCTTATGCCGCCCAGGTGGAAGATGGCCAGCTTGAACCGTCTTATCTGGAAGATCTCCTTCTCGTTGATCCCGGCCATAGATCCGCCCGGTGCGCCGCCATAGGGCGAGTCCGGGGGGACGCCCGAGCCGGTCTCGAGAACCAGGACGCTGGTCCTGATGCCCTGTTCCCTCAGGCCGTACGTGATCTCGCAGATGGGCTTCGTGATGTGCCTCTTTGAGGGGGACATAGAGACGGCGACGACCTCAAATGCCTCCGACTCTGAGATTGTCCCGCGCTGGGCGAGGCCGCCCCCCTCACCGATGCCCATCGCCTCCCTGCAGTCGACGATCTGGATCTTCCTGCCGAAGACCTCCGGCACGAAATTCACCGTTCCTTCCCGCTGAGGTAATCCTTCAACGTCGGCCGGGTCTTGGTGAACCTGCCTATCCGGATGTCATAACCGTGGGGGAAGAGGTCCCTGCAGACCTCGCTGATTCTCTTGGCTGCCTCGTCTACCCTCTCGGACGTCTTGATCCTGATGATAAATCGCCCGACAGCGTAGCCGGTGCCGCCGCTGTAGTTGTGGCTCACTATGAGCACATCGCTTACGCAGTCGAGACTGCTCAGGACGCCGATTACATTATCCGCCTTCTTCTTGTCGATGAGCCTCCGCGGCATCACGTCTATCTCGGGTTCAACCACGCGATCTGACATGGGGGCACCCACGATATAGAGGCTGCCCGCCAATAGATAACTGTTATGATGCGCCCCGCAGAGATCAGGGGGGCTGCGGCTAACCGCTATGTCTTAAAGGGAGACATTATCGGCATAATATATAGAATATAGGACAGTCATACGTTAGATGTAGTTCTCGAGAAAGGGATGTCCTGTGAGGGTATCGATTGACGGAGTCCGAGCCAGGGCCAGGGAAGGGCAGACTTTGGAGGAGGTCGCCAGCAGGTTAGGCGTCCGGCTCAGCGGGATCGCGGTGGTCAAGAAGCCCGTCGAGCTGGAGAAGATCGCCACCGACCTCTTCGAGATTCTCACGAACCGGGGGAGGATGATCCTGAGGTTCGAGTGCCAGCAGGCAAGGGACGGCTGGATGAGGGCATATAAGAGGCTGGAGGGGGCGGGGGTCAGGTGGACTACCCGCGACGCGGTGGCGATAGGGCCGGTCGTTACAGACTTCGAGCCGTCGAGGGATGCAGTTGAGATGAAGCCTTACGACGCCACGCTGAGCCTCTCGGGCTTTAGCAGTGAGAATACCCACCTTATCCTGAGCAGGAAGCTCCACTCCGGGGCGTATGCCCCGCCGAGGGGCTGCGGCGTTTTGGGGAGGATAGTCTACGGAAGGCATCTTGTGGATGCGCTAGGCATGGGAGACTGCATAACCAAGGTCTCGCCCATAGTGGAGACGAAGGAGGCCGAGAGGGCGCTGGTCCGCGCGGACGGCGCCTACATCCTGAGGGAGCCTGTCGAGATCTTCACAAAGCTGGTGATCAGACTGGACAAGCTCTCGCCGTCCTGCGGGGAGCATCTCTACAACGCCGTCGGGGAAGGGCATCTGACGGTCTCGAGGAAGACGAGCAGGTTTGTAGCCTACGATGGGCTTAGCGTCCTCTCGCTCGCCAAGGAGAAGGTCGGCGGAAGGTCGAGGGGCTCTGTAACGGTAAGGAACTCTGGCTCCCAGAGCGGATCGGTCTACGTTTACCTGAGGGAGGCGCCCTTGGCGACCAGCCATACGCTGGTAGGGGACGTTGTGTGCGGGATGGAGCTGATGGACGTGGCGGCGGAAGGGGACACTGTCGCGGTCGAGTTGCTGCCCGAGAGGCTGCAGCTCCTGGGCAGAACTCAGGCCGAGGCGGGCAGGCTGTTGCAGGCCCATGGGATAAAGCATGCGAGGACAGGCGATCAGTCAGACAGGGCACTCGTTGTGGAGAGCGAGCCGGCCACGACGCTGGAGGCATATGGCAGGGGGGAGGTGAGCTGTCTTGGGGTAGACCCCAGCAGCATCGTGAAGGTGAGGCTCTATGAGGACTCCAACTCTGTAAGATACTTCAGGAGGGTGACCGGACTTGAACTCAGAAGGATAGGCAAGCTCAGGGTCTACTTCGCCACCCCCAGGATGGAACTGGTGCTCTTCAAGGGAGATGATACGCTGGGCAGCGGCCTTATGCCGGAGAACATACCTGTCGGCAGCGTCGCTGCGGGTGCGATCGGGGTCACTAATACCGCCAAAAAGTTCGCCGGGATGCTGGGCATCCGCCTAGTCGCGAGCGACCGGTTCGGACCAACTGCCGAGAGCTTCGAGGGTACGAACCTCGTCGGGGAAGTTGTAGGCAACGCCGAGGCCTTGAAGGGCCTCAGGGAGGGGCAGTACATCTATCTGGAGGCGGTTCCATGATAAAGACCTTCGTAGTCATGCTCTCGACTGATTCGGATCTGACGCCGTCCATACTGGCCGAGAAGATCGCGCTGGTCAGCGGCGTCGAGTATAAGGAGACGTGCTACGGCTTGTTGCTGGAGGGGGAGGAGGCGGCGCTGGAGAAGGCTCTTGCCGAGCTGAGGAAGTTGGACCCAAACAGGATCTTTTACAAGGTGAGGGGGTACAGGATAGGGGACAAGAGGATATGCAGAGCCAAGAGGGGGGGAGGGCCCAGGCCGGGTTATCATATGCTCAGCATGGAGAGGGAGGTCCTGAAGAACGTCTCCAAGGCCCTCGAGGCCGGGGAGGGGGGGGCGGTGGAAGGATTGGGAAAGGAAAAAGGCGCAGGGGATGAAGAAGAGGCAGCCGAGAGGGAGCGGAAGAAGCAGGCGATTGACGTGAGTCTATTGAAGAAGATAATCGGGGAAGAGGAGAAGGGAGAAGGGACGGGGGCGGAGAAGGAGGAGAAGAAGGAGAGAGGATCGGGGGGGAGCCGGGATTAGGATCTCGATCGACTCCAACGATAGCGGAGGCGCGGAACTCTACAGGTACATAGTGCAGAAGGCGGTGGAGGACCTCGGGATCGGGGGGAGCGTCGACTCGATCCATCTCCTGATCAGGACGGGGGAGCCGGTCTTCATCATCAAGATCAGGTATAAGGAGGCGACGGGCAAGAGCATCCTAGGGGAGTTGGCGAGGGTGGAGGAGAGGCAGAAGGGGCTCAGGATCAGCCTTGAGAACGAGTTCGACCTCGCCGACGCGCTCAGGGCCCTCTGGACGGCCTACGGGAGGTCCAAGGTCGAGCAGGCAGGCAGGACGGAGATCTTCGTCACAGGGGCAGACCCCGCGGAGATAAAGCGCGTGAGGGTGAGGGACAAGGAGATCGACATGGCAGGGAAGATAAACGAGCTGGCGATGAGGGTGATCCCGGAGGGCTTCCGGGTCAGGAGCGTGAGGAGGAGCCAAGGCGAGACTACATTCATCGCCGCGGAGGATCCTATAAGGGAGGAGTGGAGAGAGATGGCAGCTAAGCTGGGGGCGGGCGAGTAGTGCTCAAGTACGTCATATTCGAGGGAGGGCTGTACAGGCATGAGAGGCTTCTAGAGTTCCTTGAGGACGTGGGGGGCTTTGTCGTCCAGAAGACGGTGGCGGGCCTCGATCTCATCCTGAATATGGCGGTGCCGGAGGAGGAGCTGCCCCGTCTCACAGCCATCTCCGGCGAGCTGAAGGGGAAGCTGAGGGAGGCGCCGCTCATCGGCACCGAGATCGGGATAGTCGCCCCCACCCTCTCCAGGCATCACCTGCCCCACCCCGCCTGCGACATAGCAGAGCACCTAAGGAGGCACGGGGCGAAGACGAATATAATGGGGCTGGCCAGAGGGGTCGGCCAGAAGCTGGTCCATACCTCGGCGGGGGAGAGGGAGCTGATCGAGGAGCATGACCTGGCAGTCTTCACGCTCGGCAACTTTGAGCACTGCCTAAGCTTCAAGTCGCCCCTCTTCAGGGAGCTGTCCATACCGGTGATCGTGACGGGGGGGCCCACCTCCATCGGGTCAATCCGGGGAGCTCAGGGGTATGTCGGCGGGATAGGGAGGTACCCCGAGAGGTTCAGGACAGGCGAGATGATAGAGAGGCTGCGGGAGATATCAGATCTGGCCGGGAGGCTCATCGAGGAGAGGAGGAGGGAGATCGACCAAGATCCACTGGCGGTCGACCCTGTGGTCGTGAAGGAGGAGGTGGAGCGGCAGGTCCCAGATGCCCTTGAGGCGCTCTCCCCCAACCCCGTCACGCTGAAGATCGACGGTATCAGGGTGAAGCTCCCATTCGGGCAGTATAGTGAGAAGGTGGCAAACGCCGTCATCAACGGCAGGAGGCTCGGCGAGGTAGCCGTTATTAAGAGGTCACTCATGAGGGACTATATACTCATCAGGGTCTTACCCAGATCGAAGTTGCCGGGTGGTTTCGTTGCTGCTGAGAGTCGAATCCCTTAAGAAGGTCTATCCAAACAAGACTGCCCTCGACGCCCTCAGCTTTGCCATGGAGAAGGGCGAGATAGTCGGGATAATAGGCGAGAGCGGGGCAGGAAAGAGCACGCTGCTGAGGATACTGAGGGGGGCGGAGAGTTTCGATGGAGGTACGATCCGCCTCAACGGGCTGGAGATCAGGCCAGACTCCCCGAAGGAGGAGTTCCTTGAGCTGCAGAAGGTCACAGCCATACAGCTCCAGCGGTCGTTCGGCCTCTGGCCCGACTCGGCGGTGGACAACGTCATCAGGGCGATCAGGTTCAGCGAGAGGGGCGAGGAGACCCTTCCCGAGTCGTCGGAGGGCGAGTACTATGAGTACAGGGAGAGGGCTCTCAAGTTCTTAAAGGCGGTGGGACTGGAGGGGAGGGCCGATCTCTGGTCGGCGATCCTGAGCGGGGGGGAGAAGCAGAGGCTGATAGTCGCGAGGCAGATCGCTAGGGGGCCGGAGCTCCTCATCCTGGACGAGCCGGGGACGATGACCTGCCCGGCGACGCGGTCAGAGCTCATCGATGCCCTGAAGGGCGCAAGGAGGGAGCTCGGGCTGAGCATCATCTATGCGTCGCACAATCCTCAGATCCACAGAGACCTCGCAGACAGGATGCTTCTGATCGAGGATGGCAGGATAGTGCACGAAGGGAGGACTGAGGATGTCTTGGGCAGGTTCCTCTCTGGTCTTGAGAAGCCGCTCCCCAAGCAGATGATAAGCGGCCCCGACGTCATAAAGATGGAGAACGTCTCCAAGAGCTACGACCTTCTGCAGTATGGCAGGGTCTTCGAGCTTGCCGGCTCCACACTCCGGTTCCGGAGGGGGGAGATCACAGGGATAGTCGGTCCGTCTGGCGCGGGCAAGACGGTCATCCTCAGGATGTTGGCAGGCCTGGAGCTCCCGGACAGGGGCGAGGTGTCTATCCTGAGCGGCGGCAGGTGGGTAGGCTTGGGAAAGCTAGGGAGGGCGAGTATGCGGGCGAGAAGGCGGATCGGGATCCTCCACCAGGAGTTCGACCTGCCGCACTGGGCCAGGATCCTCGATCTCTTCGGGGCGAGGTACGGCATAAAGGACCCCAAGCTGATGGAGGAATCTATCAGGAGGGCCAAGGAGGCTGGGGTGGACGAGGCTACCCTCGACGCGCTCTACAGGCTCTCTGAACTCCCGCACGAGGAGATGGAGGCGAAGCTGAGGGAGGCGGGGATCGACCGGAGCGTCCTCAGCGACCTGATAAGGCCGAAGGATCCCTCATCGGTCAGCGCCACGGCAGTCTCCCTCATGGACGCCATGGGGCTCGACGCCTCGCTCCTGGAGAAGAGGGTCTATGAGCTCTCCGGTGGCGAGAAGATCAGGGTGGCGCTCGCACTTGCGCTAGTCGCGAGGCCCAGCGTGCTCATTCTGGACGAGCCCTTCGGCGACCTTGATCCGCTGACCCTCAGGAGGGTGGCGAACGCGCTGAAGCGCGTAAAGTCGATAGTCAGACCCAGCATCATACTGGTAAGCCACCAGCTCGATTTCGTGGAGGAGATCGCCGACAGGTGCATACTTATAAGAAGCGGAAAAGTCGTAATGGACGGGGATCCTTCAGGGATCGTCAGAGAGTTTATGGAGGTTGCCTGCGGTGAACAATGATAACGAGTGTGAGGTAAGGTTTCTGCCGGAGGGGAAGAGGAGCAGGGTGAGGGGGGGCAGTTCGATAATGGCGGCTGCCCTTAAGGGAGGGGTGGATCTGGCGAACATATGCGGCGGGAAGGGTTTCTGCGCCAAATGTCTCGTGGAGGTCATCGAGGGGGAGCTCTCCCCGGTCAGCGAACACGAGAAGAAGAGGGTCCCGCCGGAGAAGCTCTCGAAAGGCTACCGCATGGCATGCCAGGCCCGGGTCTCAGGCAACGTTGTGGTGAGGGTGCCGGACCAGAGCAGGATAGGCAGGCAGAGGCTGGTCATCATGGGCAAAGAGCCGCCCGTCAGGCTGAGGCCCAACGTCCTTAAGGTATTCTGCGAGCTGAGCCCGCCGACCCTGGAGAACCCTGTTGCTGACGATATCAACTTCCTCAGGGCCCTCGGGGCAAGGGAGCGGGGCGCCGACGCTGACGTAGAGGTATTCAGGAAGCTCCCCAAGGTCCTGAGGGAGGGGGGCTGGAAGGTAACGGCAACGCTCGTGGGAGGGCGCATAGTCAATATCCAGCCGGGCCGCGAGGAGGGCGCCTACGGCGTAGCTGTGGACATCGGTACGACCAAGCTCGCGGTGTTTATAGTGGACCTCTCGGACGGCAACATCGTCTTCGCTGACGGCATCATGAACCCCCAGATAAGGTTCGGTGAGGACGTCATATCGAGGCTGCAGTACGCATCCCAAGGCAGGGCAGCGCAGGAAGAGATCAGGCAGACCATCACAAACGGGATCAACGAGTTGATCTCAAAGGGGCTTGCCGAGACGGAGATCAAGCAGGAAGACCTTTACGAGATGGTCGTGGTCGGCAACACGGCGATGCACCACCTCTTCGTTGGGGTTGATGTGGGAAGCCTGGGCCTCTCACCCTACCCGGCGGGACTGGGCAGACCGTACGACTTTAGGGCAAGGGATCTCGGTATCGGGATCAACCCGTCTGGCAGCATCCACGTCCTTCCGAACGTGGCGGGCTTCGTGGGGGCCGATGCGATAGCGGACATCCTGGCGGCGAAGCTGCATGAGAAGGAGAGGCTGACGCTTCTTATGGACGTCGGTACCAATACGGAGGTCATGCTCGGAAACCGCGATGGCATCTGGTCATGCTCCACAGCATCGGGACCTGCGTTTGAGGGGGCCCATATAAGCTGCGGCATGCGGGCTGCAAGCGGTGCGATAGAGAAGGTCAAGATAACCGAGGACGGGGACGTGGTGTCTTACAAGACGATCGACGATGAGAAGCCCCGCGGAATTTGCGGATCGGCCATCATCGACGCGGTGGCCGAGATGCTCAGGAGCGGCGTGATGAACGCCTCGGGGAGCATACTTCCCGACGGACATCGGAGGGTCAGGCAGGGGCCGTCGGGGCGCGAGTATGTCCTGGCATATAAGGAGGAGACCGCCTCTGGGAGGGAGGACATCGTCGTGACCCAGAACGACGTCCGCGAGGTCCAGAAGGCAAAGGCAGCGATGTTCGCAGGTTACGCTACCCTGATGAGGAAGAGCGGGTTCCATAGGAACGACCTCTCGGAGATAATAATCGCGGGCGCCTTCGGCAGCTATATCGATCCGGAGAGCGCAAGGACGATCGGCATGATACCGGAGGTACCGCTGGACAGGATATCGTTCATCGGGAACACCGCCGGCTCCGGGGCAAGGATGTGCCTCAAGTCCCTCGACGCGAGGGAGGATGCGAGGAGGGTCAGCGAGTCCATAAAGTATGTCGAGCTTGCCTCTGATCCGATCTTTGAGGAAGAGTACGTCAACGCCATGTACCTGCCTAACAGCGCGCTCGACGAGTTCCCGGAGATCGTGGCCGGGCTCAAGGCCCCTCTGGTAGTCAAGAGGTACATCAGGAGGTAGCCTGCCAGCAGGAGACGGCGTCACTCCCGTTCTTACCTGCCGGTGCCGGGCGCAGGTGCAGAGGATCGGCGATAGCCGCGCCGACGCGGGCGCCGGGGTGATCGGAAGACCGGATCGCACCGCAAGCGCATATAAGGTCAGGTATCAGAGTTAACCCGGAGGGGTTTCGATGTGGAAGGAGATCGTCGAGTTCTTCGACGGGCAGCCCGCAAAGCTGAAAGTGGCGAGGCTGATGGTCGAGCTTGGCTTTTGCGTAAAGAATGTTGAGATCGAGGGCGACCGCCGCAGGAGAGACGAGAAGACCGAGCGGCATATGAGGGGGAGGGTATTCTGCGGGGACGTTGAGATCCCAGATTCGAGCATAGCCAGGGCAGCGGGCGTGGACAGGAGGGTAGTCGGGGAGACGGTCGGCGATATCCAGAGAGATCAGCGGATGCGGATCATCTTCACGGGCATAAAGCCAGCAGGAAGTTTTCTGAGGGATGTGGCGCCTATGCTGGGCTACGGGGTCGTGGAGATCAGGGCCCGCGCGGGGGAGGTTGGCGTGATCGCCAAGGCAACCACATACATATCCGAAGCGGGGGTGAGGATAAGACAGATACTTGCGGAGGACCCCGACCTGAACCCGGATCCAAAGCTCCTGATAATAACCGAGAAGCGGGTACCCGGGGAAGTAGTCTCAGAGCTGCTGACCATACCCACAGTCACTAAAGTATCGCTGAGCTGATCTAAACTGAGCTAAACTGAACCGAGCTGAGTTAAGCTGAGCAACTTGAGCTGAGCCGATCCGATCTGATCCGATATGATCCGATCGGATGTCCGTTCACCGCTTCGGGGATCAAGTGGGGCGGTCTGACAAGAAATGGGGCGGACGGCCGGGAGGGGATACGGAGGGCATTATGCCTTACACGGCGGCTCTCGTGATCCTGCCTTTTCCGGTTACTCCTCTTTGCTCTCAGGACGATCTGGAGTCTCGCGCTTTTCCTCCTCAGTCCCCTCTTCTCCGGCATACGCTATCCGGTAGGTCGCGCCCCTCTTGGTCGGCAGTTTTTCGGCATCCACGGTGCCAGGTCCATACGGTTCTGCGCCTATGCTCTCCCTCCCTGCCGTCGTGGAAAGAGCTTCGCTCAATATTTTCTTTCGCTCTCTCTCGTCCAGCATACCCGAGTCCCCGCGGACATCGTCCATTACGCCCTTTTCGGGCTGCCCCCTATCGGTAGGAGTGGGGGGCTGTATCGTGGAAGCCGGAGGAGGGCTAACATGTCTTCTGACTTCAGCTGTCGCGTATTGGGTGTCGTCACTCGCTCCGGCCTTCTTTACTGCTTCACCCTTCGCCTCCTCCACTCTACACTCCGAAGTCTCAGCCTGTCCGCCAGTACCGAGCCTGCCGCACCTCTTCTCGGGCATGCCAGATTCAGACTTGCCAATGCTGATCTTATATTTCCTGCCTATTCTCTCCTCTTCAGATTCTTCACGATCGCTCCTCATGAAACATCCCCACTGAATCCTTAGAGGAGACCTCTCTTAATTATTGTGTAAAGCTGCAGGCGATATCCGGAAAACATTCTTAGGTTGCTGGCGCTAGCGAGATCAATTTGTTCTGTATGGCGGGGCGCTCTTGTACAATACTGAAGCAGATGGACCGCATGGACTGTTCTGACTCATGAGGGGGCCCATAAGTGGCGGAGCTGCAGGAGGGACCGTAGTCACCCGCATGGTTGGAGGGGGCCAACGGCCTCGGATTTATTGAACGGCAACCGCAAGCGCCGGGAAGATGAACACGTCTGAGGGGGAGCGTATCGCCCGCACCACGTCCCCCGCCGCCATCATGCTTTCCACAACCGCCGGACCGCCCGGATGGGGCGGATGATCCGGTGCGGTGCCGGCGCTGGTGGCGACTGGGTAAACAGCCTAGCAATCATAAACGGATTAATAGCATATCACGGCTACTTTGATCATGGGTGCACTGAAACAGATAAGCGAGTACCGCTGCGGCAGATGCGGGTTCAGGATGCCTAAAGGATGGGGCGGCTACATGTATGTCGTGAACAGGGCAGGGAAGAGGATATCGTGCCCCCATCCGACAGAGATGGTGCGTGTATACAAGGTACTGGGCCCCAGGGCCACCCCGGAGACGATCAGGAGGAGGACAGGCTTCAACTCGTACTGCGTCTGCCTTGACTGCCTCAAGCAGTTCAAGGCAGATCTTGGGGAGGAGGGGTTCCCCATCGGCAAACATGAGCGGAGGGATGAGCGGAAGTGCCCAAAATGCGGATCCGCCAACGTCAGGACCGAGCAGGAGCTGGTGGGGGGGATCTGTCCGAGGTGCAAGGAGGGGCGCTTCGAGGAGATCGACTCGGGCATGAGGGCATAGCGCGATCTATATCGCATTCGATATACTTATATAACGGCCCATAGTATTGAGGGAGTCATGTCCAGAGACGGCGCATATGCCCCGGATCCGGGGGATTTTTCTCCACGGGTCCCCGGCCCTGACCCCAATCCAAATCCAAATCCAAACTCGAACCCGAGCCCTATCCCGCAGCCTCAGGGTGCACCAAGGGGGCTGCTCCTATTCTACGCACTTCACAGGATCTCGCTCAGACCAACCCACGGCTACGAGATACTGCAGGACATAGAGACCAAGACCAACGGTGCGTGGAGGCCCGGGGCAGGGTCGATCTACCCCATGCTGAAGAGGCTTGAAGCCATGGGCTACATCCAGGCCGAGAGGGCGAGGGGGGAGGCGGTGGAGCAGAAGGTTTACTCGATCACGCCGGCAGGGGTAAAGTATCTTCGGGATGCCAAAAAAGCCTGCACGACCGCTGGACAGCGCTGGAATGCCATGAAGGAGATCTTCATTGAGCTCGTGGATCCTGAAGATCTCGCCAAGTTCTTCACTGACGGGATGAGGGCACAGTCAGAACTCATGAAGGAGATGTTGAGATCCAAGATGGACATACTGCCGAGGAGTGAGGTCGAGTATATGGTTAGGGAGTATGCGCTGGTGCTCGAGAGGCAGCTCGAATGGGCAAACCGCCTATTGAGCGAGATCAAGAACAAAGCCTGAGTGCCGCTTTTGCATTATGCTGGAGGGGTTAAGTACAGGAGGCAGGGCAAATGACCATCAGTAATGAGGCAGTTGATAGGAGACAGGTTCCAAGAAGAGCCACACCCGCGATTGTAGAGGTACGCAACCTCACAAAATCATTCAATCATACGGTAAAGGCTGTCGACGACATCACGTTTGAGGTAAACGAGGGCGAGATCTTCGGCTTCCTCGGCCCCAATGGTGCGGGGAAGAGCACCACCATACATATGCTGACGACCATCCTGAAGCCTACATCCGGGACAGCAACCATCTGTGGTTATGATATCCTCAAGGAGGCCAACGAAGTCAGGAGGAGCATAGGCGTAGTGCCGCAGGAGTATACCGCGGACGAGGATATGACGGGTTATGACAACATCATGCTATGCGCCGACCTCTACGGCATCCCTAGGAGCACATCCAGGAAAAGGGCGCTTGAACTCCTGAGGCTCGTAGAGCTGGAGGAGGCAAGGGACCGGAAGGTGAGCACATATTCAGGCGGCATGCGGAGGAGGCTTGAGCTGGCATGCGGGCTCATTAACCATCCGCGCCTCCTCTTCCTCGATGAGCCGACGCTCGGCCTGGACGTCCAGACTCGGACGGCCGTCTGGAGCTACATAAGGAGGCTGAAGGAGGAGTACAGGATGACCCTCTTCATGACGACCCACTACCTCGAGGAGGCGGACAGCCTCTGCGACAGGATCGCCATCATCGATCACGGCAGGCTCGTCAAGATCGGCACGCCCAACGACCTCAAGGAGGGCATAGGCGGGGACATAATCGAACTCGGGTTAAAGGAGGATAGCGACTCCGCATCCGGCCTGATCGGGCAGGTAAAGGGCGTTAAGGATGTCAAGAAAGTCTCGGTCCTCAGTTACCGGATAAAGGCGGGGCTGGGCGAGGAGACCGCACCCAGGATAATCGAGGTGCTTAGGGAGAACGGTCTTCACGTCACGCGGATCGCCCTGACAAAGCCGACCTTGGACCAGGTCTATCTCGAGTACACCGGCCGGTCAATGAGGGAGGAGGAGGTCAGCAGCGAGCAGATGATGAATCACAGGAGGACGATGAGGGCCGCACGGTCCTGATCCTGGGACGATGTATCAGGCTATGGGTGAGAGAGATGTCGGAACCTGCAGATCCAACTGGAACTCAAACAGAAGAGAGATCACGGGGGAATGAGACGGACGAGGATGGCAGCGTCAGCAGGAGCCCGTTCCATGGGCTCTGGGCACTGACCAACAGGGAGCTGAAGAAGTGGTACAAAGTGCCTGTCCTGCTCTTCCTCTCGCTAATACAGCCCGTCCTCTGGCTCGGCCTCTTCGGCAAAGCGTTCAACCTCGGCGGGCTGATCACCGGAGGGGGGCTCGAGATCCCTGGGCTCAGCATTCCCAAGGAGGTCCTCAACCAGATCGCTGCCACTTTCATGGAGAATACCTTCGGTACGGGCGACTACTTCTCATTCCTCGCCGTCGGCATGCTCACCTTCGTCATCCTCTTCACAGCCATGTTCAGCGGCATGTCTATAGTCTGGGACAGGAGGTTCGGGTTCCTGAACAAAGTGCTGAGCACGCCGGTTGCGCGCGGATCCATAGTGATGGGGAAGGTCCTCTCCAGCGTGATCAGGTCGCTGATACAGGCGGGCATAGTCCTCCTGATCGCGGTGCTGCTGGGGATGGACTTTTCCAATTTTAGTGCAGTCTCGATCCTGGGGACGTTCGCCGCGCTCTTCCTCATGACGCTCGGGTTCTCGGCGTTCTTCCTGATGCTCGCGCTGAGGTCCGGAGATTACCAGACCCAGATGGCGATAGTAAACCTGCTCAACCTGCCGCTCCTCTTTGGGAGCAACGCCCTCTTCCCCGCGAAGTTCATGCCGGAGTGGCTTCAGGCCTTTGTCCAGATCAACCCCATAAGTTACGGCACTGACGTCGGGAGGCAGCTGCTGCTGGGTGCGCCCGGCATGAATACGCTGGCTTTCGACTTTGCGTACCTCATCGGCTTTGCGACGGTCTTCTCTGTAATAGGGATAGTCCTCTCGTGGAGGTATCTCACGAAATGATTGGGGCCGTTGGATCCGGAGCCGATCGGCCTGAGCCGGCGATATGGATATCGGCAGGTTTCTGCACCAGAGAGATAAAGGGGGACGGAAGTTGATTCTCGGCGGCGGGATAGGGGTGGGGTACAGGGTTGGGAGGAAGTGGTGCAAGCTCTGCCGCTTATGGTATCCCGACGAGGAAGGGGAGTACTGCCCGATCCACCACAAGAGGTTCAGGCTCAGGCCGAGGTCCGCAAAGTCCAGGAAGAACATAGACGTACCCAGGGAGGAGTGAGTTCAGTTGACCTGCAGCCCGAGCACTCACCCTGATCGTTCCGCCTGCTCCGTACGCTCACTCCTCAGGCCTCTGCCCCGGCTCAGGCTCCAGAGATCTCAGCCTGCGTTTGACCCTTGAAGGATGCAGCCTTCGCACGTATTCCACGTCTGCAGAGTTCTTCGCTCCCGGCATTCTGCCCCCTCTTTACACTAAATGGTACGGCCAATATACGTTTAACCAATGTCTGCCGCCGCGCCTGCAAGCTAGGCGAACAGGACATCGATCAGAAGGGCAAATATGAGGCCGAGCAGCAGTCCAACCGAGACGGTGTGTTTGTAGCCGTACTCGTGCGCCACGGGGATCAGCTCATCGGCAGTTATATAGGTCATCACTCCTGCCGCCAGTGCGAGCGATGACCCGATTATCAGCCGACCGTCGCCAATAGCAGAGAGGAGCGAGACCCCCAGGAGCGCCGCGAGCGGCTCTGCGAGTCCGGATATGAGCGTGATCAGGGCTATCTTAGAAGATTTTGTACCCGCCAGTTTCAGGGGAATGGCGGTAACGATTCCTTCCGGGAAGTTGTGCAGCATGATGGAGATCGCGATCACCAGACCCAGCTCAGGCATATAGGAGTAGCCTGCAGCGATCACAAGTCCTTCCGGGAGGTTATGCAGCGCTATGCCCGCAGCCATCAATGTGCCTGTCCTGTAGACTGATTTTTCTCGGATATCGCTCCGGGCGGTAAGCTCTATGTGGGGGAGGATCAGGTCAAGCAGGATCATGATAGCCGCCCCCGCGGAGAACATGGCGATCAGCTCCAAGTGCGAGAGCAGGGCCATGGCTTCGAAGAAAAGGCCGTTGAAGGCTACGAGGAGCATTACGCCTGATGCGAAGCCCATAGAGAGGCTGGCCACCCGATCGCTGAACGCCCTCATCCTGATGGCAAACAGGCCCCCTGCCCCGGTCGCCAGCCCTGCAGCAAGGCTTAGCAGGACAGGCTGAAGCGCAAAGTCCATAGTATACGATACCCCCGGGGGTTAAAAGAGTGTTGAGTCCTGCGGCGCAGCCATGGATCTCTGTAGCCCACCGCAGACACCCTGCAGGGCTGATCAGCCGCCTTTCTTTGAGCGGCGACCGAAGGCTCTAGCCCATCGCTTAAGCGCAGATTCACTCGCCTGGTGCTTCTCAGAACAGCCCGCCCCGTCATTACCTGAAACCGTGGGAAAGCCTCCTGTATAGGAAGACGCTTCTATGAGATCGGAGTACACTTTTAAGATTAGCGCTTCCGGGAACAGGAGGCGGGCCCCACGGGAGGGGTAGCGCAAGCAGAGACTGAGGGAGGGGCAAGGAGATGTGGGAGGAAAGGGAAAGGGAAAGGGAAAGGGAAAGGGGGGAAGAGAAAAGAAGGGAAGGGAAGAGAAGGGAGGGAAAGAAGGGGGCGGGAGGGAGGCGCTTACAGCGCCGCGCCACCATACGGCAAATCTTGGAGCGCCAGCTCCTTCGGATCGCAGTTGTTTGCAAGCCGGCCGTCCAGGTACTCGGCGTATCCCCCGAGATCGAGGAGGCCGTGTCCGCTCACGTTGAGGAGGATGACCTTCTTCTCGTTGCGTTCCTTGCACCTCCTCGCTACGTCGATGGCCGCGCATATAGCGTGTGCGCTCTCGGGGGCGGGGACTATTCCCTCATACCTGGAGAAGGTCTTACCCGCATCGAAGACCTCAGACTGGCCCGCTGCTACCGCCTTTATCATGCCGTGCTTGACGAGTGCGCTCATAGAGTATGATTTTCCATGGTAGCGGAGACCCCCGGCATGGATAGGCGGGGTCACGAAGCTGTGCCCCACGGTGTACATCGGGAAGAGCGGGGTCATTCCGGCTGTGTCGCCATAATCATATGTATAGACGCCCCGCGTGAAGGAGGGGACTGCCTTGGGCTCGACTGCTATGAACTCCGCGTTGGGATCTAGCCGCTTGTTGATCTTCTCGTAAATGAAGGGATAGCAGAGCCCGGCGAAGTTGCTGCCACCGCCAACGCAGCCGATCACGTAATCGGGCTTTCTCTCGATGAGGTCGAGCTGCTTCTTGGCTTCCTGGCCTATAACGGTCTGGTGCAGGAGAACGAAGTTGGTGACAGAGCCGAGAGCGTATTTTGATGTAGGATCCTTGCCGACTGTCTCTATGGCCTCGGAGATGGCGATGCCGAGACTGCCCGGATGGTTGGGCTTGTTCGCGAGGATCTTCTTCCCAAAGTCGGTCGCATTGCTCGGGGAAGCGTACACCTCCGCGCCGTAGAGTTCCATCAAGGTGCGCCGGTACGGCTTCTGGTCGTGTGAAGCGCGGGTCATGAAGATCGTGCACTTCATGCCGAAATATGCGGAGGCGAGCGCTAACGCTGTGCCCCACTGACCGGCGCCTGTTTCCGTCACGAGGCGCTCGATGCCCTCTTTCTGGTTGTAGTAGGCCTGAGCCACTGCTGTATTGCCCTTATGGCTGCCCAGGGGGGAGATGCCCTCGTACTTGTAGTAGATCTCTGCGGGGGTTTTGAGGTACTCCTCGAGGGCCTTGGCCCGGAAGAGCGGGGTCGGGCGAGACATCTTGACGTATACCTCGCGGACCTCATCGGGAATGGGGATGAAGCGCTCCGACGAGACCTCCTGCATTATCAGCCCCTTCGGGAAGAACCAGAGATCTTCTAGCCCCGCCGGTTTCTTTGACTTGGCATTCAGAGGTGGCGGGATGCTAGCGGGCATATCCGGAAGGATGTTATACCACAGTTTAGGAATTTCTTCGACCGGAAGGTCGACTCGTAGTGTACCAAAGGCGGTCACCCATACATACCACCGTAGCGACGAGTAGGTATATGGTACGCATATTTAAGCGATTCTGCGCATTTATGTGCGTAACATCGTATATCCGCATATAATGTGTGCGGTCCACCGCGGTGCAGGAGGGGGTGGCCCCGCCGGTTTCATGTCCATATCGGGTCGGAATTGAGGTAAAGGACTGGATATGCGGCCGGCGACGTTACCCGCCGGCTATGCTACGCCCATGCTCATGAAGGCGGGGTCGGATAACTTCATGCGGGAGAACTCCGTGGGGCTCAGGCTGCGGCAGCTTATGTGCCTGAGGTGCCTCCTCGCCAGTGCAACTGCCTCGCGAATCTCGCCGCGGGTTGGGGCTCTCCAAGGGGCGCCCGGTACGGGCATATAGCCGGTGATATGGAGTGGGATGCCCTCGTCGATGCCTGCGATAAACCTTGCCACGCGCCCGACCTCCCCGGCGCCGATCATGCCGGGTATAAGCACGGTGCTTGCCTCCAAGCGTACGCCTCTGCCGTGCGCTTCAATGAAGTTGTTGAGGACGCTCTCGTTCGAGACACCCGTATAACGGATGTGGAGGTCTTCGTCGATACACTTGATGCTGATGAGGGCCTCATCGATCGATGGGGGGACGGGCCTCGAGCCGTTGCTGTGGCCAAGCTTGGTGGTTGCGCCCAGATCCTCCCGCGCGTAGGCAGCTACAGCCTCCAGGGAGGGGTTGGTTGTGGGCTCGCCCCCGATGAAATTCACTCTACGGGGCCTCAGCGTCTGCAAAGATGCGATGATCTCGGAGCAGCTCATCTCGCCCCTCCCGGTTGGGGATGCTTCAGGATAGAGCTTGTACGCGCAGCCGATGCAGCGGAAGTTGCAGCCCGAGTTGTAGATGCAGGCTCTAGGCGCCCCCACCCGCGTATTCAGAGTGATCTTGTAGAACCCCAAGCCGAGCACCACGGATCAGATCAATACTGATGTCCTTTGTGCCCGGATATAAGTATTATTTTTTTATTTAAAAATAATACTACCGTGCCAAGGCAGATGTCATGGTAATGAGGGGCGTAATCCCTTCCTGCGGCGTGGAGGCGGGTGCTTCCCATTTGTACTGGCGGCGGGAGAAGGGAACCCCTACAATCCGTTCATGGTGACAGACATGCGACTGGGGGTAATGGGGGAGGAGGTGGAGGATGGGGGACAGAGACGCAAGCCTTATGGGGGCAGGAGAGGAGGCGACTCCTGCCCCATTTCCTTCCGGTTTTCCCCCCTTCCGCCCTATTAGCCAATTAACAATTTACGCGGGAACCGCTAAATACATTCTTAGTCTCTTCATTTAACTAGAGAGCCCTAAATCATGGCGGTGCTCACCGTACGGCGTCAGAGGAAAGGGCATCGCCTGGGCGCCGCTCATTTAGATCATCGCCGTCCCAACCTCTCGTTGACTGGCGGTCCATCACCGATGGTTGCCTCTTCCAAGAGTGATAGCCGGGAGGGTATGTGGGGTGGGAGGTGCGGCATGTAAGAAGACTGGGCCGCCCCTCCCGTCTGAACTGCTTCCAGTTGACTACTTAACAGAACAGGAGATAAAGGTTGTCGTATGGGAGGTGATGCCTAGTCGCCTCATTGTAACTGTGCGCGGCTGCCTGCGATCTGGGTCCGGTGAGCGGTGATCGCTCGATCAGGTGACCGCGATTGCGACGGGCACCGTTCGGCGAGCCGCAGGTCAGGCGGCATATGCAGAAGGGGGAGTTACTCCCGCATCCTCTCCGCGAATGCTCTCAGGACGGCTTCGGGGTCCTTTGCCTTGACCACCCCTGAGGCGACGAGAATCCCCTCCGAGCCCAGCCTGATCGCCGCCCTTACGTCCTCGCCCGTTGTCACGCCGGCCCCGCAGAGAACACGGGTGCTGGCATTGACCCCGCGGATCATCTCGACGGAGCTGGTGATGACCTCTGGCTTTGCCTTCGAGACTGATATCCCAGACCCTATCAGCTCGGGTGGCTCCACTGCCACCATCTCGGGGCCGAGCGCCGCCACGGCTTTCCCGACCGTAGCGGTGTTGGCGCAGATGCACGTCAGCAGACCGAGGGCTCTGCACCTGCATACAGCCTCCTCGATCACGTCGATCCTCAGCCTCCGTTCGGAATGGTTGAGGATCGTCCCGACCGCCCCCGCTTCCTTGAGCGACTCTGGTGTTACATGCCCCGTATGCGAACCGGGCTGCTCGGGGTCAGTATGCTGTGAGAAGACAGGGAGCGATGTGCTCCCTGCCACGGTGGCGATATCCACAAACTGCGGGGCTACCCCCATGCAGATGCCATACTCCCGGCCTACCCTCTCGGCAGCTTTTGCCAGTGCGACCGCGCGTCCGCCGAGCGATTCGTTATACGTCTTGAAGTTCACAAGAATGAGGGGAAAGGCTATCTTCATACCAGACACCTGTGATACTTTTTCACCGAAGCCGTACTTAAGCTAAGCTAGGCTGAGCTAAAATGAGCTGATGAGCTGGCCGCCCTGTGTCCCGGCGGACTAGGGGGACGGGGTGGAGAAGAGCACCTGCCGGCGGGCATAAAAAGATGAGCGGTCAGAAAGAGGTCGGGCCCTCAAAAATGGGCCGTGCCGAGGATGGCAGAGGGGGGATCGAATTACTGCTTTGTCTCGGAAGTCTCGCTCTTGCTAGGCTCCTTCTTCTCTGTCTCGGAGAGTTCAGGAAGCTCCTCCAGAGGTTTGGGAGGAGGAGTCGTAGCCATCGTATAACCGATCCATCCCGCGATCCCTAGAACTGCGAGGACAGCGATAAATACGGGTATTGCTACCGCATACCACCGCACGCTCATCCCGAACCACGTCCATTCAACAGGGGTTCCGAAGAGCCAATAGATGTAGACGATAATGATAGCAACCGAAGCGATTAGAATTCCGGCGCCCATCATTTGATCCTTAGAAGCCATGTGACATGCCTCTAACAATACTGGCAACGCTTCGGATTTAAGCTTTTATATGCATAAAAGTTCCGTTAATTACGATGAGTGTTATGAAACCGTGCCTGCCTAGCCTGGACCTCGGGAGCGTGGAGAAGGAGATCTGCGACTTTATACGCAGGGAGGCAGGGGGGAGAAGGCTGGTGCTCGGCCTGAGCGGGGGGGTGGACTCCGCGGTAACGGCGGCCCTCGCGGCCAGGGCTGTCGGAAGGGAGGGGGTCCTGGCGCTCCTTATGTCGGAGGAAGGGTCCACGCTGAAGGAGGATATGGATGATGCTGCGGGCCTTGCGGCCATGCTCGGCATACGCTGCATGAGAATAGACATCACTGGTGCCGCCAAGGCCGTCATTGAGGCTGCCGGCTTCAGGGGGGACAGGGTGGCCGAGGGGAACGTGAAGGCCAGGATAAGGATGGTCTTCCTGTATTACGTGGCAAATGCTGAGAACCGGCTGGTCGTAGGATGCGGCGACAGGAGCGAGCTCCTCACGGGCTACTTTACGAAGTACGGGGACGGAGGGGTCGATATGCTGCCCATAGGAGGGCTCTACAAGAGCCAGGTGAAGGATATGGCCAGGCACCTCGGCCTGCCCGAGGGGATAGCGATGAAGGCCAGCAGCCCGAGTCTCTGGCCCGGCCATCGGGCAGAGGACGAGCTGGGGATGGACTACCCCACGATAGACCTGGTGCTTCACCTCCGTGTCGACCGCGGCTATGACCTGGAAGGCATAGTGAGGGAGCTGGGGACCGAGAGGCGGAGGACCGAGGTCATACTCAGGAGGATAGATGAAAATGCTCATAAGCTGAGACCCCCTCCGGTGGCAAGGATCAAGTCGGGGGGACCGGGCTAATGGAGGATGCGCTTGCGGAGCTCGAGGCCAAGGTAAAGGCAGGGGCGGACATGGAGGAGCTGCTGAAGGGTGCCGACTGGAAGGATTTCGAGGGACTGGTCTCGGAGATCTTTGCTGCCAACGGCTTCAAGACGTTCAGGAACTTTAGGTTCTCATCGAAGAAGAGGCGCTACGAGGTGGACGTCGTGGCGCTGGAGAAGCCCCGGATAGTCATAGTCGACTGCAAGCACTGGTCGATCAGGGCGGGCAAGGCGCCGGCACTGAGGGCAGCGGCCTCGGCGAACCTCAAGAGGGCGACTGAGTTCGGCAGCAGGATCCAAGAGTTCCCCCGCATGGCTGACTGGACCGATGTCTCCATTGTCCCTACAATCGTCACGCTTTACCAGGAGGGGGTGACCGAGGAGAGCGGCGTCTTCATAGTACCGGTCTTCAAGCTCCCCAGCTTCATTGAGGGGCTGAGGAGCGGACTCTTGGATGCGATCAGGGTCAGGAATATCAGGTTGGACCAGGCGGGGTTCACTGCCGCCGCGCCCTGAGAGGGAAGGGGGGGTCGGGAGGCAACCCTGAGAGGAGGTCAAGGCTCCCGGGCCTGGCTGACTATGCGCCCTATCCGGAGGGCGGTCATGGCCACCTCAACGGCATCCCTGCCAAGGATGTTCACCATAGGCTCCTTGCCCCAGTCCCCCTCGTGGAAGATGATATCTGGCACGGCCCCGAGCCGGGCTATCGCTTCTCGGACACCCCAAGGTATCGAGGCGCCCTCGGCCAGCTTCACCTCCTGCGGCTCGGCGCGCCTATCATACGAGGAGACCTTGAGACCCAGGCTGCGCGCGGCTTCCAGGATCCCTTCGGAGTAGCGTATATTCATCGCCGACCTGAGGGAGGGGTCGGCATCCATCACGGCCAAGACCACCGCAGCCATGTGTCTAGATGCACCGAAGGCAGGGCAGGAGGCGGCCCTCAGCCTCCCCGCGACATTGGATATCCTGCCGGCCACCCCGCAGACGTCGTCCGGCCCCCTGGCAAAATGCTTGGGGAGGGCCATCACCAGGTTGATCTGAACCTCAGGGGAGAGGCACGCGAGTACCTCGGAAGACTCGATTATAGCGAGGGCGTCCCGCATTGTTGAGATGATGCGGTACCTCTCGGCGTCAATCTGCAGGATGGCGGGCGGGTTGACCGGCCCCACCCCCTTCCCTATGTGCAGACCGTAAGCTATCGCCCGGGAGACAAAGTCCTTCGCGCCCTTCACCGCGTCAGTTATTGTCCTGCCCCAGGCGAGGTAGGCGGCTAGCGCTGAGGAGAACGTGCAGCCGGTGCCGTGGGTGGCTCCGGATTCCAGCCGCCCTGCATGGAAGGTCTTCGGTGGCATGCCTCTGATGCAGAGGATGTCTACCGCATCACCGGGCAGGTGTCCGCCCTTGACCACGACTGCCCTGGGACCCAGATCAAGGATGGCGCCGCCTGCCCTGATCGCGTCGTCGACGCTGCATATCCTGAGCCCGCTCAGGGCCTCGGCCTCGTCGAGGTTGGGGGTCACCGCCTCCGCCAGCGGCAGTAGCCTCTCCCTTAGGGAGGTGACCGCCTCCCTCCTCATGAGGGGCGCCCCGGACTTGGAGACCATCACGGGATCCACTACTAGACGGAGACGGTAGTCGCTGGCAGCCCGGGCGACCTCCCTTATAATCGAGGGGGAGGAGAGCATGCCGGTCTTCGCAGTGTCGACGCCGATATCGCCGACCACGGCATCTATCTGGAGCCTGACGAACTGCGGCGGGACATCGTGGACGCCGAGGACGCCGATGGTATTCTGAGCGGTGACAGCGGTCACCGCGACCAGGCCGTGTACTCCCAGGGAAGCGAAGGTCTTGAGGTCGGCCTCGATGCCCGCCCCTCCGCCAGAGTCGGAGCCAGCAATTGTGAGTACGCGGGGTATCAGGGTGCCCACCAACTAGATGATTCTCGGCCGGTTTTAACCAACCTACCTTTACCGACGAATGTATAATAGGGTTATGCTCCCGGCTGTCGCAAGGGGACAGGGAGCGACTGGACGGCGGTTTTAGTGATAGTCCTGAAGGTCAGGGTCTCCGGACAGGTGAAGCGACAGCGCATTTTATAAGCCTCTAATATTTGTAATAACTTTGTTATGGAGGCATCTCCTTGCACCCGCCGTGTGAGATTACGGTTAAGGTGCTCCTGCCGGCCATAAGGACGCTCGTGGCGAAGGAGCTCTCCGAGAGCTACGGCTGGACCCAGACCAAGATAGCCAGGAAGCTGGGGGTGACCCAAGCGGCGATAAGCGGCTATCTCACGCAGGACCTTGCCACTGCCGAATCACTCTTCAGCCTAGAGGGGCTGAAGGGGATCTCAAGCAGCGTCGCCTCGGGGATCGTCCTGAAGAAGATGACCCAGGCCGACCTCACGAATAACCTCTGCGAGATCTGCCTGAGCATGCGCAGGGGCGGCGCCATCTGCCAAGCCCACAGGGCGAGCATACCGGAGCTTGAGGATGAGAAGTGCGCCATCTGTATGCAGCTCCACAGGGGCATCTCAGACGTGGTGGACGTGAGGAGGGTGATACTCGGCGACCTCCGCTCCGCGGTCTCGATGCTTGAGAGTGCGCCAGAGTTCTATGCCATCGTCCCAGAGGTCTCCACAGACATAGTCATGGGCATGAAGGACGCGAAGGGTGTTGCGGACATAGCGGGGATACCCGGGAGGCTTGTAAAGGTTAGGGGGAGGGTGAGGGCCCTCATGGACCCCGAGTTCGGCGTCTCGGATCGCCTGGCCAAGCTGCTGCTCGCGGTGATGGCGGAGGGGAAGAGCGGGAAGAGCATAAGGGCGGCCATGAACGTCAAGTACGACCCGGGGGTGCTAAGGGCGATAGAGAAGCTCGGCCTCAGGTACAGGTCGCTCCGCAGGAGCCCTGATGCCAAGGCAGAGACGGAGGAGCTCACCGCCTTTGCCGGCAGAGCGGTTAGGGATTCGGCGGGAGGGCTGGACGTCATCATCGACGAGGGCGGGTTCGGTATTGAGCCTAACGCATACTTCCTAGACGAGACCGCCACTGGGCTGGCTGAGAAGGCGTTGAGGGTTGCGAAGATAGCCGGCGCGGCAGGCGGGGCGGGCTGACCGGCAGGGTGGGGCAGATCAGAGTGGGACAGAGCGTGGGAGGTGTGTGATATGCCAGCAAACCTACCGCCGCAGGCGAGGGCAGCCGAGAGGAGGTACTCGGACGCAAAATCCCTGCCGGAGAAGATCCGATGCCTCCAGGAGTTCTTGGCAGAGATCCCCGAGCACAAGGGCAACGAAAAGATGCGCGGCCACCTGCGCAGGAAGCTCTCGCAGCTGAAGGAGGAGCTGGAGGAACAGAAGAAGCGGAAGGCTGCCGCAAGCGGTGGCGGCGGTTTCTCGGTAAAGAAAGAGGGCGCAGCCCAAGTGGTCATACTCGGGGCGACCGGGTCTGGGAAGAGCTCCCTCCTTACCAAGGTCACCAATGCCAAGTCAGAGGTGGCGGACTATCCGTTCGCCACCAAGGAGCCCGTTCCGGGCATGATGCCCTTTGAGGACATCCAGTTCCAGCTCGTCGATACCCCGCCAATCTTCAGGGGGGCTTACGAGAGGGCGCCGTGGGGCCCCCAGCTCCTAGGCCTAGCAAGGAACGCGGACGGCCTGATCATCCTGCTCGATTCGACCTCGGCAGCAGACCAGTTCAGGAGCGTGATCGAAGAGCTCGGCTCGGCAGGGATCACCATCGACAGGAGGGCAAGGAGGGTGGAGATCGAGAGGATGACGGGAGGCGGGATCCAGGTTGCGTGCACCGGGAGGCTGGAGTGCAGGGTAGAGGAGATCTCCAAGGCGCTGAAGGATGCGGGGGTGAGGAGCGCCCTCGTGAGGATCCACGGCGACGCCTGCCTGGGGGACGTTATAGAGGCGCTCGATCAGACGAGGGTCTTCAAGCCCTCCCTCATTGTCATAAACAAGGTCGATCTCGACCCCGGGGCCAGGGAGAGGTTTACCGCCTGCTTCGGCAGGGACGCGCTCGGAGTCTCGGCCTTGACGGGGGAGGGGCTCGGCCGCATGGCGGAGGAGCTGTTCAGGTCCCTGGGGATCATCAGGGTCTACACCAAGGAGATCAGCGGAAAGGTTGCGATGAAACCGATCATAGTGGGCGAAGGTGCGAAGGTGCTTGATATAGCCAAGATCGTCCATTCCCAGTTCTACAAGAACTTCAAATATGCAAGGGTATGGGGGAAGTCGGTCAAGTACAGCGGCGATCGCGTGGGGGCGGATCATGAGCTCATGGACAAGGACATCGTCGAGATCAGGACGAGGTAGCAGACATGCCCGGAGAAGAATGGAGGTTATTTAAAAGGGCAGTACACTAAGGAGTGAGGACAGGTGCGGAGGAACTTCTCGTGGTCAGGATAGCGCAGATCTCCTGCGGCACGGAATATAGCGGCATACAGCAGGAGATAGAGAAGGCGGCGGAGATGGTCGGGGGGAAGATCTTCGTCCCGGAGGTAGATGCCGTCGATATCCGGAGGGCAGAGGACGAGCTCGGCTTCCATGTGGCCAGCCCCGGGCTGAGGGTCATGATGGCAAGGGCTAAGGCCATAGTAGACGGTACGGCCGACGCCGACGGGGTCTTCATAGCATCCTGCTTCAGGTGTGCCGAGGGCGCGATCGTGAGGAGCGTCATCAGGCGGTACATACAGGGCGGCTCCAAGGTGCCCGTCGTGACGTATTCGTTCACCGAGAGGACGAAGGCGGGCTCGCTCCTCCTCAGAATGGAGGCGCTGGTCAACATCATCACACAGAAGCCGCTCTTCGCCAGGACCAAGCAGGAGGGGCTGACCGCGGGCATCGACTCTGGTTCGTCGACTACCAAGGCGGTCGTGATGCGGGACAATGAGATCCTAGGCACCGGGTGGCTGCCCACGACCGGTGTCCTCGAGTCCGGAGTAGAGGCGCTTAACCGGGCTCTGAAGGAGGCGGGGGTGACCGAGGATAAGCTGGAGGCTATCGGCGTCACCGGATACGGAAGGATGATCCTGAAGGAGAGGTACAAGGCCCTCCTGGCGATGGAGGAGGTCTCGACCTGTTCTAAGGGGGCGCTCTACCTGGCAGACAAGCAGAGGGGGGACGCCACCGTCATCGATATCGGGGGTATGGACAACAAGGCGGTGACGCTCTACGATAGCATCCCAGACAGCTTCACGGTCGGAGGGGTCTGTGCCGGCGCATCTGGCAGGTTCCTGGAGACGAGCTCGAGGAGGCTCGGTGTCTCCCTGGACGAGTTCGGCGAGATGGCCATGCGGGGGGATTACAAGAAGGTCGCAATGAACGCCTACTGTATCGTCTTCGGCCTGCAGGACCTGACCGCTTCGCTCGCGGGCGGGGCAAAGCCGGAGGACGTCGCGGCGGCGGCTTGCCACAGCGTGGCCGAGCAGGTATTCGAGCAGCAGCTCCAGGAGATCGATATCAGGTACCCCATAATACAGGTGGGGTCCACGGCCCTAGTCAGGGGGCTGGTGAGGGCAATGTCAGATATCCTCAGCGTTGAGATGATCGTCCCTGAGAGGCCCAACCTCATAGGCTGTGTGGGAGCGGCGGTCATGGTCTCGGGGATGAGGGAGCTGGAGGAGGGCAGGCGCGGGAGGGCGTAGCGCCCTGCGGCCGGAGCTGCGTTGGCTCCCAATATAAGAGAAGAAATGGGAAAAGAAGAGGGGGGCGATCAGGTGCTCAGGCTTAACCCAGTATCCAAGGGCTATACTCTGGACACTCACAGGAAAGTCTCCCCTGCTACGACCTTAGGCTGGGTAAAGGGCGTCTGTGGGCGGGCGGGGATAACGAGGGTGGGGGAGATCACGGCCCTTGACAGGGTGGGGATACCGGTCTTCACGTCCATAAGGCCGGGGGCGCTTGAGGGAGCGATCACCGTTTATACCGGCAAGGGATGCACCCAGGAGGAGGCCGAGGTCTCGGCGATAATGGAGGGGATCGAGAGGTTCTCCGCAGAGCCACGGGGATCGGACCGGCGCCTGGCAGGGAGCCGTGGGGATCTGAAAGGCAGATACCGCATCCTGGACCCTGAAGCGCTCATCCTGCCGAAGGCGCGGCGCTATACCGAGAGCGATCCCATCGAATGGGTCAGCGGGCTATCACTCAGCTCCGGACAGGAGGTGTTCGTTCCTGCCGAGGCGGTCTTCCATCCTTACGAGAGGCCCAACCAGCTCTTCAAGACCAACACCAACGGCTTGGCAGCCGGCAATGCGCTTGAGGAGGCGGTGGTTCACGGTCTGATGGAGGTCATAGAGAGGGACGCGTGGTCGCTCTTCGAGGCGGACCCTAAGGGGGCAAGGGATCTCGATCTCGATTTCGATCCCGATCTCCTTGGTCTTGGTCTTGATCCAGATCTTGGTCTTAACATCAATCCTGGGGGAGACGTTGGCGGAGGCTCGGGCACAGGCTCGCTGTCAGGCAGCCTGGGGCCGGCGGGGCGCCTGCTGGAGAGGCTGAGGGCTGCGAAGGTCTGCGTCTTCGCCAAAGACATAACCTCCGACGTAGGTATTCCGACGATTGCAGTCGCGCTCGACGACGAGATCACGAAGGACCCCGCCCTCTTATCGCTCGGCGTGGGGACACACCTCATCCCCCAGATAGCTCTCGCGAGGGCGCTCACGGAGGCGGTCCAGAGCAGGCTGACCACGATACACGGCACGAGGGAGGACACGTACAAGGCCGAGTTCGCTAGGAGGATCGGGTACGAGAGGATGAAACGGCTCAACAGGAAGTGGTTCGAGCCGTCGGATGAGGCGGTGAAGATAGATCGCCTGAGGTCGTTCGCCAGCAACGACTTTCTCAAGGATGTGGAGTATACCGTGGGGAGGCTGGCAGATGCTGGGCTTGGCGAGGTTATAGTGGTCGATCTCAGCAGACAGGAGGTCGGCGTCCCTGCGGTCAGGGTGATCGTGCCCGGTCTCGAGGTATACGCGCTCGACAAGGACAGGGCGGGACCGCGGCTCAGAGCCAGGGCAGCGAAGGCCCTGGAGAGAGGCTCGGGCGATCCGGGCAGCCGGGGGCAGGCCGGGTGATCCGCGGGTGATAGTCGTCTTCCTGGGCCCCAGCCTCCCGCGCAGCGAGGCAGAGGCGGTCCTGAGGGGGGCCGACTACAGGCCGCCAGCCGCGAGGGGGGATCTGAGGAGGGCCGCTGACGACCACGCGATCGCCATCGGCCTCATAGACGGCGTCTTCTATCAGAGGGCGGCGGTTGCCCACAGGGAGATCCTCTATGCCATCGGGAAGGGGATCCCCGTAGTGGGAGGGTCCAGCATGGGGGCACTGAGGGCTTCGGAGCTCGATTCGTACGGCATGATCGGCGCCGGGGAGATCTATAGGTGGTACAAGGAAGGGAAGATAAGGTCGGACGACGAGGTGGCCCTCGCATTCCATCCGGAGACGTATTGTGCACTCTCCGAGCCGCTCGTCAATATCAGGGCGACTCTGGATGCACTCAGGGATAAGGGGCTGACCAGCACAGAGGGAGACGCCATCCTGAATGCGGCAAAGGAGGTTCCGTTCCACCTCAGGAGCCAGCAGAGCATAATACAGAGGGCAGTAAGCAACGGGCTCGATGCAGGGAGGGCAGGCGTCCTGCTCCGTATGATGAAGGAGGGCCGCGTCGACCAGAAGAGGATTGATGCGGTCAGGGTGCTGGAGAGGCTGCGGACCTTTGTAGGTTAGGGTGCCGTGGCCGGACTTGCTACGGCAGTAACGCGGCCAGATGGATGAACCCTTTCCTCAGGAATGGCCGGGGTAGTTGGGCCGGGGGCTACGGTAGGCCGGCATGGCGTGCCGAGCCTCAGTATTACTAACCGTCATATTTTTAAGATTCTACCGTAGAGATAGTTCAGTCGGTTTATATAGGCTGGTCGGCAACATAAAAGATGGGTCAGATTCGGTGTCAGCAATGGAGCCATTCATCATTGTTGAGAAGGTATCAAAGAAGTTCGGCGAGAATGAAGTTCTGAGCAACGTCTCGCTCGTGATTAACGAGGGGGAGAGGATCGGGGTCATAGGCAGGAGCGGCTCCGGGAAGACTGTGCTCCTCTCCATGCTCAAGGGGATAGCGGATTACGGTCCGACATCGGGCAGGGTCATCTACCGCGTCTCGATCTGCGGGGAGTGTGAATACGTTGACGGACCGAGCATGGCGGGCAGGGTCTGCCCCAGGTGCTGCACCAGGATGAAGCTTGAAGAGATAGACTACTGGCACGACAGCAAGTTCGCTAGACTTCTGAAGGAGAGGATCGCGATGATGTTCCAGAGGACCTTCGCGCTCTACGGCAGCCTTACAGTCTACGAGAACCTGGTCGAGGCCCTGAGGAAGTGCAGCGCGATCACAGGCTCCAACGAGGACAGCGCCAACAAGAGGGCCCTCGGGATCGCAAAAAGCGTCGGTCTGGCCCACAGGCTGCTCCACCCCGCAAGGGACCTCAGCGGAGGGGAGAAGCAGAGGGTGGTCCTGGGCAGGCAGCTGGCAACGGATCCGCTGCTGCTCCTAGCTGACGAACCCACCGGGACGCTGGATCCGATAAATGCGAGGATGATATACAGGATAGTAAAGGAGGAGACGAAGAGGCACAACACGACGCTCCTCGTCACCTCCCACATGCCGGAGGTCATAGAGGAGCTTGCCGACAGGGCGGTGCTGCTTGAGAGGGGCAAGGTCGCGGCAGAGGGCGATCCCAAGGCAGTGATCCAGCGGTTCCTATCATCGGTAAGTACCGAGGAGATCGCAAGGCCTAAGGAGTTTGGCGATCTTATACTGAAGGTCAACGACCTCAAGAAGTACTACTTCTCGATCGACAAGGGGATGGTCAAGGCACTTGACGGGGTCTCCTTCGAGGTGAGGGAGAGGGAGATCTTCGGGATAATAGGGCTGAGTGGAGCGGGGAAGACCACCCTCTCCAGAATAATCTGCGGCGTAACGCCGCCCACCTCGGGGAGCGTCGGCCTGAGGGTCGGCGAGGAGTGGGTGGACATGCTCGAACCCGGACCACTCGGGAGGGGGAGGGCGACGCCGTACCTGGGGCTCCTGCACCAGGAGTACGCCCTCTATCCCCACAGGACGGTGCAGGAGAACCTCACAGAGTGCATAGGGCTCGAGCTGCCGGACGAGTTCGCCCATTTCAAGGCCCACACGGTTCTATGGGCGGCTGGCTTCGAGGAGGCGGCGATAGACGGGATGCTGGGGAGGTACCCGGACGAGCTGAGTGAGGGCGAGAGGCACAGGGTGGCGCTCGCGCAGGTCCTGATTAGGGAGCCGCTGATAATCATACTGGACGAGCCGTCTGGGACGATGGACCCCATAACCAAGCAGGATGTGGCCAAATCGATAAAGAATGCGAGGAACGAGCTGGGACAGACCTTCATCATAGTCTCGCACGATATGGGCTTTGTCAGGGAGACGTGCGAGGAGGTGATCCTGATGAGGGAGGGGAGGATCGTGAAGAAGGGCCCGCCGGCAGAGGTAACCGCCGACTTTAGGCCTGAGGAGAGGGCGGAGATGCTGGCGGACACGAAGTAGATCCTAGGCCTAGCGGGGCGGCAAGATACGATCAGCTCGGTGCGGGACGGCACGGCGCAGGGGAGCGGCAGCGTGCACCGTTCTACAGCCGCTGATCCTTAGAGGTCCATACGGATGGGGCACCGCGTTTATCCATGTTTATCTCCGGCGCAGCCCGAATACTGACTCCTTCGCAAGGTCGATAAATTCGCCGCTCTCCCCGCCGAGCAGGGCGATTATCTTCTGGTCCTCCGTGAAGCGCCCGGCGATCTCCGAGGCGAAGCCTACTGCCCTGAGCCTGTCCACGACGCCCTCCGGATCGGAGCGGGCCGCAAAGATGAAACCCATCGCAGGGTATGAGGTCATCCACTTCGAGAGGGGCAGCCTCTCCGGGTGCGGGATCTTCTCCAGATCGATCTCCGCGCCGACTGAGCTCGCCTCGCAGAGCATGGCCAAGCTTCCGAGCAGGCCCGGCGCGCTGATGTCCCGGGAGGCGTGGATGTGCCCGGACTGGATCAGCTCGATGATGGCACCTGTCATGCGCTTCAGTTCCTCCTTCGGTTTGTTGAATGTGCTGTCGAAGCACTTGACCCAGCCCTTCACCCCGAAGGAGCCTGCCAAGTCCATGGCAATGATGAGGGTGTCGCCGGGCCTTGCGGTCGTGCTCCTGGCGACCTTCCTGGCGGTGCCGATCACCGCGGCATCGATGGCATCGTAGGACGAGTCTGGGTGGGTGTGGCCTTTAAGGAGCTTGAGATCGTATTTATCGAGGCCGGCTTTTATGCCCTGGGCCATCTTCAGCCGCCGTTCGTGATCCGGGCATGACATGACGTTGACGTATCCCAGCGGCTCCGCCCCCTTGACGAGGATGTCGTTGACGTTGACCAAGACGGAGTAGTAGCCTGCAAACCATGGGTCGGACTTCACCAGATCCTCAGTTATGCCGTCGGTCGACACCACTATCTTCAGATCCCCGAGCTCCAGTATCCCGGCATCGTCCAGCTCGCTCTCCCCAAGAACGTCGAGAATGCTACCGATCTGGAGTTTCCTGGTCAGGCCCTTGAAGTTCCTAGACGACGCTAAGATGCTGGAAAGCGTTTCCAACGGTGACCCTCCCAAAGCAATATGAACGAGAGGAGGATAGAATATTATAAAGTTTTGTGGGGGGGTTTCCGATCAGAGAAGGGGACAGGGTGACGTATGTTAAGACCGGGACGACGGGCACAGTGGTACGCCTCGTCGAGACCGGCGGCAAGGTCTGGGCGGAGCTGGACACGACGGGGCTGCTTTATGATGAGAGTGTCCTCGAGCCGGCGTCAGAGTCTGTGCACATAGCGGTCGCTTCTGCGCCTGAGGGGGAGGAGATCGGGCAGGAGCCGGACAGGGAAGAGCGCCGCAGGCGGAGCCGGGGCCCGGGCGGGGGCCGTGAAGGGGCGAGGAAGAAGAGGAAAGAGAAGCGAGAGGAGACTATACCGCGCGGCGAGGGAGCGATGGACACCAGCGGGAACATCTGTGGGGCGGGATGAGATCGCCTTTGCGGAAGGCAGTTGTCTTCGATAAATCCGGGACGACGGTGGATCCCTGCAGGGTCGTCCTTGGCCTGCGTACTGGCACGTGTTATTACCACATAAGTACCCTTGCCTACGTGAGAGACAGGAGGAGCGCGCTGGTCAATGTGCGCGGACCCTTTAGTGCAATAATGAACGGCGATGTGAAGAGGCTGAGGCTCAAGGTCAGCTGCTCGGCCCTCCCGCCGGAGGTGGAGAAGGCCATAGGCCCCGATCTCCTTACAGGGGATGTGATGGAGGGGCTCAGGGCGGCCGCAGAGAAGGTGAGGTGCCACTGCGGTTCGGACCTTGGCATCTGCACGGCGCTGGTCGTAGACCCTGAGGGCAGGGTCAGCGACATCGTCGGGCTTGGCGGGCGGCTCTATGACGAGGTCCCGGGTGCAATAAGGTCGATCATCGCATCGGGGGCGGACGTCTTCCTTGCGACGGGCAACTGTGAGGAATCGTCGCTGAAGTGTGGGAAGGCGCTGGGCGTGCGCAGGGAGTTTATTGTCTTCGACGCCTCGCCAAGGGACAAGTGCAAACTTGTCAGGAAGCTCAGGGGGTTTTACGGGTCGGTCATCATGGTCGGGAACGACATAAACGACCTTCCGGCCATGAGAGAGGCGGATGTCGCCATAATCGTGAATAGGGACGGGGGAGGTTGCGACCTCGGTCCGGAGGTGGACTATGTGGTCCCCTCCCTCAGGGAAGTCGAGAGGATAGTCGCCCGGATCGATTCCGCATGACCTCAAAGTAATGCCCCTGGTACTCGGAGTGGAAGTGGGGCAGAGCAGCGGAGAGCTCTCTCTCGAGAAGGGAGATCTTTGTGACCTCCTCCTCCCCGGCGAAGGCGATGAGCCCGCGTCTATGGGCTTCCCCGCAGGAGATGCTGCAGGGCACGAAGCCAGCAACCGTGACGAGTATCTCCCTGCCGGACTCAGCCAGCTCCTCAGAGTGCGCAGAGTCTAGACCGTACCGGACATCCTCGGCGAACGATCTTATGCAGCAGTCAGGATAGTTGAGGAAATGCCCCACCTCGTAATCTGCAAAGTTTCTTGAGAAGACGCCGATCTGCATCGAGACGTACGGATCGAGGGCAGGCCTGACAGGCGGGTCATATTTCCTGACTATCTCGATCTCGAGGCGCAATCGCGGTAGGACATCGTAGAGGCGATCTTCTGAGAAGAGTTTGGCGATGTGTTCTGCAAAGGATCTGAACGCCGGGTAATTTGCGGCCGCGGGCGAGGGCGATGAGGGCGACGGCGGCGGATGTGCGGAGAGATCGGCCAAGATATCGTGTATCCTCAGCAGTGAGGCACAGGCGCTATCTTTGGGGAGGGGCATAAGCACCACCAGCGACACCAGTATCAGTATCAGTATCAGTATCAGTATCAGTATCAGTATCAGCTGCACGGGTGAGTTATTGAAGACCGAGTATGACCTAAATAGTTGTCGTCCCGCTCGGACTGGGACAGACGTATGGGGACAGATGCAGGAAGAAGGGGCACCGGGATGACCGATGATTGATGATTGATAGAGAGAAGAAGATAGAATGGAGAAGGAAAAAGAAGACGAGAAAAATAAAAAGAAAAAAGGGAAAGGGAGGGTTAGCGAGACGGAATTACTAGACTCCTCTCGCCTGCTGGCATGAACTCTCTCAAGGCACCCTTTCCGAAGCAGAGCCTGGGATGAGCAAAGTCGAATCTCAGGTCCTTGTCCGCAAACGCGATCTTGATCAATGGGTTGGTAGTCCACGCGTCTGCTCTGGCGGAGTGTGCGGCTTGGATGATGCCTACGTGTGCCGATTGGTGGCCGACGTTCAGGGCATAGTTCGGATAGTTGACGCCCCTCAGGTTGAACGGGAGGCCCTCATCGCTCCTCCAAGAGAAGCTGTTCGCCGAACCGCACTGATCCTGCTGGTCGTATCCGTAGAAGCCGAGCCTGCCGAGCTCCTCCTTGTGCAGGAGCTGGCTCAGGTACCAGCCGTTGATTCCAGCAGTTGAGTGGCCGGTGGCTATCGAGACTGCAACGCCTGCGCCTGCCGCCACCACCGCAGCCCTCTGGGATCCACCGAAGTGGGTCTCCATTAGCGCGGGGTACTTCTCGTACTGCTCTAGACCGTACAGAGTTACCTCTGTGGCCACGTCCTTTATCAGGTCCCAGTCAGGCTTCTTCTTGGCCATGCCGCCGAACTTCTTCTTGACATAGTCCATGCCGTAGTAGCAATAGTCGTCGAGGATGTCATCGGTGTATGTGCAGGTAGCGTACTGGGTAAAGCCTACGCCGCCTGACATGTAGCTCCCGAACCAGAACTGGTCGTAGAGGACGGCACCCATCGAGATCGCCTCGAGCGCGCACCAGCACGGATCGTCTGGCTTGACCCTTGAGGCCTGGCACATGTCTGCTACGAATCCCAGCGGAATTCCTCCCGGCTCGTTCGGGCCCCTTGCGCGCCTCCAGGGCATCAGCGTGCCCATCTCGATCATCTCGGCGTGCTTGGCAGCAAAGGCGAACTCGCCTACCGCGGCCTCACCGGCCATCAGCTTGTAGGCGTTGATCATGGACATCGAGATCTGCATGGCGGCCCACCTTGACATGGTACCACCGTCGCAGGTCATGGCTACAAGCGTCGGCATGCGGCAGACCTGGTAGAGCCTCTTGCCCACAGCGGCCTTGAGCTGCTCGGCCTGGTCCTTGGGGAATTCCTTGTTGATGTCGATCAGGAACCGGTCATCGATCTCGTCCGCGAGCTCGTCGTCGCCCGTGAAGACCTTCACGTAGCTGTCCGCGACAAGTCCGGGGTGGGTCTCGACCATGTGCTCCTGGATGACTGCTGCGCCAGGAAGGGCGTGGTTCAGTACCTCGATGTAGTGGTTGAGTGTCTCGGGGGTAACTTCCTTGCCAAGACGCTTCTGGAGCACGGTATGTGCGGCATCTAGACCGGAAATGATGGTCCGCCGCATATCGTGCCACATCTGCTGCATCGCCGCGTTGTTTATGAAGTGGAGGTCGTCGCCCTCGACGTATATGTCCGTACCGGATATGCGGTAGGGCATCAGCACCCTCTGGCCGACAGTAATGCCGCCCAGATGCATGTCGGGGTTGTAGAAGGGGATCCCCCTCTCCTTGGACATCTTCTTGCTCCATTCGACGAACTCGGTCTTCCTCTTTGACTGCTTCCAGCCGCCGTAGATGTAGAACTTGGTGTACTTGTCCTCAGGGTTCTCCTTGAACTTCTTCCTTAGTGCCTCGAGAAACATCCTGTCGTCCTTTTTTGGAGTACTCTTCGTCTTGCTCATTTCATTCTCCTCCTCAGATACCCTTCACTCCATTCGGATCGAAGCCGGCCATTGTCCGGAGCATATGGATCCTCTGAATAAAGCCAATGAGTTCCTTGTCGTCCCTGAACGGAACGCCATCGACTCTGAATTCACTGGTCCGCTTCCTTAGTTCGTCCTCGGGGATCGGCTTGCCTACGGAAACTGGTTTGTCAAGCGGCACGCCTACCTGGTCCTTGTCGTAGACCACCTCGCCGGACTTCTTGTCGAACCTGAATCTGCGCAGAGCGTCGAACATCATGCCGTTCTCGTCGAGTCTCAGGGCGTGGCCGTGGACTGTGGCGCCCCTGATGCCTACTCTGGCAGGATCGAAGACCTCGGTCTCAACCAGCTCCTTCGCGACCTTCTCTAGGTCCCGCTCCCTCATCTCAAGGGGCACGCGGCCTGAGAGGACGCCGATGTCCGCGCTCCTGTACCTTGTGTGGCCCATCCAAGCCCTCATGTAGGGTGTAACGGGCGCAAAGTAGACAGAGTCGGTGAACTGGATGTACCGGATCCTGTCGCCAGCCTTGGCGCCTGGGGTCGGCTCAACCATCTCCCTGATCGGGCATGCAGGCTCACCCAGCTCGTCAAGAGGCGGATGGGTGCTCTTGTATGCCTCACCGGGGACTCTGTGGCCCATCACGCTGACGAGATCCTCGTCGCTGATGGTCCTGAGCTTCTCCAGCTTGTAGTTCGGATCGATGTACCTTCTGCGGTTCTTCGATATGGCGGTGCTTCCTGGGTAGTATTGCGCTTTAAAATTCGCCATTTTAGAACTCCCCCTTGACATTTACTGCAGCCTCATTCACGAACTTGAGCGGCTCCCTCAGCTCGGGTACCTCGCTGAGAACCTCGCCGACTACGCCGCTGACCTTCTCAGGGGTGTAGATGGTGGTGCCCGCGTCTAGCGCAACGCCGGCTGCGACGCACGGGATGGTGAATCCCTTGCTGTGCCTCGTGACGATGTGGTTGCCGTGGAAGACGCACGGGTTGCCTCCGCCGTAGATCGAGTGGCTGAAGAAGGCCATCTCTACGCCGGTTCCCGCTGCCCTGCCGAAATCAACGCCCGGCAGACCGGTCTCCCTCTCGATGAGGTCGTTGAAGTAGATGAAGCAGGACGGCGTGTGCTGCATCGCCCTTGCAGAGCCGCATGTGACCATGACGCTGGCCAGCAGACCTGCGGCAGCATAGGCGTTCCACTTGTTCATGTCGTCTGTCGTGTATGTGACAAACCCTGAGGCAGACTTGTTCAGCGGCTTGATCACCTTGTCTTCCAAGGCCATCTTGACGCAAGACTGCACTACGTCGCCGAGTGCGCCGCTCTTCGCGCTCTCCTTGACCATATCGAATACGAGGTTGTCGCCGTTGAGGCCTTGGTAAGCGAGACCCAGCAGGTGGAATCGCTCAAAGTTGCCGATGGCATCGCCCATCTCCCACATCGCTGCCTGCTCGAGGATGGACGAGAGGGCTGCCGCATTCATCGCATTCTTCTTGGTGATGAGCGCGATATGCGCACATGGAACGTTCCTGAGAGCATACCCCATACCCTCGTTCTGCTGCGGAACAGACAGGAGTGAGGACACGTTCCCTCCCATCATCTCCATGGTCTGCGGGTATCTGCCCCAGACCGCGGCATGAACGAGATCTGCATCCCACATCCCTACCTTGAAATCGTTGATGATCGTAGAGCAGAGTGCTGCTGCAGTAGCAGTAACGCCTGTCGTATATTCGACGCCCGCGTTGAACCTGCTTGACGGAACCGTTACGAGGAGGTGCTTGCCGCCCTTCAGGACCTTGACAGCGGTGTCGTCCTTGGGCTTGACCCTCAGATTGGCCGTGAGGGAGTCGGCGATGGCTCCGGCGTTCTTGACGAGGTCCAGCTTCAGGGATCTGCCCCTCAGGTAGCACATCTTTCCGCCGACTTCTCCGGAGGCAAGACCCTTCTCAATCCCTTCCAAGTTCACCGTGACGCACTGCTTGACGAATGCAATGATCTTCTGGATGGCAGGGTTGTTCAGTGGACTGAGCGCTTCTATGGGTACTTTGGACTCGAAGAGTTGTCCGCGATCGTTGTACAGGTCTATTTTATCGGCATATTTTGCCATAGAACTCCTCCAAAAGGCTTTTTGTGTGGGCTTAATAAAGCGAGCCTTCTATTAAATAGTTTTCGTCAACAATGTTACAGTTACAACCTAACCTATACTAACCATAAGTAACGCAGTAATGATAAGGGATTTACGTTGATTATCGATAATTCGAGTTTATTCGTATGTGATTTTATCGATAAGTAGCGAGATCGAGTCGAGGAGGTTGGTCTCGTCGACTTTGATCGTTATAATCGGGACTCTGATGAATTTCTCGATTATGCTGGCGACGATGGGGGCGCAGACCAGGCCGTGGACCTTGGAGCGCTCGGCCCTGATGGCGCTGATTATCGCGTCCTCTATGCTGATCGCAGGGTACTCCCTCACCACGATGCGTTTCCCCTTCAGGGTAAGCTGCTGCTTGCGGAGGGAGTCCAAGATCGGCCTCGCTGCGATGACGCCGATGACGAGGTCCCCCCGCGGGGACTCGAGGTCGCGGAGGTAGCAGACGATGCTCCGGAGGGTAGAGACGCGCAGGTCACGCCCCCCGCCTCCGGCTATCACTTTGTTGATCAGGCTCTGGGAGAGGCCGGACTTCTCCCCGAGCTCCTTGGCCGTGAGGCCATACTTCTTCATGGCCTGCTTCAGCTCTTCCGCGAACGCCTCATTCGATTCCATTGCGGCGGCGATCAGCCTCTCGCAGGTGTTCGGCTCGGACATTTGCATGACCTCTTAAATGCAGCTTGCCTAACTAACTCAGCTCCTGCTGGAGCGACCCCAGGATGCGCTCCCGGTAGGATATGAACGGCTGGCTCAATCTGGACCTCGGGTAGGGGAGGTCGATATGGAGCACCTCCTTTATCCTGGCGGGCCTCTTCGTGAGGATCGCCACATCCCCACCGAGAAAGACCGCCTCCTCGACGTTGTGGGTTATGAAGATCACGGTCTTTTTGAGCTTGGACCAGATCGAGAGGAGCTCCTTCTGCATCAGAGACCTAGTCTGGGCGTCCAGATCGGCAAACGGCTCGTCCATCAGGATGATGTCGGGGTCAACCGCCAGCGCCCTCGCGATGGCGACCCTCTTCTTCATCCCTCCCGAGAGCTGGTGGGGGTAGTAACGCTCGAACCCTTCCAGGCCGACGAGGGATATATACCGCCTCGCGATCTCGTCGACAGATGCCTGCGGCGCCCTGTTGAGTTCGAGTCCGTACTTCACGTTGTTAACCACGTTCCGCCACGGGAGGAGCGACTCTTCCTGGAAGATTACGCCGAACTTCTGCTTCCGGGGGTCGGGAGGCTCGCCGTTTATCAGGACGCGCCCCGCTGTCGGCTGCAGGAGGCCGCAGAGCATCCGGAGCAGGGTAGTCTTGCCGCTGCCCGACGGGCCGACTATGCAGAGGAAGTTCCCGTCCCCGACGGAGAGGGAGACGCCATCTACGACGTCGATCGTGCCGGTCTCGGTGGCGAACGTTTTCCTCAGGTCCTCAACCTCAATCCTGGCCATCGCCCCACCCCCATCAGGCGCTCACTGCGGTCCTCCAGCGGAAGAGGCGCTTCTCTAGGAGGAGTATAAAGTAGTTCATGGCCAAGCCGACGATGCCGATCGTTATCATGCCCATCACAACTACATCCAGCTGTAGTAGGTCGGCGTACTTCAGTATTAGCCGCCCCAGCCCGACGGGCTCGCCGCCGATCATCTCGGCCGCGACGATGCTCATCCAGCCCACGCCGAGGCCGACCCTGAGGCCGGTCATTATCTCGGGCAGGGCGCTGGGGAAGATGATCTTTCTTATCACTTCAGAGCTGCTGGAGCCGAAGGTCTTGGCCATGTTTACCAGGGTAACGGATGTCCGGCGCACGCCGGCGATCGAGTTCAGGAGGACGGGGAAGAAGACGCCGATCCATATGATGAAGACGTACCGCGAGAGCCCGCTGAGGAGGATGATCGAGAGCGGGATCCAGGCTATGGGGGGTATGAAGCGCAGGGGCTCCACTATCGGGGAGGTGGCACTCCTGGCGAACGGCCTTATCCCCATGAGGATGCCCAGGGGGATGGCGGTAATGCCCCCTGCGATGAAGCCCAGCAGTATCCTGTAGAGGCTGTTCATGGCGTGCCAGCCCAGAGTGTAGCCGTCTATATCACCGACAGTGCTTATCCGGAAGAAGGCGATGAGCACCTGGTACGGGTCAGGCAGGAAGGGGTTGGCGGTCATGCGCACTACTGCCCACCAGGAGGTGATGAATACCGCTATGGAGGCAGACGCGATCAGCGTATCTCTGACGAGCGTGCGGTAGGCCAAGGGTCTCACTTCGAAGGATCAGCGGCTACTGTATGTAGCGTGTGTCTATCATGGCATTAATGAAGGTATCTACCTGTCCTTGTGTGAGGGTGGTCACGGTCCCCGCGTTGATCATGCTCGTCAGGAAGATCTTCATGCTCTCCACGTTGAGGGTCTTGTCGTAGACGACGCGGCCGAATGCTAGGTCGACCACCTGCTCTGGCTGCCGGGTATAGTTCACCCCCACCTGCTTGGCCTCGTCAGGGTGGCTGTTGATGTAGTCGATCGCATTGTTGTGGGCCTTGACAAACTTCTGGACCACTTCGGGATGCGCCGCGAGGTATTTATCGGAGACCACGAGGACGCAGCACTGGTGATCTGGGAACATCTCGTGTGAGGTTATCAGGACCTGTGCGCCGGTGGTGTATTCCGCTATAGCAGGAGCCACCTCCCAGCCTATAAAGCCGTCAATCTCGCCCCTGCTCAGGTAGACTGGAAGATCGATGATCCTTGCCGGGTACTTTGTCAGTGAGAGGCCGTAATCGGTCATGAGCATGGTGAGGAGGGTGTCCTGTATGGTGCCCGTACCGGGGGTGCCGATCCTCTTGCCGTTCAGGTCGGCTATGGTATTGATGCCAGAGTCGGCCCGCACCACGAGCGTAGATCCTTCAAGGTTGGAGGAGCCTACCACCACAGGCAGGTGGACGTTGGAGCTGTTGAGCGAGTTCGCCCTGGCGGTCATGGCCGGCGGGATGCCGACGTAGGCAAAGTCGAGTTCGCCGACTACAAAGTGCTGCATGAGGTTGGGACCGCTGTCATATGAGAAGGTCTCAAGCTTGATGCCGCTCTCATTGAAGTAGCCGTTTGCTATGGCTACGTGAAGCGGCAACTGATGGAGGTCGTTCGCCAGGTAGCCGACACGGACGGTAGATACCGCCTGCGGGTTGAGGTAGCCGGCCGCGTAGAGACCGGCGACGCCTACGACGAGAACGACTATTACGCCAATGACCAGAAGGGATGTCTTCATTTCAGACCATCTACAAGAACTATTTGGCAGACGATCATATATTATTTGCGACGTTAGTATATTTTATGCCCTTTTTGGACAGTATTTATGCCATTCTACTGTACAAAAAATTCATTTCAGGAGACGATAAGGAGAGCCGCCGAGAGGGCCCCAAGTTCGGCGCCGTCCTTGGACTCGGAGAACCCGATCAGAAGCAGGTCGCCCTCCCGGAGCCGGAACCTGGAGGCCAGGGCGCTCATTAGCCCCGGATATGCCTCGGATGCGTCCACATCCATCATCGGCATCGAGAGGCGCCCTCCCTTCAGCGTCAGGATCATCATACCGTCAGCCCCGTACTTTACGGCAGTGTCCCTCAGCTTTATGATCGGGACGGACGACGGGTCGGCCCGGAGCTGGAGTGCATAGGCGGGGGAGCTTATCCCCACCTCCGCCAGATCGACATAATCGTTTGCGACGATAATCTTCCGGAGGGCGCCAACGGCGACTCTGCCCCGATCAGTCAGGTGACAGCCACCGACTGAGTCGACCGAGATCAGTCCCCTCTCGACCAGTTTCTTGATCACGGTCCGGGTGGACCCTTCACCTATCCCCAGCTCCCTTGAGAGCACTATCCTGCCGATCGCCTGCTCCCTCTCGATAACTAGCAGGGCTTTAACTATGTGGGTCGGCGTAAAGGCGGGGGATGGTCCTTTCGGGGTGTCGGTCTTCATGGAGTCCAAAAGGGATCTGATCTCTCGGGCCATAACAATCAGGTAATATATGAACCGCTTTTAATATATACATTGGGCAAGAGCAGTCTGTTTCAGGACGGCCGGGCTGCAGCTTTACTTTTTTTGCCCGGTCGCCCTAGAGGACGGGGGCGATCAAGCCAAATGGAACGCCCAGACCCGCGGTGCATGATGTATCTGATGATAGCGCTTTGAGTCTTTCCGTGAGGCGCCGCTGAGTCGCCTTGGCGATGCACGGGCGCCACCCCTTTAATAACTAAACAGCGGTGACGTCGGCGGCGGGAGAAAACATGCACATTCCAACAACCATAATGAATGCAAGAGATACAGTTGTGAGGATATCCAAAAAGGACATGAGTACAAAGCTTGCGGCGCTGCTCTTTATCGCCATGCTCTCCTCCGTAGCGGTCATGCCTCTCATACAGCCGGTAGAGGCTGCTACAGCGAGGATGGCCAAGCTCCACGTCAACGGCTCTGCGCTATACGACGAGACCGGGCA
>JAULTD010000001.1:0-128971 GCA_038801785.1 Candidatus Methanomethylicaceae archaeon GD_Cm_T35_P0_bin.15
AGCCTCAGTATCGAGTCGTCCAGGGTGTCCTTGAGTGGTGGGGTGCGTTTGAAAAAGTTCCTGAACATGTGCACTCCACCAACTCGGACTAGGCTTTCTGGGGATATGGGGTTTTTTGTAAGCTTGAATTCAGACTAGTTTCCTCGGTTTTTGTAAAAAGGGTGGAAGGAGTGAGCATTTTTCTCTTCTCGCTCCTGCTCAGAATCCTGCCTTCTCTCCAGCTCCTACACCGGAGGGGAGTTCAGGGAACTTCTCCTTCACTCTCTGCTCGGCTACGGTCGCTGCCTCATTGAGGATCTTCTGTGCATCCTCGTTCGCGTTCTCAAAGTTCAGGCTGAGACCGCTGCTCTGGCCAGCGTCGACGAGTATGCCGCTGAGCGTTGTGCTGATGTCGCCGAGCTCTCTCTCCGCTTCGGGTAGGAGGGAGGATATGCCCTGTCTTACGCTCCTGATGACGCCCATCGCAGGTGCCAGGGTGACGACGATGTCGCCGAGCTCGCTCACCGTGCTGAGCCTCATGACTATCTGCTCGAGGGCCATCTTGGCCTGCATGAGCATCTTGGACATCTTCCTGATCTCGGCCAGTTCATTGGCGTAAATCTTTGCGTGATCTAGGTCATGCTTGGAGTAAGCGTCAACAACCTTGCTGAACATCATCCTGTCTCTTTCCTGGAACTTCTGGTTGGCGATGTCTAGCTTCTGGATCTGCAGCTGGATTGAGCGGACGGCGCCTTCAAGTCTGGGCTTCAGAGGTCCTGGAGGGCGGACAGTCTCCCTGACCCTAGTGCCGATGCCGGGTTTCTCCTTGGTCTCCCATTTATCTACGAATTTGCTCACTTTCGGTCACCACTCTAGGGTCTCGCTTCTTAAACTTTATAAGGCTGGTGTGACCAGAGTGGTGTGTAACTGCAGTGTCTGTCTCCTCGGTGACAAACGTTGGAGTTACAAACGAAAGCGCTGGCCCAGGCGCTCACCAAGTTCGGGCTGACCGAATACGAGTCACTAGTATACCTTACACTTATAAAGGTCGGCCCCTGCGGCATCAAAGACCTCTCAGCCAAGAGCATGGTCCCGAGGACCAAGGTCTACCCCGTGCTGAAGAGCCTGGAGAAGAGGCGGCTAGCCAACCTGCTGCCGGGAAAGCCCATCAAGGCCAAGGCGCTCACGCCCGATTCGCTCACCGATCCAATCAAGAACGCGGAGCAGGATCTGAGACAGATGAAGAAGGCGATCGTGGACCTGCGAAAGATGCATGAGACGTCCTCGACCGCTGTGCAGCTTGAGAAGAAGGAGTACTGGCTGACCCGCAACCAGGAGGAGAGCATAAAGCGGCTCAACGAGGCCATAAGCTCTGCCTCGGAGGAGGTCGTGCTCGCACTGAACCCAGACGGCCTGGAGATCGCATTCTCCCGGTGCTACGATGCGCTCTTCAACGTCTCGAAGAACGACGTCAACGTCAAGGTCTTCATGAACGCATCGAAGCAGGACTGCGAGGTCCTCCGGCGGTTCTCAGATCTCATCAAGATAAAGTACATCCCGTTCCTCCCGCAGAGAAACCTACTCCTCATCGACGGGAAGGAGCTCATCGCCTTCTGGAAGGTGCCGCTTATAGACGCAAAGAGCACGACGGTGGTGGCAGAGTACCACTCAGGGAGCGGCATCTGCGAACTCACCAGGAGCACCATGATGGGCGTGGAGAAGAGCGTGGCGAGGGATCTTGGAGTGCTGATGCCTGCGATCGAGAACTCGTGGGCGCCCCAAGGGGTTCCGTTCGATCCTCAGATAAACCAGTTCTCGCCATTCTTCTTCCTGCATCTTATGGACAGCCTGAAGATAAAGCTCGGGAGCAAGCTCGACCCAGCCATGGCGGACCTGGGCAGGAAGACCCTCGAGTCCATGAAGAAGTACTCCACTACCTTCGTCATGCCCTCGCTCGGCGCCTCGCTTGACCTCCTCACATCTCTCTACTCGATCTATGAAGGGGTGGATTCGAACTTCGTCTTCGATCCTGCGCTGAACCTCATCACGTGCGAACTCGCAGGGTTCCTGCCACCAGCCTACAAAACCGCGGCGGACATGGGGTTCGGCATACCTCCGTCGATCTGGGGGTTCTTCTTCATAGGCCTCCTCGACATCTTTGGCTACGACTGCACAGTGCTCGACAGTATTTACAACTCGGACAACAACCACTGGCTGATCCAGTACAAGCTCACCAGCAGAGGGATGGAAGGGAGCGAGAAGGTGGACGAGAAGGAACTCCTCACGAAGGCTTCATAATGTGGATGAGGGCACCAGCCGCACCTGGACCTTTTGCTCCGGCACCTGTACCAACTAAAAAAGGGATCGGGGCCGTGGCTGCTACTTCCTCGCTCTTGGTCTTGCAGCCTCGAGGTTACGCATTATGATCGCCATGGTCTTTTGTATCCTGTCGTTCGGGCTGAACTCCCAGACTTCGGTGCCCGCCTCTGCCATGCCTGTATGCCCGGGCGGGAAATAGTATGCTTCTCCAGCCTTGGCGACCTCTTCCTTGTCATCATGCTTAATCGTTATCTGCCCCTTTACTACGATGCCCCAGTGCGGACATGGATCGCGATCGTTGGGTAAGCCTTTCAGGAAAGGAGTGACGTCAAACCTTTTTTTGAACTCGTCATACTCGACATGCATCTCGCCCCAGACCCCTTCATAACTAACCAGTTCATCGGTCTCCATCGATCTGGTCAGCTCGTTCTTGGAGGCCTTCATTTTCTGAAAACGCGCCCCTACGTACCAATAGATGACGCGGCTAATTAAGATATTCCGAAAGCGCAGAGGATGAAATATCGGAAAAATTAAAAAAGGAAGGTGTGGGCTACACGTCTCCCTTCAGCCAGCGTGGGCCGGCTCAGAGCTGTACTCCTTCCTTATAGACATCTGCAGGCAGATCTGGGAACTTGTCCTTGATCTTCTGTTCGGCCACGATCGCAGCGTCGTTCATGATCTTCAGAGCTTCGTCATTAGTGGCTTCGAAGGTCACGTCGAGCCCGCTAGCCTGGCCGGCTTCACTCACTATCGACGAGAGCGATTCCCCGAGGCTCGCAAAGCCCTTTTCAGCTTCCGGCACGATCTGGGCTACGCCACCTTTCAGGTTCTTAATCAGCGAGAGCGCAGGGTTGACCGTTCCGAGGATATCGCCGTAGTCCTTCACCGTGACAAGCCTCAGTTGGATGCTCTCGAGCGCTAGCTTCATCTGGAGAACCCGCTTGGAGAGCTTCCTGACTTCGGACAGTTCGTTGGCACAGATCCTTGCCCTGTCCATGTCGTGCTTCGAGTAGTAGTCGACCACTTTGTTGAAGAGAGCCCTATCCTTCTCGCCCAGTTTCGACCCTTCGATATCGAGCCTTTGCATCTGCGTCTGGATGAGTCTAATAGCGTTCTCAATCTGAGGTTTCAGGGGACCCGAGGGAGCAGAGACCTTCTTCGGAGGAGCTTCCCAGTTCTTACTAAAGTTACTCATTCGGTAGGCCACCTTTTACTCTCACTGTTCAAGAAAGTAGTTAAAAAGAGTTTCGAGCGCTATACGCGGCGCTTCAGATGGCCCTCTTCTACCGCTCGATCAATACGGAGCATTTTGCCTCGGTTGCGATCCTTGCGCTTACGCTTCCGAGGTTCTTCGCTGAGCCGACCTTCTCTTTGCTCCCGACCACTACGAGATCGATCTCATAGTCCCTGATGAAGTCGAGGATCTTCTCAGCCGGATCCCCCTCGAGGAGGATTACTTCAAACTCGGTCCCGGCCAGCTCTGCCCTCTTCTTTACAGCGCCCAGGAGGTCCCTGGAGAGTTCGTGGAGGTACTGGTGGTAGGTGTCCTCCATGGCGAATGGCTGGGTCGTGGCATAGGGAGGCTTGGTCGGCTGGACATGTACGATATAGGTCTTGATGCAGAAGACCTTCGCCAGATAGAGGGCCCTCTCGAGAACCTTGGCAGACATGATTGAGTGATCGACGCAGACCATCATCCTCCTGTAAGGGGAGAGCGTGCAGGCCTTCAGATACGCATCGAATACTCCAGACGAGGGTTTAGCCATAAGGGGTCACTTTCCTGCCCTGCAACGATTTGAGTCCCTGCCCTGTATTTATACTGTTGGGACGGCTATATCAACCGCGCGCGGCCTCGGGGGAAGGGGGCGAGCGTGTTATTGCCGTCTGTTATCGCCGTCAGAGTAATCAGGATCAGAGGTCAGGCTCCTCCCCGGCCCTGACGGTTATCTCCTCTGACCGTGAGAGGATCCTTCGGACGTCCTCCTCGCTGAAGGCCCGGCCGACGGGCTCGCCACAGGACAGCTTCTGCCCTATGCCGATCATGCCTGCCCACCTGCCAATGATCTCCTCGTCCATGGCTATCAGCGGGAAGACGATCCCCGGCAACCTCTTGGAGATGCGGACTACCGCCTCGAGGCTCTTCGGCCGGAGACCTGATACCGCCACCCCTATCCCCGTCCGTTCCGCCAAGGTCGCGGCAACGTACAGCGGGAGGACAGAATCTGCTCCATTCCCGTCGCCGTCTATTACGGTGCACTTTAGGCTTCTGCCTGACATCCACGCTGAGAGTATGCGGAGGTTACGCCGGAGAGAGCCGACGCCCCCACCGCCCGCCCATCTGCTGCTGCCTCCATCACCTCCATCCCCCGCGCCCCGGACGGCGAGGGCGGTAAGCGGGGCGCCCCTCCGCATCATACACCATGAGGCGATGACGGAGTCTGGCGTCCCATCGATGATCCCGATAAAGGGGTCCTGCGTCCCGAGCGGAAAGCCGTCGGGGCCCCTCAGCACTTTGGTGTAGAGGATCGCGGTCTGACCCCGGACCTCCACGTTGAGGGTCTGCTGGGGGGAGGAGAGGTCAACCTTCAGTCCCTGACCGCGCTTCAGGATCGCCTCGCCGAGGGCGGCAGAGAGTTCCTGGCTGGTGAAGGGGTGGTCGCCCGTCCTCCTGGACTTTACAGCAAATGTTCCGGGTCTGAAGGTCTTGGCTATCTCCACCCCCGCACTCACTATATCGTGGATCCCTGAGCTGGTCGCTACACCGGGAGATGTGGAGGAGATCCCGAAGACCTTTGCCGCCCTCTCGGCTGCCAGATCCGCCTCCCCGCTGGAGATATAGATCCTGCCGGCTATCCGCCAGATACGTGAGAAGGGGATGCCGCAGCCCCTCAGGACCTCGCGGACGGTATGGACTAGCCTATTCTCGTAGATCCGCCTGACGGGCCTGCTCTTGATCCCGATCTCACCGCCGGTCCTGACAATCACTATGCCCTCCATCGGCATTGGACTACCCCCCTGGGCACCGCCTCTCCGGAGAGATATCAGGATTCTCCCCGATATACCTAACGCGCTGTTGGCCTGGCACCGAAAAGGAGAAAACGTGAGGGGCTTAAAGGAGAGTCGAAGGAGGGTATAGATGTCATTAGAGAGCGATCTTAGGGGGCAGCTCGTAAAGTGCATGGTCTCGCTCCACCGGCGGGGGCTGATGACGGGCGTCGGAGGCAACGCCAGCATAAGGATCGAGGGGAGCGAGGAGGTACTGATCACGCCCAGCGGCCTTTACAAGCCAGAGCTGAAGGAGGAGGACATAGTCAAGATAGACCTGAGCGGGAACATCTTGGAAGGCATCTTCAAGCCCTCGATAGAGTGGTACTTCCACACCGCGATATACAGGAGCAGGCAGGATGTCAACGCCGTCATCCACACCCACAGCCCGGTTACTATGGGGCTCGCCCTCGCGGGTAAGAAGCTCGAGCCCATCACCCTCGAGGCGGCTGTGATGCTGGCAGATGTCCCCATCCTGGAGTTCAGGTACCCTGGCACGAAGGAGCTCGGGGAACTCGTCGGTGAGAACATACTCGGGCACAGGGCGGTCATACTGCAGAACCACGGCGTTGTGGCGGTGGGCTATGACCTGATAGAAGCGATAACCACCATCGAGGTGCTTGAGGAGGTCTCGACGATGACGTTCGTTGCATCGCACTTCGGCGGAGCCAAGCTTATACCACCCGACCAGATAGAACTGATAAGGAAGCTCTACAGGATCTGAGGGTCTGAGGGGGTTGCTATGCTAGACATAAAGGTCATCAGGGAGGATCCGGAGGCGGTCAGGGCCAACCTGGCCAGGCGTAACAACCCGGATGTCCTGAAGATGTTCGACGAACTCATCCTCAACGACAGGGAGTGGAGGAGGTACTTTGCAGAGTCGAACAGGCTGAGGGAGAGGAGGAACGCCGTGACGGCGGAGATAGCCCGGCTCAAGAGGGCGGGAGGGGACACTGCGGAGAAGATCGCGGAGGCCGAGAAGATACCGAAAGAGTTGAAGGAGGTGGAGGCGAAGATGGCCCTCCACAGGGAGAGGATGGACTTTATCCTCATGCGCCTCCCGAACTTGATGGATGATACCGTACCTTACGGCAAGGACGAGAGCGAGAACGTCGTCATCAGGAAGTGGGGCGAACCCCGACCGTTCGGTTTCAGGGCGAGCGACCACATAGATCTGGCGTCCGGGCTGGACCTGGTCGATATCGAGAGGGCGGCAAAGGTCGCCGGGGCACGGTTCTACTACCTTAAGGGGGACCTGGTAAGGCTCAACTATGCCCTCATCGGATACGGCCTAGAGTTCATGGTTAAGCGCGGCTTTATCCCGTTCCAGCCACCGTACATGATGAAGAAAGAGATCATCGAGGGAGCGGTCGCCCTCTCGGACTTTGAGGACACGATCTACAAGATCGAGGGAGAGGACCTATACCTGCTCGCGACCTCGGAGCATGCCCTGCTGGGGCTCCACGCGGACGAGATCCTCGACGGGAAGTGCCTCCCGCTGAGGTACTGCGGGGTAAGCCCGTGCTTCAGGAAGGAGGCGGGGGCGCACGGGAGGGACACCAAGGGCATCTTCAGGGTCCACCAGTTCGAGAAGGTGGAGCAGTTCGTCTTCTGCAGGCCCGAGGACTCGGGAAGGGAGCACGAGCTCCTGATCAAAAACGCGGAGGAGTTCTTCCAGTCCCTCGGGATACCCTACAGGGTCGTCAACGTCTGCAGCGGCGACCTTGGAACCGTGGCAGCAAAGAAGTACGACCTAGAGGCCTGGCTGCCGGGTCAGGAGAAGTACAGGGAGGAGGTCTCCTGCAGCAACTGCACCACGTACCAGGCGATCAGGTCGAATGTAAGATACAGGGACAGGACAAGCGATCCCACCTCCTACGTCCACACGCTCAACAGCACCCTGGTAGCGACGGAGAGGACGCTGGTGGCCATTATGGAGAACTACCAGAGGGAGGACGGGACCGTGGAGATACCGCAGGTCCTCGTCAGGCACATGTCGGGACAGAGAGAGATCAAGCCCTCCAGGACCGGGGTCTGAAGGGCTGGCGGGCGGCGGTGCGGTGTTCTGCACCAGCCCGGCTGTGCTTACCGGGTCCGCCCTTCGGGAGCGGCGCCTAGAGGGAGCGCCGGTCAGGCTCATGCCAGCGCCTGAACCAGCTTCTTTACGAACCGCTCATAGCCGGCAGTCATCACGTGGACGCCGGATGCCTGCGTCGTCTTCCGGAGTTCCCTGACTAACGCGGAGAAGTACTCCAGGTTGATCTCGTCTATCTTCTCGCTCCTCTTGGCCGCGTCAGCGATCTCTTCCGTCGCCCTGAGCGCATCCATCAGGGGGGCGGGAACGGATATGCCAGGTATATGCTCGTTTATGAAAGTGGCAGTGCCATACGACTTGCATGGGAATATGCCCACCAAGACAGGGAGCTGGTGCTTCCTCATCTCCCTTAGAAACGCCTTCGCCCTCTCAATATCGAAGACTGCCTGGGTCTGCATAAAGTCGGCCCCGAGCGCCACCTTCTGCGCTATCTTGAGCAGCTCAGGCTCAGGCGGGGTCGCGCCCGGGTTTCCCACTATCCCGACATTCAGTTTGACGCTGCCCTCGATCCTGTTTCCGCAGAGGTCTGTACCCTCGTCAACCGCCTTCTTCACCATGTATAAGAGCTGGGCGGCGTCGAGGTCGTAGACAGGCATTGCCCCGGGGCTGTCCCCCAGCGTGGTGTGATCCCCGCTGAGGACGAGGACGTTCCTGATCCCGAGCGCTGAGGCCCCGAGGAGGTCCGAGAAGAGGGCGATCCGGTTCCTGTCCCTTACGGTCATCTGGAAGATCGCCTCCACTCCGGCATCCCTCTGGATCAGATGGGAGGCTGCGAGGCTGCACATATAGGAGCATGCCCTGGGGTTGTCGGTGACGTTGCAGGCGGTCACGTAGCCCCTGAGCTGCTTAGCGGCATGTACCACCCCGTCTGGGTCAGGCGTCTTCAGCGGGGCGACCTCGCCTGTATAGACGAACCTGCCAGATCTTATAGCCTTCATCAGTTCGCTGTAAGTCTTGGACATCAATCCCTCACCAAGGTCATGTAGCCCCTGCCCTATCCCACTATCTCCTGTGGATGGGCCTTGCCGGATCTGTCCCTGGGGGGCCTGAACTTCAGGTGCCCGAGCCGCCCCTGGCGCTTCAGAGCATCGTAAATCTTGGTCCAGGCACAGTCCCATCTGTAGCCTCCGACCTCGCATTTTCCTTCGGCCGCCCCTCCGCACGGTCCATTGATCAGCCCCTTGGAGCACATGGTGACTGGGCAGATCCCCCCGGTCTCGTACAGGAGGCAGTCGGTGCAGGCCCTGCAGCGCTCGTAGAACCGGCCTATCCGCTCGGTCTTGCCTATGAAGAGGGTGTCCAGACAGGGGATTAGGATCTTACCGGTATACTCCGCCAGGACTTGGGCCCCCGCGCCGCAGCAGAGGGCGAGTACCGCCTCTGCCTCGTCCACCATCGGTCTGGACCCTTTGAGGTCCCGCTTCACGAGGCGGAGGTCGCAGGGGGACTCGACTACAGCGCTGCCGGTGACCCTGCCCTCGAGCCGGCTGACCATCGCCTTGACCTGCTCCTCGCCGCCAGTCTGGCAGAGGGTCGCACAGGTGCCGCAGCCCACTACGAAGACCCTGCCGGGGAGGGAGGCGACCACCTTCTCGAATGGTTTGGGGCGGGTGATGATCACTTCGGTAAACTCCTGACTGTTCAGAGGGCAGAAATATGTATCTTCCTACATAAAAACATGCTTTCCTTCCGGTCGGAACTACGAGGATCAGAGATTTTAATCTGAAGCGTCCTTACTATCTCCCAGGGGTAGCCTATGATAAGGGAACACGTTCTCACTGAGATAGTTACCTTCGAATATATTATGTGGAGAAAGTCATACATCTCCGGAGAGATGAGGGCGCTGATAGATGAAGGGGCCGACTCTACGGTCAGCTCGGGCAGCGGAAAGCTGGTGGACATCGTGAGCGGCAGCAGGCTCATGCTCAACGACGACTATACGGATCTGCACGGCGGGGTAGACTGCTTCACTAAGAGGGTGACCCTCGAGGAGGTAAAGAAGATGGTCAACGGTGAGGAGGGCACTTTCCTGCACGACGAGAAGAGCATCCCGCCGACCCACCAGTTCAAGCTGAAGGAGCCCTATCCGATAAACATCCAGCCGCCGGGCAGCCCCCTGAACGGGTACGACAAAGCCTAGGAGGGGGCGCCCCTAGGCCGGAAGGCAGATCAGTCTACCTGCTGGCGAGGCGGCAGGGAAAAAGAATATACCACTTCCGCCGCGAGTTAACATGGGGTCAGAAGATGACTGTTTATGTCACCCTCTCGCGCGAGCTCCCAGACTTCGGGGAGTACAGCTACACGCGGATAACGCCTGAGGAGGCAAAGGAGATACTCTCCGCCGGGGAGTATGTATCCACAATAAGGTACCAGTGGGCGGTGGACATCCTCAGGGACCTGATAGGTATGGACATTCCCCTGAGCCGGAGGGACTATAAGCTTGAGGTGGGGGATGTCGCGATAGTCTTCTCCACCCCCATGACGCCGGGGATAGAGCCCGCCGAGAAGGACATCAGCCAGGTACCGTACTGTCTCGGCCTGCTTAAGCGGGTAGCATAATGCGCATGTGGAGGACGCCCTCCGGGATCCGCACTGCAGGGCCGGACCGGTCCGTGCCGTAAAGGAAAAAGACGGGGCAGCCCATCCTTATTATGGGGGCAGGATGTTCGAGGACAGGAAGGACGCCGGCAAGAAGCTAGCCCGAGCTCTGGAGGAATATAGGGACCGGAACGCCCTTGTTCTGGCCATACCGCGGGGCGGGATTGAGGTGGGCTACGAGGTGGCATCGTACCTGAATGCGGACTTTTCCATCCTCGTTGCGAGGAAGCTGCCCTATCCCTACGAGCCTGAGGCCGGGTTTGGGGCGATAGCCGAGGACGGCAGCACCTACATCTCGGATGCCGCAGGGTTCATCCCTCAGGGCGTAGTACGCGACATAATCGAGGAGCAGAAGCAGGAGATCAAGAGGCGTGTCTCCGTCCTGAGGCGCGGCGAGCCTCTCCCCGAGATCAGGGGAAGGACGGTCATCCTTGTGGACGATGGTTTGGCTATGGGATCGACCATGAGGACGGCGATAATGCTGTGCAGAAAGCGGGGCGCCGGCAGAATAATCGTCGCGGTTCCCGTCGCGGGAGAGGAGGTGGCGGCGGTCATGCGCGGATTGGCTGATGATGTGGTAGTCTTGGAGGTCCCGCCGTTCTTTCAGGCGGTGGCACAGGTCTACCGGAACTGGTACGATGTCACCGACGGTGAGGCTGTTGGTATAATCGAGAGGTGGAAAAGGGCACACAAGTCATAGCGTGCACTGCAACCTCGCTGAGCAGCAGCCTGCATCGTATCCTTCGCCTGGACAAAAGATATATCACGACACAAACAAGATCATGTCGAGTTCTTCCAATAACGTGGTGATCGCATGAGGAGCTATGTATATTATTGCAGGAGCTGCAGATTAGAGAAGGATTATGGAACCCCGCCGGGTGACCCGCGCTGTACAAAGTGCGGCAAATCCATGGAACTCAGGTTCACCAGGGACAGGGGCTGACCATGCAAGAGCAGGGTTTGGCCGAGACTGCACAATGTAACGCAGATGGTAAATAAAAGGGATCCCTGCAACGTACTGCGGTGACGCTTATCTTTCGATCCATGGGTTACGTAGCGTGGTAAAGTGTAACTTTCCGGGTACAAAGAACAGCCGAGTTGCGCCCGCGATTGTGGCAGTCCAGCTTACGTTTTAATGCTGTGTGCGATTGAGACCGCCATCATATCTCGAGCTTGTTCTGCATGCTCCATGGTTGCAGCGGTGTCGCGGGACAACGGCTCCTGAGTGGGCAGTCGCCGCAATTCCGGGGCATCATAACGCACCCTCCGAGCGAGGAGTATGCCGAGGCGATCTTGGCAGACTTGGTCTTGTATGGGCTGGCGCGCTCCGCTAACTCGTATACGCTGCGGGGGATCTCATCGGGGTAGTATCCCGACCAGCTCACGTCGGTCAGCCCTTTTGCCCGCGCTGCCTTGGTCAGCATCCCCATCAGGCTTCTTGACGGCCCCGGATGGTAATAGAGAAGGAAGCTCGGCCTGAACCCGACTATGCGGTAAGGCACAGAGGGATCGATACCTGCCAGAAAGCCCGCGATCTTCGGTATGTCCGACGTGTTTATCCCGGGTATTGCAACAGTCCTTATCACGCGGACCTTGTCCCTGCCGTTCGTGATCAGGTACCTCGCGTTTCTCAGCACCGGGGCAACGGGCGCCCCGGTCAGGGAGCGGTGTACCTCGTCGGTGAACGCCTTTACTTCAAAGTTAACCCATGAGGCGAGGCAAACCATCCTCCCGAAGGCAGGCTGAGATGCAAAGCCGTTTGTCGCGAGCCCAACCTTGATCCCGGGCTCGTCCTCCCTCATTATGCGCACAACCTCCTCGATATAGGGAAGATTGATGAGGGGTTCCCCGCCAGTGAAGTTGACAGCATCGACCTCGATCCCCCTTGATCGGGCGCTACGGGTCAGGTCAAGCATCTCTCTGGCGAGGCTTTCGGGTGGCATGTGGCCCCTGTAGAACCATTCGACGTCCGGGTACTGGGAGATGCGATAGGCATTGCAGTAGATGCACCTGAAGCAGCACCCGAGGAAGGTGACGGTCACGCTCTTTGTCAGGGGCGAGACGCTGGTGTAGGCCACCTCGGGGAGCCTTATCCTGCATACCCCGCCCCCTTCGGCTACCCGGTCAGCTCCGCACTCCCACGCGCAGAGCCTGCACCGCTTGAGCTCGCCAAGCCAAGACGCCATACGGGTCCACGACCGCAGTACAGGTTAGCAGCGGATGGGGTTTAAAGTTAGTGTTTCATAAGAAACACTTAATATAAATACATAGACCCGGTCAATACCGCACATGACTCCTCGGAGACTGGTGATACTCACACTCGTAGTGATCATAGCCGGGGTCGCAGGGACCACGGTGCTGGGCCCTGGTCTCTGGACCGCGACCAGAGACGCAGGCACAGATTCGATATCCATCCTGGACTATGCGGGCAGAAACGTCACTCTGCCCAAGAACCCGCATCGGATTGTCTCGCTCTCCGGCGACATAACCGAGATCCTCTACGCGATCGGCGCAGAGGAGAAGATCGTCGGGGTGGACAGGTACAGCTCCTACCCTGCCGGGGCGCTGAACAAGACAAATGTGGGAACCAGCAGCGCACTCAACCTCGAGACGATGGTCAGCCTCCAGCCCGACCTCGTCATCATCTGGAGCTACCAGACAGGAGTGATCCCAGCGCTCGAACAGAACAACATAACTGTAGTTGTCATAGATGCGGTATCGATAGACGATATGCTCGACACGATAAGGTTTATCGGATCGGTGTGCGGGAACCCCGAAGGGGCGGAGGCCCTTGCCTCCAATATGAGCTCCAGCATAGACTCGATAAGGGCGAAGACGGGCAACCTCTCAGATGCAGAGAGACCGTTGGTCTACTTCGAGGGTATGACCGCCTTCAGATCGTATAACGCCAACACGTTCACCAATGATCTCATCTCGATAGCAGGCGGGATTAACCTTGCGGCTAACGAGTCGCAGAGGTACCCGACCCTCAGCAGCGAGTACATCATCCTCATGGATCCTGATGTCATAATAGTCATCAGCTCTGGCGCCTCGGTGGACGAGATAAAGGCCAGAAGTGGCTGGCAGGGCATCAGTGCCGTAAAGGATGGGAGGGTTTACGAGATCGACGTGAAGTGGATCTCATCCAATCCGCGGCTCGTGCTAGGAATCGAGCAGGTCGCGAGGCTGCTTCACCCAGAACTCTTCGGGTGAGACTTCCGGGGGAGCGGGCCAGACTAGACGCCCAGTTCCTTTCCCCTTCTTAGCAGGTACTCCTTCACCTTCTCCTGGCTGTACACAGTCTCCTCTTCCTGCTCCTTCAGCTTCTCCTTTACGACCCTGAGAAGCCCCTCCAGCTCTATAGGCTTCACCAGATAGGCGTCTGCCCCCCTGTTCACTGCAGCTATCGCGCTCTCCTGCTCGGGGTACCCCGTCAACATGATCTTGACTATGCGGGGGCACGCCTCCTCCATTTCGGAAATAAGATCGGTACCGTCTATGTCGGGGAGCTTGATGTCGAGTATCGCCAAGTTGTAAAAGTTGTCCCTGCACATTCGTATCGCTTCTTTCCCCGTCGCCGAGGTGTCGACGGAGTACCCTTTCAAGGAAAGGTACTTCTTGATGGTATGGAGGATCGTCTCTTCGTCGTCTACCACGAGTATCCTCTTCGGAAGAACCTCACTCATCCCGACTCACACCGTCGCTCTCGCTCGTTCATCTGTATGGCGGCCAACGTCCTGACCTCAGGGAGCATGACAATAAACTTTGCCTGCTCGTGCTCCTGCCCCTACCAATCCCTGTCCTGCGTCGAGTATGGCCATGGGCAATATATCTCGACACCCGGGATCCATGGAGCCTCATACTTCCGTTTGATATTGCTATCTTATATCGATGTTGCCGCACGCGGATTGGAGCAGGTGCATTAGGCCGTACGGCGGGAGCTGACAGCTTGATGTGCCCTTACCATGGACCCCGGATGCTGAAGATAGTTATATTAAGAGGGCGACACTTCATATTCAGCGGAAAACGAAGGCGAGTGGATTGCCAGTCACTCCTCTGCATTACCCTTTGGCATTCATCATCTACAAGTTTGGCGGTCAGAGGCTGAGCCTGCCAGCGCTGATCGTCGGCGCAATGTTACCTGACATCGAGATCCCGGTCATTCTTTTGGCGTTTGGGTTGCAGGGCCCCAACAGACTGGTCCTCCACAGCCTGTTCGGGGGCGCCACGATTGGAACGGTTCTTGGGGTCGCGATCACGGTTCTGGTATATCCTCCTTTGACAAGCGCGATTTTCCGGGTCAACGAATCCCATGTCAAAGAGGGGTGCCGGTTGTCAGTGGGCCTCGCGGCATCGTGTTTGATAGGCACCATCTCCCATGTATTGTTGGACGTCGTCAATCATCAGTATAACCCGGTTTTCTGGCCTTTCCTTTCAATATATGAGACGCCGAACCCCATAGTCCCGCTTCTAGGCGGGGCGGATACGGCCTCTTTCTTGATGCACGGGCTCATGGCGGTCCTTTTTGCTGGCTTGTTGCTTAACAGGCGTGAGAAGCGTTGGGAGCAGCTTCTTGTGGGAGAAAGTCTGCAGGGGTAGTGACGGCGCTGCTGACTGGCGGTCGTGTGCCCTGTTTTCCTGGCGGACGTTGCTGCAGATGCGATACCATGCTGAGAAAGCAAAGTTCTGTGGTGCCCGAGGCCGGATTTGAACCAGCGACACTCCGGTCTTCAGCCTCCGCTTCATGGAAAAAGTTATCATCAGCCAAATCAAAAACCGGCTCGGAGTTGCTGGAGGAATTCAGGAAGTTCCTGGCAATAGACTTCCAGTTAAAGAAGCCTACCGTTTATGACCATGTCACGGTGATCTCTGACCTAACGAAGTTCTGCGATCCCACCCGGGCGACCAAGGACCAGCTGAGGGAGTACCTATCCCGGTTTATTGAAAGGCCCAAGACTTACGCCTGGCACCTCTGCGCATTAAAGAGGTTCTACCGCGACTTTCTCGAAAAGCCTGACCTTGTCAAAAACTTCCGGTTCCCTACCATAATACCGAAGCCCAAGATCATACCCTCAAAGAAGGAACTGCAAGGGTTCTCTTGCTACTTGGACAGGAGGGACCTGACCCTCTTCCTGGTACTCGCAACCTCAGGCCTCAGGAGGTCCGAGGTGATAACGCTCCAGGTTGGGGATGTGGATTTCAACAGGAGGATGTTCCTGCCAAAGAGAACCTCAAAGACAAAGTTCGCCTGGATAGGCTTCTTCAACCAGGAGGCCGAGGGGGCGCTAAAAGACTTCTTGGCAACAAGGAAGGACAGCAGACCGGCCCTGTTCCCCTATGCCAGGGAAAAGCTCGGGGTGATATGGAAGGAGGCAAGGCAGCGATCCGGTCTGGACATCACTCCCCAAGTCCTGAGGGAATGGTTCGCAGAGGAAATGAGCAACCTGGGGGTCCCCGAGAGGTACATAGATGCTTTTCAGGGCAGGATGCCCCGGTCCGTGCTGGCAAGGCACTACACAGATTACAATCCCCGAAAGCTGAAACGGATATACGATGATGCAGGGTTAAAGGTTCTTGGTTAACGTACAATTATCATAAAGGAAATATCCCTTAATGGTATTTGATGGCATAGAGGTGAATAGAGGGGTGAAAGAGTCCCTGTGTGTGCGCGCAAGGGGTATAGAATTATATATGTACTATAATATTTGATGATTAATCAGAGAGCAGGAAAGGCTGAGAGCGCTGAGTTGATGGGAAAATTTACATTCTAGCGTCTAATGTAAACAATGCGATCAGTTTTCCGATGCTTTAGAGCCGATCAGTCTTCGTCCATCTCTATCACGCGCCACAGGACCCGGACCCAAGCGTAGTGGTGCGGCTTTGCAGTGTGTGTACATTCTGCAGTGGCAGCTAGCTTCTCTTCCTCAAACTGGATGCTGGGGTTGTTCATAAAAGAAGCAGGGTTCTTTCCCTGAATGTTAACCACCTATCAGCACCTCCTGGAGCTTCTCAGTACGAAAAGGCCTGTATCCCCGCGCCCGGGCATGGCTCAGGTAGTACTTCGTTTTTGATTCATCGAAATCTGGGAGCTTCCCGAATAGCTCTAAGATCAGGGCATCCTCCCAGCCCTCAGCTATTAACTCCGTGATGACCGCGAGCCTCTGCAAGTGAGCCAGGTTCTGGCCCTCTTCTATGCGCCTGATAAGCTCTTGCACCTGGGGCCTTATCCCTCCCCTTATGCCAGGGTTCCGGGCCCTGGCTATTCCCCTGAGCCTTTTCTTCCTCTCTTTCTGGGCCTTCAGGAGCTTCCCGATCTCTTCCCCGCGAAACTCCTCCCACAGCTCGGAAACATCGAGCCTCTGCCCGTCCCACTCCCTCACGGGATAGCACAGCTTACAGGACTTGGAGTTTATCGTGTCAGGAATCCTGAATAGCCTGACAACATCCCCCAGTATCTGCGGATCGCAGTACCCCTTAGAGAGCCTTATCTGCAAGTATTTCAGGAAGTCCGGGGCCTTGCCCCTGACCATGACCGGCTCAATGGGGATTATTATGTGGTATCCCTTCGCCCCCGAGAACTGGGCGTAGGGCTTTACCCCGTGCCGGTCTCTTAGGTGTTTTAGCCCCCTCTCAAAGAACCTTTTTGCCAGGTCCAGGTCTTTGTTGTCTATGTCTATGAATACCACCCGGAGGATGTCCCTGTCCCTGTCCTCCGGTGTGTGAGTGGCCAGGAAGCAGTCCGTAAAGTCCGCCCTCTCGATCTCTCTGAGGAGGCCCTCTTGGGAGGTCACCAGCACCTGACCTTTAGAGGCTGAGGTCATGCACCTCCTGGGGAACCACTCATAATCGGGCCCCAGAAGGTTAAGGAACGAGAGGTCAAACAACCCCGCTGGCCCTCCTTATCCGGTTTCCCTGTGCGCGGCCCGCTCCACAACCCCCAGGCATCTCTGACAGGCCAGGTGCTGGTCCGCATATGCCGCGATTGTAGCCCTCTGGCCGCAGAGGTCACATATCCCTTCAAACGGCTCATCGAGAGTTTTGATCCGCACCGTGTCCGCCCTCCTGCATAATCCTTGAAGGCGCTCTTCCGGGGTGTCATCTGTGACCGGTTCCTCAGAAACCGGTTTCTGCCTGAGCCGGATTGTGTCCTTGCTGACCTCTGCGAACTCCTGAATACGGGGGTCAGACCGGATAGCTGGCTCCGGAAGGCCTACGCAGTCTGCCAGGAGCATCAGCCCCATATCCTGGTGCTCCAGTAGGGCGTTGCGGACTCTGCGGACGTCATCATCGGTGAGGCTGGTATGGGTAGACGTAGTAGACTTTGTAGACGTAGTAGACGATACCTCTGTATAAGAATCAGAAAAAACAGGGCTTTTTTCAGGGCCCTCTTGGCCTTCTTCCGTCCCGAGTGATACCTTCAGCCTCCTGGCTATGTCTTCGACTTTTGCCCTCTCGATAAGGACTTGGTACTTTCCTTTAACCCGCCTCTTGTCCTTGAAGCCCAACCTCTTCAGGGCGCTACCTAACCACCTCTCGGTAATCCAATCCGGTTCCTTGTCAAAGTCTGCCAAGAGGTCTTTTTTGATCCGGCTGAACGGATAATAATCATCTGAAATCTCGGTAAGATCGTAGAGAACGCGCAGTATCTGGTGGTCAATTGAATTTGCGTTTTCCTCCTGGGCCCTTTCCCTGGAATTTGCTTCAGCCAGGCGCTCGATCAGACCGGTCAAGGTGCCTTCCTGAGCCTCAAAAAATGCCTGTTTTTTCTGTGCATCTACCTCAGGGTGTCCTCTACAAAGTCTACTACGTCTACCAAGTCCACCCAACAGGCCATCGAAGTACTTGGCCAAAACGTAGAAAGGCTTCCAGAGTTCCCGGTCTCTGGCATTTATGCCTTTCAGGGCCCCTTCATCTTCAGGGCTCTTGTACAGCGCCATTACTTTCTGGGCGTGCTCAAGATAGAAGGCGTGCAGGCCATCCCTTATTTCCTGCCATACCGGTTCTGTGTCTATCACTTCGGAGTTTATCTTTTCTGGGTCAAGCCCCCTCTTGGTCACTACCGTTATGCATCTCGATTCAAGGATGTCCTCTATCCCCCCGATGTTTGCGGTCATTTTCGGGGAATAGATTTCGTATTCAACGGTTGTCAGCCGGTCCCTGCTGTCCTTCTCTACCCTGTAAACTTTCTCGCCCTTCTTGTACCCAGCAAGGAGCATGGACCTCATGTCTTCCTTCCTGTTAGGATTCCTCAGGTCTTCGGTCTCATCCATCAGGAGCGTGCATCTGCCCCCCTGGACCAGGCGGAAGAGCGAGGCGGAGCTCATATTTGCAGAGAGGACCGCGTTAAAGGCCATATTCCTGACCAGGCTGAGCAGCTTGGTCTTTCCGCTCGCCTTGGTTCCCATAAGGTAGATGTAGGGGTAGGCCGTGAACAGGTGGAAGAAGTAGGTCCCGATGGTCCAGAGCGCAAAAAAGTCATACCACTCTTCTTCAATCTCGTAGTACCTGACAAACTGCATCCTGATCCGGTTATACAGCTCTACCGGGTCAGGGGAATAGCCTTCCCGGAACTTCTTTATCCCTTCCTGTGACCAGTTCCCGCGTATTAGTTGGGAAGTGCCTTCGAGCCTTAGGCCCAGAGGCAGGAGCGCCTCGGGGTAAAGCGGGACCAGCTCCCGGTCTGAGGTGACCAGGAAGGGGGCATTAACGAGGGAACGCTCTTCTTCCCCCTGCCGGTTTATCCTGACCTCCTGGCTGGTCATCAGGGCACCGATGTAAGCGAACTTGGAGGTCAGCCCAATAGCGGGGTGCAGGGGTTCCAGAGCCCTGTCCAGGATCGGGGAAACCCTGACATTACCGAAGTTGAAGACCGGGGAGTCCTGCCCCGATTCGGGAACCGGCCCCTGCGGGGCGCCCTCCTTCTTCAGCTCCTCAGCCAGGAGGTCGTTTATCGCGGTGAGGGCCTCCAGGTTAAGCGCCTTGGGCGCCTTCAGGGCCTTGAGGACATCAATGACCTGGCGCCTCAGGGTCCGGTAATCGGGCTTGTAATCGATCCGGAACTCCTGGCCCAGGCAGTTCAGGACAGCAAACTTGCCCTCGCGCCTGAGCGCAACGTTTTTATTTTCTAAAGAGCAAGACACTCTTGGAACCCCTCTTTTTTTTCTATTAAACCCCCGAAGCTATGCTGTCATGTCAGGTTCACGAGCCTACCGCATTGAGGGCATAATATTACCAGGTGTTCGGTTGGGTAGCCTTTCCATGACTTGTTGCCATCATCGAACTCTATCTGAGGAAGGTCGCCTTTGGCCGTGATGGCCTTACCGCAGAGGCAATCCCCAAACAGCTTAACCCTCATGCCCCTCCCTCCTGCATCCGCTCTGGCTTCTCTGCTTCATCCAGTTTTTTCAGAAGGGAGTCGATGAGGGCGCTTACATTCGCCTCGACCCTCTTTTTTTCAATATACGATAGTAGGCGTCTGTAAGTGTCCTCTCTTATCGAAAGGTTGCGCCATCCCTTAGGAGGCATTTTTTACGCACCTCTTACTGAAAGCTTCAGTAAGAGATACATATAAATCTTACTGTCATATCCAGTAAAGCTTATAACCTTACAGCCCCACTAGATAAGCTGGTGGTGGTATGCCATGCCGGTAAAAGGCTGGGTGAACTATACTGTCAGGGAAGAGACCGCGAAAATCATAAACGATTATGCCGAGAAGCATGGGAAAAGCGCCTCAGAAGTTATATCTCTCGTAGCTCAGAATTTGGAAAAATACCGGGCATTGCAGGTAATCAAGGAAGAAGCCCTGAAAGCCCACCTCGCTTCAGCCCTAGAGGAAATTGAGCGCTTTTTGTCCTTCTGCAAGGCTTTGCTGGCGCCAGAGAGGGGCGTTCTCACAAAAACAGAATACCTGACCTTTGCCCATATTGAAGTCCTCTTTCAAGACCGCCCCAAAAGCCTCGGGACGATCGGGGAGGTGGGTCGAGAGGCCAGGATCGAGAGGGATAAGCTGAGGGCGATATTGAGGAGGCTCGGGCACGAAGCAAACCCACCCCCCTCCTTTCCGCTAGTGCCCCTCAGCGGGCTCGAAACAAAGGTTGGCAAGGCGAAATTAATGGCCCCCCCACTCCTGGCGCTTCGTGAGTTTACTGACGTTCACTTCGCAGAGGGGCAGGCATTCCGAAATAACGCTGACAACCTGGAGGCTTTTGCGCAGGCCATCCCGGAGCTCAGATTGACCATATCCGTCCTTGATAAGCTGGCTGACTGGATTGTGTGCTTCTTGAATGACTTGGATGTTTTACTCAAACGATCACACGAACCACCCCGATAAGTCGCAAGGGTAAAAAACCGGAGGCGCCAGATCAATACAGTAGCGGATTCATCCGGGGGGTTCCAATTGCCCAGGGAGGGCTATTGTTCAATAACTCTGCCTTCTGACTTGTACCAGCAACTGAGAGCCAAAGCGGAAAGGGAAGGCCTCTCAATCCCTGACTACATCAGGAGGCTGACTGAAGGCAATCCGGAGGCCTGTACCGTACCACCGTTGTACCGTACCATCAGCCCTGAAATCTGTTCAGGAAATTCGCTTTTTGGTAAAGCTTTTTTGCGAAGCAAAAAAGGTTTATTGGTGCCCGAGGCCGGATTTGAACCAGCGACACTCCGGTCTTCAGCCGGATGCTCTCCCAGTCTGAGCTACTCGGGCTCCCGCCTTTCGATGGTTAATACAGCCTTGGGTTTTATAAGGTTTGTTTCGACAATGAAAAGGGCAAATTTGCTCCCCACTCTCTCACTCTTGTTCGTCCATCCCTGTTCTTTCAGACCACTACTTATGTTTATTACGCATCACCTGCAGCGCACGACGCATATCGCAAATGTGGACCGACATGTGACCAAACTGACCTGCGGCCTAAAGTCCTGTCATAATGCGTACCTGTTTTCATACTGTTTGAAAAATATAACTGATAATACAGTTATACTGCAAGCAAAGATAAGCCGTTTAAATTTCTAAAAGTATTATTAGCCCTAGAACCAAACCATAGATCCCTATTGCTTCGCACAATGTCACCACGAGAAAGCCCTTGAAGAATTGCTCTGGTTTTTCTGATAACATTGCCATAGAAGCGGTTCCCACCTTGGCTAGAGCATATCCAGCTGCAGCAAGAGCCAACCCTACTGACCCGCACATTACCATTAAAGCTAGTTCAGGCAGCATATATTTTTACCCCCCTTCATTATTTCCCTTCTTTGCCTTGGAAAAACCATAATTCGCCGCAGCATAAACTGCCGCTATTATTCCAATTTGGAATAGAAAGCACATCCCCAATACGATTCCAGCGATCGCTACATCACCCATCTCAACCACATTTTTCACCTCCAAGATTTTTTTCGGGCTTACGCTTCGCGGTCATATTTTTGCGCCTCTCGAAATACGGAAGTGTGGCATATGGAAATGCAGTTCCTCACGACCTCAGCGTTATTCTTCAAACCGAAGTATGATTTCAATTCTAGAAACTTGTTTGCTATTTCGCCTTCAAGCTCCACCCTGATCGTGGTATTTAAGGTCAAATTAGCACATCTCGTGTTAATATAGCACGAAAACATATAAAAACTTGTGCTAAAAAGGGGCAAAATATGCCAAAAAAGGGAAATATTTATAGCATTCTTATTCAGACAATATTTTTCATAAGGACTACGAGGTTCGAAATATTGGCAAATACAAAGACGCCGAGGATAAGCATTAGACTTGAACTCAATGGCGACATGGCGCAAAAGTTTGAAGAGCTCAAAGACGAATGGGGAATGCTGAATAACACCGAGATCGTCAGGAGAATGATCAAAGAGACCTATGACACATACATAACAAACCAGCGATCAAGGAATAATAAATCATCCTAACATGAGACGAATGAAGATGGTAAAAATATTCGGGAGAACATCAGGTCTGTTTGTAGGCTTTTCCGCTTTAACGTTAATCTAGCCATACCTGAGCCCATTATGGCAGCATCCATTTCGATAATAGGTCCGTTTATAGCCGTTATCCCTCTTGCCGCATGAAGTCAACATGTCAAATATTTAATTTTGCGCCATCATTTGCCATAGACATAGTCAAGAATCTCTCGTTTTTGATTAAAAGATAGTCTCGGATCCATGCATCGATTTCGTTTCTTAGATATTTTGTCAGCAACAACGCCTCTTCATAGATTTGTCTTGATGGTTTGCCTTTCGTCTACCTTTATCCCCGGTACTCATACAACTAAACTCGATGATGTTAAATCACTAAATGCGATGCCAGGAATAAGAAAAAGGAAGCGGGGAAAAGTGGAAAGAGAGGGCAAATAAGTGTGTGACAGTTGATCAGGAAAAAGTGTGGGGGGTAAATTTTTATCCCTAGTCGGGCATCTGATTATTGGGGCGATGTTCGCTCAGAGTTAATACGACCGAAAGGGATGAGTTCAAGGTATTTGCGAGAGCCCCCTCTAACGAATTTTTTAAATAGCAGAGACGCAGATGGTTGCTAGGTTGCGGCCGTAGTCTAGCCTGGTCTAGGACGTTAGCCTGCCAAAGGCTAACCGCGCCTGTAGATCGCTAAGGACCCGGGTTCAAATCCCGGCGGCCGCACCACCGCTTCTGCGGATGATGAAGTTCTTCTTGTACCCAACACTGGAGTTATTTCTCGACCCGGCCCGATCTACTTGCAGGCATGAAAGCGGATGCCAGTGCCAAGACAGGTCCGATAATGAGCCCAGACCATGCAAAGAGGGCGGCAATACCGATCAGTACCGTGATGGCTCTGCGGACTTTTGATAGCCGGCTCTTCTTCAGGGATAGCCGGAGCGCGCCCAATCCCAGCAAGGCAGGCAGGGCTGCGAGTATAACAGTCAAGGCTATGCCGGCATTTGCCGGCGCCCGGCTCAGTGCGACCGACATCTGGTAGAGGACGGAGGCTGCGGATCCGAGCATAAATAGCCCGGCCAAGGCGCCTAGCCATCCGAACAGCGAGTCTGGCGCCTTTAAGGTCATCCTTGTCTGGAACAGGACGATTATGCCGATCGCTAGAGTAGTAGCCAGAGGTGCGAACACCAGGACAGGGCTCTGCCCTTCCCACCGGTAGATCGAGAGGAGGTTGACGGGGATGAGCAGCCACTCGGCAATAGTGAAGGACTCTGCGGTGCCAACAGCCAGCCCGTACTTGCCCCCCTGTGAGGGCTCAAAGACGGCTAAATAGTAGGCCCCGGTAGCGGGGGATGGGAGATCCACTGAGGCCAAATCGTAGATCACAGTAGGCGTGAAGGGCTCGTAGGTGGCGTGTATAGGGCCCGCCTCCAAGACCATAGTTCCAGCCCCTGCGGGCACTAGGACATAATCGGGAACGCTCCCCTGCGGCTGTATGCCTGGACCCATGAGAACCATGCGCGGCATGAACCCCCTCTCTATGGATTCGTGAGGGACGAAGAGAGAGGCGTATATCCGCTCACCCTCGGCTACCGTGAAGGTGTAATACTGCGCCTCCCCGCCCTGGTGGAGATCGGCGTAGAACGCCCACGACTTGGTCGGTTCTGGGATGGCTGCCGCCCTGTCAAGTGCATCATTGTCGCCCGGGATATAAGGTGAGTGCGCCAGTACTGAAGGCACCAGCGGGGAAAGCAGAAGCAGGGACGAGAGCGAAAGCAGGATGGCGGGAACACATCTTGAGATAGTGTCTCTCACATGACTCTCTTCTTGTGCGGATTAAAAAGGGTTGGGGTAAGAGGCAGTGAGGGAGGGGGAAAGGGGAAATGCACCCTCACCCTCGCAGTTGCCGCCGCCCGAAAGCGCCTGCGCCTGGGAAGACGGCCTTGGCACCAAGCGCCTCCTCGATCCTCAGCAGCTGGTTGTACTTGGAGGTCCTCTCGCCTCTCGCCGGCGCGCCGGTCTTTATCTGTCCCGTATTCAGGGCAACTGCCAGATCGGCTATGTAGTTGTCCTCGGTCTCGCCGGAGCGGTGGCTTACAACTACGGCATACCCCTTCCCGAAGGCTAGGTTCGCCACCTCGACCGATTCTGTCAGGCTACCGATCTGGTTCACCTTCAGGAGCAGCGCGTTGGCTGCCCCGAGATCAGCGCCTCTACTGAACCTCTTCGGATTTGTGACGAAGATATCGTCCCCTATGATCTGCACGCTTTTGCCTAGACGGGAGGTGATGTTCACGAATGAGCTATAGTCGTCTTCTTCGAATGGGTCCTCGATCGAGACGATCGGGAACTCGCAGCAGAGCTCGGCGTAATGATCGAGCAGCTTTTCGGCAGAGAGCAGGCGGCCATCGATCGAGTACTTGCCATCCTTGTAAAAGCTGGAGGCGGCAGGATCGATGGCAAGTCTGACGTCGCTCTCAGTGTACCCGGAATGCTTTACCGCATCCACTAGGGAGCGGAGCGCTTCCCTAGAATCGGAGATGGGGGGCGCAAACCCGCCCTCATCGCCGACGTTGATCGCGGCGGGACCGTACCTCTCCTTCAGGATGGTCTTCAGACTCATATACACCTCGGAACCGATCCTGACCGCGTCCCTGATCGAGTACGCGCCGATCGGGACTATCATGAACTCTTGGATAGCGAGACCGTTCCCCGCGTGCTTTCCCCCGTTAATGACATTCATCATAGGAACCGGCAGTACCTTCCCCTCGGGATTGAGGTACTCGAAGAGGGGCTTCCCTACGGAGCTGGCGGCCGCTTTCGCCGCTGCGAGGGAGACGCTTAGGATCGCGTTGGCCCCGAGCCTAGACTTGTTCTCGGTGCCGTCGAGCCCGATCATCCTACGATCGATATCGGCCTGCCGGCGCACGTCCATCCCGATTACAGCAGGGGCGATCTCCCGCTCGACGTTGCAGCAGGCAGTGAGGACGCCCTTCCCGTCGTACCTCTCCCCTCCGTCCCGCAGCTCCACCGCTTCATAGGTCCCGGTCGATGCGCCTGAGGGGACGGACGCCCTTCCCCATCCGCAGCCTGTGAAGAGGTCGGTCTCTACGGTGGGGTTCCCCCGCGAGTCCAAGATCTCCCTTGATTTGATTACCCTGATGGCGAACTTCTCGGTCTCTGTCATAGACACCACTCACTAGTCATATTGCAGCACTCCCTTTTCTATTAAACGCAGCGCGTGCGGAAGGATGACCCGCTATGCCGTAGAATACTCCTCTATCGAGAGCTGCCGTGTCCCTCTCTTCCGCTTTATTGCGGTCCACTCCTCGGCGGACATGGTTCCGCCTACCTGCTCCTTTATCGACTTGATTACCTCCGGCCCGATCAGGGGGATCCTGTGCAGGTCCTTGGGGGATGCCTTCCTCAGGTCGTCGAGCGTCTTAAAGTCCGCCGTGTAGAGCGCGCGGGCCCTCACCCTGCCGATGCCCTTGAGCGAGATCAGCGGGAGGAGTTCCTCCTTCACGCCGTTCTCGATCCTTAGGTAGAGCCTACTCAGGTGCCCGACCGGCTCCTTCGGCCCCTGGAGCTTCGCGAGCTCATGGGCGGAGTATATCAGCCACTTGGCGGACTCCACGTAGGCGTAGATATCACCAGATCCGACGTCAAACCGCTCAATTATGGCGTCTTCCGGCGCCTCGGATATCCAGTCCGAGAGCAGGAGCGCGGTCTTGATCTCGGAGAGTACGGCCTCGCAGTCGATGCCATCCTTAGGGAGGTCGTAGAGGAGGAGGTCTGACTTTGAGTCCATGAACTGCTCAAGCAGCTCGGCGTCCCTCTTCCGGATGTAGAGCTTGGGCATGTCCGGGGTGTGGCAGATGAGCGTGAGATACCCTATGTTCGAGCGGGACCTGTCCCTCCTGAGGCCCTCCAGGATTATGACTGCGGACTGCGGATCGATGTAGAGCTCCGAGACCCTCCGCCCCAGCGGCGTGGCCGCCAGCCTCTTCCCGTCATAGCAGATCATTCCCTCCTCCGCCAGCATCTGGAGGGAGGCGACGACGGAGCTGCGGAAAGAGTTCATCCCGTACTGGTGGGCGCAGAAGGAGTGCTCAAGGAAGTCGAAGACGCCCTCCTCCGAGTTGGCCAGCCCCATGGCTATCACGGAGAGGATATGCGATCTCAGGGTCGAGGCCGTGCCCAGCTTGGACCAGATCCTCTCGGGCTTCGCCAGGACGTACTGTTCGAAGAGGAAGTCCCTCTCGTCCTCGCTCTTCGCCAGGAGGATCGCCTCGCCGGACCTGTCGTACTTGGGTCTGCCCGCCCTCCCTGCCATCTGCTTCTCCTCGAGCACGGGTATCAGGCACTGCCCCTGGCCGGCCTCATACCTCCTGTAGTCGTATATCAGTACGCGCCGGGCAGGGAGGTTCACGCCCACTGCGAGCGTAGGTGTGGCGCAGATGCACTTGATTGCAAAGGAGCGGAAGGCGTCCTCGACTGCCTTCCTGTGGGCGTATGCGAGGCCTGCATGGTGGAACGCGACGCCGTACGAGACGGATTTTGCTAGCCTCTCGGAGAGGCGCGTTTTCTCGCCCGCCTCCAGTATCTTTGACGAGATCTCCATCAGGCGCCGTTCCTCGGCGTGTCTCAGGAGCTTCCTGACCGGTTCCTGGAGCTTCCTTGCGAGCGAGACGGCGGAGAGGCGGCTCCCCGTGAATATGAGGGTCTGCCCCCCGGATCTGATCGAGTCCAGGACGAGCGAGACGACGTGATCCTTGTCTGACCTGTCCACCTTCTTTACCGAGCCGTCCCTGAACATGATCGAGCCGTCATGGTAGACGCCCTCGTTGAGCGGGACAGGGCGCCACTCGCTCGATACGAGAGCCGCGCCGAGCCATCCCGCCACCTCGTCGGCATTGCTGACGGTTGCGCTCAGGGCGAGGATCTGCGCCCTCTTGTTGAGGATGCGGAGTCCGGTGAGGACTGCTTCGAGAGTCGGCCCTCTGGAGGGCTCCCCAAGGAGGTGGATCTCATCGGCAACGACGAGGGAGAGATCGCTGATCCATGCCGGCCGGTGCCGGAATATGGAATCGGCCTTCTCATTGGTCGCTATTATAATATCGTAGCGCCCCAGCTCCGGATCCATCGTATCAAAATCGCTGGTAGACTGGATGATCTTGATTCCTAGCCTGCAGAGCTTCCTGAACTCATGGAACTTCTCAGCGGCAAGCGCCTTCAGCGGCACCAGGTAGAGGACTTTGCCGTGCCTCTCCAGGATGTATTTCAGGGCGCAGAGCTCGGCGATCATGGTCTTGCCCGAGGCGGTCGGGACCGCCAGCACCAGGTTCCTGCCGTCAAGAACGCCGGCCCTTATCGCTTCCTCCTGGGGCGGGTACAGCTCCGTAATCCCCGACTCGCTGTATATCCCTTTGGCTTCTTCGCAGATCGGAAGCTCCTCGATCTTGATCGTTGCGCCCTCCCTTACCACCTATACATCAGGTCTTCTTTATGAACCCGGGCTTCGGCTCATAAATTATGCCCTGATCTGCCCACTGGGAGATCGTCCTCTCAACAAACCCCCTCTCAAAGCCTTCGGCCTCGGCCCGCTGGATGAGAGTATCCCTCTTAATCGGGCCCCCCTCATTCTCCCTCTCCATCTCCATGAAGACGTCGTAGAGGTTGGCCAGTTTGTCGCTCTGGGTCTTGGTCCGGCCTACCATGAGCGTATCTATGTCGAGCTTCCCTGTGGCCTTGTCGATGCCGACCTGCGTGAGGAAGGACTTCATCAGCCTCACGACGGCTTTGACGTCGTCGGCCTCGACCTCCTGCTTGAGGGCGAGCTTGGCCCTTGCCTCGGAGAGGCGCACAACGGCCTCCAGCTGCCTCATCGTTATGGGGACGGGCGAGTCCGCCCCCTCCCCCTTCGCACGCATCTCGAGGAAGAACGTCTCGATCTCCTGCGCCGCCTCCCTACTGAGCTTGGGTGCAGCGTACCTCCTGACGTAGAAGAGGTATTTCTTCAGCAGCTTCGGATCGATGGCGGATTCTTTCGTAGTCTGGATTCCCTGGTGCAGGTTCAGGATGTGTTCGGTCATGTTCCTGTCCCTGGCCTCATCGGGCCGGTCTAGGAGGGTGAAGATCAGGTCAAACCTCGAGAGGATCGTGACCGGGAGGTCCTGGATGTTCTCGGCCACAGTCCTCTGGGGGACGTACCTCCCAAAGCTGGGGTTCGCCGCCGCGAGGATGCTGCTCCTCGCATTGAGCTGGACGACTATCCCCGCCTTCGCGATGCTGATCGTCTGCTGCTCCATCGCCTCGTGTATGGCGGACCTGTCCTCCGGCCGCATCTTATCGATCTCGTCTATGCAGGCTATGCCCTTGTCCGCTATGACCAGGGCGCCGGCCTCGAGGAAATACTCGCCGGTGTTCTTGTCGCGGACCACCGTTGCGGTCAGGCCTGCGGCAGTCGACCCCTTGCCGGAGGTGTACACCCCCCTCGGCGCGATCCTTGCTATGTACTGGAGCATCTGCGACTTGGCTGTGCCGGGGTCTCCTACAAGCAGGACGTTGATGTCTCCCCTGATCTTGATCCCGTCTCCCATGACCTTGTTGACGCCGCCCGCGAGCTGGTAGGCGATGGCCTCCTTGATATCCTCAAACCCGTAGATCGAGGGGGCTATCGACGCCAGTATCTTCGGGTAGAGCTGCGGATCCTTGGAGAGGGCCTTTATCGCCTTCTCATCGGCCGGGGTGATCTCCACCTCCTCAGAGCCCCTGTCGGAGACGTCGAGGTAGTTGGCATCGAGGGCGGAAGAGAACGTCGCCAGCCTGAAGCCCTTGGCGGTGAACTCCTGTTTCGCATGGAGGACGCCCGTGAGGGCCACACGGTCCCCGGGGCGCGATAGGTCGACGATGTCGCCCTTGAGGATGCACTCGGCTGACCTGGGGAGCTGCCCGGGGGGGAGCTCCTCAGGCTTCTCCTGCACGGTTATGAGCTGCCAGTCGATGAAGACTGACTCTTCCGGTATGAGCCTGAAGAACCCTTTCCTCTGGCAGGACTCTTCACTGCACTGCGGGGGCATCTGGAGGATGGTTCCAGCCTGCTCGAGGGTCATCTTGTTGCCGCACCGGGGGCACTGGAAGACGGCGGTCTTGAGGAGCTGCTTAACGCCCGATGCCCGCGTCACGATGCCCTCGATCATTATCATCTTTCCCATGTGGACCGATTTCAGGGAGCGCAGCGGGACGACCTGATCGAGGCGTCTGAACCTAGCCTGGAAGTCCTTGCCCTTCGCATAGTCCATATTCTCAACGGACATGACCTCCTGGATCGCGCGGTTTGCCTTGGGCAGGAGATCGCCCGGATTGGCCTTCAACTCGGATGCCAGGTCGGGATCAAAGGAGATCAGGTCGTCAAAGTCGATAACTAGGGACCTCTTTCCTTGGGAGGCCATCTGTGATATAGCCTCCCTGTACTTGTAGGCCCCTGACCTGTCCTGGAAGAGCTTGAAAAAATTGACGAAGCTCTCCCTATAGTCCTCCCTCTCGACGACGTTCATCCCGATCACTTCGACCCTTCGAGGATCTTCTGGCGCCAGTCCTCTATCTCAGTCCGCAGTATATTAAAGAGAGCGCGCTCTTCGGGTTCCAGCGCATCTATGGAAGACTTGGCAGGGTTCCTCTCGAGGGCCAGGCGCATGATCTTCTGCAGCCGGCAGTTCACAAGATCCTGGGCCTTCATCTGGACCTGCCTCTGCTCGTTCAGAACCGGGACGGTAGGGTTGCTCTTTACCGCGCTGTTCAGGCGCGAGAGGAGGTCCCGGACCCTCGAGTAGAAGTGCGGGATCAGCGGATAGAGGATCTCGCCCCTCTCCCTCATGGAGAGCTTGTAGAGCTCGTTGGGCCTCAGCTGCTGGCCCTCATCTATCTTTACTACCCCGTCCGCCTCCAGGATCTTCGCGACCCAGAGGGGCAGCTTGGCCTCGCTCCCCCCCTCGAACGGCCCCTCGTGGAACTCCCCCACCGCTACCTCGGGGAAGTCCCTCTGGAAGGCCACCCTGACCAGGTCCTCCTCGTGCATGAATTGCGAGACTCTGATGCTGCTCGAGGCGCTCCGGGGCATGCGTTAACCTCTCGCTGAAACTGGCATATAGTCATTTGTATTCGGATTTGGATCTGAATCCCAGAGATCTGAGAGAGGAGTAGGCAGGGATGGCTATAGCGATGCCCACCAGCACTTGCGTGATGTTGAACGGGACCTCTGCGATAGCGGCAAACCCGAGGACGAACTGCTCGTAGAGGTAGTACCCTGCGATCATCACTGACCCCGAGACCGCTGCACTCAGGACGTTCCAACCCGCCGAGGGACTGGCGGTGAGGGAGAGGGCTACGATGAGCGAGCCGGCAACGAGTGAGATGGCGGCCCACATCGCCCAAGACATGCTGAACGTTATCTCTTGTGATCCGGCGCCAGGCAGACCGACCGATACGGTGCTCTCCCCGACGTAGTAGTAGGTGCCTATGAGGAAGATCGTGGAGGCGACTGCCACGGCAAGAAGGGCTGAGAGGGCTCTCCACGTCCCCAAAGTGAGGGCTGGGCGCCTCCCTGCCAACAGCCCGGCTATCCCCCCCTCGGCACCCTTGATAATCAGGGTCGCTGGGGCGAAGAAGAAGTAGCCTAGCATCAGGTCGGCCAACATGGACCCGACTCCTCCGGCGAATGCCCCGATATAGGGACCGGCCAAGAGGGCGACCAGGTAGACTGCGGCCTCCCCGATGTTGAAGTACCCTCGCGTAGCCGGGACGTAGATGCTGAATATTAGGGTGGATACTGCGACGAGTCCTGTATAGAGGGCAGCCACAGTCACAGTTCTGGCCCGGAGCATAAGGGTTTCCCAATAGTGGTGAAGGGAGGATCGATAAAAAGTTATGCGCTTGGCGGGTACCCCGAGCCGTGATCCCGGCGATCGGCTGGGGCGGGCCGCTCTTTACAGCAGAACAAGTAAGTTAAATATCCTAGCGTAGGAGTAAGTACGGAGGATCACCAATGACGAGTTCCAAATCCCCGCCTGTTTCTGTGCCCCCGCCCGACGTGCATGAGGTCATGTGGACCGAGAAGTACAGGCCAAAGACCCTTGACGAGATAGTGAACCAGCAGGAGATCGTTGAGAGGCTCAAGCGCTTCGTCCAGGAGAAGTCGATGCCGCACTGCCTCTTCGCGGGCCCTCCGGGGACTGGCAAGACGACGGCCGCGGTCTGCCTCGCCAGGGATCTCTTCGGCAGCGAGTACCGCAAGAACTACTTGGAGCTCAATGCCAGCGATGAGAGGGGGATCGAGGTGGTGAGGACGACGGTGAAGGACTTTGCCAGGACTGTAAGCATGGCGGACGCTCCCTTCAAGATCCTTGTCCTCGACGAGGCCGACAATATGACCTCGGATGCGCAGCAGGCGCTGAGGAGGACAATGGAGATGTACACCAGCACCTGCAGGTTCATCCTCGCGTGCAATTATTTCACCAAAATTATAGAACCCATACAGTCGAGGTGCGCCTTCTTCAGGTTCGTGCCCCTCAAGGCAGAGGACGTCAGGGCTCGGGTGAGGTACATCTCCGAGCTGGAGGGGGTGGAGGTCACGCAGGACGGGATGGACGCCCTGATCTACGTGGGGGGAGGGGACCTCAGGCGCATCATCAACACGCTCCAGGCGGCCGCGGCCTACAACAACGTGGTAGACGGGGCGATAGTCTACCGCATAGCGGGGAGGGTGAGCCCCGAGGGGATACGCGAGATACTGAGGGACGCTATTGGAGGCGATTTCTCCGCCGCCAGGGACAAGACAATAAGCATGATGGTTGAGTTCGGGCTCTCGGGCCTCGACATAGTCAAGCAGATCCACCGGGAGGTCATCGGCATGAGCATCGACGAGTGCATCAAGCTGCGCCTGATCGAGGAGATCGGCGAAGCGGAGTACCGCCTGCTCGAGGGGGGGAGCGACGAGATCCAGCTCAATGCAATGCTGGCGCGGATCGCCGAGGTCTGCAGAGCTTGACTGGATTGGGTGAGTGGGGGTTCTATTGAGCCTGCCTTGGACTGAGCGCTTCAAGCCAAAGACGCTCCCGGAGATTGCCGGCAACTATAGCGCAGCCGAGCACCTGCTGAGGTGGGTGCAGGCGAGGCTGCAGGGGAGGGCGCCTAAGAGGGCAGCGCTCCTGCATGGCCCTCCTGGGACGGGCAAGACTCTAGCGGTTGAGCTGGTAGCCAGCTCGCTGGACTTGGAGCTCCTAGAGATGAATGCCAGCGATTTCCGCACAGAGCAGTTGGTCGGAAGAATAGCAGGGGGGGCGGCACTCCAGGCGCCCCTCTTCGGCAGGAAGGGGAAGCTGATCTTTCTGGACGAAGTGGACGGGATCTCTGGCAGGGAGGACAGGGGCGGGCTATCGAAGATCCTGGAGCTGGTGAGGGGGTCGCCGTACCCAATAGTGCTCGCTGTAAACGATCCCTGGGACCCAAGGTACAGGACCCTCAGGGACCTCTGTGAGATGATCCAGTTCAGGAGGGTGGGGTCTCCGAGCATCGGGGCCCGCATAAGGAAGATCGCCCGGGACCTGGGCATCGCGATAGAGGATGAGGCGGTGAGGAGGCTCGCAGAGAGCTCAGGCGGCGATCTCAGGGCGGCGATAAACGACTTCCAGATGCTCGCAGAGGGGAAGGGCCGCCTGACAGCCGGGGACGTCCGGCTCTACCTCAGGTCCAGGGAGAGGGGGGCCTTCGAGGTGATGAGGGACCTCTTCTCTGCGCAGACGTGTATAGGCGCCAAGCACGCTGCGGACATGGCGGCTATAGATACGGATATGCTCTTCCAGTGGATTAACGAGAATATACCGAACCAGTACACCGACAGCGGGGAGAGATCGGTGGCCTACGACTGGCTCTCGCGCGCAGATCTGTTCATGAGCAGGGTGAAGAGGAAGCAGATGTGGGATCTGTTGGGATATGCTGTGGAACTCGCCGCCTGCGGCGCGGCCCTTGCCAAGAGGGGGGAGTACAGGTACACGAGGTACACTTTCCCAAGAAGGATAAGCATGATGAGCGGTACCAAGGAGGCACGGGCCAAGGAGAAGGAGCGTCTGACCAAACTCAGCGAGGAGGTCCACGCCTCTAGGCGGAAGATCGCCACCGAATATCTGCCGTATATGAAGATGATCGATGAGGCCGGAGGATGGGTGGAACCGGGACCTTCGGCTTCATCGGAAAGCGCGGCGGAAGGCGGCACCGGCTGCAGGGAGGGAGGCAGAGGGAGGGGTAAAGGCAAGGGCAAGGGCAAGGGCAAGGGTAAAGGTGAGGGCGAGCAGGGTCGCGGAGAGGGGGAGAGCCAGCAGCCGGGAGTGACTGGAGGGGACGGTGGGAGGGCAGGGTCCGCGGATGCGGGGGGCGCTGCCAAGAGGAAGGGGAAGGGAAAAGTGAAGGCAGGAGGGAGAGCGGGGGACGGGACGGCCGCTAACGACAGCAGCCTCATCAGCTGGCTCAATAGTAAGGCGCCCTGAACCCCACCGCTTTGAGGAAGAGCCCCTTCAGTGCCTGATCCGAGCATCCGCTGCGCATCGGGCCGATCAGGTCGACCAAGTTGCCATCCCTCATGAGGCAGGGCTTGAGCATGCCGCTGCTGGTCAGCCTCAGCCTGGAGCACCGGGCGCAGAAACGCGGGTTCCCCATGGGCCTCACGACCTCGACGGTCAGTCCCTGAAATACGTACCTCTTCCTATCGTTCATGTCATGCCTCGAGACTATCCGATCGGCCCTGCTGGCAAGATCGTTCTCGATCGCCCCAAGATCCTGATAGTGCTTCTTGAAGAACTCTGGATCGAGGTTCAGGTTCTCCAGCTCTATAAGCTGCAGCTCCCCGCCCAAGGACGCCGCGAGGGAGATCAGGTCGTAGATCTCCCCCTCATTCACCCCCTTCATGATCACCGAGTTTATCTTGATCCGGATACCGGCGTCCCGGGCGCCCCTCAGGCCGTCCATTACGATCCCGAGGTCTCCCCCGGTAAGAGAAGCATACACCGCAGGTCTGACGCTGGGCAGCGAGACGTTAATGCGGCGGAGCCCGGCCCCGGCAAGCTGCCTGGAATATGCGGCGAGGAGTGTCCCGTTTGTGGTCAGCGAGACGTCTTCAAGATTCAGTCCAACTGATCCCTCTACAATCTCCACGATGTCTGCCCTGAGGAGCGGCTCGCCGCCGGTATACTTTATCCTAGTGATGCCGAGATCGCGGGCAGTTTTGACTATCCTCAGAACCTCGGTTGCGGACATCTCCCCCCTCGCCGCCGTCTCTCCCTCGTGATGGCAGTAGGCGCATATCAGGTTGCACCTCTGCGTGAGGCTCACCCTCAGCCCCCGTATGACCCTGCCGTACGGATCAATCGTCAGGGGCCGCCTCCCGAACGAGTTCTAGGATGAAACGGGCTACGTCCCCGGAATCCCTGAGTAGAGGCACTCTTGCTCCTGCTCCGGTCTCTGCTCCTGCCCCTGCCCTGATCTCCTCCCCGGAGACCACTGCCACCACGTTCTCGAGGGATGAGAGGGCGTCGTAATCATACTGCGTTCCTGCCAAGATTATCTTCGGGATCGGGGATCGCCTGAAGCCCTCGCATAGGATGATCTCACACCCCGTACCTTCGAGCAGGCGGATGGCGTCGTCGAGGGTGCTGTCCGGCAGATAGACGGCGAGCAGGTTGGAGTCGGTCAGGACAGCCGACCCCGACGCCCCCGCTTCCCTGAACCGCCAAGTATCCTTGGAGTCGTCCACATCGCATGCATGGGAGTGCTTGAGGACGGCCACCTTTACGTTGAGCGCGGAGAGCCGCCCCACTACCTGGGAGATGAGGGTCGTTTTTCCGGAGCCGCTCCTCGGGGCAACGAACGAGATGACGGGCACTTTCCGCATAGACGCACCATCTGCAATATGTGGATGGGGCTTAATACTTTACGTCCCCGCCCGCTGCCCGCGATGCCTCACCATCTTCAGGAGGTGGGGCGCCTCGGGCAGTATTATCCGCTCAAGGGCTAGGCGGACCGCCCCGGTCGATCCGGGGAGGGCAAACACAAGCGCATCCCCCAATACGCCTGCCATGGCTCTCGAGGCTATCGTTGAGGGCCCGACCGACTCGAACGAGAGGTGCCTGAAGAGCTCCCCAAAGCCGGGCAGCACCTTCAGCAGGATGGGGGAGATGGCCTCGACGGTGACGTCCCTCTTGCCTATGCCGGTGCCGCCTATGACCAGGATAACGTCGGCCCCCTCGGCTGCCTTGATCACAGAGCTCCTGATCAACCCCTCGTCGTTGGGGAGGTAAATCCGGCAGGTGACCCTGTATGACGCCGTCCCGACCAGCGCGACCGCAGTCTCGCCGCTGGTGTCTTGGAGAGGCTCCCCTCTCTCCCTTTTTGCGATTATGGTATCGCCCGTGACGATCACCGCAAAGCGCAGGTCCTTGGGGAGGTCCTGGTGATGAGGACCGCCCGCCTGCGGATCTCTGCCTCCCAACCCCTACACGCCTCCCTTCTTCTTCTCCAACACCCTGACCCCGCATATTCGGGTGGACGGGTACTGCCCCCGCTCGTCCTTCTCGTACTTCTTGGTCATATCCCAGACGGTCAGGAGCGCCGCAGATACGCCGGCGAGCGCCTCCATCTCCACCCCTGTCTTGGCGCGGGCTTTTACCCTGACGATTACGCGGACTTCCTCCCGGCCGACCTCAAAGTCGACGCCGATATGCTCCACAGGGATGGGATGGCAGAGAGGGATGGATTCGGGCGTACGCTTGACCGCCAGTATCGCCGCTACCCGGGCGACGGCCAGGACGTCTCCCTTCTCTATATTGCAGGATCTTATCCGGTCAACCGTCGCCGCCTTCAGGGCTATTGTCCCGGTCGCCGCTGCCTCCCTCTCGAGCGGATCCTTACCGCTTATGTCCACCATCCTGATGCTCATGTCCGGTATCCCTTCTTGGCGAAAGATTCGAAGAGGGTCTGGATCGCCCACCCCCTCGGATCCTCCTTCTTGAAGCGGAAGATCCTTATCCTCCCGAACCTCTTCTCCTCCACTATCCCCAGCACGCAGAGGCTCGAAAGGTGCTCGGATGTTGTGGCATGGTTCAGGTTGGTCCTCCGTGTTATCTCGGTGATGTTCATCTCCCCCTTGTCGGAGAGGGCTTTCAGGACCTTCACGCGCCCCTTTGAAGAGAATATCTCCTCCACAGACACCGCTCAGGCCTCCAGCTTGGACAGGCTTCTCTCGACGGCCTCCGTGGAGAGGTTCAGCATACCTATCAGGGTGGTCTTCCCCCTGAACCCTGATCCGGAGATCTTAGTATAGAGCATCCCCAGGTTCTTCAAATTCTGCAGGTACTCCCAGAACTGCGTATGCCGCCGGGGCTCGATCTTCCTCCCCTCGCAGATGACGCGGTATGTTGACTCGACCTCGCCCATCGTGGCGTATGCAGATTTCTTTCTCCGCAGGACCTTGGCAGTAGAGAGAAGGAAGAGCCGCTCGTGGAGCGGGAGGTCCAGGACGACGTTCATGGGGAACTGTGAGACGTCCAGCTGCGCCTTTCTCACATGCTCAGGCAGGATAGACTCAGCGCCCTCCGCGTCCGAATACTTCCCCGCCCTCCAGAGGAGTTCGAGGGCATACCTCGCGTCGCCCTTAGGCGCAGCCATGTCGGATATCATGGAGAGTATCTCTCCGGTGACGGTGCCCTCCTTTAGCGCCTCATCCCCCCGCGATCGTATTATGTCGTAGAGCTGGTCGCCCGTGTAGTTCTCGAATTTAATGATATTATGGAGGAGGCTGCTCTGGACGCTCTTGTCTATGCTCGGGAGGAAATCCAGGTTCCTGGTGATCAGGAGGAGACTCATCCTCTGGCGCTTGTTGAGGTACTCATCTGTCGCCCTCGTCAGGTAGTAGAGGGGCGCGTCCTTCTCGCCGGAGAGGGAGATGAGAAAGTCGATCTCGTCGAGCGTCAGGAGGAGGTACATGTTCTCATCCTCCAGTATGCCCCAGAGCGTCCCGAAGAGCTCCTGTGCGGAATATCCCCTGTCAGGTATGCTCGGGAAGAGCTGCTGGGCGACCTTCTTTATGACTAGGAAGAGCGTCCGGTCCTTGTAGCAGTTGATGTGAACATACTTCAGCTTTATCCCCCGCTCCCCGGCCAGCGCCACCATGGTCGAGCCGAACCTCTTCGCCGCCGCGGTCTTTCCCACCCCCACATCACCCACCAGAGTAGCCTTCTGGGCGACCGAGCCGGGAGACTCGATAAGCGCTTTGAAGGTCCTGCCCAGCGCCTTGAGCTGGGGCTCCCTGTGGACCAGGTTTGTCGGAACGTGATCCGCAAAGAGCTTGGACTCGTCCTTGAAGACTGTCGGTCTCCGGAGCTCGTGCGCTATTATATCGTATGCCAAGTGCGGTTACCGGCTACTGTTCTGGATATGGATGCATTTATGGTTTTTGTACTTTAGAAAATATGATTAGCGGAGAGGTATTCGAAAGTATTGTAAGGGATCAGCCGCGCCCCTTCCAGAGCTCATCCGAACCAGGCGAGGAGAGGGGGCAGGCAGATCCGTCGAGATCAATGTAGATCCGTTCCTCGGAGGCGGGGCAGACTTCGCCGATCAGGGCAAAGTCCACGCCCGCCGAACGGAGAGCATCCTCGACGGCCTTGACAGAGTTGCATTCAATGGTGAAGATCACCGATCCGGAGCTTATCAGTCGGTACGGATCCAGCCCCAGCTCCCTGCAGACGAGGGCAGTCTCCTCGAGAACCGGCACCTTTCTCAGGTCGACCCTGACGCCGGAGGCTGAGGCTTCGGCGAGTTCCCAGACGCCGCCCAGAAGCCCCCCCTCGGTGAGATCGTGGAGGGACGTGACCCCCTGAAGACCGGAGAGGATCATGCACTCCCTTACTACGCTGACCTGCCCCATGAGGCCCCTGCATCTGGCGGCAAAGTCATGGCCGAACTTTGAGAGTATACGGCGATCGGAGGACAGGATTGCCGTGCCCTCGATTCCCGCGCTCTTGGTCATGTAGAGCAGGTTGCCGGCCTCGGCGCATCGTGTAGAGAGGAAGCGGCCGCCCCTGACTATGCCTATCATTGAACCGATCACGATCGGGCGTTCGATGCCCGGCGTCACTTCGGTATGGCCCCCCACAACCGAGACGCCTATCTCCCTTGCTGCCGCGTCTATCTGGCGGGAGATCTTCTCCAGGTCAGAAGGTGACGAGCCCTCCGGGAGCAGGATGCACTGGATGAACCACCTCGGAACCGCGCCCCTGGTGGCGATATCGTTGGCATTGACGTGGACGCAGAGCCAACCGATATCATCGGCCGATCCCGTGATGGGATCGGTCTTGTAGGCTATGACGCCGCCCTCCAGCTGGATGAGGGCAGCGTCCTCCCCGATGTTCGGGCCTAGGATTACCGACGGATCGGGGACGCCGAGGCTTCCGAAGGCAATGCGTCTCAGAACCTCGCTTGGAACTTTTCCAACCTTGAACTTTTTCATCGAGCTCACTCCCCGCTCTTCAAGAGGGCGAATCGGGTTTACCGAGATCATTGTACGCTCGCCTATAATATCTATGCGCACCGTAAGGTCGGGGTTATCCAGGTCGATCGTGTGACCCCTCTCTTTTAGCTCTGTCCCGATACGCACCTCCACCTCCCTGCTCGATTGCAGGCGCCTGCCGCGCCGGATGCACTCCACGGCGACCCTGACGCCGGCCTCGCCCCGGCTCTTCGCGGCTACCAGCTCCGCGGCAGCGAACGCAATCTTGTCCACATCCGACCCGACCACGCTGTCGATCGGGATTACCTTGAAGATGCAGCTCGTCGGGCAGCTCCTGATTATCCGGGCCGCTCTTGTGGGATCCAGCGAGGTCTCGAGGAGGAGGAGCCCCTTGTAGGGATGGTCGAAGAACCGGGCACCCTGATCGTAAGGGTAGAGGCAGTCCAGAATCTCGATCTCGGCGGCATCGGCTTTGTCAGAGGGCACTGTAATGACAACGTAACCAGTCATGGCCCCTCCTCTCTTCTCTCTCTTCTCTCTCTTCTCTCTCTTCTCTCTCTTCTCTCTCTTCTCTCTCTTCTCTCTCTTCTCTCTCTTCTCTCTCTTCTCTCTTCCCTCCCCATACAATTACCGCCCAGAGCATCCGCTTGAGGTAAAGAAAGATGGGTGCGGGGATGTTTAAAACTGTTGGGACTTGAGGGGCAGGCTCGCTGTACTCAAGATCCAAATCATCCTTCCGTCTTTGGGACTATTCATCATCGCCCGCCTATCTAAGATCGCGGGAGAGCCAATAAAAGGTTTCGGGTTCAGTGCTGGTTCCCTTGGACCTTCTCCTTTCCCTCTGGTACGAGCCCGTTCTTCCGCAGGCGTGTCAGGGCGGATCGGATACTGCTGGGCTTGGCGTTGAGCATCTTTGCCATCTCCTTAACCGTCAGCTCACCGTTCTTGAGTATGAGCTGAAAGACCTGCTCTTCCAAAGACTCGTAGGTAGGGAGCGAGATGATGTTTATGTGCGAGATGGATCCGCCCATGACCGCGGCGGCCGGACAGGAACGCCCCTCAGAGTCATAACAGTCCTCCAGGAAGATGTTCATCATGTCTTCGTCAACTTGAACCAGTCTGCCTCTGATGACCTGCTCGTCGAGGAGGTGGATCTCGACAATACTACCGATGTATGCACGCAATCGCTCGACGACTGTAATCTTATCCTTGGTCTGCAGCATCGTTTCCCCCAGGTTACAGTGATATGCATATCAGAAAAGTGACTGAAAAGCATTCTGCTGTATAAATATATAGGTGTTTGGGGTCATGAGCGGCCCTCGGCCGAGAACATGCCGGAGGGTATGCCGTATCCTCCGACCGGCCATGACATCAGGAATGCCTCCACGAGACGGATTCATTCCAGCGGTATGCGGCCTCGGACAATCAGCCTGAACTTTACGAAGAGCTTCCGTGGAGGCGCATACTTCTGGAGGACGATCCTCATGGCCAGCATCTGCTTGCTGAAGGCGCTACAGGTTTTGTGCGCGGCCGGGCAAACGATCAGCCGGAGGCGGGGGCCGCTAAGCGGCCGGCAACTACATAGAACCGTGTATGGTATGCGGCCGCCGGGATTTGAACCCGGGTCCTCGACGATCTTCGGGCTATGACCATGGAAGGCCGACGTCCTGAACCATGCTAGACTACGGCCGCATGCAGCTAAAGGTAAGGGAGGGGTCACCTTTTTATAACTTACCCCGAGCCGGCTGGCACAAGCGATTTATTCATGGACCATTATCAATCGAGTGGGATGGTCGCATCCTCTGGCGGTGGAAGGCTATGGTCGAGTTCGAGTTCAACTTTGTCAGCCCGGCGGTTTCTTTCGAATGCACAAGGTGTGCAAAGTGTTGCTCGCTCGACGTGATGCTCAGCGATCGCGAGATGGAGGAGCTGGGTGAGAACTCCGACAGGGAGTGGCGGACCACCAAGAAAGTTTACAGAGGTTCGGTCGCGTTGTGCTCGTTCCTGGAGGGATCCAGCTGCACCATCTATGACTCGCGCCCCCAGCTCTGCCGCCTCTACCCATTCTTCGCCATCCTAGAAGATGATTTCAGGCGGTTCGGCATCGAGGTGCCCGATTCAGCGGTGAGGACAAGGGGGAGGGGCGGGGTCTACCTCATAATATATGACGACGGCTGCCCAGGGATCAGGAATGAGTTTGGCGGCGACCGCACCGGGCCTGACTGGTCCGAAGTGGTAGCCATCACCGAGTCCCATCTGAATGAGTTCAAGCGCGGCTGACGCTCGGCAGGATTCAGCCCACAGTGGATGCTACAGCCGCCAGTGATCCACTCGCTACCGTGGTATAGCTCCCATCAGTGGTGTTAACACGGTAGAGGGCAATATACGTTATCGGGCCGTACTGAGGCGCCCAGAAATCAGAGTAAGACTGCAGCTCCTGAAGGGCAGGTTTGGAGGTGATCTTCCCCCCTGAGGAGGTAAGATAGCCGCCGGTCGTATCGATTATGCAGATCTTCCCGCCCTCGACCGGCACAGCGATCGCCATATGACCCGACCCGTCCGAGAACCGGATGTAGGCGGCGTCGACGCTGCGATCAGTCCCGGCCATATACCCCGTGTAATATTTCATCATTGCGTAGACTAGGACCGTCTGATCTTCACAGTCGCCGCTCTTGAGCCTGAGGGTCAGATCGGGGGATTGGACATAGTTCTGGATGTTCACGATATCGTCCAGGAAACCGGTCACATAGTCGTGCCCGCCATATGTCCGGATCTGGTAGTCGGAGATGTATGGCATCTCGATATCGTAGGCGTACTTTATGTTATCGGTCACGTAGCGGTATATCCCCTGGTAGGCATCCCACTCATCGGAGGAGCCCGACGTAGCCGAGAGGACGGCGTCGCGGGTCCTCTTTACCGCCTCATCGTTGAGAACGCGCGGAAAAGCATCAGGTGCAAATGCATATGACAGCAGGAGCGCCCTCAGCTTCTGGACCTCTTTGCTCAGGTTCAGGTAATCTTGGAGGATCTGTTCATCGGGCATCGCGGAAGGGGGGTCGCTGCTGCTCGAGTCGGGGTGCGGCGGCACATCAATCTGGAGGCGGTCCGTGTCGAGCGGTGAGAGGTCTGAAGAAACGGAAGGCAGGCTGGAGTTCAGCTGCGGGTAGCCGGGGCTGACCAAGGCAAGTTGCCCCCTAAGCGCCGCGTTCTCCGCCATCGCCGCCGCGAGGTCTGCGCTCGTCCTAGACACGTCTTCGCTCTGCAGAGCCGTTCCCGCAGGGCGGCCGAGAAGAGACGCACCGGCGTACCCTGCTGCCGCTCCCGCGATAACGAGGGCTATGGCGAGCATCACCATGGCAGACTTGGGAGACACCTGCTGCACCGGCTTCATGGTCTGCGCCCTTATCGTATATAATGGTTGGGATTTCCATAGATGATGATTCCTTCTTTATGGCAGGGTTATGAAAAGAGCCCGCCGGGCTTTCCCGGTCAGGTGGTGCCTTGTTTGATCATTGGTCATAATGATCTTTCAGAGTATGCCAGTATCGTTGAGCAGGGAGTACATAAACGGCATCAGAGCCCCCAGAACGAAGCCGATGAGGTGGGCAGACAGGTTGACGGCGCCCCCCTTCGCGAACGGCGCCTGGAATACAATCAGAGATGCCCCGGTTATGAAGAGTATCAGGAATATGGCTGCCGACGGCGTGACGGCCTTGAAGGACTTGACGAAATCACTCACCGCGTATGCAGAGTAGCCCAGGTATCCCCATCCTATTGCTGAAAAACCCATTGAGAGGATCCTGATCGACAAGTGTCCCAGAATGCTGACGGTATACCAAGAGACGACGAATGGGAGGATCATCATAAGGATGAGGGAGACGCTGCGGAAGAGTTTCCGATTCCTCTCGAAAGGGAATATGAAGGCGAGAGCTATCATGTAGCCAGCTATGTTCTCTTTTAGATGCCAGTCGGAGAGATGGGTAAAGTTGGAGAGGAAGGCGCTCACCGGCGTGGGATCCTTGGTATTGAGGACCATCAGATATTTCAGCTCGGGCGGCAGGAGGAAGATGGCTGTAAGGGCGAGCGGAACAACGCCGGCGAAGAATATGCAGTCGATCCGGAAGCTCTTCAGGTTGGAGTAGACCGTTTGGAATAGGCTGAACGGCCTGTCGAGTGGTCCGTCGGTCATATCGCCGTTCTCTGACTCTATTTCCTTGAGCCCCTTAATATTTGATGGGTCAAACTAGACGTTGGCCAAGGCACTGCATGACAAGGGCAGGGCATGCGAGAGGGCTCTCGGGGATTGGTCGCCGCCCCATCAGGACCCCATCGACCGCCAACAGGGCAGGGGATCAGATCCCCTGGGGCGTTGCCACAGGTTCGGCGGTCATCTCCCTGAACATCTGAAGGACCCTCACAGCCTCCTCCTCTGCCCCGACCTCACTCTTTGTTGTCTTGCCGAGGTACTGCCTGAGGTGGGCCACCTCATGGGCGAAGACCGTGACCAAGCATTCCTTCCAGGAGTTCAGGACGTAGTGTGGCGCGGTCTTATAGCGGGCATAGTGCCCCCTCATGGGGTAGTGATCGGCTATGCCGAGGGTTATGAGGAAGCGCTTGTGCGAGAGGTAGTGGCGGTGCCCGTACCCTCTCGTGAACCACTGTTGGTGCGCCTCAAAGTATATCCTGCCGCGGTAACCGCACCTGCAGTTCTTTATGTGTACTTCCACGTCGCCGCGGGCCTCGATCGGTATCTCCACAAAGTTGAGGGTGTCAACGATCTCCTCGTTCGGGTAGATTGAGGTGTTGACTATCTCGAGTGGGACGAGGGTGCCAGAGAAGGAGAGGAAGGGGAGCTTCGCCCGCATCGGAATCACACCTCTCCCTAATGGCGCGCAGGGGGTATATTATGCCTGCTTGACTCGACCGATTAAAAAACTCACGGGGGGAGGCTGTACCGGACTTTGTGGTTCACACGGTCGAGCGTAAGAGCGGGCATCCCGGCATCCCATGAACCGGGCATACAGGCAAATGGTTTTATAGATCATCAGCAGTATGCGTCTCCAGTTGGTTCGATGCCTTACAAGATAATGATGAAGCGATCCAAAGTCTTGGGGACAGAGTAACGGGGGCATACCTCCCTTGCTTAAGCGGCTTGGAGCGGTCTTCATTCTCGCGTATGTGTTTGTCATTGCGATCCTTGCGGCCTCGGGCGTGAGGACCATAGTGGGAACTCCCTTCATCGTCTTCGCCCTCAACGCGATCCTTGTCCCGATCGCGTCGTTCACCGTGGCATATCTCTCTGCCAAGAGCTTTCTAAGCGACGGGAGCCTCCCCCTGCTTTACCTGGGCAGCGGAGTGCTGGCGTTCGGGCTGGTGAGCCTTGTCTCCAGCTGGACTGTTTACTTTCCGGGCGAGATGAACGTCTCGGTAACCGTGTACTGTGTCGGGGCTTTTGTGGCCTCGATCCTCCACCTCGTGAGCGGGTTCCAAGCGCTGTCGGGCATAAATGTGGTCATCAGGTACAAGAAGCTCAGCGTTGCAGTCTTCTACTCGGCGGTCATGGGTCTTGTGGCTCTGATAACTGTGAGGGCGATCCAGGGCGCACTCCCAATCTTCTTCATCGAGGGGTTTGGGCTAATGCCCGCGCAGAGGATGGTCATAGGCATAGCCATAGGGATCTTCATGGTCGCCTCGTTCATATTCATGAAGCTTTACCAAGAGTCAAAGTGCCACATCCAGTACTGGTATGCTCTAGCCCTCGCGGTAGTTGCGGTAGGGCTCTTCGCGGTCTTCATCGCGAGGAACCCGGGCGAGCCGCTTGCATTGTCCGGAGAGACAGCGCAGTATATCGCAGGGATATATTTCCTTGTGGCGGCCTATGCGGCCATAAGCGGATCCAAGAAGAAGATGCGGCGCCTCAAGATGCGAACACGGCGAGTGCTCTAGCCCAGGCAGCAGAGAGTGGACGCGAACCGGGCAGAGCGATGCTGCGAGCGCAACCTTTGGCAAGATGTAAAGACGGGGGATCATCAGAGACGTCCGAACCCCTTGCATACCGTCGGAGGTGCCGGGTCAAATCATACATCTGGCCCTCCAGGCGTTTATTGATCTCTTCAAAGCGCCTGTCGGGGGCGTTGGGCTGATCTCAGCCAGACTCTCATGGGCTACACGGGAGTGGTTGATCTCTTCTTCGTTGATGTGCGGCTTGATCTCCCCGAAGACCTTCACCATTGCGCGGAAACATCCATCGTCTTTGGGATTCGAGGCAGTCCCGCTGAACACCACCTCTGCGATGTAGTGCCCATAGGCTCATGAGAAGCGCATCCCGCGGCTCCGTTGTCGCGCAGGGCAGGATAAAGCATCGGCTCTTCAGCCTTCTGGTGGGCGGTCAGCTCCCTCCTTTAGTTTGCCGAACTTGCTCTCTGGACTACGGCGCTAGCCCCTGCCGTGGCAGCCGCAGCCTGAGCGCCGGGCTCCACCTCGGGGACGCATGCAAGCCTATTAGTGATGCTTGCGTCTTCCTCCTTCAGCCTGTCGAAGATGCCCGCCTATGGTCACCGGGGCACCGGGACGATCTCTTTGATTACCTGTACGCATATCTTTTAGATACATAAATTTTTACGCGGTTTAACCCTGCATAAGTTAAAGCGTTATGTTTAAGGTAAATTAAGCGTAGGGATCTATAACTAAAAAAGGTCAGGCAAAGACGATGGGCGGTAGGCTTCAGCCAAACTGCCTAGTATGCCGCACATTTCTTGCCCTGATCACCTCGAAGACCACCCTCTCAGGCCTCGTGCAGAACACTTCACATACCCTCCCCGTGAGGCGTCCTCTCCCAGATCGCCGAACCCCTGATGGCTTTCACTAGCCCGACCGGCGCTACGATGAGCCAGAGGGACATGAGGAGGTAGAAGGGAATCATGCCTTTGATGAATCCACGGTCACCCTCGATCCAAGACGTGGCGAAGAAGAGGATCAGGAAGATCGATGAGAGCAGTGCGGAGTAGAATAGGGGGACGGGCACGTAGGAGACGATCTCAAGCATGTAGAGCAGTGAGACGATGCCGGAGAAGATGGTGACGAAGGGGGAGGTGATGTTGGTCAGGTAAAAGAGGGCATCCAGCGAGAGCCTAGAAGGCCGCCTGAGGAGGTCGGAGCCATATTTGAAGAATGTCTGGAAGTGCCCAGCGGCCCACCTGATGCGCCGCTTCACCTCGACCCGCGCCCTATTGGGCTTCTCGTCGAACGTTGCGGGATACGCAGTGTACTTCACTTTCAGGCCCTTCAGGGCAAGACGTATGGTGAGGTCGAGGTCGTCCGTCAGGGAGTTGCCAAATTTCAGGTCTCGGATTAGATCGTACCTTATAGCTTCACCAGTGCCGGAGAGAGCATTGCAGAGCCCCAAGCGATCCTTCCCTTCCTGCCAGAGCCGCTGGAGCGTCAGTGCCTCGTAGTAGCTTGACCTCGCCAGAAGGGAGGAGGAGGGATTCTTAGTCTTGACGTTGCACTGTATGGCGGGATAGTTGTTAATGCATACGGTAGAGAGGGCCTTGAGAAAGTCCGCGGGCACCAAATTATCAGCATCGAAGACGACGACATAGTCTGGCTCGAAGCCATCAAGGAAGACCTGAAGGTTCTCAAGGGTATAGTCCAATGCCGCTCCCTTCCCCCGGATGTCCGAATGCCGGGCGATGCACTTCAGGGAAGTGCACTCATGGCGCTTCACTATGTCCTCGGTTCCATCGCTGCAGTTGTCAGCGATGACTATAGTCCGGAAGAGGTCGGCGGGATAGTCCTGTGCTATGAGGTCTCTGCAGATATCGCCTATTACGCGTTCCTCGTTATGGGCCGGAACGAGGACGGCAAATCTGGTTGATGGCTTCCAGCTCTGGAGGGCTACCTGAGCATCCCTTTTCCTCCTTACAGAAGCGGCGAAGAGTGAGACATAGTAAATGGAGATGGCAGTGAAGAACGCTGCCAAGGCGTTGGTTATAGGAGTGATGTCCATTTCCCGGCCTCCGTCCATGCAATCATCGGCGTACCTCTCTGTTCCATGCGGATACGCTCTCGAGAGTGACTGCTTACGACATCACATAATCCTATAGTTTAGAACGAGATGTTCGAAGGCGTAGAACTCAATTCGAGGATTAGAATGCCCGCCGCTGGCAGAAGACGGATGTGATATATATCCCGTGCCAGCGTTCGGTATGCCTTGGGTTTGCGGTGCGCTCGGGTAGCCCTTCGAACTGTGAGCTGCCCGCCAGAAACACGGCCGCCTGCAGGCGCTAGCCCCTGCCGGAAATGCCGGCTCGAGGGCCAGCGGGGACCGTTGCGCAACTTTGGGCCAACCCATTAAGCCGGTCGATCGTGGAGCTGGATGCCCGGTAGGGGGACGCCCCGGTGGGGGCAGTTTACATGATGCGGAGAGGGCGCATTTCCTCTAGGCGTGCAGTATTGAGCGCGGGAGCTGAAGGGGCCCTGTGGATGACGGCGGGGGATGCTGCATCGGGCTTTGATCCACTCCGCGAGCCGGTACGGTGGAAGAGCGAGTAGAATACCATCAGGTAGACGGCGTAGATCGCGGCAGTCGCATAGAGGGGCGAATTGAGCGAAACGTCAAACATACTGCCTCCGACTTGGGTCGCCAGAGAGTTGGGCAGCCTCCAGGTGGTCCCTGCCAGAGCGTTGACTGTTCCCCTCTCCTCTTCCCGAGCAATGTTCATTGTGAAAGTCGTCATGATAGGTCCGGACATGTTGACGAGTATCTGCCGCAGCACGAAGAAGACCGAAGCCTCGAAGAAGTTCATGCTCAGGGCCACCATAATGAGGAGGGGTATGGACGCCAGCTGTGGGAGGATGAGAGCCCTCAGCCCCCCTACCCTCCGCGAGATTGAGGGCACCAGAAACATGAACGGCACAGCGATGAAGCAGACTGCGGCGTTAAGAGTCCCTATAGGCCCCGACTCGATGAGGAACTTTCTGCCGAAGTAGTACGTGAGCATGGGTATCGAGAGCCCTGTGCCGAACCCGATCATGGCCTGCGTCAACGTCAGCTTCGCCACCGATCCACCTAGCCTAAAGGCAGGACCGCTCTTCCTTGGCGGCGCCCTTGTCCGCCCCACCTTCGTTATGAGAAAGATCGCGAGTAGACCTGCAGGAATCATCCAGCTCATGCTAAGGAGATAGGACTCAGAGTATCCGAGACCGCTCGCGGCAAGGATCTCTGGCATCCAGCACATCAGCGAGCTGATCCCGCACATCGAACTGGTTATTATCGCTTGGACTGTGTAGACGGCCTCCATCTGATCCCTGCTTACACGGTCAGCGATCGTTGAGTTGATGGACGGACCGTACATTGCCGTGCCCGCACCCCATAAGCAGGCTGAGATCAGGAGGGAGGAGAAGGCCTTGGCGAGGAACGTGTTTGCGAGCCCTATCACCATCAAAGCGGTTCCGAAGCCCAGAAGACCCCGGCGGTCGAGCCGATCGGAGAGTATACCGGACGGAAACAGCAGAATAGAGCTGGACAGGCCTAAAACTAGCATGAATGTGCCGATGCTGGAGCCGGCACAGCCTACAGATTTGAGGTAGAGCTGGAGGACGGTGTACAGGAACCCTTCCATAAGAGAGACTATGGCGATTACTGCGAGCAGCAGCCTCACGTCCTTGCCGAGAGCCAGAGACGACAGCATCGGTATAACCTGCCGAAACTCCGACTCGCAGATTGCATGGTTAATTTAACCATTGTTCTCTTGGAATTTGATCTTTCTACACATCAGGGGATCGGCTAATCCTTGGTGGGGGTTGCGGTCACTATCAAACCTGCATTAGTTTGAAGCTCACCGCGACCTTCTTCGTACTGCCTCGGCTAAATGAGGTTACGCAAGATATTAGCAGGCATGCCTAAGATGTGCGTGGGGATGCATGTGTCAAGAGAGAGGCGGAGTGGAGAGGGAAGGCCTACGCCAGCGCAGGTCCAGCATTATCTCAAGGGAGCCACCTATCCCAAGAACAGGCAGGAGCTTGTCGATCAGGCCAAGAAGAATAATGCGCCGAGTGATGTTGTGTCGCTACTTAGCAGGATAGACGACAGGCAGTACAGAAGTCCAGCGGAAGTGTCCAGCAGCCTCGGAAAGGTTGAGTGAGCTGTCTGCCGCCCTGCCAATGGATCAGTTACGGGCGATGGGCTCAGTCGCCCGTTTTTTTACGTGAGGTTGGCCGATCAAAGGTTCGCCGGGGACCCTCCGCGAGGCGGGCATCCTACAGTGTATCATTATAAGTGTATTATTGTTGTTCAGACATATAAACAATAAATATATATCTTTAGATATAAAAATTAAATTATATGTGCCATTTATGGAGAAAAGGATCATAATATAAATAATCTATATTTTATAGATATAATTTTCCTATACTTAGGATAATTTTCAACACTAATTTTGTTTATTTTCCTGTTTAACTATTTTAATATGATATTTTTCCATGGCGACCGACCGACGTTGTTCGTGTGATAATGCTTTTTAGTATTTCACGGTTACATTTACCAGTCCGGGGATAGCAATTGTCTACATATGGGGTTCTTAGTGAGGGAATGGATAAGTTACGAAGTATAGATAGGCTAATAGATATCTCAAAAAGTACTATTCAGATCGATATTCTGCTAACCCTCAGCAGGGGCGAGATGACCTCTGCGGAGATAGCCAAGGAGATATGCCAGAGGAGGAAGGCAATTACTGACGCCATGCGCAAGTTACGGGTAAAGGGTCTGGTAGACGAGGTTACGGAGGAGGGCGCAGGGAAGAGTGCGAGATATGCGCTCACCGCAGCCGGACATGGTTGTCTCAATACGCTCCTCAACCTCACGCATCCAAACAGCGATCAAAAGGTATCAGTGTCAGGGACCACGCAGGACATACGCAGGGCGGTGAGCGACCCCTGGTCTAAAGACCGCATACCTCTGCCTGGCCAGCACCCTTCCCCAGGTGGCACCATACAGACGATCGATGTCAGCAGTTTCCCAATAGCGGCAATAACATCCGAGCTGGTCATGGTGCTGGGATCAGAAAGGGGGAATGTTATGTCCAGCAGGCGTCTTGCACGAACCGTGGGTCTAAGTGAACAGAGGCTTGAGAGCTATCTGGAGGTTTATCTGAACGGGACGCCGAAACTGTTCCGACAGTATATGGATCGCCCCGCCTGGGCAAAGGTTTTGTCCAAGCTCGGACTGAAGTCGGGTACGAGAAAGATGGAGACCTACTACGGCCTCACGAGCGAAGGCCTACAGTACTACTATAGGCTCCCGTCCTACTCAAAATTGAAGAATTCGCTCTCCTACAGGGTATTGAGCAGACTGGTCGGAACGACGCATCCGAAAGCGATGTTCAAACGGCTTACCCTTATGCTGTGCCTCGGGGGGATAGTCTCTGTGGAATTATTGTTAATCCCGTTCGGCTACATCACTACAAGTCTATGGCTATTCGCTACGGTATTTGTGGGAGGCGTAACTCTCCTCGACGCATTTCTATACAACGCGCTCTAGTCGGTCTACGGTAAGCCGCTCCATCCGGCAGCGAGAGGACGCGATCGATGAAACTGATGGTAGCAGATGACTCGGCACTGATGAGGAGGATGCTGGCGGACTGGTTCGCCTCCAGTGGCGATTTTGAAGTCCATTTTGTTAAAAACGGCAGGGAGGCGGTAGATCTAGCCCCCACTTTGAGGCCGGATGTGGCGATACTTGACGTTAATATGCCAGTCATGGACGGAGTGTCTGCGCTGAGGGAGCTGGTAAAACTAGGGATACCATGTATCATGTTCAGTTCCCTGACGACTGCAGACTCCAGAGTGACCATGGAGGCGCTGGATATAGGCGCCTTCGATTTTGTCCCAAAGCCCAGCGGAACAGGATCGTCCGAGATGGCGGAGATCAAAACAGAGATTCTGAAAAAGGTCGTTCTGGCCGCAAGGAGCAGGAGGATCCCCCTCGGCGTCCATCCAAAAGCGGGGTCCGCCCTTCCGCCCGCAGAGGAGGTCCCGGCGGAGGCCGCTTTCCTGATAGCGGCCTCGACCGGCGGGCCATCCGTCATCAAGTCGATGATCCAGAGTTTATCTCCCCCGCTCGGCGCTGCCGTCCTTATAGTCCAGCACCTTCCCCCTTTTTTTACGAAGGCGTTTGCCGAACACTTGGCGGCTCATTCAAGGGTGCCTGTCAAGGAGGCGACGAATGGTGAGTGCATATACGAAGACCGGGTCTACCTGGCGCCGGGGGAGTGGCATATGGAGGTCTCGGGTAGCGCGCGGCCAGTAATCGCACTCAACCGGGGCCCCAAGATCAACTATGTCCGACCATCTGCCGATCCCTTATTCGTCTCTGCCGCCAGGTATTTCGGATCAAGGACCCTTGCGGCGGTGTTGACCGGTATGGGTAACGACGGCACTAGGGGCGCGATCGCCGTAAAAGCTGCAGGAGGATACGTCGTAGCCCAGGACGAGGCCACCAGCGCAGTCTATGGTATGCCGAAGGGGGTCAAGGACGCTGGCGCCGCAGACGAGGTGCTCTCCGCGGAGGGGCTCATCACGAGGTTACCGGTATTGCTCCAGAGGCTCAGGTGAGTGCACCCGGAGTTTAAACCGACTATTTATTTTAGTTTATAAATATAAACCAATAAGTATATAATTTATTTCATTATTTAAAACATAATTTTCGCAGATCCACGGCTTTATGTTCGGTTTTAAAACGTCATTTGGTCGCCTATCATGCTTTGCCTTAAAATCAACTTGGATGCGACCTAGTCCAAGGCGTATAAAAATGCGGACTCTACGACTGAACAAGAAAGGAATGACCGGCATCGAAACAGCCATCATCGTCATTGCGTTCGTCATCGCAGCATCGGTCTTTGCCTTCGCCATCCTCAACATGGGCCTGCTGACAACGTCCAAGGCGCAGGAAGCGATTGTCTCTGGAGTCTCTCAAGCGCAGTCGTCTATGAAGATCACGTCGGTGTACGCATACTCTGACTCTACTGGCGCAGACGCCCGCGCGAATGGCATCGTCATGATTGTGCAGCCGTCTGGAACTGCCAGCGTGGACTTTGGCCACAGTAGAACGGCGATCTCCTACAAGAATGAGAACGTCTCCATAGCCGATGTATACACGCAAGACAACTTCTTGACTGAGGCGGTCTTTTCGGCCAATTTCAGCCACAGCTTTACCAATCTGGCGACAGACCCCGTTACGTATGCAGAGAAGTGCTGGATAATAGAGATCCAGGGAGACGGCAACAAGATCCTTGACGGCGGGGAGATATTCGCGGTGTACATGAACCTCACCAACATCGATGCGACCTACGGAGAGTTGCCAATCTACAAGCAGTTCACTACCGAGATCGTCCCAGGCCAGGGCTCGAAGCTCACCTTCTCAGGTACGATGCCGTCGACCATAGATCGTGTGATGGTGCTCACCGGTTACTAAACTTTCTTTCTTTCTTTTTTTTTCTTTTTATTATTTTCACTTCAATTACGGTTACAATAATTTTTTAGTTATACGTTTAACCGCAAGTTACATCCCTGAGCAGGCTGCCTTCCCCTCGGGCGTACATGCCAATAACGTAGGCACATGTTTTCAGCAATTTATGCCCCGGGGAGGTTGAAAGCAGGGTCAGTGTGCCCTTTCAACAACCCCGTCTTCTAAAACAGATAAGCTTGAGTTCGACCTGATGGCCATGAAGACCTGATGGCTATGGAGTCACCCGAAACGGCATAGGGGATTCTTTGGATAATTTTAACCGTGAATTATTTTTGCGGCCAATAGTGTTGATGCTTTCCCTCTCTCAGTTTAACCAGTCATACCGCAACGGGTTTCCGGATACCACAGTTGCCAGTCATATTGACAGTGATGGCTAGTCGCCGCAAATCCCCTCATTTAAAGGTTAAGCATGGCTAACGGATCATGGGAAACTGAAGGTGGATGAAACGGGACGCCACCATCAGTAATGCTGATCGAGGTATGGAAATGGCCTTGCTGAAAGAAGAAGGCGAAGACCTGGACATGAAGGTCGTTACTCTAGAAGAGAGGACCAACAAGCTGGAGAACGTAGTAAGCGAGATCTCAAAGGAAGTGCGCACGGTCCTTTCGGATGTCAGAGGCACCATAACCGAGCTGGACAACCCTATGAACTTCCTGAAGGGGTTGGGGATAGACGAGGTCATGCTCTCAATGGCCGAGAACATCACTGAGAGCAAACTCAAGGAGTTCATGGAGAAGAGGCTTGAGGCGCTGACCAAGACTGTCGTGGAGGGGAAGTTGAGGGAGCTGGTAGACCAGCTCATAAAGAAGTTCGTTGACGAGCAGATAGGCGCGATAATAGAGGGGAAGATCAAAGAGCTGAGGGAGAAAGGCATCCTGAACGTCCCCATCGACCCCAATGAGCTGAAGAAGGCCCTGGATGAAAAGCTCTCGGAGGTCATCAAACTTGATGATATCAAAACGGCTCTAAGAGAGGAGCTATTGAAGATGATCAAACCGGAGCTGGAAGGGCATCTGAAGGCGGAGATAGAGGCGCTAAGGCAGAGCCTACCGGAGACGCTTTCCAATAGCACTAACACAGCGCCGGCCTTGGAGCAGGGCCTCCCGAAGGGGGCATGCACACCGGCAGGGGCTAAAACAGTCGCCGGAATCGTCGGTCTTACGGCATGCGCGGGGGCATTAATGCGGTTGTCGGGCCGCAGGGGATCGGAGCGCGTCATAGACGATTATTACAAGAGGGGGTTGATCCCGGATGAGGCAAGATCGGCCCTTTTGCGTCTGATATCGATAATAACGACTAAAGATCTCCCGGACGAGAGGGAGATTGGGATAGACGACCAGATAATGATAACATACCTGTTCGATAAGCTGACCGATGGGGGCTCCGACACCGACTTCTTGATAACGCTCATGTTGTTGAACAGGGCATCACATTACCCCTTCGAAGCCAGACTCGGCTAGTTCGGACCGGGTGGTTGCCAATGCAGAGCGTCTTGAGCGAGTCAATCCTTACCATCGCAGTCGTATTTGCGTCCGTAACAGCGGCGGCGGTATTCATGCAGAACACGGCCCAGTTCAACTCGATCCAGCTCTCGACAGCTGAGAGCGCTAGGGAGAGCATCATGACCGCCCTGAGAGTCACGTTCGCCTCAAACTCGAGCAGTACTGCGAAGGTCTGGGTAAAGAATGTAGGACAGTCTTCCATCCTGTCTGGAGATGTAGCCCACTTTGATCTCTACTTTGGACCTGTAGGCAACTTCAGCCGCATTCCATACAACCAGATCAGCACTCCCACCTGGAATTACACGATGGCTATGGATTCGGATGGAGATATCAGATTTGACCCGGGCGAGACGATCGAGATCACCATCTACCATTCATACGTGTTACCGGCCGGTGATTACTACCTCAGGATTACCACTCACAACGGCATAAGTTACGACCACTACTTCACGGTGTAGGTGCTGGAAATGGCCGGGTTTGGGAGCGTATTCGCGATAACATTGGTGAGCCTGATGTTTACCCTTGCCTTCAGCGGGATCATGGGAGCCATGACGAACACTGTCGCGCTGATGTCATCGCAGAAGCAGAACCCTTCCTCGGTATCGGTATCCTCCGGAGTGACGAATGGTACGAACACCTTCTTGGTGAACGTGACGCTGGCAGGGCAGAACCATATCAGGGTCAGTCAGATCCGATTCTCTGACGTATTCGTAGCATACGTATCCGACGGTGTGAGGCGGGTCTTCCTTGTCCCGTACGGCAGCGCCGCGGACAGCTGGCACATTCAACGCGTCTTCGTTGGTAACCGGGAGGGGGACCTCTGCAACCCCATAGATGTGGGTGCGGGCACAGGCATCTGGGATCCGGGCGAGACGATCGAGCTTAACATAACCGTGTCCATGCCCATCGATCTCTCCGCGGGATGGTACTTTTCCATGACGTTAGCAGATGGTGGTGGATGTGAGAGTGCCTTCTGAGCGCTATAGGGCGGCTATTTTGCTGGCCGGATGCTGCAGGAGAGTTGACAAGACCTCAGAGGTTGTTGCGATATGCCGAAACAGGGCGTGAAGGCGTCGATCATACACCTCGGCAATGGCGAACTGGACAGGCTCACCGGAGGGATACCGTTGCCCTCCCTTACCCTCATAGAGGGCGAGAACGATACGGGCAAGAGCGTTTTTGCACAGGACGTGGCTTGGGGGGCACTGGCCTCTGGCTTCTCCGTAAGGTATATCACGACGGAGATGACCGTGAAGACGCTCGTCCAGCAGATGGAGAGCCTGGCAGCTTACGTGACGCCCTATTTTGTCAACGGTAATTTCAAGATCACTGCCTTTCATTCCAAAGGGATAAACTGGGACAACGAGGTTGCCTCCAGCTACCTGACCGTGATGCTAAATTTCATCAGGAAGAAGGGCGATGCGGACGTAATAATCTTTGATTCACTGACGTATATCGCGACCCATTCCTCCCATAACGATCTACTGAACTTCCTCTCGGGTCTCCGGAACTTTGTTGACCAGAGGGAACGCGTCGTCTTGGTGAACATCCATCCTTTCGCCTTTGATTCCAACCTCCTCATACGGATAAGGTCCATCTGCGACGGCCATATAGTCTTCAAGGTCAGGACGCTCCCGAGCAACGAGATGGCGCGGAGCCTGGAGATAATGAAGCTGAGGGGGGCAGCAAAGGCAACCAACAATGCCGCGACCTTCAAAGTTGAGCCTGAGATCGGAATCAGGGTTCTGCCGTTTACGCAGGTGAAGGCCTGATCGAGCCAATCGGCTGGGATGCATCATGGCGCACATATCACCATCACCGGGCGGGGGGGTGCTCCATAGCCCAATCCCTGTGGGTAGGACGGCTCTCGGCACGGGCTCGGCATCGAGCAAGTGCTCACTATCCTCGACTTTCGGGAGGGCTTATGAGGAGTTTGTGACAAAGGCGCCCTACCTCCACGAATATGTCCACAGGGTGGTTGAAGATCCTGCGATGAGCAGCGTACCGCTCCAGTTCAAGACCGCGTTGACGAGGGATCTGGGTCTAGCCAAGAAGTTCAGCATATTGTACCCGGTAACTGACGAGATATTCATACATACTCATAAGGGCATCCGCGATGCGTATGGAAACTATACGGCGGTAGCTCCGATCCTGCCTCCTGACAAAAAATATCTTATAAAACGCCTTGAGGAGCTGCTCGCCTCTTCGGTAGACGACCGCCTAGCAGATAAAATCGCTGAGGATCGTGAGTCGATACTGAGGAGGCTCTTTGATGCCAAGGTGGAGTCGTCGCCCTCCGTGGGTGAAGTTACAGAGAGTTCCAAGGGCCTTGTGCTTTCCCCCCAACTCTACCAGCGCCTACGTTACGAGATCCTGACGGACAAGATAGGGATGGGGCCGCTGGAGCCCCTCATCAAAGATCCGTATATAGAAGACATCTCCTGCGATGGTGTCGGACCGATATTTGTGGAGCACAAGATCTTCGGTTCCCTAAAAACCAGCGTGGAGTTCACCACCCCGCAGGATCTGGACACTTTTGTGATAAGGCTCTGCGAACGGATAGGGCGGCCGGTCACCCCGAGGCGGCCCATAGTCGACGCCTCATTGCCTGACGGTTCAAGGCTGAACGTCGTCTTCGGTAGCGACGTCAGTCGCAGGGGAAGCAACTTCACCATCAGGAAATTCGCAAAAGTGCCCATGAGTGTGATGCAGCTTGTAAAGTTCGGGACCCTGAACTCCAAGATGGCCGCTTATCTATGGATGATGCTGGAGCACGGCATGTCCATGTTCGTCTGCGGCGAGACCGCTTCTGGGAAGACGACGACGCTCAACGCAATAACAGCTTTCATAAGGCCCACCGCCAAAGTGATTACGATCGAGGACACCCCCGAGGTATTCATACCGCACCCCAACTGGGTGAGCGAGTGCACCAGGAAAGGCGAGAGCGAGGGCTCCTCCATCGAGCTCTTCGACCTTCTGAAATCTGCCCTGAGGCAGAGGCCCAACTACATCATCGTCGGGGAGATCAGGGGTAGAGAAGGGAATATCGCCTTCCAGGCGATACAGACGGGGCACCCCGTCATCTCTACGTTCCATGCTGCATCCATGCAGAAGCTCATACAGAGGATAACGGGGGATCCGATAAACATCCCGCCGGCCTATGTGGATAACTTGAACCTCGTGGTCTTCCAGAGTAGCGTGAAGAGCCCCAAGACCAACCGTTTCGAGAGGAGGGTGACCGGGATCTGCGAGATAATCGGCATAGATCCCGTTGAAAAGTCCTACAACTTTATAGAGATCTTTTCGTGGGACCCGGTAACAGACAAGCACACCTTCAGGGGCATCGGGAACAGCTACCTCTTGGAGTACAAGATCGCCCCCATGAAAGGGCTGGCTCCAAAGGATGTCCGAAAGATCTACAATGAGCTAGAGCTCAGGACGTATGTAATCGACAAGCTCGTCCAGATGAATGTCTCAGACTATTACGAGGTCTACGGCGCCATCTCCAAGATCTACGATAATCCGTACGTGGCCGACATGTCCTTCGACAATCTCGCGATAAAAGCCGTCGACAAAATCCTGAGGGGAGGTTAGGCATCTGGCACCTTTTTGCCCGGAATTCTTGGACGGGAGGCCCGGCGTATGACAGTGGTGGCTAAAGAACTCCCCGACTGGATGCCTGAAAAGAGCAGGGAGGACCTCAACAAGCTAGAGGCGAAGAAGGTGCAGGAGAGGTTCAAGCCAACCCTCAGAGATCGGCTGGCCTCTGTGAGGTATGCCAAGGCGAACAGGCAGACTTGGCACATAATGCCCTTCTTCCTCATGCACCTCCTCTCATGCGCCTATGCCGACGTCCCCTCCCTCGAACTTGTAAAGTCGAGCAGCAGATCCAATTTCGGCCCGATAACCTCCCTCATGAAAAAGATAGGCTCTCTCGCCGACCTTGGGATAGAGCTGACGAGGGCCTGCGAGATTACGAGGAAGGAGGCGAGACTTTACTACTTCAGGGACTTTCTCCAGCGGTTTGCGCAGGTATCCAAGCTGGGCGAGGACATAATATCCTTCCTCTCAAAGGAGTACAACACCTTCATGATCATGTACACCAGCAACATGGAGCGCTCTCTGGTGAGGTTCAGGAGGTTCTCCGATGCATACAGCGCCATACTCTCGTCATCCGTTTTGATAATACTGATAATGATCTTTACGGGCATGCTCTGGGGAGCGGGCTTGGATCTTGTAAACTATGCCCTGCCAGGCATTATGATCGTGTATTTCGTATTCGCCTACATCTTCTACTCCGGATCACCGCTATTAAAGATCGTCTCGTCGGGCACAAAAACCCCCCGCCTCGCATCGCTTATCCGAATAAACGGGCTCGTAACCAAGGCCACCTTAGTGGCATATACCGTGCTCCTGGCCCTGCTCTGCGCCCACGTGATTCCATCGGACATAGGGATACTGGCGATCTCCCTCACAGGACTGCCTGCCCTGATTACGGGATATCTTGGGCGCCGGCTCTGCAAAAAAATAGAGGAGCTTGATGAGCGTTTCCCTGACTTTTTGACTATGCTCGCGACGAACCTTTCGACGACAGGCATCTCAATCACTTTCGCGTTCAGGGAGCTCTCAAAACTGGACTTTGGGAGGCTCAGCCCATACATAAGGCATCTGCGAGCCATGCTGGACCTCGGCCTTGACAAGGAGATAAGCTGGGGCATGCTCCAGAGAGAGACCTCCAGCGAGCTGGTCAGGCTCCATACAGATGCCTTCAGCACCGCACTCAACTATGGTGCGCTGGCGCGGAATATCGGCCCGATAATAAGCAACTCCTCCCTCTTCGTGCTCACGATGCGGAGAAGGATAGATGAGACTTCTGCAATGTTGAGGGGGATCGTATTGCCGATGCATCCGATCATGTGTGCCATAATGGGGCTGATTATGGCCATAGTGACCCAGTTCGTCAGCGTATTCACGCAATACCAGTCTGCCGATCTTCCGATAGCCTTCATAAGCATCATACCAATCCCGCTTATTGAGACGTATATTTACATCCTGCTTGGCGCGTTGACCATAGTGAACGGCTTTATTGTTCATGAGATCGGCGGAGAGCAGGATTTCACTCTATCCTACTATACAGGCATACTGATCGTAATAGGCTGGCTCACATACTACCTATCGCTCACCGCGATCTCCGCCTATCTGTACAACATAGGTCTAGGCAATATTTCGGGCATATTGGAGGGCATTTAAGCCATGAGATTTCCAGTATTGAGGACATGCGGCCTGCCAGGTCAGGTGCTGGCTGCGACCTGTTCAACACCAAAGGGCGGGGGCCATGGCAGGCCATTTAAGAGGGAATCCTGCCCCGTCGCCATTGGGGCATCCTATAGCGCCAATATCGATGAGAAGGAGCCAACGATTTCCGATTATCGATCAGTCTACCAGACGGCCACAGGCCCGGTGGCAGGAGGTGAGATGCTTGGAGTTTAATATGGCACTTATGAACCTCATCCCACTCGTGGTGCTTGTAGCCCTGATATGCTGCACGGGGGTAGTGGTCCTGATATTCTTCGACCTGGTTAGGGCAAAGCAGGGGCCCAAGTGCTCAGCGCCGCCTTCGCCCCTGCAGGCGCAGTACCAAGCGCAGCACCCGGATCCACTATCGCCGCAGCATCAGTCCCCGGACGGGGCAGAGACCGGCAGCGGGACCGGCATGGCGGGTTCGGCGGAGGCGGGCCTTCAGACCGGGGTGCTATCATCGGTCGCGCTAAAGCTGGGGGTGATAAAGGGTGCGGCCAGATCCGGAACCTCTAAGGGCGGAGACGGAACCACATCGAAGGACGCGGGGGCAGCAGACAGAGGAGGCCCTGTAACAGAAAAGGACTCGCTGGCGGGTCAGGAGAGGAGGGCGTTGCCAGCGGCACCTCCACCTCAACCAACGCAGACGGAAAACCCCGACCCGACTGCGCCGGCAGTCCCCCCAGATCTCTCGGGCAGAATGGGCGCGGGGGGATCATCCCCGCAGCCTACTGGCAGACGAGACGGCACGATCACCCCATCGTCCGAAGCGCCTTCTTCCAAAGTCCCAGAGGGCGGGGCGAAGAACGCCGAGCCCAGTGCGCAGCCGGAGGCAGATACCAGCATAAAGACCAAGTCCCTGACGGGATCCGAGATACGTTCGATTGTGGAGAGGAAAAACGCGGGCAATGCCGATACCGAGGAAAAACGTAGCAGAGGATCGAAGGCAGGCGTTCTTGGTGCAGACAATGTCATGGATCTCCTGGGCGCTGCTCCTCAGCAGGAGGCCCCTCAAACAGTTCGCGCGGAGGAAGACGATTCCAAGAAGAGTTCATCGGTCTTCGTCGATATCCCAGAACACCTGATTGCCAGCGCAGAAAAGAGCTCCGAGAGCACCCCTGCGACACTATTCATGAGCTCCGCCACAGATATCCTCCAGAAAGCTGACGCTGCTGTGGTGGCAAAGGAGTTGCCAAAGTACGTCGGTGAGCTGAAGACTTCCCTGATCACACTGAGAGCCACTCTGCAGAGGCTAAAGGGACCCGATGAGGAGAAGACGACGCCTCCATAGACAGCATTACCTCGCCGCGCCCGTCTCATTAGATCGCCGGCTGGTCGCCGATCTACGCCTCCCTTAAAGACAACGTCGCCGCCTCTCTATCCAGGTGATACGGGTGGAGAAGGCAAGCAACAGCGAATTACAGGCGATAACATTTCAGATCGGCAGAGAGATCTATGGCATAGACGTCCACCAGATAAAGGAGATAATGAAGATCAGGGACTATGTGAGGGTGCCCAATGCGCCGCACTTCGTCGAGGGGGTGATCAACTTGAGGGGACAGATCACCCCCATCGTAGACCTCCGGAAGATCTTTGGTATGGAGCACAAATCTGTCGATGAGAACTCTAGGATAATCATGGTTGAGGTGGGGCCTGATGTCGTAGGCCTGATCGTCGACTCTGTTGTCGGCGTCGTTACAGTACCGTCTAGGGAGATAATCAGGGTCCCGTCCCTGACGAAGAGCGTCTCAAACGAGTTCGTATCGGGCATAATAAGGGTCGATTCCCACCTGATAATAGTGATCGAGGTAAAGAGGCTCTTGGAGGCCAACGGTAATCTGTCCCAGGCGAACTTTGCTGCCGTTATAGGGCAGGCAAAAATGGCGTTGGAGGCCAATGCCTGCCCATCCCCACCATAAAGGTCCCCGGGGTGGCCGTCAACGTTAGCCCTCGTGGTCGACGACTCAGCTTTTATGCGCAAGATCATAATGCGGGCCCTCACACCGGACTATACATTCATCGAGGCATCAGACGGCGTAGGCGCCCTCGCAGAGTACCGTAAATATGCGCCCAACTTGGTCATAATGGACGTGAACATGCCCAATAAGGATGGCATGTGTGCCGCAAGGGAGATCCTGGAGACGGACCCGAGTGCCAATATCGTCATGCTCACCGCCCTCGGGCAGAAGTGGGCGGAGGAGGAGATGCTGAGGATCGGGGTCAGGGCCTTTGTAACAAAACCCTTCAGGCCGGAGGAGCTCCGCAAGGTTGCGGCCTACGCTGTAAAGGCACGGCAACAGAACGGCAGGGGCAGACTCTCGGTTGAGGTCGGCCCAAATTCTGTTGAAAGGACCTGATCCGAGCGGGGTGCCGCCAATGGGCAGGGCAAGCACGGATCGCACAAATCCGTTCGTCCATGAAGGGATTGGTAAGCTAGGGCCTGTCCCGTTCAATAAAGTTGCACGAACGTTATCGGCCTTCCTCGGCAGGCGGCTTGAGATCGGCGAATTCAAGTCTGTCGTCCTAGACGGGACAGATCTTGCGACTGCCCTCGGGCTAGACCGGGACGCTTACTATTTTGGGGCTTTCTCGAAGCTGCACAGTGGCATTGACGCTTACGTTCTGATACTGATGCCTCCCGACCAGATAACCGGTCTTCTGTTCTCGCTGACAGGTCGTGCCAGCAGGATACTCGATGATTACCAAGGGTCTGCACTCCAAGAGTTTGCAAACATGATACTTGGATCTCTCTCATCGGCGATGGCTAACGAATTCGGCATTAGGATCGAGTATTCGATTCCGACTATGGCAATAGATTCCCTGCAGGCCATCTCCGATGCGTTACTCGCCCGCCTATCCGAGCTCGGGCGGGTGGCTTACATGGAGGGCGGGATCAGGTCGGATCCGCCCCTAGATATCCGCATCATGTTCTTCTTCTCAGCGTAAAGTGACAGTCCATGAGCCCGCCACCAATCAGCCCTGACAGCCGGTGTGCACTGCACCTCAAGGTTGTGAAGCGGCTGGATGGCTATGCCACTAGAAGCGTGAGCGTCGGCATGGGCGAGTACCTGACAGCGACCAACCCTCACATCCTGAGCACGTGGTCCCTCGGATCGTGCATCGCGATAATACTATACGACCGGGGGAGGAGGGTGGGCGGGCTTGCACACTCGATGCTGCCGCGTTCACAGGGGAGGGCCTCATCCCCTGGAAAGTATGTGGATACCGCGATATGCGGGCTGCTCCGAGATATGATGAGGCTTGATGCCAGGAGGGAACACCTTAGATCTGCGCTAATCGGCGGGGCGAGCATATTCAATTTTGAGGGAGATCTGGCCATAGGCCAAAAGAACATAGAGGCTGCGAGGGAGGCCCTAAGGGAGAGCAGGATACCGATCGAGTTTGAAGAGACGGGGGGCAACCGCGGGAGGAGTGTTGCGTTCGACACTGTCAGCGGGGAGGTGGCGGTCTCCATCTCAAAACCGCCGATCATATTCAAGGTGTGATTGGGGGGATCCCATGGATCAGCGTAATTTCGGGGCGGGTGCCATAGGCTCGTCTCAGGAGGGGACGGGCGGAATCTCAGATGAGGATCTCGACGAAGTCTTTGTCGTCCTCCGGGAACAGAACGCTAAGGCAGATATAACATGCTACAAGCCAGTCTTTCTCAGGCGGCGGATACTTGCCAGGATGATAGCCACCAAGACAAAGATGCCCTCGCAATACATCAAGCTGCTGAGAGGGGATCCTGCAGAGGTGCGAAACCTCATGGATGCGCTCTCGATAAATGTCTCAGAGTTCTTTAGAGATGCTTATGTCTGGAGCAGGGTCGGGACCATACTCTCCAGGCTCGTGGCGGAGAAGGCGGCCCGGGGCAGCAGGAGCATCAGGATCTGGAGCGCCGGGTGTTCCTGTGGCGAAGAACCATACTCGATCGCCATCCTACTGAAGGAGGCCCTGGACAAGAACGGCGCGCATGAATTTGTGGCGAGCATCTATGCCACCGATATAGACAGGGACGCCCTGGATAGGGGGGCGGCAGGCGTATACCCCCGGCAATCGCTGAAGAACCTCCCGGAGAGCGGGCTGCGGTACTTCACCAACAATGGCGAACACTACAGCGTGAGCGATGTTATAAAGAGATATGTGAAGTTCAGGCAGAGCAACGTAGTGAATGACCCTCCCCTGCTCTACTGCGATATGATCTTCTGCCGGAATCTCATGATCTACCTCTCTCAGGAGAGCCAGAAAGAGCTGATCAGCAAGTTCTGGCTGGCGCTGAACAGCGGCGGATACCTCGTACTGGGACTTAGTGAGGTTCTTGGCGACGATGAGCTTAGCAGCTTTACGGCATACGATGTGAAGGCCCGGATCTATAGAAAAGCAGAGACCTTGCGTCCTCGGCGCCATTGCTAGCAGATCGCCGGTTGGTCGCCTTCAGGCTATTCACTTTTAACAAAATACATCAAAGTCTTTTGAGGTAGTGGGTATGTTCGGCAGGAAGAACGACAATTCGAATGCTGTTGTTATTGCATCGCAACAACCGCCCCCGCGGAACCAGGAGAAGACCCGAAGCCTCATCGAGCTACTTGAGAAGACGCAGGCTTACAGCTCAACAGTCAACTCGTCGATGCATCAGATCTCGCAGGCAGTCCAGCAGATCTCCAAGGGTGCGCAAACAACTTCGGTGGCAATCCAGAACATACTTGAGCAGATCGAGAGGTCCGAGGAGATCATAAAGGGCGTGATGAAGTCCAGGACCGAAGCGACTGAGAACGCCAAGCAGGGCAAAGTCCTCTCGGAGGAGACACTCGTCAACGCTCAGAAGTCAATGGACACAGTGATCGAGATCAAGACCGTCCTTGAGACGTTGCTGCCATCGCTGAAATACCTCGATGACGCGAGCAAACAGATCGGCAATGTCATAGACACCATAAAAGATGTGGCCGACCAGACATCACTGCTTGCCCTAAATGCCTCCATAGAGGCAGCACGCGCAGGAGAGGCAGGAAGGGGGTTCGCGGTCGTGGCGGGGGAGATACGGAAGCTTGCAGAAGAGACCAGAAAGTCGGTCGGTGCGACACAGGAGCTAATCACAAAAGTCCAAGAGGCGGCAACCAAGACGCTCAACGGGGTCAATGCGCTCGGCAGCAGGATCGAGTCAAGCGGCGAGACCCTCCTGAGGGGGATCGACTCCCTCAAGAAACTGTCAGAGTTCACCGTAAAGCAGTCCGAGGGAATAACCCAGAGGGCGGGCTCGGTGCAGACCAGCATGGACCTGATAACATCGCTGAAGGGACCTGTGGGCGATGTGGCCTCCGCTGCCGAGGAGAACGCTTCTGCCTCACAAGAGATCACCAGCTCCATCGAAGAGGCAACTTCTGCAATGGAGCCCAACATTGCGCTTATCGCAGATTCCCTCAAGATTGCCAGAGAGATTGCTGGGAACGAATAGCTGACGGCCACAGGTGAAGGTGATGATAAGGAGCGAGGACATAAGCACATCAGTATTCGGGATGATGATCGCAGTCCTCGCCTTCCTCATCGTCTTCCTTTTTTCCAACCACTTCAGACCACCCATCCCCTCTTACTATGTGCCAGCGGGTCGTCTCGTGATGCTCTCCGTGGCTGCACTCTTCATGCTGATCTCTAGGTATTCACTCTTCAGGAACTACAAGCATGACATGCTGTTCCTGACTGTATTCGGCCTTCTCTCTGCTTCTCTCTTTGTCGTCCCTTCAACTTCCCCCGCCGGCAGCCTGATCAATATACTCATCCTAGCCCCCTTCGTGGAGGAGTTCTTCTTTAGGGGATTCATGATAGGGCTCGTCTACGATTCCGCCTTCCACGAGCGCGACCAGAAGGTGAAGGTATGCTCTGCTGTGACTACCATAATCGTCTCCTTGGGAGGGTTCATGGTAATGCACCCGCTCAACGAGTACCTCTTCTCATTCGTCTACGGTTTCTACTTCACGACGATATTCCTGGCATACCGTTCGCTCCGGGACTCGCCCGTATCCAAGTATGCTGTGCTGATACCCGTGCTTCCGCACCTGATGAACAACTTTATAGTTTACAGCCTGAACCTGCCGTCCAACATCGGGCAAGCAATCACCATCGGCACTATAACGCTGATACTGGTCGTCTGGAGCATAATGATATACAACCGGGTGACCTACAAGCTCAGAGCCCGATTTCTGGAGGAGCTTTAACGCCAGCGGGAGCTGGGACTCTGACGCGCTCCTGCCATAGGGAGGTCGATTATCGATCATCGATTATCGATCATCGATCGGGGGATCAAGGATCAGGGCTGCGCGTGATCATACCAACAGCGATCATACCAACGTCATTACGTCCAGTATGAAAGTCGGTTTCCCGTCCCCGAGTATTGACGAGCCCAGCAGCCCTCTCACGCCCCTGATGATCCGCGGGACGGGCTTCATCGCGACCTCATCTTCATCGATCACCCGGGTGACGAGCAGACCGTAAGTCGCACCGTCTGCCCTCTTCACAATGATCGCCATATAGCTGCCCTTCTCCTCGTCCTCAATCCCCAAGAGGGCAGCCAGGCGGTACGCCCGCATAACCTGGTTCCTGATCACTATGAAAGGCTCGCCCTGGACATACCTGAGATCCTTGCTGGAGACCTCCTCTATCGCCAGGACGTCGGAGATGGGGATAGCGTAAGCATGGTCTTTGACCTCTACGACGAGTATCTTCATGGTCGCCATTGAGGCCGGGAGGCGCATCGCGACCCTTGTGCCGGTCCCGACTTGGGACGAGATCGTGATCGTCCCGCCAAGTGCCTCGATCTTGCTCTTGACAGCACTCATCCCTACCCCGCGGCCTGATACCTCCGAGACCTGCCGCTTTGTAGAGAACCCGGGTATGCAGATCAGCATCATCGCCTCCTCGTCGGACATGGACTCTGCTTTCTTCCTGTTTATGAGGCCCCGCTCAACTGCGGTATCGCGCACGACACGCGGGTCGATCCCCTGCCCATCGTCCTCTATCTCGAGAATGAAATGTCCTGCGTCCCTCTTGGCATTAACCTTGATCGTGCCTACAGGGCCCTTGCCAACAGCTGCCCTGGCCTCCGGCGTCTCGATCCCGTGGTCCACCGAGTTGCGGATGATGTGGACCACCGGGTCCATTATCTCTTCCAGGATCTTTCTATCGACTGCGGTATTCCCTCCCTCGATGATGAGGTCGATATCTTTTCCCGCAGCCTTTGCCATGTCCCTGACCATCCTTGGGAAGACCCCCAAGACCTGATCGATTGGCATCAGACGGATCGTCATTACCTCGGACTGGAGGTCGGTGACTACGCCGTCCATGAAGCGCTGAATCTCCTTTAATTCGTTTATCTCATGCGTCTTTACTATATTATTGAGGCGGGACTTTGCCAAGACCATCTCGCCGGCGAGGTTGAACAGTTTGTCGAGGCTTGAGATATTTACTTTGATGCCTTCCAGTTTGTGTCTTCCGCGCACCTTGTCCTCGATCATGGTAGCCGCGGTCTCTTCTCCGATGGTGTCCTCCATCGTGCACAGCAGCTTTTCTATCTTGGATGCACGATCTCCTGCCGAGAGCGCCCCCACGACCTTATCGCCGTCGGCACCTCCAACCTGATTGACCTCAATCTCCTGTACATCGACGGCCTGTATGCCGGCCAGTTGGGCGAGGCTCTCCTTCAGCTTGGCGATGTCCTGCGTTATGATCACCGCTGAGACCTTATCGCCAAAGTCTCCCCCTACCAACTGATCGTTCGGAGGATCGGTACTTATCAGATCGCCGTTCTCGGCGAGCACCTTCATGAGAGAGAAGATGCGCATGGTCTTCAGGGCAGGCTCAAAATCCAGCCTCATGTCCACCCTATAGCCAATCCTGCCACCGCTCTGGAGGGGCGCTGGCCTGCAGTGGCATTTTGCGGCACCAGCTGCACTGGCGGCATCGGAGGGGGGGTGTGCCCCGAAACGCCCACCCTCAGCGTTCTCGCCCGGAGGGGCTGCTCCGGCCCCCCCTGTGGCCCCCGCAGTATCTTTGTTGCCGTCAGCTTCCGCCCGTCCGCGGTCGTCACCCCCCGGCTCCTTATCAGAGGCCTTGCTCCCGCCCCCCGCAAAGGCCTCCACCATGGCCTCTATCGCGTCCACGTATCCCAGCATCCTGTCTATGACGCCAGTGGTGCAATCCTCCTTCCCGTCCCGAAGAGCGGACAGCAGATCCTCGGCTTCATGGGCAGTATCGGCAATTTTCTTGAGGCCCATTATGGCCGAGTCGCCCTTTATGGAGTGCATCGCCCTGAAAGCCTCGATGATGGCCCCCTTGTCAGAGGGGTTCTTCTCGAGATGCATGACCAGGTCATTCAGGCTCTTGATGTGCTCCCTTACCTCGTTAAGATAAACCTCCCGATAGTACCGCTCATCTTGGGTCAAGGATCTCTACCCGTCTGCCCCTACGGGGCTGGTTTTGTGTTGGATAGGTCGATAACCGCCTCTTGTGTCTCTGTCAGCTCCAAGATCCTCTTCGCGATCTTCAGAAGCTGGGACGAATATGGATGCTGCGGGTGGAATAGGCAGAAGACCCCCCTGCTCCTATGCGACAGGATCTCATTGTAGAAGGGCAGTACGCCTATCACTGAGGAGTCGATTATCTTGGAGACCTCAGAGGGAAGATCGGGCGCCTCTGCGAGGTTGGGCGGAACCATGTTGAGTATGACGTAGCTCAGCCGCCCAAACTTCTTCAGTATCTGGCTGGTTATGTAGGTCCCAGTCAGATCCTGTTTATCCATCCTCATCATCAACAGGCTGACGTCGCTCGACATAATCGCTAGGAGGGTATCCTCGTTGAGGCCGGGATGCGTATCGAAGATCACGTAATCCACGTTATAATCCCGGTAGAGGGTCTCCGCGACATGGCGGAAGAACTTCTCGCTATACCCTTCCCGAATCACTTTGACTATCTCCTCTGGCTTCATGCTTGAGCCGAGGAAGTAGAGTGCGCCCCTCGGGAGCTTCAGATGCCCCGTTATGTCAATCATGGTGTCCTGGAAGGAGCATCGGTTGTAGATATAATCGTTCAGCGTGTGCTTCATATTCTGCGTGGAGACGTTATACACCACATGGAGCCCGGGCGAGGTTATGTCCATGTCTATCGTCGCTACCCTCTTCCCCAAGGCTGCCAGGAGGACAGAGAGGTTCGCTGTAGTGGTGCTCTTCCCTGTCCCTCCCCTATAAGAGTGGACTACGCAGGCCACTGGCAATTCTCTCTCCCCCTGCCGACGGTCAGATATCCAGCCTCCGTTCTATCCGAGAGACGCGGCTCTCGAGATTATCAAGCCGGCTCATCAGGGCATCGAGCCTGTCCTCGAAGCGCGAGATTACGCTCTCGACCTGCGCAGTATCGGTCTGGACGTCTGAGAGCATCGTCCGGAGCTTCAGGCGCATCTGCGAATCTTCGCCATCGTTCGGGTTGTAATAAGTTCTGTTGCCGCACATTGACCATCGCCGCTCTAGATCAGTCAGCATTCTCTTTAAGGGAGAGTCTCTCTGGCGACTGGCATTCGACCTGAGGGGGCCGCGGCGGTACTTGTCGATCGCCGACTTTGATTCCTCTTATAATGGATGGGCACACAAGTGATGCAGGGACGGAGAGCATGACGTTTTTGGACGTATTGGTCGACGGGGAGGTCGTCCTAGAGGCGATGCTCGTTGATCAGACCGAGGGTGAGGAGATCATTTACAAGGGCCCCAACCTGGCAAAACGGTACCAGAGTATCGCCTCGCACTTGGTCGAGCGCCTGCCCAGCATGAGCTACTGTGTCATGACCATGCCCACCAGGAAACACCTCATAATCCGGCTGACCGACGCGAAGTACCTGATGCTTGGCCTAGCCCCACAGGTAAAAGCAGAAGATTTTGTGGTCCAGATCAATAAAACCCTGAAAGAGTTGAGGGCCCTGACGGATAGAAAGACCGCGACCTTCGGCGATCGGTGAGGTCCAAGACGCCTGCAGGCAAAGGTTTGGCTGAGGCGCTACCACAGGCAGGCACCCAATTCACGGGTGTAGCGGGACACGGCCTTGTAATCGCCGGCTAAAACCCTTTATAATCCGTCCTTCCTCATTTCACGCGGAAGTCCGATCCCAATGCTCGAGCTCGCCTCGCTCTACATCCTCGGCTTCGCAGTCGGTCTCAGCGGGGCCATAATCCCGGGGCCGTTCACCGCATTCACCGTCTTCGATGCTGCCCGCAAGCGCCGGGTCACCGGCCCCCTCATAGTCGCGGGGCATGCCGTCTGGGAGTTCCTGATAATCCTGGCAATCCTCCTCGGTTTCGGCTGGCTCATATCCGGCGCCAAGCTGTACATCTATATCGCCGGCGGAGCCGTTCTCGTCCTTATGGGCATCAAAATGGCGCACAGCGATCCCTCGGTGGGGCAGATGCAGAGCGCCCGGACAGACTCCTCGATCCTAGGCGGCATCTTCTACACCGCGATCAACCCGACCCAGCCCGTCTGGTGGGCAACCGCTGGCCTAGCACTGCTCCTGCAGGGCATGGATGTCATGGGCCTAGCCGGCGTGGCGGTGGTGACCGCCGGCCACTGGTCCTCGGACTTTGCCTACTATACCCTCGTCTCATATATGGTAAAGAGCCAGGAGCGGTACATAAGCCGGCACCAGAGGACGATCACTCTGGTGCTCGGGGGATTCATAGCGGGTTTAGGGGCGTTCTTCATCATACAGGGCGTCGGTTGGCTTTAGAGCAGGGATCGGGCAGGAGGCGCCTCCCGTGAGGCGCTGAAAAAGGTATAACTTACTCCTCCCGCAGTTGTTTATGCATGATCACGGTCAGGCATCTGACTCCAGCGGACATCCCCGCGGTTGTAGGAATCATCAACGCGCGGTATGACGGCTCTTATGAGGAGGTCCCTTTCACCGCCGGGTCGTTCTCCGAGTACATCACGGACCGGAAGGCCACAGTCCTTGTGGCAGAGGACAACGGCAGGATCGCTGGCGCCATAGTCTATGTGGTCTGGCCTTGGGGGAACTGCATCGACATGCTCGCCGCCGTCCAGACCGCCGAAAACCAGCGGATAGAGGACATCCTCGTGAGGGAGCTCGAGCGGTCCGCCAAGGCGGAGGACATCTACACCAACGTGGAGGAGGGCAGCCCCCAGATCAGACGGTGGGAGATGAGGGGCTACTACCTGGAGGGTGGCGTATACCACCTGACGTCCCCCCTCTCCGGCCAGAGGGCGATCCCCCCGCTGGGGTGCGGAGCGACGATCCGCAGCCTCTGCAGGGGGGAGGAGGGCGCCCTCATAGACCTCATGAACAGATCATTCGGGTTCAAGCGGCTGGATATGGAGGAGGTTATGTCTTGGTACAAGGTTCCAGGCTTCAGCGAGGAGTGGATACAGGTCGCTGAACTGGACGGGCGCCTCATCTCCGCGACGGTCTGCATGCTGGATCATGAATACTTCAGGCACTTCGGCAGGAGACGGGGATATCTGGGCCCGGCCGCCACGCTGCCGGAGTACAGGAAGGCGGGCCTGACATCGGCGCTCACTATAAGAGCTATGAACTTCCTGGCCCGGCAGGGCATGGAGTCCGCCGCGATGTACATCATCGAGGGGAAAAGCGCGTCGCTGGGGCTGGCACTGAAGCTGGGATTCAGGGTCGCCAAGCACTGGGTGCACATGAACAAGGACCTGAGGGGATCGCGCCGGCCTCCATGAAAGGTCGCTGCCGGCATCCTCTGGCGGTTCCGGCGAGGGACTCCCTCGAGAGTATGGCGCAGTGGCAGGAGATCCGCTGTTACGGGGGGCAGCGGGTTCACCGTGAATCGCCGAAGGTTTTAGCGGCGCCGCCCGCGTTGGAGGGAGATGCCCGCGGAGATTTTTCGTCCCCCAAAAGCGGCAGGCCTGATGATGTTCAGGGAACGATATTGTACCGTTCCCGGTGTCTTCAGGCATCCTGTCACCCCACAGGGGACAGTCAGAACCCCTTTTCGGGAAAATAAGGTAATTGACCATTACATCAAAGGAGAGTTGATCGAGATGTACGATGCAGTCCAGAATGTGCATGGCGCAGAAGAAGGGAGATATACGACTCGGATTACGCACAGGTCATCCACATGTCCTTGGGGGCAGGGCAGTAGCTCAAGAGGCATATCACGCCGGTAGATGTCCGTCTATATCCTTGAGGGCAGGGGAGTCGTCGAGATCGGGGAGGAAACGGAGGAAGTGGAAAGAGATGCTGTGATAGACAGCCCCACGGGCATACCGCACCTGCTCCGCAATACTGGTGACGGAGTATTCAGGTTCCTTGTGGTGAAGCTGCCCCGTCCAAATAATTCCATTTCTACTCCCTCTTTGCTGTTCAACTGGATGAACGGAATAGGATCATCGGTGGCGGCCATATCTCGCTTTACACGACATAACGTGGAGACAACGCAATGGAATATTCAACGTTTGCCTGCCGCAAGGACGTTGAGCTGACAATCATTGCGGGGCAACGGTTTATTGCCACTCGGAGTGGTCCAAGCACCGACCGGGCAAGACCTACGGGCCGGGGCACAATACAGGTAGGATAAGTTCCTTTGCCGTGATAGGGGGCGAATAAAGGTTCTGATGGTGGGACCGTCGGGATTTGAACCCGAGATCACAAGCGCCCCAGGGAAACTCTTGGAAAGAGTTTCATCAGAAACGGCAATTTTGATGATATCCTGGATGCTTGTACCGTACAGCCTAGCCTTCTCTTCCAGCCTCCGGTAATCGGCTTCTGACAAGGTGATAGTGCGGTAGCCTTTTCGGGGCATAGCTGCTCATTCATTACATGGTCGAATGGATGGAACAAGCTATCGGTAAGGATGTATTTTAGCCGTGATTGTTCAGCTCTCGGTCATTCTATGGTTGGAGGAACAGAAATCATCAGAAAAAAATAAAAAAAGGGTTGTTAACTCCTTGAGAAATGTGCTTTATACTGTGTAGTGTCGTCACCATCGTGCCAGTGGTAGAGAGTATCGCCTGTATTGACATTCACGCTTAACGTTGGGGGCGCCCCGCCAGTCTCACCTGCCGCCCTGTACAGAGCTATACCTGCACCAAAAGAAACGGTCTTATACAATAACGAGAACTCGAAACTAACTGAGTCAACCTTCCATTGGGTGTTGTCAGCAATATCCGTAGTGAATCCAATTGTAAACGGATTGCTACTCGTTCCTCTGTTCCAAGTTCCAGCGTAGATTGGATGGTTCGTATCGCAGGTGGCGCAACTGAAGCTGGATCCAAGATCCACATCGTTAAAGGTAAGGGGATACATGAAGTAGTAGTACTCCATTATGTATGGATTCCCAATATCCGGACCGAAAACCCACTCCTCGCATGCGTATTTGACGTAAACTCTCACATCGTATTGGTTATCACCGGTAGCTTGGGCGTAATCGCCTATGATCGACCTCGTCGGGAGCTTACCGCAGCTTACCCAGCCTGTATCACCTATGAGCGTGGGCGGAGTGGCATAGATATTGTAGGTATATGTTCTATCGTAGCTTTGATGGTATAGAACTGTCCTGTCCGAGCCCGAAGCGACGGTCTTCCACTGAACCGTAAGACCTGCTATACTATGAACCTCACCGGCCTTCAGCCAACTGTATTCATAGTCTATGGCTTCTGCGTCGGTCCCAGTGACTCCGTTTAGGTCAGGCACCTGAACGAGTGGCGCTTCGTCTGTCGCAGGGCACGTAGTCTCTACCAGATTCACCTGAACGTTCAGAGCAGTATCTCTCTGTCCTGCATCGAATACGACCGCCACGCCGCCTGAAACGGTTCCCTTGCCGTTTGTCACGTGTATATAGATGGAAGAGGACCGGTATGCAGCCAACTCATTACCAGCTTCTGAACTGCCTGCATCCACGGCCACTTTGTTAATCTCGAACTCAATTTGCCCCGGCAACGTGGTATTGGTGATCAATACCCTCGTTGAAGGGGTCGTGGACAGGTCGTGTACCATAACGAAGAGTGGTCCACAGTATTCCTTGCCATTCAAACAGGGCGTTAAGTTTATTTTCACCGCGATTTTTCCGGCATAGGTTATGCTATCACTGGACAGAGTTATGTCGGCAGCATAGCTCGTGCCCGTTGTATAGCACATTGAAAAACACATAACAACGAGCGCGAGGTAAAATATCTTATTTTTTTTGCACCATAACTCGCCGCTGTTGGTAACAGCGATAATTTCACTCTCATTAAGAGGTATTTTAGTCTTGACTAGACTGTGCATTTAGTCCAGAATCGTAGATTAACGACCCTTACAGACGCCAATTTCCCCTATTTTCGACGCGTGAGTCTAGGAAATAGGAATTAAATATCAAAACACCTTATGTTAAAACATGCGCAATGATAGCGAAAGCGACACCGGATCGGACGCAATGAAAGGAGCGTTCTTTGACAGCCTCGGCCACCCTATGCGAATAAAGATCCTCGAATCGCTGAGTGCCTCACCGCTCAGCTTCTCAGGCCTGAAGAAAAAAGTTGGAATAGAGAGCAGCGGTCACCTTACGTTCCACCTGGACAAGCTCAAGGGATTCATAAAGGCAAATACTGACGGCGACTATGAGCTTACAGACGACGGAAAGGAGGCGCTCCGGTTAGCATCAATCTTCATCAATACCAATAAAGAACAGAAGCCCCAGAGAGCGGATAATGGTTGGAAGAAGTGTAACATTGTCTGGGCAGTAGCCCTTGTAGCAATAGTGGGGATCTCGTTCCTCTCGATCAACACGATCTACATGCACGCAATTTCACTCCAAGAGGACAGATTGGGAGATACTGGATTTGCAAACTTCAAAGCAAATGTTTACCTTGCGCAATCACATGTAAGTACCGCTCGTGCGTTAATTTCGCATCAAGACTACGACTCAGCGAGAATGGAGCTGGTGCGGGCCGGAGTAATATTTGAACTCCTATCCGAGCAGAGCTGGGGCCTGCCCACCTTAGGAGGCAACTTCAGCGCGTTATATGATCAAGTGCCACATAAGATCTATCTGCTTAAACCCTACCTTAGCAATATAGAGCAATCACTGACCAACGGCAGCGTGACCAGCAATCAGACTGCCTTCCTCAGGGAGCTAGACATATCATTACAATACCTGTTCGACAACTTGGTAGAGACCGAGCAGAAGAAAAGCGTTACTAACTTGGATATTATCGTGAGTAAATTCAGCACCCTTGTAAATATGACTTATCAGTGATGCATGACAGGAGTTCTATTTTTAATTGCTTCTTTTGGTGATTACTCTTTTTGTACCGTACATTGTGGCCCCGCTGTACCGTACAGATTTCGCGGTTGTGGTAAAACTACCCCTTTTTGGTGAAGCTTTTTGTCATCAGGCAAAAAGGTTCTGATGGTGGGACCGTCGGGATTTGAACCCGAGATCACAAGCGCCCCAGGCTTGCATCCTGAACCAAGCTGGACGACGGCCCCATGCGTGTAAGTCTTTTTACAATTCTCGATACTTACATATAACGTCTTCTTCCGGCACTAAGGATCATCCCTCGGCTGGGGATGTTCTGCGACCCATAATGTGAGTTGCTTTCGAGCCGCTACCTAGATAAGCGGACTAGGCGCTCAAGCCACTCCGAGACTTCGGCCCGGATAACAAACCTCACATTCAGGCTTTTTGCGTCTTCTTCTATCTCATGTATCCATTCATTTATCTCTGGCAGATCCCTCGGGGTCAGATCCGAGAGATCGGTGTAGCTGCACCCCCTGTCCTCGTCCTCGGCCCTCACAAACACGTCCAAGATATAGGGCCTGCCACGTATATAGATCAACGCTTCGAGAAATGCTGCAGAGGTCCCTTCCGGATCTTCGGCGATCCCGATAGAGATTTTATTTGAACCTTGGAGACCGTCACAAACGGCCGGGATACGAGAGGGGGGCGGATCGCAGCCCCCCTTGGTGTTCGAGCGACCCGGCGGGAAGTGCGGCATCAGAACGCCTCATTCCCTGCTCCGGGATCCCGCCCTCTGCCCGCCATAGAGGAGGGAGATGCCATTCCCCGTTATCTTAAAGGGTACAGGCATATTCTCATGAACCGAACCCCTCATCTTGTATACCTGTATGGAACGGAGTACTTTTCTCTCTGCCTCCTGTCGGATCATCAGGAGGATATTGTCTGCCAGGGTGAGTACTTCCGGAAAGTCTTTCAGGTCATGCTGGGACGAGGTCACGAAGACGGCCAGCTCCCTACACTTGCATAAGAGTTGGATGTACCGCATGAACCTGAGGAAGTCATGGCCGCCGATAGCATTCTGGATCGCGGTTACGCTATCGATCGCGAGAACCGACGGAGAATACGTATCCAAGAGGTCCTTTATCGCCTTATAGTAACGGAGGGGGGTCATCGCCTCGGGTATGAAGGAGGCGATATGGAATTTATCGCCGACCTCTTCATGGCCCATCCGGTAGTTTCCCAAAACCCGCCGGATCTGGCTGGCTGGCTCCTCAAAGGATATGAAGAGCGCCCGCTCCTTCCGTCTGGCGAGGTTGATGGAGATCTGGAGCGACAGAGTCGTCTTGCCGACGCCCTCCTCCCCGCTGAGGAGGGTTATCGAGTTCCTGTAAACGCCGCCGTTGAGCATGCTGTCGAGACCCTCTATGCCCGTGGGAATCTTCTCGGAAGAGGCTATCCCGCCCTCGATGCTGGCCGGCAGGACTATAAGCCCGATGCCGCCGTAACGCCCATCTATAAGGTATTCGTAAGAAGACCGATGAAGTGGCATCCCGCGCATCTTTAGTATGTCCAAGGTCTTCCTCTCCGCTCCCCCTTCATTCGAGCGCGAGAGGGTGATTATTCCGTCGGCTACGAACTCTTCCACCCCGTAGCCGATGCTCCTCACGCCGATCGGCATCTCGCCGATGAGTATGCAGGTGACGTCCAAGGTCTTCATTAGCTTGTAGAGCACGGAGTGCAGGAAGACGCGCGCTTCCTCTTCCTTTAGGTTCTGGAGGATGACGCTGATCGAGTCGATCACGAGCCTCTTCGGGCGGAATTTTGTGACCTCGTCCAGTACAGCATCCAGCGCCTCTGTCATCCCTTCCCCCCGGACGGCGGTGAAATCGAGGAACTTGAATAGTCCTTCATCCTCTATCGATTGGAGGTTCATCCCCAAGGTTCTCATGTTTCGGTAGTGTTCCGCCTTTCCTTCGGAGAATGAGACATACATCCCCCTCTCCTTGAACTGTAATGCGCCGTTGTGGAGATACTGCGTGGAGAGGACGGTCTTGCCAGTACCTGGATTCCCAGACAGCAGGATCAGGCTGTCCCGGAAGAAACCGCCGCCGAGTATCTCATCGAGTTCGGCTATACCCGTCGGAGTTTTTTCTTCGCTCAACTTTCGGTCCCTTCAATATTCAAAGCAGGATAAATTATCATAACGCATATTCCCTAAAAACAGTAACTGTCGCCGCGTTATGTATCCCGCCCCTCGTCCGCCCTGCGGCCCCTCCTCATCAGCAGGTCTGTGCATCGCCCCTGCAGTCTTCATTACATACCCTACTTCAGGTCATATTGCATGACCCGGCACTCGTGCCGTACTGAAGTGAGGGGGATCTACGGAAGCCCTTAGCAAGGTTTATTATGTACTTTTTTTCATTCTCATTTAGAGACTTGAATGGGAGTAGAGTCTATTACGTTAGAGTTGGAATATAGATGTCTGAGACTAAAAAAGTTGAAGAACTGAATCCTGGCTCTAGAAGCGTCGATCTTTTAGTAAAAGTTCAGGAGATCGGTGCTCCAAGAGATGTTTCCACAAAAGACGGTGCGTCGCACAGGGTTGCCGAAGCGGTCGTCGGAGACGAGACGGGTACGGTACTGCTGAGCCTTTGGGACAACGATATCGAGAGGGTCAAGCCCAACCAGACGTATTTCATAAAGAACGGCTATGTCACCCTCTTCCGAGGTAACATGAGGCTGAACATCGGCAAATACGGTACGCTCGAAGAGTCGGCTGAGCAGATAACACAGGTCAACACTGAGAACAATATCTCCGCCCGGTCCTATGACCAGCACATCCCAAAATTCAGACCACTCTACCAAGATGATGACAGGCGGTTCGGGCGTAGGCGAAGGTAGCCAGTACACCTGCCAGGGCATGCGCCCACCTCACCCTTTTAGCCGCGTTTTTAATTCTTCTCACGCAACCCAAGCAGATATAACGGCAGCCGTTACGCTACCTACTCGTAATCGTAAGAGCGGAGGCAGGTACTATGCCGATAGCGTACGTCCCGGCCGATGACGTCAAGGAGCTGGTCGCAGAGATAGTGGAACGCCTCTCCCTGAGCCACATCGACCCCGGCAGGGTCGTCTGCTTCAGGAGCAGGGGTTCGAGGTCTAAGAGGTGCGTGGCCAGATGTTACTCCCTCTTGAAGATATGGCAGAGGGCGCTCGGCCTTCCGGCCCATTATGTAATAGAGGTAATCTCTGAAAGGTTCGACCGCCTATCAGATGAAGACCGGGTGAAGGTAGTGATCCATGAGCTCCTGCATATACCTCGGAGCTTTGGGGGCGGGCTGAGGCCTCACAGGGGTTATGTGACGCAGAGGAGGGTGAATGATTACTACAGGAGGTTTGCGGATTCGAGGAGGCGGGGGTGACGGCCGTAAATCCGCCGCCCCTCCGGCCCTATCATTCATTGCCGGCCCTACTTTACTTTATAAGCAGGAACGACGCCAAGCTTATGGCCAAGGCTATAGCGGCGTGGTGTGTTGCATAGACGCTCATATCGACGATCTTGGCGATGAGGATTCCGACGACGAAGGCGGTCAGAACGACGACCAGCAGGCTGGTCCCGGAGATCAGGGCCAGGGTCGAGGCCGAAGGCAGGATTGAGACGTTCGCCGGAACGCCGGTCAGCATATTCGATGATGGGAGGAGCATATTGACCATGAAGACCATAATCGCTGAGAGAAATGCCGGCGTGGCATAACCCAAGAAGGTGTAGGACCGGGTCGTGTTCTTGGCCTTGTTCTTTTCGATCACGACGCCGTTCACAAAGCCGGTCAGGCTCTCCAGAACTTCAGGGGTTCCCCCGCCAGTATCAACGATCTCGCTCAGTATGAAGAAGACGTACCTGCAGAGCCAGCTCCTGACCGTCATCATCTCGGATACCCTCTTCAGGGGGAGGTTCATCTCAAGATGCTCCGAGACCCTCTTCAGGAATAGGTCAAAGGTCTTGTTGTACTTCCTCTGCTTCGGGAGCTTTATCAGAGTCTGGTTAATATCATAACCGATCTTCATCATCTCAGTCAGGTCTCTGAGGAAGAGGGGGAGGGCCTTCTCGACCTTCGCTACCTCTCCATGCTCCTTTATGTACTCTGCGCTGATCATTACACAAAAGATGAGCAGCGTCGAGGTGAGCCATACAACCTTATCAGCCAAGACAAACCATGTGACCAGCCCGAAGGCTGCCGCTGCGCCCGAAACAATAAGCACTACCCGGTTTATGTTGTAGGAGTCATAAAACCTCGGCTGGGAGACATGGATCCCCAATATCAGGACTGTCCCAAGTAGCGGGAGGACAGCGTAGGCATAAACCTGCATGAGGACAAGACTGTAGTTGCTGGCGAAGGCAATCGCCATGGCGATAAGGAGCGATGGGAACATCAGGAAGATCGCGAGCGACATCTCTCCGAGCGTACCCGCAGAGTCGGCGTACTTCTTCCACTTGTCCACTATCGATCTCAGCCCGTCGCTGACCTTGGAGTTGAGGTAGACGATCAGGTCGCCGCCGCTCCGCAGGACAGAGGTATACCCGAGGACTATCGTCTTGAAGTTCTCGTCCGGGTGGCTGCCGGCAACGTTCTCAAGGGCGAGGAGCGGGTTGTGGGAGAAGTAGAGGTAGTCCCGCTTGACTACGAGCGCCTCCCTCTTGATCTTCGGCAGTATCATCCACTCCGTGAGCCGGTCGAGCGAGGCGTAGAGGGAGAGCCCCGCAACCTGGAGCGAGGCGGCGTAGACGAGGAAGAACGGTAGTTCGTTCCCCACGTCGCTCTTCCTGTTGGAGATCTTTATTTTGACCTCCAGCATAGGAAGGACCAGCAGGATCAGGGGGGAGAAGACGAGGATGAGCGCCAGGGGGTTCCGCAGCAGGACGAGGAGGACCACTCCCGAAGGAAGCGCCGCGGTGAGGACGAGGAGGAAGATCGCCGCGTAGAACCTCGAGTATGTGGCGGGGTGGAGGTAGACCATTGCCCGGGGGATCTCATCCTTCATCATACCCTCGGTCAACCTCGAGATGTACGCTACAAGCGGGTACTCGGAGAGGGGGGTGGTCAGCGCCTTCTCCTTCTTCCTGCTCTTCCCTTTGCCCCCCTGCCCCTCTCCCTTTCCTGCCTTCTGGCTCTTCCTCTTCCAGGTGATCGAGATGGTGGGCCGTGAGACCTTGCCTACCCCTTCCAAGAATGCCAGCGCGATGGATGCCGCCATTATGACGATCCCCAGCGCTGTGATCATCAGGGCGTATACCGTGCTGCCGGTCACAAATGCTACGACCAGCGCCCCCAATACAGTGGCGCAGGATACTACGGCGAGTATGATCGGCAGGCTCTTGAGCTCAACCACTCCGGTTCACCGTGCCCGCGTAGTACTTCTTGAGCTCGGCGGCGACCAGCTGGTACTCAAGGATCCCTCTCGACGTGAGATCGTCGATGAAATACGTCCGGCGCAGGAGCTCTGCGGTCACCTCGTCTTTCGTGAGGCCGAGCATCGCCCTCACCTTCTCCAGCTTCTTGCTCTTCTCTACCACCTCAGAGGGGTTGTCGGGGTAGTGCCGGTCTTTCTCGACGTTCCAGTGGAAGACCTCGTTGCTAAGCACGTTCTCCCCGCTCAGGCCGTATATCTCGTCGACCTCAACGACCCGCCTCACGGGCTTCTTTCCTGGTATCTTGATCATCCTGGTGATAGCGATATTGCTGATGAGCGGGAGAAATGAGGGGGAGGCGTTGATCGGAGGGGTGGTCAGCCTCATCACCACCGAGTCTACAGAGTCCCCGTGGAAGGTACATCCGCCTCCGTGACCCGTCGCCAGCGCCTGGATGAAGACATACGCCTCTTCGCCCCTGATCTCGCCTACCACGATAAACTGTGCCCTCTCCCTGAGCGAGAGTTTCACCAGATCGTACAGCCTTATCTCGGTCTTGGTCTCGGATATGGAGTAGGTGTGCCTGGCTACGAGCGGCTTCCAGCCCTCATGTGGGAGCCTCAGCTCGGGAGTGTCCTCGATCGTCACTATCTTCCAATGGGGAGGGAGGAGGGAGGCCAGCGCGTTGAGGAGCGTGGTCTTGCCGCTGGCCATCTCCCCCACCACGAACGTCGACCCCCTGTTCTCAAGGAGGAGCCACCAGTAGGCAGCCATCAGGGAGGAGAGGCTCCCGTACTTTACCAGGTGGCAGAGGGTGAGCGGGTCCATCCTGAACTTCCTTATGGTGAGGCTCGAGCCGAACGGGGTGACCTCCTTAGAGAAGGTGAGGGCACACCTGTGCTTCTCGGGGAGGGACCCCTCGCTGATCGGGAAAGCGGTGGAGATGTGCCTCTTGGACTTGTGGGCGAAGAGCATGATCATCGACTCGATCTTATCCTCCTCCTTGAACTTGATGTTCGTCGAGAGCCAGTCGAAGTGCGAGTAATCCCGCTGGAACACCCAGACCGGTTTATCCACCCCCGAGAGGGAGATGTCCTCGATCCGGCCGTCGTTTATCAGGACGTCGAAGAGCCCGTATCCTAAGACGTCCCTGAGGATGTAGTACTTTACCCTGGCGATCCCACCGTCGTCGAGAGAGAGCTTCAGCTCCTTCACCGCATGGAGGAGGCGCTCTTCGATGATCTTTGCGGGGTCTGCCTCGGCAGTTGGTTTCAGCGTATAGTAGATGGCGTTCATGAGGAGGTCGTAGTGCAGAAGGTCCGACTCGTCCATGGGGGGCTCGGTGATCCAGTAATAGCCGTCGCCCGAATGCTCGTAGATCCCTACCTTTGCATCGCCCACGGCATACTCTTCTAAGAGCTTGGCGCCCTCCGGGAGCCTCATCTCGTCCGCTCTTAAGAGGTCAAAGTGTTTACCCAAGTATTTTTTCTCGATGCTCTTGCTCACGGTCTTGCTGAGTTTGATGCGATAGCCACCACTATCCGCAGCGTTACCGTTACTGTTGCTGTTGCTGTCACTTACTCTGCCGCCGTTGCTTTGCACTTCGCCTTTGCCTCCGTTATCACCTGCGCTCAAGTTCATCAGGTCCCCCCTCCACTACAATGATTGTCAAGCCTGATCCCTGCTGCTCTGCCAAAGATCCCCGGCTGTGCGATCGGCGCAGATACCAATGGCAGCACCGAGCGACTCTGACCAACTTCGAAAGATGCACGCAGGGCGCTGGGCCCCGCGACCAGTTCATGAGTGGTAAGCCTGACCATCTCTGACCACGACCACGAATGAGTTGCCTCTTGTTGAGATGAAGAGGATAGTTGCATTAACGGACGAGAAATCCAGGTTCGCGTTGCTTATGTCGGATGCGTTATAGTTGAGCCGGGACATGCCGGGGTTCAGTAGGATGTTGATCCCGTCCGATGCAGCGAGGATATCAGAAGAGCCGTCATGCTCTATGACCATCACCCGGACGAGGTTCAGGGAGACCCCTCCGCAGTTTGTCAAGTTTAGATACAGCGCTCCCCCCTGAAGGCTGTGGGAGAAGACGAGGCCCTCGTTAGACCGTTCTCTCTCGATATTGTAGAGGTAGTCGGCACTTCTGACGTAGTTGCCAAATTCGTTGGATACCGTCGCGATAAGACCAGTGATTAAAACGATCGCGAGGACGAAGAGCAGGGCGCCGAGGACGTTGGTTATGCCTCTCTTCCCGTGGAACTTTATCTTTGCTGGGTGTACCTTCAGACGGGTCATGTCTGATTACTCCGTCCTGAACTGCATGGAGAACACGTTGTTCCTGCCAGTGATGATTGAGACGACGTGGTTAGTTCCGCTCAACGTTTGGTTGACCTGCAGAAAGGTAACTTCGCCTGAAGGAATGGTCAACGGTGTGACGCTCGTCGTAACGGTGTCTATGACTACTTTGTCTACGGTAGCATTCCGGGCACCATAGTTATATACCACAAAGTAGAGCGTGCGGCTGGGCGCGGTGCCGTTCTCGAAAAAGTAGATCATGCCGAGCCTCTCAAAATTCTGGTCGCTGTTGGACCGCAGGATGCCCGAGAGCAGACCCGCCTCGCCGCTGTAGTACATGTTGAGGCCCTGTATGTAAATTGCCATGCCCGCCAGTGTAACCGCTATCAGTGCGAGCGTGGCTATTAGCTCAGACAGTCCCCGGCGGCGTTTGATGCTGCATCACCTTGTGTTGGTGTAGAGAGCGAGCATCAGCGATATCGCTCCGCTCTGATAGCTGTCGAAGTTGTTTGTGGGAGCCCCCCAGTGAATGTAATAGCCGCCATCATCCCCCACATAGAAGCTCCTCGCCCCAGCGTGGCTCTGGCCGGGGCTTTTATAGAAAGTGTACTTCGTCTCGGGGAGCTCCGAGGCTGCCGTGACAATCGCATAATCGAATTTCATTTTCTGCGGCAGGGGGTTCGGTTCGAAACCGGACACTTCCAAGAAATAGTTCAGGCTCGTTCCGTCATCGTCAGTCAGATCCTGCAGGAACTCTTGCCCGTCTCCCCCGTTTACATTGACTTTATCGCTTCCAAAGAACCATTGAATACCTTGACCGTTCTCGATCTGGACGGTTGATGTGCCATCGCTGAGCTTTTGGAATGGCATCCCGCCAACGTGCACCCAAGTCCAGCCGTTCTCACTAACCGTCTCGCCCAGACCGGTTATGAACGATTGGGGGTTGGAGAGTGCCTCGGTCGGAGCCGGGACGGTATTGCCATACGGGTTGACGATTATCAGGCCCTCCTCGGGGTTGGCGAGGATGGCTGCCCATTCTTCCATGCTGGTTATCGATTGGTACATCAGCCCCAGCTTGGTTGCGGTGTCTATGACGCCGCGCTCGACCTCGCTGTAGTTGATAACCGTGGAGCCCATACCGGGCAGGTTAAACAGAATCATCTTCCCGTGGTATGCCTCCACCCCTTTACACACGATCTGTAGTGCTCCGCCCCTGTCACCCGTCACCTTGATGGTATACGTATCACCTACCGTGAAGGCGCACCCTAGGCTCCCCTCGGCCACCAGTTCGGCCTCGCCTTTAGGCACCAAGAGGACGTCCGTGAAAGTCAAGGCAGCGGCCCCGTCCTCGCCTATCACTGAGATGTTCACTACCAGCGGCTCGGGAGAGCTGCTCTTCAGAATGGCGTTGAAGTAGGAATGCCCGTAGTGCTTGGAGAGGACCATGTCCGTCAGGGCTAGATCGTCTGGGGAAGGGGCCCCGGCAACCGCTGTGATCTCGGTATAGAATACCCCACAGGCGAATAGCGCTGCCGCTATCATGGCAGCGACGCCTATGATCGTGGATACTCCACCGGATCCTACCTTCCCAGACACAGCACATTCACCCTGTATATACCAGAGGAGTTGTCGCAGAGGTCGACCCGGTATTCGTTGCCTACTAGAAAGCCCGTACAGCTGCTGTTCTCATAGATGAAGCTGACGGTCGCCCCCGGATTTATCGCGGCTGGGGCAGGGGAGGCCAGGTGCGGCTGGCCGTTCTCATCATACAGTCTGCACTCCAACACGACCGGCGCGCTTCCAGTATTCTTTACGTTTACGGAGAGGAGCAGGTAACTCTCCTGTTTCATAAGACTGGATGAGAGAACCGAGACCGAGTAGACCTGCCGGCTCATATGCGAAGAGATGGTGGGATACAGCATCATTACCGCGCTGAGTGCGATCGCAGAGAGCACTACAGCTGCGATAATCTGCGATACTCCCCTCTTGGCTACAGGAATGCACCCCATTTGAATCGATTAGTGTTTCTTTGTTGAACAGATATATAGGTTCTGAAAGCAAAAATTTTTTTAGCGAGAAGGATCGTTGGAAGGCGACCTATCGGCGCAAAAACGACGGTAGTTTTTCTATTGATAACCGAAAAAGTAAAATTTAGTTGTAATTTTATGCATATAAAATGTTAGTTTATATAATAAACTATTCTGGTAGATATTTTATATTTTATTTATTCACGTAAATAATTTAAATTTAATAAAGGTTTATATAACCTGTTCATAATTAACCTAAGGAATAACCCCTCCGCTCATGCTCATTTGCCCCGACATTAACTGAATCGGGCAGAAATCTAAGAGAGACTGCTTACAAAATAGCATGCCCGGACTGGGAAGCATAGGTTTGTTATATACGGATAATCGTTTAACTCTCTGACACAAATGATTATAACTGCTAAATATATTAGAATGAATATAGGGTCGAGAATCATGTCAGCAGCCAAGAAGAAAGAATACAAGAAGAAAGAGGAGAAAGCAAAGAAGAAATAGTCAGACAAAGTTGGGCACGTAGCGTGGCGATCTCCAAAAGTCCTCGTTTTTTATCTCTGTCACTTCCAAGGGACGGCAGATCCGGCTTACCAGCCCGTTGAGGGTGAACGGCACCCTTGCGAGCCTCGCCTCCCCGTCGGTCACCCAGGCATCGATACCAAAGCCCTCGTTCATGACCTTCTCCGCCAGCTCCCTCCTCTCTTCGAAGGTCATCACATACCCCGCCTTGTCCCCAACGTAAATGTGGAACCCCCTACCGGAGTAGACGAGCGATAGTTTTCTGTAGCCCCTTGAGCCCAACCATGCGTGCAGCCTCACCGTGTGATCGATCGCGGTATTGAAGCAGATATAGCAGAACTTGAACATCGATCTTCCCTTCACCCTGTCCTCGAGCGTCCCGCAGTTGGGGCAGTCTATATTCTCGGGGTCTATATCGAACATCAGCTCCTGCCCTTCGACCTCGCTGCACGATCTGCACCCGTCCCCCCTCCTACCGCAGTCCGCACAGGCGCCAGGGTCTCTGTAGACGTTCCTGTCGTAGTAGATGTCTTCAGGCAGGTACTCAAGCGCCATAGCTTTCAGTTCTTCGAAGCTAGAGATACCGAAGAAGAGGAGCCTCCCCCGCTTCTCCCTGTACTTGTTCCGGATATACCCCGTCTCGCTCCCAGGATCGACATGGAAGATCGGCTTCCTGAGCTTCTCGGGCTTTGTCCTGAACCACTCCTCAATCTGCCCAACGTTCAGGCCGCCGTAATACGACTTTCTCTCAAAGACCTTGGAGGGGCGGTGATTGAGCGGATAGCAGTGGCGCAGCTTCAATAAGCTATTCCACCTTGGGCCCGCCGCTTAAGCCAATATTGGCTCCGACCAAGAGGGGGAGGGTTATCGTCACATCCCCGAAGACAGCCGCCTGCCTCGCACTCGGCCTGAGCTTCCCCCAGGAGATCGCCTCCCTGGGCATCGCGCCCGAGAGGCTCCCGTCATATTCCTGCGCAGTCGTCAGGTAGATACAGTAATCGAGGCCTTCCCTAAACTGATTCCACCAGATCACGTGGTGCTTGCTGATGCCCCCGCCGATTATTATGGCGCCCGTCTTTCTGGCATCGAATACCGTGTTGAGGATGGAGTTCATGTCCCTGAACAGGTTCAGTTTGACCTTGCTGGTCTGGGAGTAGAAGAACAGGTTGGTCCCAAACGAACCGTCTATGATCCCCGGCACGTAGACAGGGACCCCCCTGTCATAGGCAGCCTTCAGTATCGAGTTGCCATCTTTTATCCGGCTCCCGAACGCTGCCGCCAGCTCGCTGGGAGAGACGTCTTCCTTACCTCCGGTTATCTCGGGCAGAGCCTCCCTCATGACCCTTTCGATGAGCGGCCCGTAATCCTCCAACGGAATCACCACGTTGCCGAGCCGGTGTATCTCCAGCTCGTTCAGCATGGCGTCGTCCAGCTCGAACCTCCCCGGAGAGTACCTCCCGCCATACGATCTTGCGATGTCGTGATCCAGGGCGCCGCAAGTCGTCACAATGGCATTCACCCACCCTTCCCTCACCATCTGGGCAAGGACCCCTCTCAACCCTGTAGAGACCAGGTTGCCGGTGAAGGAGAGAAAGGTCGTGCACCCCCTCTCCCGGATCATCTCGCCTAGAATTTCAGAGGCCTCTGCCAGGTGCGCGGCCATGAACCCCCCCATCCTGCCCATCCCCTTGACCAGTTCTCTTATGGACATCTCCCCGCTGACCTTCAGGTCCTCTATCCCGGCAGATATGAGCGAGTCTTTCATCGCCTTCTTGGTTCCATTGTTGACCAACGGTCTTCCTCCACAGGACTATTGTCTCCCTGACCCTTAATAATGACTATTGGCGCACTCACTGCCGCACCTCTATCCCCGAGGTTTACAGTCCGGGGGCATGCAGTATTGGGCACAGGCGTGCTGGCAGCACGGTTAGCACCATATGCGCCTCTGGGGCATATCGCCCAGCTTTCGCCAGCATTATACTCGATCCGCGCCCTGCCTGTTGTCCATGATCAAAATGCAAATAAATGAATGAGGCGGAGTTGATCAGGACAGTGAAATTGAAGCGAGTTCCCCGGCATATCGGGATCATCCCGGACGGAAACCGCCGCTGGGCAATCGCACATGGTTTGTCGACGGAGAAGGGCTACAGATACGGCATAGAGCCCGGAAAGGAACTCTTCCGGGAAGGGGTAAAGTCAGGGGTATCGGAGATCTCGGTTTATGCCTTCACTGAAGAGAATACACGGCGGCCCAAGGAGCAGATAGCCGCCTTCAAGGAGGCATGTGTGGAGTTCGTCGGATGGATGAGGAGTAGGGATGTCTCGCTGCTCGTTGTGGGAAACTCCGACTCGCCCTCTTTCCCTGATGAGCTGAGGGATCTGACAGCACCCCGGAGCTGCTGTGAGGGGAGGATTAAGGTCAACTTCCTTGTGAACTATAGCTGGAGGTGGGATCTCGGCTGCGCAGCCCGGAACGGTAAACTTGGGCAGGGGATTCTTGCGGGCATAGGCTCCTGGGGGGTCTCCCCAATAGACCTCATCATCAGGTGGGGCGGCAGGAGAAGGTTGAGCGGTTTCCTCCCCATTCAGTCGGCTTACGCGGACATCTTTGTACTCGACGATCTCTGGCCCGACTTTAAAATCGCGCATTTCCACGAGGCCCTGAGATGGTACGCGGAGCAGGACATCACCCGCGGAGGCTGATTGCCCGCCCAGAACACTCCGCCGGGATGACCTCCACGCCGACCAAAAGATTTGAATCCCCGGAGGTCCAACTAATGATCGGGGAAGATGAGTCGCTCGATGGCGGAGACCGCGATCCGCGAGCTGATATCGATCGAGACCGATTCTGTCAGCCTTGAGGGGATGCTGGAGATACCCGAGGGTGCCAGGGGGGTGGTGCTCTTTGCTCATGGGAGCGGCAGCAGCCGCCACAGCAAGCGCAACAATTACGTTGCGGCAGTCCTCCGGAGCCACGGGATAGGGACCCTCCTCTTCGATCTACTGACGGTCGAGGAGGCGGAGGATCGTGCCAATGTCTTCAATATCGATCTGCTCGCAAGGAGGCTAGTGGGGGCGACTGCATGGGTCCAGCAGAGCGTTCAGGCAGGGGGCTTCGCCGTGGGGTACTTCGGGGCGAGCACGGGCGCCGCCGCGGCTCTGGTGGCCTCGATCTCTTCGCCCGTCACAATCTCCGCGATCGTCTCCCGGGGGGGACGCCCCGACATGGCTGGCGCCTCGCTTGACGCGGTGAGGGCTCCTACACTCCTCATCGTCGGAGGCGACGACCTCGAGGTCCTTCAGCTCAACCGGATGGCTTACGACCGGCTGCGTTCGGTCAAGGAGCTGGAGATCATCCCGGGGGCGACCCACCTCTTCGAGGAGCCTGGGGCGCTTGAACAGGTGGCACGTCTTGCAGGCAAATGGTTCATGAAGTACCTCGGGTAACGCGTTTACGGCTGCCGATGCGGCGGCGGACCATCAGGATCGCGTTGGGTTGATAAGGAAAGACCTGCAGGCTAATACTGGTGGTAAAGTGAGGGCGTCCCTGCCACTCCTGGTGGCCCTGGTCCTCGCGGCAAGCAGCGGTGTCCTCTGGGCCTTTAGCGGGAGCGCCGTCTCCCGGGAGGGGGACACCCGGTCACGGATAATCATGGATTCGAGCGGGGCCATGGTCGAGGTTCCACTCCACGCCGATCGGATCGTTGCCCTGAGGGCGGGGATAGTCGAGGCACTGATCGTCTTAGGGGAGGGGGATCGGATCGTTGGGGTGGACGACGGTACAAGGAGGGGCACCTATTACGATGGCCTGAACGCCCTCCTTGAGCCCCGCCTGCTGAACCTCAGCGCCCCGGTCGCGGGGAACAGTGTCAACCTGGAGCAGCTCATGGCGCTGGAGGCAGATATCGTATTGGCGGGTGGGTACAGCCGCACTGCTGCGATAGACCAGATGATGAGGGCCAACATCACCATGGCAGTCGTTCATTTCGAGGAGCTGGAGAACTTTGGTCGTGATCTGTGCATAATCGGCGCGATCGTGGACCGTGAAGAGGAGGCTGCCGGGATCTCGTCTTACCTCCAAGAGATTATCGACTTTGTGGGCTCCAGGGTCAGCGCCATCCCTCCCGAGGAGAGAAAGAAGGTCTACTTCTGCGGCTATGACCTCTACCACGCCTACAGCGGCAAGACCTTCGAGCATAGCCAGATAGTGGCAGCTGGCGGGATCGACGTCGCCGAGAATGTCACGGGCTACCTGCCGCAGGTATCTCCAGAGCAGATCGTGGCGTGGAACCCCGAGGTGATATTCACGCTCAGCGGTGTAGACATAGAGGCACTGATGCAGGATCCGAAGGTGGGGGGGATCACGGCGATCAGGAGCGGGCAGGTATATTGCATGCCCGAGCCTGGCTGGGATTATGGATCCATGCGCTCAGTCTTGGCGGTGGAGTGGATGGCATCAAAGCTCTACCCCGAGAGGTTCGTTGATGTCGATATGATGGAGGTCGCAGATCTGTTCTACCACAAGCTCTATGGCATAGGTTATGGGGGCCCTCCCCTCTGAGAGGTGAGGTGCCTCCCGCCATAACCTAAAATAAAAGATAGCAGCGTAGTATTCAGTGATATCAAATATGGATGTCGAGATGAGCGGGGACAGGTTCATCATCAAGCTAAGCGATAAAGCCACCGCAGAACTCGTCTTCAGGAGGGATGGCGGAGTCCTGTATTTGGACTCGACGTATACCCCCGAAGAGTTCCGGGGGAGGGGGATCGGAAGCAGGCTTGTGCAGGCGGCCATACGTTACGCTGAAGGGGAGAAGCTGAAGATAGTCCCCAACTGTGAGTTCGCGATCGAATATTTTAAGAGCCATCCGGAACATAGCTCTCTGCTCCACAAGAGCTGATCCAGCATGCGCCTCCTAGAGGATCATGGACGCTACATCCTAGTGGCCACTCTGCTCCTTATTACAGGGTTGTCTCTCGGCGCTGCCACTCCCCAGGGCCAGGGGCCTGTCACCGAGGATCCCATCTTTGAAGGGCTTGAGCCCTTCCTCGAGTTCTACAAGCCGTACAATCCCCTGACGGTGCTATTCCTACTGGCCAAAAACTCGCTGACGGCAGCCATATCCTTCGTCTCGGGGCCCCTCCTCTGCATAGTGCCAGCGGGGATCCTCCTCTTCAACGGCTACCTTGTAGGCCTTCTGGGCGCAGCTATCGCGAGCGAATATTCTCTGCCTTTTGCCCTCTCGACGCTGGTCCCCCACGGCGTCTTCGAATTCCCTGCATTGGTGCTCGCTTCAGCAGCAGGGATAAGATTGGGGGTGGCCGCCCTGAGGAAGGTAAACAGCAAGTTGCAGCGCACAGAGTACTCGTTCTCAGCGGAGTTCGGGAAAGGCCTCCGTGTCTTTGTCTTGGTCATAATCCTCCTCACCATCGCCGCCGTCATAGAGACATACGTGACGCCGGCGCTCATCGGCACCTAGGCAGCAGGCAGTCTGCGGTTTATCGGAATGGGTTTGACAGCTTCGGATGAAAGCGGGCATTTCAGGTTGGCGCGTCCGAGACGATCTCTCCTGTCTCTGGGAGCGTGTGCAGTCCCGGCCACTTCTCCAACTCCTCGGCGAACCTCTTGGACCTGAGAACCGAGAGGAACTTCTTGACTGACGGCTTTGCCAGCCTCCTCTTGCTGATTGCAAAATCATACAGCTCATCACGGATCTTCAAGAAGGTCAGACCGAACTCGGACGCCGTAGCCATGAGGCCCAGTCCCACATCAGCCCCCCCGGCCAGAACAGCCTTCGCCACCTCTTCATGGGTCCGAACCTCGTGATTATAGCCCCTCACCTTATGTACGTCTATGCTATATTCCCTCAGGAGCATGTCCAGGAGTACCCTGGTGCCGGCACCGGGATTTCTGTTGATCAGCCTCACGTCCCCCCTCTCCAGATCCCTAACCCCGGTTATCCTCTTGGGATTGCCCCTCTTCACCATGAGCCCCTGCTGCCGGGCATACCCCCTAACCAGCACGGCATCGCCATCTGGCCAGAGCCTCCCGAGCGCGCCCATGTTGTATGAGCCCGTCTTTTCGTCGAGGATGTGGATTCCTGTTACATCTGCCTCACCTAGCATCAGGGCGGTAATCCCCGCGGTAGAGCCGACTTCAACAACCTCGACCGAGAAGCCTTCAATCATCGATGCCAGGATCCTCACGCCGATGCAGCTGCTGCCGATGATCGCCAAGTCGGGGCTCTTTACCTCCAGCATTCTAAAGTCTCTCCCTGCCCCCAGAAACTTTGAGACCTTCTCTTCTATCGCCTTGTACTCCTCCAAGAGCCGTGCACCCGCCTCCGTCAACACTGCCCCACCCCCTGCCTCACCTCCCCTCTGGGCCCTCACCATCTTCGCTGAAGCCCTCGCCTCCAGTTCCTGGATGGAATTCCAGACATGGGCGTAGGTAGTCCCCAAGGACCTGGAGGTGGCCATAAACGAGCCGGTGCGCCTGATGCCTTCCAGCATCCTGGCCTCCTTCTCCCCAAACAGGTATTTCCCGTCATCCTCGATCCAGATCGAGAAGCCCGGCCGGTGAACCATGGACATATTATCCCCACAACCTATTTTAAGGTGGTCGATATATCAAAGTAAATATAACGGTGAGCGGCATGGTTTCAGGCAAAAGACTGATGGTTTTAGCGGTCATAGTCGTGACGGTTGCTGCTGTCGCTTTATACGCATTTCAGCCCTCGACCCAGCAGAGGCTGGTGATAGCCACCACCACATCCACCGTCGACACGGGCCTGCTCGCCTACCTCAAGCCATATTTCGATAGCAAGTTCAACGCGAACATGACGTGGCTCTACCTGGGAACGGGGCAAGCCGTTGAAGTGGCATCGCGGGGGGATGCGGACATCCTCCTCGTCCATGACAGGGCCAGAGAGGACGAATTTGTATCGTCGGGAAATGGAACCCTGAGGATTACTGTGATGTACAATGACTTCGTAATCATCGGCCCGCCGGGTGACCCTGCCGGCGCTGCAGGGATAAACGCTACTCAGGCCATGATGCGGATCTCGGAGGCGGGTTCCGCAGGGATCACGACCTTCGTCTCGAGGGGCGACAGGTCAGGCACGCATGCACTTGAGCTGAGGCTATGGGCTGCGGCGGGGGTGACTGACCCCGTGGGAGACTGGTACAAATCGGCCGGGTCGGGGATGACTGCCACCATCAGGATTGCTAATGAACTGGGGGGATATACGATAAGCGACCGTGGAACGTTCTACAAATTACAGGAGACGATGAATGAGACCCTCAAAATGGAGATACTCTGCGAGAACGACTCGGCGTTGCTCAACCCATACGGCATAGTGCTTCTCAACTCGACAAGATACCCAAACATCAAGTCCAGCCTCGCCAATGACTTCCTGCTCTTCATGGTGAGCGGGGAAGGTCAGGCCCTCATCGACAGCTTCAGGGCAGGGGGCAAGCAGCTCTTCTTCCCCATCTATGGCAGTCCCGAATCGATCGGCCTCCCATCCGAGAACGCAACGGTGGCGTATCTGAACTCCCAGTTGAGGGCCAGGGGTATGAGCCCATAGGTCAAGAATGACTTACGCAGGCTGTCCCCGGAGGCGCATGTTGTGAGGCGATATCCATGGACGGATTCCAGATACTGGTAGATGGGCTCCTTACCGCGCTCCGCCTGCTGGCATCATGCGATCCGGAGGTCCTCAATATCACGGCCCTCTCGCTCAGGGTCTCGCTGACGGCCACTCTGATCGGCGCGCTCCTGGGGATCCCCCTCGGTTTCTTCGTGGCTACGAGGACGTTCCTTGGCAAATCTGTCCTCACGACTTTGATCAATACGTTTATGGGACTTCCTCCGGTAGCGGTAGGCCTGGTCGTTTATATACTTCTCTCAGCCTACGGGCCGCTGGGATTCCTCAGGCTACTGTACACCCCCGAAGCCATGATAATTGCTCAGACGGTGCTGACATTCCCCATAGTCTGCGGCATCACGATATCATCGGTATCAAGCCTGAACCCCCTACTGATGGATACGCTGGTCTCCATGTCTGCGTCGCCAGCTTGGCAGGCGAGGATTCTCCTCAACGAGAGCAGACTGGGCCTGATCACCGCAGTCATCGCTGCCTTCGGCGGAGCCATCTCTGAGGTGGGTGCGATAATGATAGTAGGCGGGAACCTCCTGGGATATACGCGGGCGTTAACTACCGCCATCATGCTCTACACCAATACCGGAGAGTTCGCCATTGCAATTGCGCTCGGGATAATACTCCTGATCATCGCCTTCGTCGTCAACCTTGTACTGACCCGCCTCCAGGTCCATTCAAAGAAGAAGCGCGAGGGGAGATAACGTGGCGACCTTCCTTGAGCTGGATTCGCTAAGCAAGAGCTACAAAAAGCCTGCACTCAGGGGGGTGAGCTTCGGCGTCGCAAGAGGCGACTTTGTGGCAGTTGTCGGACCCAGTGGCGCCGGGAAGAGCACGCTCCTGAGGCTGGTAGGGGGATTGGACGTGCCCGACTCGGGGCGGGTTCTCATCGAGGGGGCGGACATAACGGGACAGATGCCTGCTGCGATCCGAAGGAGGGTGGGGATGGTCTTCCAGACCCCCGTCCTCTTCGATGCGAGCGTGTATGACAACATCTCATACGGCCTCAGGTTCAGAAGAACAGCGCAGGCGGAGATCTCCGCGAGGGTCTCCGAGGCCCTGAGAGCGCTATATCTCTGCGACCTCAGGGACAGGAATGCCCTGACCCTTTCGGGAGGGGAAGCGCAGCGGGTCGCCCTCGCAAGGATACTCGTCTACAGGCCCGATCTCCTACTCCTTGACGAGCCTACTGCCAACCTCGACCCTTATAATGTCTCGATAATCGAGGAGGTCCTCAGGGAGGCTAACAGGGCGGGCACCACTATAATAATCGTCACCCACAACATCTTCCAAGCCAAGCGCTTGACCAGACGGGTCGCCTTCCTCCTCAGCGGGGAACTAGTAGAGATCGCGGACACCAGAACCTTCTTCGAGCAGCCGGGTGATAAACGGACCTCACAGTTCATCCGCGGCGAGATGATCTATTAGGCGTCCATCCCGGTCCTCTCGTCCAGAGTCTCTTTTTTGTCCCTTCTCTCATCAATTCTTATCGTTGTCAAGACCCGGGAAGCGCCCTTGGCCAGCACAGCTTCATGCGCCGCCTTGATGATCTCAAACGCCCTCTCGAGACTCTCGGCCTCTATCGCCGTACCCATAGGCGACACCTGATAACGGACCCCTGAGCCCTTCACGCTCCTGATCGCCTCTAAGACCCACTCCTTCATGCTGGTGCTCCCGGTCCCCAGCGGGACTACCGAAAATTCCACAATTACGCCAGTTGCGGGTTTAATGGTCTTTACACTCCTTCTGGCAGGTACTGCCAATGATCAATTCGTGATGGTGGGATATATTCTTTCGTCGTCCCGCCGCATAGGCTGGATCGTATCGAGCCTGAACAGGACGGTAGGCTGGCAGGGATCTTCTGGAAGACGCCAATCATGGCGGCTGGCTGGATCGGGCGCGTTATAAAAAAGAGTGGCACCGTTCCTCCGGCCACTACTGCAGGCTTATTCCTCCCAATAGGGCTTGTAGCCATAGTAACTGAAGACTTCGCTCATCCAGCGACGGTCGGTGATCATGGGCCATTTATCCTTGTCGAATGCCGGGCCCTTCTTCAGAGCCTCTTTGTCGATATCGGAGACGAACATCCGTTCTTCCGACCGCAGCCTCAGGGCCTTCCATGGAACCGCAAAAGTCTTGCCACCTATACCCAGCACGCCGCTAAGGGACAGGACGGCGTATGCAATTCTACCAGAGTCGATGTCGATCTTGATATCCTCAATCTTCCCCAAGTCTTCCCCTTTGGGGTTCTTAACCCCTTCACCTATTATCGCGGAGGCAGACAATAACCTTGGCTCGGTATCCATATTGTCTCTCCATAAAAGAAATACGCCGGCGGGAATTTATCCTTTTAGGATGGCAGAGATCAGTCAGGGGGCAGTAGTTAAAGCATGGCACTGGATAAACGAACACTAAACAGGCATAAGAAAGATAAAATAGCGCTAATTTAAAATTGAACGCTATTCTGACAATCAGCTTTTATATAGCGAATACGGTTATTATGATGGTGAAGAAGCGAAGATGATCCTGGAGTTAGCAATCCTATTCTTCATCATCGCGATAGTTGCAATGCTTCTGGGTGCAAGGGGTGTCGCGGGGCTGTCGATGAGCGTCGCGAAATGGCTTTTCATAATATTCATAATACTCGCCATCGTATCCCTACTCATATAGGACTGGCTTTCGGTCAGCCTCTCCTCCTTTTTGCTACGGCGAGTTTTTACTCAATAATGAGTAGATACTCTTAAATGTTGGCGCTGAAGTCTGATCAGCGTGGTTCAGATAATGAGAACGGCAACCAGACCCTTTAAGATCACGATAATTGCACTGATGATCGCTCTCTCGGCGGTATTTGAATTTGTCAACAGGGCCCTACCTATCAGGGTCCCCTGGGGAATGTCCATAGACTTTGTGGCAGTGCCCGTCATAATCGCCTTCTTCATCCTGGGCACGCGCTACGCGATCCTGTCCGGTCTCGGGATGGCTTTGGTCATAATGGCGCTCTTCGGCGACTTTGTGGGAGGCACCTTGAAACTCGTGGCAACTTTGACGATGGTCCTGGTCATGGGCATGCTTACGTTGGCACCCTTTAGCAGGGAGGGGCCCTCTGTAGCCTACCGATCCCTGCCAAGGTTCATAGCAGGCGCAGCCCTCGCTTTGGCTGTTAGGTGCGCGGTTGCGGCTGCCGTCAACTACTACTGGGCCCTCCCGATATTCTTCTCAATGCCGATCGAGAACCTGATCCAGACCTTCTTCATGGGATCGATGACGGGCTTCATAGTCTTCGTCTCAACCATGAATCTCACCCAGGGGATCATCGACCTGGCGGTCTCGTGGTTCATAGTCTTTGGGGGCAGGCTCGCCAACCGGGCTTCCTACCTGACCCGCCGCGCCTGATCCCCACGGTCCAGACACCGTGCACAACGTTTTTTAGCAGCCTCTCCTGATTACCATCTAACGGTACCTACATGGGTGCGCCAAGTGATTGCTGCCGTATTGTTTGACTTTGACGGCACTCTGGTCGACTGCATGAAGCCTATGGAAAAGGCTTTCGTCAAGGTGGTAGAAGGTCTGGGAATCCCCCTCAACGAGGACGCAAGGGTGAACGTCGGAAACAACCTGGGCGCGATCCTGCTGTCGAGGGGCTCCTCCCGCCTTATGGAGGCTTTCCTGCTCTGGAAGATAGGTGGCCTGATCGGGGTTGCCCCGCACAAGCGGGTGATCATGATGCCTCAGGCATACTTCAAGCTCAAGCATATCGCCGAAACCGCTTCCCTGTATAAGGGAGTTCCCGAGACCCTGCAGGACCTTCAGGAGATGGGGCTTAGACTTGCAATCGTGACGACACGCAGCAGGAGAGACGTCTTGAAAGCCCTGAGGCGTTTGTCAATCGACGCTTACTTCGAGGTCATCATAGCTAGGGAAGACGCAGAGAGGGGGAAGCCGTTCCCAGAGCCAGTCCTCAAGGCACTGGAATACCTACGCCTCGAGCCTAGCGAGACGGTCATGGTTGGGGATATGCCGACAGACATACAGGCCGGGAGGCGGGCAGGGACGAGGACGATCGGGTTGATGACAGGGATCTTCAACAGGGAGCTGATCAAGATCGAGCCTGATGTCCTGGTGCACTCGATCAGTGACGTGCCAAAAATCGTCGGTCGGATGGGGTAACCGGAGGCTGCTTACGCAGCCTGACCCTGCCGCCCGGTTCAAGCCGTCCGCTTCAGACCGAGTTCCTTCAGCTTCTCAGGGGTTGGTACACCTTCATCATCCCAGCCCCTCAGCTGGTAGTACTCCGGGAGCATACGGTCGAGTTCGACGACGCTCCCCCTGCACCCTCCATCGGAGAGCGGCTCCTGAAGCAGCCTCTTGGGGAGCGTGTCGTCTTTTCTCCCCATCCCGTACCGGATGTTGATCATCCTCTTCAGGTTGTAGGCACGCTCTCCGGTCTTCACCAGGTCTGGGAGGCGGTAATCCTTACCGGTAACCATGGATAGCATCGCCGTGACCGATGCGGGCGGGAGATATGCAAACTTGCACATTATGAGGGAGTCTATCACATCGTGCCAGTTCTGCATGGCTATCAGCGGCGCAGGCTTGTCATCGACAGAGAAACGTTCGTATCTCTTGTGGATCCCGAGATCAGGCACCCTCTCCCCCTGCTCGATGTGGTAGAAGAACCCGCGCAGGTGGCAGGCCCCCCTGTGTGATGTTGCGTACTGCAGCCCCATCCCCTTGAATGCCCGCGGATCGTGCATGGGGACCTCCAGCCCCTTGACGTGCATTGCAAACCCTTCCGAGCCCCTGATCCTCGACGACGCTCTCCTGACCCCCTCACCCAGCACCCCGCCAAAGCCCTCACGGTGCCCGATCCTCCTCACCATCTCGATGATCGCCTCCGGATTCCCCCAAGCGAGATCCGACCCGACCTCCTCTTTGGATACCAGTCCTTTCTCGTAGCACTCCATGGCAAAGGCGATCACGTTCCCTGTCGATATTGTGTCGAGCCCATACCTGTTGCAGAGGTCGTTAGCCTTAGCCACCGACTCGAGATCGCTATTCATGCAGAGCATGCCGAGGGAGGCACAGGTCTCGTACTCCGGCCCGGCTCCCACAACCCCATATCGGTCTACTTCCACCTCCCTCCCGCAGGCGATGAGGCACCGGTAGCAGGCGTACTGTTTCCTGAGGATCGTCTTCGACATAGCCTCGCCGCAGAGTCTGCCCGCCCCTTCAGACCACTCGCCCCTCGTAAAGTTCTTTATCGGGACGTCGCCGTACTCGTGCATCATGCTCATTATCCCGGCTGTCCCGTAGGAGGCATAGATCTGGACGGTCGGGTGAGACCTTATGGTGACGTATATCTTCCTGAGGTACTCCCTCAGCTGACCCTCCTTGGCGGCAGGCACTACGTTAACCCCGGTCCCCCTGACCGCGATGGCCTTAAGTTTTTTGGAACCCATCACGGCCCCGACCCCACACCTGCCCGCAGCCCTGCCCAAGTCATTCATAATCGAGGAGATGCGGACCTGCCGCTCTCCGGCTTGCCCGATCGAGGCTACTTTGACTTTGGGGTCCAGCTCCCTTAGGGAGCGTTCTGTCTCGTAAGTATCCTTCCCCCAGAGGTGCCCTGCATCCCTCAGTTCATACTCCCCGTCTTTTATCCAGAGGAAAACTGGCTTCTCCGAGCTGCCCTTGATCACCAGACCGTCAAACCCTGCAAACTTGAGCTCCGGTCCCCAAAATCCTGCCGCGTGGGCCTCGGCCCATATATCTGTGAGTGGGGATCTGGTGCAGACGCAGTATCTCCCGCAGGAGGGGCATGCTGTGCCGGTCAAGGGACCAGTCATGAATATCAACAGGTTCTCTGGATCTAGGGGAGGGACCGAGGGATCGAGTTCATCGTATAGTATCTTGGCCCCGAGCGCGCTTCCGCCGATGAATTCATCGAGGACCTTCCTCTCCAGCCGATCCTCTTCGAGCTTCCCTGAGGATAGGTTCACCCGCAGTATTCTGCCCGCGTAGCCTCCCTCGAAAGATTCAGACATGGACATCCCTTCAGCGGCCTTTCATAAACACTCTGAGCATTCTATTTATTTGCTTCTCCCTTCATTTCTATTCCACTCTACTCTACTCTACTTCCATAATCCCCTCATCGCCAGTATTTTCCGGGAGGCACAGGCAGACGGCATAAGGGCAAGTCCATGCGCACGACCCAGGGCGAAACGCATATAGCAGTTGTCATATAAACTGAGGCATAGCATGTATGGAGGGGCTACCCCAAACATATGCCTGCTGAGATCAGGGCGCCCGCTCCTCACGGAGATCGAGCCCAGCCGGCGGTACAGGAGCCGGGAATCCCGCTAAACGCGCCCCTTTGGCGGATACTGGCCGTGGGGAATCGAGTGGCAGGGGATAAGGCAGGGGCAAGTTCGGGGAAGGCTGCAGAGACTCCCCCGCCATTGCTTGGCTTTCGCGATTTTGGTGAGTTGGAGGACGGTCGATCCTCGTGACCATACCTCACGTCAACGGCTTGATCAAAGGCAAGGCCTTGGAGTGGATCTACCACTACTACGAGAAGAGGCTCCTCGCAGAGGTCAAGAACGGGGAGATGCCACGCCACGTTGGGATGATCCTCGACGGTAACCGCCGCTGGGCCAGAGGCGTGGGGCTGCAGGAGTTCTTGGGGCATGAGTACGGGTTCGCCAAGCTGAAGGAGGTCCTGCGGTGGTGCTGGCAGCTCGGCATAAGCACGGTGACGGTCTATGCGCTCTCCACTGAGAACTTTCAGCGTTCCAAGGCCGAGCTGGGCGAGCTCTTCAGGCTCGCGGAGAGGGGGTTCAGGGAGGTATTGGAGAGCCGCGAGGTGCATGAGAACAGGGTGCAGATCAGGGCGATAGGGAGGCTGGACCTCCTTACCGATGAGCTGAATGCCATAATTAAGCAGGCGGTCGAGAGCACAAAGGGCTACCAGGAGAGGAGGCTCAATATCGCGATGGCATACGGAGGGAGGGCGGAGATAATCGACGCCGCCAAGGAGATATTCAGCCAGGTCCTAGAAGGGAAGATCAGTGTAAGCGAGATTGACGAGGAGACATTCTCCAGACACCTTTATACTGCAGGAGACCCTGATCCGGACCTGATAATCAGGACATCCGGAGAGGAGCGCCTGAGCGGCTTTCTGCTATGGCAGAGCGCGTATGCCGAGTTTTACTTTCTGGATGTCTTTTGGCCCGAGCTGCGCCGGATAGATTTCTTACGGGCGATACGGACATACCAGAGGCGAAAGAGGCGTTTCGGAAAATAACTGCGACTTATCGGCGGAACAGCCGGAAGAAGCAGGCGGGTTGTCCGGAGACCGGCAACAGGGCATAGAACATGGATGCCCTGAACGGTCAGTCTTTGGCCGCGTCTTTCTCCCCACCCTCACGATCCTCGCTGTGGGAGAAGGGGCCGATTCCGGCCATCTTGACCTTCCTCTTCACGCGCGGGGTGAGTGAGAAGAGGAGAACCAGGACCGTGCAGATAAGTGCCCCCAGACCTGCGTTGAAGAGGAAGGGTGTGAGGTTCGCCTTCGGGTCTATTATTATCGGGGCCACATCTATGACCATCTGCCTGATGAAGATCAGCGCGACAAGCCCGACTACTTCACGCCAGATCTTCGGGTCGTCGTCGAGGTACTTGGCGACCAGCCTGCCGCCTACATAGATCGCGACGCCAATCAGCAACAGATCGATGGTCCGGGTGAGGACGAGGCTCGCGAAGAGGGCGGCCTGTTCGGGGAGGGTCGCGTCGATAATTGCGGTAGCTATCCCCCGGTACACCGCAACGACGCAGACTATGGCGGCTATCAGGGCAGAGATGAGCTTGATCGGCGAATCTGACCAAGCCCCCCTCACCGAGCTGTCCATGTTGAACCCCTTCACGATCAGCACGGCCCCCGCGATCAGCCCCAGCGTGATTGCCACATAGTTTAGGAGGTTCATGAGGTAGAGGACCACGGTGGCCAGGATGAATATGCCGGGAACACCCAGCGCGATCTTCGAGTACTGGGGCTCGGCGAGCTTCTTCAGGTATCTGTACATCAGCACATAGGCTTCCTCAACGCTCTTCTGCTGTTGAACGAAGACCCTCTTGACAGATATGACGGGCACCTTGGACTGGATGATCGGGATCGCCTGCTCATCTGCCGCCCCGTCGCTGACGAAGATCACACCATCCGCCGGGTAGATCCCCAATACGGACTCGAGCTCTGCGAGTATCTTCATATCCGCCTTGAATCCGCCGTCCTCCAGGCCCGCGATGACTGCGATCTCAGCCTCTACCCCTTCGCTCGCGAGGGAGTCGAATGTCTTGAGTGCTGCGAAGATCGAGTTGGTGTCGGAATCTTCCGGGCTCTTGATTGCAAAGAGAGATGCGGTTGAGAGGACCCTGTCCCGGCCCACCAGCGGCGTAGTGACGCCGGTGACGTGACCGACATCGTTATCCTTATCAACGCTTAAGACAAGGATCCTCTTGTCCTTGGTGCTCATTGTACACACTACTACGATCATGAGCCGTAAACGATTTAAAATATTCTGTGTAAAAGGGAAAGGCTTATATAATCAGCCTTCGTCCGGGCCCCCCTTCTCTTCCAAGAGGGCGCCGAATTCTTCGAAGGTAAGGCGTCCGCCTTTCCTCAGTTTCTCGTTGGCCTTCTCGGCGAGCTCTGTCCTCCGGGTAATCAGGAGCTTTGCCTTCTCCGCCAGCATCTCCGCCTTCTGCTGCATAGCAGCGTTCCTCGCGACCACGAGCTGACCCCTCACGTCAAAGAGGGACGCCTTCGACTTTGCGATGCCTTCCCGGAGGGTCTGCATCTCTTCCTTGACCCTGTTGAGTTCGGCAACTAGGGCCCTCCCCTCCTCGTAACATTTTATCAGCTCTTCGTGGTGCTTCTTCGACTCGTCCGCCAAGGAGATGATCTCGCGGTGTACGGTGTTGGCCTTCTCCCTCAGAGCGTTAAACTGCGACCTGAGGCTGCGGATCTCCGCTCCGACCTCCCTGGCCCGCTTGTAATGGACCAGTTTCTTCTCCAGCTCGGTGATCCTCTGCACCATGCGCCGGTCTTCATCGATAGTGAGGGTGGTGGTCTGGTACTTCCAACTGGCCTCTTTGAACTGGCGGACGAGCTCATCCTCTGACTCGTGTACGTTGGAGAGGATTGTGGCAGTCTTCGCTTTGAGGTCTTTGATCTTTTCGGATATGCTCGATTTCTCGCTGTGGAGCTGATCCCGGAGGGCCTTCTTCTCGGCTATTAACCGGTTCTTCTCATCCCTCGCATTCTTCTTGTCTGACGCGGCGACCCTGAGTTCCTTGAGCCTCTCGATGATCTGCCCTTTCTTCTCCCTGAGCTGGTTCAGCCGCTCATAGTCGTTGTCTATCTGGATCTGCAGTGTCCTGAGACCTCTCGTAACCTGCCCGAGCCCAGGTTGTCCATATTCCATTGCACTACCGTTCGGCATTAACGATCTTCACCGCCAGTATGTATACGCTGTATCTGTGCATACAGATCGTCTAATCCCTCTCCAGTATTGGAAGAGGTGAATATAAACTCTCCTAACGCTCCAACTTCGATGAGCATACCGAGAATCCTTCCAGAGATCTCCCCTTTGAGATCCGGCCGCTCGAGGGCGAACTCATCGAGGAGAGACTCGGGGCATGACGACCATGCCATCCCCTTATCATAGAGCTCCTTGGAGAGGAGGTCCACCTTTGAGATACAGTTTATCTGGGGGGACTTGAACCTCGCATGGATTGAGTAGGAGAGGAGGAGGAGGGAGATGTAATCCGAGACGCTGTTCAGGAAGATCGAGTCGGCCAGGAAGAGGACTGTAAAGTCGCCCCCAGAGATCGCCGTGGCGGCATGTAGGCCCGAGTCCCGATAGGCGAAGAGCTCCATCTGACCTGGCGTATCCACCACCACATACTCCGGACGGAGCCTCTCGAGCTCTGTCCGCATCTCCCCGACATGGCCTACCGCTGCGTCCACGCTTGCCACCAGCGCGCCATTGGGCCCGAGCTGGTAGTCCTCAATCATCCGCTCATAGTTGACATAGTCCCGGACGTCTACGTCGGGGGAGTAGGGGAGCCAGACTACCCCGGGATCCATGTTGAGCGTCGCGACCTCGGCTTCGGCGCTCCTGAGCCGGTCTGCGAGGGAGAGGGTCATGCTCGACTTGCCTGACCCTGCCGTGCCCGTTATGAAGAGGAACTTCAGAGGGCCCTCCCTCCGCATGCTCCGTCCTTCTCCATAATCTTACCACCTGCCCCTCGGACAAGCCTGACGAACATCTCTTCCCCCTTCTTCAGCGCCTCATCCAAGAATGCCGCATCAGTTCCCTGTACCGAGAGGTGGATCTCGAGGCGGGGGGCGGGCTCGGTACATCTCGGATGGGATTTCAGGTAGATCCCCCTGTTTAACGGCATCCACTCCTCGATGAGGGGGGCTATCGAAGACTCCGGCACCCCCTCTACAAAGAGAGTCCTCTCCCTAAAAACCACCCCCCTCCGGGCGATCCTTGGGGCGACCTCGCTTTCGAACATCGCCTTCATCTCCCGGGGAACCCCGGGGAGGGCGAAGATCAGTGCGCCCCCGTGCTCGATCATCATCCCTGGGGCGGTGCCTACACTGTTACTCAGGGGGACAGCCCCCCTGGGCATGAACGCCATCTTCTTCCTGGCCGGGGTAATAGCCAGGCCCATCGAACTGTACTTGGTTTCGACCATTCTGATCGCCTCCTCGTTGATCTCTTTGGGGAGACGAAGCGCCGAGGCGATGCCCTCGAGCGTCAGGTCATCATAGGTCGGACCGAGCCCCCCCGTCGCGATAAGGATCGTGCACCTTCTCCCGAAGGCTTCCGAGACCGCCTCCGAGATCTCGCCCACCACATCGCCAACGGCGGTTATCCTAGAGGCGTTGATCCCAAGGTGAAGGAGCTGGGCCGCAAGCCATGCTGCGTTAGTGTTGACAGTCTTACCTATCAGGAGCTCTCTCCCGACGGTCATTATCTCGGAGCGTATAGTCAACACCCTATTTCTTGGAAGCCCACCACTTCATATAGTCTTTTCGGCGCTTCTCCTTTTCTTCCGCTTCATCGCCCAGTACATTACTCTCCCGCAGCTTATCCCTCTCCTCAAGGGTCAGGGAGAGCCCGCAACATTGGCAGACGTACCGCTTGACCCGTGGGTCATACTTTGTCTCTCCGCCGCACTCGGGGCAAACTGACAAGGGAATGCACCACTATTAATCTGGAGAATAGATTTATATGCTCTTACTTGCCCGGCGTCCTCCTGCTTACTGCCATCATCCGGACTATTCAAGCCGCACCGGTTCGGCTGAGTATGGCGGCAAAGGCGGCCGGATCACGTGATGACGTTCCTGAGGCCGGCCTCCTCCGCCATCTGTAGCGCTCTCCGCCACTCGGACCCGGAGATCCTCCGCCTCAGCTCCGGACACTCTCCCGCCCTCCAGCTGGGGGCGTACTGGTCCATCAAGTTCACCCGCGTCATAGTCCCCAGATCTCTGGCGATGAATCCAAGGATGGGGCGGAGGCAGCAGTCCAAGTGCCCCGGCAGCACCAGCATCCTCACGATCAGCTCAGCGTCAGCCTTCGCAGACCTCAGGTTCCTAGTGAGGGTCTCCCAGTAGCGGGGGGCGTCTGAGAGCCTCTCCGCGCATGCGTTGTTGCCATACTTGAAGTCTATCTTGTAGATATCCACGACCCCCCTGAGGAGTTCCGAGGCCTCTGTGCTGTAATAGCCATTGGTGTTGAAGAAGACCGGCGTGCTCTCGCGCTCATGGATGAGCACGGAGAACCAGAAAGGTATGTTGGGGACCGGATCACCGCCGACCCAGTTCTGGTTCCTGCATCCCCGCCGCCTTGCCTCATCGATGGCACGCGCCAGTTCCCTCGGAGAGACGGGGCTCCCGCTGCTGGCATACTGGCTGATCTCCCAGTTCTGGCAGTAGATGCACCTGAGGTTGCATCCCGAGCTAACTCGGCCGGCAGCCATCCGTCAGTGGCGGCCGCATACCGTAAAGCTCGGCACTATCTCAGGTTCTTCTCCGAGGTGATCAAAGCACGATGAGACCAGCATCTTGCTGCCTATCCCGCAGTACCCCTTCCCCGCGAACCTGTTGCTCCTGCACCTCCTCTCGCAGAGGACGCATGCCTCGAGAACCCTCTCGCCGATCCAGTGCTTCAGGCGCAGCAGGGAGATCCCTGCCGGCTTTCCCGGCTCCTTCCTCAACTCGTCCACCGAGAGGTTGCCCGAGTCAAGCCTCCTCCTAAGCCCCTCTCCCTTGGCGAGCGCTTCGCCGTGCAGCGCCCATAAATCTCCCACAGGGGATCGGGGATCAGGCCCGCCAACCCCGGTGGCAGTGTCCACGGCCACCGCACCGGTTATGACGTATCTCGCAGGGAGCTTGCCCCTCACTACGCTGACGTAGCGCGGGAGGGATGCCCTGACCTTCGGGTCATCGAGTGCAGCGGCGGCATCAGGCCTTGCTAGCACCCACAATACGAAACACCTCCTTGATCACAAGATGATATTGATCTCCCTTCCGCAGAACGCGCACCGCCTGCCGTCCAGCCTCATGGGCCCGATGCTGTAGCCCAGCCGCTCTATCACGGCGTTCTTGCAGCTGGGGCAGTAGGTCGCTTCGTACTTGGGATCGGAGACGTTGCCGAGATAGACGTACTTCAGACCGGCCTCGCCCGCCATCCTGTAGAGCTCGACCAGGAGTCTCGAGGGCGTATGGCTCCTCTCCGTGTACCTGTAGGTCGGGAAGAACCTGAGGATGTGATAAGGCGTCTCGTCCCCCAGTTCGTCGATGATCCACCTGACGAGCTTCATGAAGGCCTCCCTGGAGTCGCCGCCATCGGGTACAATGAGGTTCGTAATCTCGATAAATATCTTCTTCCTCTTCATCTCCCTGAGGCTCTCGTAGATGGGCTCCGGCCCCGGCACCCTGCAGAAGCTCTTCAGGAAGGCTGAATCGGCGCTTCCTTTGAAGTCTACCGTGGCGGCATCAAGGTACCCGCTTATCATGTCGATCGCCTCGGGGGTCATATACCCGTTCGTAACGAATGTGTTGTAGAGCCCCTCGCGGCGGGCTATCCTGGATGTCTCGAGCGCATACTCGAAGAAGATGGTCGGCTCAGTGTATGTATAGCTTACCGATGAGCATCCGTGCCTCTTGGCGAGCTTCACGACCTGCTCAGGCGGGAGCTCCTGGCCGAGCGCCTCCTTCTGCTGGCTCAGCTCCCAGTTGCAGCAGAACGTGCACTGGAAATTGCAACCGACTGTCGAGATGGAGAACGCGGTCGTCCCCGGATGGAAGTGGTAGAGCGGTTTCTTCTCGATCGGGTCAACACCGTAGCTCGCGGCCCTGCCGTAGGTGAGTGTATAGAGCGTTCCCCCGATGTTCTCCCTGACCTGGCAGACGCCCCTGCTCCCCGGCGCGATGTAGCACCGCCTGCCGCAGAGCCTGCACCTCACCGCCCCGGCCCCGGCTTTCTCGTAGAGGAGGGCTTCCAAGCCTCTCTATCACCCTATGACAAGTCTTAAGAAGATGCGGAAGATAAGGGTTTTCGGGTTGTCAGGCTTATGCTCGTTCTACCTGGACCGGGATACAGGGTCGGTGAGATGGTAGCAGAGATCACCGGATCGAAGAAGATCGGCCTTGAGTACAAGACCTTCCCCGACGGGGAGTCTTACCTGCGGGTCTCAGATCCTGCGCTTGTGGGGGGCGAAACCGTCGTGCTAGTCCATACGACGTACCCTCAGCAGGACAAGAGGGTAACAGAGCTACTCCTGCTGATCGATCTGCTTAGGGAGCTGGGAGCGCGGAAGATCATAGCCGCCGTCCCTTACATGGCATACGCCCGGCAGGATACCCGCTTCCGCGACGGGGAGGCGGTGAGCATCAGGACGCTATTCAGGCTCATAGAGTCTGCCGGTGCAGACGAGTTCCTGACGGTGGATCTTCATAAGGAGGCTTCACTCGGTGCCTTCCGCATAAAGGCACGGAACATCCATGCCACTGATGCGATCGCCGATTACCTCAAAGGGGCGGGGCTGAGTGACCCTTACATCCTCTCGCCCGATAAGGGCGCCATAGAGCTGGCCAAGAGGGTGGGCGATCGGCTCAACGCAGAGTATGGCAACTTTGAGAAGACCAGGGACCGGATCACTGGAGCGATCACCATGAGAGGCGAACGCGTAGACGCCAGGGGACGCGATGCGGTCATCATCGACGACATGATAAGCACGGGCGGCACCATCGCCAAAGCTGCCGCTATCCTCAAGGGGGAGGGTGCGCGGAGGGTCATGGCCGTCTGTACCCACCCGCTCCTGGTGGCCGGAGCTGCCGAGAGGATGCGGGCTTCAGGCGTGGACGAGGTGCTGGGGACGGACACCGTGGAGAGCGGGATCAGCAGGATCCCGGTTGCCCCCCTGATCGCCAAGGAACTCGGCTGAGTCCACGGGTCGGCTGAGGGGATCGGGATGACCGGGGCGGGCCTATGCGGATAGTTCTCCTACTATCCGGCGAGCACCCGACGATGCCCTACTCGGAGGCCATGGCCATCCTCGACTCGGAGGGCATACCCTCCAGGCAGGTCATGGGCGGGGATCAGGTTGCCGTGATCGAGAGCGACTACAGGGCCCTTGCCGCCCTGGGGAGGGCGGCCTTTGTGATGGAAGGGGGGAGGTTCCTGGCACACTGCGCGCCGTCAGATACCGCCCTGGAGGAGGTGTGCAGCCGCGTCGACTGGACGTTCCTCGGGGGAGGGTCGTTCGGCGTAAAGGCAAAGCGGGTCAAGGAGTACGCTGGGCCCGGCGCGACCACGCTCCAAGGAACCGCGGGCTGGACGATCAAGCGTCGCACGGGCTGCAGGGTGGACCTAGAGGCGCCTGACACCTGGATCCGGTGTGTCCTCACAGACGCCGGGATATTCGTCTATGAGCTCGGCCTCTTGACAGACCGGAGGGGCTTTGCCTCCAGAAAGCCCCGGACCAGACCTTATTTCCACCCGGGGGTGCTGGAACCCAAGATTGCGAGGGCGTTCGTCAACCTCTCCCGTGTCAGGGGCGGGGACCTCTTCCTGGACCCCTTCTGCGGGACCGGGGGATTCCTCATAGAGGGTGCCATGATCGGCTGCTCCGTCGTGGGCATTGACGCCGATCTGCGCATGGTGGCCGGATCCAAGGCCAACATCGCACATTACGGTCTCCCGGGCGAGCTGATCTGGGGGGATGCCCGGCGCATGCCGCTGAGAGGGGTCGACGGAATAGCCACAGACCCCCCCTACGGGAGGGGGACCTCGACCGGCGGGTCGGGGATACGGTCGCTCCTGGCAGATTTTTACGGGGAGGCCTGCAGCGTCCTCAAACCGGGCAGGTACATGTGCACCGCGGCCCCTGTCGAGATCGATCTCTCGGCGCTTGCGGCAGAGGCAGGCTTCACGGTTACCGAGGAGCACAGCATGAGGGTTCATAAATCCCTTACTAGGACAGTAATAGTAGCCAGGAAGGGGCGCTGAATGAGGATCACCATGCTCGGCACGGCGGCGGGGCTACCGACACCGCAGAGGTCGCTGCCTGCTGTAGCCGTGGAGGTCGACGGCGAGACTATCCTCTTTGACTGCGGGGAGGGGACCCAGAGGCAGATGATGGTGGCGGGGATAAGCCTCTGCAGGAAGATGAAGATATTCATCACCCACCTCCACGGCGACCACATATTCGGCCTGCCGGGCCTACTCCAGACCATGAACCTGATGAACCGCTCACACCCCCTGCATATCTTCGGGCCGCCGGGTATCGACGACTTCATCAGAAAGGTCGGGTTCACCCTCGCAGACCCTGTCTTCGATCTCCTCGTATCGGAAGTTTGCGAGGGCGAGATACACCGGGAAGGGCGGTACAATGTGGAGGGGGCATGGGCAGAGCATTCGCGGCCGAGCATGGCATACCGGCTGACGGTCGGGGCGAGCCTCGGCAGGTTCAGGCCGGATCGCGCGAAGGCGCTGGGAGTCCCCGAGGGGCCGCTCTGGAGCGTTCTGAAGCGCGGGGAGGAGGTGGAGCTGGAAGGTGGGAGAACCGTGCACCCGGCCGAGGTGCTCGGGGAGCCGATCCGGGGCAGGACGCTCGTCTATACCGGGGACACGCGGCCCTCAGAGAGCGTCGTGAGGCTCGCGTCCGGCGCCGACCTGCTCATCCACGAAGCGACCTTCGGATCTGAGCTGGCAGAGAACGCCGAGAGCGAGGGGCATTCGACCGCCGGGGGTGCGGCGCGGGTGGCCCTGAAGGCGGGAGTCGGGAGGTTGATCCTGACCCATATAAGCGCTAGGTACCCGGACCCCACCGCCTTGGAGGAGGAGGCGAGGGCGATTTTCGGTAACACTGAGGTGGCGCACGACTTTATGACTATCCAGCTTCAGGGCCAGGGTTAGTCTAGGTTCGGCTCAGATCAGGTCTAGTCCGGGGTCCGGGCACGGGCACGGGTTCGAGAGTTCAATCAAGTTCAAGCGAAGAACTGCACGGCCTTCTCCAGCGAGGCCCTTGCGTCGGCGAGCGATACTGCCTCGACTATCCCGGTGAGCCTGTGGAAGTCGAACTCTCTTCTGAGGAGGCCCCAGTCTACTGTCCCGGCCCCGATCCTGAGGTGCTGGTCCTTCTCTCCCCTGTTGTCGTGCAGGTGGACGTGTATTATCCGGTCTTTCATTGCACCGATGAAGCTGCCCAGCTCTCTCATCGTATTGGCATGACCGACGTCCAGAGCGATCTTCAGAGGCACGCCCTCGGCAATAAGATCTTGAAAATCACGAACCCGCTTGAGGATCCCGCTAGAGTCTGACGGCAGGTTCTCGATGCCTACCCTCACCCCAAGCTCCTCGGAGAAGGCGATGATCTCCTCCAGTGATTGGCGGTTTAGATTCCAACTCGTCTTGGGGTAGAAATGGTCAAGGGGGGAGGACTGACCGGGATGGACGACTGCGAGCTCGGCCCCGATCTCATAGGCGTGATGGATGGATTTTATTATCTCCCGGAGCGAGGCTCTCCTGAGCGCCTCGTTTGACGAGGCGATATTTACGTCTATGAGGGGGGTGTGCACCGTATATAGGATCCCTGTCGAGGCCTTGATCTCACAGAGCTTTCTGACCCTCTCGCCGTCCAGGCTATCCCTCCACTCGTCCATTATCTCAAGCACTTTTGTGCCTTCGACGAGCTGGTCTAGGTTCGTGAACGTCTGCCCGAATGCACATAGCGTCGAGATTCCGATCGGCATAGCTCATCGACGGGAACCCCGTCTACAGTCTTAGTTGCCAGCCAGTCTATTAATGAGTATGGGTCCTCCGCCACCACATGAAACGAGATGGGGCCGAGCGGCGACTCTCCTTCCCTCTGGCAGAAGGAGATATGCCCTGCGGAGGCCACCTGCTTGTTGACGCAGAATTCGATCCTCTTCCCCTCGATCCCCCTCAAGATAACCTTCCGCGCTGCGTCGAGGATGCGCTCCGATCTCAGCAGTGACCTGAACCTGATCAGGAGGCACTGGTCCCCTTCCTGGAGTAGGAAGACGCGCCTCCCCTGCCTCACCCTCCTGACGGAGCCGGATCCGGTGAGGTTTGCCATCGCCCCGACCACCTTGCCCTCGTCCTCGGTGGGGTTGAGCTCAGACTCGACTACCACTTTTACATCCAAAGCCTATCCCTTCGAAGACCTTCCTGGCGGCCCTCTGCAGATCATCAAGGGGACCCTCATTTATCAGCATATGGTCGGCGAGGGCTATTACTGACCCGAGGCCGACCCTGAGCTCCCTCAGGTCCCGCTCCAAGAAAGTTGGCCAGTCCTTGGGATCATCGGGCCTACCCCTCTTCAGCAGGCGGGAGTACCGCGTCTTCGGAGATGCGTGGACGGCCACCAGCACCAGGTCAGAGTGCTGCCTGAAGTAGTTGAGCTCATCGAGGCTCCGTATCCCCTCCACGACCGCGTCGCCTTTGATCTTCTGGAGGCAGCGCTTCGCCACCACGTCCTCTCCCTCCTCCCTCCGCAGCTTGAGCATGAGGGTGCCGATTGCCGATGGGGTCTTGTCGATCCTTCGGGCCTCTGCCTCGTCCCAGATCACGTCGCCCATCCGGAATGTAGAGAGACAGAGGGACTTTGCCACTTCCGTCGCTTCAGACTTGCCAGAGCCGGGCATGCCGGTGATACCGACTATCATGGACTGCCATCTCTCCACTCCGCTTCAACGCTTCGAACGTAAGAAGACTTAATTGGCAATCAGCATATAACGATTTAGGGTTCTGCGGTCCTCAACCGAGGATACGTCGAAGAGCGTATCAGGGTTGCCTCCATCTTTACCATCGCAGGGCTCCCTCCGCGCTCCCTGTATCCTACGGCTGTGCACTTTGCGCCTGCCTTTAGACTTGTATTTTCGTACCTTTCTCCCGACAGCCTGCATTCCGGACGGCCAATGTGTCCCTACATCGGAGCATCCGGTACCCACATGCCGCTTCCGCAGGCCTTGACAGCCCCAGGATGCCTACCGATCCATCAACGGCTTCCAGCCGCAGCAGGCAGACACACCGTATCCGTCAGGCTGGCGGTACGCTACCGGCGACGGCGCCCCCCATGAACGTTGCGTTCCCTCCCAGACCCATACGTATGCAGCCGCTGACTGTTCGCCTGAACATGAGCGACAGGATAAGGCCATGCCCCCTGGCGGATGGTCACCATTACCAACGCCTGCTTCACGATGACTCGGGCGCCGGGAGTCTATTTATACATGACGGGTCAAGTGATCAGCTGGAAATGAAAATGATATAGGACCACAAACCTACCAAAGGCTAAACCAGATTTAGCAGAGGGTGTTGATAATGGAGATGGTGAGGGCTTTCCTCGCATTGGATCTCAACGAAACGGTCAGGACCGGGCTGAAGGGCTTGATGGACGAGGTTCAGAGATCGGGGGCAGACGTGAAATTGGTAGAGGCGGCCAACCTCCATGTGACCCTCCAGTTCCTAGGAGACATCCCGGCCGACGCCTGCGGCTCGATCGGCGAGGTTATGACGGGGGTGAGGGAAAGGGCGTTCACCGCAGAGGCGAAGGGGACGGGCGTCTTCCCTAATACCAAGTTCGTCAGGGTCATCTGGGCAGGCATTGGATCGGGGAGCGGAAAGATCTCATCGCTCTTCGAGCAGCTCAGTGCAGGGCTCTCGGGGCTGGGATACCCGGAGGAGAGGAGCTTTACGCCCCACATCACCATCGGGAGGGGCAGGTCGCAGAGGAACAGGGACTCCCTGCTGAGGGTACTCGAGCAGCACAGGGACACCTCATTCGGAACCTTCGGGGTGGATCATATCTCCCTGAAGAAGAGCGTCCTCACCCCTAGCGGCCCTATATACTCTGACCTGGTGGTAACCAAGCTTGAGCCGTAGCCCGAATGCCGCGATTGCCGAAATCAAGTCGATGGTCCTGGCCAAGGTAACCCCTACCGAAGAGGACTATACCAGTGCGCGAAGGGTCATAGACGAGGTAGCATGCAGGGTGGCTGCGGAGGCAGAGGCCCGCAACCTGCGGGTCAGGGTTGAGGTCGAGGGATCGGTGGCAAAGGATACCTGGATCTCCACCGACCGGGATATCGACATCTTCATCATCTTCCCCGAGGGGACGCCAAAAGAGGTCATAACAGAGGGGGGGCTCGCCCTCGCGAAGGCGGGGGGAGGGGGTTCATGGACGCTTGGGTACGCCGAGCACGCTTACGTCGAGGCATATATCGGCGGCTTCACGGTGGACATAGTCCCGGCCTCGGAGGTCTCGGCGGGGAGGCTCGTCACCGCCGTCGACAGGACCCCCCTCCACACCCGCTTCATAACCGAACGCTTCGACGAGAGGATGAGGGACGACGTCAGGATCCTCAAGCAGTTCATGAAGGGGATCGGGGTTTACGGCGCCGAGCTGAAGATCGGTGGCTTCTCAGGATACCTATGCGAGCTCCTCATCCTCCAGTACGGCAGCTTCGAGGGTACGATAGCCGCCGCCAGCGGGTGGGGGGAACGAACGGCGCTGGACTATATGGGCCATTACAAGGATCTCCCCCTGGGAGAGGTCTTCGATTCGCCCCTGATAATGGTCGATCCGATAGACCGGAGGCGGAACGCCGCCGCGGCGGTGACGCGACAGGCATACGCGACGTTTATCGCCGCCTCGAGGCGGTTCCTGAGGGCTCCGGCGGCAGAGTTCCTCCTCCCCGAGCAGGGGGCCACCGAGCCCTCGGAGATCGAACTTGCCCTCAGCAGGAGGGGCGCGACGGTCCTGGGGATAGAGGTGGGCTGCCCGCGGGTCCCGTCGGACATACTGTGGGGTGAGGTCTACCGGAGCCTCGGGAAGGTCGCCAAACTCCTCGGGGAGCATGACTTTACGGTGAGGGACTCAGCAGCCTGGAGCGATGAGGATGAGGCGGTGGTCTTCCTCCTGGAGCTCGAGTCGGCGGAACTGAGGGAGGGGAGGGTACATGCCGGACCGAAGGTATGGTTTGCCGAGGAGACCGAGGCTTTCCTAGCGAAGTATGAGCGTGATACGAGGGTGCTGGACGGGCCTTACGTGAAGGGCGACAGGTGGTATGTGGAGCTGAAGCGCAAGTATACCGACGCGGCAGGCCTGATGGAAGGCGAGTTCGGGAGGATCGGCCACAGCAAGGACCTCATGGCGGAGGTCAGCAAGGGGTTCAGAGTCTTGTCAGGCAGAGGCTTGATCGATCTCGCACGCCGAAAGGAGGGGTTCGCCGAAGCCCTCCTAAGGATGGCCAGGAAGAGGCCGCCATGGTTGAGATAGCGCTCGGGTCAGGGAGGCGGGACGAGAGGCTCAAGGCGCTCCTCTCCTACCCCCGCTACTCCGCCGCCCACTACGACCGGGTCCTGCTCGACCTAGACGCCATCGGTGTGGCGAGTGTCCTCTCGGAGGGCAGGGTGGAGGTGGGTGACCTGCGGGCTGTCGGGAAGGGCTGCGTCGGACTTGTCTTGGCTGGCTTGCTGAACGGAAGGAAGGTCGCTGTCAAGATCAGGCGCACCGATTCGAACAGGGCAAGCCTCAGCGGCGAGGCCAAGATGCTGTCGGCGGCAAACTCCGTGGGGGTCGGCCCCAAGCTCATCACGTCCACCGACGATGTCCTAGTGATGGAATATATCGACGGCAGGCCTATGCACGTGTGGGCGAGGGAGCGGCACACAGCTGACGAGGTCAGGGCGATCGTCGGGGGGGTGCTTGACCAATGCTTCCGCCTCGACGCCGCCGGGATCGACCATGGTGAGCTCTCCAACTCTAAGAAGCACCTGCTGGTGGCCGGGAGGCCGTACATCATCGATTTTGAGACGGCGGGGATCGACAGGAGGTGCAGGAACCTCGTCTCGGTAGTGAGTTACCTCTTCTTTAGGCAGATCGTCTCCCCGCACCTCGCGCACTACCTCAGCTGGGAGGAGGAGCGGCTCAAGTCAGCCGTCAGGACGTACAAGGGCAGGCCCTCGCGGCGTGCCTATAATCGTATAAGGGATTCGCTGGGCATCTAGGACCAGCAGGCTATTTAAGAAGGCGCGCCTTTACACTCTCTGGAGACCGCAGGAAGCGGTCGTTGATGAGCGAGAGTCTCTGACCCTGGGATGAGGAGAACTTACCCGACTGGTCTACCGTCGGGCACCCGCTCCACTCCGCACGGGTACTGGAGGTCGGGAAGGCGGGTCGATCGGGCGGGGGTGGACCTGGGGGCGGGATCGGGATGAGCGGGGGCCGCAGGTCTTACCGTCCGAGAAAAAATTTTTATATCTGTTTGTCGCCATGTAACGACGGGTCAAAATCCTAGACCAAGGTGACTTGGGATTTTTCGGGCATCATACGGTGCCACCTCACCGTATCGCCCCTCCCTGGAGGACAGAGAATGTATTTTACAAATAGAGATGTGGTATCTATAAAGGATTTTACGAGACAGGACCTGGACAGGATCTTTCAAAAGGCCGAGAAGATGGAGAAAGAGGGGTATGACCAGACAACCCTGAAGGGGAAAAAGGTAGGCCTCCTCTTCTACGAGCCCAGCACAAGAACCAGGCTCAGCTTCGACGCGGCCGCACAGAGCCTCGGCGCTTCCACGATATGGTTTGCCGGTCTGGAGGGCACCTCCGTGATGAAGGGCGAGTCCCTGAAGGACACGATTGAGACGGTGGCAGGCTATGTGGATGCGATAGTTATGCGCCATCCCTACGACGGTTCTTCCAGGTGGGCTGCAGATATCACCACCAACCGCACCAAGAGGGGTTTCAAGAAGGTCCCGATCATCAACGGCGGCGACGGTAAGAATGAACACCCCACGCAGACCATGCTGGACCTCTACAGCATGCTCAGGACGCAGGGCAGGATCGACGGGCTCACCGTGGCAATGGTCGGCGACCTGAAGTATGGTCGGACGGTCCACTCGCTCTCTTATGCCCTCTCGATGTACAACTGCCGCCTGCAGTATGTTGCGCCGGAGGCGCTCCAGATCCCGGAGAGCGTGACCTCATTCCTCAGCACGAAGGGGATCAAGTACACCAAGTGCTCGGCTATTGAGGACGTCATCGGGGAGGCAGACATAGTGTATATGACCCGCATACAGAGAGAGAGATTCCCGGATGAGAACGAGTACAACAAGGTCAGGGGCGCGTACAAGATGGACTCCAGCCTCCTCTCGAAGGCAAAGCCGACAATGAGGTTGATGCACCCGCTTCCGCGTGTGGATGAGATCTCGGCAGACGCCGACGATAATATACGTGCTTATTACTTCGAGCAGGCCGCAAACGGGGTTCCGGTAAGGGCCGCGCTGCTGGCGCTGATACTGGGGGGAAGGCAATGAGCGACATCATCAAGGAAGGCAAGAAGGGGCTGATCGTCTCCTCCATAGAGAACGGCACGGTGATAGACCACCTGCCGCCGGGGAAGGCGGTAAAGATAGCCGAGATGCTGGGGCTGCTCCAAGGCTCGGTGATAATAGGGCAGAACCTGAAGAGCACGAAGTATGGCAAGAAAGACCTGATAAAAGTGGAGGACAGGTTCCTCACCAGCGAGGAGTACAACGAGATCGCCTTGGTGGCCCCCAATGCGACGGTCAACATAATCAGGGATTTCGCCATAAAGGAGAAGAGGAGGGTCAACGTCCCGGATGTCATCGAGGCGGTGGCGCTCTGCGAGAACGCAAACTGCATCTCGAACAAGGAGAGGGCGCCCTCGAAGCTCCTCGTGGTGAACAGGGCACCGGTCGAGCTTGTATGTCACTACTGCGGCTACATTATGAGGGGCGAAGAGGTCAGGCTGAAGGGGTAGCCCAGTGAGCCTACTGATAAAGAACGGCAGGGTCATAACCCACAGGGGGTCCTGCCGGACGAACGTACTGGTAGAGGGGGGGAAGATCAGCGGCCTCACGGCCGGGCAGCCCGAGGCAGAGAGGGTGATCGATGCCGCCGGGATGTGGGTCATGCCGGGGGTGGTGGATCCCCACGTCCACTTCAGGCAGCCCGGGATGGACTCGGAGGACTGGCGCAGCGGCTCCATGGCCGCCCTCGCTGGGGGGGTGACGACCGTCCTCGACATGCCCAACACGGACCCGCCCCTGACGACGGCCGAGAGGCTGGAAGAGAAGAGGGCGCTAGTAGGCGCCACCTCGTCGATCAACTATGGCTTCCATTTCGGGGGGACTGCCGGGAATATCCGGGAGGTTCTGGATGTCGCATGCGGGGACGGCCTTGAGCCGGACAGACCACCCCGCACCCGCGTGGCCTCGGTGAAGATATACATGGGAAGCTCGACCGGCGAACTCCTCCTCACGGACCTGAGTGTCATCCGTCGGCTCATAGATATCGCGCCGATCGTGACGGTGCACGCCGAGGACGAGGAGGTGATCAGGGACTGCAGGGGCGGCGCGAGCCACAGCCTAAGGCGCCCGAAGGGGGCGGCATTCTCTGCTATAAAGAAGCTGCTCACGGTGGGCAGGGCCGGGAAGGTGTATGTCTGCCACAACACCTCCTACGAGGAGGTGAACCTGGCCGCCCCCTTCTACAGGGAGGTGACGCCCCACCACCTCATCCTGAACGAATCTGCCATGGACTCGATCGGGAACTATGCCAAGGTCAACCCGCCCCTCAGATCAGAGGCAGACAGGATATCCCTCTGGCGCGCCCTCTCGGAGGGCAGGGTCACCACGATCGGTTCGGATCACGCCCCCCACCTCAGGTCAGCGAAGGACCTCGATCCGATCCGTGCGCCTTCTGGGGTGCCGGGCGTGGAGACCTCGCTCCCGTTGATGGTCAACGCGAGCCTGAGCGGGCAGATCGCCCCCGAGAGGGTGGTCGAACTGATGTCATACAATCCGGCGAGGGTATTCAGGCTCAGGGGGAAGGGGACCATTGAGCGCGGGGCTGACGCCGATATAGTGGTAATAGACCCGCGCGAGGAGAGGGAGGTCCGCGCGAGGGACCTCCACTACAAGTGCGGGTGGACGCCATTCGAGGGCATGACACTCAGGGGGTGGCCGGCGGTTACCGTGGTCGGCGGTGAGATCGCTTATGAGGGGGGAGAGTTCCATCTTGTGAAAGGGAGAGAGGTCACTTATGACCGGCCTTGAGCTTCCAAGGGGCGAGTTCGTCATCCCGTCGGGCGTCATAGCCTCGACGCCGGATATCATCAAGCGCATAGCGAGAGAGGTCGACTGTATCGGCGCCATTACTACAAAGAGCATAGGTCTGGCCGAGCGGGAGGGATACAGAGAGCCCATATTAGCGGCGGTCGGCGGCTCCCTCGTCAACGCGGTCGGGCTCTCGAACCCCGGCATAGACTCGTTCGTTAGCGAGATGAAGGGCGTCTATCCGCTTGAGAAGGTCCTGATCACGTCCATATTCGGCGGCACGGCCGAGGAGTTCGCCACCCTTGCCCAGAAGATCGAGAAGTACACGGACTGGATCGAGCTTAACCTCTCATGCCCGCATGCATCGGGGTACGGAGCGGCCATCGGCTGCTCCGCGGACCTGGTAATGGAGGTCGTCAGCGCTGTCAAGGGGGCGACTGACCGCCCGGTCTTCGCCAAGCTCATCCCGAGCCCCGGCCTCACAGGGCTCATCGCCAGGCGGGCGGTCGATGCCGGCGCTGACGGGATAACCGCCGTGAATACGCTGGGGCCCCTGGCGTTCCACGACAGGAGCGGGAATCCGCTGCTCTCGAACGCGGCAGGGGGCATATCCGGCAGGGCGTTGAGGGACATCGCACTGAGGTGCGTCAGGGAGATCCGAGAGAGCGTGTCCGTCCCGATTGTCGGGATGGGGGGGATATCCACGCCGGATGATGTCGCTGCGTTCAGGTCGGCCGGCGCATCCTTGTTTGGCGTCGGAACAGCCCTCGCGGGGATGAGCACCGTCCAAGTTCGCGATTACTTCAGGTGGTTGGCCGCAGGCCCGGGGCCGGCCAAGGAAGGAGCGGCCCCGCCCCCCTCTCAGCTTGCTTCCCTCGAGCACCGGCGGATGCGGGTGAGGGAGGCTTGGGGATCGGCTATGAGGGTGCTGGTCCTCGACGGCGCCTTCCAGGCGCTGCCGGGGCAATTCGTCTTCGTCTGGGTCCCGGGCATCGGTGAGAAGCCCTTCTCGCTCGCACTCGGCGATCCTGCGATGCTCCTCGTCAGGGGGGTTGGGAGGGTAAGCTCGGCGATAGCCTCCCTGCAGGAGGGGGACGAGATCTTGGTGAGGGGCCCCTGCGGTAACGGCTACGTCCCGGCCGGGAAGGCCTGTCTGGTCGGCGGCGGCTCTGGCGTCGCGCCCATATACTTCATAGCCAATCGGTACCGCTCCTCTGTCGAGGCTGCCTTTGTGGGGGGGAGGTGCGGCGCTGACCTTCCGTTATGTGATGATCTGGCAGGGCTCGTGGAGACTTATCAGACAACCGAGGACGGCTCAGCTGGCGAGAGGGGGCTTGTGACGGATGCCATGGCCTCCCGCCTCCCCCGCTACCGGGGCAGGGAGTTCTTCAACTGCGGGCCCGAGGCGATGCTGCTCAGGGCAGCCGAGCTTGAGAGCAGGGTCACCGTACCGGAGAAGATCTTCTTCTCGGTGGAGCGGTATACAAAGTGCGGCATCGGTCTCTGCGGCAGCTGCGCGCTGGACGGCTACAGGACCTGTGTTGACGGACCGGTCTTCCCATACGAGGTTATAAAGGCAGGAGACTTTACAAAGTGCAAGAGGAGCGCTAGTGGAAGGAGGGTACCCTTCAATGCCTGATCCTGAACTGAGAGAGGAGTTCTCCAACTTCCTACTGACATGCGGGGCTGTAAAGTTCGGCTCTTTCAGACTTAAGAGCGGCCGCGTATCTCCGTACTTCATCAACCTCGGGTGCATCTGCGACGGCCCGGCCATAGCCAGGTTGGGCGAGTTTTACGCCAGGGCGGTGGTTGACCAAGGGCTGTTGAATGCCGCAGAGGTGCTGTTCGGGCCCGCCTACAAGGGAATACCGATCGCGGTCTCCGCAGCCATAGCCCTCTCGAACCTCTTCGGTTGTTCGAGGAGGTATGCATTCAACAGGAAGGAGGCAAAGGATCACGGGGAGGGGGGGCTGATAGTCGGTGATGTGAGGGACGGGGATCGCGTGGGGATGCTGGACGATGTGATGACGACGGGGAGGACGAAGGAGGAGGTCCTGGCCGTTATAAGGGCATCCGCCAAGGTCGAGATATCCTACGTGATGATCGCGGTCGACCGGCTGGAGCGCGGTGAGTCAGACCTGATGGCGACAGCAGAGTTTGAGAAGCAGTACGGGATCCCGGTGAGGTCGATAGTGACTGTGGAGGATGTCGCAAGCGCCGCGCTGAAGAAGGGCATGATCTCGGTAAAGGCCATGGAAGAGGTCGAGCGGTACCTGAAAGCTTACGGAGGGCGCAGAGAGATATGAGCCGGGACAGGCTCCCCAAGAAGAGCGTAATCGTGGCCTGTGATGTGACTTCCAGGCAGGACCTGGAGCGCCTAGTCACCGAGACGTGCGATATACCGGGGATAGGCGGTTATAAGATAGGGTTCTCCCTAGGCCTGAAGTACGGCCTCCCCTCCGTGGTGGAGGAGATCAGGCGCTATACCGGCAAGGCGGTGATCTACGACCACCAGAAGGGCGGAACCGACGTTCCCCATACAGGCGAGGCTTTCGCAGAGGTCATGTCGGAATCCCGGATAGACTATGCGATACTCTTCCCATTTGCCGGACCGTCTGCCGAGACCGCTTGGATCAACGCCCTGAGGGTGAGGGGGGTAACACCCATAGTAGGGGCGATAATGACCACCCCCGACTTCCTTGAGGATCAGGGCGGCTACATAGGCGAGAGATCGGTGAGGCGTATCTTCGAGGTCGCGATATCGCTCGGCGTGACTGACTTTGTCCTCCCGGGCAACAAGCCGCGGGTTGCCTCAGTCTACAGAGCACTGATAGAAGAGAGGGCCAGCTCGCCTGCATACTTCCTGCCCGGGCTAGGGGCGCAGGGGGGCGACATCGCCTCATGTGCGGAGGTGATGGGGGAGCGGTGGCACGCTATAGTCGGAAGGACGATATTCTCCGCAAAGGACGTAAAGAGCGCGGCCCTAGCCCTCTCAGAAGAGATCTCGCCGAGGCGGTGACGGAGCTATCCGCTCTACATAACCGCGGCGGAGGATGGGCAGGATCGGCTTGGTCATGCGCATGCGGGCCTGCGGAAAGCCTTCACTATCATCACCAGCAGGTACATCGCTCCCACATAAAACGTCAGCCCGCCCGACCAGCCCAGCAGGCTACCGAAAAGGGTCTGATGGGAGATGGGGATGAGACCGACCCCGAAGGAGAGCAGCGCGAGGGAGTACCAGTACAGCAGCTCCATCCTTTCTTTAAGGTACAAGCGCATGTATAGCAGTGAAGAGAGGATAAACATCGAGGCAGCCGTCCTGAGCACCACATCACCGATGATGGTGACCCCCTTTCCCTCGACGAAGAATGACGGGATCACCCCCAGAGCCGCGGCCGACGCAAGTACGACGGTTGTGATGAGCGCCAGAGAGTAGAAGAGCGCTATGGTGCCGGAACGATCCACCCCGATGCACACCGGTAAGCCGAGGGAGTTGAGCACGGAGCTCGCAAGGATGAGGAGGGCTGAAGCCAAGACCCCCGCGCCCAGCATGGTCATGGAGGTGCCGGGGCCCGACAATAAGACAGACCAGCCCAGTATCGATCCGCTTGCTCCCAGCAGTATGATGCCTGCACCCATGAGCAGGAGTGTGCAGGAGCCTTCCATCAAAAAGCTTTTGGCTGCCACATATGCGACCATGATCACTATGGGGTAGAATGTCAGGGAGGAGAGCAGCGGGAAGAGGATGGGGGGATTGAAGACAATGCGGACGTCAGAGGGGTATAAAAACAGGATGATGAATGCCATCACCAGTAAGGGCATCGTCGAGACTAGTCTAGGCAAAAGAGCACCAATCAGAGTATCCTTACCCGCAGTCACACAAAAAATTATTGCCGGCCTGCAGAGCCAACAGGGAAAGGGGCGCCCTTCAACCCGATCCTCCGTGGGAATTCCACAAGGTGCCAGCTTGACCGGCATCTTTTCCGGCAACAGCGGGCTGACAGCGTTGAGGGATGGCCGCTACCTAGGGCAGAACGCCATCCCCCGGCCATCACACTCTCCGTATGCGCACCTGCATTTATTTGGTTTCATCTTCATTCGATATCCCTGATCCGGGAGGTCTCTCGATAAGGGGTTAATAAATGCCGCTAAGGGCTACCGGACGCGCTTGATTCGGTCAGCCCCATCTCCTTCGGAGGGGCCTCCGCATGATATCACAAGCATTAAGCACAAGCGCTGCCCCGGACGTCGGCTCCCCGCGCCAGTGCGGATCCTGTCGAAAGAGTTAAATGATATAATTGTTAGGCAGTACTGATCCTCAACAGGAAGGCGAACGACGTGAATTTCGATATCGTACTCCCAGCCGTCGTATTCGTCATCGTGGCTCTGGCCGCCACCGCTTACCCGGGATTCGAGAAGAGATCCACGGATGTGTTCAGGGGGAGGAAACTCACCGTCCGCGAGATAATTATCTATATCGCCATAATGGGAGCGATGGTAACGGTGATCGCGTTCGTCCCTGCCTTCGCCATACAGGTCGTATTTGTGGGAGCTTACGCCTACATGCTCTTCACGTTTGTTTACATACTCCTCAGGAAGTGGCACATCGCCCTAATCCTGCCGGCAGTCTTCATCCTCTCGTATGTACTTTACCCCACCCCGCTGGTCCTCAACATATTCGCCGCAACATTTGCGATAATCGCCTCGGTCTTCATGGGGATCGTCTTCTCATGGAAGACCACGATGATCTTTGCGGCACTCATCGTAGTGATGGACGTCGTCCAAGTATTCGGGACAGGCTTTATGCTCGAGGCCGCTCAGAAGATGGTTGATCTCAAGCTGCCTGTAGCGGTTCAGCTCCCGACATACCCGTTTGAGAGGGGGATCCTGCTGGGGCTGGGGGATGTCTTTCTCTCAGGGCTGATGGCCATCCAGACCGCTCTCAGGCGAGGGCACAAGGCAGGACTGGTGATCGCTGCCGCAATAAGCATCGCCCTCTTCGTCTTCGAGATATTTGCGTTCAATGGCCTCTTCGGCAACATCAGGGGCTTCCCGGCCACCGTTGTTGTTGTCCTAGGGTGGCTCATGGGGATGGGGATCCTGCGCTTCACTAAGGTTGCGGGCGTCGGCACAAAGTCGATCCCATCCGGGTGCATCTCCACCTCTGTAGGGGAGGCTTGATCCCAACCTCGAGTTGCACCCGCCCGACCGTCGTCCAGACGAAGTCGGGGAAGGAGACAGATACCCGCCGGGAAGAGGCAGGTCTCTACGGTGGGAGGTGCCTCCCAAGACAGGCCTCGTTGCGGGCGGGTTTGGGATGCTCTCGGTCAGGCTCTTCGCCGGAAGAGGATGTCTCAGAAGCCGAAGCACCACCAGTCCGCAATACAGTGCGACAATAAAGCCAGAAAGACAGAGAGCAGGAAGATGAAGGAAGCGCCCGTCCGTGATCCCGAGAAGCGCGGAAATAGGATGGTCAAGGTCAATAAGCACGGCAGAGAGAGAGCCAAGGCAAACAAGTAATGGCATGCCAAGCAGCGAAGGGCGAAGGCGACCGACCAGCCGTTTAGCGCCAGATAGTCGAAGGGCCACACCATCCGTCCTCCCCGAGCTTGCAAGCATACCAGACCCTAGAGGAGGGGATCGCCGGAGCCACGTCATCTACAGAGAGTGCGGCATGGAGCCTGGCGTCCACTTCGAGGGTGCTGAGATCGCCCCCATCCAGTCCCGGGGTAAGCGAACCGACTCGCTTTTATTGAATGATGGGGAAGACTGAGATCAGAAGAATGTTCGGAAAAACGCTCGCTCCTAACTACTTAATCCCCCATGAAAATTTAGTGCTGTGCCTATTTAACCGTCGTTAGACACTTCAATTGATTAGTATACCCTATAGCCCAAAACTCGCTTCCCCGGGTGCTTGATCCACTCTACTGCTGTGGGTGCTGTGGGCTTTGTTTACTGTCCGGTCCCATGCACCTTTACGCGATTGAGCAGAACTGCCAAATTCCTGGGGAAGATCGTCAGATCCAAGCCAACTCTCCTCAGCTTTCGGTTAATCCTCCGGGCCATCCCGCCGGAAAAATCCCCTTTCATCAGGTATGCGGTCTCCTCCTCGGAGAATTCGTCCCGGCGCTCCGACCAGCCTAGGACTTTCTTATTGTAGACACATGCCTCTTGGCAGCGCATGCACCCCACGATGGCGTGGTGCCATGAAGGCCGAACCCATGCCGGGAAGCTCTCCCCCGATATCTTCTCGTTGAGGAAGGTCAGGCACCTCTCGGCCCTGATCGGGAAGCGTTTGCCGCTTATCGCCCCCGTCGGGCAGGCCGCTATGCAGTCCCGGCAGTCTTGGCACGCCGCCAGCATCCGTGCCGCCTGCCATCGGTCCTCCCGACAGGGATAGTCCGTGAAGAAGGCCACCAGCCTGTGGAAGCTGCCGTATCCCGGTATGTAAGCTATATTGTTGCGACCGTAGAGGGCCAAGCCGCTGTGTACCGCCAATGCCTTGAGGGGGAGCGCGGCCCTGACGAATCGGTACCGTTCCGGGCTTACGCCTCTGCGCAGCAGATCCCTCACAGTGTGGTTAATTTTTGAGATGTCGATATAGGTAGGCGGCAGGACCACAGGGATCACAGATCCCTCCCAAGCAAACGAGAGCTGGATCATCGGCTGCGGTACGGCAATAACGATAATTGATCTCGCATTGCGCATGGATGCGGGCTTCTCGTATTTAAGGGAGGCCAGCCGCGCCTGGTAAAACCCCTCATCGATCTCCGCCCTCCTGCGCAGGGACTCGATCTCCTCCTCGAGCTCCTTCAGATGATCTGCTGAGACAAGCCGACCTTTGTAGCCCGCCCTCTCCAGGGCATCGAAGAGGCTCATTTCCAAGCACGTTATAACAAAGGTACTCGTGAGGATTTAAGCCCAGCCCATCCTCTCCAAGGGCGAGCTTCTGAAGCGGAAGCGGGACGGGTCCACAGGATTATCCGGACAGACTCAGATCTCAAACCTGCCCAGGATTCTGCGCTCGCTCTCCCCTGTGATCTCAGCCTCCACCTTTATGTACTGGCGGAGGCCCGAGTTCTCGATCCGGGGCCTCAGCAGTTCGTCTATCTGGAATATGCCGGCCGAGTTCGACATGGTAATCCTGATCACTATCGGCTTTCCTCCCGCTTCCCCCTCCATTATGTCCACGTTCTCTATTGAGAGTGCAGAGACTGAGTGGATATCGATCCGCCCCCTCTCGAACGGAATCCTGGCCCTGCCCTGCTCCATATCGAGCGCGTCGGCGATCTGGAGGACGCCCGCCTCGACCGTCAGAGGCTTCTTTAGGCTATCGTGCATCACCAGCGCGTGGAGCACCTCTGACAGAATGATCGCCCGCTCCCTCTCGGTGTAGATGGGCTGCAGGTACCGCTCGATGAATTCCGGCGCCAATTGCACGCTGTACCTTTCGTGTGCCTCCCTCGCGACGATCATCCCCAGGTCGTGGAAGACGGCCCCGAGGACCACAACCACCTCCGCGTCCTTCCCTTCCATCCCATAATCGCTGACTATGCTGGGAACTAGGCCTTCTGCCGTGAGCATGCGCAGGAGCTTTAGCGCGGAGTTTGCTACTATACGGACGTGCGTCGGTCCGTGATCCGTATATCCCATACGGTCGACCGCCATTATGTTTGAGCACTTGAGGAGTTCGTTCAGCTTTACGTCCCTAGATATCTCACCTATGATATGCCCCAGTTTTTCGTTTCCCCTTAGGGGTATGTTGAAGGCGAATGACACCCCCGCCACCAACATTAAGAGGAGGCCATGCAGCCGATAAACGCATCGCAGGGACTGTCCTGGCCTGCGCTGGAGTGGCATCCGCGCGGTGCTGGCAGGGCATCGGATACGTGGCGGGGACGCCGGTGCTAAAAGCCCAGCTCTTGAGCAGTACCTGGAGCGACTATCATCTTGGCGAGTTCAGTCTGCGAGGGTTGACCGATCGAATACCTTTGCCTTCCTCCCGATCCTCGAAAATATGGTGCGGATCCTGAGGTGAGAACTCACCGAGTCGGATGTGAAGATCTCGATCAGTTCTTCCTGTCCGATAGCCAGGCCATACTCGGCTAATTTCCTGCACAGCAACGATAGGAAGCTGTCAGCACTGAATGAAAACGATCGTCTCAGCACATCATAAAACTTATTTGGTTCATCGAGGAAGGCCTCGTAGGGGCTCTTTCCCAGCCATCTCCCTATGCTATAGAAGATGAGCCTGCCTGATGCCGAGCCAAACATGGGTGTGAGAACTTCATCGAGGACCATCTGCGCCGCCCTGAGTTCCAGTTCTCTCTCCCTCTCCTCATCATATTCCAACATCAACCCATCCACGCCCCCAGAAAGACAGCAAGATATTATGATCACAAACAGCTATGTATTTCTTTATGTTGGCGCTACTCCCACCGTGCCCGTAGAGAGGGCCCCCGTCGGCAAAAACCTGTGGCGGGGGCGTACTGCGGAGTATATCCAACCTGCGGGGCTGCCCCTCGGATGACTGGGCGGGCACCGGATGGCCGGGGGAGTCACCGTTTCCGTGTTCCGGCGACGAACTCTTCGAACCACTGCTGCGCTTCAGCCAAAGGGGCACGTATCGGAGGGTTCTTGAACCCGTATGCTGAGGCGCTGGTCAACTGGCCTCCGATATCTCTGTCCATGGCGAGCTGGACGGCCCTTATGAGGTCCAGGAGGATGCCCGCACCGTTCGAGCTGTCGTATGTCCTGAAGTAAATATCGATGACAACGTCAGACCCAAGGCAGCCCTTCCCCTCGACGTAAAAGTAGCTGGTCCGCTTGTCGTTCATGAAACTCACGTAATCAGAGGTGCCTGTGGCAACTTCGGAGGTGGCCGGGAGGACCTGCTTGATGGCTCCGGACTTGATCTTGCGCTTCTCCTCGCGCCTAAAGTCCTCGAGGATGCCGTAGGCTTCCATTGAGCCGCCGATATCGAGCTGGTAGGTCTTATCGACGGTCACCCCCCTCTTCGCCAGGAGATCGAGGAGGCCTATGTGAAAGACGGTGCCGCCGATCTGGCTCATAAGATCATCCCCGATCAGAGGGAGGCGGGCCTTCTCATAGCGGTCTATCCAGCGGCCGTCCGAAGCTATGCTGGAAGGCGTGCAGTTGATGAATCCGCAGCCGCTGCCGAGGGCGGCATCGGCGTAGAACTCAGAGCCCTTCGGACAGCCCGTCGGGAGCAGGTTGACAAGTACCTTGGCGCCGGTGTCTCGGAGATACTTCCGGATGTCGATTGATTCGGACCCGTCCACCCTTATCAGGTCCTTCAGAACGCCGCTGGTTCCATCCAGAACAGGTCCCTTTACTACCTTGATGCCCGTATCGGGAACCTCAATGATTTTGGGAGCCACGTTGGGCTCTGCGAATATAGCCTCCGAGAGATCCAGCCCCACCTTCCTAGCATCGATGTCGATCGCCCCGACAATCTCGATATCTGAAGGCTTGAGGCCCCCTATCTCCGGGTGAATGAGACCGACGTTATTGTTCCTGTAAAAAGCAGTGCTCTGGACAAGGGCAGAACAGCAGTTTCCTACGCCAGCAACGGCCACCTTTACTTTTCCCATAGCGGACACCGACTTGCCCTTATTAAAGCTTCGTATATTAAAATTCTTGCTGGTCGCCATAAAACCGGCGCTCTCACTCCAGACCCGAAGCGTTTAGAAAGCTATTTATCCTCTCAGTATTACCGTAGAACAAAGATACAGAGGAGCTGCAGATGCTGGCTCAACAGGATGGTCTTCTGAGTGCCCTTGAGAGGCTGGAGAAAGAGATCGTCACGCTCAGAGGCTATATGGAACGGGTGTTGCGATCGCAGCAGGACTTGTCACGCAAGCTTGAGGGGTGCTTGGAGAGGGAAGAGGAGACTTACGGTGAGGGGCTGGACGTCGTGAAGTTGCTCAAGCTCCCTGACCATCTCAGGAAGACGATGCTGGCATTGAGTAAACTGGTGGAGGGGCGGGCTGATGAAGTAGCCTTGGCGACAGACAGGGCAAGGGCTGTCGAGAGCGGCTACCTAAATCAGCTCGTGCGGCTGGGCTATGTCAAGAAGATCCGCAAGAAGCATGAGATCTACTTTACGATAGTTAAGGAGGAGTAGGCTTTGGGCAAACTCATCACGATCCATTCCTACAAAGGCGGCACTGGAAAGAGCTATCTCGCGGTGAACCTGGCAGCGCTCTATGCCGTGCAGGGGAAGAAGGTATGCCTGCTGGACCTAGATACCAGGGCGCCTACCCTTCACATTGTCTTCGAGCCCAAGGGTGTGAGGCACTGGATCAACGAGGTGCTCAATGGTACCGCCAGTGTCAAGGATTGCCTGATCGACTGCTCCGGCAAGCTGGAAGGGAAGGGGACGCTCCACGTCGGTTTCTCCGACTTTTCAACGGACGCGATAAGGGAGATGATCTCCAAGGGGAGAAGGTGGGAGACCGATGCCCTAGAGAAGATACTGAAGATGCGAAGGGAGCTCTTGGAGGACCTCGAGTTCGATATAATAGTCGCCGATACCAGCCCAGGTATCCAATACTCCTCAATAAACGCGGTTGTCGCAGCTGACGTCGCCGGGGTCGTCTCGACCCTCGACGAGTCGGACGTGAGCGGGACGGCCAAGATGCTCGAGGAACTCTATGAGGTCTTTGAGAAGAAGATCGCCATAATCCTCAACAAGGTCATCGGTGGCGCTGCCTTCGGGGAGGCCGAGAAGACCAAAGTCGTAAACGACCTGCAGGGCAGGTACAAGGAAGCCGTGATAGGGGTGCTGCCGTGCTACTGCGAGGTCGGCAGGATCAGGAGGTCTTCGATATTTGTACTGAGCAACCCCAGCCATCCGTTCACCGAGATGATACGCATGATAGCGGCCAAGCTCGACCTCTTCTAGCCCTTTCCGAATTTTTCTTTGATCTTCTTTGCGCTCCTGATGTATTCTTTTAGTTCCCTGTTTTGTATGACCTTTTCAGGCAGCGTCTCCGGCAGGATGAGGATTACGAAGGCGGCGATAAAGAGGAAGATACTCGCTATAGGGAAGACGTTTGCTATCGATAGTCCGAGGCCTATAGTCCGCAGATAGTCTACTAGCAATATCTCGAGGAGAACGATCACGAGAGAGGCGGCAATATAAAATGGACGTTCTACTGCGGAACAGATATCTCCCCATAGCACCATAACGAAAAACACAGTGAGGACCCCCCAAGGAATTCCATCAAAGAACGTCATCGGGAGAAGGTCTCCGCCAGAGATAGTCACCATGGAAAAGACCATTCCTATGAATGCATAAGAGAAGAGAATTAGCTTCTTCCTTCCTACATGATCCAGAAGAATGCCTCCGATGACCATTGATGCGAGTCCTACGAATATTGACTGTCTAAGGAGGGGCGCCATAGATGAGAATTGAGAGAGGATGCTATTGGTTACAGCGTCAACTAAGAGGAATATAGACCAGCTAAAGATAAAGACGAGTTTAATCCATGTCCTGACGTTTGTAAATTCTTCGTTGTTCCCCCTGTCCTTGAATGGCTTCATCTTTAGAATTGTGAGCAGGCTCAAAGCTTTAGTTATAATCACCACCAAAGCGATCTCGATCATGGAATTGACCAATACTAGGCCTACACCTATCACCAAGAACAGGAGCATAATGGATATCCCTGAGACGCTTCCCCTGTTCTCGAATGTTGTTAGCTTCACAAGTGAGTTGATTATGCAAGGAATGCAGAACCCTAGGGAGAACCCACCTAACAGAGTGTAAAAAATAATCCCCGCGATGTCAGTTAATTGAAAGAATAGAGATACTCCGAAAGTAAGTCCCAATAGGTTCCACATTATGTGATAACGAGCTGTTAGCAGATGGCAAAATATCGCACCGCTCAGTAATGAAATCGATGTAATAAGGAGAAACCCTGCAAAGAGAAGGAGGTCTATCCCTCTTCCATAATCCCCCAGTAAGAGTCTACCATTAGATATTGTCAGATAGAGTGGCACGATACCAAGTATTGAATAAACGACCTGATAGGTGCTAATGACGGTTTTAAATCCACCCTTGAAGGACAGCAACAGGTCCTCGAAATGAACCATTCCTCGCTTAGCACCCTCCGCATGTACTCGTTCTAGCGACTATAAAAAAGTACTAATGCTTGCAACCATATAAAAAAACCGAAAACCTTTTATTTTGAAAAAGTGTATATTTGTTCAACTAATATACACATACAAAAAATAAAGGTGGCATACATGAGAAAATACAATCCTGTTGTCGTAAGAACCTGGTT
>JAULTD010000001.1:129071-271723 GCA_038801785.1 Candidatus Methanomethylicaceae archaeon GD_Cm_T35_P0_bin.15
GCCGTAAAAAATGAGGGTGTGGGGACAATGAGAAAATACAATCCTGTTGTCGTAAGAACCTGGTTGCCGTAAAAAATGAGGGTGTGGGGACAATGAGAAAATACAATCCTGTTGTCGTAAGAACCTGGTTGCCGTAAAAAATTCTTGGTCAGTCAGTAAACAACGAGAGCAGGTATTGAGGATTACTGACGCCTCTTAAAGAAGCCTTGGCGTCGCTCACGTAGGTATCAATGGTTGTTTTTGATTTTTCAAACCCTTCATTTGTCTCTACAATTGAGAGTAGTTCCTCCAGATCCTTGTCGCTGGGGGATTCGAAGAGATCTTTGAGCTTATCCCTGCAACCGGGAGCATCCAGAACATGGAGAATAGGCAGTGGAAGACTCTCCTTGGTCACCCTAGATCTAAGCTCGAATTTATCGTTGAACGTATCTTCAATATCGTCACGCAGGATCACTATCATGCCCAAGAGTCTGCCGAACCTACCGAGCGCATCAATTTCTTCTTCAGTACCTCCTCCAATTATCGCGCCTATACGGGTGTAGGACTCGACGTCAGCCGCCTTCATTCGGACGATGCGGAGGTATTTTTTTGGAGTGACAGCCAGGTTCCTCACCAGCGATAGTTCCTCGATCTCTGCCGAACCGAGTTCAAAGAGCCCTGCCTTAATCACAGAGACGATCTGCTTTACTTTATCCTTTGGAAAGCAGTCTCCTAGTTCGTAAAAGCTTGATAGCCCTTCGATGAGGAGCGCGTCCCCTGTTAGGAGGACGACCTCCTGACCGTATATTCCCAGCAGGCTCTTTCTCTGCTTCTCTCCCCGGACATAAGAGCGGTCAATTATATCGTCATGGAGGTCGAAGGCCCCGCCTGCCAAGACGAGCGCTTTGGCTGCAGGATATACTGCAGACGGATCTCCCCCTACCGCCTTGCATGAGAGCACCATAAGAGCGGCCCTAGAGTAGTCCTTCCACCTCTTAGCGAAGTGCTTCATCGCGCGCCTTGCCAGCGGTGAGGTTACCCTGTTTGTGAGAAGGTCTTCGAAGGCGGCCCTCACTATCGGCTCGCCTAAACTTTTGAGCGATTTGTTTGCGTCAGGCAACGCAATCACTGCCGATAATATAGTATTTACGCTATATAACTGACAGTTTAAAGATACAGGTACAGGTTGCCAGGAAGTCAATCAGAATTCTCTCAAATTATTCCGGAAGATAGCCGCAAACGCTATAATAATGAGTGAGAGCTGCGCCAAAATAATAGTAAGCACAAGAGAGGCTTCGTTGAGGGCAGCAAAGAACCCGCCCACTCCTGCTGAGGCGGAGAGGATCCCCCAGTAAGAGTTGAAGAACCAGTGAAGGAGGATGGCGCTGTCGAAGCCGAAGCGCAGGAGACAGTAGCCGAGAGCGAGCCCGGCGAGGAAAGAGGTCGAGACCTTCCCCACGCCCCACGTTCCTGATGCTATATGGGCGTAGGCGAAGAGCGCGGAGGTGACCGCAAGGAGCGTTATCTTGAGAAGGGCGAACCCCCTCCCCCCATCTATACCGAGCCGCTTCATGAAAGTGGAGGGTTTCAGGAGTGCTAGCAGGGTCATGAAGATCCTCTTCGAGAGCGGCATGTTACGGATCTCTGCGGAACTGTAGAGGATCAGGTAGAGCGCAATGGGGAAGGCGAGGGGCACCAGCCTGAAAGTCGCCTCCTCGATGACGACGGCATAAGAGAGGACCATGATCTCCGAGAGCGGATCGGGAAAATTGATGCTACCGACAGGTATCCCGACGCTCTCCTCCGCGCCATGCATGAGTGAGAATGCGATCAGGAGGGAGGACGAGAGAACCGGCATCAGTAGGAGAAAATTCTCGGGTATTGCATGGAGCCGCCCTGTCAGCAGTTCCCCGACGGATCGCAGGTAACCCTTGCATGAGAGGGCAGCAGAGGCAAAGGCCATAGCAAAGATCAGGCTCAGGACGAGGAATAGAGATCCCGCGGTCAGAGAACCGGCCAAGTTGATACGGAAGTAAGGTGAGAGGAAAGCGCTGGAGAGGATCTTGGAGCTAAAGTCCTGCCCGCCTGCGGTAAAGAAGAAGAGGTAGAGGCCCAAGAGCAGAGCTGCAACATAGGTCGCGAGTGCGGCGATGGCAGAGGCGGCGTAGAGTACGGCCAGGGCCCTTCCCAAGAGTGACTCTGCTTTCTCATCCACACCTTGTGTGCCGGGCGGGTCCATAACCTTGACCTTAGAAGTGTATTCTGCCAACCATTACCCGGTTCTTGCTGACATCCGTGGTGAACTCTACCCCTCTCAGCTTGGGCAGCTTCAGCAGAAAATCCCTCTCTGTGAGGATCCCGACAGGCTTCTCCTCCACGGTGACTATGAGTGACCCGACATTTGCGGCGTTCATGATCTTCACGGCGTCGCTCAGGTCAACGTCAGGGTTTACAGTCTTTGGGTTGCGCGTCGATATCTTTGAGATATTCATCTTCAGCATATACTCGCAGAGACCCCTGTTTATGGCGTCTTCTGCATAAGGGCTGGCAAGGAAGCGGATTATGTCCTTCACCGTGACGATCCCCCAGACGCCCCCCTCGTCCAGTATGACGAGGCGCCGGATGTCGTTCTTGATCATCAGCCGCATCGCATCTATAAGGGTGGACTTGGCGTCGAGGGTCACGAGGGGCTTCGACATGATCTCGAAGACCTTAACAAACATCTGGTTTCCTTCGAAGAGCTTGAAGAGGTGCCTCTCAGAGAGAGCCCCCCAGATGTGTTCATCTTCATCCAGCAGCGGCAGCATCCCTATATCTCGCTTGGCCATGACGGCCATCAGCTCAGGGAGCGGCGTTGAGATCCTGCCGACTATCGGCTGGCGGTTTATTATCGGCTCTATTGAGGATCCGAGAGCTCTGCAAGTATCCCCCCCAAACATCTCCTGCACGATGGAATGCTTCTCCCCCCCTCCCAAGTAATTGAGGATGTCCTTGGCTGAGATGATACCGGTCAGCCTTGACCCGTCGTCTGAGACTATCGCGTGGCGGACGCTCTTGTCCGCCATGTCATAGATGGCTTCCCTGATAGTCGTACTGGGTCTTAGGATAAGCGCGGGAGGGTGCCTCGCGATCGGGGCTACTGGAAAGGCGGACATCAGTCTCACAATGATACTGGATTTAGGATAAAGTTAAAGTTGACGGTATCGAATAGTTGAGGGGGGCATGCTCGGTGCTTCTGCTGCTTTACGATATCGAGGGGAGGAGGGACCCCCACGGCATAAGGGTCAGGCTAGTGAGAGCACTCAGGAAGTCCGCTGCATTCCAGTTACAGAGGTCGGCCTGGCTCCTTGAGGATTTTAATGATGAGCTGAGGGGGATAATCGATGAGTTCAGAAGGGCGGGTGGCGCAGTCAAGCTCGCGGAATGGCTTCCCAAGACCCTTGCAGAGGCGGGCGGAGCGGCCAAGACTGTCAAAATTCTTGTAGCGGTCCACGGTGTTGAGCCGATCATAAAGGGGCATCACTCAAGGATCAGAGACCTCCTCGAGAGCCTCGGGTTCATGGTCACAATATCGGCTGTGGGAGAGAGTGCCACATCGGCGCTTGGACGCGCCTCTAGGCTCGGGGCAGGCACGGCGGCTATTGAGAAGAGCATAAGCAGGGGGCTGGATGAGGCGGGCCTTGCAGACATAGACGGAGTAGTCTTCCTCAATGCAGGGAGGAGTACACGGAGCGGCATCATCTTCGGAGCCCAGACTATTGCCAAGACGAAGGTGGTGAGGAATGCGAGCGCCCTCCCATTCATCCAGCTGGAGAGGATTGGGGAGCCGGATGGCGCGGTGATACTCTGGAGCGAGGCTGGAGGGACCCTTGCCCGGAGACTCGCAGAGGCGTTGAGGCTCCCTGTAATAACGCCCAGCGTGGAGGCCCGGCGTATAACCAAGGAGGGGGGGAGGGAGATAAGGCAGATCCACTTCGCGATGGCGGGCGATACGATTGTGGCGAACGGGCTGAAGATCGGACTCTGCACTACAGACCAAGTCTACTTAGTGGCAGAGGGGGGGCGCCTCATAGATATCCTCGGGGGGAAGATGCTGAAGAGGCAGGCAAAGAGACTGGTATTCGGTTCAATCTCTGAGGTAATAGTCAAGACCGTCCCACCTAGCTGAAAGCATGACCGGTCGTGATGCCTTATCAGGGGGCGGTTCCGGCAGGCATCAAGTTATGGGGGCCATTACCTGGATAATCGCCGGTACAAGGGCGATTGTGCCGATTACGGCAAAAGCCAGCGAGATAAGGATGAGCTTCCTCAGGACTGGCATGCTGACAGATTCAACCCTCGCATCCTTCTTGGAGTAGTAGGTCACCGCCAAGCCCCAGACTACCAGTGCGAGTGAGATGCCGTAGCTGGCCACCACTATTAGAAATAGGGGGGCATCGTGAAATATGAAGCAGTACGGGCACGGCAGCGTGGACTCGGCTGTAAAGACGATCCTGCAGCATGGCACTACTACAGGCACTAGCGAGGAGTAGAATGCCAGATCCAGGCCGGTATCCAAGAAGAGGAGTGGGGTGATCAGTAGGAAGAGTCTTGAGAGCGATTTTGAGAGCGGGGCTCCCTTGGCCGCGCGGTTTATCAGATCGAGAGTGAGCCAGATCCCATAGACGAGAAGGACGACCAATTTAACCCCGTTGTCCAACCAAGAGTATGGCGTGCCGGCTTGGTAGACCCCATACTGGCACATAGCACCCGGTATCAGGGGGATCAGGCTTTCGTTCGTAACCCAGAACAGCCCGGTCGCAGCGATCCTAGAGATGAGGACGACCCAGACGACAGTGGAGAGAAGGTAAAAATCCTTCTCCAGCTGGTACTTGCCTTCAAGCGTGGCTGTCGAGATCCGGCGGCTGATGCCGTACGCCTTCGTTGAGGCGAAGAGCACCAATGCCAGACCGAAGAGGCCAAGTACCACCATCACTGTCGTGAGCGGGGTCCAGATCATCCCTCTGCACCATTCACGTCTTATTGACAGGCGCCGGCAATAACTTTTTCCATGCTACTACGCCTATCAGGAGGACTGCTATGCCAGCCACAGCGATGCTTCCCACAAAGACGGGTGAGGGGGGAACGTACTGGATGCCTTTTTCCTTCAGGGGCGTCAGAGCCTGCGCAATGCTGAGGACCGGCGCCCCTTCAGGAACAGCGGTCCTGAAGACGGTCAATGGGTTGGTTGAAGAGTAGCCGTTCTGCACGAGAAGCTGGGCGGACGTCTCGTTTACCGCGATCCTGTTGCTTGCACAGCCTCCGGAGATCTTGGATCCGAGAATTATTACCGTCGAGTTGGGGGATACCGACGAAACGTTTCCTCCCCGAATGTCTATAACGGCCTTGACGGGCGAACCGTACCAGCTGTCAAGCGCTTCGATGTGGATGTCCGGGTGAGCTGCCACTAGCCTGAGGGCGCATCCAGCACAGCAAGCGTGGAGCTCCTTGTTTGAGCTGGTGTCGGTGATCTGGAAATTCGCATCCATCTCGGGCGTTATTATCATGCCGCAGGCCTCACAGCGAGGCTTGCCGTAATACTCGTAATAGAGGTAGCCGGATGCCCCTACAAGGACTAGGGCAACTGCAACGAAGGCGATAGGAAGAATCTTCATAACATCACCGTATAACTGTAGCGAACAACCAGTGATAAATCCTATGGAATTGAATTCTTACAGCGTGAAAGGTTTATTTGGGATAAGTCACATATTGAGGTTGACCCGACATGGCCGCCTCGCCCTTCAGACTCATGTTCATTGCCCTTGTGGTCTCCATAGCGGGTATCTCGGGGATCATGGCGGTCTTCTTCTCGGCGCATCCTTACTTCAGTCCGTACAGCCAGCAGCAGCTGCCGAGAGGGTGGATAGACGAACACAACTATGTCTCCAGCAACTATAGCGTCAGCAACGGCGAGACGGTCAGGGATGTCTTCAGCTACGCGGGCGTCGGCGGACAGTCGACGATAATCTTCGCTGTGCAACCCCTAAACATCACTACTAAAGGCGATATAGAGATAAAGTTCAACGGGATACCGCTCGGTCAGGTCCGGATCGAGGAGGTCCTAGTCGCCAATACCTCGATAGCCTCGTGCTGCTCAGTGACCCTTGTATCAGCGGGTGTCGATAACGTGATGGAGATAACGTCGAGGGGTTTCGAGGGCTATCTGAGATACCTGATCATAATACCGACAGGGAGGCCCTGATAGTGAGGAGGATCACCATCGTTGCGGTGCTGGCGATCGCTCTGACGGTAGCAATCTCGGCAATCAGTTTTACAGACGAGGCGGGCTGGCGGGATGGCGGCGGCAGCGCCATGACCATAAGAGAAGTCGTAGGTCTGCCCAGCATCGCAATCGGAACTAATTACGAAGGGACCAGGAATCCGCTGCTGGAGATGTATGTGAGGCCGCTCTACGATATCCCGGGCGGTTATGACTATGCAGTTCCCTCGAGTTTCATCGGGACGCCCCTCGGGATACCGGCGTACAGGGAAACTATTCCGGAGTTCAATATAACGATTAAGAAGGGATGACTTGACTTTGATAAGAAGGCACAGGAACCTCTTCAAGTATTCCTTGGATGCGCTCGGCAGATACCGGATGAGGGGCGCAGTGGTAGTCGTAACGTTCCTCATCGCCACTACTATGATCTCAGCAGTTCTCTTCACGAAGGATGGTCTTGAGAGGGAGGCGGAATACAGCGTCAATGCTGCGCCGGACCTGACGATACAGTACCTGAAGGCAGGGCGGGTAGTGCCGATACCGGCAGCGATAGGGGAGGTGATCAGCGGCACCGAGGGCGTGGAGAGGGTGCTAATGAGGACATGGGGTTATGCCGGCATAGGACAGTACACATTTACGGTAATCGGACTTGACCTCCAAGGGCTGGATCTCACGGGCGGTGCTATGGGTGCGATCGAGTCCGGCCGTTTCCTGACTCCTGATGACGCCGGCACACGCAACATAGTGATAGGGAAGCTCATAGCAGGCATGCTTGATCTGAAAACAGGAGACGATATGATACTCCTGAGCGAGTCGGTCGAGGCGACGAGGTTCCATGTGGTGGGGGTCTTCTCGGATCAGTCCTCAATATATACTGCAGACATGATCATCATGCCGCTCGAGGATGCCAACGCATTCTTTAATATGCCTGACGGATATGTCACCGACTTTGCGGTCTATACCAAGCCTGGAGCAGACGCAGGGGAGGTAGCTTCAAGGATGTCAACCATACCCAACGTGCGGATCTTGGATCAAGATATCCTCCTCAGGGGGTACAAGGCGGCATATGGCGCTAGGGGCGGCGTCTTTACCACGCTCTGGACGATCCTCTTGGCAGCCGCAGCGCTGATTGCGTTCAGCCAGGCGGTGGTCGTGGGGCATGAGTCCAAGTTCGAGGTCGGCCTCCTCAAGACGTTCGGCTTCTCTACCTTGGATATAGTCGAGGTGAGGCTTATCGAGAGCCTGATCATGGGCTTCTTCGCCACATCGCTGGGGATGCTGATCGGTTATGCATACGCAGCGTTCTTCAACGCTCCCGGGCTCGTCGACATACTCCTCGGCTGGGCATTCCTGCCCAAGGAGTTCAGGCTGCCGGTGTTTGTGAGTGCAGAATCGTTGCTCTCGATCTACGCGGTCACAGTAATCCCGCTCCTTGTCACTACTGTCGTCCCTGCATGGCTTAACGCCATAACCGATCCGGAGATCGCCATGAGGAGGGGAACGGCATGATAGAGGCACGCGACCTGTCCAAGATCTACAACAAGGGCAGATCCAACGAGGTGACAGCGGTCACCAAGGTCAACCTCAAGATCGACGGCGGCATAGCCGCATTCACCGGCCCAAGCGGCTGCGGCAAGACGACCCTCCTCAGCATGCTGGGGCTCATCCTAACGCCCACATCGGGAGAGATCCTCTTTGATGGCGAGAACGTCCTCGCCTACTCTGACTACTGGAAGACCAAGTTCAGGAGGGAGAGCTTCGGGTTTATCTTCCAGCACATCAACCTCCTGCCCGGCTATACTGCGCTGGAGAACGTGCTCCTCCCGCTCTACGCCTCCGACCTGAGACCCGAGGGGTACAGGGAGAGGGCGCTTGAACTCCTCACAGGGCTCGGTATGAAGGAGCGGGCGGACCATACTGTGGAGCAACTCTCAGGCGGCGAGCAGCAGAGGGTAGCCTTCGTCAGAGCACTGGTCAAGGACCCGAAATACATCTTTGCTGATGAACCTACGGTCTTCGTCGACGAAGAGACTTCCAAGGTGATTTACGATCTTCTCTCGGACTTGCGCGAGAGGGGAAAGACGATAGTTCTATCAACGCATGACCCGGAACTGATAAAGATCGCCGACAAGGTCTGCCGGCTGTGCAGGGGAAGCCTCGAGAAGGAGGGGGGGAGGGCTGAGGTTTGAGGTTTAATCGCCTCCTTGAGGGCATGACCGATCGGAACACCCCTGTCCTCGATGCAGCGATTGGGACAGGCGCCAAGTTTGTCTCCGGGCTGATTGTGAACAGGTCGTCCCTCTTTTCATGAAAGAACTTTAGGGAGGGGGGCGCGTAGGCCAGACACACGCTGATGCGATCATGAAAAGCGCGCAGCAGGGCGGAGGGGGATGTCGGTATAGATGCCCTCCATAGAGGGCGACGCGGCGGAAGTTATAACCAAGTTATTGAGAAGAATGCGGGTCTGATAGCCATGGGAAGCAGAGGGACAGGGGTCTGAAAAATATATCTTAGGTAACGTCTCGGAGAGGACAGTCGGAGCAGGCAGAGTGGAGTTACTCATGACTATCTGCTGAAGACGGCCGGCACAGCGCCGCGAATCATGCCCGGCGATCGGGGCAACAGAAAGCCAGAGAGAAAGGGAAGAGATTAAGAGAAGGATAATCGCCACCTAACAATCAGAATCCGTTAAGATATTTGCACTAAATCGCTTAAATTATTCTTTAAGTATATATAAGTAGGCGACAAAGTAAACTAATATAAGGGGAATCTAACGGTGGACGAGGCTGAGTTCTACCAGCTACTTAAAATGAGCGCTCTAGATGCTCTCAGATTAGCTTTAGGAAAGAGCGCGATGGAGATACTCTGCTACAAGTTCAAGCTGGATGAGCTGATTTTGGATGCAAAGGCCTTCCACACGACGCTCTATTCCCTCTTCAGCGATGGATCGGTCGTCATTGAGAAGATCATAATAAAAGAGATCTACAAACGCATAGGTTTGCAGTATCAATACGATACTGCATTTAATTTCGAGAACGCTCTATCTGATGCCAGAAGACAGGCCCTTGGACGGGACGAGATCCATGTATGATACGGAGAATCTGATCAAGAGGCTGCTCTCTTCCGAGACAAAAGGGGACCTACTGACGCTATTCCATAGAAATCCCGGTTTGATAGATACGATGGAAGGAATCGCCCTGAGGATAGGAAAGAGGGGGGACGCCATAGAAGCAGAGGTGAGGGATCTCGCGGATCTGGGCATGCTTAGGATATCCAAGCTGGGAGACTACGAAGTGGTATCGCTGGACGTGAAGAGGGATATGGAGATCCAGCATGCCATTACAAAGTATTTAGAATCGAAGAGTAGAGGCAGGGAGGTTTGAGATGGCGCGCCTTAGGACCGGAATACCCGGACTTGACGAGATGCTGATGGGGGGATTCATGGAGGGAGACGCCGTCCTAGTAGCCGGGAATGCAGGGACTGGGAAAACGACTTTCGGTCTTCAATACCTTGTCAACGGAATAGTGCAGTATGGGGAGAACGGTGTTCTGATAACTTTCGAGCAACTCCCGGATCAGATCTATCGCGATGCTATGACTTTTGGCTGGGATCTCAGGAAGCTTGAAGAGGAGAACAAGATCAGGATAATCCTGACCTCCCCTCCGGTCCTGATGAAGATGATCGAGGCAAGCATGTTCGATGAGCTCATCAGGGATGTAAGCCCACGGCGGATCGTGATCGACTCGATAAGCCATCTAGAGACCTACGTCTCTCCGTCGGAGCTCAGGAAGGAGGTCTACCGGCTGCTCATGTATTTCAAGTCCAAGGGGCTGAGTTCACTGCTGACGTGGGAAGTTGCGAATCTTATGAACTCGGGCAGCCCTACGGAAGGCGTGAGCATCAACTTCCTCGTGGATGCGATCATACTACTCAAGCTAGTTGAGATCGAGTCCTCGATGAGAAGGGCACTCCTGGTGTTGAAGATGAGGGGGAGTGATCACGACAAGACCCTGCGAGAATACCTGATTACGAGCCAGGGGATTAAGCTGTCGTCTCCCTTTGCAGGCTATGAAGGGATCATAACCGGGACGCCCCGGTCGACGAGGCTGACAGAGGATTCGCTCAGGGAGTGGGCAAAGGCCTTCGGGAGAAAGGGCTAACAGCCCGGCCTTCCCCGAGATTTATGATATGGCCGGGCTTCAATGGCGGCCCCTGAAGGCGGTACCATTTATTGGGCATGGATAGTACATTATCGTACGGTAACGTTTATTATTATAGCAGTAATTCCATGAGGATATGGTCAGGCATTTCCTCATTACGTCGTTGCTAGTGGTCGTCTTAATGTATGTAGTGCCGTTCACTCTACTGAGTGGCAGGGAAGGGATCTATACTTTCGCATTCTGGACGATCGCCTCAGCCCTCTACTTAGTATACGTCTTCTTCGCTTTCAGGAGGTAGGGTTATGGAGGCTCTTCCCACTTTTGCGGCGATTATGCTCTACCTGATCCTAGGGACCTCCATAGCATGGGCCTCGAAGAAGTACCTGAAGAAGGATGTGAAGGACTTTTATACTGCTGGAGGCAGGTTCGGGACAATCCTTGCCGCCCTCTCATATGCTGCCACCACATACAGCGCGTTCATGTTCATAGGGCTTGTCGGCCTGGCTTACAGCTCGGGAGTAGGGGCACTCGGCTTTGAACTCGTCTACTTCGTCGGGACGCTCTTCCTCCTCTACTACATCGCCCCCCGTTACTGGGCACTCCACAGGAGCTATGGGTACGTCTCCCCTATGGAGGTCCTCAGCGACAGGTACGGCAGTAAGGCGGTCGGAGCGATAGTGACGCTATTCACGCTTGTAGCCCTGATCCCCTATGCCTCGGCCCAAGTAATCGGCGTGGCCTTTGCGGCGGAGGGGTCAAGCGGGGGCGCGGTGCCCTACGCGTGGGCGGTGATCATCGCTGTAGCGATCGCACTCCTCTGGACTTTGGTCGCGGGGATATGGAGCGTTGGGCTTACCGACGTCTTCCAAGGGATTATAATGATGGCTGCCGGTATACTGACCGTGACGTGGGTATACTCATGGAGTCAGGGAGGCGACCTTTTCACCAAGATAGGGGCGCTCTCCTATGTCCCCAACCAGTCCTGGTCGGTCGCATCTTTCGTGAACCTTACGATCCCATGGTTCTTCTTCGCCATTACGAACCCACAGGTCGTTCAGCGCCTATTCTCCCCGAAGGATGAGAAGGCTCTGAAGGGGATGGTGATCTGGTTCGGGGTTTATGGAATCTTCTTCACGGTTCTTGTGACTGTCTTGGGGATCATGCTCAGAGGCATGACTATCGACGGAATCTTTCCGAACATAGCTTACCGCGACTCGGTCACCCCTACCCTATTGGGGATCGCACCCCTCTGGCTCAGTATCCTCGGCTTGGTGGCAGTGATAGCGGCTTCGACATCGACTATCGACGGCATAATACTCACGCTGAGTTCTATGACCGTGAGAGACCTCCTCAAACCCTACAGGCCTAGCGATCATAGGGAGATCCTGGTCGGAAGGGTGACTATTGCGATCCTTGCCTTGGCCTGTACGATATTCGCCTTTCTGAGACCGGGATTCATTGTAGATCTGTCGGTGCTATCGTCCTCGCTCCTCCTGCCGCAAGCTCCCGTAGTAATAGGCATGTTCCTGTGGAGGAGGGGGGGCAAACTCTCCGCCATCTCTACCATCGTAGTAGGTTTCACGATCGCCGTTTCGCTCACACTTCTGAAGTTGAACCCGCTCGGCATACCGGTTAACCTATGGACTCTCATCGCTTCAACCATCTCTTATGCCATAGTTGCGTTTCTGGAGGAGGCGCCCGAGGGGGCGGACAGGTTTATGAGAGTGAAGGGGTGGACCTTTGGTTAAACGGGTCCGGGTAAAGGCGGAGTCCCTCGAGTGCTTCCTTGAGCTCTGCAGGGAGGTCTACCCGAGGGAGAACATAATGCTGATCAGGGGGAAGGTGAAGGGAGGGGAGGTAGTTATCAGCGAGTTTCTTATTCCGCCCTTCTCCACCTACGGGGATGGCTTTTCAGGCTTCTCGGCCCATATGATCCCTTTTGACCTCAGCATAATCGGGATAGCGCATTCACACCCCTGCGGGGATGCCACGCCTTCTACTGAAGACCTGAACAACTTTTTCGGGAGGGTGATGATCATCGCAGGATATCCATACAGCCTCAAATTAGTAAACGCATATAACATCAAGGGGGAGAATATACCAATAGAGGCTGTTCCGTAGGGGTAGCTATGAGAGCCAGATCCTGCTTGGACACGATCGGTGCCATCCTTGTCTTGGGAGCATTCGTGATCATAGGCTATGCCGTGATCCTCACGATCTGCGACACCTCGGGACTATGCAGTCCCGACGCCTCTTCAATGCGCCCTCCGCTGGCAGAACTGACGTCGGCCGGCTATCTGCTCCTCTCGGCAGGCTTGGGGAGCTACGGAAGGGATTACATAAAGAACCTGAGGGGCCTAGGCAGGCGGGATCTCAAGAGGCTGTTCCTGACCATGGTCGTGGCGGGAGGGACGGTCTTCTCCGGCGATGGCAAGTACTGCGTAAGGTTTTATGGCAAGGACCTCGTCCTCCACAGGATATTCGCAGGCCTCGCCTATTCGATCTATAATGCGTATCCCGCGACGGTCAGCATTACCTCGAGGGGTTCCTACGTTACTCAGCTCTACAATAAGGCGGCGGTCATCGAGCTCAGGGAGCACTCGCAGGGGTTCAGCCAGAGGGGCGTGGAGCGAAACGAATGTCCCCCCACGATAGGATACGTCCTGGAGGGGGGAAGAGGGGTCAGGGTTGAGGCGGGAAGGTTGTTGATGTCAACTGCAGGTTGGATAACCTTCTCTTTCACCGCGTGCCAATCAGGCGTGAGGGCCCATCCGAGGCTAGGGCTGGGATCGGTAATGCCGGAGCCGCTAGTAGACGAATGCAGGGAGCTAATGTCGGGCATCTCACTCCAGATGGACACCAACAGCGATAGCAGGTACCCGGGGACTGGTTTCTTGGTGACATGCGATCCGGAGGCGCTCACCCAGTTCGAAGGGCTTGGGGGATTCATCGAGGGGACGTCGGTGAAGAAAGGGGCGTTTGCCGGGATGGAGAAGAACGGGCTGCTCAGGAGCGCGATCTCTCTCCAGGGCAGAATCTACTCCTGCAAGGAGGAGGCACAGCAATTTCTGAAGTGCTTCGGTGATGAGATCAGCCTCGATACGAAGCTCTATATGAACAGGATTATGCTCGGATAATCAGCCGCGGCACCGAAGTAGATTTCTGTTGGGATTCATAGTCTTAAGCGGTGGATAGTTTGAATATCATCTGGGCGCCATGGAGGATGGCATTCATAGAGAGGAGGAAGAAGAAAGATCCCCGGTACGCAGAGAAGAGAGGATGCATATTCTGCGCCAAGCCTGCGGAGAATGACGACGAGCTCAACTTCATCTATAGCAGGAGGGAGAAGGCATTCGGCATGCTCAACAGCTTCCCTTACAACTCGGGGCATCTAATGATAGCGCCGTTCAGGCACGTGACCGCCCTGGAAGATCTGAGTGGGGACGAGTGGAGGGATCTGATCCGGCTCCTGCAGGACTCGCTGGGCGCCCTGAGGGGATCGATGCGCCCCGAGGGGTTCAATGTTGGCTTCAATATAGGGAAGGCTTCAGGCGCAGGTTTTGAGCATGTCCACCTCCACATCGTCCCGAGGTGGGCGGGGGACACCAACTTCATGCCAGCCATTGCCGACACGAAGGTGATTCCGGAGGGGTTGAGGGAGACGTACAGAAAGATAAAGGCCGGGATTACTGCCGGATCCGGTCCCTGACGTTTTTATATGGAACGTTATGTCTGCAGGCTCTTCAGGACTTCGCGTGCGAGAGCGCCCTCTTTCCCGCGGAAGGTCTCGTAGGTGCCGTATTTGTCATAGACGGCCCTTATGGAGGCCACCACCTCCTCCCGTTCGCCTTCTATGACTATTTTGAAGATATCAATCATCCAGGCCCTGAACAGGTACTTGGAGAGGGGGCCGGAGGCACCCACCTTGTCCGGGGTTCCTGTAACTTTGGTGCCGTACTTCTTCGAGATCTCGTCGAGCTCCCTTATGCTGATCCTCTTCCCTCTAAGTCTGAAGAGGTCATTTGGGAAGTAGTAGAAGGATGTTGTTACCGTCACAAGATCACCATTATGAGTATCTTTCAGGGAGGCTAAATCCTTCACTTTTCAGCGCATTGATGGCCTTCACGTAGTACGACGTGTCTATCCTCGAGAGCAGAAGAGCATAGTCGTTCTGAGTCATAATTGACGGGACGAGCATGCTGTAGAACTCCTGGAGGTCGGCAGAACTCATGTAAGCGCTGAGTGGATTCCTAGCCCTCTGAAGGTCAGGGTCGATCTCAAAGACGCTGCCATACACTATCTCGTTGGGCATAGTGGGGAGGTACTTCTTGACAAGGGGGAAGGCAGCGCTTGAGTTCGTGTAACAGAGCACCTCCGCCCGAATCAGTGCCTTGATGAACTTGGAGGCGGCGTCGGGGTTAGCCCTGAGGAAAGAGTTCGTGAAGACTTGGAGGCAGCACGGATAGTCCTTGCTGTAGACGTTCTCATCCCACAGGGCAAGCCTGAGCTGACGGTATTCGGCCAAGGTCGCATAGGGTTCCCACAAGAGAGCCACATCAACATTCTTAGCTTCCAGGGAGAAGAGGGCGTCGGACGGGGTGACATACTCCCTGAAGGTCACATTGATGTTATTCGCGGCGATCACTTTCTTGAAGATAAAGTCGCCTGGGACGTACTGCACGGTCCCGACAGTCAGGCCGTTGAGATCGGAGAGCTGGCTCACGGCGGCATTGGTCACGAGGGCGGTCCCGTCGAGGGAGTTGCCGGCAACTATGCTGGCATCAATCCTGCCTATGAAGGCGGCGATCGCGACAGAGGTTATCGGTGCGCCGTCGATCTCTCCGGAGGCGAGGGCAGAGACCAGCCGTCCCACATCCGGATATTCCTTAAGGGTAACGTCCAGCCCTTCCTGTGTGAAGTAACCATTCTCGTAGGCAACCCAGAGGAGTCCGTAACTGGCTGCGGGGATGTAACCCACCCGCACCTTCGGTGCCGCGGGCCTGTAGAGGAGGGCCCCGGCCACGGCCCCTACGACGACTATGGCAATTACCGCGAGCAGGACAGAACGCCTCATTTGGATCAGCAACTAGTTGGACGATGTGGTAATTAACGATTTTGCAAGGGTCTCAACGGGGGGAGGGGGTTTTCTTTGCACGCTCCATCTTTAGCCGGGCTATAGTGGGGGGGACGTCCTTAGACTCAACACCGCTTACGACCCTTACCGCTCGCTCCGTCCGGTTTCTAGTGCCGCAATAACTGCATTTGAAAGTAGTTGCACTTGCCCTCCCGGCGCAGACACCGCTGCACTTGCAGCAGAGGAATACATCATACTTCAATGAGCTGCCTCCACTAGTAATTCAGAGTTCTTAGCTTAATGCCTTTACCTGCAGGCGTAGGGGGGACAAGTTATGCCGGATAGACGCGCAATCGGCCGGGACTGTAGTGAACTCTGCCGACTATGACGGTCGTGCCCTCATCCAACCGACCTTCAGCGTTGCAGAACAGCCATAAATAAAGGATAAATATTGCCACTTGTCATAGGTGCACAACACACTAGGTGATCAACAAACTTGAGTGAGATATGTCCAAAATGTGGACTCCCTACAGACCTCTGCGTTTGTGAAGCAATTGTTAAAGAACAGCAGCGAATCAGGGTTTATCGCGAGAAGAGAAAATGGGGAAGGGACGTCACCATCATCGACGGGATTGATGACAAGAACATAAACATAAAGGAACTCTCTGGAAAGTTGAAGAGCAAGCTTGCCTGCGGTGGAACGGGCAAATCCGGCAGGATAGAGCTTCAGGGCGATCATAGGGAGAGGGCTGCAGAGGTCCTAATAGAGAGCGGTTTCCCTGCGGACAATATAGACGTGGAGTAACACCCTCTGCCGATGATCAATCAGTATGTTCTCGTGAGGGGAGTAACGCACTTGATGCGCTTAGTTCGGTTCAAGGGGCTCAAGGACACGGTCTCATCAGTCAGGAAGAAGAGTATCGGGATAAAGGTCTGCCCCCGCTGCGGGAGTACAGATGTGAGGTACACGACCTTGACGGGATATATATCCCAGCCCACCTATGTTTGCGATTCCTGCGGGTTCCGGAGCAGCATCTTCCTTGAAGCCGATGGGAAAGACTTGGTCGCCGGTATGGACGATAAAGATGAAGATAGAGATAGAGATAAAGATAAAAAAGGGGTGGGCGGGGGGGAACCATAGGCGTGTCTTACTGCATTGAGACCTCTATTCCCAGTTCCTTCATCAGTTCTTTGTAGCGGTTTCTGACGGTTACCTCAGTTACCTGTGCCCCTTGAGCTATCTCCTTCTGCGTCCGGCGTTCATTCTCCAGCAGGGAGGCCACATATATCGCGGCTGCGGCCAGCCCCGCGGGATCCTTGCCGGCGGTTATCCCTTTCTTCTTCGCATCCCTGATTATCTCTGCCGCTTTGTGCTGGGTAGTGCCGCTCAGTTCAAGTGCGCCGCCTATGCGTGTGATAAAGTCTATCGGATCTGCGATGGGAATACTTACGTCCACTTCCCTGAGGAGTAGCCTATAGCACCGGGCGACATCTTTCCGGCCTGCCTTTGTATACCGGGCTATCTCGTCGAGGGTTCTCGGAACTTTCTGGGTGCGGCAGGCGGCATATATTGCGGCTGCCATCACAGACTCGATTGATCTCCCCCTCACTAGCCCCTTTTCTACCGCTCTCCTGTATATAACCGCAGATTCTTCCTTCACGCTCTTCGGCAGCCCTATCTGAGAGCTGATCCTGTCGAGCTCGCTCATTGCTTGGGCAAGGTTCCGGTCGAGCGAACTGTGGACTCGTGTCCGGATCTGCCACTTGCGCCACCGGAGTATCTCGATGCGTTTCCTTGGTTCAAGCTTCCGACCCATGGCATCCTTGTCTCGCCAGTCTATGACTGTAGATAATCCTCGGTCGTGTACGGTGGGGGAGAGTGGAGAACCCACTCTGCTCCTCTTATCCCGTTCCTCAGAAGTGAATGCCCTCCATTCGGGGCCGCGATCGATCATCTTCTCGGTGATGACTAGGCCGCAGTTTGTGCACGTCGTCTCGCCCCTCTCAAAGCTCCGCACAAAGCTTGCGCTATTGCAGTTGGGGCACCTTACGGTATCGGATTCCCCGGGCTGATTTTCTTTTCCGCCCTTTGAAGTTGTCTTTCGTTCAACTTCTAACTTTGACAAAAAAGCATCACCGCTAATTGCCTAAGGTAGGGATAAATGCTGCTTTATACTATATAAAGACTTCGATCATTTTATAAAGGGTAGAAAAAAGTACTAATTAAGTTTTTCCGCGGATCTCATAGAAGTCACCATTTGGAGGCGGGGGCAAAAAAGGAAACTTGAACGGCCGCTTGGTAAATCTCAGACCATTGCGACAGGTAGGAGACGGCCGACCGGATAGCTCATTGTCGTGCGAAGTCAACGAGGCGGCCGTTGGAAAAATATAAATACGCTGCCACCATTCTCAATAGACCAGCCCGGTGGTGTAGTGGCCAAGCATAGCGGGCTCTGGACCCGCCGACGGGAGTTCGAATCTCTCCCGGGCTACCACTATATACGCATATGAACACGTATATGCCACCATTTTAATTCTGGAGCTCCATGATTATGGTCTGTCTAGATCCAGAACCTTTATTGGCTCCTGTTCGGGCGGACCACGATCTGTGGGACTGCGATAATGCCTCTTTGCTGAGGAGGGTCATAGACTTAATTGTGCCCTCCTAGAGACGCCGTTCAGTGAGGAGGTAGTGGTCAGGAAGGGGCACTCACTTCTGGAGAGGTACGGAGATCTGCCTGGGACGGGCACATGGTCCGCCCAGAGTATGGCGGGCGCGATATGAGAAGATGCGCCAGTAATCTTCGACATGGAGGGGGTGAACGGCCTGATGAAGGCAACACTACGAGCCACCCAGCGCGCCAGAAACATCTCGGCCGAGGAACAGGGAGATCGAGTGACACCACATATACGAAGCCATAAACGATAGCGCGAAGAGGTTAGTTAAATACGGCGAGAATGAGACACGCAAATTTAATTATTTTTAAAGCTTCTTAAGTTATATCAAAAAAATATAACTGAGCAGGGATCGCATCACAGATAAAAACGGGGAAAAAGTGAGATCATGTTAAAGGCTAAAAAATTTCCAAAAATATACATTATAATCGCAGTCATCGTCTTATTTTCAACATTTTTACTACCAGACATCATACAAAGCTTTGAATGGTGGTCCCTTGAATCCCAGGGTCAAAGGCTACAGACCCTCCTCCCCAGCTTGGAAAAGACGGAGAAGTCTCATTTTGGGACGTTGGCATTCACGTCGCTGGACGACGAGCTCGAAACCCATGCTGGCAGGATACAATTTGTTAAAGAACTTCAGGGAGCAATCGAAGCAGGAGCGTTCTTCGTCCGTCCCCACCCCTCGAAAGTTTTTACTTGGGGATTTATCGAGAAGGAAAAGGGCGAATACAATTGGACGATCACGGACTTTGTCGTAAAAACGGTTCAAGATTACAATGCCCACCTCCTAGTCACCATTTACACTTGGAACCCATGGGATCAGAAAGAGCCAGCAATCTTCAACCCTTGGTATCTCGAGGAGCCTCAGGATTGGGAGGGCTATGTCTCGTGGCTCTCTGCCTTGGCTGAAAGATATGACGGCGATGGCGTGGATGATATGCCAGGTCTCCGTTACCCCCTCCGCTATTTCGAGATCGGAAACGAGGTCCAAGGCGTGTATCAGGGGAGCTATATCCGTATTTTAAAGGACAGCTATGATGCCATCAAACGAGTAAACCCAGACGCAGTGGTGATGAACGGCGCCCTCAGGCATGAGGATATTGATGGTTTTCTCAATGAGGGGCTTGAGAATTACATAGATGTGTTCAATACTCACGATGCGGACTTCGACATCCCTACACTTAAGGCGAGAATTGGCAAACCGGTCTGGCTCTCAGAGATTTTGCCAGGTTCCCCTGGCGAGGAAATGAACAGGGAGAAGGAATACGGTGTGGCAAAGAGGGTGGTCGAGGTTTATCCGAAGGTACTGAGCATGGGAGTGGAGAAGGTCTTCCTCGCCCAGTTCAGCCCGTCGGTGGAGGTCGCACTCATTATCCTGTGGTTCCAGGGTCCGTCCTGCCCGGCTATCGCCCCAGAGGGAGGCGTCCCAGCCCCCACACCCGGCTGGATATCGCTGGCGAGGGTAGGTGCTGAAATATTCTCTTGACTCGGAATTCCGCCGGCGTCTCCAGGCTTCGTTAAGAAGAGGATGGCACCCACAAAGACAGTGCAGAGTAAAACAATACCAACAACCGCCGCCGTCTTCATCCCAAATCACCCGAAGAGGCTCCCGACTTTAGCCGTGGAGTATCCACCACAGACCCAAAACCATTATTCCGGCACATGTTTAGCTTTTTTAGCATATAAAACTTATTATAAGGAAAAATCTTTATAATATACGTGGAAGATCTTAGCAGAGGGTCTGAACAATATTAATATTGCCATCGGAGTAGGGGGGAGCTCTGGAGGCGCTTCAGCCTTTCTGACCCATAAAACATGTTCTACGCGTAAGCCGTACCTCTTCCCGAGTATTGTTCGCCCGTGACGCGCAGACCCTCCCACAACCCCTACACCCGCACCTCACCCTCCCCGTCGTAAGTTCCTAGCCCATGTCGGTAAGAGACGGCTTCTAGTCACCACTAGAGGGGCAGGAAGCTGGCTGATAGGATAAAGTTGGTGCACCAGAAGCGGGACGATATCAACCCACTTCTTCAATCATGAGTATCGGGTCATCAGTCATGCGAAAGTCAATAACAGCATAGCCGTTATTAGCTTGGACATTCCAACTTCTGTGTTCGAGTTTTGTCGCTTCGGTGATGATCAAGGTTGAGGCGTTTGTCGGAAGGCTTATCTCATATCTTGACGAATTATGTAACCATTCTGAAGTGATGATAAAGCTATTGTTAGCCCTCATGAACCTGTAAAAAGTGACTCCGTTGACGGTGAATGTTTCAACTCTCTCGAAAAAATCAATTCGTTCTTGAAGAAAGCGGTGGATCGACGTTAAAATTCCTTCACCATAACGGCCAAAGGTAAGCATAGGCTGGGTGAAGGATAACAAGATAGTTTCGGATCAGGCATCGGTTCCCGACGTGATCCTAGACCACACAGGCAGGATCAGGATATACTATGTTGATTGGAAGAACGGAGGTTTATCGGTTGCCATAGCAAACGACTCGACCTGGATTTACAAGAGGGTTCAGGGGGTTACGTCAGAGTGGGTGGATCCCGACATTGTGATCCTGCCAGATGGGAGATACAGGATCTACGCTTCCTCAATGCCGTTCGGCGGTCCGCAGGACAAGATAATCTCGGCAATCTCCACGAACGGCATCATATTCCAGCAGGAGAGCGGGGTAAGGTATCAGGAGAGTTCGATCACAGACCCAGACGTCATCAATATGGACGGCATTTGGAGGATGTTCGTATCCAAAGGTATGGTTACCGTCTCGGTCGTCTCCTCTGACGGCTTGGCTTTCGTGCGTGAAAAAGAGCTGCCGCTCAACGGCTCTGTCACCTGCACCATCAAGGTGGACGGCGGATATAGGATCTACTACCACTCCTCCGTCCCGGGAAAGGGTCTCTGCATATTTTCCGCCTTCTCCCAAGACGGTAGGACATGGGTGGATGAGGGCTTGAGGTTGGAGCCCGGCGCGGCGGAGGCCTTGGATCAGGGAGGGGTGGGGGACCCAGCCGTAGTAAGAATGCCAGATGGCAGCTATAGGATGTACTACAAGACATTCATCTCATCTGCGCCTCCAGGATCACAGGCAGACGGGGCGGGAGAGATTACAGTATCCTTCACCAACTCCACATACAGGAGTGCCGGCGGGAACGTAACTGGTTGGTTCACCACTGGACAGGACGCGGACATCATGCTATCTGGCATAGACTTCGACAGGACAGGCGGTTCCCTCCTCTTCAACCACCCGGGGAGCATAGCATCCGATGGAACACGCCTGCTGTTGGCCGATACGTGGAACAACAGGATTTTAATATGGAACTCGCCGCCAGGTCCGGATACCCCGCCAGACCTTGTACTCGGACAGGGAGACTTTTATTCCAATAGTCCCGGCACGGACTTGGGCCACCTTAATTGGCCGATCGCGGTGGCGACGGACGGACAACATGTGGTCGTTGCCGATACATATAACGACAGAATCCTGATCTGGAACTCCTTCCCGACGAGAAACGGCCAGCCCGCTGACCTGATCATACAAAGTGGGGGGATTGACGATCCGAAGAGAGCGATCGAGTGGCCGTGGGGCGTCTGGACGGATGGTGAGAAACTGGCTGTCTCCAGCACAAGAAGCGCATCTGTGTTGATCTGGAACGCCTTCCCCACTGAGAGCAACCAGTCTGCGGACATCTGTCTCATGGGCGACCTTGGCACGCCGAGGCAGATCACAAGTGACGGCAGCCATCTAATGGTAGCAGACCACAACCCCCGCGTCGGCGCAGGTTCAGCAGGAAGTGTTACCTTCGTCTGGAAGACCTTCCCTACAGCAGACAACCAGACCCATGACTTTTACTGGGGCGATTGGAGGATGGGCACGTTTACACCCGAAGGCAAGCTGCTGTTGCTTGGTGAGGGTCTCTTTATCTGGGACACGTTCCCCGACAGCCCTTCGGACTTGCCTGACCTTACCCTTGGAATCAAAATGCCAGGGACCGGCGCGGGATGGATATGGCCCGGGGACTATGGGGGGGTGGCTCTGGCGGGCGGAAAAGTCTACGTCTGTACAGGGAACGGCAACAAAATCGTCGCATTCAACTCCACCCCTACCACCAACAGGGAGCCCGATTTTACTATCGGCGCGCCTGACCCGTACACGAGTACCCTCGAGGCACACCACTTCATAACGAACCCCGTCCCAGCATCGGACGGCAGCCATCTCTTCATATCATCGGATTTCGACAAGGCTCTTCACATCTGGAGGAGCATCCCAGACGAGAGTGGTGCTTGGGCTGAGGTGATATACAAACTCCCCTTTGAGCCTTGGGACAACGAACTCTTCAATAATACGCTCATCTTAGCTGGACAAGACACCGTCTGCGTCTGGCGTGTGGCACCTCTCAACGGCGAGATGCCAGACATTGTCTATTACAAGAGCATAGGGAACGTCTCGTTCAAGGACATCCGCGGTGTTGCGCTGGACGATAGATACCTCTACCTCGCTGACCGAGGTGCAGAGAAGATCTACGTTTGGGAGGGGCTCCCGGACAAAAACGCCAATCCCAAGTATGTCATAAGTGTCGCCGGCCCTACAAGGCTCTCCAGCGACGGCGTATACCTAGCAGTTGCCGCTACTGAGGCACCCTTCAATGAGAGGGTCAAGCTCTACAGGATCGACGGTCCCTCTATCAATACGACGGCAGTGCCAATCACCAGTATAAACCTGAACCTGCCAGCGGGGGTCCTGCTGAAGGAAGGGCATCTCTTTGTGGCAGATACGACCAACAACCGTGTGCTCATCTGGAACTCCGTCTCGGATGCTGTAGTAGGCATGCCTCCTAGCATTGTGCTGGGTGAGAAGGAATTCAACGATGTTAAGCCAGAGATTGGCAGGGATAAGTTATTTTGGCCAGCCGGTATCTCCTTCGACGGCAAATACCTCTGGGTGGGCGAGTTCAAGTTCTCGGGGAGGGTACTGAGGTTCAGTCCGCACTGAGTGCCATTAGGGCTAAAATGAGGCTGACAGCCGCAAAAATGTTGGGAAGGCCCCTCTCACAACCAACCCCCGACCGACATTACATTAGCACAACAGGTTGCTCCCGATCGCATGATACTGCCGCGGCGCCCACAAAAAAGGGTTGATGGGGGCTGGAGAAAGGCCCTAACTGGTTTTCTACGGAAAAGTGTTTTTATAACTTTAGTTCCGGTCTACTGGTCATTGATGCCCAATCATTTGATGTATTTTTCTGGGTTCTTATCGAACGCTTCCTTACACCTGGGCATACAGAAATAGTAGGTGTTTCCCTTGTAGTAGCTCTTCAATTTGGCTGTCTTCTCGTCGACTTTCATCTTACAGACTGGATCGAGCGCCAATATCCCCACCTAATAAGACTTGGAAGTATTGAGCTATAAAGCTGAGGGCAACGAGGGGCCCGCTGCTCATGACGAGCCGCGACGGAGAAGGGGGATCCCCTTCTCGGTAATGAAGACTCCAGCCATTACCAGAACGGTTCCAACCGTGAAGAGTGGATCGATCCTCTCTCCAAGGAGACCTGAGGCGGTCAGTATGGACACAACTGGAATGAAGAACAGATACGAGGCGGCTCGATATGCGGTGGTCTTCTCAAGTGCCTTATACCAGATCAGGTACGCCAGCCCTGTGCAAAGGAGGCTCAAGTACAGGACGCATAACCACGAGGAGAGAGAAGACGGAAGGGAGAATCCTTCATAGAAGGCCAAGGGCATCAGGAGGAGGGCACCATACATAGAGGGGTATGCCGTGACGTCGTATGAGCTGAGGGTCAGCAGCTTCCTCTTGCCATAGACGGAGTAGACCGCCCAACTGAGCACTGCGCCCAAGCAGAGCAGGTCACCCAGAACCCCCGTGAAACCGGTCGTGAGGCCTTCGAGACCATTGCCGATGACAATGACAGTGACGCCGGAGAAGGCGAGGATAACCCCTGCCAGTTTGCCAAGTGTCAGTCTTTCGTTTAGGTACCAGTGCCCCAGCAGTGATATGAAGACTGGGTTCGACCCTACGATCAAGCTTGATTCGGATGCGCTGGTGAGGTTTATGCCCACGTTCTGGAAAGCGTGGTAGGCGGCTACACCGGTAGCTCCGAGGATGAGAAAGATCTTGAAACTCTTTGTCACGGATTGGTTTCCACCGCTCCTGCGGGCGAGTGCGACAAGGAATGGTGCGGCTATGGCGAACCGCAGGAACGCAAGGGTCATAGGACTGATCTCCTGCAGTGCGATCTTTATGAAGACGTAGGACGAGCCCCACAGCACAACTAGCGAGGCGAGCATCAGGTGGGTTTCAAGCTTCATGGAACTAGATCAGGAGCGTTCTTTAAAGAGGTTTTGGAGACAGTCATGATGTATCGGTATAGCAGGATCGTGTTCGTATGGCTCGATGGGAATAGGGGTAGCGGCGGGTACCGCACAAGCTGCGTATGTCGAGCCAGTGCGATCCTTCCGGATGCAGCTATAGCTTACGGTAGCCACTGCCCAATCCAGCTGCTGATCCCGGCAAAGATAAGTTGGGCAGCGAAAGCTGCAATTATTATGGTCATAAACCGACCGACTGCCCGTGTACCGTTCCTCCCGATCACCCTAGCCAAGAGGTCGGAATACCTGAGTGTGGCGTAGGCAACAGCGCCTACGATGAGGATGCTTAAGATCAGCGGTATGAGGGGGGCGGTGGCTGAGAGCACGATTATGGTAGTCATTGTCCCAGGACCGATGAGCAGCGGGGTAGCTATCGGGACGATCGCCACCTCTTCGCGAGACTCTAGCGATTTGGTTCTAGGCAAACCCCCGAGCATCTCAATGGCGATCGCCATAAGCAGGATCCCGCCGCCCACCTGCAGCCCAGCGATGCTTACGTGGAAGAAGCTCAGGATGTAGTTGCCGCCGATTGCTAGGAGGATGCCAATCACTATAACCGCAATAGTAGACTGGAGGACGATCCGGTGCTTCTCACCCGAGCCCATCTCGTCGGTCAGCGAGAGGAAGGTCGGGATCACGCTTACAGGGTTCAAGATTGCGAATATCTGTCCCGCTAGAATGAGGATCTGGGTCGGGAGGGCGAAGGGATCCCCTAGCAGAGCAGATATGTCGAGCATATTTGCCGCCTTAGAACAAGTGCGGTCTGACTCGGGATTTAAAGGTTTCTTAACTGAGGGCTGAGGGGGGCGCCAGAGCGGAATATGTTTATATTGGGAGGGGAGGGTTACCGTACGCTATGACTGGCGGTGGGAGCTGCACCAGGGTCGCGCTGCCCCAAAACTCATTCATAGATCCGACTGCTTCGATCGATGCCAGGCAGCTTTCTTTGGGGGATTGCGTCTATATAGCACCGTTCGCAGGGATAAAGTCCCCGGGAGCCGTGAGGATAGGGAGGGAGACCAACCTTCAGGACGGTGCGTTCGTTGGGGGCTTGTCCCGGATAGGGGATCGTGTCAGTCTAGCGCATAGGTCGCAGATCATCGATTCGACAATTGGCAATAATGTGTTCATAGGTTTTGGCGCCACGGTGAGCGGCAGCAGGATCGGCAGAGGCGCGTTCATAGCGCATGGCGCCAGAATAAACGGCGCTGACCTCGAGGAAGGTGCCTATGTTCCGCCCGGCGGATCATCCCCGAGCGGGAGGGTGAGCGAGGACCTGAAGAGCTTCATGGACGAAGTCCTGGAGGTGAATTTAGAACTTGCTCGCGGCTATAGGGAGATGCAGGATTCCCGAGGCGTCCTGTCTATGATAGGACCTTCCCCGAAGACCAGCTGGGGCAGGGAGGTGGCGTACCCTATGGTTGACCCGCATAATACTTTACGAGAGGTGAGAGTAATCGGAAGGGTCGAATTACGAGGGAGGATCGAGGCGGGCAGCGCCACATCGATAAGGGGAGACGAGGGGTTTCCCCTGATCTTCGGGCGGAACGTATCGATTGGGAAGGGCGTGGTCTTTCACAGCTTGAAGCACTCGTCCGTTAAGATTGGTGACGGGGTCAGGATAGGCGATTTTTCGGTTGTGCACGGACCGATAGAGATCGGCGAGGGCGCGATAATTGGCAGAGGATGCATACTGCTAAGGGCCGAGATCGAGGGGGGCAGGGTTGTCGGCGATGATTCTATCATTATAGGCGGTTGAGCGGTGAATCATCAGCAGCTCCAATCACTGATTTCTGGAAGAGGGCACCTAGCAAATAAAAAATAGTGGGGGGTTGAAGGCGCTAACCCGTCACTGCTTTGTGCTTGACACTTTAATCTCGATGGTAGAGACGTTCCTTGGCGGCTCTCCCAGGACCTCCGTGCCGATAGAGACTGTCTTTACGACGGTACTCCCGCTGAGGAACCTCTTGGAGACCACCTCGGCTACGTCTACTGCCCGGGAGATGGCCAAGCCTCGTGCCTTGATTGTAATCTCGCCGCTCTGTGTCAACTGCATCAGCGCAGCCATTGCATAGCTCATGATGGGTTTCTTTCCAACTAGGATTACATCCCTAGGCATCGAGGACTGCTCAGAGAACTGTTCATTTTCTGCCACGATTCACTCACCTCCAAAGGAAAGCCTTTACCAGATGTGTAGGCCCCAAGCAGTATATTGTCCGTGCTTGCTTTTAAATCTTAGACATAAGAAGAGGAAATTTGTTCTGTTTTCCCTTAAAAAATTGACCGCCTGTGATGGGGCAGGTTAAGAAGGTGAAACTATGGTGGGCGACTTATGCGGTAAGTCGCTCTGACGTTCTTGCGGAGCAGTACCACTATGACGAAGGCATCGAGCAGAACGTATGGGACCTGGGCCAGAACATCCAGGCCGGTCAGACTCTCGAGTAGAAGTGCGGCAGACCCCCCTATCACGCCGAAGATCGACAGTACAAGCGTGAGATACCATGCCCACTTGGACATTTTCCATAGCCCGAAGGCTATCACAAAGCTTGCGACCATCAAGGCTAAGGTGACAGGCATGAATTCGACTGGCGAGAGGAGAGTGCGCAGGAGGTAGCGTATGCCTGCAAAGGCTTCGATTGCTGCAATGACCACAACTTCAGGAGATCGGGATGCCGAAACACTGACCTTTTCTGAGTTGGTGCTTTCCAAAGGTTTCACCATATTGTTTCAAGGCAGTATTATCTTTTATATTAGATTAACGTCCTTCGGAAACAATCAGGGGATAAGCACCTGCCTATATCACGTACCCTCATCGTCACGTCCATATGCAGGATCGGCAGAGCTCCTCGGTTGAACAGCGTACGAAAGCATAGGCCTTGATTTCATTCCCAAGGGAGAGATTCGGACAAATTGGAAGCGGTAGAAGCTGGAATGGAAAGAGGCGAAAATAAAGTAAAAAGAAAAAAGTTATGGGGCTGCTGCCTGTGGAGCAGGCGCAGCTTGGACGCTAACGGCCTTGTGTATGTCGTAGTAGAGAGGACCTCTCTCTTTCTTGGTAATCAGCGAGACGATGATGATGGTAATGAAGCCGAGGAGCATACCCCAGCCGCCGGCGTCCAGTTTGAAGGTAGCAAGGAAGCCAGCAGTACCGAGGCCGAGTGGAGTGCTAGTCTTCGGTAGACGGAAGACGAGTGTCAAGAATGCAGCGGTGAACATCCCGACGAAGACTCCTGCGGTCCCGCCCCACTTGGTGACGCCCTTCCAGAGTACACCGAGTATCAGCGCAGGCGCAAGTGTTGAAGCGAACTGTGCCCATCCGATGGCTGCGAGCCAGGTGATGAGGTCCGCGGGGAACATTGTCTCAATGATGATGATGGCACCGACTACGACCATGGTTAATCTAAGGTTCCTCAGGAGCTGCTTGTCGGTCCAGTTCGGTCTGAAGCACTTGTTGATGATGTCTCTCGCGATAGCGGCGCCTCCCATCATGAGGAAGCCGTCGATGGTACTCCATGCAGCACCGATTACACCGGCGATCAGAAGACCTCCGATAATCGGCTGCTCTGCGCCGAGCTTGTATACCGTTAGCCATGCGATGACATAGTCAGCCGAGCCGAAGACGGCAGGGATGTTTGGAGCTTGACCCACAAGCGTCAGGTACCTTGTGACCTCACCTAGGTAGCAGTAAGCAGGGCAGGTAATGCCGAATATGATGCCGCCCAAGAGCCCCCAGAGCCAGAGAGTGCTTGGCTTCTTGATGCCGTAAAGCTTCTGGACGATTGCCGGTTGTCCGACAAGTCCGAACGACGACAGGAGCAGCGCCCAGCTGACCCAGAAGCCCCAGCCGTTGCCGCCCAGTGCTGCATCAATATTCATGTGGGCATTACCGACTGCAGAGGTAGCGATAGTGTTGACCATGTTGACGTATCCGCCAGTCCATGTGTAACCTATCCCGACGGCTATGAGCGATGCAACGATCATCATCGAGACGTTGAAGGCGTTGATAATGGCTCCTGCGATGAAGCCTCCGAGCAGCACATAGACTATTGTGATCCCGATTCCAAGCGCAGCGGCCGGCACATAGGGCAGACCGAAGAGGGTGCCTAGCAGCACGCCGATGGCCGCGAATTGTGCAGTCGAGTAGAAGACGCATGCTATGACGATTCCGATAGCAGCAAAGATCCTGATGAGTCTGCCCCCGTATACTTCGCCTAGAAAGTCAGGCATGGTTATCAGGTTGTATTTCCTTCCTGCTATTCGCATCCATCTGCCGAGAATTAGGACCGTGATGGGGAAGCCTACGATCATGGGCGTGCAGATTCCCCAGTGTTGCCATGCACCAGAAGCATAGATCCCGCCAGGTAGACCGAAGAAGGCCCACGCGCTTACAGCGGCCCCAGCCGACCACATGCCGAGCATCCAGACGGGGATGGCCCGTCCGCCCACCATGAACTCGCCAGAGCCCTTGATGCGCGATCTTGACCAGAAGCCTACTCCAAGTACCAGCAAGATCCAGAAGACGATGATTCCGGCCTCAATTAATGTCCCGCCTGGTAATTCGGGCCTTTGTCCGATTAATGGAAAGACCATGTTCTGTTACCTCCTAAAGCTCCTCCAGAAGATCTGGATGTTTCTTTGCCCACGAACGCCACCAGAGCATTGTAACGACGGGAACGATCCACCAGAAGACGAATTCCTCAAGGTAGATGAGTGCCCAAGAGCCAGTCCATGCAGCCGGGAGCCCCCAGCCGCTGATGCCGAGTGCCCAGTCGATGAGGATCAGTGTAGCATATTGCTGAGTTGTCGCTAAGAATACCAGTAGGTCGAACATATGTTAATTCTCCCACCATATCTTTTAAAGTCAGCTTTTAGTGTTTGGTGTTAATATGCATTACGAAAAAGAGTAGAAAAGCTTATAAAAACGCTAAAAATATCGAGCTTCTCTTAACATGCTTGCTGATGCGGGTCAGATATTCGCTAACACTGCATGGTAACGATATGCCGGATCGCCCGTTTATATCATGTATGTCAATCTGCGGGGAGGTTGGATAGGCGAAGGCCGAAGAGAGGATCGTCCTTCGGACAAATACCCCTCTGATTATCCACAATTATGGCAGCCCGGCCGCGGCAACGATCCTGGAAGGCGCTTCCAGTATGGGAGTTGGTAGGGGCAATCATCCGGGTTCGTGCCGGCACCTGAAAGAGCCGATGATGTGTTTTGCCTGCTCTTCGATCGCTCCCTTCTCAGGGGGACGGTACTGGATGAGGATGAACCGGTTGCTCTCGAAGCAGTATACGCCGAGACCGATGATATAATCATGAATCTCTTTCTTGGGAAATTTCCGCTTTGTGGTATAGGTGAACTTGTGAAAGTCGCAGGGATGACCTTCAATTTCACATGGATACTGTTCTAGGCTGAACTCTATATTGGGATCCTTCTTGATCTTGTCGAAGTTATCCTTGAAGAAGTCTGCAGGGGTCGGAAAATTCTTGATCACGTTATTAAGGTCGATCCAATCCATTTTAATGACGTTTTTCTCGTAATCCATGAACTCGGCGGTTCCTTCATAGTACAGTGAGCCTTTAAAGATCTGGATCTTCATTTCTTTGGGGACGTCGATCTCAAGCCCGTATAATGAGAAAAGCATAGCGGTCACCGATAATGGTCAACCAGGAGGTTTCGTCGTTTTTCGTTGGGGAGGGTATGAGGGAGGGAGGTTAAAAGGGTTACGATTCATCAGTGTGTTTATCTAACGGCAGCCTATCTGCCGGTAAGTTCGTCTTAAAAAAGAAGGGGTTAGCGCCTTACGATGTGAACATCGCAGTGCGCATTCCTTACTACATAATCTGCCACGCTGCCGAGCAGCGTCCGACTCAGTCCGGTTAGTCCCCTTGAGCCGATCACGGTCAAGGCACAGCCCTGCTTCTCGGCCTCGGCGACAAAGGCGGCGCCGACATAGTTCCATGCAGGGAGTATCTTGGCCTCAACGTCTTTCACGCCTTCTTTCTTGGCCTTATCCATATACTGCTTGAGGAGAGGTTCCATTCTGTCGGATATTTCCTTGGGCACTGTCGGAGGATAAGGCGGAATCCCGCCAAGCAAGACGGGAAATGAAGGCGGGGCATATACAGAGACGATCAGAAGGCGTGCGTTGTTGCATTTTGCTATATCGATTGCTTCCTCAAAGGCGGCTTCAGCGTATTTGGATCCATCTACGCCTACCATTACTTTTCCATACATCAAAATGTCCCTTAGGTTATTACTAATGAAGCGCGACTCTTATAGTTTAGCGTCTCGGCTGGTGCATTCAAAACTCTTGAGCGAGTCCCTTACCGCTCCTTCGTCGTCGTTCGGCTTGCTGGGGTCAATCCTTGAGTAAACAATAATGAACCGGTTCGAGGGCCTGCAGTATATTGCGATCCCTACCATCTTCTGCGAGACGGTCTTGCCGAGCCCGCGTTTGTATGTGAACGTGATCTCGTGAGGGTAGCTCTCATGACCGCCCTCCACTATCGGCCTGCCCCCGTCGACCATGAACTCCTTGACATGCCTATCCGTACGCATCATTTCAAAATACGAGTTCATGAAGGACTCCACTGTCGGGTATTTCTGGGCGTGCTTCTCCAGACCCTCCCACACGGCCTCGACGGTCATGCCTGCGGGGGTCGTAAAGCTGAGGGCCCCCGAGGCATAGCTTGATTTTTTATCTATCCCCAGCCTCCAGTCGTTGGGAACCGACATCTCAAGATCGTAGCAGGCGAACTTCATAAACAGTGACCACAGGTGTTTTTTGTATCCTAAGACCCAATAAGTTATATCCCTTATGTGGGAGTTGGTCTCTCATGGACTTGAGGATAAAGAGCGTGAAGGTCGATATACCGAAGGATGCCAATGTGATTATCGGCCAGACTCATTTCATCAAGAGCGTTGAGGATATATACGAGGCGATCAACGGCTCCGCCAAGCTCAGGTTCGGGATCGCATTTGCGGAGGCTTCGGGACCATGCCTTGTGAGGTACGACGGGAACGATGAGGAGCTCCAAGAGGCGGCCGTGGAGGCATGCCGGAACATAGGCGCAGGCCACACTTTCGTCGTCTTCCTTAGGGAGGGATACCCTATCAATGTCCTGAACAGTCTGAAGAGCGTGACGGAGGTCTGCACCATATTCTGCGCAACGGCGAATCCTTTGGAGATCATAATCGCCGAAGGCGAGGCGGGGAGGGGCGTACTAGGGGTCATAGACGGCAGTTCCCCGCGGGGTGTTGAAGATGCAGTTGCCAAGAGAGAGCGTGCTGAATTCCTGAGGAGGATAGGCTACAAGAGGTAGCGGCAAGGGCGTCCAGAGAGAGGTGCCCTGAGGGAGGCGGGCATTACCTCGTTACATAAACTTTATTTATCACTTTTTTTCCACTGGTATCAACCTTTCAGTTAGAAATGCGCGGAATATCCGGAATTGCTAAAGCGAGGTCTTGAACGTGAAAGGCGATCAGCAGTGCAAAGCCACTTGTCCGTATTTTAGATGTGGGCAGAGAGCCTTGTATATACGGAATAGGAATCCTCAGTACAGGGATGACCGGAGGCCTTGGGAAAGGAGGGAGCAGCAGGAAATCAGCGCCTACTGCAACTGGGTCGGAGACATCTGCGTAGTTGCCGGGTGCAACTATGCTTTCTGTGAGAAGAGGGCACTGCTCCCCAACGGCGCTTGTGGCTATCAGGCGAGGGAGAACGTCAGAACGTCCCGAAGCATAGAGGAGGAGGCGAGGAGGGAAGAGATCGCCCTCAGGGCAGCGAGGGAGCGCCTGCTCAAAAAGACGGGAATGGATTTCGTCGAGTAAGGGACCCCCTTCCCGTTCATCAGTTTTATTTCATTTTGTCTTTGTCTTTGTCTTTGTCTTTGTCTTTTCAGGCATATGCCCGCAGACAGGACAACATTCATCCTTCCTGATCTCGACCGTGCGGAAGCTCATATCTCCGCCGTCGTAGATCACCATGCGGCCGACCGCACACTCCCCGATACCAGTTATCAGCTTCAGGGCTTCAGTGGCCTGGAGGCAGCCCATAACGCCGGGGGTAGTACCGAGCACCGGGAAGTCCTCAGATTTTATAAGTTCGCCGGGGTAGATGCACTTGAGACAAGGACTGCTTCCCGGCAGGATGGTCGTCAGGAAACCCTCCATCCCATAGACCGCGGAGTATATGAATGGGATGCCCCGCCTGACGCATTCGCTGTTAACCACCATGCGCGCCTCCAGGTTGTCCAGTCCGTCAACTACCAGATCGACTCCCCGCAGCATCTCACCCACCGTATCAGCCGTCACGGAGCCCCTGACCGGCTCGACCGATACTCCAGGATTGATCTGGGGCAGCTTCACTGCCGCCGACTCTACCTTGGCCCTGTCGACGTCGGAGGTCCAGTGGAGGATCTGCCTGTTGAGGTTGGAGAGCTCGACGCTGTCGCAGTCTATGATGCGGAGAGATCCGACGCCTGCTGCGGCGAGGTAGAGGGAGGCGGGACAGCCAAGACCGCCTACGCCGACGATGGCAACCTTGGCGGCCTTGACCTTCCGCTGACCCACATCTCCCCAGCCCCGGATCATCGTCTGGCGCCGGTACCTGACGAGCTCATCCTTCGAGAGTTCTTCCATTTACTGCCCCCTTGATGATTTGAGCGCCCTCCTTTAAAAGATTAAAGCCTTGCAGAAGAAATAAATACCGACGTGTGGAACTCAGTATATTGTGCCAGAGTGGCCGAGCAGTTAGGCGACGGCCTGCAGAGCCGTTATACTGAGGTTCAAATCCTCACTCTGGCTCCATTGTGTTTTTATTATTGATAGACGCCGGAGAACCGCCCAGTGGTGATCGGCTCCGACAGGTTCTTAGGCGGAACGCTCTCTTCTATAAAGTGGTGGCAGAGGCGTGGAACTCTCTCTGGCTTTGGAAAGTTCGGAGCCCTTAGGCGCGCACGGGAGGATCGACTGATGAAGATCCCGCAGGAGAGGCTCAACAGGTATATTGGCCTGAAGAGGGACTTTTCTGAGAAGGACCATATCAACCTCCAGCCGATACAGAGGGGAGGGGTTCTGACAGAGGAGGCCCGGAAGGCGTTACTTGAGTTTGGGGACGGGTACTCAGTCTGCGACTGGTGTCCGCCCAAGGCTGCCAGGCTGGACCAGATAACCACCCCCCCTATCCAATCGTTCTACCGTGACCTCGCAGAGTTCCTCGGCATGGATATGGCCAGGGTGGTGACGAGGTGCAGGGAGGCAAAGTTCATAGCATTCAGGATGATCGGCAAGCCCGGCGAGTATCTTGTGCTGGACAGCCTATCCCACTACTCGAGTTACCTAGCGGCGGAGCTGGCGGGCCTCAAGGTCAAGGAAGTTCCAAACAGCGGTCCGCCGGAGTATAGGGTCGATCTTGAGGGATACGCGACAAAGATCGAGGAGATCAGGTCTGCCGGAGGGTCGACCGCAGCGGTCCTCCTCACCCACGCCGACTACCTCTATGGCAACCTCAATGACGCAAAGACAGTCGGCCGGATCGCCAAGGACTACGGCGTACCATTCATACTAAATGCGGCTTATACCGCAGGCGTGATGCCGGTAGACGGGAGGGAGCTGGGGGCCGACGTCATAACCGGGAGTGGCCATAAGAGCTGGGCAGCCTGCGCCCCGACTGGGGTATTGGCGATCAGTGGGTCGCTGGAGGAGAAGGTGCTGGCCAAGCCCAGCATCGAGGGGGACGTCTCTAAGAGAAAGTTTCTGGCGAAGGAGCTCGGCCTCCTCGGCTGCTCCGTTATGGGGGCGCCGCTCGTGACGATGATGGCATCCTTCCCGGAGGTCGTCAGGAGGGTAGAGAGGTGGGGTGAGGAGGTGGAGAAGGCAAGGTTCCTCGTCTCGGAGATGGAGAAGATCGACGGCATCAGGCAGATCGGCATCAGGCCCAAGCAGCATACCCTCATCCATCTGGAGACTGACCCATTCTACAAAGTATCCGAGAGCCACAGGCGGAAGGGTTACTTCCTCTATGATGAGCTCAGGGCCAGGAAGATCGTGGGTATCCAGCCCGGGCTGACAAAGCATTTCAAGCTCAATACATACGGCTTGACGTGGGATCAGGTAAAGTATGTGAGGGATGCGTTCTTCGAGATAGCGTCCAAGTATGCCATGACCTTCAAGGGGTAGCCAGCGGAAGGCTCAGAGGGCCCGGACGGTCCCCTGATGGAGCAGGTTAGCAGGTTTAGACAGGGAGGGAGATGCCTCTCTTCCTCAGGAGCGATCTCGGGTTCTCGAAGACCACGCTCTCCGCTTGAGCCCTCGGGAGGCCCGCACCCATAGCGATCTTGATGGCGTCCTCGGGTGTGAGGTGATCGCCTACCGTATGCGCGTCCGAGTTTACTAGAAGGCTAGCCCCTGCTTCCCGGGCGAGCTTCGCCACCCAGCCGTTTCCCAGGCAGTGGCCTCCCCTGAAGGAGAGCTCCAGGAAGATGCCGTTGGCCCTAGCCGCCAAGACCGCCCTCTCTGAGATGAGCCCCGGGTGCGCGAGTATATCGACGTCGGTGCAGCTGCAGGCTTCTTCGTTGGTCCCCTCACGGACTGGCTCGACTGGCGTCTCTCCGTGAACGACTACGATCTCCGCCCCGGCGCGCCGCGCTTCCTTGGCAAGCTGAGGGATGCTCCTCGGGGGCACGTGAGTCAGCTCCACACCCGGTATCAGGAGGAAATCGCCCATCTGCTTCAGGAGAGAGTCGGAGACCTTGACGAGGGACCTGACTATTTCCGGGAGGTTTGAGGCGTCTGCATGATCAGTGACGGCTACTGCCCGGTGACCTAGGACATAGGTCCGCCGGGCTATCTCCGACGGGAGGAGGTCGCCGTCGCTGAGGAACGAGTGCATGTGAAAGTCGTAGATCTTATCCATGGCAATGGGATAGGAAGTGCTAACTTAATATATGTATTCATGTAGCTTTACATTAAGTGGTCGGAAGATGCAGGGCGTCGAGGCAAGCGTTACCCCTTGGGAGGTCAAGGGAGAGGTCGATTACGATCAGCTTATTACCCAATTCGGCGTGGAACCTCTCAACGACGAGCTCATAGGCAGGCTCAGCAAGCATGCCGGAGCAGTGCACCCATTCCTGAAGAGGGGGCTCTTCTTCGCCCACAGGGAGTTCGGTGACTGGATGAACTCCTACGAGAATGGGACCAGAGTGGTGCTCTACACTGGCCGCGGGCCGTCGGGGCAGACGCATCTGGGCCATCTGATCCCTTGGATCTTCACCAAGTATCTCCAAGACGCGTTCGGGGCCGAGCTCTACTTCCAGATGACTGACGATGAGAAGTACCTGATCAGCCCGGACCTTACGCGGGAGGATATCGCGGGATATACCTACGAGAACATCCTCGACATAATAGCGGTCGGTTTCGACCCCCAGAAGACCAAGATATTCACCAACTTGGGATACTCGAGGCACATTTACAACATAGCCACCCGAGTGGCAAAACATGTCACCTTCTCGACGGCCAAGGCTACGTTTGGCTTTACCGAGAGCTCGAACATCGGCATCATCTTCTTCCCTGCTATGCAGTCAGCACCTTGCTTCCTTCACCAGGAGCTCGAGAAGGAGGATGCCCACGTCCTCATCCCTTGCGCCATAGACCAAGAGCCTTACTGGCGGATCGCTAGGGATGTTGCGCCGAAGCTGGGATACAGGAAGCCTGCCGGGATCTATAGCAAGTTTATCCCGGGGCTCGGAAAGGGCGGGAAGATGAGCGCCAGCATCCCCGAGACCTGCATATTCCTCTCAGACACAGAGGCGGAGGCAAGGTCCAAGATAAAGGACGCTTTCACTGGCGGCCAGCCCACCATAAGGGAGCAGAAGGAGAAGGGGGGAGACCCGGGGGTCTGCATAGTTTACAATTACCTCTTCAGCCTCTTCGAGGAGGAGGATACGAAGGTGGCGGAGATCTGCAATCTCTGCAGAACCGGCGGGATTATGTGCGGTGAGTGCAAGCGTATGCTTGCCGAGAAGGTAGCATCATTCCTGAGAGACCACCAAAAGAGGAGGGGGGAGGCCCGATCCAGGGTCGAGCAGTTCCTCCTGAGGGAGTGAGTAGTGACTAGGAGACTAGTTGCGCCGGTAGTCATCGTCGTGGTGGCGGTGCTGGTGGTGGCGGCGTATGCAGCCATGGAGGCCAGCGCGCCGAAGGCAAAGCCGGGGTTTCCAGGATCAAGGTTGATAGCAGATAACGAGCAGCTTGTAGCAGCCGCATCGAGCGGCAAACCGATCCTCGTCTACTTCTCATCAGACACCTGCCCCACCTGCCTGGTCGAGGACGAGGAGCTCACGGCTGTGCTGCCCCACTACGGCTCGAGCGTAGCCTTTGTCAGCATAAAATATGCAGATTCCACTGCAAAGGTCTTCCAAGACTGGTCAGTGATATCCGTACCCACGATAGTCCTTGTAGACAAGTACGGCATAGTGACCGAGAGGGTGGACGGCTACTTCGTTAGCAGGGATGACCTCAGACAAGATCTGGAGCGGCTCACGCAATGACCTTGATCTTCGAGATGGCTTTCGCTTTCTCTCTGGGGGCGCTCAGCGTCCTTACGCCATGCGTCCTGCCCATCATCCCCGGATACCTTGCATACCTCTTCGGGAGGGAGAAGTACGACGTTGTGAGGGGCGCGGTATCGATCTACGCGGGTATATCGCTCGGCGCGATCTTAGTGGGGCTGATCATGGCAGTTGCCGGACAGGCAGGAAGGTGGTTCTATGCAGCTGCCGCAGCCCTTCTTTTTGTCTTCCTGCTGGATACGGTCGGGTTCACGATCCTCAGACCGATCACCTTCGGGGGCGTGCTCAACCGGAGGAGGGGGATCCTGGCTGGCTTCGGCTTCGGTCTGATGATAATCTTCGTTGCCAGCCCGTGTGTAGTACCTCTCCTGGCGATAACCGCCATATTTGCCATGACCCTATCCGACGCGGCCACCAGGGTCCTGCTTATGTTCAGTTATGCCGCCGGCTTAGGGATGCCTTTCATGCTGATCGGCGGCCTGAGCGTGAAGGGGGGGCAGCTCGCCAAGATCGCAAATGCGAGGGGTGTCCGCTGGATCCAAACCGCCGTGCTCATTGCCACGATAGCGTGGCTCCTCTGGTCGTTCGCCAAGGGATGACCGCCGTGCGCATTATTATTAGTCAATAGCAACCGATATGTGAAGGGAGGACCATACCTTAACCGGATCGGTATGAGGGTAGTGGTCTGCCTTACGGGCGCCAGTGGGGTAGTATATGGCTACAGGCTGGCTGAGGAGTTGTATAAGCGGGGCATGGAGACGCTGATCGTCGCGTCGGAAGTAGCCCTTGAGATCCTGAGGATGGAGGAGGGGAAGGGGAGGGAAGCGCTCTCCGGGCTGGGAGAGATTTACGATAATGACGACCTCGGTGCCCCGATAGCGAGCGGCAGCTACCCCTTCGATGCTGTGGTGGTCATACCCTGCAGCATGAAGACGCTCGCCTGCATAGCCAACGGCATCGCATCCAACCTGATCACCAGGAGTGCGGACGTCGCGCTAAAGGAGCGGAGGAAGCTGATCCTGGTGGTGAGGGAGACCCCCCTCAGCCTTGTCCATATCCGGAATATGCTGAGGGTAACTGAGGCGGGCGCCGTGGTGATGCCTGCGTCGCCAGGGTTTTACCACACGCCGGAGACCGTTGGTGACCTAGTGGATTATGTGGTCGGAAAGGTGCTTGATCAGATCGGTGTGGAGCACAGCCTCTTCAAGCGCTGGGGAGAGGCAGGGGGGAAAGCCCCAGGGTAGTCAGCGGCCAGAGACCTTCTGGATCAGCAGTCTGATGCATGCCTCGGAGTTGGCGAGCAGGAGGGCTATCTCCTCCTTGGAGGCATTGTCTATGTGTATCCCGGCCGCCACCAGACATCTCTTGCCGGTGGCCTTTGCGATCATCTCGGAGGCGGAGGTCGTTACTATGCGTTCTTTGTGGCCGGGGGAGGAGATGGTCTTGGTGCTGCAGCCGGGCTCGGCGAGTGATACGCTCCCGATATGCGGGCACTCGCCTCCGCCAATAAGGATCAGGAGATCGTCGCCTGCCTCCATGAGATCGGCCCAGACGCGGTACCTGCCTTCGCCGCATAGGACAGAGTGGTCAGCCATAGTAGCCGCCTCGATCAGTGTCGGCCCCATCCTAAAGCCCTTTCCGTCCCCTTTGGCCGATCAGCGCGCCTGCGAGAGGTCGCTCGGAGAGACGCCGTCAGTCTATCCAGTCCCTGCTCTCGAGCTTCTCGGGGAGGTAGACGTCCGAGAGGAAGCGGAAGCCTTTGGAGGACTTGGCCTCGATCTCGGCCTTGACCCTCCTCTGCAGGAAGAGGCGGATCTCGTGCTTCCACCTCTTCGAGTTATAGAACCACGGGTATCTTGGCTGCTTGGTCACAGAGTCCCTAACGAGAAGCTCCTTGGCCCTCTTCAGGTCGATATCATTCGCTTTTATCAGGTGATCCTTTGGGATCTCGTACTTTTCGAGGTCGGTCATGGTCAGCCCGAGGAACTTGGCGGACGGGCAGGCCAGCCGGAAGGACTCGTATGAGAGGGAGATGCTCCCCGCCTTGTAGGTCGAGTAGATGTACCATCCGAAAGGGTCCGCGTCCGTCAGGACGAAGACGGGCAGTGCCCACTCCTCGTTCAGGCGCCGGACCATCCTCCGCGTCGCGCGATCTGCCTGGCCCTTCCCGGTGATGAGTATGCAGTTCTTCTTCTTCCAGAACTCATAATCGTTCAGCCTCTGGAAGATGGCATCCTTCTCTACGACCAAGACATACTCGGCGTCCACATCGACTATACGGAGCTGATCGCAGAGGGAAGGGATGCTGAAGGCGCCGATCCCGAACTTCGAGCAGTCAATCTTGTTGCCCTTCGACTCGAGGACGATTTTTCCGGCCATGGCCCCCCTTGACTCCGCCACTATCCCCATCTGCTCCCTGAGGAGCCCCGTCATCACCTCAATGTCCTGGAATATGGCGTTGGACTCGTCCTGACTGTTGAAGGTCTCAATATTCGTATTATCGATCGTGTGGAGCGTATAGTAGTACAGGTCCCTTATGGTCGGGTGGTCGTCGTTCTTCAGTGCCTGGTAGATCGCCCTTCCCAAGAGGCAGGTCTGCATGAACGACCTGACTGCGCTGATGTCGTTGAACTTGCGCTCGGAGACCCTCTCTCCGAGCGTCAGTATATTCTGATCCTTGTCGAAAACCGTGTTCGAAGCGGTTCTCACAGGAATGCGGAGTGAGGGCTGATTGCCGTTAGAGATGTCCTCCGCCAATTTGACAAATATCTGCCGGAGCTTCCGCTCGGCATCGTCGAACGTCTCCAGAGATCTCATCTTTGCCTCTGGTTTTGCTGGCTTCGCTGGCCCCGGCTTTACCCCTAGCTTCGACTTCCTCATGCAGCCCCACCTCTAATCTTACTGGCGCTCTTCCTCGGCTTCCGTTCGCCGGCGCTCCGCATACCCGGCTTTGCAGGCGGCCTTACATAAGGGCGCTCCTCCCCTTTAGACCCTCTTATCCGGCTCTCAGTACCGATACCAGTGCCAGCGTTAGTGCCAGTACTGACACGTATACGGGCGCTGATCCTCCCGGAGGGCTTTTTAGTTCCCGGCCTGCCAGCATGCGGTCTGGGAGCTTTCCTACGTCTTGTTGATTCCACCAGCTTATTAAAGAGGACTGCTTCGGCAACTTCCGAGAGGGCCGACAGGTCCTTGGCGGCCTCTCTGGCGTAGAGCTGGAAGGTGCTCTGCCTGTGGCGCTCGTGCTCCTGCCTCTGCCTGCGGGAGATGAAGAGGTTGATCTCCCTCCCGAGCTCCTGCAGCGCCAGCTTCAGCTGCTCCCTTATCTCATCGTGGTAGGCTATGGCGAACTTGCCGGGGGCGGTATAGGGCACCTTCGTAGCGGTCAGCGAGACCACAAACACCGCCGGCGCCGCGGGCAGGTTGCCCCTTTCCTGAGGGAGTCGGTAGTTGCGCCAGTTGACCTCCTTGACCACCTTGTACAGGAGGCAGTCCTTCGAGTCGTAGATGAGGGGGCACTTGTTCCCCAGGCGGATGACCTTGGACTTGAATACCGCCTCCCGGACAGTGTCACATGCCTTGATGACCGCGGCACCGCCGTAGGCCACGCCCACCTCGACCTGGAAGGGGACGCCCCTGTACGACCAGGGGTAGCGGGAGACCGTCGCAATAAACTCTGCGTCAGGGAAGACCCTCCTCAGCGAGGCCTTGAGCTCGGCCTCTCCTATGGGGCTGAGGACGTCCAGCGGCGGGCGCATGAGGTCACACTCCCTTGCTGCCTTGAGGAGGGCCTCGACGTCCAACGATCTTGGGGGGGCTGAACTGTCGTGGCCTGACGCCGTGAGGATCTGCTCAGCTTTGAACTCGGATATCCTGACGAAGTGAACGACCAGGAACTGCACGGCGGTCCTGCAGCAGCGGTCGTTCGAGGCCATCTCCAGGAGGGCCCCCGGCTCCATGGAGAGGAGGTGGGGCTTGATCTCCTTCGGTGGGGAAGGGACCTTGTCGACTGCCCTGGCAAAGGAGAAGAGCCTCTCCTCCGGGTCGGAGCGGGTCTTTATCCTGAAGGAGAGGTCAGAGTGGGGGTTTGCCAAGGAGAGCTCCCTGATGAATGACTCGACCTTCGGCGTATAGTCGCCTGCTACCATCAGCTCCACCCGCGTCCCATGTGCCTTGTTGAAGGGGACATTCCTGCTGGAGAGGACGACGGGGATGTTCCGCTCAGTATCTATCTTCATTACCACCCTGAAGCCCGCCGGATCCTTCGCCGTCTTCGTTATTATCACTGCGGGCTCGAGGGATGTGAGCTGGGCGTATATTATGGCCGCGTGGGCGCCTATGCCCTGCTGCCCCCTGGACTGCTTGAATGAGAAGAACTTGGAGCCGTACAGGACTGTGCCGAAGCACTTTGCGACCTTCTCCTTAACTATGCCGCAGCCGTTGTCCTCCACGGCTATGCGGAAGATGGGGAAGGCCCTGACGCCGTCCTTCGCCTTGTCGGTGACGACCTCATACCTCTTCCTCATGGCGCTGATCTCGACCTTGATGTCCGGCAGGATGCCCATCACCTCGCACGAGTCGAGCGAGTTGTCGATGAGCTCCTTGAGGGTCTGCACCAAGGCGTGCTCTGGGTCGCCGAAGCCAAGCTGGCCCAGGTTCTGGCGGTAGTACTGGGCGGGGTTGGCCGCCTTCATCTTCCTGGCTTCGGCCTCGGCTGCGGTCATGGTTGGCGGGGCAATTGCGGATGGGACCTTTACAAGGGCTGTGGACGCAGGGGCAGGGGCAGGGGCAGGGACGGGGTCTGTGGCGAGGGGAGGGGGGGAGGCGAAGGGGGCTCTGCCACAGACCTTCTCTCCGCTAACCCGCTTCGAGAGGAGCCTCTTGCCGTTACGCCTCTTCACTAGAACATCTGCCATTTCGAGAACCCCATATCCGGAGGCGGAAGTTCCTCGATGGTGGTAAGGTTTTCAAGTCTTACCATGGAGCGCTGTCTGGCGCAAGTTTCCGATTAGTGGATGGATATATCTGTTCAATTATTTAAGAAGCGATGATGCGACCTGCCAAACGGTTACCGGGGCGATCTTGCGGAGGAGTAGAACGTTCAAAAAGATTAGAAGAGGGGCAGCTCTTCCAGGAGCATGCCCTCCACCACGAATGGCGGGTCCCGTGATGCCACAGCCTGGGCTTCCCTCAGCTTCTGCTCCCTCTCGGCGAAGATCTCGATTATGGGATCCCCTCTCTTGACGGCGTACCCCATCTTGGCGTATATCGCCACCCCGGCCCCCTTGTCGAGCGGGGCGCCCGCCGCCCTCGCCATGCTCTTTAGCACAGAGTTGTTCACCCCGCTGATGTAGCCGTCGGCGGGGGCGGATATGACAAACCGCTTCTCCCCCAAGGGTATCTCCTCCGGCTTTATGTTGGGGTTGCCGCCCTGTTGGGCGATGATCTCCTTCATCTTATCATATGCCTTGCCGCTGTGCAGGATATCCTTCGCCATGTTCTGGCCATAGCCTTTCATGGCGGCACCGGTCATCTCGAAGAGCATGCCGGCGAGCGCAGTGGATTTTTCGATCAGGCTCGACGGACCCTTCCCCATGAGGGCGGATAGAGCCTCCTTGGCCTCGAGCGCAGGGCCGATCGTGTGGCCGACAGGCTGCCCGCCGTAGGTTATCCCGCAGCGTACGTTGATTCCAAGTCGGCTCCCCAGCTCTACGAACTCGTTGCCGAGCTTCCTCGCCTCCTCGAAGCTCTCCACCTTCGCACCTTTCCCTACAGGGATGTCGACGACCAGCGAGTCTGCCCCCACGGCCATCTTCTTTGCCATTATTGAGGCAAGCATCTGCGGCCTTGGGTCGATCGAGAGGGGGTGCTCCACCTGTATGAAGAGGTCGTCGGCCGGGGCGAGGTTGAGGGAGCCTCCCCATGCTATGTAGGCGCCGGTGGTCTGGAGGAACTTGTTCAGCTCCTCGGCGGTGAAGTCTACGGGGGCAAGGACCTCCATAGTATCCGCGGTGCCCGACGGACTGGTGATGGCCCTGCTGCTCGTCTTTGGGATCTTGAGGCCAGCTGCCGCCACTATCGGGACTATCAGGAGCGTGACCTTGTTCCCCGGAACGCCTCCTATCGAGTGCTTGTCGACCACGTTCTCCCCGACGTGGATGACGTTCCCGCTCTCGACCATGGCCCTCGTCAGGTTCTCCACCTCGTCCATATTCATGCCTACGTACTGCTCGGCCATTATGAACGCGGCGATCTCCAGCTCGCTGAGGGAGTGGGAGACGGTGTCCCTTACGATGCTATAGATCTCGTCCCGTGTGAGGGAGACTCCCCTCATCTTCTTCCGGATGTGCACGACCGATGGGGGGGTAGGTGCCTCCAGCAGCTCCACCTCGTCCCCGTTTGAGGCTGGGAAAGCCTTGATCAGATCCTTGTAGACGCCGATCTCCCCCCTGTCGACAAAAGAGTCGGAGGTATCGATCATGGCCACGACCTTGCGGTCTCCTTTCACCAGCTTGACACGGTCGTGAACCTTGAGCAACATTTCGCATGCATCGGCCTCGTTGAGGATTACGCTCTTCTCGCCTGTCTCGATATCGATTACCTTAACCTTCAGCCGCGGCATAGGTCAATACACTAGCCTTAACTTTGGAAGAAGATCGATAAAAATGATTGCGCGGGCCCATCCCAGTGCGTAGAGATCGGGGACCGGGGGTCATTCGATGGGGAGTGATTGCGATCCCCACTTCTCCAGCGCCAGCCTGAGCTCTTCATGGGTCCTCGCATACTCATCGAGCCCGACGTCCTCCATGCATGCATCTATCGCCTGCTTCATGGCTGCAGCGCCAGCCCTAGTCCCTAGCGGGTGCCCGTGTATACCCCCGCCGGCGTTTATAACGCAGTCCTCCCCCAAGATGGCGACGCTGGCCGGGACGAGCCCAGGGTGGATCCCGCCCGAAGCCACGGGGAAGGTGCTCTTCAGACCGAACCAGTCGCCCCGGAGGCAGGACATCAACTGGCGCAGCTCCTCGGCGTGTCTCCCCTCCCCTCCCATCTTTCCGGCACCCGATCCCGTGTGGAGCTGGTCGCCCCCGAGCATACGGGAGATCTTGGCTATAGGGAGCATGGATATGCCGTGCTTGGGGTTCCTTGTGAATGCGGCATGCATGGCCCGGTGTAGGTGTATCGGGACCTTGAAGTCATACTTCCTCAGGAACCACTCCACCGTCGGTAGCCCGAGGATTATGATGTCGAGCATCAGCATGTTGGCGCCGTTGTCGATGGCCGTCTCGGCGTTCTTGACCATCACGTCAGGAGCGCCGGTGACGTTGACGGCGAAGAGGACCGTCCTGCCTGTCTCGCTCTTCACCCTGTCCAAGGCGCTCATGGCCCTCACGACACGTTCCTCGAGCGGGCAGAACCTCTGATCCACCAGTGTCTCGTCGTCCTTGACAAAGTCCACGCCCCCAACGGATGCCTCGTAGATCACGGCTGCGGTCTGGACAGGGTCCAGGCCGACCTTGGGCTTTATTATCGTGCCTAGGTGGGGCCTGGGGCGCGAGTCTGTGCCCACCAGCCGCCTCACCCCGCTGATCCCGAACCGCGGCCCGCCGAAGTGCTCGACTATGCACCGGGGGAAGTCGAGATCGAGGAGGCGGACGTTCCTAATGGCCGAGAGGCCGAAGAGGTTACCGGCGACCATGCTGAGGATGTTTGCGATCCCGCTCCCTTCGATATCAAAGAGGTCCAGCGGGAAGGCGATGTGGACGATCCCCGCATCCCCGCCGGCTTCGCCCTCTAGCCTGAATACCCTCGCGGGGAGCTTTGTCTTGACCCATTCGTTTGTGGTCGTAATCTCCGTCCATGTGCCTATGGACTCTTCCGTCGCTATCGCGATCCCGGCATTCCTGAGGCCCAGCTGGCTCTCGACATAGTACTTTGCTAGGATATACTCATCCGGATCGATGGCATCCGGTCTTGCGGTAAAGGTCTCATCAATATACATATCCTGGACCGTCTCTGGCATATTCTACACCTACTCCTCCGGCTTCTTCTCCAAGAGCCCGTCACCGATTGTCCAGCCGAATTCTTCTATCAGCAGGAAGATGGCGCCCTGGGGCGGGATTATCCCGCGCTCCGTCACTATGGCATCTATGTACTCTGGGGGAGTGATGTCGAAGGCAGGGTTCTTCACCTGGACGCCTTTCATCCCCGAGAGGGCGTCGCGGGGTATGACCTCCTCCACGGGGCGTTCCTCTATCTCTACCAGCTCGCCCAAGACCGTGGAGGGGCTGAACTTGTAAGTCTCAGCCCCGACAAAGACCCGGACTCTTGCCTCCTTCGCGGCCAGCGCTATCTGGGAGGTGCCTATCTTATTCACGACCGCCCCGTTCGAGGCTACCACGTCCGCCCCGACCACAACCTTGTCTATTTTTGGCATAAAGTAGCGGGCGGCTGAGTCTATAATGAGCGTCACGGGTATGCCGCTCTCGGCTAGAGCCTTGGCGGTCTCCCACCCCTGGTACCGCGGCCTAGTCTCGGTCGCGATGACGCTAAAGTCCTTGCCCTGCGCCTTCGCCTCCCGCAGGATGGAGATGGCGACGGAGCTGTTGCAGTGGGTGAGGATCAGATCTCCGTCCTTTATCCGCCGTGAGCCGATCTCGCCTATCCTCTTGATCGATTCGAGCGAAGATTTCTTGAATGCTTCGGCTGCACTTAAGGTCGTTTCCCTCAGCTCGCCCACGCCGGCGCCCTCCCTGTATGCCTTTTCGACGCGGTATTTGACATAGCGCAGGGCGTTATAGAGCGAGACTGCGGTGGGTCTGGTCGCCAGCAGGAGGCTGTAGGCGGCGTCGAATTCACGCATATACGAGTTGGGATCGCTGGTCTTTGAGTCTCTTGCGATCCACTCCAGCCCCTCCACTGCAGCCCGCCCTATAGCCGCGGCTCCCCTGATACGCATCATCCTGATGTCGTCGGCAAGCCTCTCCAGCTCCGCAGACGTCAACAGCAGCACCTCTTATCGGAAGTCATACTCCATCCCGTCCTATCTAACAGCATATCTCGTCGCCGTCAGTCTTTAACTTTAACCTCGAGCGCCTTGGCAATCAGCGGCGCGACCGAGACGAGAGAGTGCGGGCCCGGGACGGTATCTGTCGCTATGAGTGTGGACATGCCGGCATCTTTGAGCCTTTCATAGGCGCCCTCCACGAGGAGGGCATGGGTGGTCAGCACGTCTATCCCCGTAACGCCGCGGACCCTCAGCTTGGAGATGGTCTCGGTGAGGGTCCTGCCCGTGCTGATCATGTCGTCGACGAGCACGACCCTCCGCCCTTCCACCGGCAGCGACCCGGAGATGGAGACCTCCCGATCCCCCAGCCGCTCCTTCTTGAGGATGGTATAGCCGACAGATGTGCCCTCAGCTATGATCTTGGCCCACTGCTCCGACTCGCTGTCTGGGCCCACGACTACCGTCCTACTGAGGTCATAGTTCCTGCGGTAATAGTCCGCGAGGAGGGGCATTGCGGAGAGGTTGGCCGCAGGGATCCTGAAGATGCTTCCCATATCCTTAAGCCTGTGGAGGTGCATATCGACGGTTACAAGCCGATCCGTCCCCGAGCTCTCGATCAGCCTAGCTAGCTGCTTCGTACTCAGGGGCTCCCCCCTCCTGAAGCGCGAGTCCTGCCGGGCGTAAGCCATGTAGGGGATTATGCCGGTTACGGACCGGCAGCCAGCCCCCCTCAAGGCATCCACCAGCAACGAGTATTCCATGAAGAGGGCGTCGGGGTTCAGACCGAGTGACTGAACCACTGCGGCATCCTCGCCGGAGACATCGTCCTCAACCCTCAGGTACAGCTCGCCATCCGGGAAACGGCGCCTCGTCGTCTCTGCGATCCTCATGCCGGAGATCGAAGCGATCTTCCTTGCCAGGCTCTCGCCCGATGAGCCGTAGGTGATGATCAAGAGAACTCACCTGCCCCTTCCAGCATCGCCTCATAGATCTCTGTCAGGTCATCCCTTGAGGGTTTCCGGGGGTTCTTCAGAAGGAACCTGCTGTATTTGGTTAGGAGGGCGTCGGTCATGGCGGGGATGTCTTCTTCCTTTACCCCCCGCCCCCGCAGGCTCTGAGGCATCCTGAGCGTGTCCATCATCTCGAAGAGGCGGACGGATATCTCCGCCCCGATCTCCTTGGGTGTTGACGCGGCGGCGGCTTCTATGCCGAAGGCGTCGGCCATCATCCGTATCTTGTCGGGGACGGCTGGGGCGTTGAAGAGTACGGAGTAGGGCTCTGCCAAGGCCACGGAGGCACCGTGCGGGAGGCTGCACCGCAGGGCATATGTATAGGCAAGTCCATGCGCCATGCCGAGACCGGTATTGGAGAACGCCATTCCCGAGGCCAGAGATGCCAGAGCCAGCCCGCACTTGGCCTCGATATCATCACCGTTGCAGTACGCCCTCTCCAGATACCTCTCCAGGAGGATGACGGCTTCGAGGGCCAGTGAGTCTGTGATGGCGTTCGAGTCGGTGGACATCAGCGCCTCGAGAGCGTGACCCATCGCATCCAACCCTGCAGAAGCCGTGGCTCCGGGGTCGGCAGTGACGGAGATCGAAGGATCCACTACGGTGAGGGAGGGGGAGAGGAGGGGGTTCAGCAGGGCGAGCTTGTCGGTGCCCACGGCGACAACGGAGAAGGCAGTGACCTCGGCTCCTGTGCCGGAGAGCGAGGGGATGGTTATGATGGGGGGCCCCCTGTTCCTGAGGGGCTCTCCCCTGAAGTATGCCAGAGGGTCGCCCTCGTTTGCGGCTACCGCTGACGCGGCTTTAGCCATGTCGAGGGCGCTACCGCCGCCGAGCCCTATAATCACATCCGGCCGGTTCCCCCGGACCTGATCCGCCAGCGAGTTCAGTACCCGCGTATCCGGCTCGGGCATGACGCCATTGAACTCCGACAGCCGGCCGAACTGGGAGACGATCTCTCTGACCCTCTCCGCTGCCTTGGTCTGACCGACGACCCGCCCTGTGACGAGCATGACGCTCCCGAATTTGAGCTTCCTTAGCTCATCGGGCAGCCGTTCTATCGAGCCGATGCCGAAGACGATCTTCGTCGGCTGCTGGTATGAGAAGGATTTGAACATTGAGCAGGGAAAGCTTGCCATAAAACGGACCTCACGATAAATATGTTTATGCTCTACCCTACCTTAAAGGTTGGGGCTCCCTGCTTCAGTGATGATTGCTGCCATACGCATCCGGGATAAGCGCATCCCTCCAGCCTCCTCCATTCAATACTTCCAGCAGGCGGTTGTAGAGACATCTGCGGATGCCGGGATGCAGGGGCGATATCATGCTCCCCTAAGTGCAGCCTGAGACGGTGACTGGACAGTCTGCTGTTCCTCTATCACGCCAAGGCGGACTCGAGCGTGTCCTAAGGACGTTAAGAGTCCCGGATTCAATCCCCGGCCCGCCCAGGGGTCCCGAAATTACGCCCGCGTACCGCAGACAGGGTTCCCACGAGGCAGGTGGCACCGACGGTGCAGCTATACACGGCCGGCGCTATCAGCTGATGGACATCCAGTACCTTTTTAAACAAATAAAACTTATCAGCATTTTAGTGGGAGAAGATGATTGACGAGATCTCTGAAGTACTCAAGCGTTACAATACTTCCAGGCTTACCATAGGGACTTTGGGGAGCCATTCGGCCCTGGACATAGCTGACGGGGCCAAGGACGAGGGCTTTCCGACTGTGGTTGTCTGCCAGAGGGGGAGGGAGCTGCCGTACAGGGTGCTCGGAAGGATCGTCGACGAGACCATAATCCTCGACAAGTTCTCGGAGATTGTGGGCGACGAAGTCCAGAGGGCGCTGAGGGAGAGGAACACCATCTTTGTGCCCCACAGGGCGTTCTCGACGTATGTCCCTTACGACGACATCGAGAGGAGGTTTGCCGTGCCCCTCTTCGGGAACAGATGGATCCTCAAGTCGGAGGAGAGGAACGCCCCCAAGAACCAGTACTACCTGCTCGAAAGGGCGGGGATAAGGCAGCCTAAGAAGTTCAGATCGCCTTCCGAGATAGACCGGCTCGTCATGGTCAAAGTCCAGGAGGCAAAGCGGAAGATCGAGAGGGCATTCTTCACCGCCACCAGCGAGGAGGACTATGGGAGAAAGGCGGAGGAGAGGATCGCCAAGGGCGTGATCAGGAGGGAGGACCTTGAGAAGGCGGTGATCGAGGAGTTTGTGGTCGGGACGTACTTCAACTTTAACTTCTTCAACTCGGTCATCAGGGGAGGGGTCGAATTCATGGGGATAGACCGCAGGCTGCAGACAAACATCCATGACTTTGTCTCCCTGCCGGCGAGGCAGCAGCTCGAGGCAGATGTCGTCCTCCAGAACATTGAGATCGGGCACCAGGGAGCCACGATAAGGGAATCGATGCTGCAGAAGGTCTTCGAGATCGGCATCAGGTTCGCGGAGGCGGCGAGGAGGGAGTACCCGCCGGGGATGATCGGCCCCTTTGCCCTGCAGGGGGCGGTCACGAAGGAGCAGGAGATCGTCATCTTTGATGTCTCTCCCCGCGTCCCAGGAAGCCCTGTCCTTGGGACAACGAGTCCCTACACCAAGTATGCCCACGGCATACCCATGAGTGTAGGAAGGAGGATAGCGCTGGAGATTAAAGAGGCTGCAGAGTCAGACAGGCTGAGGGAAGTAGTCACATGACCCGGCTGCCGTCGGTCGCCACAGTCAGCTCGCACTCCGCCCTGCAGATCCTCAAGGGGGCCAAGGACGAGGGGTTGAAGACGGTTCTGCTATGCCTCAAGGGGAGAAGGGAGCTCTATGAGAGGTACGGGCTCGCCGATGTGATAATCGACATTGAGAGCGTCGAGGATCTCCTCAAGCGGGAGGTTCAGAGGAAGATCCTTGGGATGGATGCCGTACTGATCCCGCACGGCACACTGATCTCCGGCGGAAGGCTGGAGGAGTTCGAGAGGGGCTTCGAGCCCAAGGTCTTCGGCAACAGGTACATCTTCAGGTGGGAGTACGACAGGGGGATGAAGGATAGACTGATGAAGGAGGCGGGGCTCAACGTGCCGAAGAGGCTGGAGCCGTCCCAGATCGACAGGCCGGTGATAGTGAAGCTGCCGGGGGCGGAGGGGGGGAGGGGGTACTTCATCGCCAAGGATACGAGGGACTTTGAGGACAAGCTCAAGAGGGTCTCGGGCAGGAAGCTGATAAGCGGAGAGGAGGAGATCTTCATACAAGAGTACATCGTCGGCGTGACGGTCTATCCGCATTACTTCCACTCCCCCCTCCTCGGGAGGACGGAACTGCTGGGGTGCGACCGCAGGTACGAGTCGAGCATCGATGGGCTCGGCAGGATAGGCGCCAAGGATCAGCTCGATCTGAACCTCGTCCCGACCTTCAGGGTGATCGGGAACATTCCTATCGTCCTGAGGGAGTCTCTCCTGATGGAAGTCTTCAGGAGCGGGGACGGTTTCGTCTCGGCCGCTTCCAGACTCGTCCCGCCGGGGATGATCGGGCCCTTCTGCTTAGAGATGATCTGCGACGAGGAGGGGAAGCTCTACACCTTCGAGTTCTCGGGGAGGATCGTGGCCGGCACCAACCTCTTCGTCTCGGGATCGCCTTACAGCGACCTCCTCTACGAAGTCCCCATGAGCATGGGGAGGAGGGTTGCTAGGGAGTTGAGGTGCGCCGCCGAGAGCGGAGACCTGGACAAAGTTACGAGCTGAGGCGGGCGGGGTTTGTACCATCTGAAGTGCCGTCCCGGCGACATAGCCGAGAACGTGCTGGTCAGCGGCGACCCGGGCAGGTCCTCCAGGATCGCCGAACTCCTAGAAGGGGCCAGGCTCGTGAACGGCAACAGGGGGCTGCTTACTTATACAGGGTACTACAACGGCCGGAGGGTGACAGTATCGACGACTGGCATGGGTGCGCCCTCCGCGGCGATAGTGATGGAGGAGCTTGCAGCCTTGGGTGCAAAGAAGGTCATAAGGGTCGGCACTACCGGTGCGATAAGGAGTGACGTGGAGCTGGGGGATCTGATAGTACCGGTGGAGGCGGTGCCTCTCGACGGCGCCACGAGGGCTTATGCAGGCCCAGAGGCGGTGAAGGCTGATGGGGCGATTGTAGAGGAGCTGAGGTCAAGGATAGAGACAGAGGGGCTCAGGTTCCATCTCGGGAGGATCTGTACCAGCGACACTTTTTACCTTGAGGAGGAGAAGGGGGCCAGGGACTGGGCCTCCAGGGGGGTGCTCAGCTTTGAGATGGAGTGCTCAGTCATCTTCGCTCTCGGGAAGCTCAGGGGCTACAGGGCGGGAGCCGTTCTGACGGTGACGGGGAAGGTCTCCTCGGCGGGAGACAGGATCATCGATGACAGCACCACGCAGAGGAGTATCGAGAGGAGCATAGTCTGCGCCCTGGATGTCATCGCGTTGGGGCGCAGGGCATGAACTGCCGGTGCTGTAAGCGCCGGACTTGATGATGCGGATCGAGCAGATATCGGATTTTGACTTGCCCGGTTAAAAGACCGGGCATCGGAAGCGGGTTTTTTAATACATACGTACTGCCAGGCTTACATGAACCTGTCAAGCCATATGTTAGGCGACTACCGCTCGATTGCCGCGCGCCAGTAAACAACAAGATAATAGAGACGGTGCGTATAATATCTACGCCGCAGTTAAGGCCGCGATGAGCCTGTAACGGCAACATGGCGGTTATACAGGAACCCTATCAGAGATGAGAGGGTTTCCCGGCTGCCATGTTGTAAAGGACAGGATGCGCAACGGGTTGGACCAGGACGCCTGGATAGAATCGGGCGCCACGACCGCGGAAAGTTGCCGCATGGGAAAGCCGGAAGGGGAATGCCCTGCCATGGGGGACAATCTAGTTCCGGCGGTCTCCTCTAAAGCGGCCTTAACCGCGGTTTATTTTTATTTTGTTTATTTTGTTTTATTACCTCTGTAATTTAGTTTGTTTCCCTCATGCTCTTGATTTTTGGACGCCCTACGATTACGATCCATCCGGTGCCTAGGGAAGGCCTGACCGGATTGCGGCCGGATGCCCCTGGCCACAGTTCCATACATATGCATGGCCACTGCGGTGCGGCAGGGCGGTATATGGTGCAACATAGTATTAAGGCGGGGTGCGGAAGATACACATGCGACGGTGTGATTCTTTGACCTTCAGGCCCAGGGCTAAAAAATACTATCTCGAACTGGAGGGCAGAATCAATGCCATCATCGAGGACATCAGTCACATGGTTTCGCTGGTGATAGTGGAAGGCAGTCGTGATGAGGCGGCCCTAAGGAAGATCGGTCTTAGATCCCCAGTCATCAAGTTCTGCAGCTCAGGCATGCCTCTCTTCGCCTTCATAGAAAAGGTTGCAGCAGATTACCGAGGGTTGAGGGTTCTGGTTCTCTTCGACTTTGACAAGGAGGGGAACGAGATGTCTGAGAGGATCAGCCAGCAGCTGACGGAGAGGGGGGTGAAGGTGGATCAGTCCCTCCGGAGTTCGCTGAGGGAGATCATGTCGAGGGAGGGGGTGCTGAGTGTGGAGTCGATCCACCTCGTGAAGGCCAGGGTGCAGCGATACATATAGGACAGGCAGTTGGGCCAGCGATGTTTTTGCCGACTAACCCTTGTCCAGAGGCTGTCTTCCTGCCCAACTCTTATAAGAGTTGAAGCACCACGCGATCGATGGGGAGTCCATTGGTTCAGATAGGCTTCGAGCCCAAGATAGCTTTCCTCTGCCCCCTCTGCAGTAAAGAGGTGGAGATGGTCTATGAGCGGGGCAGGGACCTGTGGGTCTCAGAGCACTCGGGCTGCCTCAATTTTACGGTAATAAGGGACCTGCCCAGGTTCGCAGGCAGGGGGATGGGGGGCCCCTTGGTATTCATAGTGCTCGAGTCGGACTTCTCGATCAAAGAGACCATAGAGGACCTGCGGAGGCTTGGGAGGGACGAGCCGGATCAGGCCAAGAGGCAGAAGCTGGAGGCTGGCATAAAGAGGCTAGAGTCGCGCCTTGGCTTCTCTGAGAGGAGCTTCCAAGGGGTCATCGATGCCTTCAGGTCAGGGGCCTTCGGTGTGAGGGTTGTTTCGGGCAGGGACATCTATGCAGTTCTCTGGAAGCTTGGCCCCAAGTTCATGGGCACAGCAAACATCGATGATCCGGCCAAGTACCCTGAAGCGGTCATAGCTACGGCGGACGTGGAGGAGGCGTCAAAGTTCATAGATTACTGGTTGCATTATTGGGAAGAAAGGGATCTGGCGTAGACACGGGTGCCTCGGTGCGGTCGTCCTCGGCGCTTGGGGAAGGGGAACTCATTTATCAGGAACATCCATGTCCTTCAGGCCGTTCTCCGTTATCATGAATACGCATTCGCCCTCAGGGTGCATGGGGGAGTCGATTATCCTGGCTATGCGCCTGCTCTCCTTGGACTTCCTCAGCCAGATGCGGTACGTAGAGCCGTGGGCCAGCACATTGCCCCCCGCGGGCTTGTTGGGGTTGCCGAAGAAGGTGTCTGGCGTCGACTGGATCTGGTTCGTGACCACTACTGCTATGCCGTAGACGTCTGCTGTCCTGAGGAGTTGGTGCAGATGCCCGTTCAGTTTCTGCTGCCGCTGGGCCAAGGCCTCCCTCCCGGGGTACTCGGACCTGAAGTGGGTTATCACCGAGTCGACTATGATCAGCTTTATGTTCTCGTTCATGGCCATCTTTGCGGTTTCGTTAGTCAGAAGGAGTTGATGATCCGAGTTATACGCTCTCGCGTAGATTACGTTATTGAGGGCAGCGACAGGGTCCATAGCCAAGTCCCTAGCCACGCTCGATACCCTCTCCGGCCTGAAGGTCCCCTCGGTGTCGATGAAGACCGCCTTCCCATTAAGTCCGCCACGCTCGGGAGGGAGCTGAACGGTTGCACAGAGCTGGTGGCAGATCTGGGTCTTGCCAGACCCGAACTCTCCGATAAGCTCGGTCATGGACTGGGTCTCGATGCCACCGCCGAGCAGCTCGTCAAAAGCTTTCACGCCAGTGGTTATCTTGTTGATAGAGGTGCGGTGCTTCATGAACTCGGTGGCCGTCATGAACTTGATGTCGAGCATCTTCCGGGCGCTCTGGGTAATCTCGTTTGCCTTCTCCTCGGTTATCTCCGCCTCCTCAACGAGCATGCGAACCGGCGTGACGGCTAGGGCCTCCACGGAGTTTATGCCTGCATTCCTGAGCTTCTCTGCAGTCGCCGGACCTATGCCCTCGATATCCTCTATTGAGAACATTTTTTCCACAGCAGAGTAGTACTTTTTCTCAATATTTAAGCAAAAGAGACGGGTGAAAGTATTGTCAGGGGCGCCAGTTCGGGCTTCCGCAGACCTTCTGGATGTGGTAAATTGGCTGTAACTGCATAATATGCGGGGTTCCACGCCGAAGTTAAAGATAAAAGATACCGGGCAAACAGGTATAGGTAAAAAGAAGGTCCAACCCACTTGCAGGAAAAAGTCACATTGAGAGAATTCAGGCCGGAAGACCTCGACTCGATCGTCACAATAAACAGGGTCTGCCTTCCCGAGAACTACTCCCCCGCTTTCTTCCTTGAGCATTACTATGAGAATCCGAAGATCTTCTTGGTTGCTGAGATCGACGGGAAAGTGGTGGGCTACAACATGTGCCGGATAGAGCTGGGGATGTCCAACCTGAAGACGGGGTTTGCCAAGAAAGGGCACGTCATCTCGGTGGCTGTCATGCAGGACTACCGCGGGAAGGGTATCGGCCACGGGCTTGTCAAGTTGGGGATGCAGAGGGTGAAGGAGAGCGGGGCAAACGAGATTTACCTTGAGGTGAGGGTAAGCAATGTCACTGCTGTGGAGCTCTACAGGAACCTAGGATTCAAGGCGGTCAAGGTTATCGGCGGGTACTACAGGGACGGCGAGGACGCATACCTTATGGTGGCGGACCTCTCAAAGCCCCTCCCGGTGCAGGGCTAGCGAGCCAGCTTGTTTTTCACCTTGAGGAAGAGCCAGTAGGACGCCAGCATCGCCAAGGGCAGATAGAAGAGAAGCGATTCGAATACCAAGTCGAAGACAGGCTGGCCGCCAACCCGGGAGACGAGCGCGTAAAGTGTCAAGAGACCCATGACTGCCGAGGCAGCGCCGAAGCTCCTCTCATCGCTTATCATAACTCTCCAGTCGCAGGCAGTACTATAAAAAGATGACCGCATAGCGCACGGGGCGGCTACCATAGAGACGGCGGCATGTTTCAACGGTAACTAGATATTTGTGGGCGTCACATGAGTTATTGGCAGGGGGTTGCCATGGGGCGCCGATCGATCCCGCTAATTGTAGCGCTGGCAATAGTTTCCTTAGTCATAGGAGCACTCTCCCTGCCCTGTCCCGCGCCGACGCTTGAGATAGAGCTTGACCCGCCTTCCCCGCTGAGCGTGAGGCGGGGCGAGAGTTTCTCTCTCGAGATCTCTGTAAGAAATGATCCCGGATTGAGGGCTAGGGCGGAGCATGTTCGGGGCGAACTGGTGTTGCCAGAAGGTTTCATAGAAGAATCCCTGCAGACGTGGACGCGACAGCTCATATTCGGGGACATAAGCCCAGGGGATGCGAGTCATTACGGTTTGACCATAACTGCCTTGGACACCGTGGAAGAGGGGGAGTACCACGCGAGCCTCACAGTTCGCGGCTCGAACATACCTGCAGAAGACGTGGACCTTGAAATTACAGTCCTGCCTTCCTAACGCACGTAACCCAGAAGAAAGTAATATATAGAAGTGCTTTCTGTCTTTTTAGAGAGAGTTTTACCTAGGAGGCTAAACTATGGCAGCAACTCAAAATTTGCCCGTACTGGTTTTGAAAGAAGGGACTTCCAGGACGACAGGAAGGGACGCTCAGAAAGCCAACATAATGGCAGCGGTTACGCTGGCAGAGACGATCAGGTCCTCCCTCGGTCCGAAGGGGATGGACAAGATGCTGGTCAGCAGCTTCGGAGACGTCACGATCAGCAACGACGGTGCAACCATCGTCAAGGAGATGGACGTCCAGCACCCGGCCGCAAAGATGCTTGTTGAGGTCGCAAAGACACAGGATTCGCAGGTCGGAGACGGGACGACCACCGCAGTGATCCTTGCTGGCACCCTCTTGAAGAGGGCAGAGGATCTTTTGGATCAGGACGTCCACCCGACGGTAATTATTGAAGGTTATAAGAAGGCAATGTCGAAGGCACTGACTATCATCGATGAGTTGGCAGAGACTGTCAACCCCACCGATAAAGCCAAGCTGAAATCTGTTGCAATCACATCGCTCAGCGGCAAGAGCGTTGTGGCAGGTCATTTTGAAAGGCTCGCCGAGCTGGTTGTAGATGCGGTGCTCCAGGTAGCAGAGAAGACCAACGGTGGCTACAAGGTTGATCTCGACAATATAAAGCTTGAGAAGAAGAAAGGCGAGTCCCTAGACGAGACCCAGCTGATAAAGGGGGTCGTCTTGGACAAGGAGGTCGTCCACCAGGGCATGCCCAAGAGAGTGGAGAACGCCAAGATAGCCATCCTGGACTGCCCGCTTGAGATCGAGAAGACGGAGATCTCTGCTAAGATCAACATAACTAGCCCGGAGCAGATGAAGTATTTCCTCGATGAAGAGGCGACGATGCTCAAATCGCTCGTTGACAAGGTAACAGGATCCGGCGCAAACGTCGTTGTGGTGCAGAAGGGGATCGATGACATCGCGCAGCACTACCTCGCCAAGAGGGGGGTCATGGCAGTACGGAGGGCCAAGAGGTCGGATATCGAGAGCCTGGCCAGAGCATGCGGTGCGACTATTGTGACGTCTGTCGAAGACCTGACCGAGAAGGACCTCGGTTACGCCAAACTCGTCGAGGAGAGGAGGGTCGGCAAGGATAAGATGGTCTTCGTCGAGGGTTGCAAGAACCCCAAGGCAGTCACGATACTGGTGAGGGGCGGAACAGACAGAATGGTTGATGAGGCCGAGCGTTCGCTTCACGATGCAAGGTGCGTGGTCAGGAACATTGTGCAGGAGCCGACTCTCGTAGCCGGCGGCGGATCGCCTGAGGAAGAGGTGGCGTTCAAACTCCGCGACTGGGCAAGAACCCTCAGCGGGAGGGAGCAGCTTGCAGTCATAAAGTTCGCAGAGGCCATAGAGGAGATCCCGCTGACGCTCGCCGAGAACTCCGGCCTGGATCCCGTGGATATACTGGTCGAGCTCAGGGCGAGCCACGCCAATGGCCAGAAGAACGCAGGCGTGGACGTCAGGAGCGGAAAGATCGGCGATATGACCAAGAGTAACGTGCTCGAGCCGGCCAGCGTCAAGAAGCAGGCAATAAAATCAGCCACAGAGGCGGCCATAACCATCCTGAAGATAGACGACGTAATCGCTGCGAGTGCGCCGAAGGGAGGTAAGGGCCCGTCTCCGGAGGAGATGGGTGGTGGCGGCATGGGCGGCATGGGCGGCATGGGTGGTATGGGCGGCATGATGTAAATTGGCGCAAGAGAGAGAGACCAAACAGATACTCGGTCCGTCGGTGATGACGAGGTTCGAGAGGGCCAGGGTCCTCGGGGCTCGGGCCCTCCAGATCTCCATGGGGGCACCAACGCTCGTAGAGACGGGCTCGACGAGCACCCCTCTTGAGATAGCCGACAAGGAGCTGAAGCTCGGGGTTCTGCCTATAACGATAAGGCGGAGGCTCCCCGACGGGCGCCACATGGACATTCCCCTCAAGTGGCTCATAAAGAACCAGTACTCCTAGCCCCGGGCCGGTCGGCCCAACTTTTTTATTTTTTATTTTTTAAAAGAGATGCAATATTATGGTCGGGGATACGAGAGAGACCCTGCAGCGCAGGTTCAGGCTCTTCATTGCAATATCGGCATCTGTCCTGGTCATGGAGGCCGCCGGCGGCCTGCTGACCAACAGCCTGGCACTCCTGAGCGATTCAGTACATGTCCTGACCGACCTCCTCGCGTTCATCCTAGCGTACTTCTCTGTCAGGCTAGCCAGGAGGGGGCCGACAGAACAGTTCACTTTCGGGTTCTACCGCGCGGAGATACTCGCGGCGGTCGCCAATGGGATGATACTCATCTTCGTGACGCTCTACCTCGCGTACCAAGCGTATGCGAGGTTCCTCTCCCCGCAGCCGATAGACGCAGGAGAGATGCTCGTGATCTCGTCGGTAGGGCTCTTGGCCAACGCCTACATGGTGACGAGGATGCGCGGGCAGAAGACGCACAACCTGAACGTGAGGGGCGCCTACCTCCACGTGCTCAGCGATGCCATCTCCTCGGTAGGGGTTGTCGGTGCTGGAGCGCTGATACTCGTGACGGGCAACTATATCTTCGATCCCTTGGTGAGCGCGGTGGTAAGCATATTCATACTGGTCAGCTCGGTGCGGTTGATAAGGCGGTCGGCTTACATACTGATGGAAGCGAGCCCGGAGAACCTCGACCTGAAGAGGTTGTCAGACGACATAAAGTCCATTCCGGGAGTAAGGGAGGTGCACGACGTCCACGTCTGGAGCATATCATCGGATGTCTACGCGCTCAGTTCACACATACTCCTGGACACTAGGAGCGTTGATGAGATAAATGCGGTAATCGCCCGCATAAACGAGATGCTCAAGACGAAGTACGGCATCACCCATTCGGTCATACAGTCGGAATGCGAACGGTGCGCCGACCTCCAAGCTGGCCAGAAAGACGGCAGCCATTAGTCCTTGATCCGCAACAGCACTACCGCTTGGAGTCCCTTGGACGGCTGCATCGTCTGGCTATAAGCGATGCGGCGACAGCCGCCCCGACGCCGTTGTCGATATTGACGACTAGCAGGCCGGGGTTGCAGGTTTGTAACATCGATATAAGGGCCCCCTCGCCCCGCCCACCGAGGCCGTACCCGGCGGAGGACGGGACCCCTATGACTGGCACCGGAACGAGGCTGCTGACTATTGAGGCCAGAGCCCCCTCCATCCCGGCCACGACGATGATGACGTCGACGTCTTCTTTCATGCTCGCCCTAACGGCGGGGAATACCCTCTGCAGCCCTGCGATGCCCCTGTCGTAGAACGTCAAGACCTTGCAGCCGAGCTCCTCCAGGATCGTCTTCGCTTCCTCCGCAACACCGATGTCTGCAGTGCCGGCAGTGAAGAGGGCCACCTTCCCCCCCGGCTGGGGCACCCTTCTCGGCTCCGACCTCAGGACGAGGACCCTCCCCCTCCGGTTGTAGAGCGCCTCTGCTGTACTGAAGCGCTTGGAGAGAGCCGCCCCTTGGGCTTCGTCGACCCTAGTGACTATGGCGTGTTTGGACTCGCGGAGGAGGGTATCGATTATCTGCACGAGATCGTCCTGAGCTTTTCCCTCAGCGAGGACTATCTCCGGGACGTCCTTCCTGATGCTACGGCAGATATCGAGACAGGCCCCTTCGATCTCCTCCACCGCCAGCTGCCTTATGCTGGACACGGCCTCGTCGATCCCTATCCTTCCGCCTTTGAGGTCCTGGAGCATCTCCCGGAGGTCCATAAGGGACACCGCATAATATATTACATCAACGCTGATTAAAGACTGAAATGGTGCCAATATTTGAAGATAGTGCTGATAGATGTGACGCGGGGCGCCCCCCTCAGGGGTATCCTTTCAGCATTCATAGATCTCAGCCCTGATCCGCAAGGGCTGGGCGCCAAGATCGCTGAGAGCATCGGGGGAGAGAAGGGGGACTCGGCAGTGCACATCAGTGATGGTGGGGAGCGGGGGCGAGGGTGGGGGCAAGGGCAAGAACAGGGGGATCCCATACAAGGTGATCCCGCAGATGCTCCAGTCCCGCTACCAGAGGCCCGGGGGATCCCGTACCTCGGCAAACGGGGCAGGGAGATCGCGGCGAGCGTGTTCAGGACACTCTCTGCGAAGGAAGGGGAGAAGGCGGAGAGCGTGATCAGCAACCGTGAGCTGGTAGGCATCCTAGGGGTCGCAAAAGCGATCGAGGAACTTGGTCTTGCGGATGCACGTTTTTATACAACGGCTGTTGGGGCCGCCCTCACCAGTGCAGGGAGATGTGGAGACAGGGCAGCCGGAGGGGAGGAAGGGGGAGTCCTGGAGATGTTTAAAGCGACCGGCACCCCCGCCCTTTTCAGACCGTCGCCCACCGGTACAACACAGGCGAGTATCGCGCTGATCTACGCTCTGACGGCCGGCAAGGACGACCCGCCGCCTCTCCGCATAGAGAGGGTTGGCCGCTGGACCGCCGACGGCGGTGGGGTCCAGGTCATCCTCGGTGAGGGGGTCATCGAAGGCGCCAGCGATGAGATCGCAGTGATAGAGACTAATGTAGACGATCTAGACGGCGAGACGCTCGGGTGGATCGCAGAGAGGTTGCGGAGAGTGGTTGAGGAGGTCTCGCTGATCCCTTACATTTCCAAGAAGGGCAGGCCGGGCTTCACGATCAGGGCGGTCGCGACCCGCGAGCAGGCAGAGGGGGCGATGGAGGCGATCCTTGCAGAATCGGGATCCCTAGGCCTGAAGGTTTTCCGCTGTCAGAGGGTGGCGGTCGAGCGGGAGGAGTGTGTACGAACCGTGAGGGTCGGCAGACACGATTATGATGTCAGGGTCAAGGTCAGCAAGAGGTACGGGAGGGTCAAACCCGAGTTTGAGGACTGCAAGAGGATCGCGGTGCAGGAAGGGCTGACCTTCAGGGAGGTCGCCGAGCTCGTGAGGAGGCAGCTGGCGGAGCAGTAGCGTGGAGTATATGCCCACCTCAGGGGCGGGCGGTTCGGGGACGGATGGTTAGTCTCTACCAACGTTCGACTTTGACCCATTCTCCCTGCCGGACCCTCCTCAGGTCATCTAGGCTTGAGGTAACTTTTCCTATCACGTTTACCGGACTGTAGGGCTGGGTACTGCCGAAGAATATGCAGAAGGCTTTCCCGGGGGGCCAGTAGGCGACGTCCCCAGTCTTTACCGATGCCTTTGGCCTCTCAGGGCCTACCGATATGGGAGTCTCGAAGTATATCTCTTCTTTCCAGAGGAAGGCTTTTGAAGTGAACGGCACGGCCCCGACGAGGGACTCGATTGTCCTAGGCGAGAGGACCTTTGCGAGCTCGACGGTGCACTCAATGTTCTGGAAGGACACCTTGAGGGGGACCTTCTCAACTCCGCCCATTACCTTGCACCGGATGGAACATAGATATCGAGCCGCCGGGTTCCCCGGATCACTTTAAGGGACCCCTCCTGCCTCATCGATTCGAGGATGTCTTTTGAGACGCTGTATTTTATGTTGTACTTGGAATAGACCTGATAAGGAGTGACGAACTTCATCCTAGGCACTTCGCGCTTGATCTGATCCATGATCTTCGGATCGACGACCGAGGTTGTCGACGTCTTCTGGATCTCCTTCTTTGGAGCCTCCTTCTTCGCCGGCTCCTTTCCCTTTGCCGGGGCAGGGGTCTTCTTCGCGCCTCCCATAAACAACACCTATAACGTGAGGTGGGGGGGTCCATATAAAAAAATTGTGGTTAGGGGGCGCTGTAACGCTGGAGGTAGACCGGGCGGGGGACATGCCTGTTATGGCGGGTAGTATAGTCCCGGTTGATTGTGCCCCATATGAGCTATAAGCTCTGACTGATCGCTTGACCGGCCACGGGGAGTAGAAACGGTTGAGGGGAGTCATGCGGAGGTAAAGGTAACCTCCACTACAGGCGCTCCTGAGTCACCGGGCGAGGATCATGCAGAACGGGGCAGGATGTGGCGCAGGGTCATGGCCTGCTGTATGAACGCTCCAAGCGGGACCTGTGGATCGAGTTCATTGTGCAGAAGGGGATCAGCTTGCCATCGGGAAAGGCGTAATGGATACAGCACCTCTGAACCCGCTGGAGGTCAAAGTTGTAGGGATCCATAAAGTGCATACAGCCGATCAGCACCACCTTCCTCATGAACTCCCCGAGAGAGCCATAGTCCCCCTTGGAGAGGACTGACCCGATCAGACTGCCCAGCAGACCGAGCTTCACATAGCGGGTGGCGCTTACGAGGCGTATCCTTGCCATGATCCTGGAGCCGCTAGTGGCGTCGTTGAAGACGCCCTCCATCGTGGACATGAACTTCTCGACGTTCGCGTACTTGGTGATCGGGACGATCTCCTCTCCCTCGGGAAGGACTATTGTAGCCATGCCGCAGTGCTGGTGGGTGGTGAAGAGAGGGTACTGCTTTCTGTTGAGGGCGCTCACCGCCTTGACGACTGGCATGACGACGGGGATGGGGTAAAAGTCGCCTGCCTTCACCGCCCCTCCCGTCTGTGCCTCGGCGAGCTTCAGAAAGTCGGGTATCGTTATGCGGGCCTCCCTCAGCTTCTCCCGGTCTATCCTCCCGGTCATGGAGACAGGCTGGAAGTTGACACCGCGCACTACATCAAAGTTCTTGGCCGCGAAGCGTATGATATCGCCAACCTGATCGTCGTTCATGCCCTTGACCAAGGTCGGCACCAAGACGACGCTCTCGAGCCCAGCTGCCCTGCAGTTATCGAGCGCCTTCAGCTTTGTCGGGAAGAGGTTCAGCCCCCGTGCTGCTATGTAGGGCTCGGGCCGCATGCCGTCGAACTGGAGGTAGAGTGTGCTCATTCCGGCATCGAGCAGCTTCTTGAGGAAGGGGGGATCGTTGGCGATCCTAACTCCGTTCGTATTGACCTCAACATGGTGGAACCCCGCATCCTTTGCCATCCTTATGAGATCGGGCAGGTCCTCACGTATGGTAGGCTCACCGCCTGAAAACTGCAGTGAGTTGGGAGCCACAGGGAGGTTACTGCGGAGGTTCTTGAGCATCGCCGCGATATCGTCGCGCGATGGCTCATACTGGTAGCCGGCCGTCTCGGCGTTGGCAAAGCAGATCGGGCACTTCAGGTTGCACCTGTTGGTCACGTCGATAATCGAGAGGGTCGTCGGCGATCTGTGGGCAGGGCAGATGCCGCAGTCGAAGGGGCAGCCCCTCTCGACGGCAGTCCTGGGGTTCTCTATGCCCGACCCTATGCACTCGTACTTCTCAGCACGCTTGAAGAGCTCATAGTCCCCCCAATAGACGTCTTCGAACCTGCCATGCTTCTCGCAGGTCTTGCCGATGAAGACGGCCCCGCCCTCCTCGTAAATATCCGCATCGATGACGCTCATGCACTCGGGGCAGAGGCTCTTTGTGGTCCTGATCAGCCGCATGGTAATGCCTCCGTGGGCACTGATCAACGGGAGATTTTATATTTGAGATTTTTCATACTAATCAGACGGTGTAAAGGTTGATAGAAACCGCCAGGGCCCGCCTGAAGGGGGCAGGTCTAACAGAGACCGAGACCGAACTCTACCTCGCGCTGCTCAATGGGGAGGCGGATGCCCGCAGGCTCAGCGCGGCATCAGGCATACCGTACACCAAGGTCCACACGATCCTCTCCAGACTGGTCGCAAAGTCGCTTGTGGTCAAGGGGCCCGGCAGGCCGTCGATCTATGCCGCCAAGCAGGCATACGAGGGTCTCGCAGACTACAAGCGCGTGCTGATCGAAGACCTAGAGAGGAGGGTTGATATGGCAAGGGAGGCCGTCGCGAGGCTTGAGACGGCGAGGGACTCGGAGAAACCGGATATATGGATCCTGAAGAACCCCGAGAGCATACTGGACTGGACTTACCGGCTGGTCGACCGGGCCAAGAGGGGGGTGAAGTTCGCCTTCCCAGTGGTACCGGAGTGGGTAGCGTCTGCCGCCGCCCCGGTCCTGATTCGCCTCAACTCGGAGAAGGTGGCCCTGAAGATCCTGCTGGCGTCGGACCTCCCCAAGGCGGCGTCGAGGCTGGCGGAGCTGGGGGAGGTGAGGGTGAGGGACAAGATGTTCGGCGGCGGCATCATAGTAGACGACGGCGAGGCGCTCCTCTTCCTGGCCATAGAGGACGGAATGCCCAGCCTCGCCATAAGGTCCAACCATGCGGGCCTTGTTCATGTTGCGAAGACATACTTTGATTACCTCTGGGAGTCCTCGGCTCCGGCCCCGCCGCCGGCCGCGGTCAACTTGTGAGCCGCCCGAGGCTTTTTCACCAGCCCCTCCTTCTCGATCAGGAATGAGTGCCATTCGGTATCATGGATGGATCTCTTCATCTTCCTTACCCTGAGTTGGCTTAGGAGCGCGCGGGGCTCGGTGGAGGGATCGAAGCGGAAGTCGATTATCCCGTCCATGAGGTAGTCCAGCATGGCCGCGAGGTCGTCCACCGATTTTATTCCCACGTGGTAGGTCGCGATGAGTGTCATGTTCATAGCCTTGCATAGCTCTGCCCGCCAGTTCTTGACGGTCTCCAGGGCAGACGTGGGTTCGCTGAGGGTGAAAAACTCTGTGAGGGAGTCTATGAAGACCGAACAGTTGCCCCCGCATGTGGTGGCAGCCGAGAGGATGTCCCCGGTCAGGGTGTGGTGATCCCTCGGGTTAGCCACCACCCTTATCGCCTCATCGGCCTTCTGAAAGGTCCTACTCCGGAACGAGAAGCAATCGATGATAATCAGTGTATCATTGTCCATGGCTTCCCTGTAGTTGATCCCCCTCCGGCTGAACTCCTCCAGGATGCAGGTAGGGCTGTCGTCGAATATTACATAGACACACGGCTCACCCGCCCTGATCCTGGCCCCTGCTGCCTGGGATAGGGCGACCGATTTCCCGGTACCGCCTTCGCCGAAGAGCAGGATAAAGCTGTTGCGGGGAAAGCCTTCGGGAAGGAGCTCATCTATAATCGGCACACCAAATCTGACGTATGACATCTCCATCAAATGAATATAGTCCGGGGGCTTCAATAAGGCTTTTCTCAACTCTCCGCACCCAGTCCCTGAGGCATTGGTCCCCGGGAACAGAGAGGCAGACGCCGCACACCTGGGCGGGTCTGAAAATGGTTAATAGATAGGGGGCACCAAGAGTTATTGTCGTCTTTTGGGGACTTTCATTGACAAAGAGGGGCAGAAGGATCCTCGTAGCACTGGGTGGAAATGCGATAAAGCAGGCTCATGAAGCTGGAACGGCTGAGGAGCAGTTCAGGAATGTGGCCGCCACGGCAGCCCGTATTGTAGAGATCATTGGGTGCCTAGGCAGGGACGGGCGGCTTATCGTGACCCACGGCAACGGCCCCCAAGTGGGCAGCCTGGCCCTGCAGCAGGACCTTGCGAGGGATGCGGTGCCAGTCCAGCCGCTAGACGTCATCGGCGCGATGACCCAGGGCCAGATAGGGTACATGATGCAGAATATGCTGCAGAACATGCTCACTGCCAGGGGGATCAGCCTGCCGGTGGTCTCCGTCGTGAACCAAGTCCTAGTCGACAGGGGAGATCCGGAGTTTGCGGGGGAGAACGCCTCGAAGCCGATCGGAGACTTTCTCTCCGAGGAGGAGGCGGCCAGGCTCAGGGCTGAGAAGGGGTGGATAGTCAAGATGGTCGAGCCGGACTCGCCACGGCCTTGGAGGAGAGTGGTCCCGTCCCCTGACCCGATCTGCAACATCGAGGCCGAGGCGATAAAGAGGCTGGTCGACAGCGGGGCGATAGTCATCGCCTCCGGGGGAGGGGGGATACCAGTGGTCAGGGAGGGGGGAGCGCTCAAGGGGGTTGAGGCAGTCATAGACAAGGACCTTGCTGGTGAGAGGCTTGCAGAGGTGGTCGAGGCGGATACGTTCCTGATACTCACCAATATCGAGAAGGTCAAGCTCAACTACGGCAAGCCTGATGAGAGGGATCTGGATGTCATATCCGTCGAGGACGCCGAGAGGTATTCCAAGGAGGGGCACTTCCCGCCGGGGAGCATGGGGCCGAAGGTCGAGGCATGTGTAAAGTTCCTCAGATGGGGAGGGGAGGAGGCGATAATCACGTCCCTTGACAGGGCCGTCAGCGCGATCGAGGGTAGGACCGGTACACATATAGTAAAAGTAAAGCGCCTTCCGGTCCGAGATGCCTGGGCACGTAGCTAGCCTGCACAAGACGTGTTCAGGCCGGGATCGGACTGTTCAGGTTTAAGTTCGGGTTCGGGTTCGGGTTCACGCGGTATGCTGTCCTGGAAGGGACGATCCTCTGGATCAGGGGGCGCCATCTGGAGATCGGATTTTGGGCTCTGTTCTGATGTCATACTTCATCGGTTTATCCGTAATACCAGCTATCTTCATTGCCCAGTAATCAATTCCAGCCAGCTTTTAATAAAGATGACTGCCTTGCCCGGCAGGGGCGCCGGGGCACGGGCGGAGCCTCCGGACACAGGCATGACTCGAGAGAGGTAACCGGGCGACAGGGCCTGAACGGATCATACCGATAGGTTGAAAAACCCCCCTCTTTCAAATAGAATCCGTCGCGGGTGGCACTTATGCCTGTCAGAGTCGCAATAGTGGGCGTAGGCAACTGTGCTTCGGCGCTCGTCCAAGGGGTCCATTACTACAGGAATGCAAAAGATGATGAGAGCGTCCCGGGGCTCATCCATGTCAACATGGGCGGCTACCATATCAGAGATGTAGAATTTGTGGCTGCGTTTGATATCGATTCGCGTAAGGTCGGGAAGGACCTCTCGAAGGCGATCTTCTCGGGCACCAACAATACCCTGAAGTTCTCTGACGTCCCGGACCTAGGGGTCACGGTCAGGAAAGGTCCGGTGATGGACGGTCTCGGCAAGTACCTGAAGGACCAGATCATTGTGGGGCCCGAGGAGCCTGTCGATGTTGCCGAGGAGCTTAAGAGTTCGGGGGCAGAGGTCATGGTCAACTACCTTCCCGTGGGCTCCGAGGCAGCCACGCGCTGGTATGCCGAGCAGGCCCTCAAGGCAGGATGTGCTTACGTCAACTGCATGCCTGTCTTCATAGCTTCAGACGAGAAGTGGCAGAGGAGGTTCATCGAGAGGAGGCTCCCCTGCGCCGGCGACGATGTTATGAGCCAGATAGGGGCCACCGTCCTGCACAAGACCCTCGCGAAGCTCTTAGTAGACAGGGGCGTCAAGCTCTGTGAGAGCTATCAGCTGAACATAGGTGGGGATACAGACTTCCTCAACATGCTTGAGGAAGAGAGGCTTGTCTCGAAGAGGATAAGCAAGACATCGGCGGTCAAGGCAATGGTGCCCTACGATGTGCCGCTCAGGATCGGCCCGTCAGACTATGTCCCTTTCCTCCTGAACAAGAAGATCTGTTACGTCTACCTCAAGGGCGAGTATTTTGGGGGCACGCCTGTCCGTGTCGACGTGAAGCTGGACGTATGGGATGCCCCCAACAGCGCAGGAGTGGTAATAGACGTCGTGAGGGCTTCCAAGATAGCCCTCGATAGGGGGGTGAGCGGCCCCCTGATCAGCGCCTCCGCCTTCGCGTTCAAGCATCCTCCGGAGCAGATGCCCTACGGAAAGGCAAAGGCGATCTTTGAGGAGTTCATCCAAGGCAAGAGAGAGCGCTAAGAGGGACAAGGGCGCCGGGCCCGCCGCATGGGTTTTTCAGAGGCGCCGAGCCGAGAGGTCACCGGCCCGCGCGCTTCGGATCGAGGCGGAGGAGCACATCGTCAAAGACGGCTATCGCCCGGTCTATGTGCTCCCGGGAGATCACGAGGGGGGGCTCGAGCCGGATTACGTTGCTGTCCAGCCCCCCGAGCCCCACGAGTATCTTCTTCTTCCAGGCCTCCAGCAGAAACTTCGCGGCGGCCTCCTTTGCGGGCTCCTTCCCCTTGCGGCTCTTGACGAGCTCCATACCCAAGAATAGACCCTCCCCCCTGACGTCCCCGACGATCTCATGCCTCTCCTTGAGAGCCTCGAGCCCCCGCTTGAAGTACTGCCCCGTCTCCCTGGCCTTATCTATGACGCCCCCTGTGAGCTCGTCCAGTACGGTCAGCGCAGCGGCGCAGGAGAGGGCGTTCCCGCCGAGGGTGGAGTAGCTCTCCCCAGGGCTGAGGTGGCAGTCCAGCCCTTCTTTATAGAGGGTGATGCCCAGCGGCAGCCCGTTCGCTATGGCCTTTGAGGTGGTTATGGCATCCGGCGTAACCCCGAAGTGCTCTATGCCCCAGAGCTTGCCGGTCCGGCCGTTGCCGGACTGCACCTCATCGGCAATGAAGAGTATCTGGTACTTGTCGAGGAGCTCTTTCACTTCCTTGAAATATCCGGGAGGAGGGACGACCATGCCGCCGTTGGCGAGCATGGGCTCGGCGAGGAGCGCTGCCACTGCTTCGCCGCCGACCTCGCAGCGCAGGACGTCCTCCATGTACTTCACACAGGAGTACGCGCACTCGGGGCACGACTCATGCCCCAAGGGGCACCTGTAACAGTAGGGGTCGGGGGCGAAGACCACAGGGGCAAAGGGCCCTAGCCCTACCTTCCACTGCGCCTGCCCCAAGGCGCTCATGGCGTAGAACGTTCGGCCGTGGAAGGACCGGTGGAGCGCCATTATATAGGGACGCTTGGTGACGCGCCTGACGAGGGAGATGGCGGTCTCGTTGGCCTCAGACCCGCTGTTTGTGAAGAAGGTCTTTGTCAGGGCGCCGCCTGGGCTGAGATCCGCCAACCTCTTCGCCAGCTTTGCGGCATAGTCGAGGTAATAGAGAGAGCTGGTGTGGAACATCCTGTGGAGCTGATCCTCGACCGCCTTTACTACCCTCTCGTTCGACCACCCCACATTGACGATGGAGACGCCGGCGTAGAGGTCGATGTAGGCCTCACCGCTAATGGAGTAGACAGTATCACCCTCCCCGCGACGGGGTACGAACGGGTAGTACCGCTTGTACATCCGGGAGAGGTACTTCTCTGAGAGGGCAATTACATCTTCTTCGCTGAGCATTGCGGCATCATCACTCTAAGCCGGTTCACGGAGGCAAGGACCGGGCCTGCCCATGCCCTTGCCACTTATAGCTGAGGGGAGGGAGTAGATAAGAGTTCATGCGGAGCGACGGCAGCTGATGGTGCCCATAGAAAAAAGGCGACGCGTTATCCGCTAGAGGAGCTTCTTCAGCTCAGCCTCAAGGTTGTTAGCGCCGACCGCGCCGATTACCCGGTTGATCTCTTTGCCTTCCTTGAAGAAGATGAAGGTTGGCACGCCGTAGATCCCGTACCTGTTCGGGATCTCTTGGCTCTCATCGATATTGACCTTGCCGAATACTACCTTCCCCTCGTACTTCTTTGCCAGCTGCTCGAAGATCGGGGTCATGTACTGGCAGGGCCCACACCAGGATGCCCAGAAATCAATGACGAGGGGCAACTTGGAGGAGTTGAGTACGGACTCAAAATTGCTATCGTTCAGATGAATCAAATTATCAAATGGCTTCTCTTCATTACCGCCGCTCATAGCCTCAGACACCTTCTTGGCCTTTATCCTGTTCAGATCGGCATCCCAATCGAACATAAAGGCTCACTATGCTACTGATCTCTGAGGCATATATTTGCTTTTTTGGACCTTTACCGAGGTCGCATTTTTTTATAATCACTATAACACATACCGCGGGCTTCCATTAGAGCAGGCTCATTGCAGACAGGTGTCTGCGCCCCCCTGGCGCAGGAGAGGCAGTCCCCGTTGCAGCCGCTTACTGGCTTGAACTTCTCCCGGAGGCTTGCCCTCCGGTAGAGGGGGATCTCTTTCCCCTCACAGACCCGCGAAGTCATGTAGTGCTGGTTCATACCGCTGCAGCCTGGAGGGCTGGAAAATTCCATGCAGAGGGCAAATGTCAGCCCCTGCTTCCCGCAGAGTTCTTTCAGGAGGGTGAAGACTCTCCTGCGGTATCCTTCCTCTGCATGGTAGCTGGCGCCGATCCGCTCGGTGTAGATCTTCCGCCAGAGGCGGCCCGCCGTGGGGCTGAAGGAATCGACCGCACGCAGGACGTCCCCCATGTTCCTGACGCTGACGTCGCAGACACTGGCGATTATATGTCTACAGCCACTGAGCTTTGAGGCCTCCACCAGGGCCTCAAGATCACTGGCGCCATCGGTTATCCCTGGCAGGATGGGATCTACCCGTACCACCGTGTACAGCCCCCTCTCGGCAGACCTGCTAGCGGCGGCGAGCTGTTCGTCCGGCGTCGAGCCTCCCGGCGAGAAGCATGCCCTGACAGAGTCGTCCAAGGAGAGCAGAGAGAACTGGCAGAAGCAGTCGCCGTAGCGGTGCTCGGCCATCCTGTCGAGGATCCTTACAGGGATCATGGATCCTGCCTTTGTAACGAACTCGACGGGAAGATCCAGATCCAAGAAGACGTCAATGCACCTTTCGGAGAGGCGGTACTCCTGTTCAAGGGGGCGCTGGAACGGCTCAGTGACCGGCGAGAGGTATCCGCAGGAGGCGCAGTAGAGCTGCGAGAGCTCTTTGGAGAGCTTCCGGTCTATCCCCTCGAAGACTGTCACCGTGCCGTTCTGGTTCCAGTCCGCGAAGTGGCTCCAGTATGCCCGGGTGTAACAGAATGGACAGTTGACGGAGCACCCGTTGTAGGGGTTTATCAGTATCCTTTCCGAGCTGCACTCTCTCCTGCCCGAAGAGAATGGAAAGTACCAGCCGTGGACGACTGTCTTCCCAGCCTCAGCCTTCCTGTGCCTGACCGGATGTTCCAGATCCCGAGCCCGAACTCGAGCCTGAGCCTGAGACTTAGCCTGAGCCTGTTCTTCAGCGGCCTTCTGCATCCCCAGCACCTCATCAGCAGCCTGCTGCCGCAGTGTGTCACACCACATGTCGCAGTGGTATAAATTATACTGCACCGACCCTGCAGTAAAGCATGGCTATTACAGCACAGCACAGCACAGTACGGTATGGTATGGTATGGCACGGTACAACACGGTACAACAACGGCCACGCGCCTTGTTAAGGGATCATATCCTCTGTATGACGTCCTTCTTGAATTCGATGCAACCTATCAGGGCGAGCAGTATGTTCATGTCGTCGGTATTCATTATGGCGGTCGCCTTTTCTCGCACCACAGGCTTTGCCTTGAAGCCCACGCCCAAGCCCACCCCTTCGAGCATGAAGAGGTCGTTGGCGCCGTCTCCTACCGCTACACAGGCGTCCAAGCCTGCACCGCTCTTCCTCGCGATCCTCTTTATGGCATTCAGCTTGGACTCTGGGCCGGTTATGGTGCCCTCCACCTCGCCGGTCAGGAACCCATCGCGGGAGAGGAGTTTGTTTGAGAAGACGTAATCGGCACCGATACTCCCCCCCACGTAGTCGGCCACAAAGTCAAAGCCTCCTGTGACGATCCCCACAGTGAAGCCTATCTTCTTCAGCTTGCTGATCAGCTCCCTCGCGCTGGGGAGGATGATTATGGACTGCTTGACCTCATCCAGCTTTCCGACAGGGAGGCCTTTGAGGAGCTTCACCCTCTCCCTGAGGGCATCCAAAAAGTTGATCTTCCCCTCCATCGCGAGAGCGGTAATCTCCCGGACCTTATCCCCCACGCCAGCTGCCTTGGCCAGCTCGTCGATTATCTCCTGTTCGATGAGCGTGCCATCCAGATCAAAGACTATGATACGCTTCTCGCACTTGTAGCTCTCGACCCTCTCGACGGCAATGGCCAGACCGACCTCGTCACAGCTCCTTTTCAGGATATTGATGAGGTCCTCAATCCGTATCGTGGAGTGCTCGGTATCCACTACCATAATCATGACGAAGATGTTCGGGGAGACTGTGGCTGCCCGGGTCTTCAGCACGTTCGCGTGGAACCTTGCCAGGACCCCGGAGACCGATGCCACTATCCCCGGCCTGTCCCTACCGACAGCCGTGAGCACGAACTTATTTCCCGCCGGTATAATAGAACATCACCTCCAGGCCCAGCTCGTGGCCGACGTACTGCAGCTTCTTCCTGAGGCGGTCTATCTCCGGGAGGGCCTGCGAGATGTTGATCAGGAGGGAGAGTATGAATATCCCCCTCATCACTACTTGATCCATCTCCTCGATATTGCACCCAAAGTCAGCTACCACTGAGGAGAGCTCAGAGATTAGCCCCGGCCTGTCGGGACCGACCGCTATTACCACGAGGTACCTGTCTGGCACATGGAACACCGAACAGAGCAAGAGTATGATTGAAATCTATTTAACTTTTCTCGCCCGCGCGCCTAATAATAACATAAATACTACGGGCTCGCCTTAAGGGATTAGCACGAGAGCCAGCATTCTGGTCTCAGGAGATGAGCTAGTTGGACGATCTCGAGAAGCTTGCCGAGATGATCGTAAAGCAGGACGTCAAGGGCGCCGTCGAGACGACGGAGGCATGCGTGGCCGCAGGGGTGAACCCGCGGGAGATAATCAACGCGATCTCCGGGGGGCTGAAGCAGGTCGGGGACATGTTCGAGAACTGTGAGCTCTTCCTACCCGAAGTGGTGGCCTCTGCTAACGCAGCCAAGATGTCCCTACAGATCGTGCTACCCCTCCTCAAGGGGGGCGCGAGGGAAGAGGGCGGGGGCGGGGGCAGGGTGGCCATCGGATCCATGGGGCCGCATGACATAGGCAAGTCCATCGTCTCATCCATGCTGATGGCGGACGGGTTTGATGTCTTGGACCTAGGCACGAACCTGAGCAGGGAGAAGGTCCTGCAGGCCGTCAAAGAGAACAACCCGGACGTCCTCGCCATCTCGATCCTCCTGACGTCTGATGTCGAGAGGGCTGCCGAGATAATAAAGGGCGTAAGGGCCCTGCGCGAGATCAAGATCATGGTGGGCGGGGCGGCGGTCAACGAGTCCACCGCAGAGAGGATAGAGGCAGATGCCTTCGGCAAGGACGCCCACGAGGCGATCCGGCTTGCAAAGAGCTTCACAGGGAGGGGAAAGATGTGACGAGACTGAGGACGACGGTCATAGGAAGCCACCCGGTCATAGGCACGGGTGCCGAGGCGGTCAGGAACGCAGTCCAAGATCAGGTTGAGGCGGGCATCGACATCGTCAGCGACGGGCAGACGAGGAAGGACATGATCGCTTACTTCGCAGACCATATACCGGGCTTCAAGGTCGAGGACGGCAGATCCTACATCGTAGGCAAGGTAGAGCCCCCCGGGGAGACGCCGATCATCCAAGACCTTCTCCTTGCAAAGGAGGTTGCCAAGGGCAGGGACGTGAAGGCCATAATAACTGGGCCGGTGACGATGATCTTCTTCTCCGAGCTTGATCCCTCGGCACCCTACAAGGGCTTCAGGGATGAGGCGCTGTACAGGGATGTGGCTGGGGCCCTGGTGGTCGAGGCGGAGATGATGCAGAGGGCGGGATCGTTTGTCTATCAGATCGATGAGCCCAGCTACTCGATCGGCGCGCCCATGGCACTTGCGAAGGATGCCCTTGAGGAGGTTGCGGAGAGCATCAAGGGGAAGAGGGCGCTCCACGTCTGCGGGAACCTGAAGCGATCCTTCAAGGACATCGTGGCCTTCGAGGGCATAGACGTGCTCAGCTTTGCCTTCAGGGACAATGTCAGCAATTTTGACAATGTGGATAGGAGGATGCTGGAAGACTATGGCAAGAAGCTCGGTGTGGGGTGCGTGAGCTCGACAGACGGCAATGTAGAGAGCGAGGAGGTCATAAGAGGCGTCGTGCTCAGGGCGCTCGAGACTTTCGGGGCAGACAACATAGAGTGGATCCACCCCGACTGCGGCCTTAGGTCCCTCGCTAGGGAGTCTGCAAAGCCGAAGCTGAAGAACCTCGTGTCGGTGGCCAAGAGCCTGGCTGGGAGATTGTGAGGTGGAGGCGATGCGGCGGCCAGAGTATACGCTGGGGGGCGTGGTCTTCGGCACCAAGGCAGTCCTCATAGGGAGCCTCTTCTACAAGTCGGACAGGAAGGTGCTCGACCATAGGAAGGGGGAGGTCGACAGGGACGCCCTGAGGAGGGAGCTGGGGGCGGTGGAGAGGCTGAAGGCGCGAACCGGCCTCGACCATGCGATCGATGTAATAGCCGAGACGCCCCAAGCGATGAAGAGCTACCTCGACCTGCTCGCGGAGACCACGGAGCAGCCCCTCCTCATAGGCGGCATGAACGAGGAGACGAGGATGGCCGGGTACGAGAAGGTGAAGGAGATTGGCCTCGCGGGGAGGTGCGGCGTGAACTCGATCTCGCCTGAGACTACAGCTGCAGAGCTCGGCAGGATAAAGGAGTGCGGCCTGAGGTTTGCTATCCTCCAAACGATGGACCCGTCTGCGGTCTACCCCGAGGATAAGATACGTATCCTGAGGGACGACCTGATGGGGAAGTGTGATCAGGCGGCGGTAGAGGGCATGGCTGTGGACGTGGGAGTGATGGATTTCACCAGCGTATACCTTGCGGTCGAGACCATAAGGAGGGCGAAGGAGATCGGCGTGCTGGCGGGATGCGCCCCCTCGAACGCTGCGTACCAGCCCCTCGCCTCGAATAAGCTCACTAGGAGGAGCACGAGGGCGATCAACGTGGCGCTTAACACTATGGTCCAGACGGGAGGGGCGGACTTTTTGATCTACGGGCCCCTCAGGGCAGCATCGTACGTCTTCGAGGCAGCGGCCGTAGTCGAGGCGATAAAAGCCTACGGCGCCAGGGTTAGGGGCGAGAAGGTCACAGACAGAAAGAACCCGCTCTTCGAGTTCCTGCCCAAGCTGAGGTGATCGGGGGAGGCCGAGGGCATACGACCCGGCATGATGCGGTGCTGCGCCGGACAGCGCCGGCCCGTCCGCAAAGTAAATAGCGTGGGTCAAATCATTAGCAATTGGGTGTAACTATGGGTTTGGCGTGCGTCCTTATACACAGCAAGCCCGGCAAGGCTTCAGAACTCTACGAAGACGTCAAATCCCTCAGGGGAGTGAAGCTGGCGTTCGAGGTCCTAGGGGAGTTCGACGTGGTCATGGAGTATGAGTTCAGGAATCTGGAGCAGCTGGGGATGATCATCTATGAGATTGCAAAGTTCCCCGGAGTTGACTCTACTGAGACGCTTATCGAGACCGTCCTTTGAGGTGTAGACGATGGTTCAGATCTGTGTGCTCATAAAGGCCGAGAAGGTATCCGTCTTCGAAGTGATCAAGCAGCTCGAGAAGATGCCGGGGATGATCGACGCATTCGCGACGTTTGGAAGGTTCGACGTGGTGGCATTCTTCAGCGTCGAGAAGCTTGAGGATGTGCGGCCGCTCATTAAGAATGTGGGCGGTCTGGTCGGGGTTCTGAAGACGGAGACGCTGGTGGAGATCTGAGGTCTGCCTCTTCAGTTGTCGCCCCCTTCTCGTCCATCCCCTCCCGTTCCGGTATCGATGTCTCTCGTGCATCCCATTCCGGTCCCCGCCTCCGATATGCAGTCCCCGCCTGCGCCCAGCCAGCGGATGCCAAGGCGTGGATCAGGTTTGGAAGGGGGGCGCCTCGCCTGCAAGTTGGTAGAGCTTGATGATGTTGCCCCGGTCGTCCCTCCTCCGGTCCACAGGGGTCTCCATAATGAGGGGCAGAGACCTGACCCGGCTCTCCGAGAGGATCGACCTGAAGCCCTCCTCACCTATCGCGCCGAGACCGATATGTTCGTGGCGGTCGAGGTGGCTGCCCAGCCCTCCCTTGGAGTCATTGGCATGGATGACCTTGAGCTTTTTGATGCCTACCGTACGATCCACATTGTCCAGGATCTCCCCCATCCCGGTGCGGACGTCGTAGCCCGCCCCAAATGCGTGGCACGTGTCGAGGCATATCCCGATCCTCGCGGGATATTGCACGCGGTCTATTATAGCGCAGAGGTCCTCTAGGGTGGATCCCAAGCTGTTCTTCTGCCCTGCGGTATTCTCCAGGAGGATCATGCAACTGCCTCCGGTGGCGGTGACCTCGTCTAGGGCTGAGACCACCCTCGACCTTCCGGCCTCGATCCCGCTCCCCATATGGCTCCCCAGATGCGTCACCAGGTAAGGGATGCCCAAAAGCCCGCACCGGGAGTACTCCGCCCGAAGGGTATCCACGGATCTGCGGTGCATCTCATCAGCGGGGGAGGCCAGGTTAGGCAGGTAGGGCATGTGCCCGACGGCTGGAGAGATGCCGCTCGCTCTGAGCTTACTGCTGAAGGCGGCAACAACCGCCGGGGACAGGTCAGAGAAGGACCAGCCGCGGGGGTTCCGGGTGAAGATCTGGAATGTGGTGCAGCCTACCGCCAGTGCCCTCTCGACGGACCTGTCTATGGAACCAGCTATCGAGACGTGGACGCCGATTTTCATAAAACGGGGTCACCAACGGGATCACAGTGGTGCGGATAGGAGATAAGATTAAGCCTCCGAGCCCCTCAAGTCCGAGGCGATCTCCTCGACAGCCTTCTTTACTAGGGCCCCGGCCACGGAGCCCGGGCGGACCCTCTCCGGGATAAGCTCAGAGATATTGCCGCCGTTAATTGCGGCTGAGCCCATGCCATACAGAAGCCAGCCCAACACATACTCGAAGACGTCCTTGTCGATCACGGTCGAGCTGCCGAGGGCGATGATCGTCTCGGCTAGCACGGCAGCAGAGGCCCTCAGCTGGGCCGTGACCCTCTCCAGCATCTGCTCCTTTAGGAGGAGGGTCTCCCCAAGGGTATGCAGGACCCTTCTCACGGCGGCAATGTCCAGCTCGGATAGGCTCTCGTCCGCCGAGATCAGGAAGAGCGATCTCTCGGCCGGGAACTCTGTACCCAAGGTGCACCGTGCCACCTTCGAGAGGGAGTAGAGATCCCTGAGGGAGCGGATGTTCAGGTCTTCGGCGAATGAGATCACGTACTTGTTCCTCAACAGGTGCCAGATATCGTCGGCAATGATCTGGCCCTCGCCCCTGGTGGTACAGAGAAAGACCAGATCGCAACGCCTGACCGAGTCGTGAGAGTTACGCATCTGATCCAGATCAAGCCGGATAAGGGGATAGCCCTTTGACGAGAGTCTTGCCACGATGTCCCCGCTCTTACCGGAGCCAAGCAGGAGTAACCGCTCCAAGAGAGTCCCTTCCAGTACAGGCAGTATGCTAGTTACAGGGTTTATTTAAGACTCGTTATGGCACACCTGCAGGCGCACAAGGGGGGGCGGCATAATCGCCACGGGGGAAGGGCCGCGGGCGGGCCTCAGTTCACATCTTCCCCGCGAACTCCCTGCCAAACTCGAAGCTCCGCTCTAGTTCCGGCGGATCGGGCACCCAGTTGACCGTGATCCCGGGCAGCACCACCTCGAACCCCGCCTGCTTGAGGAGCTCCTCCATCTCTTTTATGGCGCCGCCTCCCCATCCATATGAGCCGAAGGTTGCAGCCCTCTTGCCCTTGGGCTTCAATCCCTTGAGGTCGATGAGTAGCGGTGCCAGCGTAGGCAGCATGCCATTGTTGATTGTCGACGAGCCGACGATCATGCCCCTCGCATCCAAGAGCTCCCCGATAATATCGCTCTTGTCCGAGTACGGGAGCCTGAAGAGCTTCGCTTCCACGCCCTCGCTCCTTATGCCCTCGATTATTGCCTTCGCCATCTTCTCCGTGCTCCCCCACATGGTGTCGTAGACGACGAGAATTGTTCTGCTGGATTCGCCCTTTGACCAGCGGAGATATGCATTCACGATCTTCATCGGGTCCTTGCGCCAGATGATGCCGTGGCTCGGAGCGATCATCTTGATCTTGAGGTTCATCGTGGTGATCTCCCCGATCTTTCTTGAGACCAGCGGGCTCAGGGGCCAGAGGATGTTGGCGTAATACTTGCGCGCCTCCTCCATCAGAGCGTGCTCGTCGACCTCGTCATCAAACCTGAACGACGTGGCTATGTGCTGGCCAAAGGCGTCGTTGGGTAGGAGGAGTCCGTCCTTCTCTATGTACGTGAACATGCTGTCGGGCCAGTGGAGCATCGGTGCCTCTATGAACTTGAGGGTCCGGCTGCCGAGGTTCAGCTCGTCGCCGGTCTTCACGGTCTGGAAGTCCCAGTTCCCGAAGTAATGCTTCTGGAGACCCTGCCTGCACCTTGCAGTCCCGTAGACCTTGGCCCGGGGGGCTAGCCTCAGGACCTCGCCGATGGACCCCGAGTGATCGGTCTCGACGTGGTTGGCTATGACGCAGTCGATCTCCGAGGGGTCGATGATCTCCCTTATCCGGTCCAGCATATCTACCGCGAACGGGGCGTAGACGCTGTCGACCAGAGCGACCTTCTCATCGAGGATGAGGTAGGCGTTATAGGTCGTCCCCCTGTGGGTGGAGTAGGTAAATCCGTGGAAGTTGCGGACGTTCCAATCCACGGCCCCGACCCAGTAGATATCTTTCAGAATCTCGATCTTGGGGATATAGGCCACCATATTGATCTTGGGCACGAGTCCTCTTAATTGTTTCCTCTGTGTGCTTACCGGCATTATGTGGGCGTACCCCTGCGGTGGCAGGTCCGGCGGCGCAATGTACCGGGGCAGGACCATATGACTGCCGCCCTGCGCCTGCCCTGAACAGCAGACTGTGCTTTTGCCAGCATGGCGCTTGAGTAAAGAATAAATTGTGCGTCAAGGATATGTTGTTGAGCAACGGCGTCCGCGAAGGAGCCTTTTTTTATGGATGGTACAGATAGTTTAGGGAGTCGGATTTTCCTTCGTTTTTACAAACTCTTGACGGGGAAAGGGCTCGGCAACCACAAGTCGGTGATGCGGATATACGAGTTTGTGTATTCTCGAATACCAAAAAAGAACGTAGTTTTGAAGGTTCCGGGGGAGGAGTTCAGGCACCTCCAGATCAAGCTAGTCCCCGAGAACGACCCTTACGCCATGACCACGCAGCTCTTCCTGCAACAGGGATTCTCGAAAGAGAGCTTCGAGACGAACTTCTTCTGTCACTCGATCAAACCGGGCATGACCGTAATCGATGTGGGTGCGAACACCGGCTACTATGCTCTCATAGCTTCTGCCATGGTCGGTGAGGCGGGCAGGGTCTACGCCTTCGAGCCTGAGCCGGAGAGCTACAAGAAATTGCTCAAGAACATCGAGCTGAATAATTTCTCCAACATCATCCCGGTCGATAAGGCGCTGACCGACAGAACCGGGACCATAAAGCTCTTCTTGAGCAAGATGAGCCCGATCCATTCAATCGCGGAGCCGCCCGAATGTAGGGGCGAGATCTACGTGCAGACGGTGAGTCTTGACGAGTTCTTGGCCGAGGACCCCCGTGTAGATATCATAAAGATGGATATAGAGGGCTCGGAGATACTCGCACTGAGGGGAATGAGGCGCATAATTGAGTCAAATAAGAGTCTAAAGATCTTCTTGGAGTTCCTCCCCCGCCAGTTTGAAGCGGCGGGCTTCACGGCTGACGACTATTTCGATCTGCTCAAGGGCTACGGCTTTAAGATATCATTGTTCGACGAGTACCAGAAGCGGCTCCTGCCTGTGGAAGGTATCGAATTCATCAGGTCATTCATGAGGGAGCACTCAATAATCTACGTCAATATGCTATGCCAGAAGTGAAGGTTAGCAGTCTGCTCGGCAAATGGTGCAGTGGTCTCGCGCAGTGCTTGTCTGGAGCCCGCATGTCTCTCCGCGTTTAGTATGATTTGTTTTTGTTCTGTTTCATACGGTTGCACTTTGAGACTTCAACTGGCAGGGTAGCGGCTGAATTATGTATTATTTGTTTTTGTTCTGTTTCATACGGTTGCACCCTGCACGCCTGCATAACAGACGCAGATGCGGATGCAGGCAGCTCTTGCGGTCTTGCTGTCTTGCTGTTGCCGATCTGATCGGTGATCGGTTGATCGGTTCAGACCAAGTCCGAGAGGCTTGCATAATATAGCCTTATATTAATAAAAGGGGTAATCTCAAGCGAGGGAAGAGAAAATGCCTTTCAGCGGTCTTAAGACTCTCGGGTTTACCGATTCGGATATTCTCGTTTACGAATTCCTCGTCCGGAAAGGCGAATCTGACAAGGGGACCGTAGCGAAGGGGACGGGCATTGCCGTAGACCAGCTGGACGAGATCCTCTCGAAGCTAGTCTCTCATGGGGCAATCGAGATGGCGGGGAACACGATCTCTCCGATCTCCCCAAAGGTATTCCTCAACAAGCACCTGCGGAAGAAGGAGGTCGAGCTCGAACTCCAGATGGCAGAGCTGAAGAACGCCGCGAACGAGCTGCAGTCTGTTCTTGAGCCCATCTACTCCGAGAAGAAGTACGGCCTGAGACTTGAGGAGATCTTCCAGACGTTCGAAGGCCTGCCTTTAATGGAGATGGAGACGGTCAAGATGGTCTCGCGGTCGAGGCAGGAGATCAACATCTTCGTGGAGCGGTTTAACTGGTACTACAAGGTGAGGGAAGAGCTGATCTCGGCGCTCGACCGCCGGGTCAAGGTCAAGGTCCTCCTCCTGACCTACAGCGATGAGAACCGGGAGAGGGTCGAGGATATGAAGAGGATCGGCATAGAAGTGAGGAGGGTGGAGGGGGAATGGCGCAACACGCGGTTCACGATCTCCGACAAGAGCGAGTTGGTCTTCCTCTTCTGGGCCAGCAAGACGGGGGACAGCCGGATCTACTACAGGCCGGGGTATACAAAGAACCCGGGGATGGTCTGTGTCTTCGCCGACGCCTTTGAACACCTCTGGGAGAAAGCCTCGCCCTTATGATCAGAAGAATCAGGGTCTCGTACGGATCCGCTGTTGCCCTCGGGCTGATCCGGGGCGAACTCACGACCAGGCCCACCACCATCTACCTCCTCCTCAGGCACTCGAGGTGCAGTGGACGGTGCGCATTCTGCCCTCAGTCGATCGGCTCAGAGTCGAGGATCTCGAGGGTCGACTGGCCAGAGTTTGATCTCCGGGACCTCAAGGATAGGCTCGGCGGCAGGTTTGAGAGGATCTGCGTCCAGTGCACCGACGAAGAGGAGGTGAGGAGGGATCTGCCAGCCGTGGTGGGGGAGGTCAGCGAGGGAGGGATACCCCTCTCGGTATCGACCGCCCCCGTCACAAAGGATCTGATGGTGGAGATCAAGGGAGCGGGCGCAGAGGTGCTTACGGTGCCGCTCGACTGTGCGAGGGAGGATATCTTCGCCAGCGTGAAGGGCAGGGACTGGCATGCGCACTGGAGGGCCCTGAGGGATGCCGTCGGGGTCTTCGGCAGGGGAAGGGTGGGAACACATATAATCGTCGGGCTTGGCGAGACGGAGAGGGACGTGGTCGTGGTTCTGGACAACCTTGCCCATATAGGGGTCATCCCCTCGCTATTTGCGTTCACGCCGGTGGCGGGGACGCCGATGGGCAACCGACCGAGACCAGCCCTCGGATCATACAGAAGGCTGCAGGTTGCGAGGTACTGTATCGTAGAGCTGGGCAGGGGGGCAGATGTTTTCGGATTCGGGGCGGGCGGCAGGATCGCCAAGTTTCCAGCAGACTTGTCCCCAGACACCAGTGTATTCATGACCAAGGGATGCAGGGGGTGTAACAGGCCGTACTTCAACGAGAGGGTCTCCGGGCCGATCTTTAATTACCCCTACACCCCCACTGAAGAAGAGATCGGGGCGATGGAGGGACAGGGATGGCAATGACGATGACGCGGGGGCGGGGAAGGGAAAGAGGTGGAGGAGGGGGGGTGAGGCTGATCGGCTTTAGGTTCGGGGAGCCCTTCCGGAATATGGCGCTTGACGAGGCTGTAGCGAGGTGTGTTGGTGCGGGTGAGAGCCCCGCCACGCTCCGCCTCTACGGCTGGATGCCCAGCGCGGTCTCGGTCGGCTACTTCCAAGAGGTGGCCGAGGAGGTTGATCTCGAATTCTGTCGCAGGAGGGGCGTGGAGGTGGTCAGGAGGCTCACGGGAGGGGGGGCAGTGATACATACGAGCGGCGAACTGACATACAGCTTCACCGCGAAGGAGGGAGATCCCTCGATACCCTTTGATATCCAGGAGAGCTACGAGGTCATATGCGCGCCGATAGTGGAGGCGGTGAAGAGCCTGGGGGCGGAGGCCATGTTCAGGCCGGTCAACGATATCGAGGTAGGCGGCAGGAAAGTCTCTGGCAGTGCCCAGACCAGGAGGTTCGGCGCTGTGCTGCAGCACGGGACGCTCCTCCTTGACCTTGATCCGTCGTACCTGGCCGCGCTGAGAGTCAGGGCAGAGAAGCTGAAGGAGAAGGGGGTCAAGGACGTCGGTGGCAGGGTCACCACGCTGAAGGCCCTCCTAGGGAAACGGGTCGACCACCAAGAGGCTGCCGAGGCGGTGATACGGGGGTTCGCCTCCTTCTGGAGGTTGGAGACAGGCGAGTTTTCGGAGCGTGAGCTGGAGCTCGCCGAGGAGCTGACCTGGAAGTACCGATCGCCGGAATGGTTGTTCAGGAGATAAGATCCATGCAGAGAGCCTCGGTCAGGAAGATAAGCGGGGGGAAGCTCCTCAAGGTCCGGGTCAGGTCAGAAGGCGGCGTCTTGGAAGAGGTCAGGATCACGGGAGACTTTTTTGTCAGCCCCGAAGAGGCGGTAGACGCCATCGAGGGGGCGCTGAGGGGCGTCCACGTCTCACGGATAGGGGAGGTTGTGAAGAGGGAGGCCGGGTCCCAGGGAGCGGTCTTCTTGGGGTTCAGCCTACAGGATCTGGTTGAGATGATAGAGGATTGCACGGGATGAGGAGCGTCTCCTTTTACAAACCGTCGCCGACAGTCCAGCCAGTCTCCATCACCGGAAGTGCGTGCGAACTCGACTGCCCCCACTGCAGGGGGAAGTATCTTAAGGGGATGAGGGCGGCAATTACCCCCGAGGAGGTGATCGAAGCGTTCTTGCAGGCGAGGGAGCAGGGGGCGAAGGCTGTCCTCATTAGCGGCGGGTTCACGAGGGGGGGATCGCTCCCGGTGAGGGGGCTCTTGGCGGCGATCCGGGAGGGGAAGAGGTTGACAGGCTTGGCGGTACAGGTGCATTCGGGTATAACCGACGAGGCCGGCGCTATGGAGCTAGGAGCCGCAGGGATCGACGCGGTCCTCCTAGACGTCATAGGCGATGATGTTACAATAAGGAAGATGGGAGGGGGGTGGAGCGTGGGCGACTATGCCAGGACGATCAGGTTGCTCCGGGAGACGGTACCAGTGGTCGCCCCCCACGTCCTGATAGGGGCAGGCGGCTCGGTCGAGGGGGAGTACAGGGCCATCGATCTGATAGCCTCGGCGGGAGTGGAAGCGGCTGCCATGCTCACACTAATGGACGGCGGTCTGCCAATCGAGGAGGTCTCGGCGGTCATGGGGTACGCCAGGAGGAAGATCGACGCACACCTCTCACTGGGGTGTATGCGGGAGAGGGGGAGGCTGCGCCCTGTGCTTGAGAAGCTTGCGATCGATTACGGTTACGACGGGATCGCAAATCCGTCGGGCGCGACTGTAGAGTACGCCCGGTCCCAGGGGATCGCCAGCGTCACGGTGAGCGGCTGCTGCGTCTTCAGTCCAGAGAGAACTCCCAGGAGCACCACGAACCGGGGGGGCGCTCGTCGGGGGGGCAGTAGAGGCACTTCAGTTTGAACCGTGGGTTTATCTCCTTGGCAAAGGCCGAGAGGTGGGCCATGCCGACGGGCTTGCAGGCAAACTCGCCCCTGCCGCTCCTCGCCCTCGCGCTCTGGGGCCTGCAGCTCCTGAAGGTAAGGACGAGGCGCTTGGGGGTCCGATCAACTGTCAGGTCGGACGCCGGGGCGTAGGCGAGCAGCTGGACCGCCTTCTCCAGATCCTCTAGGCTCCCCTCGGTTATGTTGAGGAATGCTTTGAGGCGCCTGGCTTCGGATACGCCATACTTCTCCCACGCCTGCCTGTCCATATCTATGGCGGCCTCGATCCCCAGCCTATCCTCTATACCTAGGAACCAGTAGCCATCCAGGGTTAGGAGGTTCTTCGACAGGAGCTCGGCGTATTTTACCAGCTCTTCCTTTGACAGAGTATCGAGGTATCTCAATGGATCACCAGCACGGCTGCTGATCAGTCCTCGCCGGGGGCAGATAAGCATTTGGAGGCCTGCGACCGCGCTAGAACAATGGCAGCAATGGGGGCGCGGAACGGTGGATGCGCTGTTCAGTGCTTACTCCTGTCTACCACTAGCCTCTTTGTGAGGTACCACGCAGGGAGGGCCAGGACGAAGACGGCGGCGAAGACGAGGGCGAGGATGAACGCACCCGAGAGGAGCAGTCCGAAGATCGAGCTGGCGCCCACCAAGGGGGCGGATATTACGGCCGCCGCGACCGATGCCATCAGCACGGATCTGCCCATGGATCTCGGGGATTCACAGAAGAACGCCCCAATCGCGCCGAAGGAGAGCGAGAAGCCGACTAGAAGAAGGTTTGGGATGGTCTCCGGCAGTGAGGCGTTGGAGAGCAGGGCTTGCGCGATCGCATAGGCCGCGCCGAGGGCGACGGGAAGCAGGGACGCCCTCACTCCGAACCTAGTCCCTATGGTCTCAGGCATCAAGGGTACCGTGTCAGACCGATCCATCCATGCCCGGGCGCTGGGGGTAGCTTCGTAATAGTAGGTCCTCTCGACCCTCTTCCTCGAGACTAGGTCGAGCCTCAGCAGGGTTGAGAGATGGGTCTCTACCGTGCTCCTCGACCGCTGAACCGCCTCAGCCAGCTCGTCGCCGTTCATCGGCCTCTTGGCGAGCGATTCCAGTATCGAGTAGCGGGTCTTATCGCTCAGAGCATCGAAGATCTCCCTGCGGTCTTCGCCGCTCATACGTACCCCCATAAAGTATGATTTGGTGCCTTATGACGCTTTGGCTGGTACGGCGCGATTCGATCTTCCTAGAAGGATCGAATCGACCGGCATCTGAAAAGGGCTTAAATCCGATGGAGGTGGCGGGTATGATGGTGAGAGCGGTTGGCGAGAGGCCGTTCCCTCCTCAAGTGGGGCGCGGTACTTCTGATTGTGGCGCTTATTCCCCAGACCATCCCTGCCCTCTGCCTCTACTTTGCGTGGAGGCTGGGGCTGATCGCCCGAACAAAGAGGTTTGCGGCCCCCCTGGCGAGACGGCTCCTTGCGCAGAATAGGGTCTCGAGGTGGAGATTCGCGGACCGCGGAGGCCTCTGCGAGCTCGTGAAGAGTCAGAGGTTTTATATCCCTGAGGGGGGGGCGCCTTTTGCGTTTGTGCCCGGCCTACTCGGGCTCAGGTGCGTCTCCGCACTGATCCTCGAGGGAGGAGGCTGCTCACCGGAGCTCTACAGGAAGGCGGCCGGTGAAGCCCTGAGGCTCCTCACCTACGACTCGAGGGTAATTGTCGTGCTTTCCGGCGGCGGGGAGGGGGACAAGATCTACGTCGTCTCCAGGGAGAGGGTTGCCAAGCGCGATTTTATGCGGGCGGGGGCGGAGATGGTCGAGAGGCTCAGGGTGGCTGCAGGCATGATGGAATCGGTGTCCCCGTCCCTGAGGGTGAGGGTCTGCAGGGGGGAAGAGATCACTGCCCTGTTACTGGGGGAGGACTGATGCCCGGCGGGATCCTAGAGGAGGTCCTGGGACGCGCCGCGGGATGGGGGCCCCGCTACGACCTGCCCAGGCAGTCTCCGGAGGGTTGGGGACCGGGGCCCGGTCAGATTGTATCCGACTGCAGCCTAGGCGGGGTGGTGGGCATCTTCGGCAGTGAGTCATCCCGAGGCAGGATCGGGCTGGAGCTGGTGCTGCGGGAGGCTGAGGCGGGGCACATCCCCATGATGATCGATATGATGGGCAGATACTCCCCCCTCATAGACTACATACCGTCGCTCCGCGTCTACAGGGTGGGGGAGTATGCTTCAGTGAACCCGTTCGCTCCGGCAGGTGATCGCGACGAGTATGCTCAGGCACTGTCCTCGTTCATGCAGGACGCGTATGACCTGAGCAGGGATGAGAGGGTCTACCTTGAGAGGGCGATAGCGCTGGCGTATGCCGACGGAAACCTCAGTCCGTCGCTGGAGTCGATCACAGACAACCTCCTGAGGATAGAGGCGGAGATCCACCCCAGAGAGGGCTACAAGGTCGAGAGCCTAAAGAACGTTCTCTGGGAGCTGGGCAAGGGAGCGACGGGACTGGCGCTGCAGGCAGAGGACCTGGCGCCCAAGATGCCGGCCATCTTCGACTTGAGCGCCATCGAACCGGTCAGGGCGAAGGCGTTTCTCGCGGCGTCCCTGCTGCTGAAGGCGAGAGAGTACCGCCCGACCGAGGTACTCATCGACCCCGCCGAGTGGCTGCTCCAGCCGTCGGTTTCGGGGGATCCTAGGCGTGCACAGGGGGCGATCTCGGCCCTCATCAGATCTGGCACGTCGATCCGCATCTGCTCCCTATGCCCATCCCTCCTGCCCAGGTGGATCGTCGAGGCGTCTACAGCGTGCATCTTCTGCGGCCCTCTCTGGGAGGGGGCCCTCGGCTTTATCGGAAGGGCGTTCCGCTTGGATCCCGGAGCCTCCATCGCCAAGGCGGTCGGCGACTGTTCGGCCCTGCTCTGCATGCCGAACAGGGGTTCGCCGCAGCTGATCAGGTTCAGGCGATCGCGTTTCCGTAGCGTTGCAGACGTGGAGATCCTAGAGCATATGCGGACACTGGGTGATGACCCCAGAGAGCTGAAGGGAACCGCGAGGAAGAGGGGGATGCTGGAGAAGATCTTCAGGGAGAGGGAGGCGGCGGTATACGCCGTAGGCCTCCTCAGGCTCATCAAGGGTGGGAGAGTCCCTGTTGATGCGGTGGTTCACCAGAGGAACAGGGTCCTGAGGACGGTCGTCAAGGTCCTCAAGCGGTACTTCCTGATCGTCGAGTACTGCGATAACAGCGGTGCGGGCTGGTTCAAGCTCACCAAGGTTGGTGAGCGTGCACTGGCAGAATTCGAGGACGGGGGGACGGGGGAATGAGGGTGAGGTACGTCTCTGAGAACAGGATCTTTTGGAGCCTGGGGAGGGGAGATGGGGATCTCACGCTCGGGGTAGAGGTCTCCTCGGCGGCTGGGCGGATCCGGAGAGCTGTCTTCTCGCGGGGGAAGTTCGGGAGGGAGAGCATTGTCTTCGAGGAGACTTACTCGGCCGAGGAGTACTTGGAGGTGCTGAGGGCGGAGGAGGCACTCACGCTCGGGATCGCACCGCCCGGCGCGGGCCGGGAGGGGGCAAAGCGGCTGCTGCTTGAGGCGATAGAGAGGTTGAGGAGGGTCTACAATGGATTGTGAAAGGGATACTGATACCGATACTGGTGGTGGACCGGAGAAGGGCGGGGTTACGAGGAGAGGAGAGAGAGATTGGAACCGCGCCCGCGGTGGGCCGGAGGCAGGGACGGGATTAGAAAAGCCTACGGGAGAGGGAAAGAAGAAGGAAGAGGAGGAGGAAGAGGAGCCGGGGCTTGAGGACTTGGCAGGCATAGGCTCTGCCACGGCTGAGAGGCTCAGGAGGGCGGGGGTGCTCTCTGTGAGGGACCTTGCCGCCCTCCCCGGCAGGGAGCTCTTCATAAAGAGCGATCTCTCCGAGGGGAAGGCAGAGGAGGTCTCGAGGCGCGCTAGGGAGGCGGTCTTCTCGCGGGTGTTCACGGCAAGGGAGTACCTCCAGCGTCGGAGGGGCATGCCGGTGCTCTCTACGGGCTCCAAGAACCTAGACGGGCTCCTGCAGGGGGGTCTAGAGCCCGGGATAACCGAGCTGATCGGCGCCTATGGCACGGGGAAGACGCAGCTCTGCCTCCAGCTCTGTGTCACCGTTCAGCTGACAAAGAACAGGGGAGGGCTCAACGCCGGAGCATTCTACATAGATACGGAGGACACGTTCAAGCCGGAGAGGCTGGAGGAGATCGCAAGGGGACTTGGGGTGGAGGATGACACGCTGCTTGACAGGGTGTACAGTTTCCGCGCGCTCAACTCTGAGCACCAGTTCGAGGGGCTGTCGCTCGTAAAAGAGTACCTCAGGAAAGGCGTCAGGCTGCTGATAGTCGACTCCCTCACCGCCCACTTCAGGAGCGAATACGCCGGTAGGGAGAACCTCGTTACGAGGCAGCAGAGGTTGAACCACTTCATCCACCTGCTTCAGAGGCTCACGATCCTCCACGACCTGATCGTGGTCGTCACTAACCAAGTGCTGGATGTGCCAGAGATGCGGCCGGGCGTCAGACCCACCAAGCCGGCAGGCGGTAACGTCGTAGCCCACGGGTCCACATTCAGGCTCTGGCTGGAGAGGGCCAAGGCCGGGACGAGGGTGACTGTAATCGACTCGCCGAAGCACCCGAGGGCGTCCACTTACGTTGACCTCTCGGGGGCAGGTATCGTGGACGTGGACCTCGAGTCCTTGGGCTGAGGCGGCCGGCCTTGGAGTTTGGAATACCGGAGCTGGACAGGCTCGCCGAGATGACCGGTGCAAAGGTCGTCCTCCTCTACGGTGAGGCGGGATCAGGCAGGTCGACGCTGGCGCTGACGGCCTGCGCCCGATCGGTACGGGGGGCGCTCTACATGTGCGGAGGGGTACCGGTCATCAGGGAGGGGACACTAGGCCGGGAGGGGGAGGAGAGGGTGATGGTGGGCACCTTCTCCACACTCGCAGAGGTGCAGGAGGCGGTGAAGGAGTTCAGGCCGGCGTTGACTGTGGTCGATCCGGTCAACGGGTGGTGCGGGGGAATCTGCGGAGCCAGGCAGTTGGGCCTGACACTCTTCTCCCTCTGTGAGTCACTTGGTACCGGGGCCGAGCTCATACTGGTGGGCGATGTGGTATATGTAAAAAGGGGGTACAGGCCAAGGTACTTCGGGACCCTGGCCCGGTTCTGCGACCTCTGCATCGACCTGAAAAAAGGGGCTGTAAGCAGCGGCCGGCCTAAAACTCTAAGTCGGACGCTGGGTCGCTCTTGGGTTTTAGGATGCGCTCCATGATGATCTTGCGCTCGACGCCGGCAACAATCTTCCTTGTCCACGCAACCACGTCGGGGTTGACGCTGACGCTGTCGATGTTGTTTCTTACGAGGAATTCGGTGAGCTCGGGGTAGACGCTCGGCCCCTGCCCGCAGATGCTGACCGTCACGCCCTCCCTGTGGGCGACCTTTATGAGGTGGGCGATCGCCCTGAGAACCGCCGGGTCCCGTTCATCAAAGTAGCGCGGGTCCTGGGCAGGCAGTATGGGCGAATCCCTGTCGACGCCGAGGGTAAGTTGGGTCAGGTCGTTGCTGCCGACGCTGAACCCGTCGCAGAGCTTGGAGAACTCGTCGGCCATGAAGACTATGGAGGGGACCTCGGCCATGAGCCAGACCTTAAAGTCCCGGTTCCTCCTCAGCCCCTCCTCATTCATGACCTTCAGGCATTCCTCGACCTCCCAAGTGGCCCTCACGAAGGGAAGCATGGCCCAGACGTTCTTGAGGCCCCACTCGTCCCTCACCCTCTTGAGGGCCCGGCACTCGAGTCTGAAGCCATCGACGTACTTGGGGGAGATGTACCTGCTCACGCCCCTCCAGCCAATCATGGGGTTGTGCTCCTGCGGTTCGTACCTCGCGCCGCCTTTCAGCTGGCGGTATTCGTTGGTCTTGAAGTCACTGAACCGCACCACTATGGGCCTCGGGTATATCTCCCTGGCGACCTTCGAGATCCCGCTGGCCAGCTTGTCTATGAACTTCTCCTCTTCGTGACGCTCTATGAGGTCGAGCGGGTGTTCACCTATGATATCGGCTATAATGAACTCTATCCGCATCAGGCCTATCCCGTCGAATGGTAGATCCTTGAATTTGTCTATGGCGTTTGGCTCGCCTAGGTTCATGTATATCTTGGTCCCAGTGGCTGCAAAGCCAAAGCTGTTCATCATCAACGGGGCGGCGGTCACGACCGCAGCTGCCTCTGTCTTCTGCGCAGCGGTCACGTCGCCGTCGTAGACCACTCCGTGCGTCGCATCGACGGTAATCAGCTGCCCGGTGCTTATTACTGTGGTAGCCTTACCGGCTCCGACTATGCAGGGGATGCCAAGCTCGCGGCTGACTATTGCTGCATGGCTGGTCACGCCGCCGCTGTTGGTGATGATCGCCCGGGCTTTTCTCATTGCCGGAGCCCAGTCCGGAGAGGTCATCTCAGTTACGAGAATCTCCCCGTTCTGGAACTCTCCGATATCCTTCACGTCCAGTATGACATGGGCTTTCCCCGCGACGAGACCGGGTGAGGCGGGAAGTGCCCTGAGGAGGCGCTTCCTCTGACCGGGGGCCCCCATCGAGGCGGCGGGGGCAGCACCCTTACTCTCACCATCACCCTCAGCCTTCTTCTCGGCCCAGACGGTCTCCGGACGGGCCTGAACGATATAGAGACGCCCGTCGTCTTCGTTCAGGGCCCATTCTATGTCCTGCGGGCTCCCGTAGTGCTGCTCTATCTTAACGGCATATGCAGCCAGCTCTAGTGCCTGTTCGTCGCTTATGCAGGGTGCCTCCACCTTCTCCTCCGGAACCTTGACTTCCCTGACGAAGCCATCGGCCTCTTCCTTGGGCGTCCTTATCGTCATCCGCTCCTTCCTCGATATCTTCCGCTCCACCAGTTTCATGCCCTTCTTATCGATGATGAACTGATCTGGGTCCACCCTTCCCTGGACTATAGTCTCGCCGATGCCCCAGGTCCCTTCTATGAAGACCACCCCCCTGTCGCCTGTGGCAGGGTTGAGGGTGAACATCACGCCTGCGGACCTGCTGTTCACCATCCTCTGAACCCCGACGCTGAGGTAGACCTTCATGTCATCGAACCCCTTGGCCTTCCGGTAGGAGATTGCCCTCGGGGTGAAGAGGGATGAGAAGCACTTTACAACGTACCTCAGGAGCGGTTCCACGCCCCTCACGAAGAGGAACGTCTCCTGCTGCCCGGCAAAGCTAGCCCCGGGCAGATCCTCAGCCGTCGCACTGCTCCTGACTGCGACTGTAGGATCCTTCTCCTTCAGGTCCTGTGCGAGCTTCAGGTAAGCGGAGGCGATGCCCTCCCGTAGCTCCTCGGGCAGAGGAGCGGACTCGATCAGCGCCCTGATCTGGGAAGATGCGCTCTGGAGGGACACGCTCTCGGAGGCGTCCATCTTGGAAAGGATCGCGCTTATCCTGTCTTTCAGGTCGTTCCTCTCAAGATGGAGCTTGTAGCCTTCGGAAGTGATCGCGAACCCCGGCGGGACGTTTATGCCGGCGGATATAAGCTCACCAAGGTTGGCATTCTTTCCGCCAACAAGGGCGACGTCACCTTTGCGAAGCCTGTCAAATGGGACAATATATGCCTTAGGATCCACCATTCTCCAACACCAAAGCTAATTGGTATTACCCAGATAAAAATATAAAATGCTTTTGGTAATTTGTGTGATAGATTTTTTGGCGGCAAGTTGCGTGTGGAAGAGCGCGATCCCGACCCGTATATTGGGGGCTGTCCATGGAGATGCCGACAACCATACCCTCTGCTGTCCGAGGCGCTCATGGAGCAGGCAGGCGGACGCGGTAGCGCTAAAGCTAAGATAGAGATAAATATCGCGTCCGGGTTATCTTCAATTTGTTAGGTGTAAGTATGAGGGTTCTCGACGAACTCGACCTAAAGATTTTAGAAATTCTCAGGAAAGACGGAAGAGCATCATTCAGGAGCCTTGCGAGCCAGGTAGGGATCTCCAATGTCGCCGTCAGGGACAGGATGAACAAGCTCATCAGGGACGAGTATATAAAAGGGTTCTTCGCTCTCATCGACTCTAACATGATAGGGAAGAGGGTCTCCGTGATCTTCGACGTCATAACCAACCCCCTGGATATCGAAGAGGTGGCACAGGAGCTTTCGAACTGGCCTGAGGTCACCCGCATCTACGAGCGGGCGGGGAACTCGCAGCTGCAGGTCCATGCGCTCTTTCACGATGTTCCGGAGATGCAGAGGTTCATCAAGGAGAAGCTTTACAAGACCCACGGCATAGCAAACGTTAACTCTACGCTGGTCATGAGAAGGTACAAGTACGATCCGTCGATAAGCTTCTGATTGATGAGGATATAGGGCGGGTCATGACTGGAGCAACCGGCAGATACATTCCGGTAGCGGACTCTTTTTTATCTTTGCCTCTTCCCGGCAGTCTTTCCTCCCGCCGGGCGGCAGAGATCCGAGGCGCAATACCTGCAGAGGCCGTGGGCAAGGAGGCAGCTGCGGCAGACCCGACTTCCGCACCGCCGGCACCGTACCTCGGGCATCCTCCTCCTGCAGCTAGGGCATACCGCGAGGTCTGCTGCCGTATTAGGTCACCGCTTCTTCAGATCATCAAGGATCGCAGACGCAGCCTTCCTACCCGAGAGGAGCATCCCGCCGAAGATCGGACCCATCCTCGGTCCCCTGCTGACCGCCGCCGCAGCCATCCCCGCGACCCAGAGTCCGGGCGAGACCTCGCGCGTGCTCTCCACGGTTACCCTCTCCGCCGTGACGGCGTCCATCGACCTCTCCCCGGGCACCGAGAGCCCGAGGTCTGGGTTCTTCCGGGCAGCTATGGCGATGATCTCAGCGTCGTGGCCGGTGCAGTCAAGTACTGCGCGGCTCTGGACGGCGAGGGGATCGACGTGCAGCCCGGCGATCTCGACTGCTGACCATTGCAAGACGGCGCCGGACACCCTTCCTCCCCTGATGATCAGGTCGTCGACCGTTACGCCGAGGACTATCCGCGCGCCGGCGTCTATCGCGGCCGACGCCAGCTTGGCTATCGCCTCGGCGACGTCGACTACCCATACGCCGTCTGCGTAGAGGTCGAGCCTCACGCCTGCCCCAGTGAGTATCTCCTCTGCCGGCCTTTGGACCACTATCTTTGGCATCAGCATCCCCCCTCCGCCTATCCCGCCCCCGAAGCTGAGGCGCCTCTCCACGACGAGGGTCTTGACGCCCCCCTCAGCCAAGTAGCGGGCAGCGGCCAGCCCGGATGGTCCTGCGCCAACTATCACGGCATCGCTCTCCACCATCTCGAGTAGGGCCTTCGATCCCCTCTCGATGATTGCCCTGGTTATTACCTGCTCATCCACCGGCGTGATATCCATGCGTAAACACCGCAGTTCAGTAATCTGGCATTAGACTTAAATATTTACTCGAGGCTTCGGGGAGCTGGTTCATTTCAGTATCCTGAAATCATGGAAGTCGTTCTTCGGCTCCTCCCATTTGACCGTGACGCTCTCCACAGACGACCCGGAGGGGCCGATCCTAAGCTCCTCGAGGAAGCGGAGCAGCTCCTGCCTCCCACCCTCCGCGACCACTTCCACGCCGCCGTCCGCTTTGTTGTGGACGTACCCCGCGAGACCGAGCTTCCTCGCGATGCGATAGGTGAAGTACCTAAACCCCACACCCTGGACTAAGCCTGAGACGACGATCTTAATCCTGGCGGTCAAGAGCACCCCCCGATCCTGTTAAGATCAGGCTATTGGACTATAAAAAAACTGCCCAGATAACCAGATAGTTTTATAATATCAAGCGCGTGCTGTGTATAGTGCCTTAATCCGTCCTGCTGCAAGGCTGGACGCCATATAGTGCAACATATAATACGACGGACTGTCGTAAAAAGGGATACCAGGAAGTGCGTCTGCCTCTATGGAAGATCGGAGGGTCGAGCGAGGGGATGAGGTCCTGCTCTACTTCAACGAGAGGAAGAGCTGGATAGTGAGGGCAGAGGACAGGAAGTTCCATACGCATAAGGGGATAGTGGACCTCTCGGAGATCATCGGGAGGCCTTTCGGCGGGGAGGTGGCCACCACCTTGGGCGCGGTCTTCAGGATCCTCCCGGCAGACTATCTGGATCACTTGGAGAGGATCTCCAGGAGGACGCAGGTGATCTACCCCAAAGACCTGGCGATGATCGCGCTGCTCGCGAACGCTGTCCCCGGCGCCAGGATACTCGAGTGCGGCACCGGCAGCGGCGCGCTTACAAGCTACCTCGCCAGTCACGTCAGAGTCAGCGGCAGGGTCTACACCTACGAGGTGAGGGCAGAGTTCCAAGAGAATGCGAGGAGGAACCTTGAGAAGCTCGGCCTCCAGGATTACGTAGAGATGAAGCTGAAGGATCTGACAGAGGGTATAGACGAGTCCAACCTCGACTCGGTCGTCCTGGACATGGCTACACCGTGGCTGGTGGTCGGGGAGGCCTGCCGGGCGCTGAAGGTCGGAGGGAGGTTCGTTAGCTTCAGCCCCACCATCAACCAAGTCGAGAAGACGGTGGACGAGCTGGGGAGGCACCCCTTCGTCAATGTTAAAACTATAGAGCTAATAATGCGTACTTATAAGGTAAAAGTGAATGAGACAAGGCCGGATACACTGATGATTGGACACACCGGGTATATAGTCTCAGCTAGGAGGTATTGACTTGGAGAATATTCTAAAGGCGCTTAAAAAGGCAGAGGATGAGGCGGCAGCAATCAGCCGCGAGGCGACCGAGAGAGCCTCCGCACTGGTCAGAGGGGCGGAGGATGCAGCAAGAGAGCTGGAGGCCGAGTCGGAGAGGGAGGCCAAGGCGGCTGGTGAGAGGCTCTTGGAAGAGAGGATGGACTCTGCCAGGAAAGAGGCGGAGAGGATAAAGGCCCGAGCCGAGGAGGCGGGTTCGGACCTGGACCGGCGGGTGAAGAAGAACTTTGAAGTCTGCGTCGATGAGGTCGTCAAGTCGATAGCCCAGCGGATGAAGGCTCCCGTATGAGGGGACCGTCTTGGTGGATCTCACTTACGCGGTGGTCAAGGCTTCTGCCAAGAAAGGGAAGCTCCTGACGGATCAGAATTTTGTAGAGGTGGCGGGGGCCAGGGATCTCAGGGATTTCGCCGGCAGGGTAAAGGAGAGATACCCTAACCTCGGAGCTATGATAGACCCCTCGCTCAGGGAGATCGAGGACCAGCTCAGAGGCAACTTCACGGCAGAAGTGGACGAGTTCTCCAAGGCCGCACCGGAGCTCTCGCAGCTCTTCGAGCTCCTCAAGCGCGAGCTTGAGGAGGTGCGCGCGGTGAGCTTGGTCAAGTGGCAGCTCGGCCTCATCCCTTGGAGCGCAGAGATGGGGCCCAAGGAGCCCGGGAGGGGGGAGGAGCGCAGTATCGCCAACAGCAGGGATTTTGCTCAGGAGGCAGATAACGCCAAAATGGTGTTCCAGAGATACGGCGTGCCGGGCCTCATAGAGGTGGTTTTTGAGAGGGGGAGGATCCTGAAGATGCTCGGCGCCGTAAGTCGTCTGCGCGGTGGAGCTGCCGAGGGGCTGAGGAACTACATGAGGCTCAAGGTGGACTTCTTCAACGCCATCGTGATCCTGAGGGGCATAAGGAACGGGGTGGACAGGAAGGCCTTGGAGGAGATCACGATCCCTGAAGGGGGCAGCCTGAGCAGGGCCGCCCTCAGGGATATGCTCAAAGCTGCAGATGTGGCAGCAGGGCTCGGCTGCCTTGCAAGCTCTGGGGTGTTCAAGGCAGCCAGCCTGAGGGAGCTGGAGAGGGGCTATGGCGAGAGGCTCTCGAGGATCGCCACTCGGACGTATTACGGCGGCTACATCGACATCGGCGCCATTGTGGGGTATCTGGAGCTGAAGCTCAGAGAGATCAGAATACTGATAAGGATAGCCAACGCGATAGCGAGGGGCATCGATCCGAAGAGGGTTGCCCAAGATCTTGTATATTGAGGGGCATAGACGCGGGGTGGGATGCCGCTCCCCCCTCGTCCACTTCATTTACCTCTCCTTACTTCCCCTCACTCGCAACTCATTTCCGGACTGGGACGCCTATGGCCAGCTTGAAGGGTGTAAACCTCACTCCGCCGTCCTCGTAAAACCTGCTGAACCATTCATAGAAGTGAAGCCTCAGATCTTGGGCGACCGCGAGGATGCTCTCGAGCAGCACGACGAAGACGTTGCCGGCGATTATCAGGAGGGGGGAGACGATGATTCCGATCGAGCCTCCGGCCACTATCTCGCTAAGGGTATAGAAGACGCCGATCAGCTGGACATGGGCCATCACCATAGCAAATATTCGCAGGTACGAGATGGTGTTTGAGATGAACCGGATCATGGTGTCGAAGGCATCGAAGCCCATCTCGCCGAAGATTGCTAACCCCTCTCGTATACCATGCTTTGCTATCATGAAGACAGGTTTGCCCGCTATCAGCAGCAGCAGTGGAGTCAAGGCGATATAGACAGGCCCGGTGAGCCAGAGGTCAAAATTTATGCCGTAGGTCACAACGAGGTAGATGCCGGCCCAGTAGAAGAGCATCCTTGGGAGGTCCACCAGGAAGGCTTCCGCCCTCCTTCTCTGGATGAACCGGTTGGCTATCGCGATAAACATCCCCAGCGATATCTGGGATACCCCTATAACTAGCGAGAGGGTGAATATTGACATTATGTTGGTCTCATCGGTAGGGAACGGGACGGCATACGGAAGGTGCTGCCCGAAAGCCTCGCCGTACAGCGATGCCCCCACCAGCGCGCCGAAGATGCCGCAGACGATGAGGATCTTGCCTATCTTCTTCATAGACTGTGTGTACTTGTACATGATGGCCCCTAGCCCAATAAGCATCAGACCGTGCCCCACATCACCGAACATCAATCCGAAGAAGATCGGAAAGGTCAGTGCCAAGATCGGGGTCGGATTCACCTCGGTGTAGGATGGCACACCGTAGAGGTTAGTGATGGTCTCAAAGAGCTTCATGTACCTGGGGTACCTGAAAGTTACAGGAACCTCTCTCGACGAGTGTTCTTCTTTGAAGAACGGAATCATCCTGCCGTTCAGTCGGGAGTTGAGCTCGTTTACCAGAGATCCTGTCTGCCTTGTGGGCACGTACCCCTCCACGAGCGACCAGCTGTTCTCGAGGGCGGCCTTCTCCCTGATGGAGAGGACGGAGTGGGCATCTGAGAGCGACCTGGAGAGGTGGGCGAGTCTAGGCTTCAGCCTCTTGAGGTAGAGGAGGTCTTCGCCTATTGTTGCCTTTGCACGCTCGAGCGCTTCGCCGTATGAGGACAGGAACCCTGGCAGTTCAGAATAGTCTTGCGGCATACCTTCAAGGGGCTTGAGCGGGGTATACCCCAAGGATTCGGCAGCATGGAGCACCTCCTCCCCGTCCTCGCGCAACGAGAGGACAACAGCAATTGCCGGTTTTGAAGATACCGGCAGCAGAACGCTGGATTGCGGCAGTGCTCCTCTCAGGCTCTGCGGCTGGGCGCTGGGGGCATGGAGAACGGTCACCCCCACTCTCTTGAGGCCTGAGAGGGCCCGCAGACCCGTCGCCCCCAAAGCGCCGGCGAATGCTTTCCAGAGCTCGTAGACGGGCCGGTCCTTCGCCTCCTGCTGAACCCGGGATTCAACCTCCCTTATCCTCTGTTCATGGGGGGAGAGTTCCTCGTTGACGGCCCTGATGAAAGATTGCCAGTCGGAGGCCTGTACGGCTTCGCCCTCCGCCGCAGGCGCTCCTTCGCCCTTTGCCGGTGGGGCGAGGGCATCGATCTTGTTGATCGCGTTCCTGATCCTGTTGCTGAGGTCGATGACGGCCCCCCTGAGGTCGGCGCTCTCCGATCTCTCCACATCCTTGAGTGTGAGGTGGAAGGCGCCGTTCCTGTTGAGCGCGTCCACGACACTCTCGGAGTCGGATTTTAAAAAAATGATTGAGGCGCGCGACATCCGCTCGGGGCGCAGCAACTATAGCACCAGGCTTCGGTGTTTTGATCAGAGCTTCAGCCAGAGCAGTATTGCGATTACCAAGCCGTAGATTGCAACCGCTTCACTCAGCGTAACTACCAGGAATGCCTTGAAGAAGGTCTCAGGTTTCTCTGCGAGTGAGGAGATGGCTGCCGCACCGCTCTTTGCGAGGGCATAGCCTGCGCCCACGCCAGTAAGCCCAACCGCGAGGGCAGCTGCAAAGGCGGTCAGGATCGAGGTGTTCGTCCCCTCCTGAGAGACGCTCGGGGCGACCACAGGAGCCTGGGTGGTAGCGGAGACGACGGATGTGGCTCCTAGGATCAATACGGCTTGAGCTATGAGGGCGAAGATGATAAAGAGCTGTCTGCGCGTCGTAAGGGATAGCTTGTTTATCTTCATGTCGATCACTCCGATATTCATGCCACTTCTGTACAGGCTTCGTCTTTTTTCGATATGATCTTCCCGTATATATCCTTAAGGGTCAGATCTGCCTCGCTTTTGACCCTCTGTTTCTCTGTCTCATACTTGCCCCTTATAGCAAGCATCAATGCATCATTCATGCTTTAACACCTGCCGAGAGTCTTCTCTCGAGTATTGACTTTACCTTCTTGATCCTCACGAATTCCTCGCGATCCCGCTCGTCCAGGATGCTCGATATAAGATTTACAGTCGCGCTGTAGCGGGGTATGAGGAACTGCTCCAGGGCGTTTATGCGCCGCTGCGTCCGCTTCACCTCTTCCACCAGCCGGATGAGGGTGCTCTCCAGTTCGGCGACCCTTATTATTAGGGGGAGCGCCAAGCGGAACCTCTCAGCCACATCGTCGAGCATGCTGGTCGGCTTTGATATATCGTATGAGAGGTTCTTCTTCATGCCGGTTACCTCGAATGAGAGGGTGGTGACGCCCATAACCTTCCTCTTGGAGGTCTGCATGTCAAAGGTGATCAGCGGGATCCTGCTGGCGGCGTCTACCTCCCGGGTGCCGGCGGTGGCGGCTGCCATGTCCAGGAGGCCGTACGCTTCCTTGAGGGTCCTGTTCAGCTCTGACCGAGCTTTCGTTGCCTCACCGATCCTGCGGTTGACCTCCAGGAGTAGGATGTCCCTCTTCTCTTCCAGAAGGCCGTGAGCCCTCCTGAGGAAGGACAGCGTCCTCTTGAACCTGATGAGGTTCATCTTCGACGGAGCTGCCCTCAGCGACAAGAACCGGCCACTTCCCGCCCTCTCTATTTCTTATAATATGCCCTCACATACTTATCAGCGATCCTCGTAAGCTCGGTCTCGGGCAGCATCGAAAGCTGCTCCCACGCCAGGCCGAGGGTCGTCTCCAGTGGCCTGTTCTCGTCGAACCTCTGCCCGAGGAAGCGGTGCTCGAAGCTGTCGCCGAACCTGAGGTATGCCCGGTCTTTGTCAGACAGACCCTCTTCCCCTATGATGGCGCTCAGAGCCCTCAGGTCCTGGGCCCTCGAGTAGGCGGAGTAGAGCTGGCTTGCCACTGCACCGTGATCGTCGCGGGTCTTCCCGGATCCGATGCCGTCCTTCATAAGGCGGGAGAGGCTTGGGAGTATGTTGATCGGCGGGTATATCCCCCTCCTGTGGAGGTCCCTGTCCAGGACTATCTGCCCCTCGGTGATGTAGCCGGTAAGATCGGGGATCGGATGGGTGATGTCGTCATTGGGCATGGTGAGGACGGGCATCTGTGTGATGCTCCCCTTCCTGCCGTGGATCCTCCCGGCCCGCTCGTAGATGGACGCAAAGTCGCTGTACATGTAGCCGGGGTAGCCCTTCCTGCTCGGGACCTCTTCCCTTGCGGCGCTGATCTCCCGGAGGGCCTCGGCATAGTTGGTCATGTCCGTGAGGATGACCAGGACATGCATGTCCTGCTCGAACGCCAGGTACTCCGCTAGGGTAAGCGCGCTCCTCGGCGTGATCAGCCTCTCGGCTGGAGGGTCATCCGCCAAGTTGAGGAAGATCGCAGAGTTCTGGAGCGCGCCAGACTCCTCGAAGCTCCTCCTGAAGAAGGACGCCTCGTCGTGCTTGATGCCCATGGCGGCGAAGACTACCGCGAACTGTGTCTCCTCCCCCCGGATCGTGGCCTGCCTCGCTATCTGAGTGGCGAGGAGGTTATGCGGGAGGCCCGACCCGGAGAAGATCGGCAGCTTCTGTCCCCTGACGAGGGTGTCCATCCCGTCGATCGCGGAGACGCCGGTCTGGATGAACTGTGTCGGGTAGTCCCTTGAGTACGGGTTCATCGGAAGGCCGTTGATATCCCTGTGATCCTCTGTGAAGGGGACCGGCCCGCCGTCGATCGGTTCCCCCAAACCGTTGAAGACCCTGCCGAGCATCTCGGTCGAGAGTGGTATGGTCAGGGGCTTGCCGAGGAACTTGACAGCGGTCCCCACGGTGGAGAGGCCGCTGGTCCCCTCAAAGATCTCAACCACTGCTATGCCCCTGTTCAACTCGAGGACGCGTCCCCTCCTGAGAGAGCCGTCCTCGCCCCGTACTTCAACCAGCTCGTGGTACCCGACGCTAGACACCCCCTCGACGAAGATGAGGGGGCCGCTCACTTTCTGGACGCCGCGGTATTCCATGGAGATTGTCATAGCTGACCTTCCGTCAATTTATCAACCTCGTCGTTAATCCTCTTGCTGAATGCGTCGATCTCATCAGCATCATCGTTCGGGACGGACATCCTCAGCTTGGCCATCTCTGCCAGCATGGGGAGCGATGTAATCTTGGCTGCGGGGACGCCCTTCGATATCGCCTTCATGGCGCGGTCGTTGAAGGCGAGGATGGCCGTGAGGAGCTTGAACTGCTTCTCCGGGGACGAGTAGGTGTCGACAGGGTCGTATGCGTTCTGCTGGAGGAAACCCTCTCTGAGCAGCCTCGCCACCTCCATCGTGAGTTTCTCGCTCTCAGGGAGGGCCTCCATGCCCACAAGCCGGATTACCTCCTTCAGCTCGTCCTCCCTCTTGAGTATCTCCATAGCCCTTATTCCCTCCCTCCTCCACCTCCCCTCGGTCTGAGTGTTCCACCACTTCTCAACGTAATCAATGTACTCGGAGTAGCTGTTCAGCCAGTTGATGGCGGGGTAGTGGCGCATGCTAGCGAGGGAACTGTCGAGTGCCCAGAAGGCCCTCACGAACCTCTTGGTGTGGATCGTTACGGGCTCCGAGAAATCGCCTCCTGGCGGTGAGACTGCTCCAATCAGAGTGACCGAGCCGTGGCTGCCGTTCAGCGCCTCCACCCTCCCGGCCCGCTCGTAGAACTCGCCAAGCCTCGATGAGAGATAAGACGGGTATCCCTCCTCCGCAGGCATCTCCTCGAGCCTGCCCGAGATCTCCCTGAGGGCTTCCGCCCACCTGCTGGTGGAGTCTGCCATCACGGCAACGTTGTAACCCATGTCCCTAAAGTACTCCGCGATAGTGACGCCAGTGTAGATGCTGGCCTCTCTGGCGGAGACGGGCATGTTGCTCGTATTGGCGATCAGGACGGTCCGCTCCATAAGGGGCCTGCCTGATTTGGGGTCCTTCCACTCGGGGAAGGTGAGGAGGACCTCGGTCATCTCGTTACCCCGCTCCCCGCAGCCGATATAGACGATGATCTCGGCGTCAGACCATGCCGCCAGCTGGTGTGACGTGATCGTCTTCCCGGTGCCAAAGCCCCCGGGGATGGCGACTGCCCCGCCCTTTGCGACGGGGAAGAAGGTGTCTATGATCCTCTGCCCAGTTATGAGGGGCTCGGTCGGCTCCAGTCGCACGGCGTAGGGGCGCGGCTCCCTGACCGGCCACCTGTGGTAGAGCTTCAGTTCCTGTTCGGCGCCGCCGTCTCCGACTCTTGCTATCACCTGCTCGATATCGTAATCCCCCTCAGGGGCTACGAAGGTGATGGTGCCCCTGACGTGGGGGGGAACCAGGATCCTATGCTCAAAGATCTCTGTCTCCTGTACCTTGCCGAGGATCTCCCCGCCGGAGACCTTCGTGCCCTCCTTGATGGTGGGGACGAAGTGCCACCTTGCCTCCCTCGAGAGGGCTGGCGTCTTCACACCCCTCTTGATAAAATCGCCAGTAGCTTTCTGGATGACCGGGAGCGGGCGCTGGATGCCGTCAAAGATGCTCTTGAGGAGGCCGGGGCCGAGTTCCACTGCCAGAGGCAGGCCGGATCCCTTGACCGCCTCGCCGGGCTTGAGGCCGACGGTATCCTCGTAAACTTGGATGGTCGCAGAATCCCCCTCGACTCTGACCACTTCGCCGATCAGCTCGGCATCGCCGACGGTCGCAAGCTCGTGCATCTCCAGCCCGGAGACGCCTTCTGCCTGGACTACAGGTCCGCTTATCCTCACTACTTTGCCCTGAATCATCACTCATCCCGCCTGAACAATAGATCGGCTATCCTGCCTCTCAGACGCTCCCGCTCCGAGTTGAGCATGTTCTCGATTGTCAGGTCAATAGACATCTTGCCGTCGTTGGAGACTGCTATAAACCCGCCCGTCCCGACCGGCTGTTTCCGCACCTCGATCTTCCTCCCTGCCGCCTCCCGGATCTTCCTCACACCGAGCCTCTTGGCATCCCGCTCGCTCAGGCAGATCGCGTCTACCGCCGCGATCTTCGAGACGCTCTTTATATTCTCAAGCATCATCGACTCGTAATCAGGAGTCCTGACCAGATCCGCGAGCCTCCTCCTGGCCTCTTCGAAGACCGATTCGACATAGGACTCTTTCAGCTTCAGCAGCTGCATACGGGCGTCGATCTCTGCCTTTGAGATCTCTTTGCGGGACTCGATCTCGGACCTCTCTTGGTACGCTGAGAGGACCTCCTGGCTCCTCCTGATGGAGAACTTCTCAGACTCCTCGAGGATGGCTATCGCCCTATGAGCGGCATCGTTGACAGTGCGTTCGGCGCCTGATCTCGCCTCGCTGAATAGGGCTTCCACCAGCTTCCTGAAGCCCTCGACCTGTTCCTTGGGACTGACCGGTCCTGAAGCAGGAGTTGAGCTCATACCTTGATCCCCATGATCCGGCTCACTATACCCTTAAAGTCTATATCCGCAGAAGTCCTCCTCCCGGGAACCTCTACCAGAACTGGCATTGCCCTCTTCAATTTAAGGTCTTCTATCCGATCCTTTACCTGCGACGAGTAGTCGCTGTCGACGAGGATCATCCCCAAGTCATCCCTCTTGAACGCCGAGTCGAGGGCTCCGAGGAGCTCCTCAGCCGTCGAGACGGGAGCCGCCTCTATATCCAAGAGCCGGTATCCGTCCACCAAGAGGGGGTCGCCTATGAAGAGGATCCGCATCGATGATCACCCGGGCGGTGATTGACTCTCGATCAGGGCGCGCACTTTCTTTAGTTTCTCCATCAATCTGTCGTGGGTGCTGACAGGCTCGACTATCAGCCCCATATCGGACAGCGCACGGATGCCCTCGATCGAGTAGATTGGAGCGTCGATCTTCACCGGCTCATTGAACGGGTTCCCGACGACATAATCCCTGTAGGGGAGGTTCGCGATCTTCTCCACTACCCACCCGCCGAGATTTATCACATGTTTACCTTGGATCACTATCTTGGTCATTCCATGACACCTCACAGTCCTATGGAGAGCACCATTGCCAGCACCGCCAGCACGGAGAGGCCGATGGATGTCGGGTAGATCTGCCTGAACGTAAGGACCGGCGAGAACGCGGAGAGGACTGCAACGGCTACAGGAAGGATAAGGCTCAGCACCATGTTGAGGATCATCAGGAGCGGTGTGAAGGGGTCGAACGGGATGCCGAAGAAGAGGGTGACGAAGATGCTGGAGAGTGCAAAGAAGAGAAAGTTCCTCATGATGTAATAGATCCCCCTCAGCCATGCGGCATAGTCCAGCACACCGCCCTCTATCACGTCGACCTTTGCCTTGAGGATGCTAAACGGCTTCTCGTTCAGGAGGATCGCGAATCCGGCAAAGTAGACTATTGCGGCAAGAAAGCCGGGGAGCGTGAAGGCGATAGGGCTGTCCGGGAGCGGCAGGGAGAGCCAGGACGATGACAGGTATGCGGGGTTCTGCCTTGATACGACATCCGCGAGCATCCCGCTCCTCGAGGCTACGAACGGGACGATGAGGGCCACGTAGAGCGGGATGGATCCGATGGCCATCATGTTTATGGCCCGGTCTGCAGAGTGCTGCTCAAGGAACTCCCTCCTCACCCCCACGCCCTTTGCACCGCGGACTTCATCGGCAACAGGCATGGTCGTGGAGAGGATGGACTGCGACTGGGATCCCATCAGGACGTAGATAAGCTCCTCGAGCTTTATAAGCCCGGCGATACCGAGGACGCTGCCCCAGCCCAGGACACCCCACCAGTAGGGGGTGCTGAAGAGGAAGAGGATGCCGACTATGGCAACGCCAAAGTAGACCAAGGACTTGTAGAGGGAAGGCATCTGGGAGATCGGCTCGACCTTGGACTTGTATCTGAATTTGAGCACCGCCCAGAAGCCGGGCGTTAGTATGGGCGGACCGATCCTCTGCTGTATCCTTGCCTGGACCTTCCGCTCTATGCCAGGCAGTACCAGGGAGTAGAGGAGCCCTATCACGAGGGCGATCACAGAAGATATAGTTATGCCGACCAAGAACTCTGCCGTGACCATGTTCACCGCCTCCATCCGTACTTCTCGACCGCCTCCCGCCCGCTCAGGATTGTGCTCGAGGAACCCGTGACGACCTCTGCCCTGGTGCAGCATGTCTCACAGGGATCGCAGCTGGCTATCGTGAGCAGGGCCTCGGTTACATGGTCCCCGACGCATGCCTTCTCCATTGCCGCCAGGTTGGTCGGCGTAGGGGTTCTGATCTTGTAATTGCGTATGAGCCCTTGATCGTCGAGGGCGTAGGAGTGCATCAGTTCTCCCCGGAACGTCTCAAGGTACATGGTCGTAAAATCCATCCTGCTGGGCTTCCAGCTCCTGTTGACGATCGGGCCCTCAGGCATATCCCTCAGCACCTGCCTGATTATCTTGATGCTCTCCAAGATCTCCAAGGCCCTTGTGACGACCCTCGCCTTCGTATCGCCGTCGGGGAGGGTGATGACGTTGAACTCGAACGGCTTGTACTCCGGCATCTCTCGCCTCACGTCATAGTCATAGTTGGACGATCTCCCTGTGGGACCGGTAGCGTGCAGACTGATCGCGTCCTCTTTTGAGAGGATGCCTATCCCGGTCACCCTAGACATCACCATGGGGTCGGCTACGATCCTGCCCACGAACGCTCCGTACTTCTTCTCAAAGTCCTCGAGTCTCTCCAGGATCACCCTCTTCAGGCTCTCCGGCACCTCGGCGCGGGGCCTGACGCCCCCTGTTATAGGGACGGCGGGCATCACCCTGTTTCCGCCTACATATGCCAAGAGGTCCATGAAGCTCTCCCTGAGGAGGAAGGACCTCATCGAGAATGTCTCGTGCCCGACGATCTCGAAGGCGTGGCCGAAGAAGATGAGATGGCTGGTTATTCGCTGGAGCTCCTGCGTGAGAACCCGGATGTAATTCGCCCTCTCCGGGACCTCTATCTTCAGCCCCTTCTCGACGACCCTGACAGAGTTCCAGGCGTGGACGTTGGAGCAGATCCCGCAGACCTTCTCGGCCATCAGGAGCCCCCTCTCAAAGGGCAGACCCTCGAAGATCCGTTCCATCCCCCTGTAATTCATGTTGATGACTATCTCGCAGTCCTCGACTATCTCGTTGTTGACGAAGAGCCGTATCCGGTACGGTTCGAGAAGGACCGGATGGACCGGACCGAACGATAACTCCTTCTCTATGACGGTCTTGGAAGGCTGTTCGCTCTCTTTTACCTGATCAGACATTTTACGGTGCCTCCAGAATCTTCGGAAGTGCCCTGACTACGCCCTGGATTATGTCCTCCGGTCTTGGTGCGCAGCCCGTAACTTTGACGTCGACAGGTATTATATTCTCAAGCGGGGCAAATATCTCCTCGTTGTAACCGATATCGCCGACCATGTTCCTGAAGACGTTGCCGTTGATCGGGCAGGATCCGACCGCGACGACGGCCTTGGGCTCGGGTATCATCGAGTATACCTTCTTGAGGGGCTCGAGCATCTGGCGCGTCACCAGACCGGTGACGACGAGGACGTCGGCCTCCCTCGGGTTCCATGTCAGGAGGACCCTGTACTGCTCCACATCATACCTCGGAGAGAGGACGGCGTTGACCACCTCGATGTCACACCCGTTGCACCCGCCCGAGTAGAAGAGCATGACGTGGACGGCGTTTCTGCGTGCTCTAGCCTTCAGGTTCATGCTTTCTCCCCCTTCACCTTTGTGATCAGATCGATCCCTGCTGCCGGAATCAGTTTCCTGAGCTCCTCGATCTTCTCCGGCGGAGCCCTCACAGGTTTTCTCAGGATCTCCTGGAGGGTCATCTTTGGCCGTCCTACATCCCTGGCATGTATGGGGGCAGCCTCACCGAAGACAGAGTAGATCGGGCAGACATCGTGGCAGTTCAGGCAGTATACGCACTTGAGGTGATCTATCCTGGGAACCTCTGTCTTGACGTAGCCCTCCATTATCTCGACCGGTGCCGGGAGCTGTACCATGGTGATCGCATCGGTGGGGCAGACATTGAAGCATGCCCTGCAGCCGATGCACGTATCGTCCAGGACAGTGTCCAGCGGGGGGACGCTCAGCGTGGCGATCTTGTTGCGCATCTCAATGCTGGTCGCCCTGTCCCTCTTCGCCAGTATCCGCACCATGTTCGAGTATGCCCCTTCGAGCATGATCCTAAGTAGGTTTGTCATGGGAACACCACCACCTCGTCGGCTTTGCCGGCAACCCTCTCCTTGCTGTAGACTTTCACGACCCTTATACATTCGGCAGGGCAGGTCTCGGCGCATGCACCGCAGCCCTCGCACTTCGAGGTGTCGACATAGGCCAGCTTGTCCTTCAGGGATACCGCAGAGTCGCCCCCCAAGCTCACCTTGCAGGCCTCGACGCAGAGGCCGCACCCTATACAGAGGTTCCTGTTTATGTTGATGTAGTGGCTGACTAGCTCCCTCTTGGGGAGGGTCAGTCTTATGGGGATGGCGTCCACAGGACAGTGTGAGGCGCAGAGCTCACAGAGGATGCACTTCGAGACGTCGACCCTCGGCTTCTCGTCGGTAATGGGGTTGAACTTTATAGCATCCTTGGGGCATACCCTGACGCAGGTCCCGCACCTGATGCACTTCATTCAATATTCCCCTCCCATGAAGCCGCCTTCACCGATAGCGCGCCTGTCGGGCACGCCTTCAGGCAGCGGGCGCACATGATGCAGTAGCCCTTGGGGTATTTCCCGGTCAGGCGCATGGTCATCGGCGGGCATACTTTCACGCACTCGCCGCACTGGTTACACAGTTCAGGGTTAAGCCGGATCCTGTTCGCCTGGAACTTCAGGGCACCGGTGGGGCAGTGTGTCGCGCAGAGGCCGCAGAGGCTGCAGTTGATTATCGAGGCACCGGCGTCCCCCTTGCGTATCTTGAGCTTCCCGCCCTCGACGTACATACACTGGGCGGGGCACTTCTCATAGCAGAGCATACACATGGCGCAGTTGATGTTGACCTGCCGCTCCTGGTAGGACTGGAGGGTGTGGTAAGGCTTTCCATACTCCTCCGGCTTGATCTTGCCTTCGCTGGTATATCGGGCCTTGACCGGGCAGACATCCGCGCAGACGTTGCAGTGTGTGCAGAGGCCGGGGATCGCCGTCTTATACATGATCGCACCAGTAGGGCAGATGTTGCTGCATCTGCCGCACATTATGCACTTGGACATGTCCCGGTAGATCTTCCTCTTCGTAACCTTGGGCAGAGCTGCCTGCGGTTGGGGGGCTGGTGCAGATTGCTGCTGTGGAACTGTTGCAGTCATCTTCATACCTCCGCTTGTGCGTCAGCTTTTTTGAGGGCCTTGCCTTTTCCTTCGATGATCTCCTTCAGGCGTTCTGGTGTGGCGATCTCCATCAGGAGAGAGTAGTCTATTGGCCCCTCTATGAACCTGCAGAGATCGACCCTCGCCTTCTTCGGGCAGTGCTTGATGCAGAGCCCGCACCTTGCGCAGATCCCCTGGATCTTGTTGTCCACGAGTTTCGTGAACTGGAAGGGGCAGTGCTTGACGCAGAGGCCGCACTGGACGCACCTAGACCGGTCGACATAGTACCCGCCGAAGCGGTTCCTCCTTATCGCACTCGTGGGGCAGACAGTTGCACAGATCCCGCAGGTCGTGCAGCTGAAGGGGATGTCGTCCGGGTGCTTCACAGCGCCCGTCGGGCAGACCTCCCAGCACTTGCCGCACCTGTCGCACTCGGTCGTTGTGAGAATCATTGTTTACCCTCCCCCTTGATAGCCCTGCCCAGCAAGAGGCCCAAGACGGCGCCCATGAAGGGAGTCGAGAAGCTTATGCCGTTAAAGACCCCTCCCCACGGGCTTGCGAAGAAGGGCGGGGCCTGAAATAGGAAGGAGCCGAGGATGCCGAATACTACGATGAGGGCGACCGTCTTCGGGTCCCATCTGCCCTGGAGCTTTGTGCCGAAGAGGATGCCGAGCAGAAAGCCCATAACGAGCGGGGCTATCTCGCCGAGTATCATCTTTTTGATCCTCCTTCCACGAAGGGACTGTATAACAGTGTTATAAAGCCATTTTTAAACATTGCTCATAGCCCCTCCTCGCCGGCGCCCTCGTCAGCAACCTCCTCGTCAGACCAGCCGTAGATGAACGCGAAGAAGATCAGGCCCAAGGCACCGATGACGTTGAGCGCCTCGCCGACGTTGATGAGGGGTATCGTGCCTGCACTCGAGTAATAAGTACCCTCTTTGAGGGTCAGCGCGAGTCTGAACGGGTCCCCGAAGACAGTGTGGAAGATCGGGGAGACGTACCCCCATACGTCGGTACCGACATTGTAGAGGAAGTAGCCCGTGGTAGCTAATCCAAGGAACCCTATAAGCGTGTAGAGGGCGAGCCCTGCGCTCCCCACCGCGACCAGAAACTTCTTCCCAAAGTTGATCGGGGAGTCCTTCTTCCCGTAGAAGATAGCCGCGAGCAGGAACGCTGAGGCTAGAATCACCCCGCACTGGAAGCCACCGCCTCCGGACGTGGAAGAGCTGGTCACCGTCAGCAGGCCGTATGCCATTAGCAGGACGGCGGTCGGCATGCCGAAGTATTTGAGTATGACGGTAAGCCCCGAGTTCTGGTGCTCCAACGGTGCTGACTTGATCGGAGCCTCCCCTTTGGCGCATTTCAGGCGTACGGTGCCTCTGCCGATGACCATAACCGAGACTACCGCGCCCACGTAGATGACGGCGGTCTCGACAAGCGTGTCGAAGCTTCGCCAGTCATAGACCCACGTGGCAAGGTTGTTTGGAGCGACCAGGTATGCCAGGGTATTGTAGTCCCTGCTTATCCCCGGGTTGACGTTCCCCGAGAGCTCGGTGACTGAGAATGTGAGACCTACCGCGATCACCAGTATGGCGGCTAGGGCAATCATGCCCCTGTTGCTGCTCAATCTGTCCATCTCTTATCTCCCCCAAAGTGTGACTGCAACTATGATTGCGAAGTAGATCACTACCCAGAAGATCACCCTGTTCAGGTCGTTCTCGTTCTCCTCTTCGATACGCGTGATTATGGGCCCGAAGTAGACGACCGCACCGGCTACGGCAAGGAGCAGGACTATACCGAGGGGTATGGAGAAGATCCTGAAGAGTGAGGCGAGTATCAGGAAGAAGACGACCATCTGCAGCTCGCCTGTCAGGTAACCTGCCATCAGTTCACCGTACGCCCGCCCTCCGAGGAACTGGAGGGTGAACTTCTTTATCCGATCATATAGACTGTCTATAGAGACCATGGCACACTCACCGCCTGAGCTATGGGCCGCAGGAACCCTGTCGCGAGATCAGGGTAGACCCCGAGGATGAGGGTTATCGCGATTAGCACTGCCAGGCTGACGTATATCATCGTGGGCACCGGGTCCCGTGCTGCCTGATCCGGAGCACTGTCCCCTGGCAGGCCGGGAGCGCCCGTCTGGACCTGCTCTGCGGGCCTCAGGAAGATGCTGTAGAAGGCCCTGATGAGGGCTACGAAGGTGGTAAAGCTTACGAGCAGGATGACCGCAGCCACCTCTGGCATGCCGAGCGAGAGCGAAGTCTGTATGAGGATGATCTCGCTCTGGAAGCCGTTGAAGGGCGGGATTCCTGAAGCGGCAAATATCCCCAGAAGGATCGCCACCGCGAGCCATGGGGACCTCTTAGCGATCCCTCCCAGCGATTTCATGGAGGTCCCTCTCCCGAAGTAGTAGAGCGCCTCGCAGCAGAGGAGGAGGACGCTCATGTAGACGACGTCGTTGATAGCCTGGAAGAGCCCGCCGACCAGCCCTCCGAAGGTGCCCAGCGAGATCCCCACGGTAACCATCCCGCTGTGGCTGATGATCAGGTAGGCGAGCACCCACTTCAGATCACTCTGGAGGAGGGCCATGACCACGCCAAGCATCATTGTGATCAGGCTGATTATTATCATTACCTCCTTGGCGAACGGGAGGGTGCCGAAGACTCTCAGGATTATGAGGCCTATGGCGACGAGCATGAACTTCGACTGGGCCTGCAGCAGTGCGGTGGCGTGCGGGAAGGGCGCGCCGTAGACCTCGGACTTGAGCGGGTGTATCGGGGCCAATCCGCCGGCGTATATCCAGGTAAGGACGAAGAAGGCGAAGGCAACGTAGAGGACGGAGGACATGCTGCCGAGGTTGGTGGTCCGCATGTATGCAATCGCATCCGAGATGTTGGAGTAGCCCGTCAGCCCCAGGATCAGCGCCAGGCCGATCGCCAGCCCAGAGCCTGCGAATGCCGAGAGGAAGGTGTACTTCAGCGCTGCCTTCTGGCTCACGCTCTCTCCAGATGCGGCTACCACACCGGCGGCCACGAGGCTTCCTATCTCGACCGCGATCCACAGGTGGTAAAAGTCGTTAACCATCAAGATGATGGCGGTGGACATATAGAGCAGGAAGATGAGGGCGATGTAGGGCCCCTTGTTCTTGGTCAGGCTCCCGGTACTGACGAGCACCACCAACAGCAGGACGAGAGACATGATGAATATGAAGCTCTGTTGGTGGGGGCTGAACACGAACTCGAGGGAGAGCCTCTGGCCGAAGAGGGCGGGGTGACCGCCGAACCATTGCGCGCCGTATGAAGAGAGGGCGGTCCAGACGGTGAGCAGGAGGGCCGAGGCTATTGAGACGATCCTAATAATCTTCGCCCTGTTGAAGACCAGGTTTACGACCACAGCGGTCAGTAAGGGGACGGCCACCAGCATTGCAGGCAGCTCTAGGCTGTTCGCGAACTCGCTCATTTAGCGCCTCTCTCCTTTGAGTATCTTGGAAGATTTAAGCGTGCCATACCTGCGGTACAGCATTATGACCAGCGCGACGAGGATCGAGGTCGTGCTCACGCCGATCACTATGTTGGTCAGCACTATCCCAATCGGGAAGACGAGGGCAGCCCTCTCAGCAAACTCGGCAATGGACATGCCGGGGAGCAGGATGGGCACTATGCCCCCTTCGACGTAGCCCGTGGCAACGAGGAGGAGGTTGACCCCATCCGAGAGGAGGGTGAAAGAGATGATCTTCTTGATGAGGTTGTCGAGGAAGAGGAGACCCGCGGTCCCAATAATGATTAGGAGCGATGCCGCGATGTAGCTCACGAGCTGGAGCGTGATCTCGGTCATTCCTCTTCAGTCCTCCTTGTCTTGAGTATGCCGATTATGATTATGCCGGGCATAAGTACTGTTCCGACTATCGCCTGCGTCAGGCCCAGATCGGGGGCCAGCAGGGCCTGGAAGAGGAACGCCAGGGCGACGCTCTCGGCCCCGCTTAGGAAAGCTGCCCTGAGCAGATTCTTCTGGAGCAGGGCAGCCACCGCGCCGATGGTGATCCCCGCTACCATGACGTATGCAATTATCATAAACGACTCGTGCATCACTTCTCAGTCCTCCTTGAGGTCTCATAGTACGAGTTGGCAAGGGCGTTGCCGGCAAACGGGATCAGCATGAAGAAGAAGAAGCCCACCGCCGCAAGGTCGAGGCGGAAGATCAGGAGCCCTGCAAAGATCATTGCGAGAGCGGCAACGGTATCGATGACGCCGGTTATGTGGTTCCTCGCATAGAAGATGGCGGGCCCGTACTCATCGCCGAACCGGAATAGGCCGATCGCCGCCGCGACCATCGGGATCGTCCCTGCGAAGAGGACCCCTGCAGCGCCGATCTTCAGCAATGCCCTCGCGGTCGGGGCTATATCAGAGCCGCTGAGGACGAGCCCGGCGCTTACGATCGCAAATGCCACGATGGCGGCTATGACGAACTTGCCCGGATCGATCACAAATGCTCCTCTCTTGACGTTCCATGCAACGAATATCATCACTGCCATAGCGAATACCACGACGGCGATCTCTTCCATGACCATCACTTGGCACCTCCGCCCTTGAACATTATGGCGAAAATAATCGTCCCTACCGCACCGAGCAGGAGGAGCGCTATAGCGGTATCACGGGCGAACTCCACCTCGAAGATGATCTGGATCAGGTAGAGGCTCACCCCCGCAACCGTCGTGAAGGCGCTTACGCCCATAAGCGAGGTCACTGACTCGCCTTTCAGGGCCAGCCTGATAGCCCCGAGACCTGCTATGGAGCAGGCCACCATGAACACGAATGCCCCCCAGAAGAAGGCAGTGTCGGCAAAGACCAGGAGGTCAATCATTTCTCAAGCCACCCCTCTATGTGAGGCTCCATGGGTATTACCTCGTCCCTCTTCTTTGGATTGATCGCTCCGACATACAGCTTCTTCCCCTCTACGTCGATATCTATGGTCACGGTCCCCGGCGTGTAGGTTATGCTGTTGGCGAGCATAGTCTGCGAGAGGGGTTTCTTCAGGACGGTATCTACAACGGTAATGTTGGGGTCTATATCGCCGTTGAGGCACCTCTTGGTTACGTCCAATATAGAGGCCAAGATCTCGCGGATGAGCCTTAACCAGAACCTCAAGCCCCAGATCGCGCCCATAGTCTCACCTGACCACTTTCTTCAGCCCGTCGAGAAATAACCTTCCATAGTCCATGTAGGTGCCCTCGCCGCCCGGTCTGACTGTGACGGTGATCCCTCTGTCCTTGCCCTCGCCGACGTAGACATCGAGGTGGATCACCTTGCCGGAGACCTTCTTGTGAGCGTGGAATGTCCGGTTGACTGGATCGTCAAGCACGATCTGATAATTTTGGCTCTCGGCCACCTGTTTGGCTTGCTGATATAGAGGCTCACCGTTTAGCAGAAAGCGCGCAAACAGTTCAGGCATCATAGTAGCACCCGGCGTAATGCTTCGTTTTAAAGCCTAGGGTCTTTAATAATTTTATGATTTGCACTGGTGCATGTTAGCGATTAATTACTTAATGTTAATTGAGTTAAAAGTTCAGTAATAAATTGCAAAGCGGTTTGGTGGCTTTGGCAGAAGTTTATGGCTGATGCCACATAAAAAAACATAAATGCCGAACGGTGTAGAGGTTATCTACCCAATCCCACCTCATGTCTGGGGCATGTACTTATGGAGATAATCGCGGACCTGCACATCCATAGCTGTTTCAGCAGGGCGACCAGCAGGGACATGAACTTCAGGAACATCGAGAAGGGCGCTGCTGCAAAGGGCCTCGACGTCCTCGGAACTGGCGACTTTACCCACCCCAGATGGAGGGAGGAGATCAGGGGGCTCGAGCATGACGGTGAAGGGATCTACCGCCTGCCGGGGGGCCACACCGCGTATGTCATCAGCGGAGAGGTAGCCACGATCTTTGAGAAGGGGGGCAGGAGCAGGAGGATACATCACCTCATCCTTATGCCCTCCTTGGAGGTGGCAGAGCAGCTCTGTGAGGCCCTTGCTAAGAAGGGCGATCTCAAGACCGACGGCAGGCCGATGCTGCACATGACTGGGGCTGAGCTGGTGGAGGCTGTGACCGATCTCGGGGAGTGGTGCCTGGTGATCCCCGCCCATATATGGACACCGTGGTTCTCCCTCCTCGGCGATCGGGGCGGAGTCGACTCGGTAGAGGAGTGCTTCGAGGACCAGACGCCCCACATCTACGCCCTTGAGACCGGCCTCTCCTCAGACCCGCCGATGAACTGGAGGGTCTCAGGCCTCGACAGGTTCACCCTCGTCTCGAATAGCGACAGCCACAGCCCGAGCCCCTGGAGGATCGGGAGGGAGGCAAACATCATAGAGGTTCAGCGCCTCACATACCGAGATCTGGCAGAGGCGATCATGTACAGAAAGGCTGATGTGGCAACGATAGAGGTCGACCCGGCCTACGGGAAGTATCATTATACGGGACACAGGAACCACTGTGTCTCGGTCCCTCCGAAGGAGGCCATCCGCCTGAAAGGGATCTGCCCGGTCTGCGGGAAGAAGATGACAAAGGGCGTCGCGGAGAGGGTGGAGGAGCTGGCAGACAGAGAGGAGGGCTACTCGGCGAGGGGAGGGCAGAGGTTCACGAAGATCCTCCCCCTGAGCGAGATAATCGGGGCGGCGGCGGGCAAGGACCCGTTCTCGGCAGAGGTCCAGCGGGCTTACTGGAAGATACTAAAAGAGTTCGGGAACGAGTTCGAGGTGCTGCTCAGGGCTCCAGAGGAGAGGCTGAAAGCCGTCTGCGGTGAGAGGGTGGCGAGACTCGTGCTGATGAGCAGGGAAGACAGGGTCAAGGTCATCCCAGGCTACGACGGGGTCTACGGGAGGCTCCAGCCGGATTGATCCCCTAATGGGAGAGGCGAGGTTTTTTAAGGTAGAACGGCAATCTACGGAGTTTCGGAGATAAAAATGAGGACACCGGAGAGGAGGGTCTGGGCCGAGAATTACAGCGAGTGGTTCCATAACGTAATCTCGCAGGCGCCGGTGTACGACACCAGGTACCCAGTGAAGGGCACGGGGGTATGGACGCCTTTCGGCTTTGGGATAAGAAGGTCCGTCCTGGATGTCATTAGGGGGGAACTGGAGAGGACAGGGCACAGCGAGGTCCTCTTCCCGCTCCTCATCCCTGATTACATGCTGGGCAAGGAAGGCGAGCATGTCAAGGATTTTGAGGAGGAGGTCTTCTGGGTAACTATGGGTGGGAACACGCCTCTCGATGTGAAGCTTGCCCTGAGGCCCACCAGCGAGACTGCGATCTATCCGATGTTCCAGCTCTGGATAAACGCGTACTCAGACCTTCCGGTGAAGATCTTCCAGGTTGTCAACGTCTTCAGGTACGAGACGAAGGCTACGAGACCTATGATAAGGGTGCGGGAGGTAAGCACCTTCAAGGAGGCACACACGGCCCACGCCACGAGGGAGGAGGCTGAGATGCAGATAAAGGAAGGCGTCTCCATCTACGGCTCCATATTCGACAGGTTGAGGATCCCCTACATCAAATCGGTCCGCCCTGAATGGGACAAGTTCCCTGGCGCGGAGTACACCGTGGCGTTCGATACGATCCTCCCCGACGGCAAGACCCTGCAGATCGGCACAGTCCACTTCCTCGGGCAGGTCTTCTCCAAGGCTTTCGACCTGAAATACATGAAGGCTGACGGTACATATGACCATGTCTGGCAGACCTGTTACGGCATCTCGGAGAGGGCGATAGCAGCGCTGATCTCGGTTCATGGAGACGACAACGGCCTGGTGCTCCCCGCCTGCACGGCCCCGGTTCAGGTCGCCGTGATACCAATCGTCTACAAGGGGAGGGAGGAGGACGTCATGAAGAGGTGCTATGAGGTGAGAGATGCCCTAGCTGCCGACGGCTTCAGGGTCACCGTCGACGATAGGAGAGACCTGACGCCGGGCAGCAAGTATTTCACGTGGGAGCTGAGGGGTGCGGCGGTGAGGGTGGAGATCGGCCCGCGCGACCTGGAGAATTCTACAGCGGTATTGGTAAGGAGAGACACGCTCCAGAAGACGGTGGTTGAGATGGCCGCGCTCTCTGAGGAGATCAGGGGGCTCTTCAGATCCATGGACGAGAACCTGGGGGAGAGGAGCCGCAGGTGGTTCTCAGAGAGGGTTGTCTGCGTCACGAGCCTGGAGGAGGCGAAGCAGCGGCTCGACGAGAAGGGTGGAGTGGTCGAGATGCCGTGGTGTGGAAAGAGGGCTTGCGGCGAGGAACTCGAGCAGAAGATCGATGCGAGGGTGCTCGGTACCCCCTACGAGGAGGCACCAGCAGGGAGCAGGGCCTGCGTGAACTGCAACGGTGAGGCCACGAGCCGGATAAGGGTAGCCAGGTCCTACTGAGTTTTTTGGCGGCCGTGCGGGTCGGGCCTGCTCGAGCCGCGTCAAACACTACTCTGTGCTCGACCTGTCGGCAAAGTGCTTGGTGACAGAGGCCGGCTTGAGCCTCTCGACTATGTGCTGGAACGCCAGCCGCGGCTCGCTCTTCTCCCCGCAGGTGAATACGTCCACGGTTGCGTACTGGAACTCGTTCCAGGTGTGTATCGCGATGTGGCTCTCGAGTATGAGCGCTATGGCGGAGACCCCTCCCTTCGGCCCTCCGAACTTCCACGCCTTCGTGTCCCAGACGGTCATCCTAGCTGCCTTGGCAGCCTCTATGACGATGGACCTGAGCTCCTCCTCATCCGTCATGGCAGCAGAGGAGCAGCTGTAGAGGTTGCCGTAGATGTGCTTGCCGATAATCTTCCTGCCGCCGGCGGGTAGCGTTCCCCCGACGGATAATCCGTGGCCTGACGGTCGGGCGAGATCGAGGTGTGATCCCTCTGAGACAAGCGCCTCCCCAGGCAACGTTGACGGCCTCACTTCCCCCCGAGATCCCCCTAGCGCTTAGTATGCCTACTTGTTGCACAAAAAAAGTAGTATATAAATGTAATTATGAAACCGTGAGGGAGGGGGCTACCTTCTCCTCCGTCTCTCCTCGACTGGCGGGTGGACCACCCTTTTAATGAAATTCTTCTTGTTCCTGTGGCGCGGTGTAAGACCCACCCTTTCCTTGGCCGGAACCTTCGGAGTCTGAGACCTGACCTTGCCTGCCTTTGTAAGCGAGCCGTGTGATGGCATGAATCTCCACTCTCGGATGATAACGATTATGTGTCAGATAAAAGCTTTTTGTGAGCCGTTGCGGGCAGCCATGCGGAATATGGATGCCTTGCCGTCAGGCCTCCCTCACGGCTTGCTGGATCGCACTTAGAGGCGCATCCGTCTTGAACGCCTTCGGGTGGAAGTGTGTCGGTGAGGCAGAGTACCCAAGCCCGCTCAGCCTCTGCAGGACCTTTGAGAGAGGCGGCGCCCCCCGCTTTACGGCGCTCGCTATCGTATCTGTCACGAAGTAGGTCGGCGGCATTCCGCTCTCCAAGTGGAGCAGCCTCAGGAGGCGGTCGATCCTCGGCTGGCTCTTAAGGGAGGCGCGATCCTGCCTGTCGACCCGCTTCAGGAACTCCCCGTCGACGAGGCTGCCCAGCCAGAGCGGGCCCGCCCTCCGCGGGCTTTGACCGCATTCCTCGCAGTTGCAGGGCCATGGCTCGCGTACCCGGACTGCTTTCCTCCACCCGCACATACAGTGGAAGAGGTGCCCCATGCTGGAGAAGGAGGAGTCGGCACGCCTGGCGCCGAGCGTGACCTTGAGGTAGGCCCGGAAGTAATAGTCGGTGCTGTAGGAGAGGGGGACGCTCACTGCCAGGTCGTACTTGACTGCCTCCCTCACAGCCGCCCCTATAAGTATCCTCAGCCCGACCTCGTGGCAGAAGTCGACCCTCAGGGGTACTGCGGCGTACTTCCTCTGGCATGCCCTCGCATGCACGCCGCAGAGCGGGGCGGTATCTGTCGCGGTCATGGCGATCATCCCGCCATTCTTTATGCTGCGCATGGCGGCGTCCAAGAAGGGGACTGGTGTGCCGAATGGATCGATGTCGATCACGTCGAACCTCATCCCGGGCTCGGCGTGCTCGGTCAGGAGGAGGTTTGCATCCTTGTGCTCCACTTCCATCACGCCTGCCACACCGTTCAGTTCTGCGTTCTTTGCTATGAGGGGGATCGCCTCACCGTTAAGGTCGCCGAGAACCGCCTTCTCCACGCCTGCACCGCCGATCTCCTTCGCGTACCTCACACCCCTCGCGCCAGCAGCCGCGAGTGGGTCGCAGATGGCGATCGCCTTCTTCCGAGTGTCTGCGAAGGCGTTCAGCACCAGCACTGCCAGATCCCTGCTGAACTCCATCTTCGGGTTGTAGAAGACGGGGGCCTTTGTAGGGTCGTAGAGCCCGTTGATGGTGTACTGACCGGGATCGGGGACCATCAGCTCCGTCTGTCCTTCCCTGACCATCACCAGCTGCAGGTCAGTCGCCCCCCGTGAAAGAGTCCACGATCCTCTTGACCAGCCCCGCCCTGTTCTCCTCCGTGACCTCGTGTACCTCCCCCAGCCGGATGTCCCCCGCCATTGTCCAGTGGACAACCGCCAGGATATGCTTATCGCCTGCCAGCGCCTCCTCGATGCACCCCCTGAAACGTGGGCTCTTAAGCTCCATGGGGCCGATCTCGTCGATTACCGTCAGGTCGGCCGAGGTGAGCGAGGATTTTATGGCGGCGACGCCGATCTCATCGATGTCGGCCACTTTGACGAAGTACCTGCCCACCCGGGGGCCGTCCGGCGACAGCGTGGCCAGGAGCGCCTTCCTGCCGGTCAGAAGGTCGACGATCTCAAAGCCGCTCCGCTGTCCTTCCTCCCTGGTCTCGGGGCTGGCCATCCCTCCGATCTTCCACCCCCTCGACTGGAGCGCTTCGCTCACCTTCCTCACCACTGTCGACTTGCCTGACCCAGGCTTCCCGGTTAAGGCGACCTTCAAGGAACCCCCCGCCCATGATCGTGACTTGTAAGCAATTTGAACGGTGTCCGTGAACTACCCTGCCCTGAAGGGTGAGGGTTTCCTGCTTCAACGACAACGCTTGCTGGTATCGCTACCAGTAGAGGCCTTATCTCGACAGGCTCGGAGGGTCGTCCCCACCCCGCTAACCCTCGCTCCAAAACATTGAGCGAAGCACTATAGTCACGGTCAAGTTCGCCGTGCTTGTATTCCCTGCTCGTGCCTCTTGGATTCACTTTCACGAGTGTTCTACCAGCGTTTTCAGTTTTGTGGGACAACATCTGAAAGAACCTGCTCCAGGAAGCAAGTTTGTTTCCCTCGATTTTGAATCCTGATTGGTTGAAGTTCGGTGTTTTGAACCATGGACCCTTGAATCGAAGTTTGCCTATTTTTCGTCCACTCTTCTTTAACGCAGACAGGGCTCTATTACTCCATAGCTGATGGTTGACCCTCTGCAAAACCTTAGAATATACCTGTTCAAGCTCCGGCTTCTCCGTTTTCAGCTTAACTGTGAGAGCCGGTATGTCTTTCTGAGATGGTTTTCGCCCTTCAGCCTCACCTTTGTCCAGTTCCTCAAGCAAGCAATCATAGAGCCGCCTGCATAGACCGAGATGCTGAAACAACGCCTCTTCAGTTTGTTTTGACAGGTATAGCCTGAAACGATAGCTAGGCACTCCGTTGTTCCTCCACATACTTCTTCAAAACGTCAAGACTAACTTGTCCAGTGCTTGCAAGAAAATACGAGTCAGACCAGAAAGAATCGCCCCCTAACTCCTTCAGCGGAGGAAACTCTTTACGCACAAGCCTTGCAGTTACACCTTTCAGAGTGTTCACGGTTTTCACAAGGTCTGTGGATGGTTTAGCCTTGAAAAGGATATGGATATGGTCTTCAGCAGGCTCTTGAGCAATTATTTCGATTCCAAGCTGTCCAGCCAGGTCCCATACAATATTCTTCAAGCGTTCTCTGATAGCCTCGTCACAGAGAGCCTTACGACGGTACTTGATGATCAACACTAAATGGTACTGAAGCGAGAATACTGCATGCGAAGATTTGTCAAGCTTGTTCATTTAGGCTACAAAAAAATACATTCACCCTAATTACTGATAACGGTTTCGGCTTTCATCCCCAGCCTGAAGCCTGGGGACTTCCGACGAAGTTAAAAGGGAGTGCCACCCGCCGGTCCGCAGATCCTTGGACCGCCATTTATTTTAGAGGACGGGGCCCAATATTCCATCATGCTCGTGGTCGGGATCGATGAGGCGGGCAGGGGCCCTGTGATCGGTCCGATGATGATCGCTGGAGTCCTCATCGACGACCGCGACAGCATAAGGTTGGCCGAGATCGGGGTCGCCGACTCGAAGAAGCTCAGCCCCAAGAGGAGGGACGAGCTCTTCTCAGAGATAACGGGTGTGGTCAGGTGCTTCCATATCGAGAGGCTCGAGCCGACGGTGATCGACGGCCTCCGACCCGCGAGCAACCTCAACCGGCTGGAGGTGGAGTCCATGGCCCGTATCCTCCGCCATCTCAGACCGGACCTGGCCCAGGTGGGCAGCGTGGACGTCATCCCGTCGCGCTTCAGGGACGCCCTCCTGCGGGAGGTGGCACTCCCCATGGAGATCGTGTCAGTCCATCACGCAGAGGACCGTTTCCCGGCTGTTGCTGCAGCGTCGATCGTAGCTAAGGTCGCCAGGGAGGCGGCGATCGCCTCGCTCCGTGAGGAGTACGGTGATTTCGGGTCAGGCTACCCTAGTGATCCCAAGACCAGGAAGTTCATATCCCGCTGGTTTGAGAACGAGGGGTCTCTCCCTCCGATAGTCAGAAAGTCCTGGAAGACTGCGAAGGTCCTGACAGGAGAGGACTGGGCCAGCCTAGTTGATTTTTGAGTCGCAGGAGAGCAGTTTCTCCAGATCGCCTATCTTCTCCAGCCTCGAGAAGTCGTCCACCTTGATCATGGATATGTCATGGTCAGCCGGTCTCTTCTCGCTCGCGACCAGGACAGGCTCTGCCCCGGATATCCTGCTCATCCCCAAGGCGGCCTCGATCTTCCTTTCGAGCCCGTCCTCGGACAGGTTCTCATCAGTCACGAAGCAGATCCCTATGTTCTTCACGTAGATGTCTATTGGGGCCCTCTTGAAGCCCATCGCGTTATAGCCGATCTTCTTCAGCTTGCTGTGGAGCTTGCAGGCGGTCTCGGCGGCAGGGGATCTCTCGACCAGGGCCTTACCGCACTCCCACTTGAAGGGGTTTATGCCTTCCATTATATCCGTCTTCAGCAGCGCTTCGATCTTCGCGATCGTCCTCAGCGTGGCGCCCATCTGGTCGTGTTCGTACTCATATACCGCTTTCCGGCTCACCCCAATGTTCTTGGCCATGTCGCCAAGGGACATGCCGTGCTCCTCCCTCAACTTGCGGAGGCGGGATCCGTCCACCTTGGCGTAGAGCCCTCCCCTCTTGGAGTAGATGTGCGGGAACCTGCTCCCAACCGCGGCGTCCTCGAAAGTCTTGAGGCTTATAACGTTGACCCCGAACCGCTCGTAGAGGGTATCCGGCTCCACCTCGCCCTTCTGCATCTTGGAACCGATGACGATCGGGGACGCCGAGAATATCTGGGCTAGCGACTGGAGGTCCTCCATATCGGCCTTCTTCGCCATGTCGACGTTGTTGAGCGTTTTTATCACCAGGGTCACGCCCTCTTTCTTGGCGATGATCTCAAGGCAGTACTCCGACCCCGGCTTGAAGAAAGTGTAACCTACCTCTTTCAGCGTCTTCACGACCTCGTCGGAGATTGCGGGGTGCGGGACCCTCATCGTCGCTCAGTAATATATCGTCATTAGTAGTTAAAAATTCTACCCTGAGGGGGCGGGCAGGCCGTCCGCCAACGGCTTCTGCAGGTATGCGGAGTGGTATCCTCCCGGTCAGAGAGTGAACCCGAAGGTGATGAGCGAGGGGAAGCGCCTTGTCAGCTCGTAGATATCGGCACGGTAGATCGCCCGGATTCCTGGATCCCTGCCGAGTATCCTGTTGACGGTCTCCCTCTCCGCGTCCCCCGAGACTTCGTAAACGCCCTTTTTAGCCCCCGCCTTCTTTATTATGACGAACGGGAGCTCTACATCGGCTCCGGGTAAGAGTCTCGCCAGCTCGGCCAGCTCGCCCTTGTTGAACTGGTTGACGTCCCCGCCGAGGGTGGTGTAGGACGGACTCTCCTCTTCCATGAGCCGGGAGAGCCGTTTCTTCGCCCTCGGCAGGCCGTCATTCATCTTCCTGAGCTCTACTTCCCAGAAGGTCCTGCTCAGGCGCTCGTGGTCTTCCTCAGCCACTTCAGAGTTCTCCCACTATCATGGCATGATCCTTGTCGTAAGGCTCAAGGTGCACGACGTCGATGATCTCGAAGCCGCGGTTCTTGAGTATACCGGTCTCCTGCCTGTAGACCTCGGACGGCTCCTTCGTGACGTCTACACTCCTCGCCTTTATCGCTATCATGACCCTGCCGTCCTTACGGAGGTAGGCGTCCGCGTTGTCTGCCAGGAGCTTGGCCTGCTCGGGCTGGGCCACATCGCAGTAGATCGCGTCCACCGCCTCCAATAAGTGCCTGTACGAGGAGGGGGTGCGGGCATCGCCAAGTATAGGTATGATGTTGGGCCTCTCCGCTGAGACCTCAACCAGCTCCCTCATGACGCGGGGGGCGAACTCCACCGCGTAGACCTTCCCCCGCGGGCCGACGATGTCCGAGACGTGGCTCGGCGTCGTCCCGCTCGCAGCGCCCAGATACAGAATCTTCGAGCCTTCGGATATCGGGACGTCTTTGACGCCTTTCTCGATCGCCGCGGCAAGCTTGCTCCTGAACGGGTTCCAGACGCGGTACTCCTTCCCCCCCTGGTAACGCAGCTCCTCCCCGTAGACCTTGATGCCCGGCACGAGGTTTTCCGTGGCAAGCCTCCTGCCTTCCATATCCTCGACTATATATACCCCGCCAAATTTCGGGTGCTCTCTTATCGTCGCCATTGCCTGTCTCCTCCTTGTCTGTCCCTGCCTTGATCTCTACCCCGGTCTCGGCTCCCCTCCCAGCCTCGACCCCTGCCCCCTCCTCTCCACCGATCCCTCCCGCCGCCTCCCCTCCGGAACTTGCCTCTGCCCCCTCTCCACTCGCCCCTTCCCCTGAACCGCTCCCTGCCAGCCTCCCTCATCTCGGGCCTTTTAGGCGGCACGCTGTACTTCTTCTGGATGTCCCCGAACCTCTTCTCGAGGTCCTTCTTCAGGCTTTCTGCTATGTACTCCCCGCCAAAGGCATCGACCCTCGCGGCGATGGATATCTTCCCTGCCAGCGCACGGGCGATCTTCCCCCTCTGCCACCTTGGGGCCTGGTGGAGGTACTGGTGCTGGAAGATGATACCGTGCTTCGGCGGCCTGGCGCCGGTCTTGAGCGACCTGAAGAGCGCCTTCTCTGCCCCCAGTACCTGGATCGTGCTGGCGGGCTTCTTGGCCAGCCCCTCGAGGCTCCCCGCCAGGGCTATCAGTCTAGCGCCCAGGTTGGCGCCGGCGAGTTCCCTGACGTTCGGGGCGATCTCCTTCATTGTCTCGTCGACGTACCTCTCGAGCGCATCCCTCAGCTGGTAGGTCTTCAGGTTCACCTCAGCGAGATCCCTTATAGGCATGAGGTCTTCCGCGGTGATGTCGGCACCCATGGAGCGCCCGGCGATCTCATAGATGTTCTGGGCTTTGTTCTCATTCTGGACGATCTCATTGAGGCCGCCTAGGTCCATCTTCGACCTGTTCCCGTAGCGGCTCACGATCAGGTTGTATTGCTTGTGGTCAGGGACGAGCTCATTCAGCTCGGGGAAGTGCAGGCCGTACCACTCCCTGACCCTAGAGACTGAGATATTGACGTTCTTGTCCAGCTCGTCGAGGCCGACGACGGCGTGTGCGACCAGCCTATCGCGCTTCTCGGAGGCTTCACGGATCTTGCTCCTGACAAGGGCTATCGAGACATCCCTCAGCATCCCTTCGGCCTCCTCCCCATCGATGCCCGCGGATATGGCAGCGTTGGCGACAGACGCCCTGAAGGCCCTCCCGCCGGCGCTGGGGAATACCACCTGCATATCGAGTCCGAACCGTGAGCTCATTGACTTTGCCTCGGCCTCGTCCTCGAAGATGAATGTGGAATAGTCCATCTCGGAGAGACTCTTGACCAAGCCCTCAAGCTCCGGGCACGTTCCGGACTTTTCCAGTTCGAGGATCCTGCCCGCCGCGGCTTCAGGATCGAACCGCTTCCAGCTGATGAGCTTCAGCGAATCGTCATAAGCGAAGAAGCCGAGAAAGCTGTCGACGATGTAACACTTCACTCCCTGCACCTACCCTTCTCTTTTACATGCATCTTTATAAAGATGGGATAGTCGATTGAAGTTAAAAGGGTTTCCCGCTGCTCCGGGCGGGGAGCGGAAACGCGAGGTCATCCGGGCCTGAATTCCTTGCAGACAAGGTAGATCTCGGTGCTCCGTTCCCTTGACGCCTTCGGTTTGAAGACCTTCACGTGGCTGAACGCCTCCCGGACTCTCTCGAGGTACGCGTTAAACTCTGCCCCCATGAGGACCTTGATCACCATGTTCCCGCCTCTCCTCAGCAGTTTGGAGGCGGCGTCTAGGGCGATCTCGGCCAGGGCCATCTGCCTGGAGTGGTCGAGGTCGTGCACCCCCGAGAACTTGGGCGCGAGGTCGGAGACTATGACGTCGAACTTCTTCCCGGCGCCGGCCGTCCTCAGCACCTCCTCGATTATGGAGGGATCGGTTATATCGCCCCTGATCAGCCTGACGTTCCCGGCCTGAAGCGGCCTGATCCCGCTCAGGTCCACACCCACGACGAGCCCGCTCTCCCCCACCAGCTCCAGCTCGATCTGGAGCCACCCTCCCGGTGCGGCGCCCAAGTCCGCCACGTAGTCGCCCTTCCTGATCACGTGGAACTGCCTTGCGATCTCCTTCAGCTTGAGCGCGGAGCGGGACCGGTAGCCCTCCCTCTTCGCCTCGCGGTAGTAAAAGTCTCCTAGGACCTGCCGCTTATCCGGCATCCCCTAGCTTCCCCGCCTCAGTTCTTCCGGACTACTCCCCGTCCCTCCGGCCTCTTCGGCCCCTGTTCTGGTCCCTGCGGCCTTGGCTGCCCCCGAATCGGCACCGCCGCTGGTCAGGATCAGGAGCCTGTTGTAGTCTTCCTTGATGGAGGCGGTCAGCTTGACGCATGTCTCCGGCGAGATCGGCTGCCCCTTCCCGCACCTGTCGAGGTCGGGGCACGTGAAGCATGCGCACCACTGGACGTCTGTGAAGCTGACCTTCGGCTTCTTCTTGAGGAGTGTCACCCGGTAGGTCTTCCTCCCTCCCTCCCGGAAGGGCTCCCTCTTCACGACCCCCCGCCTCTCCAGCCTCGCCAAGGATCTCGAGACTTCGCGGCTGCTCAGGTTGAGCGTCTTCCAGAGATCGCTCTGTAGCATATTCGAGTCCTTGGCCGCCTGGAGCGTATCCAAGACCTTCTCCTCGAGCTCGTCCGGCAATTAGAGGCCCCCTGAAAAATATGGGGAGTTCACAGATATATCTCTAGGTCCAGCTTCTCGAGGAGCTCCTTGTAGCGGTTTCTCACCGTCACTTCCGTGACGCCCGCGGCATTTGCGATGTCGCGCTGGGTTCTCTTCCTCTCCAAGAGGATGCTCGCTATGTAGACCGCTGCGGCCGCCACGCCAGTAGGCCCACGGCCCGAGGTCAGCCCTTCGCTGGTCGCAAACTTGATTATCTCAACGGACTTGCTCTGCACCTTCCCGTCGAGATTCAGCTTCGTTATGAGCCGCGGGACGTAATTGATCGGGTCGGTCGGGAGGACCTTTATCGTCAGCTCGTAGGATATGAACCTGTAGCTCCGCGCGATCTCCTTCTTGTTCGACCTGGAGACGGTGGACACCTCATCGAGCGTCAGAGGGACGTTGTATTTCCTGCAGGCTGCGTAGAGCGCGGCGCCGGTCATGCTCTCTATGGATCGGCCCCTGATCAGCTGGCTCTCCACAGCCTTCCGGTAGAGAAGGGCCGAGGCCTCCCTGATGTTCCTCGAGAGGCCGAGCTGCGAGGCCATCCTCTCAAGCTCTGAGAGGGCAAATGCCAGGTTCCTCTCGGAGGCGTCCGAGACCCTTATCCTCCTCTGCCATTTCCTCAGGCGGTAGATCTGTGCCCGCTTCTTCGAAGTCAGCGACTTTCCATAGCTGTCCTTGTCGCGCCAGTCGATCATCGTCGAGAGGCCTTTGTCATGGATCGTGAGCGTGACGGGCGCTCCTGCCCTAGACCTCTTGTCCCGCTGGTCGTTGTCGAACGCCCTCCACTCGGGTCCGGGGTCGAGGAGCTTGTCGCCAATAACGAGGCCGCAGATGGTGCATGTCACTTCGGCCCTTTCATAGTCCCTCACGAGTGTCTTTCCCCCACACTCGGGACATTTCAGATCTTCCGTATGCTCATATAGGTCAAGATCGCTTTGCATAAAACCTGCCCTTCTTAAATTTCCGTTCTTCCACGAAGACGTCCGCGTTTTTCGGGGGGTTTGCTGGCCTCTTAGTTGGCTTTACAGAGACATACGGCGACGAGACCGGCCCGAACACGTCGATCACGGTCCCGACTGGCTCCTTCCCTCTCAAGAATACCCTTGCTCCTATCCTTGGGGGGGTGGATGCCCTCACTGTCAGCAGTCCACTTTTGGAGATGTGTGATATAACCCCCAGCCGTTTCAAAGAACCAACTCCACCCGTGGAAGCGTGATCCGAACTGACTATCACGATAGTGAGAGGTGGAATATATTCTTTTAGCATTCAGGCAGGCGTTTTGGGCGCGATCTCAGTCGCGCCTCTTCGCCCTAGACTTGCGCAGGGCGCTGGCGACCGCTGCCAGCATCTCTGCCTTCCTCCCGCGCTTCTGGAGGAGAACCCTCCCAGGTCGGGCCCACCAGCAGCTGGATAGCTTCTTTCCGCTCTCGAGGACGGCATCGTAACCGAGGCTTCTGCTCGCCTCGAATACCTCTTCGGCTGTCGGGGACTCTACAGCGAGGGTTTTGGGCACTGATCTGCCCCCCTTCCTGCTCCTCTCCGAGTCCAAGTTCGCGGGCCAGATGACGATCTTATCCTTCTTCATGGGAGGTCGCCTAGAGAACCATTATAAGAGATGGTCCCCCCAACTAAAAAAGGATGATCCCATGCATGAGCTCTCGCTGGCCTCCAGCATCATCGAGTACCTAGAGCACCTGGCCAAGGAGCAGGGGTTACGCAGGGTGGACGCTGTCTTCCTCGAGGTCGGCGAGATGACCCATATTGACCCGCGTCAGCTGAGGGGGGCGCTGAAGATGATCAGTGAGGGGACGGTAGCTGAGAAGAGCAGGATCTACATAAGGAGGAGGAGGATCGCCCTCTCCTGCAGCGCCTGCGGCAAGGAGAGCGGGCTGGGGGTCTGTGATACGATCTCGGATTACAGGCTCATCTGCCCTTTATGCGGGAGCGCGGACGTAAGGCTGAGCAGGGGCAGGGAGCTGCTGCTGAAGCGGGTCAGGGGTGTGAGGGCGTAGTCCGCCCCGGCCGGTACACGCTGCCCGACCACGTATAGGCAGGGGTGAAGGGGGCAGAGTAGAGTAAAGTAGAGTAACGCAGTTAGTCCTAGTCTGGTCGCCGGCTTCTGACCGCCGGCCCCTTTTCCTTTTCCAAGGATGGCCTATCACTTGACGAGAATTGCGTTCAGGAGGCCGTCCTGCCCCGGCCGAGACGAGACTTTCGCATCCCCGAGCTCGGTCTCGACTATGGCGCCTTTCGTTATGACGCCCCTGCGGGCATAGTCAACGTTCGACGGGTTGTCCTTGACCTTGAGGAGCCTGACCTTCTTGGTCTCTTTCGTCGACGGATCGGTGACGTTCACGAAGACCGCCTCATCCAGGCGGGTCTTCGAGTTTCCGCCGTGGCCCCGGATGTCCCTCCTCAACTCGTCGCCCTTGGTACCCATGAGGGTCTCGGTCGGCGCGGATCCCAGTTCGAACCTCTTCTTCTCCCTCGCCCTATGGATCCGGCCACCCGTCGGCTTCTTGACGTCGCGGCCTTGGTAGTGGCTCATCAGCATCCCTCGATTCAAACGTACACCCTACCTAAAATAAATACAGATATAAGTTTTTGGGGAAGAGTGGAAGTCTGTCTCGTGGGCGAGGAGATATGGACGAGAGGGTACAGCTGAGCCACGGCGCAGGTGGCACGGCGATGAACGATCTCATACGGTCGATCATAGTGGGGGGCATCACCTCCAGGAAGGCGCCGGATGGGGTAGGGCTGGACGAGTTCGACGATGGGGCCTCGATACCCCTCGGCGGCCATGAGATCGTTGTCTCATCCGACGCCCACACCGTCGATCCGATATTCTTCCCGGGGGGCGATATAGGCAAGCTCTCCGTCTGCGGGGCTGTGAATGATCTTGCGATGATGGGCGCAAAGCCCCTCGCACTGACAGACACGATCGTGGCCGAGGAGGGCTTCCCGGTCAGCGACCTGAAGGCCATAGTTAAATCGATGAACCGGTGGGCGGAGGAGACCGGTGCGGCAATAATCCACGGTGACTTCAAGGTCATGCCCAAGGGCAAACTGGACAAGATAATCATCTCGACCACGGGGATCGGGTTGGCCGAGAGGGGGAGGCTCATACTCGACTCGGGCCTGAGGGAGGGGGACGCGATCATCGTCACCGGGCCTGTAGGCGATCATGGTGTGGTGATAGCATCGCTCCGGAGCGGCATCTCCTTCAGCACATCGGTCGTCTCGGATGTGGCCCCCCTCTGGGGGCTGATGAGCACAGCCATGGCCTCGGGGAGGGTCACCGCGGCGAAAGACCCGACAAGGGGAGGGGTGGCGATGGCGCTCAACGAGATGGCCGAGAGGTCGGGGGTCAGCATATGGCTCGAGGAGGACTCGATACCGGTCAGGGGGGAGGTCAGGGGGGCGTGTGAGATGCTGGGCCTTGACCCGCTCGAGCTGACGTGCGAGGGAAGGGCGGTAATAGGCGTGGAGGGGGGCTCTGCCGACGCGGTCCTGAAGGCGATCAGGTCGACGCCCGAGGGGGAGGGGGCAGCCATCATCGGCTCGGTCAGGGCCGGGAGAAAGGGCTATGTGGTCATGGAGACGTCCGTCGGCGGAAAGAGGGTGGTCAGTCCCCCGCTAGGCGAGCCTACCCCCAGAATCTGCTGACTTGACGCGAGGCATCGCGATGACCTCCATGACGGTGAAGCACTTTGAAGGGTCAGGCGACATCAGGCGTCCTGTGTAGGTCGATCTGGCAGCGATGGCAGTGTCAGCGCCTGCATGGGTCCCGGCGACCCCGATCACCGGCACATACGGCCTGACCGCCCCGGCTGAGGTAGCCATCAGGATAATCTCAACCGCGACCTTGAAGCCGTTTCCAAGGCACCTGAGCATAAAGTCCCTGACGACTGCCTCCCTTGAGCAGGGGTCGGCAGACTTGTGGAAGACGAAGGGCGCGCGGTCCAGTATCTCCACCCCGAGCCTCCCGAGCTCCTGGCGGTAATCCTCGTTGAGGGTAGGCCACCTGCCGAATATCTCCCCGTAGGAAGGGGGCTCTGAGACACAGACTATTTTTATGCCCTTGACGGCGCGGGCGAACTTGAGGGCCGTAAGGCCCGAGGTGCTTGCTATGATGACGGCCTCGTAGCGGCCGCTCCCGACCCGCTCAGCTACCGCTTCGAGCACTTCCTCGGTGTTCCCCGGACCGGGCGAGTCGAAGTAGCGGCTGCGACTGGGGGCGGGTGCGGTCATGGTAATCGCTCCTGCCGTTCCTCAATATTGTATGGTTCCTTGGGGATAAATCGGTTGCCCTGTCAAACCCGGCAGGGCGTGCGATGTGCCGTCCGAACCAGACCTATAGCCGAGCCTTCTGGGCCAGATCCTTTGTCCACCTGCGGATCTCTTCCCAGTCGCGCAGATCGTAAACGTCTGGTTCCACCGGCTTGAAGCCGTCCCTTTCCAGCTGCGGCTTGATCATGCCGAAGGTCTTGCGGACGAAGAAGCCCATCTTGTTAAAGTCCAAGACTCCGCCGAAGAATCCCTCTGCTATCGGGCGCAGCCCGTACTTCTCCACCTTGTCCTCCAAGGCCAGCTTCCTCGTCTTTGCCACGTCTTCCAGCTTGCCTTCCCGCTCAGAGACAGGCTTCATCGTAGAGGCGAAGAGTGCCAGTTTCTTCTGGGCAAACTGGGCCCGGAAGTTCTTCAGGAAATCCTCAGCCTCGCCCGTCCACTGCCCCATCTTCATGCCGCTGCCCACGACGATGAGGTCGTACCCGGAGATATCCCGGATCTTCTCCTCTTTCAGGTTCACGATCTTGACGTCGAAGCCTTCCTCACGGAGAACCTTGCCGATCTCCTCTGCAGTCCCGGCCGTTGCGCCGAAACGGGTGCCGTAAGCGATCAGTGCCTTCAATCTTTATCCCGCAGGTAAAGGTACACGGAGACCGCTTATAAGATTGTCCATAGGATGGCCTTTTATTAAAGATCCTTGCATCTCATGCCCTAGTCACTTTCCGTGGTTTCCTTTTTAGGAGCGGAAGAACCCCGCGGTCCCCTTGCAGAGCCCTACCAAGAACAGCATGAAGGGTACCTCGGTCAGGACCCTTACAACGGTAGCTAGGGCAGCCCCTGATTCAAGACCCAAAACATGAGATATTTCTCCCGCATCCCAAACATGCATTCGAACTCTGTTATAGGGCGCACCTGCAATCGTATACCACTGCTTGATGCAGATGATTAATAATACCTTGCAGACTCGCTTAAATCTGTTAGCCGAAGTAAAAGCCGCTGTTGATGCGGGGGATTAATGCCATCAGGACGGCAAGCTCGGTCAATGCGGTTCGATCCATCGCCCCCTTGGAGAAGTAGCCGACTGCACCCTCCCTGCGCCCCAGCCCGCTCACCCCCGTAAGCTCCTCCATGACTGACCCTACCTCGATGCCTTCCCTCGTAATACGGTCGACCATGGTTTTGGGGTACTCAAAGGCGGGCCCTCCCCCGAGGGTCACTCTGCCGCTGGTGTCGGCAATCGCCGCGAACTGTTGATCCATATAGCCAGAGATGGTGCCCGGCACCGGGACGAGACCCGCCTCTATGCCGACACCGAGGTCGGCATCGCACCTCAGGCGGAGCGCCCCCTTCGCCCTCGAGACCGCCCCTGCCACAGTCTGCTCAAACCCGATCGGCTGCGGCGGAACTCCTGACTCGGCCTCTACCATCACCACAGAGGCCTGGAAGAACCTTGAAAGAGCATTCTCCACGGCCTTGACTTTCACGGGGTTGCATGTACCGACGACAGCCAGCAACTGTAGGACCTCGACAGATACTATTTAACGAGAGAGAGTTATTCTTAAGGGTGAGGCTGGGAAAAGCCATGGCTAGCAGACGGCTCAACGTGCTCAGGGAGGCCCTCTCAGAGAAGGGGCTTGCAGGGGCGGCGGTCTTCAACCCCGAGAACATCTTCTATCTTGTAGGGGTCAGCGCCGGGGTTCTGTACGTCACGGACAGCGGGGCGACGATCATAGTGGCCGACATCGACTATGAGGAGACGAGAGAGAAGGTCAGCGGCGCGGAGGTAGTGAAGACCGACTTTGGGGAGCTCCCCGCTGAGCGGCTGAGGAAGATCATACCAGAGGGGAGGACTATCGGGTACGAGGAGGGTTACGTAAACGTGGGACTCTATGAGGACCTCAGGAAGGACATCGCGCTCCGCCCGCTGCAGGGGACTATTGAGAAGATGCGGGAGGTCAAGGACGCCGACGAGATCTCCAAGATCGAGGAGGCCCAGAGGGTGACCGAGAGGGCACTGCAGAAGACCCTCGGCAGCATCAGCCGGGATATGAGCGAGCTTGAAGTGGCCGCCGAGGTAGAGGCCAATATGCGGAGGGCTGGCGCAGAGGCATTCGCCTTCGAGACGCTCGTCGCGTCTGGTCCTAGTGCGGTCTACCCGCATGGAAAGCCAGCGGCGAAGCGGATAGAGGAGGGCAGTGCCGTAGTGATCGACGTCGGATCGAGGGTGAGAGGATACTGTTCGGACATGACCCGGACGATCTTCTTCGGCCAGCCCAGTGCGGAGTTTGTCAAGATCTACCGGGCTGTCCTCGAGGCGCAGACAGCGGCGCTCGACTTTTTGAGGGCAGGGGTGACAGGGAGGGATGTCGATGCGGTCGCAAGGGATGTCCTCCGCGGGAGGGGATACGGCAGTTACTTCTCACACGGCCTGGGCCACGGTGTGGGCATCAACGTCCACGAGCCCCCAAGCCTCAACAGCAGGGGAAGGTCCGCTCTGGTCCCGGGGAATGTCCTGACGGTCGAACCAGGTGCATACGTCCCGAAGCTGGGCGGCGTCAGGATCGAGGATCTCGTCGTAGTGACCGCGGGCGGCTGCAGGAACCTGACAGGGTTCTCCAAAGAGATGATCGTAATCTAATGGCCCGCCTGGCCGGCATCCCGGGTGCTGCCGGGGGAGGGAGCGGGGGAGGCAGTCAGAGCTTCCTCATGATGAGGTCTGCCACCACAGAGACCCCGTCGACGGTATCCAGGACGGTCGGGCAGTAACCGTTGTCATATATGGACAGCTCGTCCACCGTCACCCCCTTGGTTATCCCCAGCGACAGTGCCTGCACCCTCAGGCCGGCCTCCTTGGGGCCGATCACCTGTGCGCCGATGAGCCGCCTGTCGCCCTTCCTGACTACCAGCTTGATCCTCATGGGGACCTTCTCCGGGAAGTAGTGGGGCCTCCCCGGGACCTCGGCAGAGGCCGAGACGCACTCTATGCCGTGAGCCCTGGCCCTGGAGTCGCTCAGCCCGGTGGCCGCGAGTTCGAGATCGAAGACCGTCGAGACGCAGGTGCCTATCACGGGGGGGAAGCGCCTCTCCCCGCCTGCGGCGTTCACGCCCGCCACCTTCCCCTGCCGCGTCGCGACCGTGCCGAGCTGGCTCAGCGTCGGCCTGCCAGTGATGGCGTGGACGGGGCAGGTCACGCAGTCCCCTGCAGCATATATGTCCTTCAGGCTCGTCTCCATCCGGTCGTTGACCTTTATGCCCGCAGGCCTCTCGCAGACGTCTATACCAGCAGCCTTGGCCAAGGCGGTGTTGGCCCTGATACCGGCAGCCATGATTACCATCTCGCAGGGGATCTCCGACCCGCCTGCCACGCAGGACGTGACGTGCTCCTTCCCGCGGATCTCCTCAAGCGGCGCGTTGAGGTAAAACCGGATGCCGTGCCCTTCCATCGACTTCTGGACGGTAGAAGCCATGTCGGTATCGAATATTCCGCTGAGTATCGAGGGTAGCGCCTCAACCACCGATACCTGGACCCCATGGCGGCTCAGAGCAGCTGCGGTCTCGAGGCCTATGAACCTCGCACCCACGACGACTGCAGACTTGGACCGTTTCACGGCCTCCAGTATCCTCTCCCCGTCTTCGACCGATCTGAGCGGGTAGACCTCGGGGAGGGAGGAACCGGGAACGGGGACGACTATGGGATCGGCACCAGTGCAGAGGATCAGCGAGTCGTAGGGGATGATCCTGGTCCTGGTCCTGGTCCCGGTCCCGGCCTCCCCCTCCTCATTAGCTTCAACGACCTTCCGCTCTGGGTCGATCCTGGTCACGGTAGCCCCCAGCAGCAGCTCTATCTTGTTCAGCTGGTACCACGGTATCGGAAAGGTTGTGATGTCGTCGAAGCTCGCGATAGTGCCCTCTATGACGAACGGCAGGCTGCACCTTGAAAAGGCGGGCCGCTTGGTCTTGTCGATGATGGTTATCTGGGATGTCCTGTCCGTCCGCCTCGCGTAGCTAGCTGCTGTCACCCCGGCGGCGTTGTTGCCAATTATGACGATCTTTCTGCCCATAGCCATACCCTTCGGGACTCTACCCTCCGTTACCGTCGGTGTTATTTATAGGCTCTTCTCCCGCAGGAGCGCTACCGAGCGGATAATCCCGGATAGGATGGCGTCCGGTCTCGGCGGGCAACCCGGGACGTAGAGGTCGACCGGCAGGATGGAGCCGAGGGGAGTTCGGATCGAGTAGTTTCTCCCCGAGAAGATACCTCCAGTGCATGCACAGTCCCCGAGGGCTATGACTATCTTGGGATCAGGCACCTTCTCCACAGTCCTCTTCAGGCTGCTCTTCAGGTGGCAGGGCACCGCCCCTGTAACGATCACGATGTCGGCGAAGCGCGGGTTCTGGCGCACGAGGCACCCGAACCGTTCTATGTCGTATCGGGGGCCTGTGCAGGCAAGCACCTCTATGTCGCAGCCGTTGCACCCCCCGCTCGGGAGGTGGAGTATCCAGGGGGACTTTGCCCGCGAGAAGGACCGGATAGCCCTGATCGTGTCCATGATAGGCGCCTCAGATATACTTCTCCGTATGCGTATTCAGCCTTATGCTGATGGTGCGCCTGCAGTCGGGACAGAGGTCCCGGTAGGCGGGGAGGTCCGCCTTCACGGCGTCCCTCACCGAAGGGTCGATCTGGTCCACGACTCTCAGTCCGACCCACTCAAGCTGGCCCCGGGGCGCAAACGGCCTCCCGCATACGCCGCACGCGGCGAGGGCGACCTCCCTCCTGAGGTCGAATCCCGAGGGGTGCTGCGTGGAAAAGTCATAACAGCCGCCCAGCTTAACAGCCTCCTTTGGACAGACCTCCTGGCATCGCCCGCAGAAGAGGCAGCGGGCAACCTCAACCGTCAGAACTAGCATAGTCCCGAACTTGGCAGGGTCTGCGTCCGCGCCTCCGCATGAGGTGATATCACGAGGCTCGGTCCTAATGGCTCCGGACGGGCACTGCTCCGCGCAGGCCTGGCAGCCCATGCAATCCTCACTTACCTCAGGTCTTCCCCTGAAGCGCGGGGGAGTCGGCTCGCGGACATCAGGAAAACCCGATGTCGCGCACTTCCCCAGGCTTCTGAGCGACCTCGCGAGGAGGCTAAAGGATGGCACCTCAGGCCCTCCCTGATCTTATTCCCTGCCGGACCGCCTCAATCCGGTCCGTGCACGAGAGGCACGGATCGATGCTGCCGATGACCAGGGGGGCGTCAGCGAACGTCTCCCCCTTAAGGATGGTCGAGAGGGCGGTGTTGTTCATGAAGCTTGGTGTCCGGATCCTGACGAGGGCGGGCTGGTTGGTACCATTGGACACAATGTAGTAGAGGAGCTCACCGCGGGGGGCTTCAACCCTGCTCAGCGCCTCCGCACCGTCATCGAACTCCGGAACCTCTTCGGCGGCAATGGGCCCGGCCGTACCCTCGAGCCGGTCCAGGCACTGCCGGCATATCGAGAGGGACTCGGCCAGTTCGTCGAGGCGGACCTCGGTCCTCGCCAGCGAGTCCCCTTCAGTTCTGGTCGCGATGCCGAAAGAGACCTCGGAGTAGGCATCGTAGGGGTCGGACTTCCTCACGTCCATCGGCACACCCGAGCCCCTGGCCACCGGCCCGACCACGCCTAGCCGCATGGCATCGCGGGCAGCCAGTACGCCGCGCCCCTCAAGCCTCCTCCTCACGAGCGGATCCGACCTGACCGCGGAGGAGATGCTTGCTACCGCGTCTCCGAGGAGGGAGAGGGAGGCACGAGCCTTAGCCAAGGCGTCGCCAGATATGTCCCGCCTGACCCCGCCGATCTTGCTCATGCCCGTTGTAATCCGGCCCCCGGATATCTCCTCGCGCATGTCCAGCACCCTCTCCCTCTCCCTCAGGATCATCATCAGCATCGAGTCGAAGCCTATCAGATCCATGGCGATGGCCAGCCAGAGGGTATGGCTGTGGATCCTCTCGAGCTCGCACATGAACGTCCTAATGTACCTGGCGCGGTCAGGTATCTCCACGCCGCCAAGCATCTCGACCCCCTTGCAGTACGCCGCCGTGTGTGAGGCGGAGCATATGCCGCAGACCCGCTCGACCAAGAAAGTGTCCCGTGTGTAGGATCTCTCCTCGGCAAGCTTCATTATGCCCCGGTGGGCGAAGCCGGGCTTGAGATCCACCCCGGTTATCCGCTCCCCGTCTACACCCAAGGCGAAGTAGACAGGTTCTATCAGCATTGGGTGGTAGACCCCTACGGGGATTCGGGCCTTTCCCTTCATCAGGTCCCGGGGCAGCCTCACCCCTTCCCCCCCGCCTTCAGTCCCCACCGCGGCCCCCTCCTGAACCGCACCGGAACCGGGCCCCTTGGGCCAATCCGGCGGCAGGATCAGATGCCGGAGGTCGGGGTGACCTCGGAAGGTGATGCCGTACATCTCAGCCATCTCCCTCTCGGCCCAGTCAGCCTGCGGTGTCAGCGGTGTGATGGATTCGATCAGCGGCTCTTCCCTCTCCACCTGCGCCTTGGCGCTTATCATGAGGGGGGACTCGGCCTGATCCAGGCTGTGGTGGTAGACGACGTCGAAGCCGCGGTGGCCGAGGTCAACCACGGAGATAGCGGAGAGACGCGCCCCGAACTCGATGAGGGTCCGGGCGACATCGCCTACCTTCCCCTTCGGGATCCTGACGTAGGCACGGGACGGCCCCCGGTCGTAGCCCTGTATGGTCCCGCCTGATGCCTCTGCCAGGCGCTCCAAGACGCGGTCCTTTATGCTCAATGCTACCACCTAGAACAGCCCCAGCGTCAGGGCAGTGAGCCCGAGGGCAAGGAAGATCAGGCCCCAGAGGAAGTAAATAACGATAACCGCTGTGATGGGCTTCAGCGGGACAGCCCCCGCTATCCTGAGGTAGAGGGCGTCGAATCCCCCGCGATCCGCCAGGGAGTAGAGCGGCTGCAGGAGGGTTGTCAGGGGCTGATAGAGGGAGGTGGCAGGACAACCTGCGCCGCCTGCATCTGCCTCCTCATAGCCCCCCATGAAGACGCCGTTCTTTCTCCTCTTCTCACCATCCCCGACAGCAGACAGGGCTTTCCGGTCTTCTGATCCTATCCGTCCGGCCGATCCGGCGAGGCGGTGGAGGAGGAGCCCCGCCACCACCGAGGCAGAGAGCATGGCCGCTACCAGCACAGGGCTCCAGAAGCCGTAGCTTGTCCCCAAACCTGCCTGGGAGATGGGGAGGAAAAGGGAGGAGGAGAGCGGTGCCCCCTGCTCTCCCGTCATGTGGTCCACGCCGAGGCTGAGGGGGTAGAGGATGACCTGCGGGAAGAGGCCGAATGCTACACAGAGGGCGGCGAGTGCGACCATGGGCGCCAGCATTCTCCGGGGAGCCTCCCTGACGCCGCGCAGGCCGCCGCTGCTGCCGCCGAGGAAGACGCCGCTCATGTACTTCACGAAGGAGGCGAGGGTGAGGGTGCTCCCAAACATGGCGACGATGAGAAGACCTATGCACTCGGGGTGTTCCGCCGAGAGGTCCAGCATCGCCTGGTAGAGGACCCACTTGCTCGCAAAGCCGTTGAGCGGCGGGACGCCGGAGATGGCGAGGGCCGCGACAAGTGCGCATGCAAAGGTCACAGGCATGCTCCTCCAGAGCCCGCCGAGGCGCCCGAGATCCCTCGTGCCGGTCGTTGATTGGACAGCGCCCGCGGTGAAGAAGAGGCACGCCTTGTAAGTGCAGTTGTTGATCAGGTGGAAGAACCCGCCCAGTAGCCCGAGGGGCGTCCCCAAGCCTACGCCCAGCAGCATGTAGCCCACCTGGCTCACGGCGTGGAAGGAGAGGAGGCGCTTTATGTCGTGCTGGACGAGTGCCATCGCCACGCCGATCATTATGGTCGCTGCCCCTAGATACGCGACGAGGAGGCTGAACTGCCACCCGGCCCGGAAGATCAGGTTGAGGACTATGGCGAGCTTGAGGATCCCGAGCAGTTTGTCGAGCGAGGCGGGGAAGTAGGCTGCCACCCCCGTGGGGGAGTGCTCGGCCAGGTCAGGGACCCACGTGTGCATCGGTACCGCCCCCGCCTTTGCAAAGGAGCTGGTGGTCATGAGGAAGAGCGCCAAGATCGCCAGCACGCCGCTGCCCAGGCGCATCTCGGATATCACCAGCGTCCCGGATCCGGAGACCAGTATGAGGGCCGCGCAGGCCATGCCGAGGTCCGCTAGCCCGAGGAAGATCACGGCCTTGTAGGCCGCCCTTGACGCTCCTTCCGTTCCCCCGATCATCGTCAGGGGCAGGAGCGAGAGGGTGCAGGCCTCCCAGAAGAGGAGGAAGAGGAGTATGTTATCCGAGGTGACCGTCAAGGCGCCGAGGGCCACGCTGGCGGTCATGAAGGCGTAGAACCTGTTCGAACGGGGATGGGACCTCATCTGCTCAGCGGAGAAGAGCATCGAGAGGAAGCCCAGGCCGCAGACATACGCGAGGATCACAAGGGTCAGCGGATCGAGGAGGAAGGGGCCGAGGCCAGCGATCATGACGGCGGACGGGGGACCGCCGTACCCGAGGGCCAGGAGGGCGAGGGAGAGGCAGGCGGATGCGGCCGAGGCGGGGATGCAGAGCCTCTCCCCGAGGGATGGGATCCTCGGGCCGAGGAGGAGGATGACCAGCGACGCAGCGGTAGGGGCAGCTATCGTGAGATGGAAGAGCTGGTCGTACACGGCATCATACCCCCGCAAGGGTGACGCCCACAAGCCCGACGGCTGAGAGGGGGGTCATCCCGATCAGGTAGAACTTGAATGCCTGCACTGGCCTGAAGCGCGCGCTTAGGGTGTCGAGGAGGGCGGCGGCGGCCACGACCCCCAGCGATTTCAGCAGGAAGATTACCAAGCCTGGTACCCCTCCCCCGCCTCCTCCCAAGAAGAGGTCCACGAAGAGGGTAGTCACGACGAAGAGCCTCAGCATCCTGGAGAGCTCGAAGACTGCGAGTACCGAGCCGGATGCTTCGGTCAGGGGCCCTGCGATGACCTCCTGGCGGGCGTCGGGAACGTCGAAAGGCTTGATTCCCAGTTTCCCCGCCATCGAGGCGAAGAAGGTCACGGCAAGGATCGCCGTGAAGGGGGATCTGACGATCAGCCAGCCAGCCTCCTGCTGGTACGCCGCCACTCCGGAGACGCTCAGCGAGCCGGTAGCAGACCATACGCCGAGGAGCGAGATGATGAGAGGCAGGTCGTAGGAGACGGCCATTGCCACTTCCCTGCCTGCGCCCAGATAGGCATACGGGGACCCGGCCGCTGCGCCGAAGAGGGCGAGGGCTACCGATGGTACCGCCAAGAGGTATAGGACTACTATGGCGTCACCAGCGAACGCCAAGGGAGGAGGCGGCGCCTCTACCACCTGCAGCATCATGGTTATGCAGAGGAGGGCGGCCAGCGATATGATGGGCATAGCCATGAGGACGGCCCTGTTTGCGATCGCAGGGACGATGGTCTCCTTCGAGAGTAGCTTTATCACGTCCGCATAGGGCTGGTACCACGGGGGGCCGCGCCTTGCCTGGAGCCTCGCCCGGATCTTCCTGATCTCCCAGCTGTAAAATCCCCCTGCCAAGGCTGAGAAGACCAGCCCGGGGAAGACCAGGAGGTAGATGAGGGGGGCCGCTCCGCTATCCATCAGTATAGCCTCCCCCCGCCCCAAGCAGGCGGGCAGGCTTTATCCTGTGCATGTCCAGCCCGATCTCGTCTGGCCCATGGCCTAGCGCGAGGGCCGCGAGTTCCATCAGATGGAGGCAGGGCAGCCCGGCCGCGGCGCCCCTGGGCCTCGCCCGCAGCTGGGCGACCTCGAGCTGGTTTATGCAGGCAGGGCAGACCGCGGCTATGCAGTCCACGCCCTTGCCCCTGATCTCCCCGAGCTTCAGACAGGCCCTCGACTCGGAGATGCGCTGCCCGATCTCGCCGTCCAAGTATGTGGCCGGAAAGCCGCAGCACACCTTCTCAGTCTCGCACCGGACCACCTCGCAGCCCAAGGCCTCCAGAACCGCCAAGAACTTCTCGAGGAGGTGGAGGTTGCCGTACTTGGTGAACCTGCATCCGGGCTGGATGGCGACCCTCAGGCCCAAAGGGAGCTTCGCCGCCCTCCGGAGACTATCCAGCAGATCGTCGGAGAGGACCTCGACGAGGTGCCTGACCCTTACCGCCCCGCCCCATGTCTCCGGCGTCTGGCAGGAGGGACAGCTCCGCGCAGGTGTCTCCGCTGGCGCTATAGCAGGGCCCTTCCCGGCGGACGGCGCTGACATTGCAGCCCGGGCCTCGGAGAGGGTATCGAAGCAGCCGTTGCAGATGACCATCAGGTCCCTCCCGTTTCTGGCGGCGAGTGCCAGATTCCTCCCAGCCAGCGCGAGCCAAGCTTCCTCACAGACAGGCCGGATAGCCTCGGGGAGGGGGCAGCAGGTGGCGCCCATCACCTCCATGAGCTCAACGCCTAACGTGGCAAAGACTCTCCTCGCAGAGGCCTCAACCTGGGGCATGGTCGCGGGGATCGCACAGCCCCAGAAGACGGAGTAGGATGTCACCATCAGCACCCCGGCCTAGTAGCGGAACCTCCTCCTCGCGGCGTCCAGCCCTATCATCTCATCCACGCGCTTGGACTCGGAGATACGCCTCACCTCCTCCACGGCGGCGGGTACGGAGTACGCCAGGCCGGGGGGCTGCTCTTCAAGCCCCAAGCGCTTCCGCCTCTTTCTCATGACCATGCCGATCTCAAGTGCGTGCCCTGTGCAGAGGACGTTTACCACGTTCGGTCTGAAGGGGGGAGGTACGACCTCCTCCGGCTTACGCCTGAGGGGGAAGGGGGGCGGCAGCTCTTCTTCCTTCACCGTGGTCTTGCCTCCTCCCTGAGTACCACCCTCGCGTCCTCCCTGTTCATGACGGAGAGGGCGCCAGCGGGACAGTTCCTGACGCACTTCGGTCCGAGGGGGTCTCCCCGGCAGAGATCGCACTTCCTGGCGACCCTGGACGCCTCGTCGAACCAAGGCGCCGAGATAGGGCAGGCGAGGGTGCACGACCTGCAACCGACGCAGAGCATCGGGTTTATCAGGACTGCCCCTGCCGCGGGGTCTTTACGGACTGCGCCCGACGGGCATGCGGCAGCGCATATGGGATGGGCACAGTGGGAGCACCTTATGGATATGAACGCCCCCGGGCCATCCGGGTCCTCGATCACGGTGACGTTCGGCCTGGCGCCGGCGGTTCCCCTCCTGCTGCGGCCGCATGAGCAGGCAACCATGCAGAAGCAGCAACCGGCACACTTGCGCCGATCGTGGACTATGACGGGTTGAGGCATCGCCGACATAGAGGTACCCCTTATAGAATCACCGGGATCACTTCTGCAACCTGTCTATGTGTTCAGGGCTGCCCCCGAGATCGAGGGCGCCCCGGGGATCGCCCTGAGCATGACGTTCTGGGAACATAAACGGTGGCACTTGACAGCCCTCGTTATTACTGAATGGCTGAGCGTTATAATGGTTTTTACAGTTGGACAATTGCCGCAGACAGGCGATTGAATGTCCGCGGGGTGCAGGGAGGGATGGGGGAGGACGATAGGCAGGACGCGCCGCCGTGAAGGAGTACGATGCGAACGGGCCACAGGGGGGCAGGTCATTGAAGGAGGAGGACAGCCGCGCCTGCGAGGAAGCAGTATAACGAGAAGAGGTAGAGCCTCTCCGAGAGCAGCGCCCTCTGGACTATTTTTATGGCGACATAGCCGGATGCCGCTGCCACTACAAGACCCAGCACGGCATGGGACCCCAGATCAGAAGAGGTCAGTTCGCCGATCTTGAACAGCGAGGCGCCCAGTATGGCGGGGATCGAGAGGAGGAAAGAGAGGCGAAACACCTCTTCTTTCTTGACGCCGATGAGCAGCCCCAGGCTTATAGTCGATCCGCTCCTCGATACCCCGGGGGCGATCGCCATCCCCTGGGCGATGCCCATAACAAGCGGGGCCAGCCAGCCCATCTCCCTCCTGCCAGATCCGGCTCTAGAGAGGAGGAGGAGCACCCCGGTTATGAGAAGGCCTATGCCGACAGCGAGTGTGCTGGAGAAGAGTGACTCAAAGAAACCAGTCAGCGCAAAGCCGATAATAGCCGTCGGAACCATCCCGACGACGACGTAGGCAAACAGCCGGAAATCCTCGCTCCTGACATCACGCGCGGCAAGCGCCCGCAGGATGCCGAGGAGGTCCCCTCGGAAGAAGGCAATGACGGCCATCAGCGTACCTAGATGGAGGAATACGTCGAATGCTACGGGGACGGTGAGGCCCATCCACCTCTGGGCCAAGACGAGGTGGCCCGAGCTGGAGATGGGCAGCCATTCTGTGAGCCCCTGCAGCATTCCGAGGAGCGCCGCCTGAATCAGATCCATACCGATCTCTCGAAGTCGAGGGGATATTTACGGCTTGGGGGGCTTTGAGGCCCCGGCCGTCGCCCTGCAACGGAGGCACGGGTTGGGCGGCGGGTGCAGATCGGGCATCCTGCCGTCATCTACGGCGCCCCTGCCAGCTTGACGCACCGCCCCGATCCCTCTTGCAAGATCGCATGTCTGGCATCGTGTATTTCCGGCTAATTCGGGGGAAGGAGGTTCGGGTTCAGCCCGTTCTGCCGTCTCGGGTAAAAATATTATAAACAGTTGAGAGAGAGTGTATTGAGGTGCTGGTTTTGTCGGAGCTTCTTCGGGAGCCTGCCGAGAAGTACCTCAGAGGTAAACTCTACTTCGCAGATGTTCAGGATTCGGTGAGGGCAGTCGCGAAGACAATGGTGGACAACGATACTGAGAGCGTCCTAGTCTGCAGGAACGGCGAGCCTGTGGGCATGTTGACTTTGAAGGATGTCCTGAGGCTGGTCGCTGAGGGCAAGGATCCGACGATTACCCAGGTCTCTGCAGTGATGTCCTCCCCCATCATAGCCGTGCGTCCCGACGAGCCGGTAGAGAGGGCACTCGCGCTCATGTGCAAGCACAACGTCAACAGGATCGTGGTGCTTGATAGAGACGGGAGGCCTCTCGGGCTGCTTTTGAAGAAGAGCATGGTTAGCGACTACTTTGACCGCCAGGAGAGATCGGACGAGAGTGCCAAGAAAAAACGATGGCTCGACGAGTATATAGAAGAGATCACGGAGCACGAGATGGCCACACGCCACTTGGAATGAAGGGCGATCATGTCGTACGGTACAGTATAGTATACAGTATGGCACTGTGCCGTACCAAACTGAACTTCACTGGACTGGACCATACCACACTATAGGCGTGGCATAGCATAGGGCAGATGTCGTGTCATGTCATGTATGCCATTCATCTTCAGAGGAGGGGGGCGGCTTTCGGGGGATAGGGAAGGGTAAGCCAACAAGCTGCCCACGGCTTTCTTCTGCCAGCGATCCACTGCCGGGCAATCCGTCCCATGCGGAACATGTCTGAGCCCGCCAGCGGGATCTCCCGTAGTGGGCGGCCA
>JAULTD010000001.1:271823-547248 GCA_038801785.1 Candidatus Methanomethylicaceae archaeon GD_Cm_T35_P0_bin.15
TCTTGGTATCTTGGTATCTTGGTATCTTGGTATCTTGGTATCTTGGTATCTTGGTATCTTGGTATCTTGGTATCTTGGTATCTTGCCCAACTTTTATAAAGCACCCGGCCTATCACACTCCTAATCATCTGGAGAGATGTGCCGCCGACATGATGTGCCTGACAGTGCCGCGCCTCTGCAGATACATGCGGGCTTTATTGATCACCGCTACTTGGGGATGCTTATGGGAGATCTGGAGACGGCAGGTGTGGGTATAGGCGCCTATAAGAAGAGCGGGAGCGGGAACGGAGACGCTGAAAGGCACGATCTGTCGTTCCTGCTCCGGAGGTATGTGCAGGGAGTGATGTCCGGCTCCTCCCGCATCTTGGGCGGGAGGAGGTTCGATCCCGGTGTATTCGAGGTCGTGAGGCACAGGATCGCGATCAGGGGGCTCAGCCCTGTATTTCGGGGATACCGCATCGTCCACATCAGCGATGTGCACTATGGGCAGTGGGTCTCGGACGAGCGCCTGGGCGGGATCGTGGGCATGATCAACGACGAGCGGCCTGATCTCATAGCGATCACGGGCGATTTCGTGTCATATACTGCGGACTGCGCCGATGACATGGCCCCCCTACTTAGGGACCTCCGCCCCCGAGACGCCACGCTGGGCGTCCTTGGAAACCACGATCACTGGGCAGGGGCGGGGAAGGTCCGGTCACTCCTGAAGGCCAGCGGGATCATCGATGTGAGCAACGACTTCTTTACCATAGAGAGGGGGCAGGCTAGGCTCAATGTGGCAGGTGTCGACAGCGTGCTTCTGAAGAAGAACCGCCTGTATGAGGTATTGGAGGTCATGCCTTCAGATGTCCCGGCCATCCTCCTCTCCCATGAGCCGGACTATGCGGATACGAGCGCCATCACGGGCAGGTTCGGGCTGCAGCTCTCGGGGCACTCACACGGCGGACAGGTAATCATACCCAAGGTTGGGACGCCTCTACGCGGGAGTCTCTGCTGGAGGTACCCCCATGGCCTCTACAGGGTCCGCGATATGGCGCTCTACACAACCCGCGGGATCGGCACCAATTCGTTCTGGCTGAGGGTGAACTGCCCGCCCGAGGTTACGGTAATCGAGTTGGAGAGCAAAGATCAGTAATGAAGAGAGAGATAGCGTATACCTCGACCGTATGGGTTAGCGGAGCAGCTACGCTCTGCCTCATAGCCACGATGCTCCCCGGTCTGACCTTCGAGACTTGGGAGGGAGGGGCAGTGGCAGTACTGCTCATAACAGCAAACGCTGTCCTCTGGCCGATCCTCTCGAGGCTCACCTTCCCCTTCCTCGCGTTCATGTTCGGAGCTGGGGCGTTGATCTTCAATGGCCTCGCCCTCTGGGTGGCGGCAGGGACGGTGCCAGGGGTAGCGGCGGACGGCCCCTCACTTACAATCTTCTCAACCGGCATGGCGGCTGTGATCACCCTCATTTCGGGAATTTTAACGATCGACGATGACGCGGCGTATTACAGGTCTGTCTTCGCCGCGGTCCGCCACCGCAGAAAGGTGAGGGACGCCGGCAGGAGGAGGGGGGTTATAGTTCTGGAGGTGGACGGGCTTTCTGAGAGGGCCCTCCGGAGGGCTCTGGAGCGAGGCTATATGCCGACGCTGGCGGGGTGGCTGGGGCGCGGCACCCATAAGCTGAAACACTGGGAGACGGACCTCTCCTCGCAGAGCGGCGCGAGCCAGGCGGGGATCCTCCACGGGAAGAACGAGGACATTCCTGCGTTCAGGTGGGTTGAGAAGGAGAGCAACAACAGAATAATGACTTTTAATGCCATGTCTGCCGCCACGACCCTGGAGGGACGTATCTCCAGCGGCAGGGGTTTGCTGGCCGTCAACGGGGGGAGCCGCACGAACATCTTCTCGGGCGATGCCAAGGACAGCGTCCTCACGTATAGCAGGCTCAGAAACCTCAGGGAGTTTTACGCCGAGTCATGGGATTCCTTCTACTCTGTGCCTTACAACCTCGCCCAAGTCGTCGTGCTCTCGATCTGGGAGATGATTCTGGAGATCCGTTCCAGGGCGAGGCAGTGGCGGAAGGGCGCCCCGATGCTCAGCCGCGGATGGACATACCTGATTGCGAGGGCTATCGCCAACGCCTTCCTTCGCGAGGTGACTACATACATAGTGGCGGGTGATATCATCGCAGGGCAGGTCGATATAGTCTATGCCACGTACCTGGGGTACGATGAGGTTGCCCACCATTCAGGAGTGGATGATCTCGACACCTATAACGCCCTGAGACAGCTCGACAGGAGGTTTGCCAGGATAGACATGGCAAGGGCACTGGCGCCGAGGCCTTACATTATCGCCATCCTCTCTGACCACGGCCAGACCAAGGGGGTTACATTCAAGCAGCTCTATGGGTTTACACTTGAGGGTCTGGTCAGGAGGCTCCTCCCCGAGAGGACTAGGCTATATTATGACCTTGACGCCAGCCTTGATCCTTTCAGCCAGCTACTGACAGAACCCCTGCAGAGGACGGGCGGGAGCATCCTGAGGCAGGTCCGTCGGTTTAACGTTAGGCGCACCCGCGAGGACAGGCCAGTCTCCGCCAAGGATGCCAACGTAATCGTACTGGCTTCCGGCAACCTCGGCCTTGTATACTTTACCCAGTGGGCGGAGCGCCTGACCTATGAGCAGATCATGAAGGCATACCCGGACATGATACCCGGTCTTAGCCAGCACCCCGGGATAGGCTTTATCATGGTGAGGACAGAGGGGCGGGGTACAGTGGCTATCGGCTCCAAGGGGGTCCATTATCTCGCCGAAGGTGGGATAGAGGGGGAGGATCCGCTCAGGTCCTATGGGAAGCATGCAGTGCAGCACCTGCTGAGGACGGACGGCTTCAGGCATGCCCCGGACATCCTTGTTATGGGCAAGTACGACCCTGAAAAGAACGAGGCGGTCAGCTTCGAGGAGCTCATAGGTGTTCACGGAGGACTCGGGGGGGATCAGTCCAGACCGTTCCTGCTATACCCTTCAGAATGGGATCTGGAGGGCGAGGAGATAGTCGGGGCTGAGAAGCTTCACGCCGCACTCAAGAGATGCATCGAGGGTTCGGAAGCGGGACTGACGAGACAGGGGATTGGGGCAGAAGGCTGCCGACTGACCCGCCCATAGCAAGGGGGCAGGGCAGAAGAGGGGAGGAGGGGGAGGGGGGTTGACGCGCAGTGTATTCCCGATGCGGGGGACGGATCAACTGCGTCATATGTCGTATCTCCCGGGGGAACGTTCGCGCACGGGCAGAACGCCGAGCACTACCGGAGCCGCGACGACCACCCCCGCGACCCCGAAGGCGAGGAGGCCAGAGGATGCCAAGATGGCGCCGCCCACGACAGGCAGGCTCACCGAAGTTAGACCCGTCACGACGTCGTTTGCGCCCAGAATGCTGCCCCTCCTGTGACTCGGTGTTAGATCGCAGAGGAGGGCAGTGGTAGCCACATTGGTGGCGCTCCAGCCCAGCCCTATGAGGAAGACGCCGAAGGTGATCATCCAGTACTCAGGGGTCAACGGCATGATAAGAGCTCCCGCGCCCAGTATGATCCCCCCGAGTGCGGTGACGAATCTGCGGCCGTACCTATCAGTCAGCCACCCCATGGGGACTGAGAGTCCGAACATCCCGAAGACATGGAGTGATACTGCGATGTTGATCATCGTCAGGGAGACGCCATACTGCTGAAGAATTATCGAGACGATCGACATCCCCATCACCATCCCTCCCCACGAGAAGGCCGAGGCGATGAATGCGCCTACCACAGGCACCGTCAGGATGGGCTTGGCAGGGGTCGAGGCAGGAGGTCCCCTGCCCTGCGAGGCTGCAGGGGCCGGCGGCGAATCGCTGGGATAGTACCTGGCGAGGTCCTGCACTATCTCCCTCGTGTCGGGCTTGACCAGCTTGATGAAGACCGCAGAGAGAGCCATCAACGGCACGGAGATGAGCAGGATGAGGACGTACGTACCCAGACCTATGAATGCCAGGAAAGGCACGATGTAGGAGAGCAGGGGGGCGGCGAAAGTGCCGACGACGCTCCCCGTGAGGAGGTACCCCATCCCCTCCCCCCTCCTGGCCCCCGGATACATGTCCATGATCGCGACCTTGATCAGGTTCATTATACCAGCCCCAGTCCCAAATGCGAAGATCCCGAGCCAGAAGAAGACCAGCTGCGATGAGTTTAGCGCCCATGCCATCAGGACCAGGGCAGAGCATGTAACCGCGACCCCGAGGTAAAGCACGACCTTACGGCCGAATCGGTCCATAAGCCTCCCGGCGCCGTATGCGACGAGTATCCGCCCGCCTATCGCGACAGCTGATGCCAAGCTGCCGAGGGCCGCCGACTGCGTGAAGAAGAAGACGCCAAGCGCGGCGATCACCATCGCACTCTGGAAGACGCCAGAGAAGAGGGTCTGGTTCAGTGTAAGGAATAGGGTGTTGCGCTTTATCGGCGGGGGGATTGGCGTCTTTTGTGTGGTACCCAGTCCGGTCATAAAGATCCTTCCGAGCGAGGCGTTACTATCTCAGTATCACATCAGTACTAATACTGGTTGCGGGTTTTCCGGCGGAGGGCGGTAGAATAAAGTAAGGAGAGAGAGAGAGAGAGAGAGAGAGAGAGAGAGAGAGAGTCACGGGTAGGTTCCGAACTTTCTGGCCGAGACCATCATCGCGTGTACGTTGACGGGGAGCGCGTTGGGAGGCATCTCGCATCCCGGCATTAGTATGTACCCGGAGGGGCTCTTCATGCCGCGCTCGATGTTGTCCTTGCAGAGGGCTACTATCTCGTCAAAGCTCTTGAACTGGAACGACGGGGGATCTACGTTGCCTCCAATGATGTCGTGGTCTCCGAATTCCCTAATCTGAGTCTCCAAGGGGGTCTCGGGCCCAAAGTTCCAGACGTACTTACCCTTCCAGCCGCACTCTTCTCTCAGCCTCTTGTAGTAAGGTATATTCTTGTTCTGATCCGCGCAGGGATGCTCCAGAATGACGTGAACGCCCATGTCGAGCACCTTCCTGTGCACGCGCAGCATATACGGATAGACGAACTGCTCAAACTGTTTGGGGCTTATCAGCTTGCTCGACTCCACAGGCCCTCCCGCGAAGGCAGTGCACTTGTCGGCACCAAAGGTGGATACGAACCACTGCGAATGGGCTATCTGGTAGTCTGCAATCTTGGAGAGGGCCTTGTGGACGATATCGGGCTTCCTTATCATCCAGCTGAGGAGCCTTGAGGGACCCATGATGTTGGCGGCGTATGTGAGCACCTCGCCGCACTGGAAGATGGCGGGCATACCCAGCGCGTTGCATTGCCTCGCTAGCTCCATAGCGATCGGTCCGGAACCCGCCTTGCTGGGCTCAGGCACTTCCATCCGGTCTACCGCTTCCTCGCTCTCTACGGGGAACTTTGTCACGGCTGGCGCAGACTCGCCGACATCGTAGGGGAACTTTATAGTCCCTCCGAACTCCCACCCGCCGATAGCCGCATACCCGTACATGGGCGTCGAGTCATATCCGTGCATATCCATGCACAGCAGCTGGGCCTTGAAGCTCTTCTTGGCATCCGCGTAGAGATCACCGAGCGGCAATCCATTGACTGTAGCAGCGTACCCTAGAATGAACGGGCTGACTGGAACCCTATCGGGCTTCTGCCCAGTTATTAGGGCGCCCATCCTTTCTCCAGGAGTCATTTTATCGGCCATTTCAAACCCTCTCCTCCAACAACCTCTTTGCCACCTTGGCGGCGGCAGCAGCATCCTTGGCGTAGCCATCGGCGCCGTAAGTCTCCGCCAGCTCGGCGCTGAGCGGTCCTCCGCCGACCATCGTGATTGTGCCGGGGGCCTTCTGCTTCAGTTCCTTTATAACCTCGGGCATGAAGACCATGGACGTAGTCATCAGTGCGGACATTGCGCAGATGTCTGCCTTCTCGCTTATCACCGTAGCGACGAATTTTTCGTTTGGCACGTCCATCCCTAGGTCGATTATGTTATAACCTGAGGCTTCCAGCATCAGCTTCACGAGGTTCTTGCCGATGTCATGGATGTCGCCCTTGGTCACGCCCAGCACGACCTTCTTCGGGGTCCCCATTGCCTCAGTCTTGATATAGGGCTTCAGGACCTCCATTGCTTTGTACATGGCTTCTGAAGAGCAGAGGATCTCCGGGACGTACATCTCACCGCTTTCGTACCTCTCGCTTACCGTGTTCATACCCTTGGCGGCGCCTTCCATGATGGCCTCGTATGCATCGATTCCCTCAGCGATAGCCTGCTTCGATAGCGATTCGCTCTTCTCGACATCGCCAGCGATCACTGCATCGGCCAATCCCTTCAGGATTTCCTCTTTCAATTTAATCGCCATAACACTTTTCTAATTTAGTGCTAAAATAGGTTCCCGTGTGAATTATGAACAGAATAATAACATCATTCATCGATGAGTTGTTTAATGTGAAGGTATTTCGCCCCTTACGGCGCTGTGTGGCGCTTTGATCACCATGCCATTGCCCCCCGATGCGCGCCAATACCATCACAGACGCCAACGTAAACAGAAAAATCCTGCTTTTTTGTCGAGATGAGGCTTTGGCTTCCGCAGCCCGCTTTCCGGGCTGTTTTTGATTAGCCCTTTTTGAGGCATTAAAACTGCGGCTAGAGATTTTGGTTCTGGTGGGCCCGTCCGGACTTGAACCGGAGACCTTCGCCGTGTGAGGGCGACTTTAGGCCATACAGGTGTCCTAACCAGACTAGACTACGGGCCCATGGCGATAATGTAAAGATAGTAAAAATTTAAACTTATGCTTAGCGTTTCAGTTCGCGCCGTTTCCAACGCAGCTCTCTGCCTCTGCACCTGCGGCATTTTTCTGCATCTGCAGCGTTCCTTGCGCCGCAGTTCCTGCACACCTTGATGTACAGGAGGTGCTTCTGCGCCAGTTGCTGCTTCTCAGGATCTTGAAGTGGCATATCGACCGACCCGGATTTTTATTCATACTCCGATTTCGCTATTATAAACCTTTCGTGGGGCGGTTCAGGCCAGCCGCGGAGGCCCCCGCGCCGGCAACCGCCCCTAAAGGTTCCAGGGCCGATGACCAGATGCCATACGTGCGTCCCCCTGCTTCCCAAGTTGCGGATCACTTGAGTACAGAGATCACGACATGGGAGGAGGTCGTGATCACCCCGTCGATTGACGAGATCCTCTCCAAGAAGTAATCCAGCTTTGCTTGGGGTACTACGGCCACCAGGTCTATCTCGCCGGTGACCCTGAAGATCTCCGATGCAGGGAGCTGACGAACCTTCTCGTAGACCTGTTCCCTCTGCGATGGCTGGATCTTCAGGAAGACGAATGCTTCGGAGACGCCTACCCCCAGTATCTGCAGGGCGCGCTCGGTCAGGTCGATAAAGCCCCTGCCCGTGCGTATCAGGTTCTCCTCTCTGAGCCGCCTCAGGTGGACGTTCAGAGCCTGGCGGGTCAGGTCCAGCTCACGGGCCAGTTCGCCCTGCGTCCTCTTGACGGTGAAGACCTTCGTGCTGTTGCTTATGTTGTAGAGCAGCTTCAGCAGTTGCAGTTGCCTATCCGTCAGCGAAGGGCGTTCCGTGATTGTCAAGGATGCCACCCTGCTTTCAACTACGAAAAGTTACATTTAATAAGCTTTAGCGTTCCTTATGCAAATTCTGCCTAATGCAAAATTAGCTTAGGGATGCGCTATATTAAACGGTAAACGGTGGCTGCCCCGGCATCCCTCCCAGGACGGATCCTGGCTGCAGGGAGAGAAGCTTTCGTATATGTGATACCGCAGGGTTGCACAGATGGATGAGTTCCTAGATTCTGTACGGTCCCTGATTGATCATACCGAGGAGAGTGCCCTGAGATCGCCTCTTCTGATCGGTGTTAGGGTTTCCCTTCATGGCTCCCTGCTTCCTTAAGCGGGCATCACACCAGTATTAGCGGTACATATGGTCATCCCGCTCCCACTTACCCCCCTACGCATCCGGGTATAGAGCCCGCGTATCACGCAGAGGGAGTTACGGATCCATCGTTTTTAGCCCGCCTATAGGGGCGAGGCACACAAAAGTGATCATCTGGCTATAGAACCAACCGTAGAGTCTGCGAAATCTCCTACCACAATATATTTATTTTAGAAATCAGTTAACTCGTTAGCCGCTTTATATGGAGATCTTAGAGGTGTCTCAGAAAAACGCCATACTTGTCGGGAAGAAACCGCCGATGAGCTACGTCTTGGCATGCCTCACCTCGTTCCACGAGGGGGCGGATGAGGTCGTGATCAAGGCGCGCGGCCAGTCCATAAGTAAGGCAGTCGATGTGGCGGAGATTGTGAAGAACAAGTTCATGCCAAGCGTAGTGATCAGGGAGATCACTATAGGGACGGATGAGATCCCTTTAAAAGAGGGAACGGGGAGTAAAAGAGCTAGTTCGATCTCGATCAGACTGGGTAAGAAATGAGGGATGGTACTTGAAGACTCCTATCTGCTTCTTCTGTGCGAAAAGCGGCGTTCTCTGCCCCAGATGCCAGGAAAAGCTGGACAAGGGGGAGATCACGGAGGCAGATGTGGAGGCTTCAAAATGGTTTATAGATTACGAGGCAAAGAACCCGCAGCTGAGGGAGTATGTCATCCATAGGACGGTCAGGGCCGGAAGGATGATGATAGTGATGGTAAGCGGGAAGACCAGCAACAGGGCCCTCCTCACCAAACTGAGCAGGCAGCTCAGCGACGAGAAGAGGATGAACATCCGGATAGTCGAGAAGACGTCCAGCATAAAGCGGCTGCTGGAGCAGATAGTCTCCCCGGCGAGGGTGATGGGGGCAAATACGGTCTGGCTCCCGGACGGCAGTTGGGAGAGCACGATAAGGATGCCAAAATCTGACGTGCGGAAGATGCCCCTCGATCCTAAGTCTGCCGAAGAGGCGATAAAGATCCTCACGGGCGAGGTCGTTCACATAGTGTTTGAGTGAACGGCAGGCGTGGAGTGCTGGCGCTGGCATATGAGGAGGTGCGTTGTATGATGCGGACTCATTACACTTCGCAAGTGACGGGGGACGATGCGGAGAAAGAGGTCACTGTGGCCGGCTGGGTCCACAAGCTCAGGGACCTCGGGAACCTCAAGTTCATAATACTGAGGGACAGGGAGGGGCTCCTCCAGATAACGCTCAAGAAGGGGGTGGTTCCGGAGGATCTCATCAGCGTGGCAGGTACCCTGAGGGAGGAGGATGTGATCTCGGTCAGGGGGATCGTCAAGCCGACCAAGATAGCCCCCAAGGGGCGGGAGATCGTACCGATCGAGATAAACGTGATCAGCAGGGTCGTCTCGAACCTGCCGGTATCGGTATCGGGCAAGATAGAGTCGAACCTTGACACCCGGCTCGACTACAGGGTCCTCGACCTGAGGAGGCCGGAGGTGCTGGCGGTCTTCAAGATCCAGTCCAAGCTTGTCGAAGGTGTCGAGACGTACCTCATGGAGAAGGGCTTCCAGCAGATATTCACCCCCTGCCTGATGGGCGCCGTCTCGGAGGGCGGGGCGGAGGTCTTCCCGGTCATCTTCTTCAACAAGAGCGCCTTCCTGAGGCAGGACCCGCAGCTCCACAGGCAGCTCGCGGTCATCTCAGGTATGGACAAGATATTCGACCTGGGGCCGAGCTGGAGGGCGGAGCCGAGCCACACCCCACGCCACCTCTGCGAGCACAGGGGGTGTGCCGTCGAGGAGGGCTTCATCGGGAGCGAGCAGGACGTCATGAGGCTTGAGGAGGAGCTCGTCCGGGCCGGGATAGAGAAGGTTATCAGCGACTGCAAGGAGGACCTTGAGACGCTGAAGGTAGAGGTCAGGGCCCCGAGCACGCCGTTCCCCGAGATCAGGTTCCCCGACGTGTATGACATCCTGAGGGAGTTCGGGAAAGAGATCCCCTTCGGGGAGGACTATGACAGGGAGTCTGAGACGATCCTCTCCAATTATGTCAGGGAGAGGCACAAGTCCGACTTTTTCTTTGTCAACCGGTTCCCCTTCAAGGTCAAGCCATTCTACGTGATGAGGGTTGATGACGATCCGACCTGGGCGAGAAGCGTCGATATGATCTACAAGGGCTTGGAGCTCAGCTCGGGGGGCCAGAGGGAGCACAGGTACGAGAAGATCATGGGGCAGGTAAAGGAGAAGGGGCTGAGCCCCGTGAGCCTCCAGTGGTTCACAGAGTTCTTCAGGTATGGCGCGCCCCCGCACGGCGGCTTCAACATCGGCATAGAGAGGCTCACCATGCAGCTGCTGAACATCCCCAACATACGGGAGGCGACGCTCTTCCCCCGGGCGCCAGACCGGCTCATCCCTTGAGGGCCTGCATTCATGCGCGCCCCCCGGGGCCGATCCTCAGTAACCTGCGAGGAACGGATCCTCCGGACGCATCACCTCCCGTAGCAGGACTGTGGCGTAGCATCCCTTCGGGAGGGAGGTGGCTACCCCGACAGCCAACCTGCCGGGGTTCATCTCATCCGGACCGCAGCAGATCACGCTGTAGGCGATGGGCCTGAAGGTCATCCCCCTCAGCGACCCCTCGAAGCCCGCCCCGAGCCCCGAAAAGCAGGCGGGCGATACGCCCTCCTCCTCGAGCACGGCCTTGTAGGCCTCGGCGTCGGCGCCGTCCAGGACGGTCCTGCTCCCCAAGACCCGCACCATTGGGACAGCTGCCCCCCTGCTGATGAGGCGGCGCGGGGTTCCCAAGTCATGGCCGACCTTGATCGGTCTGGAGGGGGAGCCCCATCGGTCAAGCGGCGCAAAGTAATCGCCCCTGCCAACCTCGGAGCCGTGCGCTTCCCACCTTGCAGATAGGGCGCGGTTGAAGAGGTATGACTGGTAAGAGTTGACGAAGAGCCTCAGGAGGCCCGGCGGGAGGCAGTTGATCGAGTCCCTGCAGCTGCGGCCCTCGAGCAGCCGCCGCATCACGGCACGCTCATAGATGAGACCAGGGGGGAAGGCAGGGTACGCCCTGCCGACATCCCTCGTCTCCTTGAGTTCCTCCCGCGCCGCGTATATTCCAGGGGGCTCGTTCGGGTAGGGCTCGGCCAGGAACTCCCACACCGCCCCCTCATAATCCCCCCTCACCAAGAGCCGCCCCACTTTGTGGGTGTTGGGCCGGGTCGTACCAAACCTCTGGTGCCCGAAGTAGCCGAGGGCCCAGTCAACGTCCTCGGCTTCCCGGCGGTCGAACCCTTTGGGATCGATATCCCTGACCAAGATGGTGAAGCGGTTCCCCCTGAGGTCCCCCGGAGCCAGCGGCCACGCAGACCTCCCGACGGCCTTCAGCTCCACCCCTTCGCCGAGGCTGATCCGCCCCCCGGGGATCTCCCTGTCGAGGGAGACGAGCTGGTAGGTGATGGCCCGCCGGTCCTTTATTCCCGCAAACCCCACCTTCGCCCCCAGCCTCTTCTCTATGAGGGAGACGGTCTGCAGGAGGTCCTTGGAGGTCTTACTCAGTACGGCCAGCGTGTACCTGCCGCCCCCCCTCTCGATCCTCTCGGTCTCGAGGTTGACGGGCTGGCCCTCCCGTATTATCTCCTCGACTATAAAGTCCCCGGGCCTCCGTCTCAGGGCGCCGCCAATCCCCCTCCTCCCGGAGGCATAGTACTCCATCCCGAGGTCTGACTCGAGGCGGGATCGGGTCCTGAAGAGGGGCATTACAGATCACGTACTATAGGAGCTTTAGGTCCCCTGTGACCCTGTCTATATCAGAGTTGGCGGCGGGCCCTATGCCCAGACAGGTTACCGTGCCAGGCTCGAGCTCGGTCATCCCCGCATCAGATATGAGGGCGGCGGGGAGGCGTTCGCGCGCAGCCTTGCGCTCCACCTCCAGCAACCCATCCAGCGATGGAACCTTGAGCACGACCTTCTTCTGCCCGTCCCTCAGCCACTCGGCGGCCCATTCAGGGTTCTCGCTCCGAGTCCTGAGGAAGGACGATACGGCCGCGTGGGCCACCTGCACGGCGGTCTTCCCCTTGCTCATCTGGAGGTCGGTCCTGACCACTATAGCCTGCTTGTACCTAAAGTCCATCCGCATCCCCTGAGCTGTGAAAATGGTGTGTGCCGTCCATATATAACCATTCGACCATAACCAGCCGGCACGGTGCCGCCCCCTGTTCTGCGCAGGCTGCTGCCGTGCCAGCCCCTCAGCGCGCCTGCTTCTGCCGCATGCACCTTTTTATCGCTCGGCTCTGAGTACATATTGAGGACTATGTACGATATCCTGGTAGTCGGTGCAGGGCCGGCAGGCCTCTTGGCCGCAGAGGAGGCGGCGAGAGCAGGGGCCAGCGTCCTCGTTATCGAGGAGGACGCGGAGGTGGGCCGCCCCGACCACTGCGCAGGGCTTCTGAGCAGGAAGGGGCTGGAGAGGCTCGCGGGGGACGCGACGTTTTTCATAGAGAGCGAGATCAGAGGGGCGCGGTTCTTTACACCTTCAGGCAGATCCTACGAGGTGAGGTCGGACTCCGTCAAGGCTGTCGTGGTGGACCGGCCAAGGTTTGACCTCGAGATGCTGCGGAGGGCTGAGAAGGCTGGGGCAGAGGTGGAGACTAGGAGGGCCTTCGCGCCTGGGATCGGGTACAGGGTGCTGGTGGATGCCGAGGGCGTCAAGGGCAGGGTGGCGAGGAGGGTCGGGCTGGGGGTGCCGAGGTCGATCCCCGCGGTGCAGGTGGATGTGGAGGGGGGCGACTTTGAGGGGGACATGGTGGAGATCCATATGGGGGAGTGGGCTCCCGGTTTTATCGCTTGGGCGGTGCCGAGGCGGGACAGGACGAGGATCGGCCTGGCGGCGTACAGCGGGCTGCCTCTGAGCCACCTGGAGAAGCTCCTGAGGAGCAGGAACTTTGAAGGGAGGGTCTCAAACGCGAGGGTCTCCGGCCCCATCTACGGGAAGGTCGTCGTCGGCGGACCGCTGGAGGAGGCCGTCAGCGGAAATGCAGTTGCGGTGGGGGATGCGGGCGGGTTTGTCAAGCCCACCACTGGCGGCGGCGTCATCCTGGGAGGGTTGACGGCCCAGCTGGCGGGAAGGGCCGCGGCCGAGGCCGCGCTCCGCGGATCCCCGCTCGGGCGCTTCAACAGCGACTGGAGGAGGCTCTACGGAAGGGATTTCTGGCTCATGAAGATGGCGGCAAGGGTCTTCGGGAGGATGAGGGGGGGCGAGATCGATAGGATTATGGAGGCGGCGAGCAGCGGGGGCATGCTCAACATTCTCATGGGATATGACCTGGATCTCCAGGGAGGGGCGCTCGGCCGTGTCTTCAAGTCCAGAATGACCCGGCACCTCCTCTGCCCGATGATAAGATCATTATTCGCCTGAGACGGCGGCCGCCTCTGGCGATAACTGGTCCTGCGAAACGGGCGGTTGCGGCCGTATAACACCCGGCCTTCCGGCGCATCTCCCAGCCGAGGGCCGCACAGGGCTCCCGAGGCTATAATTTATATATGGGAGGGTCATCTTCTCGCTTAAGTGATCTCCCATGAGTGAACTTACGTTACCAGTCTGCGTCTCATGCAAGGAGCCCATCCTGCCGGACCAGAAGGGCGTAAAACTCCTGTGCCCCAACTGCGGGGAGGTGGTTTTCTGGCGCTGCAGGAGGTGCAGGGAGCTGGTCAACCCTTACAAGTGCCCGAAGTGCGGGTTCCAAGGACCTTGACGGGCCAATCAGCGAACGATAAGATCAGGATCAAATCAACCTACCAAAGGAGGAAAACACCATGTCAAATGTTGTCGCGGTAATAAGGATACTGCCGGAGAGCGATACGTACGATCTCCAGAAGCTGAGGGAGGACCTCAGGTCAGCCCTTCCTGCGGACGGGAAGGTGCGCATCAACAAGTTTGAGGAGGAGCCCCTGGCTTTCGGTCTCAAGGCGCTTAAGGTCTACGTCATCATTCCCGGCGATTATGCTGGCGGCACCCAGAGCATCGAGGACGCCTTTGCGAAGGTGCCAGGCGCAAGCCAGGTGGATGTGGAGATCGTCCAGACCCTCTTCTAAACCTTTTTTATGGTTTCTAACCAAAGAGATTTATTACCAGTCGAGAATGTCATAAGTGGGCCCGATAGTTGGAGGGAGAGATTTGGAGGGCAAGAACGGCAACGAGTTCTCGCTTAGGGTGGCCGAGTCGAAGCAGAGGGACGTGGGAAGGGGCAAGGTCAGGATAGATGCCGACGCCATGAAGGCGATCGGCGTGAGCGTCGGCGATATAATAGAGATAGAGGGGAAGAGGAAGACGTCCGCTATCGTCTGGCCAGCGTACACGGAGGACCAGGGGATGGATATAATCAGGATGGACGGCCTCATAAGGAAGAACGCTGGCATAGGCATCGGCGAGAAAGTAACGCTGAGGAAGGCCGAGGCAAAGGTAGCGACGACGGTGAAACTCGCACCCCTCTCCTTCACGATTACCGTCGACTCGGGATTCATCGGCTTTGTAAAGAGAAGGCTTGCAGACAACCCCCTCGTCGAGGGGGACAATGTGCTGATCCCCGTCTTGGGCCAGGCCATACCGTTCTCTGTTGTCTCGACCAAGCCGGCGGGAATAGTGCTGGTCACCGAGGAGACGAACCTCAATATAATGGAGAAGCCCGCAGAGGTTGCCAAGGTCCCGAGGGTGACGTATGAGGACATAGGCGGGCTGAGGGACGCGATAGAGAAGGTCCGGGAGATGGTGGAGCTACCGCTGAAGCACCCGGAACTCTTCAAGAGGCTGGGCATCGACCCGCCGAAGGGCGTCCTCCTCTACGGCCCTCCCGGGTGCGGCAAGACCCTCCTGGCGAAGGCGGTCGCCAACGAGACGGAGGCGTATTTCATCGCGATCAACGGGCCGGAGATAATGAGCAAGTTCTACGGGGAGTCGGAGCAGAAGCTCCGCGAGGTCTTCGATGAGGCCAAGCAGCACGCGCCGACCATAATATTCGTGGATGAGCTGGATGCCATCGCGCCGAAGAGGGAGGAGGTCACCGGAGAGGTGGAGAAGAGGGTCGTGGCACAGCTCCTGGCGCTGATGGACGGCCTGGAGACCCGGGGCGACGTCATAGTGATAGGTGCGACCAACAGACCCAACGCACTGGATTCGGCGCTGAGGAGGCCGGGGAGGTTCGACAGGGAGATCGAGATCGGCGTCCCCGACACGCTGGGAAGGCACGAGATCCTCCAGATACATACCAGGAACATGCCGCTCTCCAAGGATGTCGACCTGAGGCGCCTAGGGAGCCTGACCCACGGGTTCGTGGGGGCAGACCTAGCCGCCCTCTGCAGGGAGGCGGCTATGAAGGCGTTGAGACGCTACCTGCCAGAGATCGATCTCCAGCAGGAGAGGATACCGCCCGAGATCCTCGAGAAGCTGGAACTGATAATGGATGATTTTACCAACGCCTACAGGGAGATAACGCCTACGGAGCTCAGGGAGGTCTATGTCGAGGTCCCGACGGTCAAGTGGGAGGACATAGGCGGGCTTGAAGAGGTCAAGCAGGATCTCATCGAAGCCATCGAATGGCCGCTCAAGTACCCCGAGAGGTTCAAGAGGCTAGGGATCAAGCCCCCCAAGGGCGTCCTCCTCTACGGCCCTCCCGGGTGCGGCAAGACCCTCCTGGCGAAGGCGGTCGCCAATGAGAGCGAGTCCAACTTCATCACCATAAAGGGCCCGGAGATATTCAGCAAGTGGGTGGGCGAGTCTGAGAAGGCCATACGGGAGGTCTTCAGAAGGGCCAGGACTGCCGCCCCGGCGATCATCTTCTTCGATGAGATCGACTCGATCGCGCCGATGAGGGGCTCGGCCGGCGGAGACTCGCTGGTGACAGAGAGGGTGATAAGCCAGCTGCTCACCGAGATGGACGGGCTGATGGGACTGGAGAACGTCGTGATAGTCGGCGCCACCAACAGGCCGGACATGATCGATCCGGCGCTCCTGAGGCCCGGCAGGTTTGACAGGCTGGTCTATGTCCACGAGCCCGACAGGGAGACGAGGCTGCAGATATTCAAGATACACACCAAGAACATGCCGCTCTCCAAGGATGTCGACCTGGATGTCCTCACCAGGAAGACGCTCAACTTCGCCGGCTCGGACATAGAAGCGATCTCCAGGGAGGCGGGGCTGATCGCCCTGCGGGAGAACCCTGAGGCGAAGGAGGTCCGCATGGAGCACTTTGAGAGGGCGATAGGCAAGGTCAAGCCCACGGTGTCAGAGGATCTCGTAAAGTATTATAGAGCCTGGGAGGAGAAGAGTAAACAGGTACTCAAGAACAAGCAGCCCCTGATGACGTTCGCGTGAGGCAGGCGCCTGCGGCATCGGGAGGACGGGTATAATCCGAATCTGAATCCGAATCCGAAGGACATGAGTGTTATGGCTACCGATGACATAACGAGGTGGAGGACCGAGTCGCTCGACCTTATCATACTCGACCTCCTCAGCAAGAGGCAGGGGGCCCTGAGGGATGATGAGCTCCTCGAGATGCTCCGCGCTATGCTCAAGGACCTCTCGGCGTCTGAACTTAACAAGGAGCTGCTCGACTTGGAGCTGAGGGGCAAGATAAACGTCGCCAGGCTCAAGAAAGAGGGCCGGGCGATAACCCTCCACACCACAAGGCAGGCCTGAGAGATGGGAGTCGACCTGAGAGTACTACTGACTCCGATGGCGATACCCCTTGAGAGCCTCAGCAGGAGGGCGGTGGCGATAGATGCCTACAATGCCGTCTACCAGTTCCTGGCGATCATCAGACAGCCCGATGGCACCCCCCTCAGGGACGCGAGGGGCAGGGTCACCAGCCACCTCAGCGGCCTCTTCTACAGAAACGTCAACTTTCTGGAGGCCAACATCAAGCCGATCTACGTCTTCGACGGCAAGCCGCCTGAGCTGAAGGCGGCGGAGGTCGAGAGGAGGGTCAGGGTCAAAGCGAAGGCCGAGGCCGAGTACAGGAGCGCCCTAGCCAGGGGGGACGTGGAAGGGGCACGGAAGCACGCACAGGCCACCTCCAGGCTGACGGCAGAGATGGTGGGGCAGGCAAAGGCACTGCTGGACGCCCTGGGGATACCGTGGATCCAGGCGCCATCAGAGGGCGAGGCTCAGGCGGCGTTCATGGTTAGGAAAGGCGATGCATGGGCATCTGTCAGCCAGGACTATGACTCGCTACTCTTCGGAACCCCCCGCCTGGTAAGGAACCTGACCATCTCAGGGAGGAGGAAGCTGCCGAACAAGCCGGTCTATATCGATATAGAACCGGAGATCGTCAAGCTCGACGATGCCCTCAGCTCCCTCGGGGTGACGAGGGACCAGCTCATAGACATCGGGATACTCCTCGGGACGGATTTCAACCCTGACGGCTTCAGAGGGGTGGGCCCAAAGAAGGCGCTGAAGCTGATAAAGGAGTGCGGCTCGCTCGAGGGGGCGCTGGAAAAGGGGGCGGTCGAAGCCGTCAGCGGAGAAGGTATAGACTATGCCTCGATCAGGGAGATCTTCCTGAGGCCGACGGTAACCGACGACTACCACCTCGCCTGGAGGGGGGTCGACAGGGAAGGGGCGTTGGCTATCCTCTGCGACGAATTTGACTTTTCGCGGGAGCGGGTCGAGGGGGCGTTGCAGCGGATCGAGAAGGCAAAGGCGCGCGGGCAGTCCAACCTCGAGAAGTGGTTCGGCTAGCCGGCCCCATATTTATCCATCTTCGCCCAGATAAGAGGGGTGGTCGGCAGATATGATAGAGTATACTTTCGGCGCAAGGGGCCATCCAAAGATAAGCGCGCGGCACAGGACGACCCTCGAGATCACGAGGGACGGGGAGGTGACGGAGCTGGGGGACTGCATAGTGGCGACCTCCTCGGAGGTTGGACTTGCCGGACTTCCCAGCGAGCTGAAGGAGGCGGCCAGGAGGGAGGGGTCCGTGATCGCCCTGGAGATCACTGCCGGCGGGCTGACGGAGAGGATAACCGGGAGGGGGCACCCCTCGCTGACTTTCACCAGCGGGAGGGAGATGGTGGCCAGGAGGAGCGGCTATATCTGCGGGAGGACGCTCATGATAAGGGCCGACAAGTCTGCGCGCGATCTCGACAGGAGGGTGGTTGAGGCCCTCAGGAAGCCGGAGACCCGCGTCAGGGTGACGATCACGGTCTTCTGACGCTACCGGGGGCATCGGCCGCCGGGAGGCGCGGGACGGCCGGCTGAGGGGGGCAGGGTCCGGCGGTAACCGGCGCAGCAGGGTTGATAGGCAGCCTCACAGTGAAGGAGGACCCCTTGCCCGCAACGCTCTCGGCGCTTATGCTCCCGTTGTGGGCCTCGATCATCCTCTTGCAGGCAGCGAGCCCTAGACCCGTCCCCTTCGGCTTGGTCGTGAAGAGGGGCTTGAATAGCTTGAGGAAGTTCTCCTCGGATATGCCCGATCCGCTGTCGCTGATCCTGGCTATTATGCTCCCCCCAGAACTCGCGAGCCTTATGTCGAGCTCCCCGCCGTTGGGCATGGCCTGGATCGCGTTGGTGATGAGGTTGATGAAGACGCGCTTGATCATCGCAGGGTCCATCCTCAGGTTGGGCAGGCCGTCCTCTGTGGTGACGGAGAGGCGTATGTTCTGGGGGATGTTTGCCGTCGCGATTATCTCGCTTATAAGCTGGGGCAGGCTTGCGTCGACCAGCCTCGGCGCGGGGGGCTTGGAAAAGTCCTGCAGGTCCGAGACTATCTTGTTCATATAGTCGACCTGCTTCTCCAGCCCCTCAAGAAGTTTGGTTATGCGCTGCCGGGCATCGGACCTCATCTCCGCAGACTCGGTGATCGCCCGGGTGAGGTAGAGGGTATTGACGATCACCTGGAGCGGGTTCCGCAGGTCGTGGCTGACCATTGCAGCGGTCTCGCCTATAGTGGCCATCCGCTCGGCGTCCCTCAGCTCGCGGGTCTTCTGCTCGACCAGGTCCTTCAGGTGCAGGGAGTAGAGCCGCAGCTCCTTCTCCATACACTTCCGAGCGGTTATATCAATAATCGAGAAGAAGACCCTTGAGTAGTTCTTGTTGACGGGATCGACTATCCAGCTGAGGCTGATATCGATCTGCTCCCCGCTGAGTGTCCGGTTCTTGCGTTCGCTCTTGAAGTAGGTCCTGCCTTCGGCAATGACCGCCAGCTCCTGTTTAAAGTCATCGTAGGTCATGATCTTGTGGAGGTCCAAGTCCTCCAGGCTGCTGGCGCCGTAGAGGTCGAGGGTGGCCCTGTTGACGTCGACGATCCTGACCAGCGAGAGGCAGTAGGAGATCGCTTCGGGGTGGCTGTCCAAGTAGGAGCGGATGTCAGTTATGCCCGCTGCCACGAGTCTGTCGATATAACGTTTCACTTCGGAGAAATCGGTCTCCCAGAGGGAGATGGGCGAGTTCTCGAAGAGGCTCCTGTACCTCTCCTCGTTCTCGCGGAGAGCCTGCTCGGTCCGGACCCTCTCGGCATGCGCCTCGGCCGCCTCGAGGGCGCGGGAGATGTTGTGGGCGAGGTTCTTAATCGGGGGGATGAAGTACTCTGCGGGCGAGGCGGGCGATATGCTCAGCGCGCCGATTATACGGTCCTGCCGGAAGAGCGGGGTAATTATGCATGAGCCATGATCATAATCCCTCGCATTCAGGATCAGGCTGGCGATCGGTCTCGGGAAGCAGTTCTGGATTAGTTCTGCGTCACTCACCTGCAGGGTCTTGCCTTCAAGGAGCACCTGCCTGAGCATCTCGGATCCAAGGTCGCATTCCATCTCGCCCAAGCGCCCCCCGATCAGCTCCTCGATGGACGCAACCGGCAGGGACGACATCCCGGCCAACCTCACCTTCGAGCCGTCGGGGGTCAAGAGGAGCATCCCCGCGCTGTAACCGGATCCCTCGAAGCAATCCTTGACGAGGCGGCAGATCTCGGACCTGTCGAGGGCACTCTGTATCCTCGAGGAGACCCGCTCGGCTAGACGGATGATCTCCATGAGACTGCACAGTGTCTCGCCCGTCCCCTGAGGTGTGCTCACCCTGACCTGATCCCTCCGATAAAGCTAACAGATAGCAACCATAGCATCCGCATCCGCATCCGCATCCGTAGCAGTAAGCAAGCCGAATAGCGCCAGGCTGTCTGGAGATACTCTGATCCTCTCGATTATTATGCCTTGCGAGAGGGGATGCGCCCTGTCAGAGTGACAGTCAGGGCGATCGGGGCTCAGCCCAGACATCCAGAGCCACCTGCCACTCCCTCGGGGCGGTCGGCTTCACCACGCGGGTCCCTCTGATGTTGTAGCTGGCGAAGTACAGATCGGCGACCCGCCGGAGTGCGGATTCTGCGCCCCTCAGAGGGTCCTCCTTGGCGAAGACATAGAGGTGAAGCATCCCGCCGCCCGGCTTAAGAACTCCGGCAGCGGCGTCGAGGAACTCGAGGGATCTGCCGGGGAGGTTCATGATCACCCGGTCTGCCACCGCGCCCAGCCGGGCGGCGGCGGCCCTCGCATCACCGCAGATCGGCTCGACCCTGCCGCAGAGTCTGTTGAGGGAGACGTTCTCCGAGAGGAGCCTTATCGCATCGGGGTTCAGGTCTATTGAGTACACATGTGCCATGGCGCACTTTGCTATCATGAGGGAGAAGGGGCCTACCCCGGAGAACATGTCGACCACGGTCTCGCCATCCGCCACGGATGAGGCGACGCGGAATCGCTCCCAGCCGAGCCTAGGCGAGTAATACACCTTGGAGAGGTCCACCTTCACCCTGATGCCGTACTCGGAGTGGACGGTCTCCCACTTCTCTTCCCCTGCCACCACTTCTAACCGAGGAACCCTGAACTCCCCGGCGACCTTCCCAGTCTTGAGCATCACTGTCCTCATTCCAGGGTTCAGCCTGAGGAGGGCCTTACCGATCTCCCCGCGGTAGGGGAGGAGGCCGTCAGAGAGTGACTCGACCACGAGTATATCGCCTACTGCATCGTAGGACCTAGGAAGGAGGGCATGGAGGTCCCGCGGCACAGCCTCACCCAGCGCCTCGCTCAGGGTCCTCGGGCGCTTGGCCGATGGCGGGAGGTCAGCAGTCGTTACTTCACCTTCGAGGGTGCAGGCCGCCTCTAGGGGCCGGAGGATCGGGATTAGGATGGAGCCTCCCTCCTCTCTGATCTTCCGCGACCTGTCGTAGAGGCCGAGCCTGAGCAGGGCCTGCCTGACGCGCTCCCCGCTGCGCTTCTCGGCCCTTATGCAGAGGTTGCTGCCCAATTGTGGTTACCTTTCGATCACACGATCGGCTGCTAGCACATTTATCTTTCCCGGTTTTGGGTTGATGTTTTCCCGGGGGAGTTAGCGATTGCTTTTATGGTATGCAGCACACCTCATAGGACCAGATCACAACAATGGGGGAGGGGGGTTTGGAGCAGCAAGGATCGATCGTTGAGTTCGACTCAACTGAGCCAGACTGTTCCAGAGAGGCTCAGACGAAGTGGCGGAGGAGGGAGCGCCCGCGGCTGCGGGAACTGAAGATGCTTTCGCCGAGGCAGAGGAGGGTGGTGATAGAGCGCGACGGCAGGTGCGTGATATGCGGGAGCCTGAAGGAGCTGGAGGTGCACCATATTGAGGGCGTCCTGGCCCCTGATGGGCTGCAGAGGATAAACCATTATGACAATTTGGCTGCCCTGTGCAGGCGCTGCCACAGGGCAGTAACATTCCTGGAGCTATACCACCCGATCCTCAATGTGAAGGCAGTGATCCCGTTCCTGAGGAGCAGGATCGGGCAGGACGGAGGGCCGCGCGAGGCATCCCGGATGGACAGGGGACAAGACAAGAAAGCTGGTCAGTCATAGGATGCGGGCAGAGCCAGCAGGGCAGGAGGGGCGTGAAGGACCGCCCCCCGGAGATCCGAGCCGACCGGATGTCTATCGGAGCAGGAAGCCTCTCCCACTTTAATACCGACCGGGGCTATTCATTACGATCGACTTGATGACGTAAGTTTGGGAAGTAGACCAGACCAGACTAGACCAGACTAGACCAGACTAGACCAGACTAGGTTTTGTTTTACTTGGCCTCCCTGAAAACGGGGCATGCAACGTTCGTGGGCTGAAGAGCAGGGGGCGTTCGGAGCGGCTCAAACCATCGGCGTTTGGGATAATGGCGGGTCCGGAGGGATTTGAACCCTCGACCAGCGACTTAGGAGGCCGTCGCGCTATCCAGTCTGCGCCACGGACCCGCAGAGTTGTTCGGGCCTCTCCAGAGATTAACAATGGTTGCTATTTATATTTTTAGCAGATTAAAGCTCAGCCCGCTGAGCACGTATGCGCCCAAATCGAATACCCGGCTGGCCCTCTCGATTATTACCGAGTCGCTGGTTGCAACTATCCCGCCCCTCTTAAGCACCTCGACGTCGGCGCAGGCTTCGGCCGTGGCGCCCCCTTCGAGCGAGTTTTCCTCCAAGAGGCGCCTCGCCTCCGACGCGATCTCCCCGCTCCTGCTCACCGGGCTGTCGAAGACGAGGTGGACGCAGCTGGGGCCCAGCTCCTTCAGGGCGGCTATCACAGCCTCCAACGCAGCCGGTGCCGGAGCTGCCGAGCCATGGATCGCAGATACGTCGCGTGCGAAGCCGTCGTCACATAGGTATACGGGGAGGCCCCTGAGGGCGCTGTCGACCGTGAGGAGGACATTGAAGCCGTCGACGGAGACGGAAGCCGACCGCACCTCGCCAGGGCCTACCGCCTTCCTCCTGTGCGACTCTGCCACGCCCTGCGGGTAGATGGCCCTGTAGAGGAGGAGCCTCTGCGATCTGTCGAGGCAGTAATGGTCCCCGACGAAGCGCACAGCGGACTCCCTAGCGTATCCGCGCTCTAGGAGGTACCGCAGGTCCTGTACAGCCTCTGCGATCATGCCGAGCCCTCGATGTAGATCGCGGGTCTGAGGGGGATCGCCTGCCTGGACTTGCCCTTCGGGTCGTACTCGGGGGACTCGCCGAAGACATCTACCCTGCAACCGAAGTATGCGGAGAGGAACGCCGCGCTCCCGCTCAGGGCTGCGAACTCGTCTACCGGGTTCGCTATGAGCTTCGCCCTCTCCTCCTTCTGCATCGTCACTGCGGCCTGCGAGACAGAAGAGATAAACTTGGCCGCCTCCCCGCCCCTGCCCCTCACCTCGGGATCCTTCATGGCCTCCCGGATAAGGTACTTCGGATCGGTTCCGGCATCTAGGAGCTTCAGGAGCCGGAGGTAGGCGCTCCACTTCCAGGCCGGCGCGGTGTAGTAGCATATGCGCCCAGGCGCGATGCCGGTGACCCTGACGATCTCAGAGGTGTCAGCTATCAGGTTCTTGAGGAGGTTCTCGGAGATCTCCGCCCTCTCATCGATGAGACGGGGATCGGACTTTGGCCACTCCGAGGTTGAGATGAAACCCCTGTGGCCGTACCTCTCCCAGATCTCCTCGCAGATGTGCGGCGCGAACGGCGCCATCAGCCGCACCGTCATCTCGATCGCGTACTTGACTATGCCCCTCGTCTCCGCGTCGGCCGGCTTGGCGCGCTTGAGATACCACTGCACGTCCTGCTGGAGGACGAAGAGGGCTGTATGGATGGCCTCCCTCACCCTCAGGCAGTCCATCGAGGCGGTAACCTGGTCGATGGTCCTCTGGATGCGGCTCACTAGCCAGCGGGCGGCAGGGCTGGAGGGGGGCAGGTCCGAATCCCCGCCGCGCCCAAAGGAGGGGGCATCGGCATCGGCATAATCCATAGCGAGGCAGTAAAAGTCCTCGAGCCTCGACCTCGTGCTCCTGGCGAGAGAGTCGCTAAAGTCGGCGTCCTGGAGGAGCTCGGAGGCGGAGAGTATGGAGGTGCGCAGGGTATCGGCTCCGTATATCCTGATGGCTCGCCTGAGGGGGACGATGTTGCCCATGGACTTGGACATCTTCTTCCCGTCCATCAGGACGCTGCCGTTGACCACTATGCGCCTTGGCCACAGCTCCTTGGGGAAGATCCCGACATGGTTGAAGATGAAGAACGTCAGGTGGTTAGGAACCAGATCCCTGCCGGAGTGCCGGCTGTCCAGAGGGTAGAAGTAGAGGAACTCGCGCCTGATCGCCTCCGCGGCCTCCCTGCCGGCAGCGAGCGAGGATGGGTCGCCCTTCCCTAGGAAGACATAGTCGAAGAACGCGTCATCGAGCTGTGAGGGCTGCAGGCCCATTTCCTTGAGCAGCCTGGATATGGCGTAGTACGCCATGTAAATGGTCGAGTCTGAGAGGCTCTCGATGATCCAGTCCCTGTCCCACGGGAGGGGTGTGCCCAGCCCGGAGCGCCTCGCGCATGCCTTCTCCCTCAGCCAGTCCACGACGTTCTCGAACTCCTGCCGCAGGTCCTCGGGCATCAGGGACATCTCGCGGAGGTGTGCCCTGACAGCGTCCTTCCACCCCTCATCGCCGTAGTTGATGAACCACTGGTCGCCGAGGAGGCTTACTATCACCTCGCAGCCGCACCGGCAGTATATGGGGCCGTTCAGTATCTCGCAGAAGGGGATCGCGAGCTTGTTCTCGATCAGATCCTTCTTGACTGATTCCTTTGCCCTGCCCACGGGCAGCCCGGCGTACTTGCCGGTGTAGGGCAGCATCACCCCGCCGTGGAACTCCTTCTGGTAGACCTCCTTGGTCGCCTCCTCCGCCCTCGGGTCGTTCTGGTCCTTCACGCCCATCCTATCGACGACGTCCTGGGCGGGTATCCTAGAGTAGCCCTCGATCTTGATGACGGGGACGGGCTCTATCAGGAGGGGGGCGCCCACACAGTACTTCGCGAGCGCCTCGGGGTGCTTCGTCAAGTCCCTCAGGGCGAGGAGGTCGTAAGGGGCGTGTGCAGGGACGGACATGACGACGCCCGTGGCGTTCGAGGGGTCAACGAAGCTGGCGGGGAGGATCGGGATCCTGCTCCCGTTAATTGGATTAGTGGCGAACCTTCCGATGATGGAGGAGCCTTTCATCGTCCTCACGAGCTGGACGTCGTACGCCTGACTACTGAGCTTGCCTGCCGCCCGCTCGCTCACAATCAGCACCTCATCCCCCAGCTGGACCTCGGCGTAGATCGCCTCTGGGTTGAGCCAAATGTTCGTGACGCCGTAGATCGTCTCCGGCCTGAGGGTCGCGCAGAGCAGGGACTTTCCGTCGAGGCTGAACTTGATCGCGGTGAACTCCCCGATCTCAGGCTCAAGGTCCCCCCGCGTGTCGTGCTGCCCGACCGGGTTCCTGCAGGAGGGGCACCACCCTATGGGATGGACCCCCTTGGTGATGAATCCGCGGGAGTTGAGCTGGTGGAACTGCCACTCGATAAACCTGCTGTAGGAGGGATCGATGGTGGTGAATTCCCTCCGCCAGTCGATCGAGAAGCCCATCTCCTTCATACCTAGCTTGATCTCCGAGTGGAAGTACTTTGCTATGTTGAGCGGCTCGGTGAACGTCGCCATGGACTCCTTTGGGACGCCGTAGAGGTTCTCGAAGATCTCGATTACCTCCCTGTCGCCTGCGGCGATCCTCTTGGCAATTGCGAGGATCGGTGTACCGGTGTAGTGGAACGCCATGGGCAGGAGGGTATTGTACCCCCTCATGCGCATGTAGCGGGCGTGGACATCTGCAAGCGTGTACGTCCGGGCATGACCGATGTGCTGGGGCGCGTTGGGGTAGGGGTACGCCACAGTCAGGTAATACTTCGGCCTGCCGTCGGGGTTGGCTTCAAAGGTCTTCGCCTCGGACCAGCGCTTCTGCCACTTCTCCTCGACCTTCTGGAAGTCGATAGTTGGAGGCATGGGACGATAACACCACCAAACGTTGACGATAACCTGCTAACCTCTCATAGGATTAATCATTTTCCGTTTTTCCTTTCCTTTCCTTTCCTTACATTACATTACATTACCGTGTTCTCTCTCCTTCTATCCCTCTCTCCTTCTCTCCCTCTGCCCTCATAGCCCTCTTCAGATCGGAGATGACCTCGCCGAACTTGGTCAAGTTCGAGGGATCCACCTTCCCTTGACCTATATCGTCCCTGCCGCCTCCCCGGCCGCCCATGGATCGGGTTATAGAGCCAGCCAGCCTGCCGGCGTTGGCGCCGTTCCGGACGGCCGACCCGCCTGCCACGACGACGATACTCCCGTCAGCAGCCGAGGCCAGCGCCACCACGAGATCGGGGTCGAGCTCTGCAGACCTGGACGCCAGGGCCAGCAGCTCGCCCCCCTCGAGCCTCTCGAAGACCCTCGACGCCAACTTGAACTTGCCTAACGGCTCGGCGCCGGCGATCAGCGCAGGGGAGATCTCGTTGGCCACTATCTTGCGGAGCCTCTCTATCTCCTTCCTCTGGCTTGAGAGGTCCCCTACCAGCTTCTCAGCGGCCTTCTCGATCCGCTCGACAGGTGTGTTGATGATCCCTGCCACGTTCAGGACAACGGACTCGGTAGACTGGACGGTCCTCAGGGCCGCCTCGCCTGAGGCAAACTCCAGCCTCTCGACGCCATCCTGGATCCTCTCGGACTTGATTATCTTTATCAGCCCTATCTCGCCGGTGTTGCTGCAGTGGATGCCCCCGCAGGCCTCCACGTCCCACCCCTCTATCTCGACTATGCGTATGGTGGGGCCGTAGACCACGCCCCCCTGGTAGAGCCGGAAGCCGAACCTCTGCTCGGCCTCGTTCCGGTCCATGAAGCGGGCGCGTATCGGCAGGAAGCTCATCACTGCGCGGTTCGCAAGAGTCTCGATCTCCCTCAGCTGGGCAGGCGTGACCTTCTCATAGTGGGAGATGTCGAGCCGGCTCCTCTCGACGCTCTTCTGCGCGCCCTCCTGCCAGACGTGCTCTCCTAGGACCGTGCGGGCTGCACCGAGGAGGATATGGGTAGAGGAGTGGTGCCTTGCGAGGGCCATCCTCCTCGGCCAGTCAACCCTGCATTCCACCTCGTCACCCGCCCTGGGCCGGACGCCTTCGGCGGCATTTACGAAGTGGACCACTATGCCCCTCGACTTTGCGACCCCTGTGACCTTGACCGCGCCCCCCTTTCCCTCCAGAGCAATGAGCTGCCCGGTATCGCTGAGCTGCCCCCCTCCCTCAGGGTAGAAGATCGTCCTGTCCAAGACGACCCTCCCCTCGCCAGCATAGAGCACCCTGGCCCTGAGAACCCCCAGCTTTGCATCGGAGTAGTAGACCAGCTCAGTCTGGGGGAGCGGGGGCATGCCTTCCAGTATGTCGGCCTCGGCGGCAGCCGCAGACTCCCGGCAGCCGGAGTGCCTCTGGGCGACGATCGTGTCGAATGTGTCGGGTATCTCGACCCTCACGCCGTTCTGCTCGCATACCTCTTTCGCAACCTCGGGGGGGATCCCGTTCGAGTCGTAGAGCTCGATCAGGTTCTCGAGTGGGAGGGACCCGCCCCTGCTCACCTTCGGATCCCTGATCAGCCGCAGGATCAGGCTCTTGCCCTGCTCGAGCGTCTTTGTGTATCGGCTCACCTCGAGGTCGGCGACGGCTGTCACGTAGCCGATCCTCTCGGCCAGGCTGGGGAACTGATCCTTCCAGTGGTTGATCTGCATGGAGAGGAGTTCAGACAGGGGGACGTGCATGCCGATGGAGTCGCAGAGCCTCTTCGTCCTCCTCACGAGGAGACGAGCGAGGTAGCCCCCCTTGACGTTGGACGGGACGATACCATCGCCGAGCATGAACGCCAGCGCCTTTGTGTGGTCGAGGATGGCGGTCAGGGTCTCTAAGGGCTCCAGCTCGCGGGCGAGGGAGGCGGCGTCGGTCCCCATCAGGCCGGCGACGTGTTCCCTGACCGATCTCAGCGAGCCTGCGTCCACGACGTTCATCATCCCAGCGTACTTGGTCATGGCAGCGAGCGTTTTCCTGTCGGGGAGGCTTATCCCCGCCAGCTTCACAAAGTCGTCGAGGAGGCGCCCGTAGACGGCCCCGAAAGCCGTCGGGGTCCCCTGGGAGAGCCAGGTCAGCCTCTCGAGACCGTAACCGGTATCGACTATCCTGAGGGGAAGGTCACGGTATCCGTCAGGAACCTTCTTGTACTGCATGAATACCAGAGTGGAGACCTCTATGCCTCGGACGATCCCCTCGATGTCGGGACCGGCGTCGCCCCCGCCCTCCCACCAGTGCTCGATGTATGAGATCTCCTCGCCCCTTATCCCGAGCTCTTCTGTCAGGAGCTCGTGATGATACCTGACGGTCTCCTCCTTCCAGTAGACCTCATTCTCCCGCGAGTTGAAGGCGTGGTGTGCCATCATCTCGAATATGCTGAGGTGTCTTCCGCCGGTCTTCCCGACATTGTCCAGGTCGTTCATGCGGATGCAGGGCTGCGAGATCGCCAGCGGGTTGAACGGGGGCGGGACCTCGCCGCTCGTGACGTGGGGCTGAAAGTCCGCTATGGACGCGATCGTCAGAAAGATGTCATCCCTCCACCGGGCGACGACGGGGTAGCGGTTCACTCTCGCGTGCCCCCTCTTCTCGAAGAAGGAGAGGAACGCTTCCCTCATCTCCTTGATCGAGTACTGCCTCTTCGTCGGTGGATCCCCGAGGAAGGTGTAGGGCACGCAGGGGGAGTCGCCGCAGAGCTCCCTGTCCGGGTCAAGCGTCCAGAAGTACCTCCCGCAGGACCTGCACTCCTTTCTCGTAAAGCCGCGCTCGAGGAAGAACCTGAGTCGATATGCTTCGGGATCGACGATCACATTACTGCCCCCTACAGATCATGGCAGAGGCGTGCACTGACGAGATACTGCATGCGCATGGGGATACGATCACTGGCCTCACCGTACTGATCAGCTCAATGCGGCAAACTCTATCCTGTCGGGTAAGTTAAACCTTATCATTAGGCGGTTTCCTGGGGGAAAACTCCGGCGGTCCGGGAGCCCGGAAGCATGGCATGTGGCACTGCGGGATGCGGAGGATTCTGGCAAAATACAAAATAAAAGATAGCAAGGGGCCGGGATGCCCCCTCCCCTTTGTGGTTTAACCGAAGAGTGAGCCCAGTCCTTCTGCCATCTCTTCCTCGGTAGCCTCTGCCTTCTTCTCAGCTTTAGCCTCCTTGGCTTCTGCTGCTGCGGCTGGAGCTGCTGCTGCGGCCGGAGCTGCTGCAACTGGAACTGCTGCAGCCTTGATTGCCTCATCGATGTTGACCTCGCCGAGAGCAGCGACGACTGCCTTTACGCGCGCGTCATCTACCTGGATACCAGCGGCAGAGAGAACGTTCTTCACTCCGTTCTCGTCTATAGGCTTCTTAGCGTTGTGGAGAAGCAGACCGGCATAAATATATTCGATCTTAATCACCCCCAACCAAGTTGGATTTTATACGATAAGATTACTACTTAAATCCTTCGCCCTTAATCCCGCTGTGCTGATGCGGGTTTTGGCCCCTACGAGGATGTTGCCGGGGGCACTGCCCCCGTCGATGTCGCTGAAAGCACCGTTCCTCACCAGCAGCACCTCACACGGAAAGCTCTGGATGCTTCTCCGAGACCGCCTTCGCCAGCGCCGAGCCCCGCCTCTGTGCGAGCGAGACCGCCTCGCCTATTGTCTCGGGTATGGGGACCGCGGCGTTCACAGCCAAGCTCTTTGCCTCGTTGAAGCCCTTTGCCACCAGCAGCCGGATGTTCTCGGGCAGCGGGATAACTGCGCCCACCGAGAGGTTCATCGCGTTCTGGACGGCGGCTATCACGTTGGCGTTGTACTCGTCGAGGTTGATCGCAAGCACGTCGCCGGGGATCACGCCGTTGTCGTAGCCCATCCTCAGCTTGAGGCCGACCATGATCGGTTTCAGGCCGAGCTTGCTCAGCAGGTCGGCAAGATCCGCTGAGATCGGTTCCCCCTTCTTGGCGACCACTGTATCGCTTGCGATCCAGACGTTGCCGTCCTGGATCTTGGTGGGGATCTTGGCAGCGCCGAACTTGCTGAGCACCGGCCCCGGCTGCATGCCCGTGTTCCCTGCAGTGACAGTTATGTCGTTGGGCGCTATGTCGCCCGGGGCAGCAGCTGACTCGACCTTGTTCTTCTCGAACATGAGGTAAAGCGAGAAGGGGTTCTTCTTGGAGAATATGAACGCGTTCTGCTCCGAGAGGTACTTTGATATGTCGTTGATGTTCTTGTATTTGCTGGCCAGGCTCGATATCGCTATCTTGACCAAGGTGTTCTTGGCGACGCGGATGATGAGGTCGTCCTTGAACTTCTTCTTGAGTACCTGGAGCTGGCTTGCCTTGAGCCCCCTGAGGTCTGCTATCGCGAAGACCGGGTAATCCCGGAAGCAAGCCTCCAGTTCCTTGACTATCTGCTTCTTGTCCACCGTTCTCTTCTTGACCGGCATCTCTCTCACCTCACTCTCACGGGCTTGCCCATCGTCGTCTTGACAATTAGCGAGCCCAGATTCTGGTCTAGCTTGATCCGCCTGTCGACCGTTGTCAGGACGGCGTTGATGTTCTCGGCTATGTCCTTCGAGTCCATGTCCTCGGCCCCGACCCTGCATCTTATCGCAGGCTGATCGCGTATCCTGACGCGGACGGCGTTGCGGTACCTCTTGATTATGGGCTCGACGTTGGCTGTCGGCGGGACCGGCTCAGGCATCTTGCCCCTCGGCCCCAGCACCTGCCCCAAGATCTTGCCCACGGACGCCATCAGATCGGTCCTAGCCGCCAGAAAGTCGCAGGATTGCGCCAGCTTCTTGGCAGCTTTCTTGTTGCCGGCGTACTGGTCCAGTTCCTGCCTGGTGATCACCAGGTCTGCTCCGGCCTGCCTCGCCTTCACGACCAGATCGCCGTCGGCTATGACGCAGACCTTCAGCTCCTTTCCTATCGGGTGCGGGAGGGTGACCGTCTCGTTGATCCTGTTCTCGGGAGCCTTGACGTCGAGGTTCTTGAAGTTCAGGATCAGCTCGACCCCCTGCTTGAAGTTCCTCTTTGCTGACGCGCTCTTTGCATCATCGACCGCTTTGATCAGCCTCTGCGTATCCAGTTGCATATCAGGATGCCTCCGCCCGGGCTATCAGCTCATTGTATTGTCCCGCGTCGATCTCTTTCTGGATCTCGCGGGGGTCTTTACCGGCAACGGTAACGCCGATGCTGACGCAGGTGCCGATGACCTCCTTTAAGCATGACTTGAGCGTCCTGGCGACAGAGAGCGGGTACCTTGTCCTAGCTATCTTTATCGCCTGCTCTATGCTGAGGTCTCCCACCTTCTCCGTCTTGGAGTTACTCGAGCACTTTTCCAGACCGAGCTCTTTCACTATCAAGGCGCTGGTGGTAGGCACACCGACCTCGACCTCGAACACCTTCGTATCAGGGTCGGCGATTACTTTAACCGGAACCTTCATTCCTTCAAAATCCTTGGTCTTCTCGTTGATAGCATTGACTACAGCGAGGATGTTGAGGCCGGTAGGCCCCAGGGTCGGCCCGATCGGGGGGCCGCCGGTCGCCTTCCCGCCGTCGACCTGGAAGTTGAAGGTTTTCTTTGCTACCATCTCAGTCTTCTCCTTTTCTTTCTGATTCTGGTCCTATCCCACTGTCTTCTGCTTCTTCGCCTTCATCTAGTTCCTCAAATGCCTTGAATATGTCCATCTTCCCTTCCTTGTCCGCTGCGGCGGTCTCCCTGACTTCGGCCTTGACCGGCTCTCCGCGGGCGACCAGCTTGACCTGCTCCGCGTGCACCGTTATTGGAAGCGTGTATGGGGTCTCAAGGAGTTCCAGCGTGACCTCGCTCTTCGTCTTGTCTACGCGGGTGATCTTCGCCTGCATGCCCTTGAAGGGGCCCGCTATGATCTCCACCTTGTCATTGACGTTGAGCAGCTCTGCTACCGGCTTTGGCAGGATGAACTTCAGGACGTCGTTCACGTCCACCTTGCCGGCGACCCATCCCTTGATGTGCTTGACGTCTTCGATGGCGAGGTTGACGACGTTGGGACCGGTGGCCTCTATGAAGACGTACCCCCGGACGTCTTGGGGGGATATCACCGCCTTGCAGGGGATCTTCTTGGCGTTGCAACGCCTCTCTATGAGGAGGGCCACATTCTGCTCCTGTCCGGCTGTCGTGCGGATTGCAAAGATACGGGAGGACCCCTTCTGATCCGACACCGGATTACCCCCTTACGCCTAGGATCAGCGAAGCTATAAGCTGGATAATGAACCCGAATATGCCGATGACCAGCATCCCCAGCAAGCAGATCCTGACGGAGAGCTTGACCTCGTCGAAATCGGGCTTCCTGGAGAGCTTGAGCACCTTCCCCATCGACCGCAGGGACTCGGATATTCCCATTTGCTTCACCTAATCCTATTTAAGCAAGGCTAAAAAGTTGAAGTGCGATTTAAAGCTTTCCGAGATGGACGGTCAGATCCGAATGAGATCGATGTCAAGGTCCTCTGCCAGCGTGCGCGCGTATTCTTTGAAAGCCGAAGGGGTGCCCTTCCAGTCGACGACGATGGAGGAGCATCCGCCAAAGGTCTTCCTGGCGCACTGCCTGAGGATCGAGTAGTCCGAGCCCCGGCCGGGGGCCATTGCATACTTCGGGATTATGTGCCCCAGCGCGGAGTCCTGCTGCGAGAGGACGAGACTGGTGAACTTCTCTGGGTAGTGGCCCCCTCCGAGCCCGAGGGAGCCGCCTCCTCTGACTGGTTTTGAGATCGCGGACGCCACCGCCCGGGCAACTGCCTCACCGAGGGCGTTGTCGTTCCACGCCCCCTCATCGCTGCCTATCTCCACGAAGGTCACCGGAGGGGCCAGGGCCGTCGGGCCATGGTGTGTGGCCTCGAAGGAGACGTCTGTATCTAGGCCGAGGAGGTCCTTGGACCTCCGGAGCTCGCGTATGAGGTCGGACTGGAGGCAGGGGTTCGATATCCCCACCTGACCGGGGTTCCCGCCGAGAAGGGCCTCGTTCCTCAGGTTGCCAGGGGAGTGCGCGGTGAGGCAGCGTTTCCCGGACTCGCTCCGGTGACGGGAGAGGCAGAGGACCCACTCCCAGCCAGGATCGTCTTTGGGCACCGGCGCCTGCCCACGGTCCTGATCATGGCCCAGATCGTGATCGCGCTCCTGATCCTGACGGGGCGCCTGCCCGCCGCCACGGCCAGCCAGAACCGGCAGGGTCAGGGCGGTCAGCGACCCCCTGACGGCCACCAGCCGCAGATCCGAGTATGGGGGGGCCCGGCCGACCAGCGAACCCCCCTCAGCGAGGCTGGTGCCAGCACCATCGCCGGCGCCGACGAAATCAATCTCTTCGAGCAGGTGGGAGGCGATGTTCCTTCCGGCGGGATCGTCTTCGGAGAAGACTAGCAGCTTTGCCAACTACCGCACCCGGGCTAGATGATGAGGGCCATGAGGCCTTTCTGGGCGTGGAGCCGGTTCTCCGCCTGGTCGAATATTACTGAGCGGCTACTGTCGGCCACCTCGTCCGTGATCTCCTGCCCCCTGTGGGCCGGAAGGCAGTGCATCACGATCGCATCGGCGGGGGCACGAGCCATGAGGTCAGAGTTGAGCTGGTAGGGCCCGAGCGATGCAACCCTCTCCTGGGCTTCGGCTTCCTGCCCCATCGAGACCCAGACATCGGTGTAGACGACGTCGGCCTCCTTTACCGCCCCGAGATGATCCTCTGTCAGCGTCAGAGAAGCCCTGCCGATCCCAAGGCCGCCGATGAATGAGTCCGGCGGCATGTACTTCTTGGGGGAGGCGATGGTCATCCTGCCTCCGAGCTTCAGGACGGCTTCGGTGAGGGATCGGCAGACATTGCTGTTCCCGTCCCCCACGAAGACTACGTTCACGCCCTCGATCCTCCCCTTCTTCTCAATGATTGTGAGACAGTCCCCTAGCGCCTGGCATGGGTGGGCGGCATCGCTCAGGGCGTTTATCACGGGAGCCCGCGAGCACTCCGCCATCACCTCCAGGTCGGAGTGCTTGAAGACCCGCGCCACTATGCCGTCGGCGTACCTGTCGAGTGTCCGTGCGGTATCGGCCACGGTCTCGCCCCTCCCCAGCTGGAGCTCGTTCCAGCCAAGGGTTATCGGGTGCCCCCCGAGCTGGTAGACGCCGGTGTCGAAGGAGACGCGCGTCCGGGTGGAGGGCTTCTGGAAGATTAGCACGACGGTCTTGCCGGCAAGGTACGGGTGTATATGGTTCCCGGCTTTAAAGTCGGACTTGATGCTGCCCGATGTCTTCAGGATCTCCTGGATCTCTTCTTTGGTGAGGTCGGCGAGGGTCAGCAGGTCCCGCCCTTTGAGGCTGTTCATCATCTACCACCGATACTAATTTTCAGGTTTTTTTAGTAAAATAAAGTGCTTAAAACCTTTTCTGTAGAAGAAGGTGATGTAACTTCAATAGCAGTTATTTTTTAGGCGTTTTTGCTAAAATATTCTTAATAACCCAGTCAGGGTCGAAGGGCACCATGTCGCCGTAGGTCTGCCCGACGCCTAGGAAGAGGATCGGCTTCTTTATCGCGCTTGAGATGGAGATCGCGGCGCCGCCCTTCGAGTCCGCGTCCACCTTAGTGAGGATGACCGCATCTATGGGGACATACCTGTTGAACTCCTCCGCCTGCTGGAGGGCGTCGTTCCCCGCGAGGGAGTCGCCAACGAATACTGTGAGGTCGGGGTGGACGACGCGGTAGATCTTCTGGAGCTCGTCCATCAGCCCCCTGTCTGTCTGCATCCTCCCCGCCGTGTCGATGAGGACCGTGTCCAAGCTGTTCGACTTTGCATATGCGACGGCATCGTAAGCCACCGCAGCCGGATCGGCCCCGTACCGGTGCTTCACGACCTTGATGCCGAGCCTCGCGGCATGCGCCTCGACCTGCTCCTCGGACCCTGCCCTGAAGGTGTCGCTGGCGGAGATCACTGTGCTGATGCCGTTGTCCATTATATACTTCGCGACCTTGGCGATGGTGGTCGTCTTCCCGGTGCCGTTGACGCCCACGAACATGATTACGAAGGGCTTCTTCGCCTTGATCATACTGAGGAGCTCGGCGGTGGAGAGGTTCTCTTTCAGCATCTCCCTGAAGGCCGACTCGATCGCCGGCCCTGCGTCCTGGAAACGCTTCACCCTTGTCCCGAGCAGGCTGCCCTTCAGCTTGGCCGTGAGCTCCTCGGCAACCGGGAGCGCGACGTCGCACTCGATGAGGGCCAGCTGAAGGTTCCATAGGGACTCCTCCAGGTCCTTCTCGGAGAGAGACCTCGTCTGGAGGTCGTCCACAAAGCCGTCAAAGACTTTCTTGAGCTTCTCGAACAAGGCTTACGCCCGCCTCGACGGGCTCTGCTGCTGGGACTGGGATTGGGACTGGGACTGCATATAGAGCTGGTCGATCCTGCCCTGAAGCTCATCCATCCTGGAAGTGACCTGCAACAGCTGGTTCTGTGCTGCAGCGATCTGCTCCTGCGCCCGCTTGGATCGGCTCTCGATCTCAGATATAGCGTCGTCCAGAGTCTTCTCGATCAAGACACCGGCGCCCACCCCGGCGATCACGGTCTTCACGTCCTGGAGCTGGACCCGGATATAGTTGCCGGCGCCTATGTGGATGAGGGTCTCACCCTTGCCCCCCCTCGACCGGACCTCTTCGATGGCGGCTTTGCTCAGCGCCAGCTCGGTGACAGCGCCGGAGAGGACGTCGATCTGCTGCCTGACGGCGTCGGCATAGCCCCGGTAGTTGGTATACTCCTGCATCAGGGATTCCAGATCCCTCTGGGCGCCGCGGTCCTTGGGGCCAGCGGCCGGGGCCGGGGCCGGAGATGAAGAAGGCGCTGACCGCTCCTCCCTGCTCACTCTTCGCTCACCGCTTTTGCGGGCTCTTCTATCGCTACAGACTCGATCTTTATCTGGTTTCGTTTGAGGCCGTGGCATCCGCCTAGCGTGCAGAAGGCCCTGTCGAGAGCCTGTTCTTTCTCCTCAGCCTCGATACTCTTCTTGAACTTTTCCCATCCGAACCCGGTATTTATCTTCCCTTTGATTACAAATTTTGCCATTTCGCCATCACCTTATGAGGCCGAGAGAGGACTCGATCCGAGCCATCTCGGGGCCCGTAGTCGCCTCGCCCACTACAACGCCGTGGGAGTTGGCGGTCATCCCGATCCGCGGGTACGGAAATCCGCGGTTAATGGTAGAAACGTCGACGGGTATATTAAAAACTTCCCCAAGCCGGGAGAGCTCGCTCTCGGACGTCAGCGGGTGGCAGACCACGCCGCGGGATGTGGCGACGGCACAGGCACCCGGCATCCTGAGTGAGGCGATCGTCCCCTCGAAGACCTCGACCTTCAGGTGATCAGAGATGAGCCTCCTGAGGGTGGTGTCGGCGTCAGACCCCACCATGGCCGCGCTATCATTGACGAGCACCATGTTCCCCAGCGCGTTCCTCTTGCCCTCGTAGACGGCGGCGGACGCGCCGGTCCCCTTCTCGATAAGGCCGATCTCTTCGTCTGTGGCGCTCGAAGGGAGGAGGACGCCCCTAGAGTTACCTACGATGAAGACCCCTAGCAGGACGCTACCTGAGATGGTGGCCCTCACGACAGGGACGTTGAGGGTCGAGGCCACCTCCTCCGCCACTTTCTCCGGCACATCCGGGGGGAGGAGGGCGTACCTGTCTGTGGCAAAGCTGAAGGCGCCCACGTTGGAGTTGCCGTAGAGGGAGAGGCGGGAGATAGACAAAAGGGACTATGCCTCCGCCGGAAGGACGCGGACTGTGCCGTCTTCCAACTTCTGGACCCTGACGGAGATCCTCCTCTCGGACTTGCCCTTCCCCCTAGACCACAGGCGGTTGTTGAGGCGGTTATCGATCTTGGCCTCTGTGTCGAAGACCCTGGAGGCCATCTTCTTGACCTCGTTGACTGATTTGGGGGCAGCCTTATTGCCGTGCGACAGGAAGGCGTGCCTCAGGTTAACGGTGATGGTCTTCTCCTCGACCACCTTCCCGGCCTCTTCCTCCTTTGGTTCCTCGTGGGGCTTCCTGGCTTTCTTCCCCTTGCCCTTGCCCTTGCCCTTGTCTTTGCCGGCCCCCTCATCCCCTGCCTTGCCCCCGGCTTTCTCGGCCTTGCCTTCAGGCTTCGGCTCTGGCGCCGGTTCTGGCGCGGCCCCGATCTCGGCAGTTGAGGCTTCTGTTGGCAGGTCTTCTGGCGCGGCCTCTGCAGCGGGCACTGCGCCAGTCGGTCCGGCGGCGGGAGCGTTATCCTTGCTCATCAGATGTCACCTTATCCTATCTCATCATACCATGCGGTATCAAATCACATCATATCTTCAGCTTCTGGCTTCTCCAGTTCCTCATCTTCGGGTGGCGCCTGAACTTTCCACGGGTCTTGGCCACCACCCAGAGGGGCACCGGGCTGCTGACTTTACTCGCCTTTATGAGGCGTTTCTTCCTTGAGATGTGCTTGTTCCTTGCCATGATGTAACCCTTCCCTTCAACTCCATTCATATCCTTGTTATTGTGATATCTCGCTTTCGCCTCTGGAGCTCGAGCAGTATCCGCTTCAGCTGCTCGTCGTCCAGGGGGAGCTTGACGCGACCCTCCTGGGCGATCTGGATCAGCTGGAACTCGATCTGCTCGGCAAAGTCAGGCCTCACCATCTTGAGGTTGTTGAGCCTGCTGCGCGCCTCCGGCGAGAGGATCACCTTGAGCAGGTTCTGCTTCTGGGCCTCGGCCTCCTGCCGGGCGATATTCGCCCTCTCCTCCTCCGCAGCCCTCCTCCGCATCTCGGCCATCTTCCTCTGTTTGAGGACTTCGATGTCGTCGGGGTAGGGTTCGGACATTGACTCTCGCCTTTTACTTAGCTTTTACAGGCAGGTACTTGCCCAGCTCGGGCATGTCCTTCTGGAGGTCTTTCATGAGCTTGTACGCGACCCTGTCCACGAGAGAGAAGCCCTTCTCGGTGAGCACGCGCCCGTTGATACCGTCCTTCGCCACAAGGCCGGCCTTCTCAAGCTGCTGCAGGGCCTTCCTGATGGAGGATGCCCCGGACTTGAACCCATGCTCGTTGAGCATCCCTCTCTTCATCCTCCCCCCGTAGACGGTCCTCAGGCGCTCGGTTCCGACCGGGCCCTCGATGTAGAGTCTCCTGAGCAGGGATGCGGACCTGAGGTACCAGAAGTCGTCCTGGGTGGGGACCCTCGAGACATGTGTGCCTGTCTTTGAATAGAGGGACCACTCCGGCGGCTGGACCTCCTTCACATTCTCCTTGAGGTACTCTGCCACAGAGTTAATCAGTCTGTCAGCGGGGACGTTCTGAGCCAACGGCAAACGACATTCTCTCCGTTAACGATCCTCTGAGGATTAAAAGAACTATCTATATAAATTCTTTTATCTCATGCCATTGACCGGCATCGCGCGGCGGCCCGAGGTATAGGCCGAGACGGCCGCTGACGGACCTGTAGCCGGAAAGCCTGCTTATATTCCGGCACGGGGATATTGACATATGGGTCCAGACGGAAAGTTCCGTGTGGGGATCTCTGGATCTTATGGTGGGCTGAACATAGGCGACGAGGCCATTCTGCAGAGCATCATCACCCAGCTGCGCGCCACGCTGCCAGTCGAGATCACCGTCTTCACGCGCGATGTAGAGGACACCATGCGCAGGCACAGAGTAGAGAGAGCGCTCCCCGTCCGGAGGATGACGCGCGCCGAGGTGGTGCCTGAGGTGGAGAGGCTAGACCTCTTCATCCTGGGCGGAGGGGGGATCCTCTTTGACAGTGAGGCGGAGGTGTACCTCCGGGAGGCGGAGGTCGCCCAGCAGAAGGGCGTGCCCGTGATGGTCTACGCGGTCAGTGCCGGACCGCTTCAGAGGGCTAGCGTCCAGAGGACGGTCAGGGACGTCCTCTCCGGAGTCGACGTGGTGACTGTCAGAGAGCGGATGGCAAAGAAGGCCCTCGAAGACGCGGGGGTACGGCGCGAGATAATAGTCACCGCCGACCCTTCGCTACTCCTCAAGCCGGAGCCTTTGCAGCAGGACGTCCTGGAGAAGGAGAGGCTGCATGCGGGGCACAGGCTGATCGGGATGTCTGTCCGCGAGCCGGGGCCGGCCGCCCCCGACATCGATAGCTCGATCTACCAAAGGATCCTGGCGGACGCGGCGGATTTCATGATCGACCGCCTGAACGCGGACATAATCCTGATCCCCATGGAGCGCAATGTGCTCGACATGCAGCACTCCCATGCGGTCATCTCCAGGATGCTGCGCCCGCAGCACGCATGGGTCCTTAAGGGAGAGTATACCGCGGGGCAGCTCCTCACCCTCATGGGCCAGTTCGACTTTGCTGTGGGGATGCGCCTGCACTTCCTGATCTTTGCCGCTCTCCAAGGGGTCCCCTTTGTGGCCCTGCCCTACGCAGAGAAGGTGAGCGGGCTGCTTGACGACCTGCATGTAAGGATGCCCCCGCTGAGCCTTGTGAGCGCTGGCCGGCTGATTGCGTACATCGACCAGTCCTGGGACGAGCGGGAGGAGCTGAGGGCAAGGATCAATCAGCTGCTACCCAGGCTGAGGGAGCGCGCCCTTGAGAACAACAGGCTTGCGGTCGGGCTGCTCACCCGGAGGGCCGGGGGGCGGAACCGGTGAAGGGTGCCCCGGACCGGCCGGAAAGTATGCGTGGAGGCGGAAGGGGGGTGGCAGGGTGCCGGTTATAGGGCGAGCGGCAGGTACGGTCACGCTCCCGGCTCGAACCGCCAGGTTAGTCGACGGGGTCGACGTGCTCATCGTGGGCGGCGGGGCGGCGGGGCTGGGGGCGGCCATCGGTGCTGCCGATGCCGGTGCAAGGGTCGTGCTCGCGGAGCGTCACGGATTCCTCGGCGGCACAGCGACCGCCTCGTTGATGGTAACACTCTCCTCGTATCACACCTGGTCGCAGGAGGGAGGGGGGGCAGGGGGCGCCTCTGTCCTCTTCCCTGCGGATCACGGTCCGGGAAAGCCGGTCATAGCCGGCGTCCTCTCGAAGCTTGTGGGGCGCCTAGTGAGGAGGGGCGGCGGCATCCCGCCGTCTCGTAGGACGGGGTACGTCACCCCTTTCGATCCAGAAGTCTTCAAGCTAGTCTCCCTCGGGATGCTGGAGGAGGCGGGGGTCAGTATACTCCTCCACGCCTTCGCCAGCGGCGTCATATCCGATGCCGGGAGGTGGGGGGTCGTCTTCGAGACCAAGTCGGGCCCCCTGGTGATCAGGGCAGACGCCGTCGTGGACTGCACCGGGGACGGCGATGTTGCGGCATATGCCGGAGCCCCTTATGAGGTGGGACGTGAGGGGAACGGCCTGGCAGAGCCTATCAGCCTCCTCTTCCTGATGGGAGGGTTCCGGCAGTCCCGCTTCGAGAACTATGTGAGGAGCCACCCGGGAGAGTGGTCAGGGGTCCACGGCCTCTGGAGCCTCATAGCAAAGGCGTCGTCTGAGGGGAGGCTCAGCCTCCCCCGCGAAGACATCCTGATGTTCGGGACGACGCGGGAGGGCTGGGTGAGCGTGAACAGCACCAGGATAGTGCGGAGGTACGGTGCAGATGTGCTGGACCTGACCGCGGCGGAGGTGGAGGGCCGCAGGCAGATGGCGCAGATCGTCTCTTTCCTCCGCGACTATGTGCCCGGCTTTGAGGGGGCGTACCTCTGCCAGAGCGGCTCAGAGGTGGGAGTCCGCGAGACCAGGAGGGTTGTCGGCAGGTACAAACTCACAGCGGAAGACATACTGCATGCCCGGAAATTCGACGACGTGATAGCCAGGGGGACCTACCCGATCGATATCCACAGCCCCGAGGGGAAGGGGACGACTCTCATAAGGGTGCCGCCAGGCGAGGCTTATGACATCCCGCTCCGCTGCCTCCTGCCGGCAGGTGTGGATGGCTTGGTCGTTGCCGGGAGGTGCATCTCGGGGACGCATGAGGCCCAGGCGTCCTACCGCGCCATGCCCATATGCGTCGCCACGGGGCAGGCGGCGGGGGTCTGCGCAGCGATCGCTTCCCGCGGCAGGATATCTACGCAGGAAGTAGCAGCGCCAGCCGTCCAAGACGAGCTGCTGCGGCAGGGGGCGGACCTGCGCAACATACGGGGCAGGTGAAGGCGGGGGCGGGCAGGGGGGCAGGGTGGTGTCTAGCCCCAGGCCGCTTCAGGCCGCCTTACGAACCCGGTCGCCCTCCGCTCGAACTTCCTGTTCCAGTGATGCCCTCTCCCGCCGTCACGGTCGCCGTAACGCTCCCTCTTGAACGGCAGAACCTTCACGCGGGGGCACTCCATCTGCGGGATTATGAACCTGCATGTGCGGGATATCCGTCTGAAGGAGTCATAGTCCTCCTCGCTCAACAGGACGACCGACTTGCCGGCCTCCCCGGCGCGGGCGGTCCGGCCTATGCGGTTCACATAGTCCTCCGCGTTCTTGGGGACGCTGTAGTTGAATATGTGCGTCACCCTCTTGAAGTCCAGACCTCTAGCCGCTATATCGGTCGCTACCAAGACCCGGATCTCCTGCCGGTGGAATAGGCGTACTATGTGCTCCCTCCTCGGCTGCGAGAGGCCGCCGTGCAGCGCCTCGGCGTCGATGCCGTTGAGCCGCAGGTTCCTCGCGACGCTATCAGCGTCCCGCCTGGAGTTGCAGAAGACTATGGCAAGCTCGGGATCCTCCTCATTGAGGAGGTGGACGAGAAGAGAGAACTTGAGATGGCGGTCGACGTCGCAGTAGTACTGCTTGAGGAGGTTCTCGCTGACCCGGGTCTCGGTCGTGACCTTCTTGGCGCCCCTGGTGAACCCGTCCCTTATCGCATAGAGGCTCTCGGGCATGGTGGCGCTGAACATGATCGTCTGTCTTTCCTTCGGGATCGCCCTCTCGATCTCCCGGATGTCGTCGATGAAGCCCATATCGATCATCCTGTCAGCTTCATCGAGGATGAAGGTCTCGATGTTCCCGGTGTCCAAGGTACCGCGCCGCATGTGATCCATAACCCTCCCGGGTGTGCCGACCACTATCTCAGCCTTCCTGAGGCCTGAGACCTGGGGCGCCATCGCTGCCCCTCCGTAGATGCATTCGACGCGAACGCCCTTGGCATGCGAGAACCTTGAGAGTTCCCGGGCGATCTGCTGTGCTAGCTCCCTTGTGGGGGCCAATATGAGCGCCTGGGTCCTGATCCCGCGCCTGACCTTCTCCGCCAACGGGATGCCGAAGGCGGCGGTCTTGCCTGATCCTGTCTCAGACTGACCCACGACATCATAACCCTCCTTTATGAGGGGGATGGTCTCTATCTGGATTCGGGTAGGCTCTCTGAAGCCGATCCGGTCCAGCGAGGCCAATACGTCTGTATCTATATCCATATCTTCGAACTGCATTTTCCTTCAACTCTTTGTATCTTGCGTCTGAAGCTACAGAAGCAATAGAATTAGCATGACAGGCTAACGCTATCTTACTAGGCCTTTGTACTTTAGACTCTGATGGGTACGGCGACCGGCTATTTAAAGATGATGGGGAGGCACGGGGCTGCCAGAGCCGGCAAACCTTTATCAGGGGCAACGGATCAGACCCCTCCGCCATGGTCAGCATCATCCTCACCAAGAACGAGCTGAGGTGGCGCATGAAGGGCGTCCCCTGGGGCACGGTGCATCCCGTATGCAGGCTCTGCAGATTCTGGTGCAAGTGCGACGAGCGCCACCTCACAGGGGCCTGCAAGACGTTCGAGGCGAACGCATAACAGACGGGCCAGCGCGGAGCAGGGAGGAGGCGGACCGGAGGGGTCCTCTGCCCGCGGACGGTCCCCCCCACCTGGCCGACACCTGGAATCAGTCACCCTTGCTGGCAGGGCGCTTTGCCAGGGGGTACCTCCTGAGGCTTTTGCAGCGGAGGCAGGTCACCGCCAGGTATACGCGCCGCTTCTCCCTGATCCTTACCCTGGCTGAGACACCGGGATAGAGGAAGGAGCCGCAGGACCTGCAGACGAACCGCTTCCACCTCCGGGGGATCCTGACGCGGGTCCTGCGGGAGATATTGCATGCCATCTCGACGTACCGGTCGGAGAGATCGGGTCGCGTCCCCACACTCTCGAAGGCCATCCGGAACAGGCGATCGATCCTCTGCCGTGCGAGATCCTTCACAAGCGAGGCGTTGCGCAAGCAGATCACCCGGTAGTTGAAAGAGGATGGAGGCTGCCTAATATCGGTTACAGTCGCGCCCTCGTTTCCGTCTTGCAGGGCTGGCGAGCGGCAGGAGGCGGGACCGCTCACCTATATAAAGGCGGAAGGGAGTTTAAAATCGGGACCGTCGATGATCAGCATGATCATAGCGGAAGCGGCGCTCGAGACCGTGCCAGCCGAGATAGCGGATCATCCCTCGGTGAGGAACCAGGCAGCCAGGAGGGGAAAGGGGGCGGGGCAGATCCTGCTGGATATATCGTACCACTATGCGGCGATGAAGAGCCTCAGGAACTGGGAGAGGAGGGGCAGGCCCGACATAACCTTCATTACCCTGCTCAACCTCCTCGAGAGCCCGCTCAACTATGAGGGGCACCTCGCGGTCTATGTGCACACCCTCGAGGATCAGGTAATCTCGATGGATCCCCGGGTGAAGCTGCCGAGGAACTACTCGAGATTCGTGGGGCTGATGGAGCAGCTCTTGGAGGAAGGGAAGATCCCTCCGAAGGGAAGGCCGCTCATGGTGGTATCGAGGCAGAGTCTGGGCGACCTCCTCGCCAAGATAGGGCCCTCGAGGACAGTCGCCCTCACCGAGAGGGGGAAGAGGATCAGGCTCAGGGAGTACTGCCGGCAGCTGGCCAAGGAGAGCCCGGCCATACTGATCGGCGGCTTCCAGAGGGGCGAGTTCCTGAAGAAGGACCTGGACCTCGCGGGCGAGAGAGTGTCGATATACGGGAAGCCCCTCGACGCCTGGGTAGCCGCCTCGGAGATGGCACACGGGCTCGAGCAGGCACTGGGGATACTCTGAGTCTGGTCGGACCGCAGCCCCTCTTGGGCTTTCCCGGGGAGAGGGGCTGCTGCCGGTCACCGCGCCCGTGCCCGCCGGGGGGGCGCCGGCCCCTGCCGCTGGCGTGCGTTCTAATTTATGGACGCTCGTGTTCAAATGTATAGTATAAAATAACATCCGGGACGAGTATAGCACGGTGGGAAGATGTCCAAACCTGCCCCAAACAAGCTTATACCGTATACTGTTATTGCCCTGCTCATAGGGTCTTTTATCGTTACTGTCGGCTACGTTGCCAGCGAGAGGTCTGTCACGGCGGTTCCCCTGAGAACCTTCTCCGGCATGGACGAGCTGCTGGGCTTCATCGAGAGGGGAAAGCTAGTGCAGAGCCAGTACTCGGCCTTCGGGCTCTTCCAGAGCAGGATGACCGCCCTTGAGGCGAACATCGCCGCCCAGACTGCCGATGCGAAGACCCCGGCCGGGCAGTACTCCTCGACCAACGTACAGGTAGGGGGCGTCGATGAGGCGGATATCGTGAAGACGGACGGTGAGTACCTCTATGTGGTCTCCGGCAGCACCGTGAAGATTCTCAAGGCATCCCCGCCCGAGGAGGCGGGAGTGCTTGCCACGATCGAGACCGATGCCCCGTACAACCTCAACATCTACATAAACGGCGACCGGCTGATCGTCCTGGAGAACAGCAACTACTACTGGATCATGGAGCCGGCTAAGGCGGATCAGGCCGGAGACCGGATGACGGTAGGGCTGGTGCCGTGGTACAGGCAGGCGGTTGCGGTGAAGGTTTACGACATCGCGGACAGGGCGAACCCCGCGCTCACCAACTGCATCGAGGTGAACGGGACGCTGATCGGCTCGAGGATGATCGGCAATTATGTCTACGTCGTCTCCAACCAGCCGGTAGTGCAGACAGACGGCACGGTGGAGATGCCCTCGATCAGGTGCAATGAGACGGTCCAGACCGTCAGGGCCGAAGAGATCAAGTACGTCGACGTGATAGCCCCATACTACCAGTTCATGACGGTCATGGCCATAGACGTCACGGGTACCGGCCAGCCGACGCAGGAGACCTTCCTCTCGGGCTACTCCTCCACCATGTACGTCTCGCAGGAGAACATGTACCTCGTGGCGCCAAAGTCGACCATCCGGCTCATGGGTGCCGCATCCGGCGCCGATGCGTGGAAGGAGGAGACGCTCATCTACAGGCTGAGGCTCTCGGGCAGCAGCGTAAAGGTAGAGTCGAGCGGTGCGGTCCCCGGTCACGTCCTGAACCAGTTCAGTATGGACGAGAGCAACGGCTACTTCAGGGTCGCCACCAGTGAGTGGATGGTCAACGGCTCAGTCAACGGCCTGTACGTCCTGAACATGAACCTCGAGACGGTCGGGAGGCTGGAAGGCATCGCGCCCGGCGAGCAGATCTACTCGGCGAGGTTCATGGGCGATAGGTGCTACCTGGTCACGTTCAGGCAGGTGGACCCGTTCTTCGTGATAGATCTGGCAACCCCCAGCGCGCCCAAGATACTGGGGTACCTGAAGATACCCGGATACTCCAGCTACCTGCACCCGTACGATGCTGACCACGTGATCGGCGTGGGGATCGAGAACAGCACCGTCAAGCTCTCCCTCTTTGATGTCTCGGACGTCTCCAGCCCCGAAGAGGTGGCGAAGTACGTCTTCGGTGGCATGTGGTCGAGCAGCGAGGCCCTGTACGACCATAAGGCGTTCCTCTTCGACAAGTCCAAGGGCCTGCTGGTGATCCCCGTCACGATGGGGCCAAGGTTCTACACCGGCGACTATAGGGCCATACAGGGCGCAGCGGTCTTTGACATCAGCGCCGACGACGGTTTCGTGCTGAGGGGCTTTATCTCCCACCAAGGGGACGGGGACGGGAGCGGGGAGTACCGCTATAACCTCCAGGTGAGGAGGTCGCTCTACATAGACGATACGCTCTACACGATCTCAGAGGGGAAGGTCAAGCTGAACGGTCTGACCAGTCTGGACCCCGTGAGGGAGATCCCTCTCTGAGGCCTCACACTCCCCCTTTTTTCTATTCCTCATCTCTCCCCCTTTCCGCCTTCAGTTATTGCTGTAGATTCAAATCATCACCGGCTGAGGCGTAAACGGGGAGGTGTTCTGGCACAAAATTTCACCTTGGATCCGTACTGTCAATATCAGTCCTTAATGATAATCGGTTGTTTAGTGGCGGCTATGGGGGAAGGCCCGCAATATGGGCGCCCTGCCCAGCACCTGAACTGCCGGTTTTCGGCCGCCGTTGACTGCAGCTCATCCAGCCGATCAATATGCAAAGATTTAACTTTTCGTATGTTGAATGTGAGGACTATATGATTCCGAAAAAGGTCTTTTTCGTGAAGGGGGTCGGCATCCATAAGGAGAGGCTATCTTCCTTTGAGCTGGCCCTCAGGGATGCAGGGATAGAGAGGTTCAACCTGGTATACGTCTCGAGCATCTATCCTCCCAACTGCAAGATAATAACGAAGGAGGAGGGGCTCAGGGAACTCTCCCCGGGACAGATAATTTATTGTGTGATGGCGAGGAACGAGACCAACGAGCCGAACAGGCTTATCGCCGCCGCAGTCGGCCTTGCCATCCCTCACGATAAGACGCTCTATGGCTACCTCTCGGAGCACCACTCCTACGGCGAGAAGGGCGAGTATGCGGGAGAGTACGCGGAGGACCTTGCAGCCACTATGCTCGCCACCACGCTCGGCATCCCGTTCGACCTCAACCAGGCATGGGACGAGAGGAAGCAGATCTACAAGGCGAGCGGACACATAATCAGGACGACCCACATTCACCAGTCGGCCGAAGGCCACAAGGCCGGGCTGTGGACTACGGTAATCGCCGCTGCAGTATTCATAACATGACTGGAATCGCCAGCTGGCGAGAGAGGCAGAATGCCCGAAGCGCGGGGGAGACGGGGCCTGGCTTGGCCTGACCCGACCCGACCCGACCCGGCTACCTGCTCGAGAGGCGGTTCGGTATGGGGCAGGTCTGTTTCTCATACGGGACGAGTGGGACCCTAGGGACCGTGAGGCGCACCCTCTGCGGCATCCTCCGCGAAGCGGCGTCAAGCAGATCGTCCTTCTCGTATCCGTACGTGACGTGGTAGATCATCTCTATGCACTGTATGACAAAGTTGCTCGGCAGCTCGGCCATATCCTTGCAGGGGAACATCATAAGGTACATCTCCTCGGGCTTGGTCCCGTCCTGCGGCGGCAGGGCGTAGTGGACTCCCTCGAGGAGCCTTGCACCGAGTTTGGTGTAGAACCTTATCCGGTCGAGCCTCGTCTTCTGCTCCTTCGGATCGCTCGCGTCCTCTTTCTGGACCTCAAAGAGGAGGCCCAGCGGGTCCGGGAGGAGCCGGTAGAGTTCCTTGAGCGTATGCTTGAAGAGGCATGCGCCCACCCCTCTTCGCTGGTGGGATGGTGCCACCGCCAGATAGTCGAGGAAGGCGACGCCCATATTGGGGAAGAGATCCACGAGGGATATGCCGATTACCATGGGACCCTCTGTTGCAACATAGAGGTGGTATGGCGCAAACCTGAGTGCGCGCATTATCTCTTCCAACGGCCATAGCTCCACCGGCGGAAATGACGACTGGTAAAGTTGCATCGCCTGTCTGAAGCGGGGATCACTGAGATCCCGGATCTCGCTTATGGAGAAATTACTACAACATTGTAGTGTCATAAAATGGATCACTTGTCTAGCGACGAACCAGAATCATGAGGTTCTCCTTTTCATCGCCTACACCACCAGTAAAAATGGCGTTACTTAAAAAGTTTGTCGGTCGAGCGGGCAATCCGACGGGTTAGGATGCGGCCGCCGGGATTCGAACCCGGGATCCGAAGCTTGGGAAGGAAACTCTTGGAAAGAGTTTCATCAGAAACGGCAATTTTGATGATGTTCTGCGGGGTTGTACTGTACAGGGAAGCCAGCTCCTTCAGGCGCCCGGCTACGTCTTCAGGGACGGTCAGGACCTTGTAGCCTTTCCTGGGCATAAGTGCTCGGCTACCGTATGTCAGAAGAGACGGAAGAGGTTATCGGTACATAGGTTACATATACTTACAGAGTCCAGCAATACGCTGGTGTAGCAGTTTTTTATCCTTAATATAACCTGCAGAATCTCGATCATTAATATATTCCCCACTGACTGCCAGTTCTTTCTTACTAGCTGTCACTTCATGAATTTTGGATAGATAATTAATTCTTGGTAGTGCCTTAGACAACTCCTTTTCATCGTTGGTAGCGGTAAGTAAGTAATGCAGATACTCCATATCTTTACTATTATTTTCAACAGCTAAGTCATGAGCTATTTTATCAGGATCAGGACTATAATGTACAAAATCTTTGATGCCTAGATCATCCCTATCAAAGAACATTGTGGTTATTTTTCCTATTCCACCGCGTTTTCTTTTAATAAAGATACCATTTTCAATACAGAAGATATCGCCAAGTCGGTATTCAGAGAAGTGTGTGCAAGATAAATGATCGTCAAACTTCCTCTTTACATCCGTCATAATTATCGCAATATTTTCGTTTTTTAGTGTGTCCCAAACATAATCGTAGTTTATAGCGACCTCTTCATAAGGATGGAAAATTAGGCCAAGGAGGTTAATAGTTCCACTCGCACTCTGGTTTTTAACGAAGTCAACTATTTGCTTAAAGTGCTTCTCATCATGTTTAAGATCCAAGAAAAAGATAGGTTCCATTCCTTCCTCCAGAATATTGTCATGTATTCCTTTGAGAATATCAAGTTGCGCTAAATTACCTAGATGAGGGACTGCCAGCAAGTTACTCTCTTTATTTTGAAGCGTGGTCTCTAGACTAAAAGTCATCCTTAGAAATTTCTCGTAGGTGGTCCTGCTTATACAAGATAGCCCACTTTGACATGGTTGCACCAGTATCAGAGGTAAAGATGCGTGGATCCCTCGTTTCATAACGTTTTCAGCGTCAGTGTAGACATCTGAATACCCTTGGTTTTCCGAAAGAAACCTAGCTGTACAATCAGAACCTAATTTGTATGGCAGGAATAGGATGTCACTATCGTTAAGCAATGGTGTAGCAATGGGCACTTTCTTCTTGGCGTTGAGTTCCGATCGTGTTATGGATCTAAAAGGCGTTTTGAAGGTAATTCCATTTATTTGGATCTCGGTGGTCCTGCAACGATAGAATAGTTCAGACTTACGGTCTTTTTCATCAACATTATTTACGTGTACTTTAACTTTACTCATCCTCGCCCGCGTCCCCAAGTAATTCCTTTGTATTTTTTCTTGAGTTCCGATTTATCTATAAACTCTGGATAATGTTCGTAAGCATAACGGAGTATGCCATCGGTACCTAGTTCATCCCACCCCTTCCGGTACGAACGGACTTTTTCAATAACGCGCTCGGGGATTTTACATAGTCGACCCTTGGCGTAGACGCTTCCCCTTTTAGTTAGTACAAAGGACTCATTTCGGGTATTTTTCTTACCCCTGCGTTCGATATACCCTGCGAGCTCAAGGTCTTTGAGAAGCTCCGCTATCTTGAAGCTGTACATTCCAAATCGAAATGGGACATAGTGTAGGTCTTCAAGCGAAGTATTTTCGTAGTGTTTCCGTAGTATTTCCTCGTTAAGGAGGAACACTTCTTTCATGAATAGAGTTCTACCATAAATTGGTTTATCATACGAGTTGAGTAATAACAGCACGATCTCGCTGGCAGTTAGCTGTGGAGGAGTTATTTTATCATATGCTCTAAGTGCCTCCTCAAAAGTGTAGAGTTTCGTCTTATCTTCTATAACGTTCATAGTCGCACCTCTACCAGATCGCCCGCCTTGAAGTTTTTGCATGCATCCGTTTTAATCCTGTAAACTTTCAGGAAATAACGCTTGCCATTATGAAGCAACCATAGGTGTAGTGGTGGATTTCTCTGGGTTATTTCTTGCTTAATGCTATCTTGTAGCGATTGAGTTGGTCTAGTTATATACTGTAACTCCGTAACGAGGTCGGTCAAAGTGATTCCAGCTATCTTCATTTGCGCTACAGTTTCCTCTGGATACAAAATTCCCTCGGCAAAGCAACCGGGTTCGATTACTTCGTATTTAGTCCCGCAAGCGTGGCAATTCTTTTGTGGTATGCCCTGTACCGCATAGACGCGTGGTTTGCCAAAAGACATGGTACCGATTTTAGGAAGTTGTAGAGTCCAAGGGCTGCTTATTTGTTCAAGTGTGATCGTTTCTACAGAGCCGGCCCCACAATAAGGGCAGTAAGCGGGCAAAGATGCCAACCGAGCGCCTCACTTGAATTATGTCTGTTAATATAATTTAGACTGTTTATAAGCTATATCAAAAATTGTACGATACCACAAAGTATCAGAGGTTAAGAGTCTAAACTAGTTATTTATTTTTATCAGACATAGGGTAACTATAACGCTCCAATTTTGGTAGCATTTATGAGTTTTATTTTCACCCCTCCCTCCCGCCGTAACCACCTTTCCCGAGTCCTTTTACCCTCCCGCCTACTACAAAGGACGGGAAGCGCTATGCATTCACAGCCGACCCTGGAGGATCTGGGCGAGGAGCTCTTCAACGGGAAGGTAAAGTGCCAGAAGTGCGGGAAGTGGTGCATGTCCTGGCTCGGGCTGGCCGTACGCACTTCGGCAAGCGCCACGGGAAGCGCCTGGCGGAGGCCACGTGGGAGGACCTGGGGAAGGTGGGAGGATCCTGATGGGCTGGAGGGAGTGCGAGGACGTCCTGGAGCTCGCGCTGCTAAAGATGCGCAGGTGCCGATCCGCGGAGGAGTGCAGGGGAGCGGTGGCGGATATCTTGGCGCTGGTCAAGGAAAGGAAGTTCGAGAGGCTGAAGGAGGAGCTGGGGGTGATGGAGTGATGATAGTATGTTGATTAGACCTTGTCATTAAAAACTAAAATTTTTTAAAGCCAAAAAGTGATAGTGTCTTTATAATAAGAATATATTTTAGAGAAGATGGGTTTAGAAATGGGTTGGAATAGAAATGGTCACCGGCGACAGAAAGAAACTCCTGACATATTTAAAATATACTGGGAGCGAATCGATAGCTACCTTAAAAGACAGAAAAATAGCACAGAAAAAAATTTACCTTTTGCAGCGAATTGGACTGGACTTGGGATACCATTTCGGTTGGTACATCTATGGTCCGTATTCGCCTCGTCTAGCCGATGATCTATACGAAGCCTTTGATGCTCAAGACACTAAAGATATGCCGCTAGAGCAGGAAGAAAAAAATTGTTTAGACAAGTTGAACTCAATCCTGTCAAAACTTCCAGAAGACCAAAAGGACTATTGGCTTGAGCTCTTGGCATCTTTAGATGTAGTGAAAAAGAAAGAGCTTCTCAAGAAACTTAAACCGAATAAGTTTAAAGATGAAGATATCATGCGCAGTGAGGCTTTGCTTGAGAGATACTTAAGGCGAACGTAGATGCGTCCACATGACATTTATGATTCTGTACATGGCTACATCCACATAACAGCTGAGGGGGACGACATAGTAGCCGACCCTTATTTTCAGAGACTTAGGAGGGTACACCAGCTCGGCCTTGGAAACATGGTATTTCCCAGCGCAGAGCATACGCGTTTTTCCCATTCATTAGGCGTAATGCACATAGTGACAAAGATGGTAGACGCATTGAACAATAACGTCGGAAGCAATTCACAGCTCATTGATAAGGACGATAAAAACCTCTTACGCGTCGCAGGTCTTCTTCACGATGTAGGGCATATGCCTTTCTCGCACTTCTTGGAAGATGTAGCCAAATCTATGGGCAGTACTATCAGGCACGAAGATTTGGCTGGAAAGATAATTAAAGAGACCGGTCTTAAAGATGAGGTAGAAAAAGCGGTCGGTAATAAGGTGGAGGAAGTAATTTCCCTCATAAACAAAACTTATGAGTTGGACCTCGATGAAGCAGAAAAAAGAGGGCAAACTAACGCTCATGTGCTGAATAGTTTAATAAGTTCCGAGCTCGACGCTGACCGCATAGACTACTTGTTGAGGGATGCTTATCACATAGGCATCCCGTACGGCAGTTTTGACCTAAATAGGATTTTAAATACCATGATCGTTGCAAAAACGGATGACGGTTCAATGGTTCCCGCTCTTAAAAGGAAGGCGAGACTTGCTGCCGAAAATTACATTATGGCCAGGCTGCACATGTATGAGGCGGTGTATCTTCACAAAACTATAGGTGCTTTCAATTGTATCCTAAGGGAGCTTTACATCCAAGGAATTAACGAAGGGATCCTTCCAAGCTTTGAGGAAATGGAAAGCCAAATAACCGAAGATTCTTTCTTCTGTACTTTTGACGATTATTATGTCCTCTCACAAATACTCCATCACGATTACCGTAGCGATCACCATAAAAAATTGAAAAAGATGTTCATTGAAAGGCGCCCATTAAAACTTGCATATGAAGTAAAAAAATCGAGAGGAACCGTAAATCCTCATGATGTAACCGCAAGTTGGATCGCATTAACTGACATATCAAAAATAAAGGATGAATTTTGCAAAAAGTACGGTCTCAAACCAGAATCAATTTTCTTTGAAGAGCCAAAGTTATCCGCTCTAAAGGTAAAACTAGATACTGCGGATTATGAGGATGCAATATACATCGAAGACGGCGAAGGCCACGCGGAGCCCATCAATAAGAATAAAGAGTCTTTCGTAGAATCCCTGCTAAAATATAACATGGATGTAAAGCGCGTTTACACATTTGAAGAGAGTGTAGAAAAAGTAAAAGAGGCAATAAAAAAAGAAATTGGAAAAAAGAAGGAAGAATACGATCTAAATTAATCCAACGCCATCGATACAACCATTACGTTGACTTTATGATCTCTTAGTGCCATAAAAAGGTTGTAATTGCGCGGTAGAAGTCGTGAGCTAAATTAATGAAAAATTAATTATTAATAAAAGTTAAACCTATAAAATGGCAGCGACTAAAGATGACGTTTGAAGAGTCTTTTAAGAAATACCTGGAGGCAGCTTCCTCTGCCGGCACGCACCAGGCAAAGATGATCGCGTTTACAATTTTCCTTAGCGAGGTCTTCGGAAAGTCGAGCTATGAGATCATCCAGGATGTAGAGAAGTACGTCTCAACTCGGGACAAAATAAGCATGATGACCATAAAAGGCCGAATGGACATGCACTTTGGGCAGACAATCATCGAGTTCAAACTCAATCTTTCGCGCGAGCTGGAAGCGGCAAAGGAGGAGCTGGCCAGGTACGCAAAGATCATGCGGAGCAATCGGCAGAAGGTCGGCGAGTGCATAGTGACGGACGGCCTGATCTTCAAAGTAATGGTTGTAGGCGACGAAGCAAAAGAAGTAAGAGAGATCGACTTCCGCAAGGTGCCGCCGGAAACGGCGATCCTTTTCCTCGACACTTACCTATTCAGCGCCAGGAAGAAGCCTACCGCAGAAGACCTCGCCATGCGGTTCGGCCCCGGCTCGCCGGTCTACGAGGAAGTAGTAGGCGGACTGACCCCTCTCTTCGGCAACATGCAAATTCCCATAAAGTTCCAGCTGTGGCAGAGGAACATGCAGATAGTTTACGGGAACGCGCCCCCAGACGAGGCTTTTGTGTCCCAGACTTATCTCATGGTCCTGGTAAGGCTGCTTTTACTGAGGTATTTGACCGGAAGAGCGCCCCCATTGCTCGACGGCCTGAACGGCAAAATCTTCCAAGAACAAGGAATCCACATCATTGAGGAAGATTTCTTCTCTTGGATTTTTGATCAGAGGTGCTGGCCGCAGATCGAACCTCTCGTCAATACGATGGTCGATGCGCTCGAATGCTACGATCTCAGCGAGATCGACGAAGACGTCTTCAAAGAGATCTACCAGGAAATCATAAAGCGCGGCGAGAGGCACAGGATCGGCGAATATTATACGCCTGAGTGGTTGGCGGAACTTACTCTCAACGAGGCAATTAAAGCGATAGGCCAGGAAAAGAAGTTCACGGTGCTGGACCCCGCGTGCGGCTCAGGCACGTTCCTGACGAAGGCAGTCATCCATCTGAAGAGGAACGGGGCTTCGCTCAAAGAAGTCTTGGAAAGCGTTTACGGGATAGATTTGAATCCGCTGGCCATAGAGATTTCGAGGACAAACTACCTCCTGGCGCTTGGCAGGCTCATTGAGAAGCGGAAAGGGCCGATTTTCATACCCGTGTTCATGGCGGATTCGATAAAGCTGCCGGATGTCCGTAGAGAGGTCATGTACGGCGAGCCCATCCTCGCCATAGACGTCGACGAGAAATTGCAGCTGAACCTCCCGTTGGAAGTAGCGCTGGATGACAACAAACTGAAAGAGGACCTGAAGCTTTTCGAGGATATCCTGAGGGAGTACAGGACGGGCAGACTGTCTAAACCGCTGGCGCTCAAGGCCTTTGAAAGCATGTGCGGGCACAGGGAGGCGCTCAAGGAAATACTGAAGGAAACGCTGCAGAAGATAATGGATCTAATAGACGTCGACAAGGACTCGATCTGGGTCTTCATGATGCGCAATATTTACGCGCCGTTGAGGATGAAAGAGAAAAAGTTCGACTTGGTCGTCGGGAACCCTCCCTGGGTGTCGTTCAAGTTCATCGAAAATGTCGAGTACCAGAAATTTATCAAAAAGACGGTGTTCGAATATGGGCTATTGAGTCCAAAACAAACGGACCTTTTCACGCAGATTGACACATCAACTGCATTCTACACCAAGGTAGCTGACATTTATCTTAAGGATAGCGGCATCCTGGCGTTCGTCATGCCCAAGAGCGTCCTCACAGGAGCCAAACAGCATGAGGCATTCAAGAAACAACTCCATCCACCAATGAGGGTTTTGGGAATACACGACGTGGGTGAGGTTAAACCCCTTTTCAACGTAAAGGCGTGCATAATTATTGCCCAGAAAGGGGGAGCGACTACTTTTCCAGTGCCAGCGGGCATATGGTCTGGCGAATTGTCCAAGAAAAACGCTTTACTAAAAGACGCCAAGAAGGTTCTTGAATTGAGGGAGTCAAAGTATGTTCCACCAAAAAAGAGTGATAAAACGAGCCCGTATCATGGTGAGATGCTCTCTGGTGCAGGGATTTATCCTCGGACTTTATGGTTTGTGAAATTCGTGCCAAGCAGCTTTGGGGTCAATCTAGAAGAGCCTTTGGTAGAAAGCCTGATTTTGCCCGACGCTAAGGCGCCTTGGAAGAGCGTAATGCTGAAGGGCAGCGTTGAGAAAGATTTTGTATTTGCCACAATGACCGGAAAGGATTTGCTCCCCTTCAAGCCGCAGTTCAAGGCGGTCGTTCTTCCGATTGAAAAAGGTTCCTACAAATACAAGATTCTCACTCCGGAGGAGTTAAGGGGAAAGGGCAAGTTAAAGATGGCAAATTGGGTTGAGACAGCAAATAAATATTGGTCTTCACTGGCGACAAAGACTTCGATAGCAAACTTTCCCACCCCAATGGATTACATGAACTACCACAATAAGCTAGAGCTGCAAAGGACGAACCTTCGTTATTACGTGGTTTATACCGCGTCCGGTACACACATCGCGGCTGCTGTAGTGGATACAAAAAACCTACCGCCGTTCCAGGTCGACGGCGCCAAGATACGCCCCAACGGCTTCGTCGCGGATTATAAGACCTTCTGGTTCGGCACGAATAATGCAAATGAAGCATCTTACTTGGTGGCCATATTGAACTCGAATGTTATGGATGAGATGATCAAGCCGCACCAGTCAGAAGGGGCCTTTGGAGCAAGAGACATCTGCAGATTGCCCTTCGAGTTCAACATACCTGAATACGACCCAAACAACGGTATTCACACAGCGCTTGCCGTACTGGGGGCCGAAGCAGCGAAGGAAGCGGATCGCCTCCCCAGAGCGTCCAGGATGAAAATAAAGGCGAAGATTCCCCAGATGCAGATGATAGATGAACTTACCAAGAAACTATTAATGCAAAATAGATCAGACGTCTTGAGGCGTCAGGAATTAACTGATAAACGATCTAACGATTGCTAAAAGTTGTAGGGCCTCCCTACCTCGTATATCTCTTTTGATATCTTTTTCAACTCTTTAAAATAGCCCTTCGGGTACTTTTTCCAATTTATTTTTCTGACCAGGTCTCTGACTTCGTCGGACACACCGCTGCCAACGTATCATTCCCTATCCTGCTGGGCTTTGGCGTGGTGGCAATAGTTCTGGGATATGCGATCGCGAATATACGCCAGAAGAAGCCGCAGCCGCCCATAGTGGTCCAGGTGCAGTCCAAGTACCTCAGGAAGAAGGGCAGGGGACAGGCATGACCAAGCTCCTGTCCTTGGTCGCCTGCATGTGCTTCAATGGTATCCTCTCATCCAATATGTCCTCAGCTACGCTCTACCGACTAGTGCAAGCTGGAAGATGCACTTTACTGATAGATGAATCGGAGGACTTAGCTAATCCTGAGAGGCGCCAGGACTTAATCGACTGACCGGCTTTCGGGCTTACTTTTTTTTCGCCCGTTAGATTACAAAAGAGCTGTTTTGTAATGTGTTCCGGTTTCAGCCTCTGAACTCCATAAAATAGCAGAACTGGAGTACTATATAAAAATAAAATAATATGCGGGCTTTAGGGGGAAGCATCATTGCCCCCTTTCCCTGAGAGCTGACCGAGTTACGACAACATCCTCGCCAGCGGGAACGCTTAGCAATGATACTTTATGTTAGAACCTTCAGCCCTGCCCGGTCGTATATTGCCTTAAGGTTTTCAGGCGAATAATCGCTGTAATGCTTGGCCAGCACAGACCGGGGGACCCTGCCCTGGAAGGCGTCGATGAACCTGTCTGCCACGCCCAGACGGGCCATCTCATTCGAAAACCAGAACCTCAGCACTTTGGGAGTTATCTTCAGCCCGGTCTTCTTCTGGGCTATGACGAAGAGGCAGGACTTGTCGGAGCCTCTGATAGAGAAGAGGTTCTCGGACTTGTGCTTGCTTTTCATCCACGCCCCCAACAGGTCCTCGAACTCGCCGTTGTAGAACGTCATGAAGGACCTCTTGGTCCTGGTGGCATGCTGGGGAGTGATCATCCTCAGGCCAGTGTTTACGTTAGAGACCTTCAGCCCCAGCAGCTCGGCCCTTCTCAACCCGGTGACAGCGTACCCCACGAATGCCAGCCGCTCGTAGTCCTCATCCAGGGCAGAGTAGAACTCTGCGAGCTCTTTCCTGGAGGGCATGCTCATTATGGGCGGGTCCACCTGCTTTATCTTGAAAGGCAGCTTCACGTCCTGATACTTGGCATAGGCGATAAACGACTTCAGGTAGTTGTTGAAGGTGTTCGGGTTCTCTAACTGCGCCAGGAAGGAGCGCATGGCGTCTATCGTGAACGGGTTTGCTGAGAGGTACTTGCGGAGGTTTCCGGTGTACTTCTGGGCGGTCTTCCGGCTTATGTCCAGGTCAGTCAGGCAGAACTCCTGGAACTTCAGTACTGTACCAGCATCGAACCCTGTACTGTACCCGTTTCGCGGTTGTTGCAAAAGCGTCTTTCTTGGTAAAGCTTCTTTGACGCCGACAAAGAAGGTTTGATGGATGCGGCCGCCGGGATTCGAACCCGGGATCCGAAGCTTGGGAAGCTTCTATCCTAGACCGGACTAGACCACGGCCGCTCGTTGTAAGTGACATGCTCGCTCCTATTAATAATTAATTGTGGACCTGGTCGGAAGCGATAGCATTGCGTGCACAATCCGTTCCGTGGTTGAGGCATGAGTCCTTGTTGGATGCTGAAGATCCGCACCGCAGACAATGCTGGCAGAGTGCCCCGTCGGCCAGTCCAGTCAAGACTCAGCATTTATCTGGAAGATGCAGCCCTTGTCGCCCTTGGCTAGACATTCGGTCTCAGTCACCTTCAAAGGCCTGCGAAAAGCTCGGCTCAGGAAGCCCTCCAAGTAGCCCTTGAAGAAGTAGCAGATCGGCTGCTTGGATGCGCCGTACTGCCTTGCCTCGAAGCAGTCGGTCATAAAAACCTTGCCAGTGCCATCGGGGCTCAGTTCGAACCTCAGCTCGCCCCACCGCTCCTCCCGTTTGCGCTGGACGATGCCCTCGAGCAGGCCGCTCGTGCTGGAATGCTCCTGCATCAGACGCTCGCAAGAGCGGACGCCGCACCCTTTCCCAACATCATAAAAGATTGCAAAGGCACCCGTGGAAAAGCGCTCCTCAAGTATGTTTTTAAAATCCGCGAAAGTCGAGTCGCGCATGATAAAGGCTTTGCAGTCCTTCAAGAACCGGGAGATGGAAACGCTTTCCCGAAGATCCTTGCCCTCTTTAGCCGTTTGCTCCCCCCCTCATGCAGAGCAGTTGATTGGTAAATCGTATTAAGGATACTTATAAGGGTTCTCGAAAATAGCTAAAAACCATCACAGCATCGCAACCGGCGCCACGAATCGGCCCAAATCTGCTCCTTTTTCAGTAAAGTCATGAGACAGGGCCTTCGAGACCAAAACGCCGAGGATCGTGGGGAGGAGGGCTGAGTGAGAAACTGGTCCGCCGAATATGGTGCTAGCTGTTGGTCACCGGTCTAGGATGATCATCAGACCCACTTAGAGGCGCTAGCCTCCCGGAGGGAGACCCTGTCGGTACCGCTCCGAGAACGTTCGCGGTCTATTTTGGAAAGCCCGGCTGAGAAGCGGGTATCCGCATGCACTATTCAGACGGCAGCCCGGGCATGAGGGAGAGCCTCTCGCAGTCAGCAGTCGTCCGGGCGAGAGCGACGCTTGGTCATATCGGCCGCAAGGCCGAAGCGGATGTTTGATTATGACTAAGGCGGCTTGCTTACGCTCTCCGGACTCACAGAACTGGGACGCCTGCCTGAGATCACCCCAATATGAGAGACGACCTTTCTCAAAAGAGTTCCTTTCCAGTTATCGATTAGATATGTGTACACATACTGTATATCTGTTGCGCACGTATACACAACTTTGGAAAGATTTATAATCTGTAGCATTATCTTTGCATTAGATACATAGATGGAAACTATGACTTCGAGGCCTGCCACTAGTTCATATTATATCGCCATAGCAGGCGACAGTAGGCTGATCCATCTGTTTGAGCACCTCGTGACCGAGTCCAAGAGCATGCTTATCCCCTCCTTCGATCCCTACACGGGCTACGCCTACCCGGACATAATGCAGGTATGCAGCGCCTCGCCTCAGGAGTCCCTGGAGATTGCGGACAAGATACTCTCGCTGGGCCTGGGCACCAAGGAATATCATGACCAGGTCCTGCGGTGCCCCTACTGCGGGGCAGAGCAGATAAAGGTGGTATTCCACTGCCCCTTCTGCAACTCGACCCAGCTCTACAAAGAGCTCCTTCTGGAGCATATCCATGACGGTGTAATAGGCCCCGTTTCGAGGTTCAAGCGCAACGGGGATGCCCTCGTCTGCCCGAGCTGCGGGGCTCGACTCTCTGAGGAAGGGAGGGACTATCGCACTGTTGGCGTCTGGTACAGGTGTCTGGGCTGCTACAAGCAGGCACCCACTCCCAAGATAGCTTATTCATGCAGGGGTTGCAGGAAGGAGGTGACGGCCCACGGGCTCGTCGTGTCGTCCATCTGGTCCTTGGCCATCAACAAGGAGGCTTTGAGGGAGTTTTCGAGGTTGCACATTGCCATCAGGCCCGTAGTCGATCTCCTGAGAAGATCCGGCTACATAACGAACTCCCCGGCAGCATTGACCGGGAGGTCAGGAGTAGTCCACTCCTTTGATGTCGTCGGCCTAGACAGGACGGGAAGGACCGTTGCGGCGGACATCATGGTCTCCAAAGAGGTCTTGGATGAGTCTGTTATAGTGCGCCTCTTTGCGAAGGTTCTGGACACCAGCCCGACCAAGACAGTCCTGATCTGCGTCCCGGGTATGGCAGAGACTGCCAAGAAGCTGGCGTCTACTTATGGGATAATTATCCTGGAGGGACGTTCGGTCAGCGAGGCCATAGCACCGCTCCCGGACATCCTAGCGCCACAGCAGTCAGACCCCGGGCAGGTGGCACCCCAGTAGATGCTGCCCGACGGCCACCGACCGCCGTTCCCGTATCCGTATAGGGGCGCCCGCATCCGAACCTAGGCGCCGTATGTTCCTCGGGAAGGGGGAGCCGCTGATCCGTCGATCAAGTTACGAGAACCGCGAAGGTCAGAAGGGTCAGGAAGAGCATCACCACTATATGCTTCAGGCCCGCAGAGATGGCACCCTCGCCCATCTTCCCCGCCACCAGCCCTGAGAATACGCCCTGGATGACACTCAGGTAGAGGAAGAGCCTCCGGTAGGTCTCGTACTCTGCCTGGGCCATGAATATCATAGTCCCGCTCAGCCCCAGAACCGGGAGGAAGAACTGATTGAGGAGGACTACCAGCGTAACCAGGAGGACGCCGTAGGCGATATACGTGACCGCTACATAGAGCCTCATCGTTCCCCTTCTCTCCGCATCCATGGTCAGCACAAGCCTCATGTAGTTGGAGAGTGTCCTTACCACCTTGGAGACGTCCCCTCCGGAGTGGCTCGTCTCGGCGATTATAAGGCTCGCGTTCTTCACAAGCTTCGACCCCACCCTCCTCGCGAATGAGAGGAGGGCTTCCTCCAGAGTCATCCCCAGCCTGATCTGTGCCAGAACCTTTCTCAGCTCCCGCGATGCCGCCCCATAATCCCTCATAATCGCCGTCTCGAAGGCCCTGAGGAAGGTCATCCCTGTCACCTGTGCCTCCGCTATGTCATACAGGATGTCGGGCATCCTGGCCTCGACCGCCCTCCTCCACCTGAACTCGAGGTAGTCGAGGACGCCGACCGGAAGGAGGGCGATCATCAGTCCTATGATAAAGATATAGTCTGCCAGCCTCGGATTGCTCGCGAGCATTATGACCCCCACGGAGGCTATCAGTAGCCCTGCGGCGGCGGCCGTGGCGAAGAGGGCGTACTTCTCCTTCCTAGATATGGGGAACAATGCTACTCCTCCTTGGGAACCGAGGCGTCAACTATGATCAGTATGGCCGATGAGATCACAGGTATCAGCAGGAAGATGGCAAAGTAGAGGGTCGCCAGTATGTTGATCCCTCCTCCCCCCACCAGGGACATGGCGGCCAGCATGATTATGATCACGAGGGGCAGGACGATGCCGCCAGTCACGTAGACCTCGGCAAGGACACTCAGCATGTCGAGGGACTTCTTCATCGAGATCCTCCGGAGCCTCATGTAGTGCCTGCTCTGCAGGTGGAGGTAGCGCTTCAGGTCGCCCCCGGTCCTCTCGACCATCAGTATCCCCCTCAGCAGGTCGGCGAACTGCTTTGATGAGGACTCGTCGGCCCCCCTCCGCAGCGAGGTGTAAAAGTCCTCGCCTAAGACGTCCATCCTCCGGACGACCTCCGAGAGCTCGTCCTTGATGGTGGCATCCAGGTCTGAGGCGGAGAGGCTCTTGAAGATCCTCTCGGGTATGACGCCTGCCCCGGCCAGTATGGCCATGTAATTAACGGCGAAGTTCATCTCCCTCTCGATGGTACTCTTCCTGCTGTTGGCAGATATCGTCGGACGGGTGTACATTATCCAGAAGGCGATACCGCCGGCCAGGAACCCTATGCCCAGGCTCATGGCTATGGCATAGAGGGGCACCGTCCGCAGGATCAGGACGGCGAGGGAGGCGGAGAAGGCGATCAGCAACGCTATTATGGTGACCATCAGCATTTTGCTGACATACTTAGAGAGCGTAATCTTCATCCCGGCTCTCTTAAGATCGTTCTCGAGGTCCTCGAAGTAGGGGAGGAGCAGATCCAGTCTTCTCCCCAGTAGCGAGTATGCGAGCTTGGAGAAGTTGGGGAGGCGGACTGACCTCCTCTTCTTCATGATGGATCACCAAGCCTCGGTCCTGCCAGCCGGCGGGGCCTGATCTCTTGACAACAGTGAGCGGCCCTGCCGGGGACACGGGCAGAGGATAACTCGGGACGCCCCCCTAACTTATTCGTGACGCATCGTCCTGGGCTCTTATTCGGGTTAGTCAGGGTTTGCATTGCTGACACCGTCGGAAACACCTGCTTCGGGTATCTCGGACATGTTGTCCACCAGGGCCATTCTGAAGACCCTGTCCCTGTCAGCATAGTACTCCCTCAGCAGGTTCCCTATCTCGAGGTACCTTCTGATCGACTTGTTCGCCATCCACCCCAAGATTACCTTCCTCGCAGCTATCTCGGAGCGGATCTCTTCGAGTGGGATCCCCCTCTCCTGGGCTATGCTTTTCAGGAGGGCACTCTCGGAGAGGAAGGTGTGCGCGTCATTCGCATGGTCCCACTTCACCAATGGGTTCAGGATGAGCTCGTTCTTCTCATTGTCGTACCCGGCCACCTCGGTCACGTCGACCGTCCTCCGGGCAGACTTGTCGCCGACCTTCACCTTCCTCTGGATCATTATGATGTCGATTAGCCCCACGAGCATCTTGGGGATGTTCATGGGCGCGCTCTCCAGCCTGTTCAGTACGCCCTGGACGTTCTCCGCGTGGATTGTTGCCTGGACGCCGTGGCCCGTCGCCAGTGCTTGGAAGAGGGTGTAGGCCTCGGCCCCCCTGATCTCGCCCACCAGTATGTAGTCAGGCCTCTGCCTCAGCGCGTTCTTGAGAAGGTCGAAGAGGGTTATGGCGCTCTCCTTCTTGCCGAACCCTGTCCTGGTTGCCATGGGGATCCAGTTGGTGTGGGGGATGTTCAGTTCGGGCGTCTCCTCTATCGAGACCACCTTCATGTCGGGCCTGATGAACATGGAGATGCAGTTGAGCATGGTCGTCTTCCCCGATGCGACCTCGCCCACGACGAGGATCGAGCTCTTGTTCTCGACGGCATACCAGAGATAGGCGGCCAGCTCAGCCGAGAGGGTCCCCATCTGGATGAGGTCGACTATGGTCATGGGGTCTGCCCTGAACCGCCGTATTGTGAAGGTGGTGCCCTTTCGGGAGATCTCGGAGCCGTAGGTGGCGTTTACCCTGCTCCCGTCGGGAAGGGAGCCGTCGAGGATGGGGTTGGCTATGGACAGGTGTTTCCCGCACCGGTAGGCCAACCTCACCACGAACCTGTTGAGCTCCTCCTCGGTATTGAAGAGGATGTTCGTGCGGATGGACTCGTACTCCCGGTGCCAGACGTATATGGGCACGCCGACACCGTCGCATGAGATGTCCTCTATAAAGTGGTCTTTCATGAGTGGGTCGATCCTCTCAAAGCCCAGGGAGTCGCGCTTTATGTAGAAGAGGAGTTTGTTCAGGAGCCCCTCGTCTGCCTTTATCCGGTAGTCCTTGATTATCCTGCGCACCTCGTTCTCGACGATGGCGGAGGCGTTCCCCCCGTCGAGCTCCTTCACGTCTATGTCGATCTCGTCGAGGAAGATCTTCTTGATCTTCTTCAGGAGGGCCTCGTCTTCGGGGGTGAGGGTCGGCATGATGAGCTTGTAGAGGTTCTCCTTCGTGGCAGGGTCCTCCAGAATCGCCACGTAGACGTAGGGTTCCTCGATGGGGTAGGTGGACCTGAAGCCACTAGAGTCCTGCGCACTCATCACTGCCTATTCTCCTTCCTCGCTATATGTCGGCACACCCTTTATTTTGCTTGTGATACCATTATTCGCCAGAGCGGCAAGGGTAATCCAGCGCAGGGTCTTCCATTACCGACATCCAAGACGGGCGCGGGCTTGCAAGGTGCGGAGAGTGTGTTTACTGGCTTGGCAGACGGTTCAGGCAGTGCGGAGAGCGGCAACTAAGCGGTGATCTGTTTTCTCAACAGATAAAAACATTTTGTATATTTTTATCCAAAGCGTTTTAAGCAACGTTTATATACACATTTCATCCGCTAAATAGCGGTTGATGGTAGACTATGCTGACGATCAAGAGCAAGTGTAGAACAGACAAAGGAGTCTCGCCGATAATAGCGACGCTGTTATTGATAGTCATAGCTGTGGCAGCGGCAGTTGTCACTTATACGTTCGTAATGGGGTTCGTGGGCACCAGCAGCCAGAATACAGGGCCGTCGGGGCAGCTCACCTATGACACCTACTCTGTGACAGGTGATGCGACCAACTCTAATTTCACAGTCTATGTAAGAAATACGGGTGGAAAATCGGTCACGCTTAGTACGGTATATGTTGATGGTGTTTCATACACCTATGCCACTGGAAATACTAGTGTACCGCAGACTGCATACTCTTGGGCTTTCACAGTTAGCGGGGCAACACAGGTTTTAGATGTTGCTCAAGTCGGCACATTATATGTAAACAGTAGCGGACTGAACCCCGCTCAGTGGCATACAGTGAAGATCGTATGCATCGACGGGACTGCCTTGGAGTTCAGCGTAAAGAAGTAACTTTTTGATCTTTTTCTTCCCCTTTTTCTTATCTTATTTCTATGTTTTAGCATGAATGCCTTCGCAGAATTAAATAAATACCAGCATGAGAGGTTCCGAAATCGTCCCCGCCACGGGAGGATTGATGACCCTTAGGAGCATACAGGAAAAGAGCCGCGTGTCAGGTCCCTTTAATCAGGCTGACAAAGTCGCAGTTGACAAAGTTCATGGTCAGGAAGGGCTCTCCAGTCCATCTGCTGTATAGTACGGTCACGGTGTAGACCGCCCCGGGAGAGCATTGGAATTCCACATAACCTGAAGCCGCGGTGCTCCATCCAGAATCTATGCCCAGCTCGTGCACTATGATCCGGCAGTCCTCGTTCACGTAGTAGTTCAGGTAGACGGTTGAGTTGAGCGTCACTACCCGTGTGGTTGCATTGAACCCCACCTTTGTGTAGGGGCCGAATATCGGATCGTTCGATGCCGCCCCCCACGTGAAGGTCAGGCTGGCGGTCTCCCAGTAGCTCTCCCCCAATTTAGTATCGAATACCTTCCGTTCCGAGAGGTTGTACCACTGGACGTACCACCTCCCCGCCTCCATTATGTCTATCACAGACAGCCCCGTCCCCCCGACTCCGCCGCCCTCGCCCTCGCTTGCCTGTGTACCGGAGAAGAGGTTGCCCCTGCTCGTGACCACCTTCGACGCCGTCATACTTACGTAAGGTATGGTCGTGTTTATGGAGACCCTCATCTTGGCGGGCACCGCCCATTCGCCGGTCTGGACGGTGTGGTTCGACCATATCTGCGTAATGACGATCGTCCTGGGCGTCGGGTTGCTGGCCTCCACCAGGAGCATACCTGAGGAGTTCATAAAGCTCAGCTTCAGCTCTTCCATCATCCGCAGGTTTTGGAACTCTTGATCCTCCCTCACAGTGTCGATATAGTTGGCATAGCTCTGCGCCCAAGCAAGCATCGCAGTCATCGCGACGGTGAATATTAGTAAGAAGATCATCGCGCCTATCACAGTGCTTACCCCTCGGCGCCGGCGACTGATCGGCAAACGCAGAGGCTCAGAGCCTGACCATCTCTTCATAAACATTCCCCAAGGAGCTTGCGATGCTTACCGAGCAGATCGACCCGCTGAGCACCATGACGGGGGTTGTTCCGTTTACCCAGGCCCAGTACCCCGGCATAATCTCAATAGGCTCTGAGAGGGGCAGATTTGTCCCGTTGAGGAATAGGGCCGCGATCGTTACGGGCGTCCTGCCGTAATTATAGACGGCAACCGAGATCGTGTTTGTCCCTGACTTGAGGGTATCGACTATCACGAACCTCTCCATCACGATGCCGGCATTCAGCGTGTTGACCTCGCCAATCGCCGAGGTCGTGCCGGAGAAGTACCCCGCGCTGTATGTGAAGAGGGCTACGCCTATCGACGAGACGACGACGATCATCAAAAGGGTGGCGACGATCTCACTGACCCCTCTAGACAAACGCTGCACCGATCTTACCGATTCTTTTTAGGGCTATATAACGACCTCGGAGTGGGGGCGGACCAGTGCCGCGGAGGGCGGCTCCCCGCATGCCGCGAATGTTGCATCGGCGGGAGCGTTGCCGGCGCAGCCGCTGGTGATCTCTCCGGGCGCACTGATGGGTTGACGCCCCGGCCGTCTATCTGGGCTGAGGCGCCGTGCATAGGTCAAAACCGTGCGGTATCGAATCCAAATCGAAACAGATTAATTCGCTGCTCGATAGAGGTGGGAGCGGTGCCTTATGTTGTCCCGCCGGAGGGGAGTGTCCCCTGTAATAGCGTCGATCCTTTTGATCGTGATAGTCGTCGCATCATCAGCCGTGGTTTATTCGGCAACAAACTCTCTGAGCCTGACGCCTAAGGCAGACGCTCCTGCGATACTGGAGAACCTGAAGATAATACAGGTCTCGGCCGACGCCAGCGTTATCTACCTCTTCATCCTGAACAGGGGCGGCGTAGACACCGCCATCGACTCCGTTTATGTAGAGTCCTGCGGCGGGGAGCTCCTCCTCAGGTACCCCGTCAGTGTAGACGTACCCGCTGGGGAGACTGTAAGTGTGGCCATCCCGAAGGGCGGGCTGGACCTGTCCAAGCCGCTCAACTTCAAGATAGCAGCCCGGAAAGGCTACTCTGCCTCGACCCTGGCTATTGTACAGCCCCTGCTGGTCTCGCCCGTCCCCTCATCGCGCGAGCATTTCCCTCAGGCATATTCTGTTGCTACAGGCACCTACGCCGCAGGCGTCCTGCCAGACTCCGTCCAGCATGTGGACGGCGCATACTTCGGCGTGACCTCAGCCCCGGCCTATGTCAGCCCCGCTTACTCACCGGCTGCGTACAGCGTCCAGACCGGCTCATATGTAAACGGGAGCGCGCCCCTCCTCTCGATCCAAGACGGCCAGAGCATGTGCTTCCTCAGCTCCGCGTCGACGCAGATCAGCCGGACTTATTACTCCACGGGCTATACCATCGTCAACGGTACGCTCGCCGGAGGCTCGCTCCCGGATACCTACGCCAACGACACTGCAGCGCTGATCTTCGATTCCTATGATGTCCCGGCTTCAATGCTATACCCTCTCCCGAACATGAACCTCACCTCCGGCGGAGATTATTGGCAGGCGTCCTCGTCGGAGGCTGCACCGTCGGTAGGGCCCTCTTCTGTAACGAACGCCTCCTCAGACTTTGTATTTGCGGGCCAGAGGGCGGTGGCGAGGACCGGGGATGCCAACAGCACCATACACGTCATATACACCGATAACTCCTACCTGCGATACGCCGTAAGCGTTGACGGCGGCAGGTCATTCGTTGACCATGCCTATATCAGCAACACTCTCGGCGGGGGCGAGCTCGGGATGCACCCGGCCATCGCCCCGGACGTAAACAACAACCTCCACATAGCCTACGAGTGGAGCAGCACCTCGCCGAACGAGATAGGGTACCTATTATTCGGCTACAACTCGAGCTATGGTGGAAACCCACAGTCCTCCCCTGCCTACCTGCAGGCAACGGGCACCACCAGCCTCGCCGCCCACTTTATTGCCTTCTCCTCGGAGCTTGAGACAGTCCAGCTGTACCTGGGGAATGCCAGCTCCTCCTCGGCACTCCTCACGGTCGAACTCCGGACGGCTGCGGCGGACGGGACGCCTGATCTGAGCCCCTCGGGCTTGGTAGCGAGCGCCACCCTAGACCAGGTGCCTGCGTCCATGGGCTGGGTCAACGCCACGCTCGGTGCGACCCTCGAGGCGGGGGCGGTCTATGCCATAGTCTTGGACGCCAGCGGCGGCGCCTTCAGGTGGGGCTACACCGAGACAGGGTACACCGGCACGAGGGGAGGGTGGTCCTACACCTCAGGGGCATGGACCGAGAGCGCCGCACGGAACTTCTGCTTCGCCGTCCCCGGCTGGCCGGGGTGGACGTTCTCGGCACCGACCGCGGTCAGGTCGGTCTCCACCGGGACGACCCTCAACAGGCCCGCGATCGCGGTCTATCCCTACCTCACTGGGACTGACCAGAGCTTTAGCACCGGGACCTCGACCGCCGCGGTTTATGGCTCGAACTATTATGCCCAGTCGTTTACCCCCCTCCAGACGAACCTTGCCGGCGTGATGCTATACCTCAGCACGACCGGGAGCCCCGATCACCTCCGTGTGGAAGTCAGGGTGGCCAATGGCGCCGCCCCTGATATGTCCGACGCGGGCCTCCTCTCGTCGGGATATATCGACGGGGGGAGGACCTCGGCAACTCCGCAGTGGTACGACTGCGCCCTCACCCGGCAGATACAGCTCAACGCCTCCCAGACATACTGGATAGTTCTCAAGTCGCCCTCCTCCCCGGCCGGTAACTACTGGTCTTGGAGTTATAATGCCGCCGGAGGCTACGCCGGCGGAAATGCGGCAGAGAGCACCAGTGGCGGAGGCACGTGGACGGCGAGGGCATGGGACTTCCGGTTCATGACGTGCACTGAACTCGACGAGAGGCCCGCCATCGCCTGGCATTACCAGCAGTCGAGGCCGGCCAGGCTGCGGATCGAGTTCCTCCGCTGTATCCCAGAGGCCGACCCCGCCTCGACGTCGAGCTGGATGAACATGGCGGGCACTAGCACGACCCCCGACATCCTCTATTCGGCAAACACCGCGGACACGACGACCCGTCTGGCCATCGCAGCGCAGCCCAACACAAACGCCCTCTACGTCTTCTATGCCAGATCAGGCACGCTCAGGTACAACCGCATCTACGGCTGGAACCCCGTAACCGGGAACTGGGGCAGCGCGAGCTCCGCTGCGACCGTTCTGACGGGCGTGTCGAATAACGAGTTCTCGGCAGCCCCTAACGCCGCGAGCGACACCGTGGTCCTCACAGCGGTCACCGCCGCAACAGGCTATACGAACGTCTACTACTACGATTCGAGAAACACCCGCGTGGACATCTCGCCTGCGTCTACCCCCATGCGGAACGCCTCTGCGACAGTCATAGCCGGCAGGATCTATGTCGTATACAACAACGCCACCAATATATCGTACCAGTACTATGACGGGGCATGGTCGGGCGAGGTCCGCTTCTACAACGGTACGTCGTCCTCCGCTCCGAATGCCGTATACGCTCCCCGCGCATCCTCGGTGGACTTTGTCTGGCTGAGCGGCCCGTCCTCGCTATCATACGGCTCGGTCTACCCGACCGGCATCGTGAACTTCACAGGGCCGACCTACGATCCCGGCAACGGAAACCCCTCGGGGAGCGGGGGCGGCTCCATCTACGCCCAGGCCGACGATCACTTCGTCGACTACTCCTTCCACAGGGCGAACTATACATTCTACAGCGGGTTCACTACGCCCACGACATGGGGCACGCCTAACGCGAGCTTTGCGTGGAGGTTCGACCTCTCGGGCAGCAGCAGCTATCCCTACGGTACCTCCGACGGTGTGACGCTCTACTCGGTCCGCCTCATAGTTGCGGACTCATCCGGCAACGACCTCTTCCTGCTGTATACCGATGACAACGGCGGCGCGGGATGGAGAGGAACCTCGGTCGGGTACTTCTACCGGACAGGCATCAGCGCGGACTATCCCATGGCGCCTGCCACCGCGTACCGGCTGAAGGTCGTATTCGACGTCGGCTGCTCCGACCCCGGAGACCTTTCGAAGGTGACGTTCAGGGTTGACGACGTGGGCATCTCCTTCCAGAGCTTCGCCTCCTATCTCGATCTGGAGTTCTACGGCCCCGGCGATACCGACGACTGGGATTCGATATGCCTCGATATCGTCTCTAGGGTATCCACGGTCCCGACGAGCATGCTCGTGAGGGTGTACAATTATGCCCTCGATCGGTATCCTCTGAGCGGCGAGCAGGGCTACTTCAATTACACCGTCACCACGGCGGAGGAGGAGAGCCGGACCCTCCAGATCACGTCCGGCGCCAACAACTTTAGGGCCGCCGACGGGAGTTGGAGGATCAGTATAAACGGAAGCGCCGAGTTGGCGGGCTTCCAGTTCGCCTTGAACATGCTGGATTTCGCCCCGCGGGTGAACGTCCACTCCGCATCTGTCGAGTTCAGCGGGGCGAGCGACGTGGACGACTGGCTCGCCATCTTATGGGGCGCTACACATGCCTTCAGCACACCGACCGTCGAGGTTACGATCCAGCTCTACAACTATACCGCCTCAGCCTATCCCTCCTCGGGATTTGGCTACTACGCTTACACGTCGGGGCAGGCCTACACGTATGAGCCTGCTTCCGGGACTACCTCGGACAACGCTGCCGACTACAGGGACGCCTCGGGCAACTGGAGGATGCTCGTCACGGCGACCAAGGTAGGGAGCCCCTTCTACATGCTCAGCGATTATATCCTGTACTCGCCGACAGAGACGGCCCAAGAGGCAGTGGATGCCTGCTTCATCTTCACGGGCGTGAACGCGGGGTATTTGCTCAATATGACCTATAACATGACGTCCCTCCTCAGCGTCGGCTCCCTCAACGTGACGTTCCAGATATGGGACTACTCGGCCTCGAGGTGGAGCGGCATCTACTCCACGACGTATACTTCCAGCCCCGCCCCCAACACGCCCCAGAGTGCCCTGATAGTGGTGACCTCAGATCTGCAGAGGTATGTGAGTTCGGGCGAGACGAGGGTGAGGGTCAGCACGGAGTCGCTGACGTCATCATTCAACTTCAGCGCAGACCAAGTGGAGCTTACCGTCTGGGCGTTAGGCTTTGCCTGATCTACAAAAACATTTTTTTATATTTTTATCCAAAGCGTTTTAAGCAACGTTTATATACACATTTCATTCGCTAAATAGCGGTTGATGGTAGACTATGCTGACGATCAAGAGCAAGTGTAGAACAGACAAAGGAGTCTCGCCGATAATAGCGACGCTGTTATTGATAGTCATAGCGGTGGCAGCGGCAGTCGTCACTTATACGTTCGTCATGGGGTTCCTGGGCACCAGCAGCCAGAATACAGGGCCGTCGGGGCAGCTCACCTATGACAGCTACTCTGTGAGCGGCAGTTCTGGGAACTATACGTATACGATCTATGTAAGAAATACTGGCGGAAAATCGGTAACGGTAGATCAAGTGTATGTCGACGGTAGCGCCGGTTCGTGGTTCTTTGGAGGCGGTAGTAACACCTTAGATGTTGCTAGTGTCGGGACATTGTATATAACCAATAGTAGCCTGAACCCCGCTCAGTGGCATACAGTGAAGATCGTATGCATCGACGGGACTGCCTTGGAGTTCAGCGTAAAGAAGTAACTTTTTGATCTTTTTCTTCCCCTTTCCTTTTTTCCCATTTTCCCATTTTTGCATCTGATGCATTTCAGTTGCCTAAAAATAGTAAGGGCCTGCCGGAAGCAGGCATTTTTCAGACTTGGGATGGCATCATGGGGATACATATGCCTGAAGGGACGGTACCAGCTTGCCGTTATGGATCTCGTTGCCGTCCGCGGATATGTCCAGAGTAATGCTAACCGATTCGCCGGGGTCCAGCACCAGCGGGCTGCTGAAGTGGACTTTCAGCCCGGTCTGGCTGCCGCTGGGTATCGTCAGGGGGACGGTCTCGTTGCCTATCACCGCTGTGGCGGCCGAGCTCATGAGGCGGATCTGTGAGTAGTTACCGGCGGGGATACTAAAGTTCCCGAGACTCTCGGCGGAGTTGACCAGCTGGAGCAGGTCTATAGTCGTCGTGTTGCCGCTGAGCGTTATCCACGTTCCATTCCCGCTGCCTACGGCGCAGATCTCAATCCTGTCGAATGTGATGTATATGTGAGTCACGTTCTCGCTGTACCGCGGCGGGTCGGTGACGTAGATCTTGACCGTTCCCATCGCGCTTACAGGCTGGCTCATCAGGGCGAACCCCGCCACTGCGAGCAGCGCTATCGCTCCCGCTATCACCAGTTTCGCGTTCATACCTGATCGGCCACCGGGTATCCGGTCTAGCGTTATTTAGAGGTAGTGGAGTTCAAAAATTCGAACTTGCCGCAAGCGCTTGAGGGGCACCATGCGGCATGATGTTCAGTTGTCCCCCTGCCGGCGATAGATGGAAAGGGCAAAAGAAAGAAAGGGGTTGCCGAGACCGGCTGCCCGTTCCTTACATGGAGAGGAAGTCCTGCGGCTTCGGCGGCTCTGGCGAGAGGCCCTTCCGCTCGCGTATCTTCCTCACGGTGTCGCCTACCATGCTCGACGGGACAGGCGCCCAGTGGGCGAACTCTGTGCCCCAGAAGGCCTTGCCCGCGGTGGCGCTCCTCAGCTGGTCGGAGAGATCGAACGTCTCCGAGACAGGCAGTTCGGCCACCATATGCATCACCTGGCCCATCTGGTCCAGGGTGATGATCTTGCCGCGCTTGCCCGCGACGATCCTGGTTACCCCGCCCAGAAAGTCCTGCGGGACCTTCATGTCGAGCTTCATGATCGGCTCGAGGAGGATGGGGTTGCCCGAGAGGAAGCCCGCAAACATCGTGTCGCGTATGGCCGGCATGATCTGAGACGGCCCTCTGTGTGCGGTGTCCTCGTGGACGTTGGCATCGGTCAGCTTCACCTTGATCCCCCTGACTGGCTCCCTCGCGAGCGGGCCCTCCGCCATGTTTATCCGGAATGCCTGCAGTATGGTGTCCTTGATCTCCCGTATATACTGGAGACCCTTTGTGGCGTCGACGAAGACGTTTATGAAGGGATCGACCGCCCAGATGTTCCGAGCCTCGTCCGTATCCCACCCCGCCTGTTCCCTCAGGAGCTTTGCGCGCTCTTTCGTGTCCTGATCCTCGTGCACTAGCCCCTGCTGGATGAGGTTGACCGTCTGCTCGTTGAGCGGCTCGACTATGGCGTAGAGCCGGTTGTGCTTGTTGGGGGACTTGCCCTCGAACGGCCCTGCCTGCTTGGTTATGCTCTCCCTGTAGACCACGATCGGCGGGGTGGTCGTGATCTCTATGCCCCCTGTCCTCTGCTTGAGGTCCCAGAGCGCGATCTCGAGGTGGAGGCTCCCCATGCCCGCGATCAGGTACTCTCCGGTCTCCTGGTTGATCTTCACGGAGAGGGTCGGGTCCTCGATCGCCATCTTGTGGAGGGCGTCGATGAGCTTCGGGAGGTCCCTGCTGTATTTCGGCTCTATCGCCACCGTGACGACTGGGTCGCTGATGTACTTCATCTTCTCGAAGGGCGCCATGTTCTCCTTGTCGGCCGGCCGGACCAGAGTCTCACCCGACCGGGCGTTCTCGAGTCCCAGGAGGGCAACGATGTTGCCGGCGGCCATCTCGGGGCAGATCTCGCGGTAGGGGCCCATGTAGAGGCTCACCTGCTGTGTCCTTCCCTCCCCCTTGGACATCAGCCCGAAGACGCTCTCGCCTTCGTGAACCGTACCGGAGAAGATCCTGCCGGTGACGACAGGACCGGCGTGCGGGTCGACGATGACCTTGTTGACGCAGATCACGAGCGGACCTTTCTCGTCGCAGTTGAGCATAGCCTGGCCTATCGGCGTGTTGATGTCCCCCTTCCAGATCTTCGGGATCCTATACTTCTGGGCCTCGACGGGGTTCGGTATGTGGTCAACCACCATGTCCAAGATCGCTATGTGGAGCGGGAACTCTTTCTGCAGCTTCTCGATCTCGCCCTTGTTGTAGACGTCGATGATGTCGGAGAACTTCATCCCTTTCGACTGGATGAGCTGGAAGGTAAATCCCCACTTGTGGAGGGCCGAGCCGAAGGCCACCTGGCCCTTCATCGGGTTAACCTTCCACTTCTCCTTGAACTCATCGTCAGCGTAGGTCTGTATGAGGCTGTTAAAGTCACGGATGATCTTCATCAGCCTCTCTTGGACCTCCTGCGGGGGGAGTCTGAGCTCCTTGATCAGCCGGTCGATCTTGTTGACGTAGAGGAGCGGCCGGACCTTCTCTTCCATAGCCTGCCTCAGGACGGTCTCGGTCTGGGTCATCAGCCCTTCCACGCTGTCCACGACGACGATACCACCGTCCATTACCCGCAGGGAGCGGGTGACGTGGCCTGTAAAGTCGACGTGTCCGGGGGTGTCGACCAGGTTGATCACATAGTTCTGGTTGTTCCTCTCGTGCAGGAGGCTGACGTTCGCAGCCTTGACGGTCATCTGCCTCAGCTGCTCGATCTCGACGTAATCAAGCGCGAGGGCCTGGGCCGCGATCTTCTGCGAGATCAGCCCTGCCCCTGCTAGCAGGCTGTCCGAGAGGGTAGTCTTGCCGTGGTCGACGTGGGCAAGAGTACCTATGTTCCGGATGTTCGCCTTGTTACTCATCAGTTTGATTATCTCTTCAGTCTGTTTGTACTTCGGCAACTTCCTACGCCTCGCTGGATATTAAGGCGAAAGACTGCGAGGTTATTAAGTTTTTTCAATGCGGGGCCACCGCTGCGGGTCGTAGGGTAGGGGGCACGGTCCGCAGACGGCGGTGGGGATAGGGCAGGGCCCAGAAAAGAGGGGGGAGTTACTCGATCGTCGCGTGCCTCCGCTTCAGGTCCATCTCAGTCTTCCCCAGGCGCTTCATCAGCTCTGCGACGAGGCTGTCAAGGAAGACGTTGAGCGTTATCTCGAAGAGCGTGCCGAGCGGGGCGAGCGGCTCGTGCTCACCGAGGATCTGCCGGACTGCATAGTCGTCCTCCGTGACCAGCTTAGTCCTGCCGGGGATTACGACTGTGTGGTCGGCGAGCTTGGCGAGCGGCGAGTCCCTGTGGGAGCTTATCGCCAGGACCTTCGCCCGCATCTCCTTAGCGGCCACCGAGGCGCTGACCACAAGCTTGGTGCTGCCCGAACCGGAGATGGAGAGTATGAGGTCGCCCTCGCCGACCGCCGGCGTGATCGTCTCGCCGAAGACGTAGACGTTGAAGCCGAGGTGCATGAGGCGCATGGCGAAGGCCCTCCCGGCCAGGCCGGACCTCCCGGCGCCGATGACGAGAACCTTGCGGGAGTCCTTCAGGTTCTCGAGCAACATCTCGATGCCCTTCTCGACCGATTCGTCGTTTATGACCTTTGACGCATAGAGGACGTAGTTAGCCATTTCCTGCATTATCCTTTTGACCAAGCTCCCTTCGGTGGACATACAGCATCGAATCTGTGCGGAGACCAAGTGAGATTTAACCTCTTCGGCGAAGCGCGCCCAGATCCGGCGGGCGGGCCGGGGCTTACCTAGTGCTAAGGCACCCCCAGCACGAACCTCAGGGAGAGGATGAGGAGGAACGAGACCACGGTCACGGCTATGAAGGCGTAATCCCCGCCCCTGAGTGTGAGGACGTAGAGCGGGCACCTCTTCTTGCTGGCGCCGAAAGCCCTTGACTCCATGGCATCGGCGACCAGTTCGGCCCTCCTGAACGAGCTGATTATCAGGGGGATGAGGATGGGCACGTAGTTCTTAACGCGCTGGATGAGGCTGCCTTTCTCGAGCTCCAGCCCCCTGGACCTCTGGGCATCGATGATGATCTGCGCCTCCCTGCTCAGGGTCGGCACGAACCGCATAGCCATGTTGAAGGTGAGGGCATAGTCGTACGGGACCCTGAGCTGTACCATCGACTGCGCCAGGTCCTCGGGGGAGGTGGTGAGGAAGAATGCCGAGAAGACTGAGATCAGCGTTATGAACCGGAGGGACATCGAGATGCCGGAGAGCGCCGCGTCCAGGAGGGGGTAGGACATAAAGATCATGGCGATGAAGTTGAAGGTGAATATGAAGACTATGAAGAAGAGTGAGCCCCTGATAGAGCGGGACCATCTGTCCGAGACCTTGCCCAGGGCGACAAGGGGGAGCGATGATGCGAAGATCAGGAGGAGGACGAGGAGGTTCGCGAAGTAGACTGCCAGTGCCGCGAAGAGGAGAACGTAGATCATCTTCGACCTGGGGTCGAGCCTGTGGACGGCCGAGGTCCCCCGCCTGTACCCGAAGCCCTGGAGGGTCTTCACCGCCTGGCACCCCTGACGGCGTTCACTACTGCCTCGAGGTCGATCGAGGGCTCGGCCAGGCCGAGTTCCCAGGAGATCTCGGCGAGTTGGGGAGGGAGGAGGGACGCGCTCTCCAGGTACGCCCGGTTCACGAGAAGGTCGGCGGACCGCCCGTCTGCCAGCACCTTCCCGCGGGACATTATGATGGTCCTCGGGATGAACTCGGCAACGAACTCCATGTCGTGTGTGACCGTGATCACAGTCTTGCCGGAGTCGTTGAGCCTGGTGAGGAGGGAGGCCAGCCGGGACTTTTGCCTGCTGTCCTGCCCCGTGGTCGGCTCGTCCATGACGATGATCTGCGGGTCGTAGCAGAGGACGGACGCCAGGGCAAGGCGCTTCCTCTCCCCGCCGCTGAGCGTCAGGGGCGATCGGTTGCGGTACTCGCCGAGCTCAAACGCCTCCAGCGCCCACTCGACCCGCCTGGACGCCTCGCCAGCCGGCACGCCGAAGTTGGCGAGGGCGAAGGAGAGCTCCTTCTCGACGGTCTCGGCGAAGAGCTGGTGGTCGGGGTTCTGGAAGACGAGCCCCACCTTCCTTGCCAGCGTGGCGACGGTCGCCTCCCTGGTATCGGTGCCGTCGACGGTGACCGTGCCCCTCTGGGGCTTGAGCAGGCCGTTGAAGTGCTTCACGAGCGTCGTCTTGCCGGCGCCGTTCTCGCCTATCAGGGCGACGAGTTCGCCGTCCCCTATGCTGAGGGAGACAGAGTCCAGCACCTGCCTCCCGGGCTCGTAGGCGTACGAGACGTCCCTGACAACGATCACGCGGCCTCACCCCGCCTCAGGGCGGAGGCCAGTTCCCTGGAGGAGAGCGGGCGGTCGCCAGGCAGGCCGCGCCCGAGCCTCTTCGCGACCACGATCGCCTTCGGTATGCCGACGCCTATCCTCTCGGCCAAGTCGGAGTAGAGGACTTCTCGGGGGCTGCCGTCCAGGGCTATCCTGCCGCAGTCGAGGATCATGCACCTGCTGGCTATCTCGGCGAGCATCTCGAGTCTGTGCTCTACAATAATTATCGTGACGCCCGAGGCGTTGAGGCGGCTCAGCACGGAGATGACGGACTTTGCGCTGACGGGGTCGAGGTTAGCGGTCGGCTCGTCTAGGACGAGGACCTTTGGCTTCATCGCCAGGAGGGCAGCGATCGCGACCTTCTGCTGCTCGCCGCCCGAGAGCTCCTCGGGGGATTTGTGCATCAGGTGCGAGATCCCCACCGTCGAGAGGGCCTCGCTGACCCTCCGCCTGATCTCCTCCCTCGGGAGGGCAAGGTTCTCCGGGCCGAAGGCGACCTCGCGCTCCACGCTCGTGCAGAAGAGTTCATTCTCGGGGTTCTGGAAGACCAGCCCAGCCCTCCGCGCTATCTCGTGGATCGGGCTGGAAGTGGTCGGGATGCCGTCGATGAGGACGTCTCCGGTGAAGCTCCCGCCGTATGAGTTCGGTATCAGCCCGTTCAGGCATTTGCAGAACGTCGTCTTCCCGCAGCCGCTCGGCCCAGTGACGAGTATGAACTCGCCCTCCTCGGCCGAGAAGCTCACATCAATAAGGCACGGCGAAGGCGAGTCGGGGTAGCTGTAGGACACGCCGCGTACCTCGATGAGCGCCAAGCCGATCACCACGCAGTACCAGAAGCAGTATTCAGGGAAGCCGAAGTTCTAATAAAGGTAGCTACTCATTTTTTGGTAGGTATCTCCCTGAGGGGACCGGTCTTCTCTGCGATCAGGGCGAGTGCGCGGGACTCGATCTCCTGGGCGTCGCCCTTCACGTTGACGCTCGCAGCGGTAGGGTGCCCTCCACCCTGTCCGGAGAAGGACTCTGCGAGCATCTTCATGACGTCCCGGGCCAGGTTCAGGCCGGTCTTCTTGGAGATGGCATCGGTGGATCTGGCCGAGACCCTCACGGATCTGCCGTCGGCGCTGACCACGACGGCGACGTCGGCACCGAGGTCGGTCAGAGCCCTGGCGACTGACGCCTCATAGGAGCCTATGCCGGAGAGGGCGACCACCCAGTCGCCCGGCGCCCCCGACGACCGGAAGAGGCGGAGGCGGCTCGCCCCTTTCAGCTTTGCGATCCTCTCCGAGATGTCCTGTTCGGAGGTCAGCAGCTGCAACACCTTCGACGGGCTGGATCCTAGCCTGACCAGCCTAGCCGCTGTGCCGAGCGCGGTCTCGGGCAGGATTAGGAACCGCCTCGAGTCGTAGATGATGCCTGCAAGGAGGGCGTCGAGCGCCTTCCGGTCAAGGGAGCTGCGCCTGCTGCCGAGGGCCTCGAAGACTATCTCGCAGGTCGAGGACCGCGCCTTGACTATCGAGAAGCTCGCGTTTTTCAATGTCTTCTCATCGGGGACGTGGTGATCGATAAGCGCATACGGCGTCCCTGCCTTCTCCATCTGGACCTTCAAAGCCGGCACCTGGTCGATGGAGGGCATATCGAGGAAGAGGTAGAGGTCGGTTGCCTCCGGCGGCGTCGGGACGACACGAACACCCAGGTATTCGATCAGCTTAGAGGAGGCGGTGTTGGTCCCTTCGGGGGCGAGGATCGTGATTAGCGGCCCCCCGGCCTGCGACTCTGAAGCGGCGAGCAGGGCGTAGGCTGCGCCTATGCAGTCGGGGTCGGCGTTGGGGTGGCAGACGGCGGTCACCTTCCTGAAACGCGAGATAAAGTCGAGGAGCCTGGCCAAGCTAGACCCTCATCTTCGAGTCGATTGCGGAGAGGGCGGCATCGGAGGCCTCGTCGGCCAAGGCGTCCGCGTCCATGCCCGGCAGCGGCTCAAGCTCGATCGAGACGTCCACCGTGAAGGTGGCACCATCCTTGTCATAGGTGACAAGGACGTCAAGGGACTTTATGAGGCGCTTGTCGACCTTGGAGAGGACGTACTGCCGAGCGGCGGCCTCTGCGATCTCGCAGACCTCCGCCAGGGTATCGTCCGCGGTCATAAAATGCTTCACGATCCGGGCAGCGGCCCTCTTCCCGCGAGGTTGACCTGCTCCATGATGGTCCGTCTCAGATCTTCGAGCTGCTGCTTCAGCCTCTGCTCCTGCCTCTCGATCGTCTTCATCCTGAGGTCGAGCTCCTCCTTCCGCTCGTTCAGCTCGGCCACGATCTTCCCCTTCTCGGTCTTGAAGAGCAGGATCCCCACAGACTTGTAGATGACGGCGTCATCTGCTAGGTTTTTGCTCTCGTTCAGGGCCCTCTCGACATCCTTGGTCTCGAGATCGAACTGCTGCTTTCTTATGAGGATGGCCCTGAGCTGCTCCTGCATCTCCTGGAACCGCACCAACTGGTTCTGTACTTGCGGCGGGATCTGTTCGGCCATTTTAATCACCCTTCAATGAAACAACACTTAAAGAAGTAGAGATCCACCTTATATAAGAGTTGAGTAGGGCCCTCAAGGCAGCGATGCTGATGGCCTCTATCTCCATGCAGAGGAGAGTGCCGTCCACATAGATCGCGGTCCTGGATGCCTTCGATCTTGCGGATTCGACTTCGGGGAGGAGGGCCTCTGCGAGCTTCTCTGCGGTCTCGCGGTCGCCTATCTCAAAGCATGTCTTTGAGGTTATCAGGGCCCACCGCCCCCTCCGAAACCTTCCCGTGTGCGTTGTGCTGCAGGTCCCTCTCCCCTGCATAGGTCTTTACCCGTTCTCATCCTCATCTGCATCCACATCTTCGCCGTCATATTCACCGTCATCTGAAGCCCTTTACCATGATCCTCGGCCCGCACGGCGCGCCGCTGGCGCGCTCCATGAAGGACACCTCTGCCAGGCAGTTCTTGCTCGGCTCGAACCTGAGCTCGGCAACTCCGGCGTCCCTGCCCGTGTGGCCGCATTCCCGGGCGACACCCCCCGGCGGCCCGACTGCCAGACGGAATGCCCCGTAGACGGCCTGGAGGGATCGGTCTTCCGGGGGAATCAGCTCGAGCCTCCTCGCCCTCCTGCTTGCGGTGAACCCCCCGAGTTCCCGCATCAGGATCACGCGGCCGATAAGGATGGAGACGATGACACCCCCGCCGGGCTCGTAGCACTCTATCAGGCGGGGGTCCCCGTATCTGCTGCTGATGAGCCATACCCTCCCGGCGCCGATGCCGGCGGCATAAGCAGAGACGAGCGCCATGCATGACTTGCCCCTCTTGAGATAAGAGAAATCGGAGGATGCCGATACCAAGTCGTTGCAGAGCGTCCTAGTCCTCGGGCTCGGCCTGTGGGAGGTGCAGAGGAGGATGGTCATGATTGCATGACCATCCAGCCTACTTTCTTGCGCCCTTTTCTTCAGATTTGAACTCTTCTGGCGTGAGGGTCTTCCCCAGCGTCGTCTGGGCCACGTAGGCGCCGCCGGCGAACTTTAGGCCGCAGGCGCGGCACGTCCATATCCCTGCTGCGGACCTGCTGATAGTTCCTATGGACTTGCAGCTGGGGCACCGCTGCTTCTGGGAAGCTTTCTGCTCTATCACGAGCAGCCTCTTCCTCGGGCTGGAGCCGTATCTGGGTCCGAACCTTCCCGCCGATTTGACGGATCTAGTCTTACCCATCTGTCTTCACCAACGGAGGAACATATTTTCGCAGCCACTGGCTTTTAACCTTAGCCGTCTCCACTGCCCGGGTTATCTCGTCGAAGGTCATACTGCCGGCCTCTCCCTTCTGCATTGCACAGATCTTTCCGTCTTCCGTGAAGTTGACGCTGAGCCTGCAGTCCATGACCTCCTCCTCCTCGAGGGTGGGATCGACGAAGAGCTTGTCCCCTATCTTAGCCAAGGTTACCGTGACCGGCCTGTCGCGGAGGGGGACCGGCTGCTTCTCGTCCAGTATCTTGATCTCGTCCCCTTCTACGACCGCCTTGGGCATGGTCGATGTCAGGAGGGCGCTCAGCGCTGCTAGCGCGGCAGCATCAATCAGGTTGCCGCCGTGATCGAGGATGTAGATGTCCACCCACGCGATCCAGACCTTCTTGCCCGGCACGAGGCAGAGCTTGGAGGTGTCCAATATCTTGGACTCCCTCAGCCCCCTATCCACGACTCGCGCCAGTTCGATCGCGTTCTCGTTCGGCGGACCCGGTTCGAAGTCCGGCGAGGCGATGGGTACGAACTCGGCGCTGACCGAGAGGACACCGTCGTTAGGGGTGTCGGGGAACGGGTCGCCTATCTCGTACTTCACGCCCGCCAGGACCTGGGTCTTACCCAGGTTGCAGGTAGCAGAACCGTTGGCCTTCTCTATCACGCCAGTCTTGATAGTGATCTCGCGGTAATCGGTCAGGGACCTGCCGTCCATCCTCTGACCCGTCTCCGCCAGCTCGGCGATCTGCCTCCTCTTGACTACAGGTATTACGCGGGCCATCTTTCATGCCTCCTCGCTGTTGTTGGTCGATACCTTGAAGTGCTCCTCCAGAGCCGCTTTCTGCATTGCATATATATCGGCGCACCCCTTCTTGGCCAGTTCCAAGGACTTGATGAACTCCTCATGGGTGAGGGAGCCGTCCATCTGGAGGAGGGTCACCATGTCCTTTGAGGGCAGCATCGCCACAGGCATGTCCGCCTCCCCCTCTTTGTCCTCCTTGTCCATGACATCGAGGACTAGCTGCCCCTCGACCTTGCCCACCGCGATGCTGCTGACCAGATCCAGCATCGGAATTCCCGCGTCCGCGAGCGCCAGGGACGCGGCGTTGATGCCTGCGCACCTTGTACTCCCGTCTGCCTGAAGCACCTCGATATAGATATCCAACATCGTGCGGGGGTAGAGTTCCGCGAAGATTGCGGGTTCCAGAGCCTCCCGTATGACCTTAGAGAGCTCTATCTCCCGCCTGCTGGGCGCGGGGGACTTGCGCTCCTCGACCGAGAAGGGCGCCATATGGTATCTCGACCTGATCAGGCACCTGTCCGAGAGGGCCAAGTGCTTGGGGTGGATCTCCCGAGGCCCATAAACGGCAGCGAGGATCTTCGTCCTGCCCAGCTCGATGTAAGCGGATCCGTCCGCGTTCTGCAGGATGCCGAGCTGGAACTTTACCGGCCGCAGCTGATCCAGCTTCCTTCCGTCGTAGCGGATCCCGTCATCGCTAATGAGTTTCTTTGTTTCCATTGACAACACCTTTTTCACTCTTGCTTCTCCTTCTCTTTCTCTTTCTCTTTCTCTTTCTCTTTCTCCGTTTCTTTCTTGCCTTTCACAAGATACTCGTGAATACGGTCTGTCAGCCCCGTGGTGTGCGCTTCGGCCTCAATCTTCCTTATCGCACCAGCTACAAGGGCTTCGTCCTCCCTTGTCTTGCCAGATATCCAGACCCTCCCGTTCTGTCCCACGAAGATCTGGGTATTGGTCTCCTTCTTCAGGAGGCTGATCATGGACCCCCTCTTCCCGATTATCCGGGGAACCCTTGTAAAGTCAACCTCTATGACCGTACCGCTCTGGACCTTCCCCAGCCCCTGATCCTTGGTGGTCAGGGAAGGGTTCCGGGTTCTGTCGAAGGCGAGTACCTTTGCGACCACCATCTCCCCAACGTCGAGATACTTCCTTGCCTCCTCCTTCATCGGGTTGAGGGGCTTGGGGAGGTACTCCGATGCGAAGAGCACGCCCTGGTAGGGCGCCCTTATGTCCAGCATCCAAGCCGTGGGGATGCATTCGACGACTTTCCCAATCACGACGTCCCCCACGTTGGGCATGTAGCAGCTTCTCAGGGCTATCACGGAGATTACGTTGCCCCTTATCTCTGCCAGCCCTATTACCGATGAGAAGACCTTGTCGCACTCGGAGTACGTGTTGTTACCGGCTTCGTACCTGCCCTCGGCCAAGAGGGTCCCTGGAAAGACCAACTGTCTCGGTTCAACTGTTGCCATAATATCAATCAACCTATATCATTTTCATTTTTCCATTTTCCATCTCAATCGAGTTTTACTTTCGGTATCGGTCATCCGTTCCGTGCCATTCCATTCCATTTAATTCCATTCCATTGCGTTCCGTTCCATTCACGTTCTCTTTTTCAGCTATCGGTTAACCATCCAGCGCAATTCATGGTCTTGTTTACTCATATCTTCGTTATATTTACCTCTACGTTACCCCGGCTCAGTTCGTTGAGCTTGTCGATGAAGCTCTGCTGTATCCCCGCCGGGATCACCGCCTCGCCCTGCCAAGAGCCGTCTGCGAGCCACAGGGATTTGGTAACCGTGCCCATCTTTGTTGCGGCCGCGCTGACCCTCCCGGCGGACTCCTTGGAGACCTTGATCGAGACGCGCACCTGCGAGACCTTCAGCGGCAGTGCGATCCTCAGGAGCTTGATTACCTCCTGCGCCTGCTCCTCGACGGACTTGAACGGATCGATGTTGTAGCGGATTCCCTCCATGGCGTTTTCGATCCTGAGGGGAGGGTGGGGGATCCCAGACTTGGGGTCCACGCAGTTGCGGGCTATGAATGCGATTATCTGCTTCCTCTTGTTCTCGACCAGCTCCCTCCGCTGGTCGGTGGTCAGCTGGAGCTCCCCCCTCCTGATTATCACTTCCGCCACGGGCATCGGCTCGGCGGTGCCGAAATTCTTGCGCACGGACTCCTCCGATGCCTTGAGCCCCTTCCTCGCGTCCTTGTAGATTACCTCGCTGATCAGCAGGTCCTTCGGGTTGACCTGTTTCCCGCTCCTCACGGACTGCGCCTGGTCAGGGTCGACGAGGACCTCAAAATGCTCCCCTTTGATCGTGAGGCGGGCTACTACGGACTTATCCTCTCTGGGCATCCTTGGCCGCCTTCAGCTGGTCTATGTACGACGTCAACTCGTTGACGGGTAGCGATTCGAATTTTCCGACCGCGGTCCTGACGATCGCCATCTCTATCCTGGCCGGGTCCAAGCCGCCCTCTACCACGTTGGCGAGGGCACGCAGGGCCAAGGTGATGCCCTTCTCGATCGTCAGGTCGGGGGAGTAGTTCTTCTCGAAGAACTCTGTGACAGACTGGCTCCCGGAGCCTATGGCGACTGCAAAGTACCCCGCATACGCACCGCTCGGCTCGGTCATCAGGAGGCGGGGTCCGAACTTGTCGGTGCCGGCTATCAGGAGGGCGACCCCGAAGGGCCTCACACCAGCGTGCTGGGTGTAGAGCTGTGTCACCTCGCTGACCTTCTTGGTCAGGACCTCTACGTCTATAAGCTCGTCGTAGAGAAGCCGGTTTATCTGGGCCTCCTGCCTGGCGCGGTCCACAAGTATCCGCGCATCGGACGAGAGTCCGGCGAAGGTTGCTCCGACGTGTTCGTCTATCTTCAGGATCTTCTCCATCGAGGCGGGGTCAATCAGCGGGCTTATCTTTTTCTTCTCAACCGCGAGCACTATTCCGTCAACACACCGCAAGCCCAGCGCCGTCCACCCCCTCCTGACGGCCTCCAGCGCATACTCAACCTGGAAGAGCCGGCCGTCGGGCGAGAAGATCGTGATCGCCCTATCGTATCCCAAACCTGGAGGGGTAAACATCCTAAATCACCATCACGTGACCATCATCACAGACGTCAACATTATATATTCTTCAGCTTAAAAGAATTAGCTTATTTTATATCCTTTTCGCTGCGGGGCTCCTGGCGCCGCCGGGGCGGCTTCCCGGGGATCGGGGCAGGGGGCGCGGAGAGCAGGTCAAGCCAGTCACTCAACCGCCAAGGCAGTGAGGAGATCCCTCTCCGTGAAGATGCCTACCAGACTCCCCTTGTCCGTGACAAGGACGGCGTTGACACCGCTGGCCCTCAGGCGGGAGGCTACGTCACCCAGCGGGAGGTCGCCCTCGACTGTGGTAGGGTTCGTCCTCATGATCTCGCTGACCGGGACCGAGAGGACCTGCTCCATCTCGTCCAAGAGCAGGCGCCGGAAGGCCGCGCCCTCGCCGATATAGCGGAGGATGTCCACGGTCGTCACTATACCGACCAGCTCCTTGTCGACGAGTGGGATCCTACGGAAGCCGTTGGAGATCATGAGCCTCGCCGCGGAGATTATCGGGAGCTTCGGCGAGGCCGAGACCGGGTTTGGCGACATATAGTCCCTCACCCTCTCGGTCAGGGTCCTCTCCGAGAGGTACTTCATCATGTCATACTCGGTTATTATGCCGAGCAGCGTCCCTTCCTTGTCCACCACCGGGACGGCCCCCACATTCTCGAGGATCATCTTCTCGAGGACGGCCGAGAATGAGTCGTCGATGCAGGCCGAGATCACATCCTTACACATGATGGATTCGACCGGCTCGTAGATGGCAGAGAAGAAACGGCCGCCGTGCTTGGACTTTACAATGTTGTAATAGTCGCCCCCTCCGAGGAAGTTGACTATGTCGGTGGCGGTGACTATCCCCTTCAGCTCGTTCCTGCTCCCGGTGACGGGGAGCCTCCTGACTCCCCGCGAGATCATGGTGTCTATGCCCCTGATGATGGGGGAGCGGAGCGAGACCGAGTAGACGGGCTTCTGGATGAGGTACTCAAGCTCCTTCGGCTTCTCATGGACGGCGTTCGAGAAGTTAGGCCTGCCGTCACTCCTGAGCCATCCCCTCCCGATCTTAGGCCGGACCATAACAACAACCATGTAAAATAGGGTCGGGAAGGATATTAAACCTGTTTGACCATGCGCGTAGCCGTGCAGGGGTCGGTGGGGAGGCGGCGCCTCAGTCCACGAGGGGAGGTGCTGCTGCAGGCGAAAAAAGTTTGGGCGGATGGGCGGGGGCGGGTTACTGGCCCACCCTCGCACCCTCAAAGCCGCAGCCGCCCGAGCGCAGCCTCTGCTGTGCGGTACTGCACGGGCCGTTCTGGCCGCATTCCTGCAGTCGGAGTCGGAGCTGCTCCTGTGCCTGGTCGGGGGCGCAGGTGCCGTTGCCTATGCTGCTGCAGTCCCGCAGCCTCGTCTGGGCCATGTTCTGCGTCATGTTCTGATCGCATGTACCAGTGCAGTTGCAGGCACAGGAGCAGTCCTGAGCCTGTGCCCTGATCCTAAGCCGGTCTTGATCCTGGTCGCCGGCAGTAGCGTTTGTGGAGGCCAGGGTGGCTGCGACAGGTAGGGCGAGCAGGCCTAGCAGCATGATTCCGAGCACGCTTATGGTCAGCCTTCTATTCAATCGGTTCACCTCCGTTCTCCTTTGGTGATAACATGCCGGAGACTGCTATTGAGATTTTTCCAAGATTCTCCCCCACATATGCCCTAATTGTGCCCGAATCTTTACCGGGGACGCGGCCCCGTGCGCCCCCGGTCGCGGCTCAGTACTTGAGGCTGAGGTACACCAGTATGATCAGGCCCATGCATGCGAAGACGTCGGGGAGCATGCCAAACGGGCCCAGCCCGGAGCCCCTGAAGCCGAAGAGGTCGCGCACGAAGGGGTTTGAGGTCAGGGAGTAGGAGAGGAGGACGAGGGAGAACACTACGAGTGCGAGGGAGAACTCGGATCTCAGCCTGCGGTATGTGTCGAGGTAGACGCCCAGAAGGAGGATCGAGAGGGCAATGTTGACGCTTGAGACTATGGCCTGTATGTCATAGTACACGCCGAGGTCCCTGCCGTTATGTGGTCCTCCCTGCCCCTGCGGGACATCCGGCATAGAGCATGCTGGCGGAGCGTTCAGTAGAAGGCAGGCCAGAACCAAGGTGAGGACGACTATCGCAGTTTTACCGTTCATCATGCTTTCCCCCTCAGATCCCTCTTATTCTCCTTTTTCCCAATTTTACCCCAAATTTCATCAAAAACGGCATAGCCCTCCTCCATCTCGTGGGAGAGGAAGTAGGTCATGGCATAGCCCTCGCCCAGGGAAGTGACTATGCCGTTTGCCTTGAGGATGTCCAAGTGGTGCCTCACGGTCTTGTAGTCCATCCCGAGCGCTTCGGAGACCTGATTGGCATTGCGCGGGATGTCCTTCAGCGCCATGATTATCCGGGCCCTAGACTCCCCTCCCCTAGTCCCAGCGATGAGCCACCAGAGGAGGCGCTTCAGCGGACCCGGATACGGCATAGGCCACCAGTCTAAGCTCGCCCCCTGGCAGTTAAAACTTTTTGGCCGGCAGGAGCGTTGCCGCGCCCCGCCCCGCTTCGCTCCGCCCCGCAGCCCGCGGCGACGCCGCTCAGTCAGTGACCCGGTGCTTGTGGGCCCTCCAGAATTCGGGCATGACCTTCTTCACGAGGGAGAGCATCTCGCTGTCCTTTATGGAGAGGGTCTCGCCAGAGTCGAAGCGCTTCAGCACCTCTTTGTAGATCTTCATGACGCCCTCGTCGTCCTTATCGACCTTCTCGCTGTTCTTGAGGCCGAAGTAGTAGTTGATCCAGAAGGCCACGCCCGCGCTCCCGGAGTATGCCGTTATCGAGACGCCCGGCGGGGCGCCGAGCAGCTTCTCCGTATCGAAAGGCAGGTACATCTCGATGTTCTTGAGGGCGCCGTCGGCGTGTATCCCCGCGCGGGTGATGTTGAAGTTCTTGCCGACGATCGGGTAGTATGGCGGGATGCTGTAGCCGATCTCCTTGCGGTAGTAGTTCGCGACGTCGGTTATCGCGCAGGTATCCATGCCGTCCAGGGTGCCCTTCAGGCCGGCGTACTCAAAGACCATCGCCTCCAGAGGCGTGTTGCCCGCTCGCTCTCCGATGCCGAAGAGGGTAGTATTGTTGAGGGCGGCACCGTACATCCACGCAGCGGTGGCATTGGCTATGCACATGTGAAAGTCGTTGTGGCCGTGGAACTCGAGCCACTCGGAGGGGACGCCGCCCATGTGCCTGAGCACCCACATGAGCTTGGGGATGCTCCGGGGGAGCGAGGCCTGCGGCCACGGCAGGCCCAAGCCCAGCGTGTCCGGCACCCGGACCTTCACCGGGAGGCGGTACTTCTCAGAGAGTTTCATCAGCCTCCTGACGAACGGGACGGCGACGCCCAGCACGTCTGCGCGCGTGCAGTCCTCTATGTGGGCGCGCATGCAGATCCCGGATCTGAGCCCCTCCTCGATCACGTCGAGGTACTTCTCGATGATCTGCTGGCGGCTCAGCCCCTTGAACTTGAAGAACATGTGGTAGTCTGAGATCGAGGCGAGCATCCCCACCTCCTCCACCTTGGCCTCCCTGACCGTCCGGAGGTCATCTCTGCTCGCGCGGATCCACCCGCTGATCCGGGGGTACTCGAGCCCGAGGTCGCGGGCCCTCTGGACCGCCTCCCGGTCGCGCTGGGTGTAGAGGAACATCTCGGTCATCAGGATGCGCCCTCTGGGGCCGCCTATCCGGTTGAGGTACTTGTAGAGGGCCACGATCTGATCGACGGTGTACGGATCCCTCGACTGCTGCCCGTCCCGGAAGGTTGTGTCGGTGATCCATATCTCCTTGGGGAGTTCCATCGGGATGGCGATATTGTCCCATACCGCCTTTGGCGGGGCGTCGAATGGGAAGATCTCCTTGTATAGGTTGGGTTCCGCCCGGTCCGAGACATCGATATAGTCAAGCGACTCGGCATTGAGTGCCCTGATCAGCTTTTCCCGCTCTTCGAGGTACAACTACTCTTTCCTCCGAGTGATAGGCATTACCTTTTACAATGTCTAATTTAAACATTGCGATTTATTTTTGGACAATTGTTAAATAATGGCGCATCCTGTTAGCGGATTCTTAATTCCGCCGATGAACATAATAATGTTATTCGAAAAACGAACTTTTTGTGCAACCGGTATCTCCAAATAAAAGCAAAATTGGGTCTTTGATTAGCAAGGCTAACGCGACAAATGTAAACGGAAACAGGGCTTGGGACCACGTCCCGCGGCACGAGGCGGGCCGGAAAACAGGCTGGCAGCGGGCGGGGGATAGGGACGGGGACGGGGATCAGAGAGTGCAGGGCATCGGAGGCGCCTGCAACAGTTGAAATTTAATATCCGGCCGGAGTAACTACTAGACGTGAGCTGGTGATGGACAAGGCAGCCTATCTGATCTCCGGCGGCATAGACTCGCCGGTAGCGGCATATCTGGGCATAAAGAACGGCTGGGCGCCGCTCTTCATTTACTTTGACAATGCGCCCTTCCTCGGCCCAGCAGCAAAGGAGAGGGCGATCAGGAGCATGAGGAGGGTGGCTGAGGCCGCAGGCATCAGCGGCAGCGGCAGCGAGGCGTTGATAGTGCCCCATGGCAGGGACCTGGAGCTGATCGTGAGCAGGTGCAGGAGGAACCTCTCATGCATGCTCTGCAAGAGGATGATGTACCGGAAGGCGGAGGCGATAGCCAGGAGGCACGGCTGCGATGCGATAGTGACGGGGGATATATTGGGGGAACAGGCGAGCCAGACGCTGAGGAACCTCTACCTGAACCTCATAGTGGGGTTACCGATAATAAGACCGCTCATAGGCATGAACAAGCTCGAGGTGATCGAGATCGCCACAAGGATAGGGACCTTCGAGATCTCGTCGATGAAGGCCGGACCCTGCAGCGCGGCGTCTATCAAGGCGAGGACCAGGGCCAGGCAGGAGGAGCTGGACGAGGCAGAGGGAGGGCTGCCAATCGAGGAGCTCGTCGAGCATGCGGTCAGCGGTGCGGAGCGGATAAGCCTCTGACAGGATAAGATAAGATAAGATAAGATAAGATAAGATAAGATAAGATAAGATAAGAAGGTCGGTGCTACCTGCCGCCGAGCTTCAGCCTCCTCAGAAGCGCAGAGTTTCCAACGACCGAGAGGGAGCTGAGAGACATCGCGGCCGCGGAGATCATGGGGTTGAGGAGCCCCACGGCGGCTATGGGGATGGCAGCAGTATTGTAGCCGAGGGCCCAGAAGAGGTTCTGCCGTATCTTACTCATAGTGGCTTTGCTCAGCTTTATTCCCTTGACTACGTCCCTAAGGTCGTCCCTGATCAGTACAATCCCACCGGTCTCCTTCGCCACGTCAGAGCCGCTGCCGACAGCTATCCCGACGTCGGACTGCGCAAGGGCAGGGGCGTCGTTTATCCCGTCGCCGACCATGGCGACCACCTTTCCCTCTGCCTGCAACCTCCTTATCACGTCGGCCTTCTCGCCCGGGAGGACGCCTGCGATGATCCTCCCGATGCCCACCTGCCCCGCGATCGCGTTCGCGGTCCGCTCATTGTCGCCCGTGAGCATTATGGTCTCCATCCCCATCGCCCTTATCTGCGAGACGGCCTCGACCGAGCCCTCCTTCAGGGTATCAGCTACCGCGATTACCCCCAGAAGCTCCCCGTCGGCAGCCAGGAGCATGGCGGTCTTGCCCTGGGCCTCCAGATCCTGGATCCGTGGCTCTAGGCCTGAGATGTCTATACCGGCAGTCTGGATCAGGCGGCGGTTGCCCACGAGGACCAGCCTCCCATCCACCCTCACCTTTATACCGTGTCCTGGGACGGCCTCGAAGGACTGGGTCTCCCCCAGCGCTATGCCCCGCTCCTTTGCAGCCCTCACTATGGCTTCGCCGAGCGGGTGTTCGGAGCCCTTCTCGGCGGTTGCGGCCAGTCGCAGCGCCCCATCAGGGTCATCGGCGACGATGTCCGTAACCGAGGGCTCCCCCTTGGTCAGGGTACCGGTCTTGTCGAAGACGACAGTGGACAGTTTCTGTATCCGCTCAAGGTACTCGCCCCCGCGGATCAGTATGCCAGCCTCGGCGCCCTTCCCGACACCCACCATCAGCGCTGTGGGAGTGGCTATGCCCAAGGCACAGGGGCAGGAGATGACCAGGACGGCCACGAAGGCCAACAGCCCGGCCGTGAAGTTGCCCAGAAGGGTCCAGCCAGCGAAGGTCAGCGCAGCAGTGGTTATGACCGCGGGGACGAAGTACGAGCTGATCCTGTCGGCCAGCCTCTGGACAGGGGCGCTCGAGGCCTGGGCCTGTTCCACCATCTTGACTATCTGCATCAGCGTGGTCTCTGAGCCGACCTGCGTAGCCCTGAACCGCAAGAGGCCGGCCCTGTTCACCGTCGCGCCGATCACCTTGTCGCCCGGCTTCTTCTCCACCGGGATGCCTTCCCCGGTGATCATCTTCTCGTCGACCGCCGACTGGCCCTCGATGACCACCCCGTCGGTCGGGATCTTCTCGCCGGGGCGCACGACCAGGACCTCACCGGGCTGGACGTCCTCGGCGGGGATCTCCACCTCCTCGCTGCCCCTCACGACCCTGGCCATGGCCGGGCGGAGATCCATGAGCTTCCTGACGGCGGCGGAGGTGTTCGCCTTCATATAGTCCTCCATGAACTTACCGACCAAGACGAAGGCGATTATCACCGCCGAGACCTCAAAGTATACGTCCCTTTCGGCGACGGGGAGGAGGTTTGGGAAGAAGAGGACCGCCACGCTGAAGAAGTAGGCGGTTGATGTGCCGATCGCGATTAGGACGTCCATGTTCGCGCGGCCTGACCTGAGGGAGGTGAAGGCGCCGGAGTAGAAGCTCCAGCCGCCTATGAACTGGACTGGTGTGGTGAGGAGGAAGAGCCAGTACCCCCAGGTAAACCAGGGGAGCGAGGGTATCGGGGCCCATGTGATGAGGGTAGCGCCCGCTGCCAGGGAGACGAGGGCGATCACCCTCAGGGCGGCCACCAGGAGCACCCCCGAGAGGGCTACTGTGACCCTCGTCCTCATGGCCCGCATCTGCCTCTCGGGGTCCTCGAAGGCCTTGAGGCAGGCCTCCATGCAGAAGTAGTAGGTCTTCCCGTTGATCACTTTCTTGATGGCGGTCTCTTCGTCGACCTCCATTCCGCAGATGGGATCCTTGGGCATTCTGACACCTTCCCCTCCTGCCGGTGATGCGAGATCACGGCAGATCGCTGCCTGCTGATCCTATGACATACCTCATGCTTATTTAAGCACGGTGAGGACAGGCGCCCTTGTGCTCCTCATTACTTTCTCGGCGGTGCTCCCCAGGACCAGCCTGCCGATCCCGCTGGTGCCGTACCTCCCCATTACGACCAGGTCGGCCGGGAGGCGATCGGCAAGCTTTGCTATCTCGTCCGCCGGCTCTCCCTGCAGTATCCACCTCTCGGTACGGACGCCGCTCTCCTTAGCGAGGCCCTCGACATAGTCCACCGCTGAGTTCCCCTTGCAGAGGAGGGCGCCGTCCATTGTCCTGGGAGAGAGATCGACTGTGGTGCACGAGTCCGGCCCGCAGCCCTTCCCCTTCTCTACGACGTATACGATGTGCAGATCGGCTTTCGAGAGCCTAGCGATCTCCACCGCGTGCACCACGGCCCTCTTGGTGTACTCCGAGCCGTCGGTCGCGATGAGTATCCGCCTGTATATCATAGCCACTCCAATGATATTGCCCCTCCCCGTCATTTAACCTGTTCGGGGGTAGGCCTCCTCGGGAGGGCATACCTGCTGACACCTGCCGGCGGTCCACCCTAGGTTCAGCTGGGAGAGGATAAAAGTCAGATCCTCGATCATTACATTGTCGGCTTATTTGTCTTCTGGGGGGTGATGCACCTGTTGGATGACAATTTGTATAACCTGATGGAGCAGTTGACGACCGAGAGCAAAAGCCTCTGGCAGATCAGGAAGCACTACAGGGATGACGCCAAGGGCTGCCGGGAGTGCCTCGAGTTCTGGGAGGGGCTTGAGAGGGACAAGGAAGACCACATCGCAAGGCTGGAAGGGCTCATCAGGAAACACCTGGGATAGAGCGGAGCCAGAGGGCGTTCGGAGGGGAAGGGGCAGGAAGGGGGGAGGCGGGCAGCAGGGACAGGGGTAGTGGCAGGGGTAGTGGCAACACCGAGGGCAGCCTACAAGGGAGCACTGGGCAAGCTGGGTGTTACTCCAGCGGGCTCTCCGCAAAGAGTGTTCTTACGGAACCAGCAGCCATCCGGTACAGCAATACGATGAATACCGCAGAGACGGCGACGCTTGCGGCGAGGGCCACGGGGGAGGTGAGGCCGATGGATAAGGCCAGCTGCCGGGCCACCACGTACAGCACGAGCGGCGAGAGGCATACAAGACCTACCGCGCCCTCCATCAGGAACGCGACGAGCATCCCGGTTCCCTTGATAAAGTTGTTCCTGGGCTTCTCTTCGAGGTCGATGTACTTCGGCCCTATGTAACTGCCGATAAGAACCGAGATCGCGGTCATAAGGATCGAGGACGAGAAGATCACGGCGGCTATGAACGGCGTGAGCCTGAAGAGGAGGGAGACCGCCGCCGGGAGGGCCAAGGCAGGGACGGAGGAGATGAGAAGCGGCGCCGCGATTTTGGCTTTGAAGAGGGTACCGGCGTTCAGAGGTGAGGCGTACAGGTTCCATATCGCCCTCCCCTCCTGTGCGATTGAGATGATCGAGAGGAAGAGGCCGAACATGCTCGAGCCGAGGAGGCTGATCATTAGGGCCGTCGGGAGCAGCGCGCCCGGCTCGTCTACCGATCCCGATGTCAGGAGCATGGGGATCATTATAATTATAGGGAGGGCCAGGTAGCGGACCATCTCCTTGCGCCTGAAGAGCGAGCGGGCATCCTTGGAGATTATGGCAGACTCGGCCTGCGTGAACCCCAGCCTGGAGAGGAGCCCGGCCCTGCGGTATGACCCCGCCCCCGCGCTGCCGATCTTTATGGAGACAGGGAGGGGCATCCAGTACTTGGAGCGCAGGAAGACTCCGCACGCCATCAGGACTAGGCCGAAGGCGATGGTCATGACCGTGAAGAGCGCTGCGCCGGCAAAGTTGCCGGCAGAGAGGTTCAGGATGGCCACCGATGGCCAGACCAGCGGCAGGAACCAGAGCACGTATATCTGGGGCGCGAACGCCTGGAGCACCCTGAACATGATGTTCGGGTTGAAGAAGATCTGAAAGACGGCCAGCACGACGATGATCAGAACCGCGCGGGTAACGATAGCCGAGCGGCCCCCGCGCTTCGAGAAGCTGGAGGAGACTCTGTTCATCAGGGCCCGTATTATCTCGCCGACGAAGCTGCCGACGACTGCGAAGAAGGCGCTCAGGGCGGACGACGCTGCCCACATCCATACGAGATCAAACCTCATTGCCAGCGCCAGCGAGATCCCAAGGATGCCGGTGAGGATGTACATTGATATGAAGACGGTCGAGAGGGACGACGCCAGCACGTACTCCGCCGCCGTGACGGGCATGTAGTTGATCAGCTCGCTCGAGGAGTACTGTGTGGCCTCGCCTATCACGAAGAGTATGCTGTACAGGATCATGAACGAGAGCAGAACCACCGGGATCAGTGCAAGCACCTGCAGGGATACCTGCTGGAGGGGCGCCATCTCCCCGGCGGGAATTATCCCCAGGACGTAGGAGACGAGGGCGAAGGCGCCGGCGAAGACGGCCGCATGGATCGCCAGCAGCCCCCGCGGACCGCCCCACGACTGCTTCGCCCTGCCTCGGACCCTTAGCTGGGAGAGGAGGAGTATGCTGCCGAGTATCCTGACATTCTTCAGCCTCACTTGGCAAGCTCCTCCACTACCGCCCTGACGTCGTCGGTCCCAGTGAGCCTGAGGAAGACGTCCTCCAGACTCGAGCCGGGCATCCCCGCCAGCCTCTTCAGGTCATCGATGTTGCCCTCCGAGAGGAGGGCGCCTTTGTAGAGTATGGCGGCCCTCCTGCAGATCGCCTGGGCTATCTCCAGCACGTGGGTGCTGAATATGGTCGTGACGCCCTCGCCAGTGAGCTCCTGGAGTAGGTCCTTGGCGATCTTTGCAGAGCGCGGGTCGAGGCCGTTGAGCGGCTCGTCCATTATCAGGATCTTGGGTTTGTGTATAAGTGCACCGATTATCGCCACCTTCTGGCGCATCCCCTGAGAGTAGCCGCTGATCATCTCGTCCTCCCGGCCCTTCAGTTCGAACGCCTCGAGGAACTGGGCGATCCGCGCCTTCTTCTCTTCGAAGGGGACGCTGTAGAGGTCGGCCACGAAGTCGAGGTACTCCCTGGCGGTCAGAAAGTCGTAGAGGCGGGGCGTCTCGGGGACATAGCCAACGATCCGGCGTACCGCGACGGGGTTCGCCTGCGGGTCCTCCCCACATACGCGGACGCTGCCGGACGTGGGCCTTACCAAACCGATCATGATCTTCATGAGGGTGCTCTTTCCGGAGCCGTTGGGACCGAGCAGGCCGTATATCTGACCTTCCTCTATGCTCAGATCCAAACCGTCGAGGGCCCTGACTGACCCGAAATCCTTGGTGATGGAGGTTATCTCTACAGCCTTCGGCATGGTCGTACCCCCTTGCGGAGACATCTATTATGCATATGTAATATAATTGATTTGTTGCTTGCCTGCCCTCTCCTTACTTATTGTATTGCCGAGGGAGGGGCCCTTCGTTGTGCCTCTATGCCCGCAAAGAACCGGGCTAAAACCCTAGCCTCTCCCTGATGAGGATCAGGGTTGTCCTCTCCCGATAGACCTCCTGTGCTATAATTACGCACTTGCCGATGGCGCTTGGTTCCCCATAGGCAGCCCTTGCCCTCTGGTCTTCGAGCGGGTAGACATACTCCCTGACCCGCCTCAAAGCCTCATCCAGCGTCGGCACGATCTTCTGAGCGCCCGATACGAGCAGCAGCTTCTTCGCGGCGAACGGATATGCCCCGATCCGGGAGCCGGTCCTGTCGCAGGCGACGAGTTCGCCGGTCTTGGCTATCGCGTTCACGCTGCCAAGGAAGAAGTCGGCCAGGATCGACATCCTCCTGCGGCGTAGCAGCTCCTCCTTCCCCTTGGCCGCCACCACATCGGCATGGAGGTTTCTCCATCCGTGGCTTCCTGACTTGAGATAGTCCAGGAACCCGATCTGCTTGAGAGTAACCGAGGATCCGTTCATGACTTCCGCCCCGGCAGGTATCATCTGTTTTATTTTCGCGAGAGCCTCGCCGCCGCTACCAACGATCACGACGGGGATGCCTCTGGATCGGATCGCTTCGGCGGTTTCGTTCAGCGTCTTCTCATCAGGCATGCTCGCCCACTTCTTCTCCATCGCCGCATCAGCGGCATTAGAGGAGTGGGGCAGCCACCCGGCTTCGGCCAAGGATCCCACGAGATGTTACGCCCAGACAGTGGATTTAAACGTAGTGTTGGGGGGTGCCCGATGACTCGGTGCGACGCCCGAGTTATCGCCCAAGACGTCCCGGGTGGGGGCGAGTCATCGCCCGATCGTCTCCGCAACCTCTTTCAGCTTTGCAGGTATGTGTATATGCTGGGGGCAGAGGTCCTCACACCTCCTGCACCCCTTGCACCTGCCGGCTCCCCCCTGTTCCGCGAGATACTCCCTGTAGACGCGCCTAGAGTTCTCCAGATCGTCGTAGACGAACGCGTTGTTGTAGAGGTTGAAGCACTCGGGTATGTCCACGCCGTTCGGGCAGGGCATGCAGTACCTGCAGCCGGTGCAGCCCACCACCACCCGCTCCAGGTAGAAGGACCTGATCCTCCTGAATAGTTCCAGCTCCACCCCGGAGAAGGAGGAGGGGAACCCCTCGTCCGCCGCAGCGGCGTTCTCCCGAAGCTGCTGCACTGTGTTCATGCCGCTGAGGGCGAGGGTGACCTCCGGGTGGTCCCAGACCCAGCGGAGCCCCCACTGGGAAGGGGTCATCCCCCCACCCAGCCGCGACCAGATCCTCCCGAGGCCCGGCATCTCCTTGGAGAGGAGCCCTCCCCGCAGGGGCTCCATGACCACCACCCCTAGCCCCTTCGAGGAGGCGTAGCGGAGGCCCGCGGTCCCCGCCTGGTACGACTCGTCCATATAGTTGTACTGGATCTGACAGAGGGCCCAGTCATAAGAGTCGACGATGGTCTTGAAGGAGGCGGGGTCGCCATGGAATGAGAAGCCGGCATACCTGATCCTGCCGTCGCGGATCGCCGAGTCAAGGAACCCGCGCACCCCCAGGGAGAGGAGCCTCTCCCACATCGCCCCGTTCAGGGCATGGAGCAGGTAAAAGTCGACATAACCGGTCTGGAGGCGCCTGAGCTGCTCGCAGAGGATCGCGTCCATCTCCTCCCTCGACTTGATCCGCCAGCCCGGCAGCTTCGTGGCCACGCTGACCCGTTCACGGACGCCCTTTAGCGCCCGCCCCAGCACGGGCTCGCTCTGGCCGCCATGGTAGTTGTAGGCGGTGTCGAAGTAGTTAACGCCCAGATCCACCGCCTCCCGGATGAGGGCCACTGCCGCAGGCTCGTCGACGCTGCAGCCGGCGCTCGCGGGGAGCCGCATGCAGCCAAAGCCGAGTATCGAGAGTTCCTTCTCGCACCCCCTCGCCCTCAGCTTCCTGTAGAGCATATTCATTCCTTCCCCGTCGTATGCTGGTAGTTGAAGGATCAATTAGTTATATTATATTATATTATGGTACAGCATGTCCAGTGCCTTGGGTGCGGCTGGAGGATACCGGGAGGACGCTGCACATAGTGAGAAGGGTGGGCGCAGGGATGATCCCTGCGGGGCTTTCGCCCTCAGTCCGTCAAGTGTTCAACATCTTTGCTATTCTGAATTGACTGGGACGGCCTCTTCATTCCCATCTCGATAGATGCGAGACATGCTTTTATTTTTTCCTTTCCCTTCTTCACGCTCCCCACCGCCACAAGGGATCGCAGCCCGCCCGGCCCGCACCTCAGGCGTATCCCCCCGTCCATATTCAGCAGCCGCTTCAGTGTCAGCTGGTCCATCCTTACGAGGATGAGGGGGCCAGCCCTGAATACGACCCTGATCTTTACCCGGTCCCGGCAGTGCGGTGCCCGCCCCACGGCCGGACCCTCCGCTCCCGCGCCTGCACCTGCACCCGCACCTGCACCCGCACCCGCACCCGCACCCGCTCCAGTTCCAGCCGCCGGTACGGCCTCCGGGCTTGCAGCTCCCGCCCCACCCCCGTCCCCGCGCCGGGTCCCGCTCCCGCCGGCAGACCGGCTCTCCAGCTCCCGGTTTATGACAGAGACGACCGAGTAGTCGTCTACCGGCAGCTCGCACTCAAAGACGACATACCGGTACCGCAGGGGCCTACATTTCATGCAATACACCTGCCATACCAGATCAGCGACCAGATAATAATAGCAGCGGGGGATTAACGGTTGCGGTGGCAGCTTCCCTCCCCGGCAGCCGGCAGCAACGGTCAGAGCGGCGGCCCGGCCGTCTCAAAGACAAAGACCGAGTCCCAGGTCGCAGAGAACCGCCGCGATATCCTCCTTTTTTATGCTCAGGCTGACCTTCACCTTGACCACGTCGTCGGAGTCTGACAGCCGGGGCTCGTTGAGGAAGGCGGTCTGTTTGTCGATCCTCAGAAAGACCGCCGACCGCCCGTCGTAGAGCCTGTCGATGTTGTCCCTTATCCGGAGCCTGTCGCTGACGGGGAGGAGCCGGAGGAGATAATCTACGGCGTCCTTGGCGGCGTCCCTGTCCCGGATTTCGAGGGAGAGGAGGACTATAGGGTTGCCGTGGTGGCCCTCCGCCTCCGCAGAGCTCACGTGTAGCACCCGGAGCTCGGCTGGCACCAGGTTGAGGAGTGCGGCCCTTACCTTGGACTGATCCTCCGTGGAGTGGGCGATCGTGCTCAGGGAGAGACCAGTGATCAAAGGGCTGGTTGCCTCCCGGCCGCAGCGGTGACCCGCGCCAGATTCAGCCCCTGCTGGGCCGGAGCTTCTCGGCCCCCTTGCCCTTGTTGTAGAGGCCCCTGCCCCTCCTGCCAGCCGGCGTCAGGCCCCTGAAGACCCTGCTCCTCTGCGGGGGGCTGGTGATCCACGAGAGGTCCCTGTCCGACTGGACGCCGGGGTGAGCCGGATCGACCAGAATTACCTCGAACCAGGCGTACTTACCGTCTGAGGCCACCCAGTAGCTGCCGAGGACGTTCATGTTGGGAAACTTGCGTGCCACCCTCTCCTCGGCGATCCACCTGTTGCTCTTCCTCGAGGTCAGACCGTAAATCCCCATGCGCTTCGGCCGCCTTCCCGAGTTCGGCCTCGAGATGTTCATGGGACCCCTGAAGATCCTGACCCTTGCGACAATAACACCTTGCTTGGCCTTGTAGCCAAGGGCGCGGGCTTTGTTGAGCCGGGTGGGCCTCTCAGATCTCACTATTGAGGGGCCCCTGCGCCACTGGACGAGCCTGACGTTCCTCATCATCCGGACCACGCCCTCGTCAGGCCTCTTCCATGCCTCGGCCAAGTATTTGTAAGCAGACATCCTTGCACCAACCGCAGACTAATGCGTCTTAAGCATCTTTATAATATTTTCGGCCATAAGGACGGCACCCGCATCCTGGGCCTCGGCGGTCTGAGCCCCGATGTGGGGAGTCACGATGGTATTCGGCAGCTTTACCAGCTCCAGCTCAGAGGGATCGGTCGGCGGCTCGTGCTCAAAGACGTCGAGCGCCGCCCCGGCGAGCCTGCCGGACTTCAGTGCGGCCAGGAGGGCATTGGTATCGACGACCTCCCCCCTGGAGGCGTTGATCAGGTAGCTCCCCTCCTTCATCTCCGAGAGCAGGTGCTCACCGAACATGTGCCGGGTCTCGGGCAGGAGGGGGACGTGGATGGTCACGATATCGGACTGCCTCAGGAGGTCCTCAACCCTCTCGACCCGGACGGCGCCGATCCTCTTCACCGCCTCCTCATCGACTATGACGTCATATATCATGATCTTCATCTCGAAGGCCTTCGCACGCTCGGCAACTGCCTTGCCAATCCTTCCCAGGCCGACCACGCCTAGGGTCTTGCCCTTCAGCTCAAAGCCGTGGAACCTCTTCTTCTCCCAGAGCCCCCTCTTCACGGACTCGTTGGCCAGGTGGACTCCCCGGGCAAGGTTGAGCATCAGCGCCATGACCAGTTCAGCCACGGCCGTCGTGGACATCTGGGGCGTGTTGACGACCTTTATGCCCCTCTCCTCGGCAGCCTTCACGTCGATCGTGTCCAGACCCACGCCGACCCGACCGATCAGCCTCAGCGCCTTCCCCCTCTCGATGATCTCGCGGGTGACCTTCGTCCTGCTCCGGACCACGAGCACCTCATAGTCCTTGATAGCATCCCCCAGAGACTCGGGGGATATCCCAAAGTCCTCCTGGACCTCAAACCCGGCAGCCCTGAGCATCGAGGGGCATTCCGGGCTGACCTCGTCGGCGATAAGTACGCGCACACGGACCACCTGCAGTAAGAATGCAGAAGCCCGGGGAGGATTAAATCCTTTCGGTCTTGGGAACCGCCGCTCGCCACGCCGGGAGGCACTGCCGGGGCGCCAGAAGGGGCGCTTCCCTTGGCCGGCCGCCGCCCGAGCGCACGGCTGGGAAAATGAAATATAGGATGGTACGTTATGCTAGTAGCATGTCGGCGAGCCCGGACATCTCTATTATTTATCAGATAGGTCTGCTGATCGTCGCGGCCACGGTAGTGTCCGGGCTGCTCAAGGGGATCAGGCTCCCGGGCGTAATCGGTGCCATCCTGGTCGGCCTCTTCATAGGCGGCCCGGGCGGCCTCGGGCTTGTCACCGACCTGACCGCCGTCAACCTCCTCGCGGCACTGGGTTCAATCCTGATACTCTTCACGACGGGGCTGGAGTTCGATGCCGCGTCCTTCTGGAGGGTAGGCAAGACGGCATTCCTCCTCACCACACTCGGCGTGATCCTCTCGGTGCTGCTCGGGTACGGGATCGGGCTGATGCTGGGCTTCTCGCAGCAGGCTTCTTTCCTGCTGGGCGCGGTCCTGGCGCCCAGCGGGACGAGCGTCGTGGCGGCGATGCTCAGCTACGAAGGGCTGGTCGAGACCAGACTTGGCTCTGCTTTACTCACGGCGACGGTGATAGACGATATCGAGGGAGTTCTCATACTGACGGTAGCGCTGGGCGTGATCAGCGGGGGCACGTTTTCAGCAACGAGTATCCTCAGAACAGGCCTAGTCGCCACGCTCTTCATCCTCGTCTCCATCTACATCGGCAGCAAGGTCCTGCCCGTGGTAATCAAGAGGTTCAAGCGGTTCATGTCCGATGAGATCCTCTTCATCACCCTCTTTGGCTTGGGTCTGATGCTTGCTTTCGCTGCCACCCAGTTCGGGCTGGCCGCGGTTACAGGGGCGTTCATAATGGGCGCGATCATCCCCTACGAGATGGGGGGGAAGAGGCTCGCGGAGAAGATCTCCCTGATGCGGGAGATCTTTGCGGTCATCTTCTTCACGAGCATAGGCCTAGTAATCAGCCCAGTGGAGATGCTCGCCGTCCTTCCGGCAGGGCTGGTCGTCCTTGGGGTGGCCATCTCGGCCAGGCTCATAGGCGGGCTGGCCGGAGGGCACTTGGCAGGCCTCCGTCCCAACACCATATGGGCATCGGCAGTCGCCCTCGTGGTGAGGGCAGAGATATCCTTTGTGGTCGCCTACGAGGGGATGGCGATGGGGATTGTGGGATCGGATTTCCTGGCCCTGACGGCGATCATTGTCATCGGCTCAATAATGGTGGTCCTTCCGCTATTCTCGCAGGTGATCAAGCCGAGGCAGGGCTTCGCCAAGGGCGGGAGCAGGTAGTCTGGCCCAGGTCCAGGGGGAACGCTCCACCAGACGCTCCACCAGACGCTCCACCAGCGGGGCCGGACTATGACTGCCGTTCCCTTTCATTCTATTTCATTCCATTTTATTTCTTTTTCATGTTTTTCATCTCGCCCCTCCTGTTCCCATCCTGAGGCGGCACCAGCCCGCAGTAAAAAGTCTAATAACTGATAGTGGCATTTTCTTTGATAAGGACTGGGTCAGGCGATCTTCCATGGCGATGACCGCGGGGATAATAGGCAAGGCCAACGTCGGCAAGTCGACATTCTTCTCAGCCGCCACCATGGCGCCCGCCAAGGTGGGGCCATACCCGTTCGTCACTATAGAGCCCAACAGGGGGGTAGCGCATATCCGCTTCAGATGCGTCTGCAGGGACTTGGGGGTGACGGACAACCCGCAGAACTCTACCTGCGTCAACGGGATCAGGTGGGTCCCGGTAGAGCTGGTCGACGTCGCAGGCCTGGTGCCGGGGGCCCACGAAGGCAGGGGCCTGGGGAACAAGTTTCTCGACGACCTTCGCCAGGTCGACGGCTTTATCCAGGTGGTGGACGCCGCGGGCTGCACGGACGCGAGCGGGCTCCTCTGCAGACCGGGGGAACGGGATCCGTTAGACGATGTGAGGTTCCTCGAGTACGAGATCACGATGTGGATGTTCCAGATCCTGAAGAGGGAGTGGGACAGGGTGGTGAAAGGCGTCGTCCAGCTCAAGGAGGATCCGGTCGACCTGCTCGCGGAGAGGCTCACGGGTCTGATGATTACGAGGAGGCAGCTCCTGGCGGTGCTGAAGGCGCACGGCGAGTTCGAGAGGAGGGTCGACCAGTGGTCCGACGACGAGCTGAGGCTCCTCGTCCGGGAGCTGAGGAAGGTTTCCAAGCCGATGGTCATAGCGGCAAACAAGATAGACCTCCCCACCGCGGAGTCCAACATCGACCGGCTCAGGTCGGAGTTCAAGGAGTACCCTGTCATCCCCTGCGCGGCCGAGGCCGAGCTGGCCCTGAGGACCGCCGCTAAGAAGGGGTTGATCAGCTACTCGCCGGGGGACGGGGAGTTCACGGTCCTCAGGCCCGGCGAACTCAGCGAGAAGCAGAGGGAGGGGCTGAGAAAGATAGAGGCCATACTTAGCAGGTGGGGGAGCACCGGAGTGCAGGAGGCGATCGAGGCGATATACAGGGGGCTGGAGATGATCCCGGTATTCCCCGTCGAGGATGCGGGAAAGTTCACCGACCACAAGGGCAACGTCCTGCCGGATGTCTTCCTCGTCCAGAGGGGGACGACGGCAAGGGGGCTCGCGTGCAGGATCCACACGGATCTGGGCCAAGGCTTCCTCTACGCGGTGGACGCCAGGACGGGGCAGAAGGTAGGGGAGGACTATGTCCTCAAGGAGAGGGATGTTATAAAGATAGTCTCCGCGAAGTGAGGGCGAGGGTGAGGGTGAGAGAGGAAGAGGGGATGGGGAGGGGCTGTCATCCGAATTCCTTAAAGTAGTAGCCGGGCTCCCTCTTGCCGACCAAGGACCTGACGCCTTTCTCCCTCACCTGCTTCCTAAGCGAGTCTGCGTATAGGGCGGTGATCTCGCCTCTCTTCTCGAGGTAGTCGATAATCTCGACCGCCTGATCGTCGGTGCTGCACCGGCCCAGGAAGTCCATGACCGACGGGTCGTACCCCTTTCCCTTGTCGACCTTGACCTTCATCCCGCCCCCCGGCGACTCGATCTCCCTGTAGAGGTTCGGAAAGTTCTTCTTGAAATTCTTCTTAGACATCCGTGTCATTCCCGCGGACCGCCCTCCTGTACTCGTCCAGCAGTATGGACTCCGGCATGGCCCCTTTTATCATTTCCCAAGGGAGGGGGGCCCCTTCAGGCCACGGCCGGTAGATGGTCCGGAAGTCCTTCCCGGACGCCTTGAGAACCCTCCTCCACGCGCCGAGGTCGCCCTGCCCGCCGGTCCTGAGATCGAGGGTGATGGCCTCCAGTATGTCCCAGGCATCGGACCCCGCGGTCGAGAGGTAGGCCTGCACGGCGCCCCACCGGTAGTCCATCGACTCGATCCTTCGTATGCGGAGGTCCGAGCAGGCCCTCCTGAAGACGGCCAACCGTTCCTTGTACTCCTCCTCCGGTACGAGGGGGGCCCACTGGAAGGGGGTGTTGCTCTTCGGTATCATGGGGTTTATGCTGATGTGGACGGACTCGGGGCTGAAGCCTGCAGAGAGGACGCCGGAGAGCATCTGCCGGAGGCCGGAGAGGTCCGACGCGGTCTCCCCGGGGATGCCGATCATAAAGTAGAGCTTCACCGATCTGATGCCCGACCGCCTCGCTGCCGAGAGGAGCGCGATGAGCTGGTCGTCCGTGAACCGCTTGTTAATGACGCGCCTCAACCTTTCCGACGGGGTCTCAGGCGCCAGCGTGATGGTCCTCTGCCCCCCGGAGACCAGTAGGTCGAGGACGTCCTCGGGGATCTGGGAGATCCTTATCGAGGGGAAGGAGAACCCGAGCCCCCGCGCCTTCAGTTCGGAGAGGACGCCTGGGAGCTGCGAGTGGTCGAAGAAGGCGGAGCTTATGCAGGTGACCCTCTTCAACCCCGGCGGGATCTGGCCGACGATAGATCTGATCGCCCCGAGCGATCTCTCGCGCATCGGGCGGTAGATGAAGCACTCCATGCAGAACCTGCAGCCGCGGTGGCAGCCACGGCTGATCTCGAGGAGAAAGGTCGAGGTGAAGCCTCCCCCTGAGACCGCGTGGACCTGGTTGACGGCATGGTAAGCCCGGTCCAGGTCCCTGACGTAGATGCGTTCAGCCGGCGATCCGTATGAGTATATCCCCGGGATCGAGGAGATCGGCTCCTTCGCGGCGAGGGCGTCGAGCATCCGGTCCAGGATCTGCTCTACCTCGCCCATGACGAAATAGTCCACGAACGCGGCCAGCGGGAGAGGGTTGGAGGTGACCGCCGGACCGCCTGCGAGTATGACCGGCCCCCTGCGGTCCTCCCTCCTGAGGGGTATCCCGGAGGAGGAGAGCATGTCGAGCATCCGGACATAGTCCATCTCGTGCTGGACTGAGAAACCAACGACGTCATACTCGGTGAGCGGCATCCTGGACTCGAGGCTCCGCGGCAGGTCACCGTAGCCGGTGAAGAAGAACCGTTCGCAGAGGTCGTTGCGGCTGTTTATCAGCTCGTAGAGGAGCCTCACCGCGAGGTTGCTCATCCCGACGTCGTAGGGGCTGGGGTAGGCGAGGGCGAATTTGAGGCCCGCCTTCCGCCGGTCCTTGATGACGACATTGCGCTCCCTCACCGCTGCAGGGCGCCGCATCAGCTACTTCCTCTCCCTCCTGACGAGGGTGCCCTCGCACGTAACGAAGGTCTGCGGCGGGACGTCCCCGTCCAGAGCGACGTGCGGGGCTATCCAGCTCCCGGACCCGACCTTCACGCCGGGAAAGAGGCTTACATTGATCCCCGTCTTGACGCCGTCCCCGAGGAAGGCGCCCAGCTTCTTCCTGCCGCTGCTCACCCGCTCGCCCTTCACGCTGACCTTCACAGGCATCTCGTCGAACCTGAGGTTCGCGGTGATTGTCCCGGCCCCGAGGTTGCAGTTAGCGCCGACGATACTGTCGCCGACGTAGGAGAGGTGCCCCACGTGCGATCCCTCCATTATGATGCTCCCCTTGACCTCGCAGGCGTTCCCCACCCTCGCGCCCCTGCAGAGGTAGGTGTAGGGCCTGATGTAGGCGTTGGGGCCGACCCTGCAGCCCGACGAGATCCAGGCGGGGCCTTCGACGTACGACCCGGGGAGGATCTCCGCGCCCCTCTCCACGCAGACCCTGCCGACGAGGTGCGCGCCGTCCCGGACGTCGCCCTCCACGGCGCAGTCCCGCAGGTCCATCAGCATCCTGTTAGCCTCCAATAGGTCCCAGGGCCTCCCGACATCGACCCACCTCCCCTTCCCCGTGCGGACGACCCTGATCCTGCCCCCGTCCCCGATGTACCTGTTGATCGCGGAGGTCAGCTCGTACTCGCCCCTGCTAGAACGGGGGGTGGAGTCGATGTAGCGGAAGATCTCAGGGGGCAGGAGGTAGATCCCGCCGTTGATCGTTCCCCCGACGCCGGACTGAGGCTTCTCGACGATCTCACTGAGGAGCCCGTCCTCGATCTTAAGTGAGCCGTACTCCTTTATGCTCTCTACGTCGACCCCAGCTATCGCGTAGGGGCTGGCGCCTCCGCCGCTGCCCCGATCCAGGGGCTGGACCATCTCCCTCAGTATCTCAGGGTGGAAGGCCAGGTCGCCGTAGACAAGCAGGAAGGGCTCGTCCCGGATGAAGGGTTCCGCCGCCTTGAGGGCGTGGCCGGTCCCGAGGATCTCGCCCTGGTCGGCATAGTCCACGCGTAGGCTGAAGAGCGAGCCGTCCCCCACGTAAGAGGTGATCGCCTCCTTCATGTAGTGGACTATGAGGAGCGCGTCGCTCACGCCTGCAGACTTGACCGCCCTGAGGGTGTGGGCTATAAGCGGGTCACCGGCTACAGGGAGGAGGTGTTTGGGCCTCCCCTGGGTCAGCGGCTCTAGCCGTATGCCCTTCCCGGCCGCGAGGATTACAGCCCTCATCTTGCCTTGTCACCCGGCTTGAACGTGTCCACGATCTCCCTGACCGCGGCTTCGGCCCTCCCCGCGAGATCCTGCGAGGCGTGGCGGTCCAGCGCCTCGGCGGTTATCCTTATCAGCGGCTCAGTGCCGGACGGCCTCACGAGGACCCACGACTTGTCGGGCAGTCCTGCCCTGATGCCGTCGGTCAGAAGTATCTCCGACTCGGGGTACAAATACCCGATCCTCTCCCCCAGGGAGGCCATCACCCTAGCCTTCAGCCCGTTGGGGCAGCCGACCTTCAGCCTGGAGATGGAGAGCCGGGGCGCCATCCCCCTCAGCTGGGACGGCATCACCCCCGCGCCGCTGAGCAGGCTGAGGAAGAGGATCGACGACAGGACCCCGTCGGGGCAGAGCCCCTGGTCAGGGTAGATCCACGCCCCGCACGATTCGCCCCCGAAGACGCTCCCCCTCCTGATCATCTCCTCGACGACGTAGGGGTCCCCGACCCTGGAGCGGTAGACCTTCCCACCGGCCTCCTCGACCATTATATCGACCATGGCGGAGGTATCGACGTTTACGACAACCGATCCGCCCTTCTCCCTGACGATCTGGGAGGCTGCGAACGCCAGTGCGACGTCCTGGGGGACTGGCTCCCCGCGCTCGTCGACTATGGCGAGCCGGTCTCCGTCGCCGTCATAAGCGAAGCCGGCATCGAGCCCGCGCTCCCTGACCAGCTCCGAGAGGGACGAGAGCGCCCCCTCGCCGGGCTCTGAGCCCCTTCCCGGGAACGTCCCGTCGGGGGCGAGGTTTACGGCCGAGGCGTCACAGTCGATGGCGCTGAAGACGGCGGGGGCGGTGACCGCGGTCGCGCCGTTCCCGGGATCCAGACCGACCCGCCACCTCTTCCCGGCGAAGGCGGAAGCCACATGATCCACATAGTCATGGAGCCCCCCGCCGGCCTTGGAGGAGCCGAGGGCGTCCCAGCTGGAGTAGCGGGGCTCCCTGGCGGCCGCCGAGAGGAGGCCCTCGTAAAAGCCCTGGGTCACGGATGCTCCCCTCCCGTCGAAGAGCTTGATCCCGTTGTAGGGAGGAGGGTTGTGGCTGGCGGTGACCATCGCCCCCCCGCTGTGGCGCCTCGAGTAGAAGGAGACCGCGGGCGTTGGGGCCAACCCTAGGAAGACCGTGTCAGACCCCCCAGAGTTGAGGCCGTCGATCAGCGACTGCGCCAAGAGGGGGGAGGAGAGCCGCACGTCGCGGCCGACGACGCAGGTCCCGCCGAGGAGACCGGAGAGAGCGAGCCCCAGCCTGAGGCAGAGTTCAGGGGTTATCTCCTTGAGGGCCAGCCCCCTGAAGCCGGAGCTGCTCACGAGTCCGTCCAATGGCATTGATACGCTTCACCGGTATAAGATGGGGAAAGGAGGGATAAAATGCTAATGCTTTACTGGGCCGGCGTGCTCGGCTCTGCCGGGGCGGCAGGAGCGGGTGCCGCGGGTGCCGCGGGCGTGACGTGCGGCCCGCCGACTTCGACCAGCTCGCTCTTCCGCACCTCGATCTTCCTCAACGGGTAGACGGACTTTGCGGCGTTGTAGATCTCGGAGGCGATCTTGCCGAGGACCAGCTGTTGGGCAAGCTCGTCGTAGAGCAGCTGCCCCCCCTTCTTGCTCACGGCGTCCTCCATTATGTGCCTGATCGAGTGCTTCTGCGAGCTCTTCGTCCTGACGGTCGAGAGGGCGAGTATCCCGATCCTTACCTTATAACCGTCCTTCGTCGTCATGGGGAAGATGCCGTCGATCCTCGAGCTGCCCCTCCTGACGAGACTCCTCAGGTAATCCCTAGCGAGGTCGTGGCCGCTGAATATGGTATAGGCCCTGTCTCCCTCGACGCGGGTGATCTTGAAGAGGAGCTTGATGTGAAGCTGCGAGAAATCTTCTGTGATGTTGTAGAGCGTCGTCTCCAGGACGCGCCCCACCAGCTTCTGCGGGTCATCAGAAAGGGTCTTCCCGATCTCTACGTTGCCGAACGCGCTCGGCGCGACGACCACGTACCACTTCTTCTGGCGCCATTTGTCTTTCAGCTTTACTGGTGCCTTCTGCTCTGACATTATCCCACCGCAGTACCAGAAAAGGAATAGGGAACATCGATATAAACTTACGCACTGGACAGCCCTGAACCGCTGGACTTTTACGGTCATCCCAAGCGTGGCCGGCCGCGATGCCTGCGGCCATCAGGGCGGCGGGGTGGTGCCGGAGTTGATCACCGGGATCAGCGTGCGGAGGGCCGGCGGGCGCATGATGACGTGGCAGAAGGTTGCGGCTGTGAATCAGCAGAGCCGACCCGATCTAGCTTTGCGGCCCGCTCGGCCACCTGGATACAGGAGAGCAGGTCGTCCACGGTCCTCAGGAAGGAGTGGAGGTCGCCCGCCGAGGAGACCCTGATCGTCAAGGAGCCCCCGCAGACGTCCATCTCTATCGAGGTGTCTTCGGGAACCTCCTCGTTGTCGGGCTGGACGGCTCGCATCACCCTCTCGGCCATCGAGTCGTCGGCGTAGTCCAGTGCCATGGAGAACTCGGTCCTGATCTTGACCTTGTCGCCGGGCCTCTGCCCGGACGCGGCGTCCGCTGCCGGCTCACCCATCCAGCTCCCGCCCCCTCGTGCAGACTCGGACGGATACGGATCCGTATCCGGATCCGTATTCAGATCGAGATTCAGATCCAGGTTCAGATCGGGATCCGGTTCGAGATCTGGATCCAGCACCGACCCTGCGCCTCAAGTCCTGGCACCGACCATGCATCTTATGATCTCGTTCGCGGCTGATAAGAACTCATCCTCCCTGCCACGCGGGATCTGTGCACCTGCAGCTATATCGTGTCCGCCGCCTACGCCTCCGACCCTCTCCGACGCCTCCTTCATCACCAGCCCCAAGTTCAGGCCTCTCGAGACGAGGCCCGCGGTGCCCCTTGCCGAGACCTTCACAACCCCGGGCTCTTCGGAGCAGTTCGCAAAACCGACCACCGCCCGATCCATCGAGAGGGGGGGCATGGAGTAGGCGATCGAGACGACCGTCCCGATCATCTTCTCGTCAATAACCGAGCCGCCGTAGACCGCCTGTATCTCAGGGAGGACCCTAACGGCCTCCTTGTTCTTGGAGAGCCAGTCAAGGTACCCGGAGATCGTACGCCTGTACCCCTGCAGGACCTCCCTCAGTTCGTCGAGGGCCCGACCGCGGTCGCCCATGCAGATGGAGACCCCCAGGCCCGCCCTGCCCATCCGCCCGCAGGCGTTCAGTGCCGCAGAGAACTCGCGGGCGTCGCGCAGCGGCGTCTCCCTCTCCTCTTCGGCCAGGACGTAGATGGTCCCGACTATCTGCTCGACCTCACGGCTCTCCAGGCCGTGGGAGATGAGGTACTTTATGGTTCCGTTTATGACGGACCTGAGCTCCACGGCGGAGAGGTCCGATACGGACTTCCAGCTGCCGTCGGGCTTTCTGGGATCGATGCCCAGGCCCTTCAGGAACTTGAAGCATGCCCCCTCGTCGCCGCTGAGGCCGGGGAGGTAGGGCGTGATCGTGTACTCCATCGACTTGACCAGCGGCCTCGACTCAAAACCGTAGAGCTTCAGGCCTTTCCTGACAATCAGGAGGCCGTCCTTCTCAGCCTGGGCAGCGATCTCCGCGTTCAGTCCGACGAGGGAGCTCCTCTCCCCCTTGTCCTGCATATCACCGAGGGCGCCGATGATCGCGAGGGGGGCCAGCCTCCTGTTCCGGCTGTCCATCTCCGATGCGACGAGGTATGCCATGCCGGCGGCCGAAAGCTCGTTCGAGCCGTCGAAGCCGTAGAGGTGGGGGTTGGCCTCGAGGGGGTGATCCAGCAGCTCGGGCTGGTGGTGATCAATGATCGCGAACGGCTTCCCGAGGGCCTTGAGGAGCTGCTTCTGGCCGCTTCCCATGTCGGTAAAGACGACGAAGGTATGGGGGAGCTGCGCAGCCTCCTTGATGACGTTCCCGTCGAGCTGCTTGACGATCTTGACCTGCGGGTTTGCCCCCGCCTCGAGGAGGGCGGAGAGCATTATGCTCCCAGCAGAGATGCCGTCAGCGTCGAGGTGGGAGACGACCAGCACCTGATCCAGCCTGGAGAGCCCCTCGGCCATGTTCCGCAGCCCGTCCTTCAATGCCGAGAGGGACCCCTTGGCGGACGCGCCACTAGGAACCGGCGGGGGCGCAGTGGAATCTGCGGGCGTCATCGTCATGGGAGCGGGCTTTATGGGGGCGGGTGTGGGCGTGTATGTGGGCATGGATAAAGCGTCGGGGGCGGTATCAGGGGGAGGCCTTCCCCGTGGCGCCATCATCGCACCAGGATCGAGGCCTTCCCGGGCGAGTACTTCCAGTCACGCGGTATCCTGCCGACAGAGGCGTAGTAGCGCGCCAGCCGGTTGATCTTCGACTCGAGGAGCTGCAACCCGCGCTTGGAGCTCATGTCCCGGGGGTGCTCCTCCAGATGACGGCGGATCATGCCCGAGTGCTTTATGAGGTTGAAGAGGTCTTCAGGGATCTGTGCCGCAAGCTCCCTCTCCTCGAGGATCTTGCTGATCCTCTTACCGGTCACCTGCCTGGCGAGGGGGATGCCGTACTGATCCCTCAGCAAGATGCCTATCTGTGAAGGTGGGACCCCCTTCTTCGAGGCATCGACCACGATCGACTCGACTTCTTCGGCGGAAGCCTTGACCCATTTTGGCGCTCCGCTCTCAATAGGCCTGATCGAGTGTGAGCTTCCCTTGATCTTACTCTTCCTCAATTAACCCACCTAAGCAACCCATAAAATAAAAACCCATTATTTAACCTCTTCGGCGGAGTCCCTGGCCCGGGGTGGAAGAGGGGCTTTGTCCAGGACTGTCCATCCCGCTGGACCTGCCGGTTCAGAGGCAGGGGTCAGAGGAGTACCACCTACCGAAGGCCCGGAAGGCGTTCCCCCTGTGCGAGAGGCGCGACTTCTCCGGACCGTCCATCTCGGCAAAGGTGCGTTCGCCCCCGCCGTCGGGCACGAAGATGGGATCGAAGCCAAAGCCGCCCGATCCCCTCATGGAGGGGGATATGCTGCCCAGCGAGGTGCCGGTGAAGATCCTCGGCCTGGACCCCGGGAGGCAGTACGCCACGGCGCACCTGAAGGCGGCCCTCCTGTCCTCCACGCCGGAGAGGAGCCGGAGTATCCCCTCGCAGCCGAGCGTCCTGTAGGCGTAGGAGGAGTAGGGCCCGGGGAAGCCGCCGAGCGCCCTGACGAAGAGCCCAGAGTCCTCGACGACCGCGGGAGCGCAGAGCCTCTTGGCGGCCGATCTGGCAGCTGTACCGGCGATCGCCGCGATCGACGCTGACTGGATCTCGAGCTTCCTGCAGTCGGCCATCTCGAGGGATATATTGAAGGGGGCGAGGATGGCGTTGGCCTCCTCGAGCTTGTGCCTGTTCCCCGTCACGAAGAGGAGCCGCCGCCTGCGCATGCCCGCCACGGTGCTATCTCCCACCCTCGACGTACCTTCCCCTCTTCCGGATCTCGCCCACCCTCTCGAGAACCTCGTCCCCCGCCCGCCCCATGACCGCAGAGTAGCCCTCCACGAAGCTGGAGTAGGCGGCCTTCGAGACTTGGTGGTGTGAACTCTCCAGCGCCCTCCTCATGAGATGGATATCCACCCCCCGTGCCTCGAGGTCCGGCGTATAATCGCCCAGGCCGAAGTCAATCAGGAAGAGCCTGTCGCACCTGAGGATCATGTTGGAGGTGGTCAGGTCGCCGTGGACCATGCCGCCCGAGTGGAGCCTCCCGACCATCTCGCCCGCCTGCCTGAATGCCCCCTCGAGGGATCCGCAGTCCATCGCGGGGATCGCGGACTTGAGGGGGATGCCGTCTATGTAGCTCATCACGATCTCGGAGCGCTCTCTGTCGACAAAGTAGACGATCGGGGTCGGCACCCCCAGCCGCCTCGCCCCGGAGAGGAGCTTGGCCTCGAGGGAGGTCCGGCTGTTCCTTATCATGTTGTCCAGATCCGGGTTGCGGTATAGCTTCTTCACCCGTCTCTTGAAGAGCACCGGGAATCCCATCCAGCTCCCCCTGTAGAGCTCTGCCTCCGCGCCCTTCTTTATCAGCACTCTCTCCGCCAAGGCACCTCCACCTCGTCAAGACGCCACCTGGGCCGGACGTAGCTGGCTGCCACGGGGGTCTCCAGCCCCTCCCGCAGGGCAAGAACCCCGGTCCAGGCGATCATCCCCCCGTTGTCGCCTGCCAGCTCCGGGGGCACCACGAAGAAACGCGCAGAGTGATCCCTACATACTGCCTCGAGCATCCTCTGCAGACGCCTGCTCCTTGAGACCCCGCCAGTCAGGAGAAGCGACTCTTTCTCGGTATGGGCGAGTGCCCTCTCGACCACCTCGGCGAACATCCCGTACGCCGTCTCCAGCAGGCTGAGGCTCAGATCGGCAGGGTCATGCCCCCCGATCATCCTGAGGGCGGTGGTGAGGAGCCCCGAGTACGAGACGTCCTGGCCCTTCACGACATAGGGAAGCGGGATGAACGACTTGCCCTTCTCCGCCAGCGCCTCGAGCTTCGGGACGCCCGGGTGCTGGAGGCCCAGACCCCTCGCAAAGGTGTCGAGGCAGTTGCCGAGGGCGACGTCCAGCGTCTCACCGAAGACCCGGTACCTGCCGCCGGAGAACGCAGAGACGATGGTGTTGCCCCCGGAGACGTAGGCGACGAGCGGATCAGGCTCGCCCGACGACAGCCTCCCGATCTCTATATGGGCGACGGAGTGGTTCACCATGACGAGCGGCCTCCCGGCCGTCAGTGCGAGCATCCTCGCAACAGTCGCGCCGGTCCTAAGGCACGGTCCCAGGCCCGGCCCCGCCGAGAGGGCGACCGCGTCCAGATCAGAGAGCCTGAGACCGGACCTGCGGAGAGCCTCCCCGATCACGGAGGGGGCGACGTCTGCATGGTGCTGGCTCGCCTCCCTCGGGTGGATGCCCCCGGACTTTGGGATGTATTCTGATCTGGCGTTGGCTATAATCTCACGCGGACCGGGACCGGGGCTCGAGCCCGAGGCCGGGCAGCCCTCCGAGCAGGCGATCCCGCAGCCGAACGTGTGTGCGGTACACTCGATGCCCAAGACCGTGAGCTTAGAGCGCGCCTGCATAACCAGCTACTGCCTTCGGCTCCGGTTTATTGGGTCCTTATGAACTCGGTATAGCCGCAGTAGCCGCATGCCCAGCGTGCGTTGGGCTTCAGGTGTTTCGCCATCGTCCTTCCGCACCTGGAACACTTTTTGTTCTTCAGCTTGACGGTACCCTGGTCGTAGTTGACGTCATAAAGGCTTGAAGGCTTGCTCATTATCTCACCTGCTTTTTACCCTCTCACTGGGCCGCTGCCGGCGCCTCGGACGATTTCTCTGCAGGCTTCGCGGCCATGGCCTGCTTCCGCTCCTCCCTCGAGAGGTTCCTCAGCTGTATATGCCTCGGCTCGATGGCCTTTGCGCGCTCGGCGCTCTCGTAGACATGCACCTTGCAGACGGTGACGTTTGTGCCATAGGAAGTGAGCACGTTCTTGACGAAGATCCTCTCCACCGGGGTCTTCAGCGCAGACGCCAGCGTCTTCCTCAGTACATCCCTCTTGGGGGTCGTCTTCGAGGCGACCTCGACCTTGTACTCTCTCCTCTCCATGAGCGGGTTTGCCTTATCCTCGATGATAGATATCTGGTAGTCTACCTCTTGGGAGGACATCTTAACACTTCCATTCGCGGTTAAGAAAGTGGAACTCCTTTTTTAGCTTTCCTGTCTGGGGAGGACAGTTGACAGTGTCAATCAAACTTAAATAGATCGTCCTCCCAAAACGAGGTAATACATCAGCAAGGTGGAGAAAGACGGTAAACAACAGGAAGTGACAAACGTTGTCTAATAGGGATCCGTACGAGATGGCCCTGGCGCAGCTGGACAAGTGCGCCAAAATCATGAACCTGGACAGGAATGTCCATGAAATTCTGAAATACCCCAAGAGGGTCCTCAGCGTCAACATACCGGTGAGGATGGACAGCGGCGCTATAAGGATGTTCAAGGGGTTCAGGTCGCAGCACAACGATGCGCTCGGCCCGTTCAAGGGAGGAGTGAGGTACCACCCTAATGTGACCTTGAACGAAGTGATGGCGCTCTCGATGTGGATGACCTGGAAGTGCGCTGTGGCAGGCGTGCCGTACGGCGGGGGCAAGGGCGGCATAATATGCAACCCCAAGGAGATGAGCGCTGGCGAGGTCGAGAGGCTCTCGCGGGGGTTCTTCGCGGCGATCTCTCCGATAGTCGGACCCGAGACGGATATCCCCGCACCCGACGTCAACACGGGCGGCAGGGAGATGGCGTGGTTCATGGACGAGTTCAGCAAGCTCAAGGGCCACAACGTCCCGGGTGTCGTGACTGGCAAGCCGATAGCGATCGGCGGGTCCGAAGGGAGGACCGAGGCGACCGGGAGGGGGCTCATGTTCGCCACCAGGGAAGGCGCTAGGGAGCTGGGACTGAGCCTCAAGAAGGCGACCCTAGCGGTGCAAGGGTTTGGCAACGTCGGGGTCTACTCTGCCAAGCTTCTGAACCAGCTCGGGTGCAAAGTCGTCGCGCTGAGCGACTCGCAGGGAGGGATATACTCAGCCGACGGGTTCAATGTCGACTCGGTGATCGACTACAAGGCGAAGAAAGGCACCCTGAAAGGGTACCCGGGCGCAAAGCCGATCACTAACGAGGAACTCCTGGAGACCAGCTGCGACATCCTCGTGCCTGCGGCCCTGGAGAACCAGATAACCGCGAAGAACGCGGCGAATGTGAAGGCCAAGATAGTCTCGGAGGGGGCCAACGGTCCTACCACGCCTGAGGCGGACGCGATCCTAGCCGAGAAGGGAGTCATGGTGATCCCCGACATCCTAGCAAACGCCGGCGGTGTTAGCACTTCCTACTTCGAGTGGGTCCAGAACCTGGCGAACTATTACTGGACAGAGGAGGAAGTGAACCAGAAGCTCGAGAGCCTGATGGTCAAGGCGTTCAAGAACACGTACGCCAGGTCCAAGAAGTACGGCGTCGATATGAGGATGGGCGCGTACATCTGCGCGATCGAGCGCGTCGCAGAGGCCATGAGGCTGAAGGGGCAGTGCTGACGGTACTTCCGTTCTTTTTCTTTTTTCTTTTTTCTTTTTCTTACCTTATCCTGCCTTACTTTTCTTTCTCTTCGCCTCTACTTTTTTCCATCATTAGCCGAGGAGACGGCTACGGATAAGGCGCTACAACGAACTCGAGAGCAGTCCCGTCTGTGCATACGACCCTTACAGTGTGGGCTTCGGACGAGTCCATGCCCCAGTCACAGACCTGGAGTTGCCCGACTTCATCGATATTCAATACAACAGTTGGAGTGCCATCAATCGAAAAAGTCCAGTCGCCGGAGTCGGGTCCATCGGGGAGTCCGGGGGAATGGTCGTATTCATTGCCATCAACGTATACTTGGCTAAGTGTGAGTGATTTTGCACCGTTGTTTCTTAGGTAGGCGCCGATGTTGGCTAACGGGGAGGGTTCACACCATGAAGAATTGATGCAGTAAAGCTGCCCTCCCATCTCGCTTTGTTTCCTAACACTGAACTCCAGTGATGTGCCGTCTGTGCATACCACCCTTACGGTATGCCACTCGGCGGCGTTCAGGCCATTGGTGTTCACGTATAATGTGCCCGTCTGAGCGACATCCAGTACCAGGGTAGCAGCGCCGCCTACCTTGAAGAGCCACTCACCGTCCGAGGGCGTGCTGTCACGCACGTAGGCAGCGCCATCTACGTATACAGACTGCAGTTCGACCGCTTTACCGCCGGTATTCCTCAGGTAGACGACTAGATCAGCATCTGCGACCCCGGCCACAGCATAGCTATCATAACTGAGCTGGCCTCTAGGGCCCGTATTCCCGCTTGTGTTGCCGAGAAAGCCCATGACAAACATATAAGTGACTGCAGCTGCTGCCACTGCAATTACTATCAGTAGAAGGGCGGCGACGATCGGGGACATACCTCTCCCGCCTGATTTAGGGCGGAGTGTGATAGTCCGCGAGGCGGCAGACATGGTGATCATTAACCGCTATTTTAGCGGTAATGAATATATAAACAGTGTTAAAAACCTTATAAAAAGCAAAAGTGTCCGCAATCAGCGATGTTCCTTGACCGGGCATCCCGTCCTCTCCCCACCATCGGTCATTTATCGACCCTTTCAAACTGGCTGAGCAGTGCCGTTATTTTCTCCTTCAGGGTGCGGTCTGCCTTGACCGCAATCATCCCCCTACCAGGCAGGCCGTAGATGACGAGCGAGCCCTCGGGGGCGTAAAGTATGGCGGGGATGGCGAGCAGGTCCTCCTCGCCGTCGACGAGCAGCATCGACGGGCCCTCGCGCTCTAGGAGCCCTTTGACGGCTTTGGCGGCCTCGTCGGAGATCTCGCCCGGCGGGTTTGGGACGGTCAGTGTCGGCTCCTCGGGGAGCGGGAACGCGGAGCGCTCTGTCTTCCTGTCGTAAATGCCGACGTCCGGGCGGTACCCCGCATCGATGAACGCTCGGAGCGTAAAGTCCCCCACAATTATGACCTTCGGCGGGCGCTCCGCGATCAGGGCGAGCGCCGCCTGAACGTTCGACGCTGTATCGCCGGAGAAGAGGGTGCCGTAGGGCTTGACCATCTCGCCCCTGAGGCGCTCGGGCAGCCTTAGCGCACCCAATTCGTGCTACCTCACCTTTATGGCATATCTCCCGGCCTTCTTTGCACCGATGAGCTGTGCCATCTGTGAGGACGGATCCATGATTATGACGATGCCGCTCCATTCGTCGGAGAGCTCCGTCCCTCCGCAGACAGGGCACCTCTTCTCGTCCTCTGGAAGGATGTACTTGCATTTCCTGCATGCATACTTTAGCGACGAGGAAGGTTCCTTGCCTCTCTCCTTCCCCTTGCTCATTTGACTGCCTCCTTCCCCTGCTCTGCCTTCTCAGCGCCCTCTAAGGCCTTCTTCCCGCCCTCTTTCTCCTCGGGCTTTACGGTCTCTCCGCGGGACTTTCTGATCTCCTCGTCTATCCAGGGGAGGGCACCCAGCAACGGCTGCCTCATCGTCATGCCTATCTTGCTGCTGCGGGACGTGCCGCCGCTCAGGCTCACGGTTATTATCCTCGCCCGGACGAGGCTGCCCTTCTCCAGGACCCGCTGGGTCTCCTTCCCGATGAGGGCGCCCCGCTTCTCGTCATAGACGATAAAGTCGTCCATGACCTGGGAGACGTGAACCAGCCCGTCCATGGGACCGATCCTGACGAAGATCCCAAAGTCGGTTACCTCCACAGTCTCGCCCTCCACCACCTCCTGTATGACGGGTGTGTAGACGAGCAGGTCGAACGAGGTCTTGTGGTAGATCGCCCCGTCGCCCGGCAGGATCTTGCCGACGTTTGAGACGGAGACGTTGAGGACGGCGAGGACAGCGCCGAACTCGCGCATGACCACGCCTTCGTAAGTGGAGCGGAGGACCTCCGCCGAGACGGCCTCGAGGGGGGAACCGAACTTCTCGGGCGGGATTCTCACGACATCATTCATGTGAAGGAGCTTGTACATCCGGGCTCACCAGAAGATAATTTATTGATAAACTTACAAACGTCTATAAAAGCTTGCTGTGCGGATCCACGGTTTTACGCCGCCTCTGTGCAAATATGTGGGCGGATGACGGTGTGCCGCCGGGCCGGCCGGGCAGGCACCTAGTCAAAATCCGCGACGAGGCGGCCGTCCTTGAGGAAGATGACTGGGGCACCCGCGCTCCTGAGGTGCCGCATCAGTGCCGCATCAGAGGTGGCAACCACATAGCCTTCGTCTCTGGCGAGGCGGAGCAGCTCACCGTCAGCGGGAACCCCCGTTGGCGTCGGCACCGGCTGGAATTTTCCGGCGATCTCGAGGGCGAGCCTGGCGAACCTGCGGAGCTTGCCTCCTCCGCCCTTCCCCTTTCCACTCCTCCCCGGCTCGTCTGAGAGGCGCCTCAGCTCGTCGAGGACCGCTTCTGGCACTCTGATGTCGATATAACCCGCCCTCCCCAGGAGGTAGGCGATGTCAAAGGGGCGGGACGCCGAATAGATGAGGATGTTCGTGTCCAGCAGAACTGACCTCTTACTGGACGAAGCCATAGCCAATCAGCCGCCACCGGCCGGAGAGCATCCTGCTGATAGCGACCCTAGAGCCGGTCTCGACGCAGACCGGACGCTTCAGCGTCAGCTGCGCGTCGTCCTTGTAGGCCGCTGCCACGGTCCCGACGGTGACTGCGGACCCAACCACGAGCATGAGGTTCTCCCTGACCCGTATGTGCTCGATCTTCTGCATCTCCTTGGTGCCGACTACCCTCTCGAGAAGGGTGACCTTCAGGCGGAGGTCGGTCCTTGTCGGCGGGAGCGTCCCGGGCTTGCCCACAGTGCTTCCGACGAGTGTGTCGGCCTTTGTGAGCGACGGATCCAGGAAGGTTCCGACGCCGATCAGCCCTCCGGGCTTGACCTCGTCGACTATGTTGCTCCCCGACATGAGGCTCGAGATGAAAGTCCTCAGAGGCTCGTAAACGACCTTGCCCCCCTGCTCAGTCTTGATCCCGGGGCGGATCTCTATCTCGTCGCCGACCCTGAAGGCGCCCTGTATGAGGGACCCTCCCAGGATGCCGCCCTGCATCTCATTCGGCAGGGTGCCCGGCTTGTTCACGTCGAAGGATCTGGCGACGTACATTCTCGAGGGCTTTGAGGGGTCCCTCACCGGGGTCGGGATCCTCTCCTCAAGGGTCTGTATCAGATAATCCATATTCGATCCGTGTAGGGCTGAGACCGGGATCACCGGGGCGCCCTCGGCGATAGTACCCTTGACGAACTCCTGAATCTGCTTAAAGTTCTGGCGGACCTGCTCCCTGCTGACCGCGTCTATCTTGTTCTGGACCAGCACTATATTCTTGACGCCGATGATCTCGAGCGCCACGAGGTGCTCCCTCGTCTGGGGCTGGGGGCAGTCCTCGGCTGCGGAGATGACCAGTATGGCGCCATCCATCAGGGCTGAGCCGGAGAGCATGGTGGCCATCAGGCTCTCATGGCCGGGGGCGTCAACGAATGATACTTTCCTCAGGAACTGGGTCTCTGAGCCGTCGATCGGGCAGACCTTGGAGACTGTATAGCACTCGGGCGGCGGGTTGTTTGGGCACTTCCTGAAGACCGTGTCCGCATACCCGAGCTTGATCGTGATCCCCCGCTTCAGCTCTTCGCTGTGGTGGGCAGCCCAAACGCCGCTCAGGGCGGCGACTAGAGTGGTCTTGCCGTGGTCTACATGACCCGTCAGGCCGATGTTGCACTCGGGCTGTCTGAGGTCCTCACTCACTCTTTTTCACTGCCTCCGGAGCCTTGATCGCCGCGTTAATCTGTACAATGTCCTCGGTTATCATATTTCCGCGTACCAGCTTCCTCTTCCGCTCCCCCTCCTTCTTGGCGTGGTATCCTGGGGGGTTTGAGAGGAGGACCCTCCTCTTGCCCCCGCCCTGTATGCCTGCGATGAGCGGTATGCCGCTCTTGTCGCTGCCGCCGGTTATGACCAGCTCCTTCCCGGCGTAGCCGAATGCCTCGCCGCTGATCGTATCCCCTATCTTGAGGCCGATCAGCGACTGCGTCTGGTTGTCAGGCACAGTGACGGTCTTGCTCGTGCCGTCCGAGGGGTTTGAGACGACTAGTTTGAACTCTACCAACACTTATCACCGTACTTACTGATACGATGGACTTTTGAAGTCCAAGTACGTTTATAACCCTTTCGGGTTCTTTGAAGCCTTCGGATGGGGGCATACGGGGGGCGCCTGGCCTGGGACTGCCCCCGCCTTCGCCTTTTCATTCTCTTTCACTGGGAATCTCCTTCATGCACCAGTCAGCCAAGCGATCGGCTGGAGTCCATAGGGCCGCGGATCAACCGATAAGATAACAGCAAACCCCTTCGGGGAGTCACCGCGGCCGCGCAGTGCACCCCCGAGGATCAGGGGAGATCCTTCCACCTTATCCGCTGGATCCTCTCGATCGCCGCCAGCTCTTCCTCGCTCAGCTCCCCCTTGTACTTCTCCCTCAGGAGGTAGGCGTCGTTGTCGGGTATCTGGACCAGCAGGGTCTCGCCTTCTTGGACCTGCCTCCCGACTGTAAAGTCCCCCTTGACGGAGACCGCCACCTGTTCCCCCTTCTTGGCAGCTTGAACTGTCTTCCCCGAGTCCTGGATCTGCATGATGGTCCCCAGCGCCTCGCCGTTGGCCTTCATTATCGTATAGCCGGGCTTTATCGTCCCCACCAGGACCTCGACGCCGAAGATGGGCGGGGAGTTCTTCCTGAAGACGCATCCCGGAAGGATCCTGAACTCGCCGGGCAGGACGAGCTGGCCCAGCTCCTTCCTCCTCATCTCCTCCACAGTCCTGCTGGACCATGCCCTGAAGTCGTCGACGATGTGGTAGATGACGTTGCTGGTGAAGAGGGGGATGCCGCGGGCCTTGGCGTCCGCCTCGACCTCCTGGGGGGCCTTGACGTTGAAGCCCACTATCGCGGCGAACTCTGGCTTCTGCCTCTTCACGAGGGTGGCCTCTATCAGGTCGTGCCGCCCTATCGGCCCGACGTCCGATATCCTCACCGGGATCCCCGAGTCTTTCAGGAACTTTATCAGCGCCTCGAGCGAACCGAGCGTGTCCGCCTTTACTATGACCCCCACCGCATCAGAGGTGAACCTGAGCTCGGACATCTCCTCCCTGATCCGCTTCTCGGCGGCCTCCACCGCCGCGTCGTCGGCAGCCACGATAACGGGGGCGCCGCTCACTGCCCCCTCGAGACCGGTGGCGACTATCTTCACTCCGGCAGCCGCCACTGCAGTCTCGACTGACTGGAACTTGTCCTCGGGATCCCTGATCTCGTTGAGGGGCTTCGGGAGGAGCAGCGCCCTCACCTTGGTGACGATCGGGTTCCCGAACCCGCCCACCACCACCCGGTCCCCCTTGTTTAGAATGCCGTCGTAGAGTATCACGTCGATCGTGTTGCCCAGACCCGGCTCCTCCTTGGTCTCGAGGACGACGCCCTTCCCGGGCCCCTCCGTGACCGCGAGCCTTTTGGTCAGGTACTGCTGGACGAGTCCGCAGAGGAGGGCCAAGAGCTCGGGTATGCCCTCCCCGGTGACCGCGCTGGTCGGCACTATGGCGACCGCCTTGGTGAAGTCCCGGATGCGGTCGTAGCGGTCGGACGAGAAGCCGTACCGCCCCAGGTCGCCGACTATCCTGTAGATCATCTGATCCGCCCTCTCCTGGACCTGCGGGCTCTGCATCCTGTAGGACTCCACCACGGGCTTCTCGGGATGGGGCACCCAGCCGGCCACTTTGTCGATCTTGTTGGCTGCTACTATGAAGGGGGTTTTCCTGGACCGGAGGATCTCTATCGACTCTGCGGTCTGCTTCTCGACCCCCTGGAGGACGTCGATGACGAGGACCGCTATATCGGAGACCGACCCTCCCCTAGCTCTCAGGTTTGAGAAGACCTCGTGCCCCGGCGTATCGATCACCAATATGCCGGGGATGGTGGTCTTTGCGCCAAAGTCCTTGATCACCAGGCTGCAGTACTTCTCGATCACGTCGGTCGGGAGGAAGCTTGCGCCGATGTGCTGGGTCTGCCACCCCGCCCCGCTTCAGGGGTGCGGGGACATGGCCCCAACCTCGCGCGACATCACTGCCGTTCCGCGGATCTTATCCAGCAGGAGCGTCTTGCCGACATCGACGTGACCGAGGACTGTAACGATAGGTTGCCGGACGGGCGTAATGGTCACCTGAGATCGTAGAGGGAGCTCCTCCTTTTAACCTCCTCGGCGGGGGCCCCTCCTGCCGCGGGGTGAGGCGTGCCGGCCAGGCAGGGCCGGAGACCCGCCCGGGGTAGGACAGCGGTCCACGGCTGCCGAAGGCCGCGGCGGCAGGGGCGGATCAGGATACCCAGGCTTCGTCGAGCCGGGAGTACTTCATAACCTCGTCCTCAGAGAAGAAGATTGCCAGCTCCCTCTGCGCGTTCTCGGGGGAGTCCGAGGCATGGATGACGTTCATGCTCTTGGAGCATGAAAAGTCACCCCTCACGGTACCGGGCGCGGCCTCCTTCGAGTCGGTGGAGCCGATTATCCGCCGAACCACGGCTACGGCGTTCTCGCCCTCGAGGGCCAGGACCACGACCGGAGCTGACCTGATGAATTTTACGAGATCGTTGAAGAAGGGCTTGCCCAGGTGGGGCGCGTAGAGCCTTGAGGCCTGGTCCTCGGACATCCGGATCATCTTCATGCCAACGATCTTCAGGCCTTTCCTCTCCAGCCTTGAGAGAACTTCGCCCGCAAGCCCCCTCACCACTGAGTCGGGCTTGATCATGACAAAGGTCCGCTCGATCATTTGGCGGGCACCTGTGAGGACCACTTGAGGCGACGCGAGACCCTCTTCAGCTTGAGCATGTTCTTGCGGCACTTGCTTGAGCAGAACCTCAAGATAGTACCGTCGTTCTTCACGTACATAAGGCCGGAGCCCGGCTCGATGTCGCGGTCGCAGAACGAGCACTTGTATGTTCTCACCATAGAGCTTGCCCCACTGAGAGGTAAGATCGGAAGCTAATAAACTTTTAGCGCGGGATCAGCTTCTTCGCCTCGCGCTCTGTCTCCCTCAGCAGGAGGATGTCGCCGATCCTTACAGGCCCCTTGACGTTTCTGGTGAGGATGCGGCCCTTGTCCTTGCCATCGATTATCCGTACCCGCACCTGGGCTACCTCGCCGGTCACGCCCGTGCGGCCGACTATCTGGATGACCTCTGCTGGTGAGGCGTCACTTGTCTCATATCCCAATCTCCTGACCTCCGGAACAGACGTATAACGAAGGGGGCGGCCTTACTGCCCGCCCTCTTTCTCCTTCGGCTTCTCCTTCGGCTTCTCTTCAGCCTTCTCTTTGGGCTTCTCTTTCTCCTTCTCCTTATCGCCCTTCTTGGGCGCTTTCTCCTTCTTTTCCTTCTCCTTCTCCTTCTCCTTCTTCTCTTTCTCCTTCGGCTTCTCCTTCGGCTTCTCTTCAGCCTTCTCTGCCGGCGCCGCCTTCTCCTCCTTCGGGGCCGGTGCCTCAGGGACTGCCTCCGCCGGAGCCTCTGCTTTTGCCGGCGCGCCCTTCATCCTCAGGGCCTCGACCTTTGAGACCACTTCCTCGAGCAGCTGCTTGCCCTTCCCGGCCTCGACGACCGCTATGGCGGATGAGGGGACGTCGATCCCCGCTGCGGCGCCGAGCTTGTCCTTCGAGTCGACGTAAACATAGGTGATCTTCTTCTCGTCCGCGAGGAGCGGGAGGTGGGCGACGATCTCAGGCGGATCGACGTCCTGAGCGATCACCAGGAGCTTCGCGATGCTCCGTTCGACGGCCTTCGTGGCCTCGTTTGCGCCCTTCCTGAGCTTTCCTTCTTCTTTTGCGAGCTTTACAATCTCATAAGCCCGCTCGACGATCTCTGGAGTGACCTCAAACCTTACAAACACCGGTTTCTTGGACATATTAATTCCTCATATGTCTTCATCGTTAGTTCTCGATCAGAGGTGACAGGCGGGGTTTATGAGCTTTGTGGTCTCAGGACGGCCCGGATCGCCGCTTATTGGTGCGCAAAGTACCCCACTATCCCCTCCCGCTCGCGGTAGACCCGGACGAAGCCGAACCTGTAGAACTGGTACGTCCCGGGGAGGGGCTCCTCAGCCAGGGCCGGGTCGGCTACGCCCTCGACCGTGGTAGCGTCGGGCATCACGACCCTCACAGGCGTGCAGCTCCCCCCGGGCAGCCACTGGATGATGTGGGCGCCGAGCCTCCTCGCCTCGGCGAGGTCCTCGCCCAGCACCTCCCCGACCCCGGCGCTCCCGACCCTGACGTTGAACAGGTTCATGAGCCTGAAGACCGGCCTCTTCGCGTCCTCGGACTGGACCAGGATCGTGCCTCCGGCCTCTTTCCCTGAAGGGGTGATTGTGAAGGTGCGGTGCCCCCACTCCGGGTGGTCTGGGTGGAGGGGTATCTTCGCCTGGTGCTCCCCCCCGATCCCCTTGACCCTTAAGGGGACGGGGTCCCTGAGGAAGACGAACCGCTTGGTGGTGGGATCGAGGAGCTTGCGGTTTATCGCCTCTAGGTTCTCCCAGCTGATCATGGCCTCGCTTGGCCTGACCCCTACCTCGAGGATCAGCCGCCTCACGGTCTCGGGGAGGAAGCCCCTCCTCCTCAGGGCGGCGATGGTCCCGAGGCGCGGGTCGCTCCAGTCGGAGTATAGCCCCTCCTCTATGCCCTGGCGGATCTTCGACTTTGAGAGGACCGCCCCCTCGATCTTGAGGCGGCCATAGTGGATCGCCTCGGGGTACTCCCACCCGAAGTGCCGGTACATGTAGATCTGCCGCTGGGTGTTGACCTCGTGCTCCTTCCCGCGCAGTATGTGCGTTATACCCATCAGGTGGTCGTCCACCGCCGAGGCGAAGTTGTAGAGCGGCCAGACCATGTACCTTGTACCCTTCCTGGGGTGCGGCTTTGTGTCTATGCGCATCGCCGGCCAGTCGCGGACGGCGGGGTTGGGGTTGGAGAGGTCGGTCTTGACCCTCATTACGGACTCGCCCTTCCTCGCCTTGCCACCGAGCATGGCATCCCACCTCTTCAGGTGTTCCTCCGGGGGGAGGCCACGGCACGGGCAGGCCCTGCCGGCGATCGACGCCTCCCTGAAGCGTTCCGGCACGCAGCTGCAGATGTACGCCCCGCCGAGAGAGATGAGCCTGACGGCGTACTCGTAGTAGAGCTCCAGCCTGTCCGACTGGATATACTCCTCGTCCCAGCGGACGCCGAGCCAGCGGAGGTCGTCCTTTATCGCCTCGTACGCCTCGGGCATGGGCGGCTTTACCGAGGGGGAGGTGTCCTCATACCTCAGGGTGAAGAGCCCCGAGTACATCTTGGCATACTCGTCGCTCAGGATGGCGGCCCGTGTGTTGCCCAAGTGGATAACCGAGTCGGGGTTGGGGGCGAACCTCACGTGGATCCTCGGGTACTTGCCGGCGTTGGGGAGGGGCGGTAGGAGGTGTTCCTGTTTTATCTTCTCCTTGGATACGGAGGCGGAGAGGCCGAGCGAGTCGGCCGCAGCCCTCTGCTCCTCGAGGCCCATGGCGCTGACCTCGGCGGCCACCTCCTCTGCCAGCCTGAAGACGTCTGCCCCGCGCTCCTTCAGCGCAGGATCCTCGGAGAATGCCTTGCCGGCCACGGCCTTGGGGTTTGCCTTCCCGCCGTACCGCAGGGCGTTTACGAGCGCGTGCTTCCTGAGCAGCAGCCTGATCCGCTCAGTCTCGGTGTCAGAGCCCACAGCCGTCACCCTTGCCTCGTCCCCTGCCTTACGGATTCACCGGGGGGATGATATTGTTTTCTGTCCAGCACAGATCCAGCCGCCCCCGGATCACTTCTCCCGCGATATGGTGTAGAGGGCCAGCTCCTCGAGCGCCTTCCGCGCCGGAGAGGGCCGGAGCCTGGAGAGAGCCCCCAGCGCCCTCTCGGTGAGGGAGGAGGCCTTCGCGCGGACATAGTCGAGGACGCCGTTCTCCTCTAGCGCCCTTACGAGGGAGGAGATCTCAGAGTCTGAGGCGTCCCTCTTCCCGAGGAGGCGGAGGACGCCGCCCCTCGCAGGGGTCTGGAGCGCCTTTATCACTATGAGGGTCTTCTTCCCCGCCCGTATGTCGTTCCCCACGAGCTTCCCGAGCACCTCCCCCCTCGAGGAGATGCCGAGGTAGTCGTCGTAGATCTGGAAGGCGGTACCCGTGGATGCGCCGTACTCGGCGAGCGCGCCTATCTCGGCCTCACCTCCCCCGCCTATGATGCCGCCGATAGTGGCGCTAGCCTCGATCAGCGCCCCGGTCTTCCTGTAGACCATCTCGAAGTACTCCTCCTCGGTCACTTCCTCCCGATCCTCGAAGGACATGTCCATCCGCTGCCCTTCGGAGAGGGTGACCGTCGCCCTTGCCAGGACCTCGGCTGACCGCCGGACCCTTGCGCATTCTGCCCCCGAGGAGAGGATGAGGCTGAAGGCCTTCGCGAAGAGGAGGTCGCCCGCCAGGATCGCGGTTGGGACCCCCCACAGGGTATGGACGGTCGGCGCCCCCCTCCGCAGGAGGTCGTTGTCCATTATGTCGTCGTGGACGAGCGTAAAGTTGTGGAGGACCTCTATCGCCGCAGCCGCGGACAGGGCGTCTTCGGCCCTGCCCCCGACGGCTTCGCATGATTTTATGACGAGGAAAGGCCGCATCCTCTTCCCGCCCTGCATCGGCAGGTGGAGCGCAGCCCGGTAGAGGTCGCTCCCCCCGCCGGCGCCGGCCAGCGAGGCCCTGATCTCCCCATCGACGAGTGCAGCTATCCTCTTCAGTTCGGCGTCGATCATCGGCTGAGCCCCCTCTGCGAGAGCCACTCCTTGAGGTACCCCCGCACTACGGTGGGGGCGCCTTGGAGCTCCTTGAGGGAACGGGCCCCGGTCAGCATGGACACTACCTTCAGCCCGTAGGCGATCTCGCCCAGCTTGGCAGAGACGTAGGACGCACTGACGAAGGCAGGCGCGAGGAGGGGCCTGGCGATGCCCGCCATGTCTGCCCCAAGCGCGATCGACCTCGCGATGTCAAGCCCGTTCTTTATGCCGCCCGATGCTATGAGCTTGAATCCGGGCCCTGCCCCGGGCACATTTCCGGCCGGCGACCTGAGCGAGGCGACTTCGCAGATGCTCATCGCGGTTGGTATGCCCCAGTCCCTGAGTGAGTCGGCCACCGCCGCCTTGAGGTTATCCCCCTGCACACTTGCGTTATAGTGCTCGACCGCTGCCCAGCTGGTACCGCCGGCACCGGCTACCTCGATAGCAGCCGCGCCTGCCTCGATCAGGGAGGAGGCGACCTCCCTCGAGATGCCGCAGCCGGTCTCCTTGACGATGACCGGCCGGCCCAGAGATCCGGCGACCTCGGCGATGCCCTCCAGCACGCCCCTGTATCGGGTGTCGCCCCCGGGTTGGACCAGCTCCTGGAGGAGGTTGAGGTGGACTGCGATGGCGTCGGCCCCCACCATCTCCACCGATCTCTCCGCTGACCTGAGTGCGTCGGCCGAGAGGAGCTGTGCGGCGCCGATGTTCGCTATGACCGGGATCGACGGTGCCACCCTCCTCACTACGCTGAAGGTCTCTTCCATGCGAGGGTCCTCGATCGCTGCCCTCTGGCTGCCGACGCACATCCCGATGCCGAGGTCGGCCGCCGCCTTTGCGAGGTTCTCGTTGATTTTCTTGGTGGATGGATGCCCGCCGGTCATAGCGGAGATGATGATGGGGTACGAGATCCTCTTCGAGAAGAGGTCGGTAGAGAGGTCTACATCGGAGATATCGAGTTCGGGGGCTGCGTTATGGATCAGCTCGACCTCGTCCAAGTGGGTGCGTTTCTCCCTCGGACCGACGTCCCGGTCCCTGCATATCTCCAAGTGTGAGAGCTTCCGGTCAGATATCAAAGGGCAACACTCCAACGAGAGATTTATACCGTCCCGATATAAGTGCATTCGATCTCCTTGCCTGAGATGACCTTGGTGAGGTTCCCGGGGACGGTGATGTTGAAGATCGCCGCGCCCGCTCCGCCCTCGGAGAGGAAGCGCCGTATCTCGTCCAGCTTGCCTGCCATCCCTCCGGTGACGTCCCCCTCCCTGCCGCCGACCCCTCTTGAGAGGGAGGGCAGATCTGCAGGGTCTATGCGCCTGATGACGCTGCCCCCCAGCAGGACGCCGTCGACGTCCGTCCCGAAGAGGAGGCGCGCGCCCAGACGCCTCGCGAGCAGCCGGGCGATCCGATCCCCCGAGAGGATGCGCGCACCCCTGACAGAGTCGAGGACGACGTCCCCTCCCAGGGCGGGCATGAGCCCTGCCCCGAGGCACCTGTCCACGGGCAGCAGGAAGGACGCTTCGGGGTCGATCTCCCCGTCCCGGAGGACGAGGGAGCTAGACGGGTTTATGACGAAGATGGGCAGCCCGCGGTCGAGGAAGATCTCGGTGATTATCCCTGCGAGCGAGAGCATCGCCGCGCGGACCTCGGCGCACCCCCGCGGATCGGTTATGGCCCCGTCCGAGAGGTATTTGCGGGCCGCAGGGTGCCCGAACGACCCCCCGCCGTAGACGATCACTATCCTGGGCGGTTCGTACCTCCTCTGGAGCTGCAGCAGCTCGTCCGCGACACCCTTCAGGACGCTGGTGTTCGCTGAGAGGGGTACGTCCTTATGGGTTATGGCGCTCCCCCCAAGCTTCAGCACGAAATCGGCGCTGCTCCGGCCCCCGGCCGCCTGCGGACGGGTAAGCGCCCGATCCGGCACCTGATCCCCTTTAGCCAATGTCAGTCACCCTCACCCCGGCCGTGTTGAAGTGCAGCTTTGAGTAGCCGGGCGGAGTTAGAGTCTCGTCCGGCGCCAATATAAGCTCTCCCCCAACGCCTTCGGAGCATATCACCTTCCCGCCGTAGGAGCTGGGCAGCGAGACCCTCCTGAGGCAGGCCGGGCTGGCCAGTCCGAGCGCATACAGGAGGGCGCCCTCGATCCGGAGGAGTCTCCCCAGGACAGCCGCGTCGTTCCCGCCCACGGCCCGGCCGCCCTCGATCGCGAGGTGGCCTGCAAGGTGCCAGAGCGGATCCGCCAGCTCCGGGAACGACCTGGAGAACTCGTCGAGTGTGTCCCTGATCTTCCTCCCGGGGGATATCCTGAGCAGGACCGAGGCGTCCATCACGCCTTCCAGGGATACGGCTCCTTCACCGACCCTGCTGACCACGAACCCCCCGGAGAGAGAGGTGAGGGCCCTAGCGATGACGATAAAGTCCTTATCGCGGTCCTGGCTGAGAAGGGAGGCGTCGTCCCCCCCTGCGCCTGCAGCATGGAGGACGGCGGTGGCGGCCAGGTAATCGTGGTCAAGGCCCGGAAACGGACCTGAGACCGGCTCAACGGTGAATATCCCGCCGATCCCTTTTGAGGAGAGGTACCGCGCCAGGGAGCGGCGGAGGGGGGAGGAGGAGACCGGGACGGACAGGGGGCCACCCTCCCACACCACCCTTACGTCGACCATAAAGTCCAGGGCGGCAGTCACCATCGGGCTGCCTACGCCGATGAAGGCTTCGCCGAGGATGGGGACGGACAGGGGGATGCTGAGCCTAGACTCGGACCTGCTGGGGGGGCCGGGTTTGCCGGACTTGCCGGGCTCGGGCTCGGATCTGTGCATAAGCCTCGACCTCTACTCTTCACTCAGATATTATTTACCTGTTCCCCGCGCCGTCCGGCTGTGTGCATCCGGGTGCCTGCGGGGGCTCACCTCGAGACGGCGAAGGAGCCGTACCCGACGACCTGATCCTTCGGCCCGTAAGTGTCCCCGGACGTGGCGTAGCAGAGCCGGGAGCAGGACCTGGCGCCCAGCTCGAGGGCGGCCACTATGGCGGCCATCACTGGGCCGGGGCCGCACATGCTGACATTCTCCCTGATCACGGCATCGCCGATGCCGCGGGCGTCCATCTTCACGATCGCGTCGCCGACCAGCGCATCCTTCCGGTACGCGACAGAGTAGGGGACGTAGTGCGAAAAGTCGGTGCTCGCCACGATGAGGGCGGCCCTCCCCTTCAGGAGCCCGGCGAGCGCCCTCCCCAGCTCGAGGGAGGTGACATAGTCCTGGAGCATCATGCACACTGGCAGGATCTTAAAGTCCCTGCCGCGGTACGCGTACTGGAGGAAGGGGATCTGGACCTCCAGCGAGTGCTCGTAGAGGTGGGCCTCGGTGTCGGCCTCGGCAGAGCCTGTCCCCGCGAGGGATCTCGCCAGGTCGCGCTCCACGGCGACCTTCCCCAGGGGCGTCACCCACTCCCCTCCGTCCCAGACAGAGACCCCCGCGCCAGCCCCCGTGTGGTTGGGCCCCAGGATGACGACCACCCCGGGAGCCGGCTCACCCGATACCAAGTAGTAGCCGTGCGCTGCCACGGGACCGGAGTAGACGTACCCGGCGTGGGGCGAGACTATCGCGAGTATCTTCCTCTCGGCGGCAGCGGGAGGGGTCCTGGGTAGGGCCCCGGGCCCGACCTTGTGCAGAAAACACCACTCCAGCTGTTTCTGGAGGGCTGATGGGTCTTCTTCATAAAAAGAGCCGGAGACCGAGGGAAGCCTATCCCTCAAGGTCATATCCTCCGTACTCCTCCTCTGCGACCAGAACCTTGGATTCAAAGTCTTCCAGAGAAGCCGGCAGCTCTGCCGTGGGAGCGAGCTCTCCCCTCTCCCTGAGTACCTGCCTCGCGAGCAGCCAGTAGGCCAGCGCGAGCGACTTCCTGCCCTTGTTGTTGATCGGGATCACCAGGTCTATGAGCTGCGACCTGTTGTCGGTATCGCAGAACCCGATGACCGGTATGCCGACCTCCGCGGACTCGCTTATCGCCTGCCAGTCCGCCCTCGGGTCGGTGACGATGAGCAGCTCGGGCTCTACGTAGTTCGGGAGCTTCGGGTTCGTGAAGGTCCCGGGGACGAGCCTCCCGGTCAGTGCCTTGCCCCCGATGATCGAGGAGAACTTCTCGACCGGTTTGAAGCCGTACTGCCTCGCGGAGGCAGAGAAGACCTTGCCGGCCGTGAACCTTGCTATGAACTTGGACGCTGTCCTGATCCTTTCGTCCGTCTTCCTAACGTCGAGGACGTAGAGGCCGTCTGGTCTAACCCTGTATATGAACGGGCGCATATCGTTGGTCTTGACGTGTGTCCCGATATGTATGCCCGCCGCCAGATATACCTCCAGCGGGATTAGCAGATCGGCCGTTTCGAGCGATGCCATGAGGTTACACCTTCACTTCGCTTTTAACCATAAATGGTATGATACATTCGGGAAGCTGATCTTTCCTTTTATATCTTTCCTTCTTCCTTAAGGTGGACTGAGAACCTCATCGCCTCGTCGATTAGATCCATATGCGAGAGGAACATCCTCCTGCAGCAGTACCTGGAGATGCCCAGCGAGTCGAGGACCTTTGCGGGATCGGCCCCGCCCTGGACCTGTTTCTCGTACTCGATCCACTTGTCTGCGATCACCTTGCCGCAGGTAAAGCATCTGACGGGGATTATCATTGTATCACCTGTAAGACTTTTGCTTCCTTCTCCTCGCGCTGTGCCCGCCGAACTTCTTCGACTCGGTCCTCCTCGGGTCCTCGACGAGCATCCTCCGGTCGTACCCCAGGAGGCGCCTGCGGACCTCTGCGCCGCCGAACTCCGAGAGGATGTTCGAGACGACGACCCTGGTGGCCTCGGCCTGACCCATTATGCCACCGCCTTCTACCTTCACGCTTATGTCGACCCTGTCGGCCAGATCCCTGCCGGCGATCGATATCGGCTCGGCTATCTTCAACCTGGCGACCTCAGGGGTGAATATCTCAAGGGGCACAGAGTTCACTAGTACCTTGCCGTTGCCGCTGCGGCCGACGGCCCTCGCCACCGCAGTCTTCCTCTTCCCGCTAACCACAACAATCTTCTCGCTCATTAGACAGCCCACCCAAGGCTTCTGGATATCTCTTCTAGGCGCATATAGGATCCTTTGAGGTACCTGACATCGGCCTCGTCGATCCTCTCCAGCTTGACGGACCTGAGATCGTCCGGCACGCCGATGTAGACCTTCAGGCGCTTCAGTGCGTCCTTGCCGGTCGGGCCCTTCGGCAGCATGCCCTTCACGGCGTTGAACATGAGGCGGTCCGGGGACCGGTGCTGCTTGGGGCCTACGTCCTCGGGGTTCTTGTATGTCCTGAGCTCGATCCACCTCTGGTACTTCGCCAGGACGGAGGACCTGCTCCCCGAGACGGCCACTTTCTCGACGTTGACTATCACGACTTTCTCTCCGCCCATGAGGGTCTTTGCCACGGAGGTGGCCATCCTCCCGAGGCGGAGGTTGGTGCCGTCAATATAAACTGTATTTGCCATCAGGGTCCACCTTACCTCAGAATCTTGACGCTGCGCCCCTTCGGGTTTATGTTGAGCAGCACCTCGAGTGATACGGCCCTGCCGCCGGACTCGAGGATCTTCTCCCTTGCGTTCTGGCTGAACGAGAGCGCCGCGACGTCTACCTTCTTCGAGAGGGTCCCGAAGCCGAGGATCTTACCCGGCACGGCTATAAAGTCCCCCTCGTCGGCGAGCTTGTCTATCCTCCCGAGGTTGATCGCGACGGCAGACCTTGAGGGGGCTGAGAGCGCCTCTGAGAGGGCCTCCCAGCACTCGGCGTCGTGCGCCCTCGAGGCCTTCCTGAGCAGTTTGATTATACGCCTAGTCTTTGGATTGGTCGGCAAAGTCCTCTTTACCATCTAAGGTACCTCCGGTAGAAGTTTGATAGCGTTCCTCAGATCATCGCACTTTTTGAGCAGGATCTCGCAGGCCTTCTGGACCAGCTTCTCGTTGGTCTCCGTGCCGGTCGTCTCGACTATGAGCTCCGCGTTCCTCTCGTTGTGCGAGACCTTTACGGCTGACTCGGGGCAGACCTCCTCGCAGGCCCTGCAGAGGTTGCAGTCCATCTTGGACGTGAAGACGATCTTCTTTGAGTCCTCCACGAGGACCTTCTTCGGGCACTGCTTTATGCAGTCGCCGCAGAGGTTGCACTTCTCCATGTCGATCGTGACCACGGGCTCGTACCTGACCACGCAGACGGAGACCGGCTGCCACTTGGCATGCTCCTTGCCTGTCCCGAGCCGCGCGTGCGCCTCGAGAGTCAGACGCTGCCCCGCATCGAGCTCGGCGATCTGGATCTCGTTGTTGGCAGGAAAGACCGACCCCTCGGGCTTCAGTCTGCCAGAGTAGGCCACCTGCTTCTCGCCAGTCGCCTCCACCTCAAGCGAGAGGATAGACTCGCAGAGGGCGCAGCCCTTCCCCTCGCACTGGCACTTGTCCGCAGGTACCAGCGAGTCGCCCCCCTTTAGGGGGATGAGCCCGAGACGGTGGGCTATGACCTCGTCGTAAAGGACGCTGGTGTTCTCGGCTATGTAGACCTTCTCTATCGCGGGCGTGGGGATCTCCGACATCGTGATCCGCCTCAGGGCGTTCATGAAGCTCGGGTCTACGTCCTTTACCATAACCCTGAGCTGCCCGCCGTTCGTGCCAAGAATCTCTACGTCCATGAGCGTTGTCTCCAAAAGGGTTTACATTGGGTCGGAAGGGAAGGGCACAAGCCTCCCCCGGGCCCCCTCAGACCCTCCTGCCCCTCCTTCCCCCGGGTCTCCGGGTGGTATCGTGGGGTATGGGGGTCACGTCCTCTATCCTCCCGATCAGCATGCCTGCCCGTGCGAGCGCCCTGATGGCCGCCTGCGCCCCCGGTCCAGGGGTCTTGCTCTTGTGGCCTCCCGGCGCCCTTACCTTGATGTGGATGCCGCTCACGCCCTTCTCCAGCGCCTCCTGGGCCGCCCTGCCGGCGGCGACCATCGCGGCGTACGGCGAGGGCTTCTCGCGGTCGGTCTTCACTATCCTGCCTCCGGACTGGAGCGAGACCGTCTCGGCCCCGGTGAGGTCGGTGATGTGGACGATCGTATTGTTGTAAGAGCTGTAGATGTTTGCGACTCCCCATTTCATTCCTTTATCCATCCGCGACAATCATCATGCCTCCTTACCTGTGGATGCGGGCGCAGACGTGGATGTTGATGTGGATGTGGATGTGGATGCCGGCTCGGGCGCCGGGGCCACGGCGAGCGCGCAGGTCATGCTGGACTCTTCAGACTTGCTCACCAGGTACCCGGGAGCCGTAACGCGCCTTCCCCCGATGCAGATGTGGCCGTGGACGATGAGCTGCCTAGCCTGGTGCGGAGTCCTCGCCATGCCGTTCCTGAAGACGACGGACTGGAGGCGCCTCCCGACGATGTCCTCCACCGAGAGGTCGAGGATGTTGTCCAGGATCGCGTCCTCGGGGAGGAGCCCCAGGTTTGAGAGCTTCTTGACCATCTCCTTCTCCTTGGCCGCGCGCTCCTCGTCCGGCAGAGCCAGTATGGCTCCCGCCTGGTTCCTGTAGGACCTTAAAATCGAGCTGGCCAGCCAGAGCTCCCTCTTGTTCCTGAGGCCATAGCTTCCGACCAGGTTGATCTCGGCGGCCAAGTTCTCTTTCTTCCACGGGTGGCGCGGCCCCTGCCAGCGCCTTCGGCTCTTCTTAGGATCTCCCATTCAGACCACCATCTATTGCTGCTGCTGAGTCGGCTGCCCCTGCTGCTGCACCGCGGTCTTCCTCACGACGCCGACCACCGCGCCGAACCTGCCGGTGGTCCTGGTGCGCTGGCCGCGGACCTTGAGTTGGAGGGAGTGCCTGACGCCCTTCCAGGATTTTGTCTTCTTCATCAGGTCCACATCGGCCCTGGCAGCCACTACGAGGTCGGACCCGAGCAGGTGCAGATCCTTCCCGGTGAACGGGTCCTTCCTCCGGTTGAGCATGTGATTCGGGAACCTCGTCCCGATCGTCGCAAGTGCGTCCTCAATCTTCTTTATGTCACTGTCTTGGAGCAGCCCGACCCTCAGCTCGGGGTCGAGGCTACAGCTCCTCAGAAGCGCGTACGAGGTGTTGAGCCCTATGCCCCTGATGTTGCTCAGGGCATACGCTAGCTTGTCCTCGCCCTGCAAGTCCGTATCTACTATCCGGACGATATGCCTATATGATGAACTCAATAGACGCATCTCCTCTTAAGGCAGATAAAGAACTGTAATTAACTATATAAGAATTTCTTTCCCGAAGCCGGTGCGGGCTGGGAGGAACCCTGGGTGTGGCGCCGAGGGGGGGATTTGAACCCCCGAGACCCTTGCGAGTCACAAGCTCACTGGGCTTGCTCTCGCCTAGCCGTTCTCCAGGCACGGACCGGTTCATACGTTCTTTCCGCGTTTGCCCCCTACCAGGCTAGGGTACCTCGGCCTGCCGATGTTCCCTTCCTTTTTCTTCATCGCTGACAGGCTACTTATCTCTTACGATTGGGGGGCGGGGCTTGCCCTGCCGGATCCACTAAGGCGCACCCTAGTGCTACCTCCTGACCGAGCGGAAGACCTTGTAGCCGCTGCCCTTCGAAACCAGCTCCACGTTGCCGAAGACCTCCCCCATCTTTCTGGGGATGGCGTTGACGCCCTTCCTCAGGACCATCTGCAGGTAGCCTCCCTCCCTGAGGTGCTCCCTGGCCCCCCCGATCAGGGGGAAGACGACCTTGTACCCGGCCGCTAGGGGAGGGTTCGTCACGATCATATCGAACTTCCTGCCCGTGAGGCCCTCGTAGAGGTCGCTCCTGACGACCTCGGCGTTCGTCACACAGTTCCTCTCAAGGTTCTCCTCGACCAGGCGCACCGCCACCGGGTTCACCTCGGCCATCGTCACCCTCATCCCCGGCCTGGCCTTTGCGACCACTATCCCTATGACGCCGTAGCCGCACCCGATGTCCAGGAGGTCCCCCTTCTCCGGGAGGGAGAGGCTCTCCAGGAGGACGAGGGTCCCCAGGTCGACCCGGTCCTTCGAGAAGACGCCGCTGCAGCTCGCAAGCTCCAAGTCCATGCCCCGGAGGCTCAGCCTGAGGAGGAACCTCTTCTTCGGGGCAGGCGGCTCTCTGGAGTAGTAGTGCGAACGCGATCCTGACCCGGATCCGGAGGCGGGGGCAGATCCGGAGCAGGTTCTGCGATGCTGGGAGCCCGATCCTGGGCCGCCGGTCACCGGTTCACCAGCCTCTTGGGTAGGTCCCCGGCTCCATCACGGTCCTCTCCGTGTTGGCCACCAGCCCATGGTCCGTCCTGAGGATCTCGGCGCTCGGAAGCATGGCCCTCCCCAGACCCACGAGCTCCCCCTTCATCGTCATGATGCAGACCTCTTCCCCAGCCCTTATCCCGTCGTCCAGCTTGAGCACGCCCGGGGACGCCAGGTCGGCGCCGTGGCAGATCGCATCGACGGCAGAGTCCCTGATGTAGACCTTTCTGTAGCCGGAGAGGACTTCTTCAATGGGCGAGATTATCTCCCTCAGCATCGACTCGTCGCCCTCTCCCTTCCAGAGGGTTATTGCGTCCAGCAGGTCGTGGAGCTTGACCGCGGTCTCTTCCCTGAACGGTCCTGCCCTCGTACGCCGGAGCTCGCGCATGTGGGCCCCCACGCCGAGCACCTCGCCTATATCGTGGCAGAGCTTCCGGATGTAGGTCCCGGCCTCGCAGTCGACCCTGAAGAGGACGTGCTTGCCCTCTTTCTCCAGGATATTGATCGAGTAGATCGTCCGGATGCGGAGGCTCCTCCTGACGGCCGACCTGACGGGGGGGAGCTGGTAGATGGGGCCAACAAACTCCCTGACGGCGCTGTCGAGCCGATCGCGGGGGACGTCACCATGCAGCTCCATGAGGCAGACGTACTCCTTCCCGGATCCCATGATGAACTTGATTATGCGGGTGGCGCGGCCCAGCGTCACAGGGAGGACGCCCGTGACTTTGGGGTCCAACGTCCCGCCGTGCCCGGCCCTCTCGAGGGAGAGGAGGCGCTTCACCCACGAGACGACCTCGTGGCTGCTGGGGCCCGGCGGCTTGTCGATGTTGATGACGCCGGTCTGGAGGTACTCGCCTATAGGCCTCTTTCTCGGCTCCCAGCCGTGGGCAGGGTTTGTGGGCTCCTCTCCCTTGACGAGGACTTGCAATAGTGCCACCATACTTGAACTTGGTCTTAGGTGATTTAACTTCTTCGGCGGGGGCGATGCAGGTTGTGCAGCGGTACGGGTAGAGCTGCGCCGTCGCCCCTAAAGCATGGGGGCGGGCCTCGTCCGCAGGTACGTGTCGATTATCGCCTTGAGGAGGGCGACGATGGCGTCCTTGTCCCATATGGCGGTATTGATTATAAAGTCGTAGACCGAAAGGTCCCTGAGGTCTATACCGTAGAGGCGCAGGTACCTCTCCCGCTCCCCTTCCTCCCTACCCCGCGTCTTCTCCTCGGCCTCCGCGAGGCTGATCCCCTCCCTCTCGGAGATCCGCTTGGCCCTCTCCCGGAAGGGCGCGGTCAGGTAAAAGCTGAGCCGACCCCGGGGATCGGTGAACCACGGCACCAGCCTCCCCTCCAGGACGGCGCCGCCTCCCTTCGCTGCCTCGGAGGTCCGCCGGTCTACCTCCCGGTCAATAGACGGATCCTCGCCCGCGAGCCTAGAGAACTCCTCGAGTGAAAGGCCCCTCTCGCGGGCCATCTCCCGGAAGATCCCGCCCGACGAGTGGTACGGGAGGCCGTAGATCTCCGCGATCCTCTCGGCGCAGTGGGACTTTCCCGAGCCGGGAGGCCCGCTCATGGTTATCACCAGCCCCATAGCCAGCATAGCGATCTCCTCACACAGTCCCTGCCGTGACCCGTATCTCTCTTGATTGGCGTCCCTATTTAGTCCGAGACAGTAGGGACGTTAAATAGCCTTTGGATGAACGGCGAGACGGCGATGGATGTGAGGAAGTACCACGTCCAGAAGTTGAAGGTGTCGCCTACCAGCGGGAGGGTGATCGGCGAGTAGGCTACGACGACCTGGTTGAAGCCGAAGACGCCGCTGAAGATGTAGTAGAATATGATGAACGGGACGAAGGTGAAGAAGGTCGGCTTGAGCTGCTCCCTCTGGACCTCGGCCTGGAGGCGGCTCATGGCAGGCTGCCGCTTCTTGAGCTTGTCCAGCGCCTTCTGATCCTTGGCCCGCATCGCCCGCATCCTCTCGTTGTTGTAAGCCTGCAGCTCGGCCATCCTCCTCTTGAGGGAGGGGCCGTCGACGAGGAGGCGCATGGTCGCGGAGGAGAGGGCGGCCATGGCTATAGTGATGAGGATGATGGACAACGCCGCGAGGGGATAGTCGTTAGCGGGGCCCATGGCGGCGGATATCGTGTTAACGATGTTCATGTACAGCTCGGAGAGGAACTCTAGTACCAATCAGCTCACCTTAGCAGATCGACTATTGTTGAGGCTGCGGCCCGGACATCGCCCTCCCTGTTGTAGGCGATGGCGACGGTGCAGCCGGTCATGACGGAGAGCGCCGCCGCGCCGCCCCTACCCAGCATCTGGTGCTCGGTCACTTTCTCTGGGGAGTCGGCCTCCCTGCTCCTGATCGCAGCGTCCTTGAGCCTGCGCTTCGAGACCTCGGCGGGATCGGCCTCCACAAGGACCAGTGAGTCGGGGCGGAGGATCTCAGCGACCCATGAGGGTATCCCGGGCATGTACCCGCGCGGGGTCCTGATGAACATGTGGGTGTCGAGGATGACGGTGCCCTTGGCGGCGATCTCGCATATCCTCTCGGCGGCCTCCATCTGGAGGGCGACCTGTTCGCTGACCGGGAGGCGCCTCATCTCGTCCCTGGACTGCACCAGGCACTTGCTCTTGGCTGATTCAAACATCTGATCGCCATAGTTGACCAGGAGGGCGGAGATGCCCTGCTCCCTGCAGAGTTCCATGGCAGCGGTGAGGACGGTCGTCTTCCCGACGCCGGGGATCCCCGTCACGACGACCAGCCGGCCCGCCCGGGCGGTCCTACTGCTATCACTGCCGCTGCCGCTGCCGCTACCGCTCCGGCGCAGGTTCTGGCGTTTACTCCTGCTCGGGCTCTTTGCCAACTGTCAATCACTCCTGTCCCAAGAACCTGCCCAGGCCCGGATAGGCCGAGGCCAGCTGTTCCTTGGCTAATATCTGGTAGTACTGGTAGATAATACCTACTGAGAGCAGGATGCCTGTCCCACTCCCGAGCGCGCCGAGCGCATCCGCCGTCCCAGCCATCAGGCCTATCGCTATGCCGCTGATTATGGTGAGCGAGGGGATGTACCTGTTGAGGATCTGCTCGATTATGCCGGGAGACCTCCTGAAGCCCGGGATCTGCAGACCTGCGTTCACCAGCTGATCCGCCTGGGCCTTGGCGCTCATTCCGGAGACCTCGACCCACACCTTGGCGAAGACGACGCAGAACGCGACGAGGATGAGTATGTAGAGTACCGCGTGGAGCGGATCCTGCACCACCGTCGTGATGCTGCGGGGCGGGTTGATGTAGTACAGGAAGCTCCCGGGCAGGGGCGTGTTCGTCCCCCCGGTGCTGTTGTACATCACGAACCAGTTGAGCCACGGGTTGCTGTTGGTGGGGTTCAGGTTCTGCCAGAGCATCTGTCCCAGGAGGAAGAAGTTGGCGAAGAGCGCCGAGGCAAGGATGACCGGAATGTTCGAGACGTACATGAACTTGAGCGGGATCTTCGCGCGCATGCCGCCGTACTTCGCGTATGCGACGGGAATCTCAATCTTCATCCCCTCCAAGTAGACGGCAACAAGGAAGACGGCGATCATGGCGAAGAAGCCGGTCATGTCGGGGTACGGGAACCTGGAGAACGCAGTCAGGATGTTCTCGCCGCTGAACGCGGTCTGGAAGAACGCGAGCAGGGCACCTAGAGGCTTGCCGTCCGCGAGCGGGCCGACCGGCGAGAAGGTCAGCCAGACCACCTGCTGGGCCACCCCGGCCAGGATGAAGAGGCTCACCCCGCTCCCCAGCCCCCAGCCCTTCTGGATCATCTCGTCCAGCAGCAGGACGAGCACTCCGACTGCTATAAGCTGCCCTATTATGAAGACCGAGGCGAACGCATCCGGAGAACCGTACGAGCCCCCCAGCAGGAAGGCTACGCCCTCGAATGCAGTCATGAAGATTGCCAGCATCTTCTGCGTGCCGGTGAAGAGCCCCCTGTCCTTGGGGTTGGACATATCCACCTTGAGTATCTTGGATCCGGCGAGTATCTGCATGATAAGCCCTGCGGTGACTATGGGCCCGATGCCCAGCTCCATGAGCGAGCCCTGCTTGGACGCAAAGATCACCCTGTAGAAGAAATACTGCTCATAGCCCTGTTGCAGGAACGGGGCACCGAAGAGCGGTATCTCGGCCATCACGAGGTAGATGGCCAGGGCGAGCACTGTCCAGAAGACCTTCTCCTTGAGGTTTACCCTCCTCTGGGGCTTTGGAACTTCCGGCAGGTACCGTACTAGGGGAACCATGAGGTCTAAGAACCGGGCCATGTAGGGCGGCGCTCCTTGGAATGTTATTGCTGCTTACCAGTCTCTCTCGCTTTCTTCTTGTCCTTGTCGTCTCCCCCCTTCTCCGGAGCCTTGCCCTCTGCCTTCACCTGCTCCTTGCGAGGGGGGGATTGAGCGTGAGCGTGAGCCTGAGCCTGAGATTGAGGTTTAGCTTGACTCTTCGGCTTTGGTTTGCCCTTCCCTTCCTGTGCAGCCTCGGCGGGCGTCTCCTCGGCCCCGGCCTTTCCTCCCTCTACCACCTCTCCGCCGGCTTCGGAGATCTTCCTCTTTGCGATCTCGGTGAAGCTGGAGGCTTTGACCACGAGCGGGAGGGGGACCTTGCCGCCGCCCAGAACCTTGCTGAACCCCAGTGCAGGGAGGTCCAGGATTGCCCGCCCTTTCGCGTCCTTTTCCTTGCCCTCAGCGAGGGCATAGAGTTCGCCGACGTTAATCGCGTCGACCTCTTCGACCACCGCCCTCGGCCTGACGAAGCCGTCCTTGCCGTAGTGGTCTTCGCCGTACTTCGTGGTCCAACTCCATTTGTGCTTGTGAAGGCCCGCTTTCCCGAAGCCGCCTCTCATGCCAGACTTCCTGTGCTGCCCGATCTGGCCCCAGCCGTACAGCCGGCTCCCGCGCTGCCTATGAACTTTCCGATCTCTCCTGACGACCATCAGATTACACCAGCTACGATTAGCGAATTATCAAAATCTGTCTATCTTAAATATCTTTACTTTTTGGATGGCTGCGCTCTCCCTCACTCCACCTTCAGCGGCATACCGGGTGTTGAGTTCTTCTCAAGGCAGATCTCCAGCACGCCGTTCTTGTAGGACGCCTTGGCAGAGTCCGGCTTCACCCTGCTCGGCAGGGTGAGGGCCTTGTAGTACCTCCGCCTCTGCTTCTCCGCAGAGATCGTGAGGCTTGCCTCGTCCACCCTGATGTCGATGTTCTCCTTCTCGACGCCCGGCAGCTCCGCATACACCTTAATAGAGTCCTTGCAGTCGATCACGTCAGTGAGCGGCTCGGTCTCCTCCTTGAGGACTGGGCCCCTCGTACCCGGCTTCACATTGCCGAACTCCTGGAACACAGGCTCGCCGTCGGGCCCGGTGGAGACGGAGAAGCCGTAGACGATCGGCCCCTCCCAGCCCTTGACCTGCTTGAACGCCTCGTTCATGAACTGCTCCATGATCTCGTCTATCCTGTCAAAGTCCCAGAAGGAGTCAAAGTCGTCGATCCTGAAAGGCTTCCTCTTGGGCATGCTAACTAAACCCCCCCTAAGTAATGGGAACCAAAGATAAAAAGGTATTTGCCCGCCTCAGAGCATCTTCTGGAGCAGGTCGTTGATGGCAGATCCCCTGTAGCCGAGCTCCCCGCCCGACTTTACGTGGCGGGTGATGCCCCCCTTGTAGCCGCCGCTGGGCGGCGTCAGCCTAAAGGTCTTCTTCAGGGGCGGCGGGATCGTTCCCGTCTCGAGGATCCTGGCTGCGAGCTCCTCGAACGAGCCCAGCTTGGACGTCTTCAGGGCCTCCTCGGTCAGCCGCCTCTCTCCCGGGAGACGGCCCCTCTTCTCCAAGAGGGCGACGAGGGACTCCTTCGTCACCTCGCCCCAGGTGACGTAATCGGCCACCTTGTTCAGCATGCCCAGGTTTGAGGGGGTGTCTGACACGACGGACGAGGAGTGTTTGAGGGGCATGTTGAGCCTGCGGAGGGTGTCCTCCACCTCCGGCGAGTTGCCCATCCGCCCGCGGATCCTGATTACCAGATATGTCGATGTCGCCATTTTTGGATGCGCCTCACTGCTTGAACCTGTAAGTGTTCTTGAGTGCCTCGTAGACCGCGCCGGCGAAGTTGATCGTAGTCCGCGTCTCCCCGCGCGAGGTCACCCAGGCATCTTTTATCCCGGCGAACTGGAGGATCGTCTTCGCTACTGCGCCACCCACGAGCCCGACGCCCTTGGGTGCAGGCAGCAGGGTCACGGTCACGCTCCCGTTCTTGCCTTCCACCTTGAAGGGAACCGTGTGGGGCTTGTTGCAGGGGCACTCCCAGTTGCCGCATCCCCGCCGCACGGGGGTGAGGTTCAGCTTGGCGTCCGCTATGCCCTTGTCGATCGCAAAGCGCATCTGCTTGGACTTGCCGATGCCCACGCCGATATAGCCGTCGCCGTTGCCCACGACCACGCCGATCTTGAACTTGGTGATCTCGCCAGCGTCCGTCTGCTTCTGGACGACGTTGACGTCCAGCACCTCGTGCTTCAGATCGGGGAGGAGGGCATCCACTATCTCCGGCTCCTTGATCGGGATGTTCTGCTCGAAGACTTCCTTTATGCTGGTGATCTTGCCTTCAAGGACCTGCTTGCCGAGGGTAGTCCTCGGGATCCACTGGACCTGCTCGTATGTCAATCATGCCACCTCTTTTGCCTTCTCGAGCGCGCCCTTTACCTCTTCGAAGTGCTCCTTGAGCTTCTCCGGGGGGATGCCCGCCGAGAGGTACTGCGAGAACCTTGCCTGGTACTTGGCCGGATCCTCCTTCTGGAGAGCGCCGGCGTAGGAGGCGATGTGCTCGCCCGAGACCCTCTCGTCCTCCGGGAGGATCTTCTCGTCGTGCGGCACCTCGAGGCCGGCGTCTACCGCCCCTTTAAGCGCGGCGAAGAGCCGCCCCCTTCCAGAGGTCCGGTAGCCGTTAAAGTCCGCTATGGCGGAGGTGAAGCCGCCCTTCAGAGCCCGCTTGCCGAGGAGGAAGCCCGCCAGGTAGGCTGCGGGGATATTGCCCGTGCCGGCCTTCCACCCGAACTTCGCGAGCTCCGAGGTGCCTGCGTGGGCAAGAACCCTGTCCCCCTCGAACCTCGACTCTACCAGCTGAAGGGTGACGTGGTTGAGGCTCTTCCTGACCACGAGGCGGAGCCTCCTGCTGACGATCAGCCGCTTCCTCAGGTGGTAGTCGGTTTTGTCCTCCCGCCTCCGCCTGAATGTAACCTTGTAAATTGGACCTCTTGCCATGATCTTTACCTCCTCGCCAGATCGTGCTCTTCGATATAAGCTTTAACCTGCCTCTTGTCGTGGAAGGCCCCACCCTTCGCCTTGAGGTAGAGCATGCGGTAGACAGAGGGGGTTATGATCTTCCTCCTCCTGAGCAGCCGGAGGAACTCCCTGACGGCCCTTATCTTGTTGGGCCAGTCCTCTTCCTCGACGGCCCTCCTGCGGCTGCCAGGCCCTCGGCGCAGACCCTTCCGCTTCTGGGCGAGGGTGTGTCTCGTCCGCCCCCTGCTTATCCCCTTGACCGGACGCGGGCTGATTGCCCCGTCCCTGATAAGGGCGCGTATGTCATCGCGCGTGATGGCAGCGCTGACGTCCTCAAAGCGGTCAGGATCGATCCAGACCCTGCCTTCGCCGACCTTGAGCACGTCCGCAGCCAGCCTTCGCTGGATCCTCAAGCTCATTTCTTCTCGACCTCCGTATCAGCCTCTGCCCCTTCCCCTCCAGCCTCAACCGAGCCGGTGGACTTGGATCCGGGTTCGGGTTCGGGTTCGGGTTCGGGTTTGGCACTGGCCTCGTTTTCTTTGCCTTCGGCTTCTTTCTCTCCCTCACCCTCTCCCTCTCCCTCTCCCTCTTCTTCTTTCCCTTCTTCTTCCTCTTTCTCTTCCTCTTTCCCTTTCCCTTCTTCCCCGGCTTTGGCACTGGCTGTGGCTTTGCGGCGCGGGTTGACTACATACAAGCCGCGTTTCTCTGCCTCCGCGAGTATCTCGGCCCGCTTCCGCATACCGACGGCTGCTGCAATCCTAATCACCTCCTCAGAGGGATCGGTCTCCTCTAGATCAGCGACCCGGTACACGAGGACCTCGCGCATGCCAGCGGGATTTAGCCCCCTCGTGAGGGCGGGGCCCCTGTATCCGGTCTCGACTATGGCGGCCCTGCTCTTCTTCTTCAGGCGCATCTTCGAGCGGATGCCCTTGCTGCTCCGCCACTTGTCGCCCAGGCGAGGGAACCTGTAAGCCTCGGACCTGACAAAGTCGGGCCGTTTGGAAGCGATGTCTTCCTTTACCTTCTGAAGTCGCTTGATATCGGTCTTGGGTTTGTCGGACATCTGCTCACACCCTCTCCGAGAGGTAGATACCGTCCTGGAAGACCCTCGGGTCCATCTTCTTGACGTGGGTGGCCATATGTATGTTGGCCGCCGTCTGGCCGACCTCCTCCTTGTCGGCGCCCTCTAGGATCAGCTCCTCGCCTGCCACTTTGACGTTGACGTTGCCGACGATCTTGGCAACCCTCTTGGAGCGCTCTCCCATGAAGTTCTCTATAAGAACGTCCTTCCCGGCCACCTTGACGGTGATGGGGAAGTGGGCGTAGACCACCTTCATCTTGTACTGGTGGCCGTCGGTGACGCCCTTGAGCATATTGGCGATATGGGCTGCGACGGTGCCGACCAGGGCGCGGCTCCGCTTGCCCTTGATGACCGCCTGTATTGTGATCTCCCCGCCCTCGAGCGAGAGCTTGAGCCCGGTGTGGGCAAAGTCGCGGCTCAGCTTGCCCTTGGGGCCGGAGACGGAGACGAGGGCGCTGTCCAGCTTTGCCTCGACCCCTTCAGGGATCTTTACGGTCGTAGAAGTCAGAGCTGCCATCTCAACCATCCCCTCAGTAGACGTAGGCCAGCAGCCTGCCGCCCACCCTGTTGGCCGCCGCCTCCTTATGAGTGAGGATCCCCTTCGGCGTAGAGAGGATCAGGATGCCGATGTCCTTCGCAGGCAGGTACTGGTGAACCCATCTTTCCAGATCGGCCTCGGCCACCGAGAAGTAGGGCTTGATTACCCCGCACTTGTTTATCCTCCCCAGCAGCTGTATACGGAGCTTTCCGAGCCTTCCGTCGTCGATGTACTCGAACTCGCCCACGTACCCGGCCTTCTGGAGGACCCTCAGGACGTTGGCAATCAGCTTCGGGGCTGGAGCGACTATGCATTCGCTCTTGCCCCTCTCCTCGCTGTTCACTATGTTGACGAGGGCGTTAGCGAGAGGATCTTGAACCCACATCAGACTCACCCTCACATGTACTTCCTGAAGCCCAGGCTCTCGGCAGACTCCCTGAAGCACTGCCTACACAGGTTGAGCCCGTACCTCCTGATGATCGTGCTGCCCTTCGAGCCGCAGCGCCTGCAGCGCCTGCTGCCCTTCCCGTACTTTCGCTCTTTAGGATGACGAACCTTTCCCATAACAATCAGCCCTCCACCGTAAGTCCGAAACGGTTCTTCAGGTAGGTGCTTGCCTCTTCCCCGGAGACCCTCTGGCCCCTTCCGATCCTGCTCGCATGCTGCATCCTCCTCGCGACCCTGTAGCCTGGCCTCTCGAGGACTATGCAGACGTTCATGCCGAATATGCCGAGGGCAGGGTCGTACTTCGTCCCGGGGATGTTTATGTGCTCGCTTATGCCGAACGAGACGTTCCCATAGTCGTCGAAGCAGCTGCTCTTGATCTTGTTCTTCTTGGACTCGAACGCCCGCCTCAAAAAGTCCTCCGCGGGTGCGCCCCGGAGGGTCACGAGACAGGCGATGTTCTCGCCCTTTCTGACGCCGAACTCCCTGATGCTCCTCTTCGCCTTCCTCCGGCAGGGCTGCGCTCCGGTCAGGGACTTGAGGACGGTGATGGCCTTCTCGAGGCTCTCCCCTGCCTCTCCCAAGCCCATGTTGACGACTACTTTGCCGATGCGTACCTCACGCATGGGGTTCGATTCGCCGCTTTTAGTGCTAGCGGCTAAAGCACCCTCAGACATACTGTTACACCACTCCAGAGATACTTATGACAGGACTCTCCTTACCAACCGGGAATAGGTACTTAAGGGTAACGGTGCTCTCGGTCTCGCCTATCCTGACGGCGGCGAGCTGGTTGGGGTCCCGCTTCTCCGGCGTCTCGAGGAGGGTCCCGTACTTGCCGATGTTTGTCCCCCCGGTTATCGAGACGAAGGCACCGGTCTCCAGCGGGATGGCTTCAAGTATCTCGCCCTGGGGGATGGAGATCTTGACGGTGTCGAAGGTCCGGTAGCCGAGCTCCATGTTGAACGGGTCGTCCACCTTGACTGAGACGGATCTGCCGTCGTGGAGGCAGAGCTGCACCCTGCTGCCCTTCAGGATCCGCTTGCTGGCGATGCGGGCCAGCTTGAAGGCGGCCTCTTCGGGGGCGATCCTGACCAGCGTGAGCTTGTTGACCTTGTCGGGCATAACCCTGTAGTGTTCGTTCGTAGGGACGAGGGTAACGACATCCATGAGCCCCACAGGGAACTTGTGGTCCTTCCTCGCCTTTCCGTCCACGAGGACCTTACCCTCGGAGAGCACCTTCTTCACCTCGCTGATCGTCTCCGCGTATCGGAGCATGTCCCTGATGACGATGCCGAGGGGTATGGACCGCACCAGCGGGTGTGGGCCCGCCGACGGCTTCACGGTGAACTCCCTCTCCTTGATCCTGATCGGCCAGAACTTCGGGGCCGGATAAGTCTTCAGATGTCTGGACAATTGCAATCCTCCATCAGCCTATCTCTCTTTCTCCTTCTCCTTCTCTTTCTCTTTCTCCTTACCCTTCGCCTTCGCCTTTCCTTTCTCCTTCTCGGCCTTGGCCTTTCTCTCCGCCTTCTCGCCCTTCCCCTTCTCCTCCTTCTCCTTACCCTTCTTCCCGGATTCGAACGATTCCTTCCTCATCTTGTCAGAGAGGTCCAGCTTGGTGATCATGAGCTTGGACGGGGAGAGGCGGACCGGCTTGTTGGTGCCGTCCATCTTGGCGATATTCACGCCCTCCACGATGACCTTGCCCGCGGAGTTCTCGATCGAGGCGACTTTTCCCTCGTGGCCCTTGTAGTCTCCCCTGACCACCTGAACCGTGTCGCCCTTCCTGAGGGAGGCGGTCCTGATCCCGTACTCGCTCCTCAGGTTCTTCGCCAGCATGGCGCGCATTCCTCGGCTGCTTCTGCCTCTCTTCTTGTTGATCTTCCTCTGTACCTTGGGCTTTGAGCTTGCCAATTCAGACACCTCATATGACGATCGAGGCCAGCCCTGCCACCTTCGGCCACCTCTCGGCGGCCTCCTTCGCGACCGGGCCGCGGATCTCGGTACCCTTCGTCTCCCCCTCTTCAGTGACTATGACGCAGGCATCGTCCTCGAACTGGAGCCACGTGCCGTCCAGCCGCCTGTAGGGCTTCCTCTGCCTGACGATCACGGCGTGGAATATCTGTCTCCTGACCTCCGGCGTGCCCTGCTTGACCGAGACGATCACCTTGTCCCCGACGGTTGCGCTGGCGAGCCTCCGGATCCTGCTCTTGACCCTCGGGACGCCGACTATCATGACGCGCTTGGCGCCGCTGTTGTCAGCGCAGACCATGACGGACTCGTGGTGCAGTCCCGCGCTGAGGCCAGGCCTGTAGGTTATTCCTCCGCCTAGACCCTTCCCTCTCTTCGCCATCTCAGGCACCACCCGTCTTCTCTGTCACGACAAAGGATACCGTCTTGCTGAGGTGCCTGCACTCGGCGATCTTCACGCTGTCCCCCTTGACCGCGCCTATGCACGGCGGATTATGGGCGTGGATCTTCGACCTCTTCTTCCCATACCTGTGGTACTTGGGGAACGACTGCAGGAAGTCTATCTGGACCACCACGGTGTTGTGCATCTTGTCGCTGACTACCTTGCCCGCCAGCACCGATCCCCTCGTCGGGAGGGTGCCGTGGAACGGGCAGTTCCGGTCGCTGCATGCGCCGGGTTTGCTCTCTTTAAGAGTCTGTGCCAATGTCATTACCTCCTCTGTAGCCTCTTCAGCCTCTCCTCCGGGCTGAAAGAGATCTCCTTACCTTCCACTGCGATCTCCTCGGGGGCGAAAAAGGCGAACGTGGAGGTCATCTTGGGGATGACCCTGTCGCCTCTCCCCGGGACGGCAAGCGTGAGCGTCCTGGCGGTCTCGTCGACCACGGTGCCCTCAACCCTGAGGTGGGTCGGGTCGGTCGAGGATATGATGCGCGCCCTGAGGCCGACCAGATCGTTGTAAAGGATGTTGGATACACTTACTCTCAATCGCTCTCCCCTTCCTTCCCTTCCTCTTCCTTCTCCGTCTCCCTCTTGGTCTTGGTCTTGGTCTCGGTCTCGGTCTCGGTCTCCTTCCCCTTCTTAGCCTTCCTGGCCCGCGCCTCTTCCTTCTCCTTCCCTTTCTCCTTGACCTCGCCTTCTGCCTTGGCCTCGCCCTTCTTCCCCTTCTCCTCCTTCGGCTCCTCGGCGGGCTGGGCCCTTATCCCGAGATCCTCCTCCCGGTTTATCGTGAGGATCTTGGCGATGGTCTTCCGGAGGAGGCGTATCCTCGCGGGGTTCTCGAGGGAGCCGCCCATTGCCTTGGTCGCGTTCATCTGGAGCAGCTCTGCCTTGAGCTGGATCAGCCTGGCAGATCGGTCAGCGCGGCTCATCTTCCGGATCTCTTCCAACCTGAGGATTGCCATCTCGATCACTCCGCCGCGGCGGCCGGTGCCTCTTTAACGGTGATGTCGTCGATGGTCTTGACGGGCAGGTAGATGTTGACCTTTATCCCGATCACGCCGGGCTTCAGGAGGACGTATGTGACCGCCGTGTCGACGGCGTACTTCCTCGGCTGCCCGGCCTTGAGGACCGCGCCCGACTTGAACTTCTCGTATCGTGATCGTTCGGAGGAGAGCTTCCCGCGGATGATGATCTCCGCCCCCCTTGCGCCGGACTCGGTGATCTGGCGCAGGGCGATGAACGCAGCCCTCCTGAAGTGGATCCCCCTCTCCAGGGCTGATGCGACCCTGCCCGCCATGATCCTGCTGTTCAGCTCGGGCACTTGGACGGGTATGACCGCGATCTGGGGGCTCTCGAGGCCGTACTTGGTCTCGATGATGTGGGTCAGTTCCCTTATCGTCGCACCCTGTCTGCCGATGACCATACCGGGCCTCTCGGCATAGATGACGACGCGGTTGCCCAGGGGGGTCTTCTGGAACTCGACGCCGGCATAGCCGGCCCTTTTGAGCTCGCCCCTGAGGAAGTTATCGATAATCATGTTCTTAGAAGCTTTATTGATGAAAAATTTCAAAACACTCAAGCGGAGACCTCCTCGACGACAATCTCGATGTGGGTCAGAGGATGGTAATACGGGCTCGACCTGCCGAATGCCCTCGGTATGAAGTTCCTCAGGCGCATCGCTGCCTGTGCGCAGGCGTGGCGGATCTCAAGGCGCTCAGAGTCGAGGCCCTTGTTCTCCGCGTTGGCCTTTGCGTTCTTCAGGACGTTAAGGATCTCCGTCGAGGCCTTAACGGGATACCTACCCGCCGGGAAGCCCCATCTCGCAGCTATCTCCGGGTGGTGGGGAATGTTCCTCTTGAACTTCCTGTACGGCACGCCCTCCTTCTTCTGGCTGACCCGCTCCAGATAGGTCATGGCATCATCCAGTTTCATGTGGCGTATCGTGGCACAGATCTCGCGGGACTCCTTCGGCGAGATCCTGAGATCGCGCCCGCTAGCCTTTGCCATCCTATCGGAGTCGATTCCTTCCATCGAATATCCCCACTCGGGCATTAGCGACACCTTATGTGACTTGGATTGCAACATAAGAACAAGGGGGCACTATAAAAAGTTTTTTGCGTCGGAGGAAGAGGGGATTCGGCTCCTTTTTCCCTTTTGGACCGTGACTCATGCCGGAGCAGTGCGATGCCGTCGGCCGCGCGGCGATAGCCCCGGACGGCTGAGAGGGGGAATGAAGGTTCTGGGGGGAGGGGTGAAGACGGAGGCAATGACAGTGGGAAGGGGAGGGAAGAAGAGAAGGGAAGAGGAGGGGAGGGGAGGGAAGAGAGTGGAACGACCAAGAGGGGGGACATAGACGTGATCTGGAGTAGAGTAGGACGGAGGATAGATGGAGCAGGGGGCAGGAAAAGAGGGGATAGTGGTCACTTGAGCGGCACGAACATCGAACTTCTGGTAGCCTTCAGTCCGGGAGCGCCGTGCTGGACCTTGCCACAGGTTATGGCGTACTCGCCGAGGTATTTCCCTATCATCTCCGGGAGGATCTCGATTGGCACGAACTCCTTGCCGTTATGGATGGAGATGGTCAGCCCGATCATCTCGGGGAGGATCACCATGTCTCTGCAGTGCGTCCGTATGACGAGCTTCTTGCCCTTTGCGAGGGCGTTCTTGGCCTTCCGGATCCTCTCGAAGAGCGACCTCTGTTCGGGGGTCAGGCCCCGCAGCAGCGACCTCCTCTGTCTGCTTGGAAGCAGCCTGATGAACTCGTCCATCGGCATGCCTATCAGTTGATTCGTCGTATAACCACGGTATGTGAACTCCCTAGACATCTCTCTTCCTCCATAAAGAACTCAGGGGTGTGTAAAAAGCCTTTTTGATCACTTCTTCTTCCTTCCTGTCCTCTTCGAGGCGATTATGCCGACTTTCTGCCCCGGCGGAGCGTTCCTCCCTACTGGCCGGCCTCCCTTCGGGTGGGCGCCGCCACCGTGCGGGTGGGCATACGGGCTCATCGCCTTGCCCCTGACCCTCGGGTACTTGACGGACCTCGCCCGGTACTTGTGGTAGTTGACCCCTGCCTTGAGCATGGGCTTCTCGACCACACCGCCCGAGGCGACTATGCCGACCGTTGCCCTGCACATATCACTGAACTCCTTCACCAGCCCCGACGGGAACTGGACGAAGACCTTGTCGGGCGAATGGGCGACCAGTGTGGCGTAGCCGCCGGCGGATCTGACGAATCTGCCGCCGTCGCCGACCCTGCCCTCGATGTTGCAGATCAGGGTGCCCTCGGGTATGCTCTTCAGCGGCAGGACGTTCCCGACGCTGGCGGGCGCGCTGAACCCGAAGCGGAGCTTCTGCTTCACGAACAGCCCTTCGGGCGCGATCATGAGTGCTGTGGCGCCGGTCCTGCTCTTCGCGATGGCTACCGGCGCGTTCCTTCCGCTATCGTGGACGATATCCTTAACCTCATACTCTACGAATGAGGCAGCCTCCTCGGGGGTCACAGGAGCATACCTGACCGCCCCCACCCTCCTCCAAGACGGCGCGATGAAGACCGCGCCGCCCCTGCCCCTCCTCTGAAGAACCTGTCTCTTTCCCATCTGCAACACCTTGGTTGTTTCATATCAGTGATATTGGCATCAGCATTGCGTCAGCGTCATCAGAACAGGCCGATCTTCGTCGCCAGGTCGGCAGCGCTGTACTCCTTCTCCAGGACCACTACCGCGCGCTTGTCGCCGGACGCCGTGATCAGCGTGTTCACAGACTTGACCTTGACGGCGTAGAGAGCCTCCACTGCCTTCTTGACCTCGGTCTTGTTCGCAGCGGTGCTCACTATGAAGGTGAGCTTGTTGGCCTTCTCGACCCGTTCGAGGGCGGACTCCGAGGATACCGGCCGGATGATCACTTCGTTGGGTTCCATGATCACACCTCATACCACAGTACATTACCATATCATATCATGCATACAGCTCGTCCAGCTTCTTGAAGGCGGACTCGGTCCAAACCGTGAGCCTGCCGGGGTTACCTCCGGGTGCGAGCCTCTCGGTGTTGAGGGAGCCGACCTCGACGTAGTCCACGCCAGTAAAGTTCCTGGATGCCGTGCGCAGCGGCGATCTCAGCTCGTCGGTGACCAGGAGGATAGACTTGGGCTTAGTCCAGCGCCTGCCGCGGCACTTTCCCCTGCCCGCCCTCTCTCTTATGCTGGCCTTTGCCCTCTCGGCCTCCTCCCAGAGGTCCATCTTCTTCAGGAACTCCCTGAACTCGGAGGCCTTGGCGATGGTCTTGACCTCGTCTGAGACGACTATCGGGAGGGGGGTCCCGGCCCCGAGGAGGTGGCCCCTGCCGGCGACCATCTCCCTGACGGAGGTGGCGGCTATGGCAGACCTCAGGGCGAGCCTCCGCTCCTTGTCGTTGATCCGCTCGTGGAGTATCTCATCGGGCCGCGGCGGGAAAGCCATCCTGCCGCCGACCACGTTCGGGACGAACGCGCCCGAACCGGATGCGGGGTTGTGGCTCCCCTTGACCCTGGGCACCCTGGCCAGGTCGAGCCCCACGCCCATGCTCTCAGCGCTGGTCCGCTTGCCGGCCATCGGATCCCTCCCCTTCGGCTGGAACCTGGCGGAGAGGAGTGAGAGGACGGCCCTCCGTATGAGGTCGTGTCTCACTTCGGTCGAGAATACCTTGGGGAGCGGGACGGTGCCTTTAGTGCCCCCGTCTGGCGTATAAACCGCGACTTTACTTGTCTCTGCTGCCTGCTCTGACACCTATCATGCCCCCTGCTTCGACGCGAGGTTTATAGTCACTATCTTCGGAGGCTCCACCTTGATGCTCCTGGGCCTCGTCGGGAACCTGATCCTGACTAGCCTCTTGGTCGGTCCCGGGACGGTCCCCTCCACGAGCATATAGTCCCCTCTGACCTGACCGTAGTGGAGAAAGCCACCGCTGACGTTGATCTCGGCGGGGTTCTCTCCTATCTTGAGGATGAGCTTGTTGTAGTCCGTCCTCTGGTGGAAGCCCATCTTGCCGGGCATCGGGACGGTGAACATGCCGGTGGGCTTGGACGGACTGATGGCACCGACGACCCGGTGGCCCTTCCGGTGCTTGTGCCAGTTGGGCATAACCTTGACGCCGAACCTCTTGACGGCGCCCTGGAACCCCTTGCCCTTTGTGACTGCGATCGTGTCGACCAGCTGCCCCTCGGTGAAGAGGTCCTTGGCCTTCACTTCCTTTCCCAGGAGGGCCTTGGCGTACTCCAGGACGGCGCCGTTGCTCTCCCCGCCGCCGATCTTGATCTCGAGGGGCTCGGGCGTCTTCTTGCCCAGCCCTGCCTTAACAGGCTGGGTGAGGGCAAGAACCCTGAACTCGGCGATGTTCGCGAGGTTGGCCTCTATCGAGGCGGCTACAGGGGCGGGATCATAGTCCTTGGGGGCCACGACCGCCCTCTCTGAGAACTTTGGCAGCGACTTGGTCAGAACCTGACCCAGGGTCCGGAGCCCCTTGGGCGACTTTACATAGGCCCTGTAGCCGTAGACGAAGAGGGGCGGGACCTCAAGGACGGTGATCTCCCTGATCACCTCCCTCCCGAAGAGCGGGCTCTTCTGCCTGTTGTCGATCCTGATCAGGTGAGTGGTGCCAACCTTATAACCGGCAAAACCTAGAAGCTTCGGAGCGCCACTGATCGTCGGCCAGGTCCTGATCCTGCCCGAGATCCTACGGGCCCGTACTCTGGGATAGTACATCAGCGAGCCTCTGCGCGGGGCGCTCTTGCTCTTATGACCCATCGGTAATCCTCCGTATCAGTATTAGATTGAGCCTTATGGATAGGCTCATTTCTCAAATATATGTCTATCTCTTTGCCTCATGGCTCGGAGGGATCGTCTCCACGGTGTGCGGGACGGCATCGCCGTGCGCCGGAGGGCTGGCAGCGGCGGGCGATCATCAGAGGCACTCGACGAACGCGAGGGCCGCGAGCGAGATCATGACCGCCTCTTCGGTCCTCACGGTTGCTGTCCCCTGATAGGGCACGGTGTTCACCGTCAGGTCGGCGGCGTCCTCGATGGAGGAGCCTTCCCTCCTGAGAATATCGTGCAGTCCCTCGGAGGGCGAGCCGAAGAGCACGGCCGTGCTCCGCCTGAGGCCTTCCCTCAGCCTGCAGATCGTGCCGGGTTCGCTGAGCGGGGTGCCGAGCCTGGAGGTGGCTATGACAAAGTCGCCGTCACCAAGGCGCGAGAGGGCGCTCGAGAGCCCCTTCAGCTCGACCTGGACGTCATACCCCCAGTAGTACGGAACCTCGTCCCTTGAGATCGGCTGCCACACCCCGTCTTCCAGCCTTAGGGTGACGCGCCTGCTAGGGGGGAGGGGGGAGGGGGTGGTGACCGGCTGGCTGAGGCCCACGTCGACCAGGGACCCGCCGGGGCCAGACTTGAGCGTGACCCCCTCCCTGTAGGGCAGCGCGGATGAGCCGAGGGCCAGGGGGTGGTGCGGGGTCCTCAGCGGGGGGAGGATGCCCGCATACTTCAGGTTCTCGGAGATAGGGAAGAGCCTCCTCCGGAGGTACTGGGGGGTCTCGATGTAGGAGAGGACGTCCCTCATCAGGCGGAGGTCGTCCATTCCCGCCGAGGGACGGTCCCTGTAGACGACTATCCTGCCGACCCGGAATATGGCGGCAGCCCTGGCTACCTGTCCGATCCTGATCGTCTTCTCCGTGCCCGACCGGACATCGGAGAGCATCGAGACCGGGACAAAGATCGTGAGGGGGGCGCCCCTCTTGGGCACGAGCTTAGGCGTCATAAAAATTAAAACTCCTACATCCCGGGTGTTCCGCAATCGCGCGGCAGGCGCCATTATCGCTGCTACGTTGAGTTGGGTTGCTTTGGTTGGTTGCTGTGCTATATTATGCTGTTTATGTTATGCATGTTGCCGAGTTGTTGCGTTGCCCCACTGCTATTGCCATTACTGTTGCTGCTGCTGTTGCTGCTGTTGCTGCTGCTTCTTCTTGTCCTCCCTGGAGATGGTGCTCAGCAGAGTAGTCTTCTGGCGGCCTCCCATCGTCTTCACCTCGGCAGATAAGGGAAAGGTATAAGACTATAAGTTTATCTCTGGGTAGAGACATAAGGGTCTCGGCCTATGATGAATTTGCCGAGTTCTCGTAGCCAAAAGCAATGCAGAAAGAACACGCTCGGAGGCCAAAACCTTGTCGAATGACGATAAGATTTTTTCCAAGATACTGGAGTACGCCAAGGCGCACTGCGAGGACAGGTGCCCGGCTGAGAGGGATCCCGAGACCTGCATGGAGCTCGCGGAGCTGTGCAGGGAGTACGGGATCGAGGGCCCCCCCTGCACGGAGGAGGGGAGGGGGCTCACCAGGGAATCGTTCGAGTCGAAGATCAGGGAGATCGAGGAGAGACACGGTAAGCCCATAGAGGACGTGATGAAGGAGTACGGCGCCGGGGGCGTAAAGTCCCTCGACGACCAGATCGACAAGATGGAGGCGGAGTTCGCCCTCGCGGCCCTCCGGGTCCTGAAGGAGAGGGAGGCGGGGAAGGGGAAGAAGCAGTGGCCGCACCGCCTGCCGCCATCGGAGAAGGTGTAGAGAACCGGCAGAAGCAGACCCAGACTATCACGATGCACAGCTAGCGGGATATTCGCCCCCACTCCCATTTCCCAGTTCCCAGTTCCCAGTTCCCATTCCTCTCTGATGCAGCTATCTCCAGTAGCACTGCTGAAGCCGGCACCGGGAGGGGGATAAAAGCTTATCAACCAAGGACTACACAGAACCGACGAGACTGGATAACCGAGGGGATTGCAGTGCCGGGCGCGGATGATTCAAGGAAGCTTGAGAAGACTTACTCGCCACTATCCGTCGAGACGAAGTGGCAGGGGAGGTGGCTCGAGAGCGAGTTTTATGACGTCTACAGGTTCAAGCAGGACGGCAGGCCTCCGTTCGTCATCGATACGCCCCCTCCCTTCACCTCGGGCGAGCTCCACATGGGGCACGCATACTGGAACATCCTGAACGACACCCTGGCAAGGTACAAGAGGATGCGCGGCTTTGATGTCCTCCTCCCCCAGGGCTGGGACTGCCAGGGGCTGCCGACTGAGCTGAAGGTCCAGTACAAGTGGAAGGTCCCCCGCGACAACAGGGACCTCTTCAGGGCGAAGTGCAAGGAATGGACCGAGCAGATGATAAAGAGTATGAAGGCGACGATGACGAAGCTCGGCTACCGGCCCGACTGGGAGCAGTTCGAGTACAGAACCATGGACAGGGAGTACTGGAAGGCTGTCCAAAAGTCGCTCCTGATGATGCACAGGAAGGGGCTGATCTACAGGAGGGAGTTCCCTGTCCAGTGGTGCAGCAAGTGCGGCACGGCCCTGGCCCAGGCCGAACTGGGGTACGTCCAGAAGAAGGGGAGGCTCTACTATGTCAAGTTCAGGGGAGGGGGGGCGGAGGAGATCGAGGTCGCGACGACCAGGCCCGAGCTCCTCAACGCCTGCCAGGCCCTCGCGGTCAACCCCGGCGACGAGAGGTACTCGTGCCTCATAGGGCAGGAGTTCAGGGTCCCCATCTTCAACACCACGGTGAAGGTCATAGCCGACGAGGCGGTCGACCCCGGCTTCGGCACCGGCATAGTCATGATCTGCACATACGGCGACGAGCAGGACATAAAGTGGCAGCAGACCTACAAGCTGCCGATAGTCAGGGGGATCGACGAGTACGGACGGATGGCCAACGCCGGCAGGTACACGGGCATGAAGGCGCGTGAGGCCCGCGAGGAGATCGTCAGGGACTTGCAAGCAGAGGGGTGCATGTCCAAGGCTGAGGAGATCGACCATAATGTCCTGATGCACACCGAGAGGGCGGACTGCATGACGCCCATCGAGTTCCTGGTGAAGGACCAGTGGTTCATCAGGTCCAAGGAGTTCAAGGAGGAGCTCCTGGCGGAGGCTGAGTCGATGAGGTGGATCCCCAGGTTCATGCAGCAGAGGCTCGTGGACTGGATCAACAGTATAGAGTGGGACTGGCTCATCTCTAGGCAGAGGGTATTCGGGACGCCGATCCCCTTCTGGTACTGCAGGAGCTGCAACGAGATCATCCCGCCGGAGGAGGATGGGCTGCCCGTCGATACGGCGGTGACGCCGCCGCCGGTCAGCAGGTGCCCGAAGTGCGGGGGGACGGAGATAGCGGGTACTACTGACGTCTGCGACTGCTGGGTCGACTCGAGCATAACCCCCCTGATCGTCTCGGGCTTCTTCGCGGACAGAGGCAGGTTCGAGAGGACGTACCCGGTAGACGTCAGGCAGCAGGGACACGACATCATAAGGACGTGGCTCTACTACACTACGCTGAGGTGCAAGGTCCTGACCGGGAAGGGACCCTTCAGGGAGGCACTGATCAACGGCCACATACTGGGGCCCGACGGATCGCGGATGTCCAAATCGAAGGGCAACGTCATCGACCCGGTGCAGGGGATCGGCACCTACGGCGCGGACGCGATAAGGCAGGCGGTCCTCTCCCTCACGCTCGGGTCAGACTTCCCGTTCAAGTGGGAGCCCGTGAAGTTCGGAAAGTCGTTCCTGCAGAAGGTCTGGTCGTCGGTCAGGTTCACGGAGGTCTTCCTGGCGAGGGAGGGCTACAGGGAGGGGGAGCTGGGGGACATCGACAGGTGGATCCTCTCGAGGCTGAGGGAGACGGTGGCGAAGGTGACCGAGGGGATGGAGACGTACCAGTTCCACCTAGCGATCGACGCCCTCCAGAGGTTCTACTGGCACGACTTTTGCGACCAGTACATAGAGGCGGCCAAGCCCAGGCTCTACGCGCCCGCGTCGCCGGTGGAGGAGAGGGTGGCGAAGGGCGTCCTCTACCAAGTCATATGGACCTCACTGAGGCTCCTGGCACCGATCTGCCCCCATATAACAGAGGAGATCTACCAGCAGCTCTTCAGGGCGGTCGAGGGGCCGGTCTCGATCCACGCCGCACGGTGGCCGGAGGCTGGCGAGATCCCGGAGGTGGACGGATCGAGGGGCGAGGCGCTCGTGAGGGTGATCTCAGACCTAAGGACGAGGAAGGTCGAGGCGAAGATGGCGCTCTCCGCGGAGGTCCCGAAGGCGCTGATCAGGGGCGATGCCCGGACCCTGGAGATAAGCAGGGAGAACGAGGGGCTGATCAGGGGGATACTTCACATAAAGGAGATCGCCTACGCAGAGGGCGAGCCCGGGGCAGTCCTCCAGACCGGCGGCGCCTGAAGGGCGGGGGATGGAAGGAGGGGAAGAGAGGGGAAGGAGGAAGGAAGAAGGAGAAGGAAGGGTACGGGAGGGGCGGTGGAGGGATCATAGAACGGGGGCGGGCGGCTGTGTGGAAGAAGATAACATCGTTCCCACTTAGGGGGGTGGAGCAGAAGCTCAGGTCCCACATGCAGCTGGTTCTGGACTCCGTCGGGCTACTCGTGGACCTGCTGGACGCCTGCGAGGCGTACGACTGGGAGACGATCGGCGTGATAGCCGAGAGGATCGCGGGGATCGAGAGGCATGCCGACAACGTGAAGAGGGAGATCGACATCGGCCTCTACAGCGGCGTCCTCTTCGTCGGCCTCAAGGAGGACTTTCTGAAGCTGATGGAGGCGATAGACGACATCGCCGACAAGGCGAAGGATGCTTCGAGGGTGATAGCCACGAGGCACCTCAGCAGGGACGAGATGAACGTCCTCTTCGGGAGGCCCGAGTTGAGGAAGATGGTGGCCGGAACTGTCGAGCTTGTTAAGCTCCTCGAGAGGTCCATCGTGCTCATGGACAAAAACACCAAGGCGGCGCTGGCGTGCGCCCAGGAGGTCGAGAAGAGGGAAGAGGAGCTGGACGAGCTCAAGATGTTCCTCATCATACACCTCTCCGAGCGGGAGAACAGGGAGTTGGCGCCGCTCTCTTTCCTGCAGCTGCGGGACTTTATCTTCCAGCTAGACGAGGTGGCGGACAAGGCCGAGGCGGCCTCTGACGTGGTGACCGCGATGATCATAAAGTCGGGGGCATGAGGGGGGTCCGCCTCTGGCCGTAGCCATAGCAGTAGTCGCCCTCACCGCGGCCCTCCTGCTGATCACCGGGGCCAACAACGCAGGAAACTCGGCCGGGACGGTCGCAGGCTCGAGGATACTCTCCTACCGGCACGGGATCCTGATCTTCATACTGGGGCTCACGCTCGGCGCCCTCCTGGAGGGCGGGAAGCTCTCAGGGGCAATACAGGGGCGGGCCCTCGAGGGCGCGCTCGGGACGAGGTCGGTGGAGATCGTGCTGACGGTCACTATTGCCATGGTCATCGTCGCGACGGCGATGAAGCTCCCCCTGCCGATAACGCAGGCGGTCTTCGGTGCAGCCATAGGCTCGGGGATATTCCAGGGGATACCGGTGGCCGCGGGGAATGTCTCCTTGGTCGTCCTCTCGTGGGCCCTGACGCCCTTCGCGGCGGCGGCGTTCTCGTTCATCGTCTCCAGGGTCCTCAGGCACCGCTCGATAGGGAGCGTCGGAGGGGCGGTCGTAGTCTACGGCGCGATAACAATCGCCGCGAGCTTTTACACGTCGTATTCGTTCGGGGCCAACACGCTGGGACTGATAATGGGCGTCGTCGAGGGCGACCTCGGGTGGGAGGCGGCCTTCGTGCTGGCGGTGGCGGCCACGAGCCTCGGGGGCCTGCTGGCGGGGGAGGCGGTCTCCAGGACGATCGGGGAGAGGCTGGCGAACCTCGGCCCCCAGACGGCCTTCGCCGCCCAGGTCAGCGGCGCCTTCACGGTCCACCTCTTCACCCAGCAGGGGATACCGACGTCGATAAGCCACGCCATAATCGGGGGGGTCAGCGGCGGGGGCGCAGAGAAGGGCGTCAGCGCGCTGAGCAGGGACACGGCAGTCAAGCTCGTGGCCCTCTGGATCGCCACCCCCCTCCTCTCCCTGCTGATGGCGATGCTCTTGCATGCCGTCTCGTGACGCGGTTCGGCTGCCCGCGCAGCCGGGAGGGCTAGCCCCTGAAGTAGAGGGCGTTAGCCAGCGCGGCGGAGATCGACCGCGAGCCGTCCGGCACGGGCTCGCCGTGGCCCGCGAGGAGGAGGTTTACCTTCAGCTTCGAGAGGGTACGGAGGCTCTCGACCATATCGCCGTCGTCGCCCCCCTCCAGGTCGGTCCTCCCGAAGTAGCCGCCGGGGAAGACGGTGTCCCCGCTGATGAGCGTCCCGTCGCCCTCGGAGAAGAAGCAGGTGCTCCCGGGGGTGTGGCCAGGGGTCTCCACAGTCCTGAGCCCAAGCTGCTCCAGCGCGGCCCTGCCCCCGTCCAGGTCGCTGAGCAGGGCGGGCTCCACGGTCTTCCGGAGGAGGGGGATGTCCTTGGCGTTTATGAATACCGGGACCGGGGAGGCGGCGCAGATGGACGGGAGCCCCGTCACGTGGTCGTAATGGCCGTGGGTCAGGAAGACGCCGCCTATATCGCCGGCCATGACGCCTATCCCCTCCAGGGCAGGGAGCAGGTCGGGGTGCCCCCCGGCGTCGAAGACGTAGAACTTGTTGCCGTGGAGGGTGACGTAGACGTTCGAGGAGATCTCCGCGCCAGCCTGGAGGAAGGTCTCCTCGAGGATCGCGATGAAGCGCCCCGCTCTTGCAGTTACAGGTCTTGGCACCGCCATCCCATCTCCGCGGTTACCTTATCCCTTGGTGACGCCTATGGGGGCAAGCCTCGCCACGAGCGTGGCTATGCCCAGGCGGTTCGAGACGTCCACCACCCTGTTCACGTCCTTGTAGGCGCCCGGCGCCTCCTCGGCTATGACCCTCATGTCGGCCGCCCTCAGGCGGACGCCCTTGCTCTCGAGCTCCTTCCTGACCGCGTCGCCCCAGTACTTCCTCTTGGCGGCCTCCCTGCTGAGGAACCTGCCTGCCCCGTGGGCGGTGGACCCCCAGCTGAGCTCCAGCGAGTTCGGGCCCCCGACGAGGAGGTACGACGCAGTCCCCATGCTCCCGGGTATTATCACGGGCTGCCCCACCTCCCGGTACTCCTCGGTGACCTCCGGCCTGCCCGGCGGGAACGCCCTCGTGGCGCCCTTCCTGTGGACGTAGAGCGTCCTGCGCTTCCCGTCGACGGTGTGCTCCTCCCTCTTGGCGAGGTTGTGGGCGACGTCGTAGACCAGGCGCATACCCAGTTTCTCGGGGTCGGTCCTGAAGGTCCTCTGGAAGGCCTCCCGCGTCCAGTGCATGATGCACTGACGGTTCGCCCAGGCGTAGTTGCAGGCCGCGCTCATCGCGGCAAAGTACTCGGCCGCCTCGGGGCTCGAGGCGGGGGCGTAGACGAGCTCCCTGTCAGGAACCTTGAGGCCGTATTTCGGGATTATCCGCTCCATCGTGTGGAGGTAGTCGCTGCAGACCTGGTGGCCCATCCCCCGGCTCCCGGTGTGGATCATGACCACGACCTGCTGCTCCTCGGTGACACCGAACGCCTTCGCCGTCCTCGGGTCGTAGATCTTCTCGACCACCTGGACCTCGAGGAAGTGGTTCCCGCTGCCGAGGGTCCCGAGCTGGCTGCCTCCGCGCCCCTTGGCCTGGATCGAGACCTTGGTGTGGTCGGCGTTCCTCATCTGGCCGCCCTCCTCGCACCTGCGGGCGTCCTCCTCCCAGCCGTAACCCTTCTCGATCGCCCAGTGCACGCCCATGTCCAAGACCTCGTCGAGCTGGGCGGGGTTGAGCCTTATCCCGCCCTTGCTGCCGAGGCCGGAAGGCACCAGGTTGAACATGTTGTCGACGAGCTGGCCGAGGGCGGGCCTGACGTCCTTGACGTTAAGGTTGGTGAGGACGAGCCTGACGCCGCAGTTCGAGACGACGAACCCTTCGGCGACGAAGTTATGGGAGGGGCTGTCGACGGTGATATCGAACACCTCGCACTCGCCGGGGATCGCCTCGACGGACTCGACCTCGTCCCAGACTATGTCCTCCTCGAGCGATGATTCGGCCCATCTCTCGAAGCGGGGGAAGCCTATCGGCAGCCGCGGGGAGGTCGGGAGCCCCCCGCAGGGGCCCCTCTCGATGGACCTGCGGTTGACCCGCCCGCATCCGGGCTCTTCAGCCGCCTGTACCGAAGAGCCGCCGGCGCAGCAGACCTGTGCGGCAGCGGCGGCGGGCGCCCTCGAGACTACGGAGCACTTCCAGCCGAGCCAGCTGACGGCCGCCAGGGCCAGCCTCTGCTTCTCGGGGGAGTACGAGTAGCCGACTTTGGACCATAGGTTGATCAGCGACGGCGGCTTCTCGGAGAGCTGAAGCATTAGGAGCGTCCTGTCCCCAAAGTCCTTCCGGAGGATGCCGCAGACCTCGACCCCGAAGCCGCCGAGCATCGAGCCGATCCGGCTGAGGAAGTCGATGCCGCAGTCTACCGCCGGCTCTAACGTCGTGCACGAGACGACTGGAGGCTCGAAGTTGTAGCCCTTGACCGTCTGCGGCTCGTCCATGCTCGCCCCGAAATACCCGGAGAGGAGGCACCTCTGCAGGTACCGGGGCATCCTCATGATCCACCCGGGCACGGAAAACAGCGCGGCGGTCTCACTGCTGGAGGGGGCGCCGAGCCCTTCGAGCAGGGCCCTGAAGCTCCCTGAGCTGACGTGGACGGCGTCCTTCGCGCCGGTAAGTATTTGGTGGCCGATGAACGTGCACACCTCCGCAGTGTAGACCGGGGATGGCTTGAAGCCGAGGTACTCGATATCCGCCCTGAGGAGCTCGAGCCCTTCCCTGCGGCCGTAGAATATGGTCTTCTCGCCATCGAAGGTGCCGTCCCCCATGAAGTAGCCCAGGAGGCGGAGCAGGGCCGGCAGCGCCTTGCTGTCGGCGCGCAGCGGCAGGAGCTTCCTCAGGGACAGTTCCTTTCCGATATCAGGCGAGAATGAGCCCTGGTCAAGGATGTCCATGGGGGGAGGGGCCTCATAATCTGCCCCCTGGAACGGGTGCGTGGCCACCTGCACGCCTTTGGCCAGCGATTCCGCCCTGACCATCCCCTGCTTTGTCAGTATTGGATGGTCCCCTGTTGCCCTGATCGCCAGCCCAGATCTCGTGGTGATCCTGTACAGGGACCTGTCGGACTTTTTCAGGCCGAGCACGACCTTTGCAGGCGTGCCGCGGGCAGACTCCATGCAGGTGACGCGGCCGTGCGAGAGCGCTTCCTCTATTGGTACCCGGTATCCGTCCGGGGTCAGGACCCTCGAGCCCGCGGGGAGGCAGTTGATGTCGTAACCCACGCCCCCGGGCGAAATTACCCCCTCCTCGCTGTCGAAGGCGGCGACCCCGCCTATCGGGAAGCCGTAGCCCTGGTGCCCGTCGGGCATGACTATCGAGTACTTCTGGATCCCGGGGAGCTGGGCGACGTTGGTGCACTGGAGGAGGGTTAGGTCCTCGCCCATCTTCTCCATCAGGGAGTCGTCGGCATAGACCCTGCCGGGGACCCTCATCCCCGGCTTGTAGTCCTGCGGGATCTCCCACATGTCGTCCGTAATCTTCCTGACTGGAACCTTGGAACTGTAGCCCATGAGAATCACCTTGCGGGGGTTGATCGGCCTGGCAACCAACAGCCCCAACCGATCTTGGATTTGGACTCCCTATTAAGCATGCTTCGCGATCTGCCGAGCCGACCGGCAGGGCGCCTGCGTCGGGGCGCATATCGGGATCAGACAGGATAAGCGGGGATCAGGCGGGATCAGATGTCGAGGACGAAGAAGAGGTCCCACCGGCTGCCGCTCCTCTCCATCTTCATCAGCGAGTACGTCATCGCCTTCACCCCGGTGCGCTGGCCGTGGGCCCGGGGGTCGTACTCGTCGCCGTAGAGCTTGGCGGTCAGGGAGGGGGCGCTGCCTTCCCGGGCCTTTACCTCCACGGCGGCCCGGCGGAGGGCGAAGCTGCTGGCGTCGAAGACGTAGAGCATGTGGTCGATCCACTTGTATAGGAGCTGCTCGAGGTCGTCGGCGTCGATCGCCACATCGATCGCGGACCTCTCGGGGACCGCGGAGGTGTCGATCATCACCTCGTAGGTGGCCACCGCCGCGCTGGCGAACGCCTCGCCGAGTGAGTCACCCCAGGCGTGGACGTAGACGTCCGACTTGTGGTCTAGGTACTCGTAGCCCATGGACCGCCACCAAGAAGCCTCAGAAGAGGCTGCCCAAATAACTCAGCCCGCAGGCGGTCTGATAAAGCTTGCCACCTCCCTGCATGCGCAGGGGATGGAAGGCCGCCGCGGGGAAGGGAGGGAAATCGATATTAAAAGCCCTGTGAGCTAGTATGTGGGAAAGCCGGGGTGGCTGAGTGGTTATGGCGCCGGCCTCGAGATCTTACTGAGGGACAGGCAAGCCGGTTCCCCTTCGGGGGAGCAAGGGTTCGAATCCCTTCCCCGGCGCCAAGGCGCTTTAGGCGGAGGCGGATCCGGATCTCCGGCCTCGGAGGTCGTTGGTAGAAAAAAGAAGGGGTGTTGCGTTCGGCAGAATCCCTCGGCAGCCGCTTCCCGTCTGAGCGGGACGGGTTCATGCCTTGTCCAGGAGGGCGCTGAAGACCTCGTTGGGGTTGTTGTAGGTCCTGTCCGGCAGGTTCTTGTCGAGCCATTCCTTGTCGGCCGGAGGCACGTCCGAGAGGTTGTTGCACGCCTTCATGAACTGATCCTTGGTCACGGGGTAGCGGATGTCCCTCTTCGCGTGCTTTAATGCGGCATGTACTCCACTACTCAAGGGCATTTCCCCGTTAATGTCTTGAAGGCAGAATTCTTAAACCTTGTGCCAGCACCGAAAGATTCTGTGCCGTTCATCCTGCTGCCTCCCGGCCTGAACCGTTTGCAGCTGGCGGACCATTGCTCATGCAAGGATTTATTACAGGGAGGGGACGGAAATCACAGGGAATCAATTGCACGCGAGGGGATGGCTGTCACGGAAAGTTGTGCCGGGGGGCGGGGCGCCAGGAGCGGCGCAGGTCAGTGGAACCGCCTTCCGCGGCTGCAGCAGCAGGGGCAGCCGGCGCTGCAGGGGCGGCCTTCGCGGTCGGACCCGGCACAGAAGGGATGGCCGAGGATACTCCTTGTCGGGTACAACGGGGCGAACAACACCGGATCCGAGGCGAGGCTCCTCAGGGTCATAGACGACGTCCGCGCGGTCTTCGGGCCGGAGGCGCTGATCACGGTGCCCACCCTGAACGAGAGGAACCTCCGGCGCTATGTCCGGGAGGAGGGTTACCTCCGCATCGTGCCGATCCCGGCGGTATACCCGCTGGCGGTGAGGATGCTCGTGAAGCACCACGACCTGATAATGCTGATCGAGGGGAGCTGCTACATGGACACGTGGGGGTCGCCCCTCCTCTGGGCTTACCTCCTTGCCACGCACTGCGCCCACTCCTTCGGCAGGCCGTGCCTGGCGTACGCTGTCGACGCAGGGGAGGTCTCCGGGTTCAACAGGCGCCTCGTCCGCAGGGAGGGGAGCAGGACGGACCTCATAATAACCAGGACGCGGGCGGCTGCCGACCGGCTTGTATCGTGGGGCGTGACGGCGCCCATGGAGGTGACGGCCGACAATGCCTTTGCATTCTCGCCCGAGGCGGGGGACAGCGGCTTCCTCAGGCGGGCGTGGCCTGAGGCGCCGGGGGTGGCAGGGATCGCGGTCGAGGACGTCTTCCGCTGGCCGGTGACCATACGCCCCTGGGGGCCCAGGGCATACTGCTACAGGTGGCCCTACTACTACGGCTGCTCGAGGGAGGGCTGCCTCTCGAGCGACGCCCTCGCGGCAGGCCTCGCCAGGGAGGCGGACCGGCTGGTGGAGCGTTACGGCAAGTATATCGCACTCATCTGCATGGAAGAGCTAGACGGGCCCTTCGCGCTGAAGGTACAGCGGCGGATGAGGAGTGCGGGAAGGAGCAGGATCTTCTCGGCCGGCGAGTACGACGCGTCGAAGATGACCGCGCTCCTGAGGGGCTTGGAACTCCTCATAACGTCGAGGTACCATGCCGGGGTGCTCTCCCTCGCAGCGCAGGTCCCGCAGACGGCGATAGGCCACGACCTGAGGATCTGGGATCTCTACGGCGACCTGGGGATAAGGGACGACTACTTCGGCGGGCACTGCGACCCGGCGGTCTATGACAAGCTGAGCGGGAGGGTCGACCGCCTCATTTCGGACCGGAGAAGCGTTAGGGGGGCCCTGCGGAGAGGATATGAGGATCACGTCGCGAGGGAGGGGCGCAACCGCGAGCTGCTGAGGGCGTTCGCAGAGTCCCACAGGCTGGTGGCGAATTGATGGTCTCAGCGGCTCCAGCTGCTGCGGGCGGGCCTGGCGCGGCGTCTCGCACGGCGGCAGAGGGGGCAGGGGGGGCAGAGGGGAGCGGGGCGGTGCTCCTCACGGGCGCGACGGGGTTTATCGGCACCCACGTCGCAAGGCGTCTCCTGGGCCCCTACCGGCCCCCGGCGCCGGACCTGCCGGTCATCGCCCTTGTCCGCGCGGGCAGCCGGGAGGAGGCTGTGCGGAGGCTCTCCCGGGCATGGTGGGAGTGGCCCGACCTCGAACGCGCCATAGGCGGCAGGGTGGAGGTCATCTGCGGCGATGTCTCCCTGCCCCGCCTGGGGCTCGGGGGCGCCGCATACGACGACCTGATGGGCAGGGTGGACAGGATAATACACGCCGCCGCGGACCTGCGCCTAAACGCCCCGCTCGAAGAGGTCAGGAGGGTCAACGTTTCAGGGGTCGCGAATATCCTGGAGCTCGCCCGCGCCGCCGACCGGGACCACGGCCTCTCGAGGCTGGGCCACGTCTCCACGGCCTACGTGGCAGGGCTCAGGGAGGGCGAGATCACGGAGGGCTCGCTCACCGAGGAGGGGGGGTTCGCCAGTTCTTACGAGAGGAGCAAGTATGAGGGGGAGAGGCTCGTCCGGGCGGCGGGGGCGGAGATCCCCGTCTCGGTCTTCAGGCCGGGCATGGTGGTGGGCGACTCGCGGACAGGCGCGGTCAGGGCGTTCAACACCATCTACTACCCGCTGAGGCTCTACCTGACGGGGAGGCTGAGGGTCCTGCCGGTCGGCTCGGGGATGAGGGTGAACATGGTGCCGGTGGACTATGTGGCGGACGCGGTGGCCAGGCTGACATTCGACCCTAGGGCGGAGGGGCTCACCTTCCACCTGACGGCGCCCCACGGGTCCCTGCCGACCGTCGGTGAGCTCGTCGGCAGCGTCAGGGGGTGGGCGAGGTCGCGCCTGGGCTTCACACCCCCGAGGCCAGTCTTCCTCCCGCTGCCGGCGTCCCTGACGTACGGGCGCTACAGGGCCGAGGGGGCGCTCCGCGTCCGGGACGGCAGGGCGGCGGGGGCCCTCGCCGGGCTCGCCCCGTACTTTAGCGGGGGGAAGCGGTTCGGGAGGGAGAACACCGACCGCCTCATCGGCCCCTACACGATCGACTGGAGGGAGGCACTCCCGAGGATGCTGGAGTATGCGGTCTATCACGGCTTTCTGAACAGGTCGGGGAGGACGGTCCATGAGCAGGCGCTCTTCCGCCTCGGGGGCAGGAGCAGGCCGGTGACCTTCCACGACATGGCCGGGGGGAAGGTGACCACGCGCACCGCCCCGGAGGTCCGGGCAGATATCGTTACCGCGATCCGCGCGCTCGAGTCGATGGGCGTCAGGCAGGGGGAGAGGGTGGCGGTGGTGGGGTACAACAGCACGCGCTACCTCACGATCGAGATGGCCATAGGGATGGCGGGCGCGGTGAGCGTCCCGGCGTACTATACGAGCCCACCTGCGGACGTGCGTGAGCTGCTGGAGGCGAGCGGCTCAAGGCTCATCTTCGTGGGGACGCCGGAGCTGCTCAGGAGGGTGCGGGAGGTGACGGGGGAGATGCCGGTGGTCTCGTTCTGCGCGGGGCCGCTCCCTGAGGGGCTGCCGCCCACCGTCATATCATGGGAGGAGTTCCTCGCCCGCGGGAGGGGGACGGGGGGTGATCTGAGGCTGGCGCACCCCGCCGCACCGGTCAGCCTCGGCGACGCGGCAACGATAAGGTACTCGTCGGGCACCACCGGCAGGCCGAAGGGGGCGGTCTTCCGGCACGAACAGCTCGTCTGGATGGCAGAGTCGATCAGCTCGCTCCTGCCGTGGAAGGCGAGGAACTCACCGGCGACGTACTTCTCTTTCCTGCCGATGAACCACGTGGTCGAGGGCATACTGGGGACGTACTCGCCGTACTACGTGCCCGCGCCAGTCGACATCTACTTCCTGCAGGACTTCCGGGAGCTCCAGCGCGCCCTCCCGGAGGTCAGGCCAGTCATCTTCTTCTCGGTGCCGCGCTTCTACGAGCGACTCTGGGAGGGGCTGCTCGCCAGCCGGCCGGGAAGGGCCTACGCGGAGGCCAGGCAGGGGGGCATAGTCCGATCCCTGCTGAGGCCGCTGGTCAGGAGGGCGCTCCTGAGGAAGGCGGGGCTGGACAGGTGCACGTGGCTCATCGCGGGGTCGGCCCCCTCGAGCGAGGGGCTCCTGCGGGACCTGCGGGGGCTCGGGATCGAGGTCCACAACGCCTACGGGCTGACGGAGGCCCCGCTGCTGACGATCAACAGGCTGGGGGCGAACAGGATAGGGACCGTCGGGACCCCCCTCCCGGAGACCGAGGTGAGGGTGGCGGAGGACGGGGAGGTGGAGGCCAGGGGGCCGCAGGTGATGGACGGCTACTTCGGGCTCGGGAGCGGGGAGCAGCCCTTCAGGGACGGCTGGCTCCTGACGGGCGACTTTGGCGCCCTCGACGGGGGCAGCCTGATCATCCAGGGGCGCAAGAAGGACCTGATCAAGACGTCGTACGGCAAGTATGTCCAGACGGCGAAGGTGGAGGCGATGCTCCGCGGCATCCAGGGGGTGGCGGAGGCGATGGTGGTGGGCGAGGGCAGGCCCTACTGCACGGCCCTGCTCTGGATCAGGAAGGGGCCCGGGGCCGCCGGGGGCGGCGCGGGAGGGATGGACAGGGCGGTGGCCGAGGTCAACTCGCGGCTCTCCCGGCCGGAGCAGGTGAAGGCCTGGGCGGTGCTGCGGAACGACCTCTCGATCGAGGGCGGGGACCTTACGCCAAACCTCAAGCTCAAGAAGGAGGCGGTCTCGGCCAGGCTCTCCGGGGTGATCGAGGCAATGTACGGCGACGGGGGCGCCCCGCCGGAGGGCGTGCTCCGCGTGGGGAGGATGGATAAGGAGGGGGAGGGGGAGGGGGAAAGGAAGAAAGAAAGTAAGAAAGAAAGGAAGGGGGGAGAGGGAGGGAAGGAAGGGGCAGGGAAAGGAGGGGGCGGGTAAGTGACGGTCAAGCTCCGCCTGCTGTCGATCTGGACCCCCCGGCGGATACTGATCAGGGAGCTGGACAGGGTGGCGGCACTCACGACCGGCGCACTCGACGGCCTGCTGAGGGAGCGGGCGCCCGGCCGCAGGGTCGCGGACATCCCCCTCGGGGGGAGTCTGGAAGAGAGGAGGGCGGCCATGGCAGCCAACCAGAGGGCCCGCGTCGCGGCACTGGTGGAGGCCCTCGGGGCTGAGGAGGCGGTGAGGGCCGGGCGGGAGGCGCTCTTCCCGGTGGGGGAACGGCTGGGGAGGGAGGCCAGGGGGAGGCTCGGGGTAGGGGACGGCTTCGGGGACCTGGTGAGGGCGGCGAAGGTCCTCTACCGTGTGCTGGGGATAAACTTCGACATCGCCCGGGAGGGGCCCGGCGCGGGGACGGAATCGGAGCCGGAATCGGAGCCGGGGGCGACCCTCCTCGTCGACCGGTGCGCGCTCTCAGAGCATTACACTCGGGAGGCCTGCCTGATCCTGAGCGCTGCCGACGAGGGGGTCGTGAGGGGGCTCAACCCCGCGATGGGGATGGAGTTCAGGGAGAGGATTACTGAGGGCGCGCCCAAGTGCGTGGCGCAGCTGAGGCTATCGGGCGGCGGGGGGGAGGGGCGGTGAGGGCGGTAGTAGTCGGGTCCGGCGCCGGGGGGGCCACGGCCGCGAGGGAGCTGGCGAAGCTCGGGGCCCAGGTCACCGTCCTCGAGGCGGGGAAGGAGTTCAGGCCGTTCAGGAGGGGCCTCTCGTGGGCCGGCCCGCTCCGCTCCGCGGGGCTCCTAGGGAGCGAGAGGACGATCTCCCGCTTATTCCCGCCGCTCCGGACGCTCAGGCCGGGCAGGGAGCTGGTGCTCATAAGGGGGGTGACCGCGGGGGGCTCGACGACCATCGCCTGCGGGAACATGGTGAGGGCCGAGCGGGGCCTGAAGGAGATCGGGCTCGACCTCAGCCCGGAGTTTAGCGAGCTGGAGCAGACGCTGGGCGCGCGGCCAGTGCCGGCGGGGAGGTGGCGGCCGCTGACACGCAGGATGTTCGAGGCCGCGGAGGGGATGGGGCTGGGCCCGGAGCCCACGCCCAAGGCCGTCGACATGGAGAGGTGCGTCTCCTGCGGGCTCTGCGAGCTCGGATGCGCCGCCGGGGCGAAGTGGGACTCGCGGCGCTTCCTCGGGGACGTCGTGGCGGGGGGAGGCACCCTGAGGACCGAGTCGCCCGTGCGGAGGGTCATAGTCGAGGGGGGGCGCGCCAGGGGCGTGATAGCGGAGGGGAGGGGAGGGGCCGAGAGGGTTTATGCGGACGCGGTCGTGCTGGCCGCCGGGGGCGTGGGGACTCCGCAGATACTCAAGGCGTCGGGCCTGGAGGCGGAGGACGGGCTCTGGGTGGACGTCGTCCTGACGATGGGGGGAAGGTCGAGGGGGGCGAGGCAGCTTGAGGAGCCGCCGATGGTCTGGCACGCCAGAAGGGGGCACTACATACTCTCCCCTTACCTGGACGTGCTCTCCCACTGGTTCCACGAGCCCTGGAGGGATGTTTCCGTACAGGACAGGGTGGGGATGATGGTGAAGCTCGCGGACATGCCCGGCGGGAGGGTGGAGGCGGACGGGACGGTGCGCAAGTCCCTGACGAGGACGGACAGGGAGAGGCTGGACGAGGGGGCGGCCCTCGCCAGGGGGATAATGGAGGGGGCGGGCGTTGAAGGCCCCTTCACCGAGGGGATGCTGAACGGCGGGCACCTGGGCGGGACCGTCCCCCTGAGGCGGGAGGACGTGGGGGCGATGCGCCCGGGCTCGCTTCCCGAGGGCCTGTGGGTGGCGGACCTCTCGCTGCTGCCGTCCTCGCAGGGGATGCCCACCATGCTCGTCACCGCCGCGCTGGCGATGAGGGTAGCGAGGCGGATAATCGGTTCGGGGTGAGGCTGGGTGGCAGGTGAGCGGACGGGTGCACTCCGGCGCGGCAGCATCGGCCTGTTATTTTTGTTTTTCTCTGTTATTTAGCATCGGGGCGGGCGGCCAGTTAAACTAAACTCGTGCGGCGGGCTGGCCGCCCGAGCCTGCCTTCCGCAGGAGGTCGATCACCTCCTCGTCGGAGGTCTGCTCAAAGTTCTGGTAGAACTGGCCTATGGCGAGGAAGAACTCGGGGGTGTCCAGGACCACCACCCTGTCGGCCTCGCGCGCCAGCGCCCTGACTGTGCCCGGGGGCGCGACCGGGACGGCTATGACGAGGGACCGCGGCCCCTGCCCCCTTATCGACCTGACGGCTGCCCTGATCGTCGCGCCCGTGGCTATGCCGTCGTCGACGAGGATGACGGTCTTCCCAGCCAGGGACGGGTAGGGCCTGTCCCCCCGGTACTTTTTCATCCTGCGCTGTATCTCCCGGACCTGGGCCTCGGCCTCGCGCCTGATATAGTCCTGGGTCACGCCGAGCTGGCTGACCACGTCCTCGTTGAGCACGACCGTGCCGTCCTGCGCCACCGCGCCTATGGCAAGCTCGGGGTTGTAGGGCGCGCCGAGCTTCCTCGGTATTATGAGGTCCATCGGGGCGCCGAGCGACTTTGCGACCTCGTAGGCGACGACCACGCCCCCGCGGGGGACTGCCAGTACGACGACTCCGCCCTCCACGCCCCTGCCGCCGGCCTTGTACTCTGCGAGCCTCTCGGCGAGCATCTCACCGGCCTCGGTTCTGTCCGCGAACAAGTCCGATCACTATTACTATTGCGGGACGGGTATAAAACTTGGCTCAGCCTGGCCCTTCCCCGAAGAGGGCGCAGGTAAGGCGGGGGCGGAGGGGGGCGCGGTAAAACGGAAAACGGAGGGGAAAATGGAAAAGGGAAGGAGAGAAGCCAGCGGGATTCAGACTAGCTCTATCTCGATGAATACGTCGTCCGGGACCTGGATCCGCATCATCTGGCGCATGGTCCGGTCGTCCGCGTCGACGTCGATCAGCCGCTTGTGAACCCTCATCTCCCACTTGTCCCATGTCTTGGTGCCTTCGCCGCACGGGGACTTCATGGTCGGGACGAGCAGCTTCTTCGTAGGAAGCGGCACTGGTCCGGCTACCTTTACGCCGGTCTTCTCCGCGATCTTCCTGATCTGGGAGCAGACGTCCTCGAGCTTCGGGTAGTCCGTGCTGCTGAGCATTATCCGGGCTTTTTGTGGCATAAAAAACACCTTTGTAAAAAAGGGGGGTTACTTGGCCAGTGTGGCCTGTTTTACCTCGATCACTACGCCCGCCGCGACGGTGCGGCCCATATCCCTGAGCGCGAACCTTCCGAGAGGGGGCAGCTCAGTGTAGGGCTCGACTACCAGCGGCTTTGTGGGCTTGAAGGTGACGATCGCGCTGTCGCCCTGCTTCAGGAAGCTGGGCTTCTCCTCGATGACCGCACCGGTCTTGGGGTCGAGCTTCTTCTCGAGGTCCAGGAAGGTCGTCGCGACCGTGGCTGTATGGACATGCATGACCGGGGTGTACCCGGCAGCGATCGCCGTCGGGTGGTAGAGGACGAAGATCCTTCCCTTGAAGGTCTCGGCCACTGAGGGCGGCTTCGCCGTGTCGCCGCAGACCTCACCCCTGTGGATGTCGGTCTTGCCGACGCCCTTGACGCTGAAGCCGATGTTGTCGCCAGGCACTGCCTGTTCGATCTTCATGTGGTGGGTCTCGATCGTCTTGACATCGCCGGTCTTGTTGGCGGGCATGAAGACGACGTTCTGGTTTATCTTCATTACACCTGTCTCGACCCTGCCCACCGGGACGGTGCCGACGCCTGTAATGGTGTATACGTCCTGGATCGGTACGCGGAGCGGCTTGTCTACCGGCTTGGTCGGGGCCGTGAACGTGTCGAGCGCCTCGAAGAGGGTCGGACCCTTGTACCACGGGGTGTTGGTGCTCTGCCTTATGATGTTGTCTCCCTTCCACCCGGAGATCGGGATGGCGGTGATCTTGGAGGTGTCGTAGCCGATCATCTTCAGGAACTTGAAGAGGTTGTCCCTGACCTCGTTGTACCTGTCCTGGCTGTAGGCCACGGTCTGGTCGTCCATCTTGTTGATGGCCACCACCAGCTGGTTTACACCCAGCGTCTTGGCGAGGAAGGCGTGTTCTCTAGTCTGGCCGCCCGGGCCCATGCCGGCCTCCATCTCACCCTTCTTGGCGGAGAGGACGAGGATGGCAGCATCGGCCTGCGAGGCGCCTGTGATCATGTTCTTCACGAAGTCCCTGTGACCGGGCGCGTCAATGATCGTGAAGAAGTACTTGGGAGTCTCGAACTTCCAGAAGGAGAGGTCGATAGTCATGTCCCTCTCGCGTTCTTCCTTCAGCTTGTCACCCAGCCACGCGTACTTTGCGAACTCTTTTCCGGTCGTCTTCGCCTCTTCCTCCAGAGCGGCCAGAGTCCTGTCATCGAGGCCGCCGGCCAAGAAGAGCAGGTGCCCTACGAGCGTGCTCTTGCCGTTGTCTACGTGTCCCATCACGAGCAAGTTTAGGTGTTCCTTCTTGGATGACATATAATCGCCTCTAAATACCTGTCACTTTGAAGCTAAGAACATTCGGTGATATATAAATTTAATCAGGAAAGGTGGCGGCGGACGGGTCGGGCGGGGAGGGCGGCGGCGAAAAAGGGGGGCAAAAGCGCGCCTGGGCCGGGAAAGGGAGGGGGGAGGGGGGAATCGATGGGAAAAGGGCGGATAGGGCAGGAGGGGGGAGGGAAAGAGGCGGGGGAAATAAAATGGAAGGGAAGGAAAAAGAAGAGAAGAGAAGAGAAGAGAAGAGAGGATGAAGGGCCGCTGCTCATCTGGCGGATATGGCGATGCGCTCCATCTCTTCCCGCTTCTGGACAGCGTAGCTCTTCGCGTCGTGGCTGCCTGCCAGCGCGATCTCGTCCGCAAGGCACTCCTCTATCGGCTTGTTGCTGCCGAATGCAGAGTTCCTCGCGGCGTCGGTGATGAACCTGAGCGCCAGGTCGACCCTCCTCTGCGGCGAGGAGTCGACCGACTGCGGGTATGAGATGCCGCCGTAGCGGATCCTTGTGACCTCCTCGCGGGGCGCAGAGTTCTCTATCGCCCTGACGAGGACCTGGATCGGGTTCTCCCCGGTCTTGAGCGCGACCAGCTCGAGGGCAGCGTCAACTATGCTCAGCGCGAGGATCTTCTTACCCCCGTTCTTGCCGGGGCGCATCATGCGGTTGGCCAACCGCTCGACTATGTTGACGTCGGCCTTGCCGAACCGCCTGTGCTCGTGCCTGCCGCTCGAGTGGGGGATAAGCTTGGGTTCCACGTCGATGTAACTCTGGAGGCCCCTGTCCCTCTTCTCTATGTTGGAGACATCCCACTTGCCGAAGAGCTTGATCGAGTCGGAGTAGGATGCGGGCGCCTCAGGCGCGGTTTCGGTTTCGGTTTCGGTTTCGGTTGCAGTTTCAGGTTGAGACTCGGGCCCGGCCCCTGCCGATTCCGGGCCCGGACCTGACCCGGCTGCTGCCGGGTCCACGGCGGGCTCGGATCTTGGTTCGGGTTGATTCTCGGGAGTCTTCTCGGACATAATCATGATACCCCTTTGTGTGCCTTACCTCACCGGCTTCTGCTTCTTGCCGGTCATCAGCGCCTGGAGGGAGACGCCGTTGATCTTCACCACCTTCCACCTGACGCCGGGCAGGTCTCCGAGCGCCTTACCCATCGGGCCCCCTATGCCCTCGACGATTACCTCGTCGTGCTCGTCCGCAAAGTTGAGGGCCCCGTCGCCCGGCAGGAAGGCAGTAATCTGCTTGCCGTTCTTGATGAGCTGCAGCCTGGCGCACTTCCGGACGGCGCTGTTGGGCTGCCTGCTCTCGACGCCCACCTTCTCGAGGACGATCCCCCTGGCCTGGGGCGCCCCCTCCAAGGGGTCAGCCTTGACGTCGAGCTTCAGCGCCCTCCGTTTGAACTGCCTCAGGCTCCAGCGGAACGCCTTCTTCTTCTCGGAAAGCTTCCTCCCGGCAAGCAGACCTCTAGGCGATTTTGAACCTGCCATTAACCTACACCTTGATGCTTTTTTGGATAATGCTTCACCGATATTTAAGGTTCTCGCCGGGGAGGGGGCATCAATCATGGGGGCGGTCTTGGGTGGGCAGGGGCCCCTGGCCTGACTGCCCCGCAACTCCGGCAGATACTGAGTCTGGCTCACGTCGAGGCGTTATTTCGTGGCGCCGTAGACTGCGAAGTTATAGTACTTCCATAGTATGTCGGGGTTCTTGAACCCGCTCTCCCCGAGGCGCCGGAGGTCTTCGAGGAGGACAACAGGCCGGTCCTCGCGCCGGTACCTTTCGTTGATTTCGCTTATCTCGCCTGCCGAGAGCGACCGGCTGAGGAAGTCGCGCCACTTCCTCAGGTACAGCTCCTGCCAAGGGGCGCTGCTCGCCAAGAAGATATCAGCGTTGAGGAATGCGCCTCCATCCCTCAGAGCGCCGTATACCTTGGCAAATAACTGCTGCCGGCCCCCTACCTCAAGGTGGTGCAGCGCCAGGGAGGATACTACCGCATCGTACTTTGCGTCGAAGCTGTATTCCGACAGGTCCTTGAGCACGTAGGAGGCCTTGCCTTCGCCGAGTTTGCTCCGGCATATCTCCAGCATCCTTTCGGAGATGTCCAGGCAGGTAATGTTGGCGTTCGGGAATCTCTTCCTGATCATCAGCGAGAGGTTGCCGGTCCCGCTCCCGAGGTCGATGACGTCGATCCCCTGCGTGCGGGGGAATGGCACCGCCGACACCAGAGCCTCCAGCATCTCCCGATAATGCGGAATGGTTTTTGTGACCGCGGCGTCAAAGCCGCTTGCTTCCCCGTTGAAGTGGGCCCGGACGGCATTCATCCGTTTCTTGCTGTCAGGGTCCCGGCATGCAGCTGTCATAACCATTCTTCCATGCGGGCGGCTTATAAGGGTCGGGGGCCGCCTGCTTGCCAACAGCGTTTTTGGCGTTGGGGACGGCCGCGCGTCTCCTGTCCGGGTCGGGGTGTTTGGCATGCTCAGGACGCCCCCGCGCGCTTGCGTGCTCCCCTTTACCCGGGGCTCGATCTTCAGCATCAGCCGGCAGGGAACGGCTTCGTCCGGAGGAGGCGGACGCTGCCCTTTCCGTACCTGCAGGGCGCGAGCTCCTCCCGGAACTCGCCGGTTGCGGGGGCGCGGGGCAGAAGCAGATGTGGCTCCTGAACGCGGCGGGGCGGCAGGTCGCCGTCCAGCTTAAGGGCATCCGGTAGCTTACCGCCTCCTCCGCGCCGGGCGCCGACTCCCGGAAGGTCTGCCGTCTCTCCCCCAGTATCTCCCGGACGTCTTTGGCACCATGCTGGTTGTGTAGTGGATGGGAAAGTCCCGGAGGCAGGAGGGCATAGACGGGTACACCGCCCAGTCCCCCAGAGCCGCAGAAAACCTGTAGTATTCGGGGCGGGCGCAGCGGCGCTGCGGCCGTTATCCGCAAATCGCAAAGCAAGCCAAGCACACTGGCTTCGGGGGAGGGCGTATTCACATGATGACTACGTTGTCGAAGTTAAAATGACGCTTCATCAGGAGGCGGGTCTTGGTGATGTTCCTGCCGCTCTTCCCGATCGCCATGCCCTTGTCGTGGGGGTCGACCGTGACCTGCGCGACCATGTGGCCGTCGGAGGTCTTGCTCACCTTTATGCCTCTGACCTTGGCGGGGGCGAGGATGTTCTTGAGAAACCCTTCGGGGCTGTCGGCGTACTCGACTATCTCGACTGTGCGGCCTATGACCTTCCTCGCACGCTCGATGTTGACGCCGTTCTTCCCTATCGCGAGGCCCATGTCGCCGGGGCGGATGACGTATATTATCCTGTTCGACTCTGCCTCCACCACGCAGTCCTTGGCTATCGCGCCGGTGAGGTTCTCCAGGAGGGCGATGTAGCGCATGTCATCCGCGGTGAACTTTATGCCGGGCGTACGCTATGCCTCCTGGACGCTCAGGATCGCAGACTCGCCCGGGTCTATGACGGTTATCGTCGAGACGGGGAAGGGCTTGCCGCAGAGGCCGCCGAGGTCCCAGCTCGAGCCGGGGTACCTGTAGACCGGCACGGCGTCGCCTATCGAGGCCTTCATCCTGGAGAAGAGCTCCTCGGGGGCGTTCGCCGCCATCACGACGAGCTTGCCCTTATTCTTGGCTGTCTTGAGGCCGGTCTTGAAGCCGATCTCGACCTTGCCGGTCTTGATCGCCACCTTCAGTTCCTTCGCGAGATCCATATCATGCGCCCTCCTTGAATCTCATGAAAAGCTCCACGATTCCGGTGCCCAGCGGGATAGGCTGTCCAACGATCACGTTCTCAGTTACTCCTTCGAGTGCGTCCTCTTCTCCATGTGACGCCGCATCCAATAAATGCTTTACGGTCACCTCGAAGGCCGCCCTCGCCAGGACGCTCGACTTTTCGCCGCTGACCCCGTGCCTGCCAATCTGCCTTATCCTCCCCGTCGAGGTCATGAGGTCGGCCACGAGGATTACGTGGCGCACATCCACATCGAGACCCTGCTGGTCCAGCACCTGGAAGGCCTCCCTGATTATGGCAGACCTGGCCGCCTCGATGCCGAGGACCTCGGCTATCTCCGAGATGTTGTTGGTGTATATCCTCGTGAGGTCGATCCCCTTTATGGTCAGGGTGGTCGCCAAGTTCGAGCCGTCGGTGTGGAGGACGTACTCGTCGCCCTCCTTCTGGATGAGCACCCTCTTCACCCCCTTTATCCCCTTGAGGCGGAGGTCCAGGATCCGCTCCCTGAGGCGCTTGATCTTGTCGACCGTGACGACCTCGGGGATAATCGTGAGCCGGTTCCCCTCTATCTCGACCTTCCCGACCTTGAGCTTCTCTATCGACTTGGCGATAAAGTCGGTGCTCAGCCCCTTGTCGGCGGCTATCTCCTCGTCGACGTCCACTATGACGGAGCCGTTGACCATATCGTACTCGATGCTCCGGGCCACGTTCTCCACGGCGATCCTCTCTATCCGGGCGACGACCTCCTTCGCCTTCTCGAGGCTGTGCTTGTGCTCCTCGTCGAGGTAGATGGTCATCGTCGGGGTCGAGGGGCTCCTGCGGGCGTCGACGATCTCTATGAGGCGGGGGAGGCCGAGGGTGACGTTCAGCTCCCTGACTCCCGCATAGTGGAAGGTCCTCAGCGTCATCTGGGTGCCGGGCTCGCCGACCGACTGTGCGGCGACGGTGCCCGCGGCCTCGCCTGGCTCCACCAGCGCCTTGGTGTACGCCCTGCAGACCTCGTCGACGACGGCCCTGGTCTGCGCCTCGTCGAGTTCCATCGCGGAGAGCTTCTCCCTCAGCTGGTTGATTAGGCTCTCCGGGAGGGGCCTGTCGAGTCCGTCGAGGACGGTCTCGAGCGGGGTCTTGGCCTTGGGGGGCTCCCCGGCGGCTTCGGCTTTAGCTTTGGTCCCGGCCCCGGTCCCGGAGGCGGGGGCGGGGGCGGGGGCGGCGGAAGCAGCCTCCTTCGCCGCCCTGGTCTTGCCGCCGGCCTTAGGTTTGGGCCTCTTTGCGGCCGCAGCCGGATTGGGCTTGCCAGCCTTCGGCTTGGGCTTGACGCCCTTGGCCCCGGCGCCAGCGGATTTGGCGGCGTCGCCGGGGGGGAGCGCCTCTCCTCCCCCCTCGACCTCTTCCAGCTCCGTCTCGATCTCTTCGTCGTCTACTTCCTCGAGGTCGGCATCGCCATCAATATCGGCATCAGCAGCGATATCGGTGTCGGTGTCGGTATCAGTATCGGTATCAGTCTCTATCTCTTTGTCTATCTCGTTGTCGCTCATTGCCTCTTGCCTCCGGTCCCTGTCCCGATCCCGGTGCTCAGAACCTTCTCTATAATCTTGTCCACGTTGACCGCCTTCCCGTGGTCGCTCTTCGCCGGATCCACGCCATCGTCGCCGTACTTGAACTGGATGATCGACCCGTCAGTCCCCCGGACGGTGCCGTCGTACTCCACGCGGACGTCCTGGAGGGCGTTGATGAGCCTCCTTTGCATATAGCCGCTCTGGCTGGTCCTGACGGCGGTGTCTACAAGCCCCTCTCTCCCTCCCATCGCGTGGAAGAAGAACTCGATGGGGTCGAGCTTGTCCTTGTAGCTGCTGTACACGAACCCGTGCGCCTTCGCGCCTAGGTCCCTCGGCTTGAAGTGAGGGAGGGTGCGGTTCTGGTAGCCGCGCGTGATCCGCTCGCCCCGGACGGACTGCTGGCCTACGCAGGCGACCATGTGCGCCAAGTTCATGAGGCTCCCCCTTGCGCCTGTCCGAGACATGAGGAGGGCGGTATTCCCTTCTTTCAGGTACTGGCTCGCGATGTCGCCCGCCTTCTCCCTCGCCTCCTCCAGCTCCTGCATGATCTTGGTCTCGAGCGTCTCCTCGAGGGTCCTGCCAGGGAGCCTGTCGAGCAGGCCCTGGTCGTAGATCTCGATCAGCTTGGCGGTCTTGCTCTCGGCCTCGCTGATGACCGCCCTGATCTTCTCCTTCCCCTCGGCGGGGAGGTCCTCTTCGTCGAGCCCTATGGTCAGGCCCTTGCTGTCGATGTAGCCCAGGAAGAGCCTGAACGCCTTGTCGATATAGTCCCTGCCGACGTCCGTGCCGTAGTCCTTGACGAGCCTGTGGAGGACGCTCTCCGGCTGACTGGCGCCGATCGACTTCTTGTCGAGGACGCCGCCGAGGAGCTGGCCGTCCCTGATTATGACGTAGGCGTCGTGCTCGCATTCCTCCTTCTTGCACTTGGGGCACTTCTCGCAGACATTCGACTTGAGCGAGTAGTTGAAGCCCTTCGGGAAGAAGAGGCTCGCGAGCTGCTTGCCAGTCCACCTCTCCTCCGGAGAGGTTATCGCAGGCGGCGGGAGCCCGCCGGTATAGCCGGCCTCGGTCAGGAGCTGGCAGGCCTCCTCGCGGGTGAGGGTCGTGCTCTTCCTCGTCAGCATGTAAGCGCCGGAGATATAGTCCTGGATCGCGCCCATGATGGGGCCGCCGTACCTCGGGGAGAGTATCTGCTCCTGGACGAGCATAAGGACGAGGGCCTCGGCCCTGGCCTCCTCGCTCTGAGGGACGTGGAGGTTCATCTCGTCCCCGTCAAAGTCGGCGTTGTAGGGGGGGCAGACGCAGAGGTTGAGCCTGAAGGTCTTGTACGGGAGGACCCTGACCCGGTGCGCCATTATTGACATCCTGTGGAGCGAGGGCTGCCTGTTGAACATGACGATGTCCCCGTCCTTGACGTGCCTCTCGACGATGTAGCCCACCTCGACAGAGTCGGCTACGACCTTGCGATCCTTCGGGAACCTCAGGTCTATGCGCCTCCCGTCGGGCCGGATGATGTAGTTGGCGCCGGGGTTGATGTCAGGCCCGTTCTCTATGAGTTTCCGCATCGCCTCGATGTTGAAGTGGTTGATCCGCTCGGGGATGGTGAGGAGTTTGGCTATGTCGACGGGGACCCCCACCTCGTTCATGCTGATGAGGGGGTCTGGGGAGATGACCGTCCGCGCGGAGAAGTCGACGCGCTTGCCCGAGAGGTTCGACCTGAACCTTCCCTCCTTGCCCTTGAGGCGCTGGGCTATGGTGCGGAGCGGCCTGCCGGACCTGTGCCTCGCCGGCGGGATGCCCGAGGTCTCGTTGTCGAAGTAGGTGGTGACGTGGTACTGGAGCAGCTCCCAGAGATCCTCTATGATCAGCTGGGGCGCGCCCGCATCTATGTTCTCCTTGAGGCGCTCGTTGATCCTGATGATGTCGACGAGCTTGTGGGTGAGGTCGTCCTCCGACCTGACGCCCGACTCGAGTGTGATCGACGGCCTCACCGACGACGGCGGGACCGGAAGGACAGTGAGGACCACCCACTCGGGCCTCGCCAGCTCGGGGTTCAGGCCGACAAGGGCGGCGTCCTCGTTGGTCACCCTCTCGAGGCGGGAGCGTATCTCGTTCGCGGCGAGCTTGACGTTCCCCTCCTCGTGCTCCTCGTAGTAGGTGGTCGGCTTCTCGAACTTGATCTTGAACTGCTTCTCCCCGCAGTAGGGGCACTCGCCGATCTTGGTGGCCTTCTTCATTATCCGCTCTGCCAGCTTGAACCTGAGCTGCGGCCACCTGTGCTTGTAGTGCTCGGTGAGACGGGTGTACCTGTCGTGGTCCTCCTTCGAGAGGATGAGCCTGCCGCAGTTCCAGCAGGTGGCCCTGATCATGAGGTAGACGAGCTTGGCGAAGCCGGGGTGGATGACGGGGCGGGCGAGCTCGATGTGGCCGAAGTGGCCCGGGCACTGCCCGACGCGGTTCCCGCAGGTCTGGCACTTCTGCCCGGGCTCGATCGTCCCGAGGCGTCTGTCCATAAGGCCGGCGTCGATGGGCACGCCGTCCTCGTCGTATGTATCCGCCGTGATGATATTGACCACGGACATCTTCCGTATGTCATCGGGCGACAGGAGGCTGAACCTGATCGCCTTGATGGATTTGGTGATCTCTGCTAGAGACATCTTTCTCTCATCTCGCTCCTTTCACTATTGTTACAGCTGCCGGTATCAGTGCCGGCACCACTGCTGATGCGGGCGCAGGTGTAGGCGAAGGTGCAGGCACAGGCACATGTACAGGCATAGGTGCAGGCATAGGCATAGGTACAGGTGCAGGTGACAAGGCTTCACACCCTCTCCGAGAGCTTCAGGCGGGGCGCTATCCCCAGGCTCATGAGCTCCTGCAGGAGGAGCTTGAAGGCGTAGGACATGACGACGGGGGTGCTCTTCGCCTTCTCGCCGCAGACGGGGCAGACGTGCTTGTCCTTGACCCGGTCGTAGTAGGCGATGAGCCCGCAGTCCTCACAGATATTGACCACTGTCTTGTCGGACTCGTCGAGGAGCCTCTCCTTGAGGAGCATGGCCGCTCCGTGGCCGATGAGGCAGTCCCTCTCCATCTCGCCGAACCTGAGGCCTCCCTCCCTCGCGCGGCCCTCGGTCGGCTGCCTGGTAAGGATCTGGACCGGGCCTCGGGCCCTGGCGTGCATCTTGTCGGCCACCATGTGGTGGAGCTTGAGGTAGAAGGCGACGCCTATGAAGACCTCGGCCTCGAGGAGCCTGCCGGTCCTCCCGTCGTACATCACCTCCTTCCCGTTCGACTTGAAGCCCGCCTTAGTGAGGAGGTCCCTCATCGAGGCCTCGCTGGCGCCGCAGAAGGCTGTGCCGTCGACCGGCTGCCCGGAGACGGCGTAGGCCTTGCCGCCCAGGACCTCGAGGAGCTGCCCTATGGTCATCCTCGATGGGATGGCGTGCGGGTTGATTATCAGGTCGGGGACTATGCCGTCCTGGGTGTAGGGCATGTCGTACTGGGGGACGAGCATCCCGACGACCCCCTTCTGGCCGTGCCTCGAGGCGAACTTGTCGCCGAGCTCGGGGACCCTCTCGTTCCTTACCCTGATCTTGACGAGCTTGTTCCCGTCCGAGGTCTCGGTCATTATCACGAGGTCGACCGTCCCGTCCTCGCCGGCCCTCATCGAGACGGAGGTCTCCCTCCGTATGGGCCCGGTGGACTCGAACTCGCGGTACTCCTCCAGGAACCTGGGGGGGCTCGTCTTGCCGACGAGGACGTCCCCTCCCTGGACTATGGACTCGGGCTCGATTATGCCGTCGTCTCCGAGGAAGCGGTAGGACTCGCTGGTGCGGTAGCCCCGGACGTTCGGGGTCGGCATCTCGATCTTGTCCTCCTGGCCGCCGGGGTACCTCCGCTCCTCGGTCTCGTAGCACCTGAAGAAGGAGGACCTGCCCAGGCCGCGTTCGACGGAGGACCTGTTCATTATGAGTGCGTCTTCTATGTTGTAGCCAGAGTACGACAGGATCGCGACGACAAAGTTCTGCCCGGCGGGGCGCCTGTCCAAGTCTAGGATCCTGGCGCTCCGGGTGTTGACGAGCGGCCTCTGGGGGTAGTGGAGGAGGTGGCCGCGGGTATCGAGGCGCTTAGTAAAGTTGGCGGCGTAAAAGCCGAGCGACTGCTTCACCATGGCGGAGCCGTAGGTGTTCCTGGGCGACTGGTTTGCCTCCAGGAAGGGTATGAGGGAGGCGCTGATCCCGAGTATCGTGGACGGGATCACCTCCATGTGCGTGTGCTCTCCGGTGAGAGAGTCGACGTCCAGCGCGATGAGGCTGTTCTCCTCCTCCTCGGCGTCGAGGTACTCGACTATGCCCTGCAGGATTAGATCGTTCCACGTCCACTCGGAGGAGAGGCGGTCGAGGTGCTCCTTGGTCAGCCTAGGCGTCCCGCCGTCGGCGATCATGAGCGAGCGCCGAACGCGGCCGGCATCGCAGTTGATGTAGACCTCGTCGATCGTCCCGTACTTGTAGTGGGCGACGTTGACCTCGTGGTTGACCCTCCCGCGCCTCCTGAGCTTCCTTATCTCGGCGACGAGGAGCTCGGGGCGCTGGTGGATGCCGATGAGGCGGCCGTTGAGGATGACCTTCGAGCCGGCCATCCCCTTCTTCCGGGCTGACTCGATCTGTTCGGTCTCGAGTTCGTAGAGGAGCTCCTCGATCGGCTTCTCGTCGACGCCGACCGAGATGAAGGCCATGAGTGCGAGGTTCTTGACGAGGCCGCAGTTAGGCCCCTCGGGGGTCTCGGCCGGGCAGAGGCGCCCCCACTGGGTGGAGTGGAGGTCCCTGGCCTCGAAGTGGGGCTGGCTCCTGCTCAGCGGGGAGATGATCCTGCGGAGGTGGCCGAGGGTCGAGATGTAGTTCGTCCTGTCGAGGAGCTGGCTCACGCCCGCCTTGCCGCCGACCCAGTTGCCAGTCGCGAGGGCGTGCCGCATCCTCTCGGTGATGACGTCAGCCCTGACGAGGGTCGGTATCGAGACGCGCCTGGACCTGCTCTTCGCCCTCTCGAGCTGGTACTTCATGTCCCTGCAGAAGCTCTTGAAGGCGACCCTGAAGAGGCTGGCGAGGAGGTCCCCTGCCAGTTTGAGGCGCTTGTTTGCATAGTGGTCCTTGTCGTCGGGCTTTCTCCTGCCGAGGGAGAGCTCGATGAGCTTCTCCGCCATCTGGCCGAGGTAGAGCGCCTTCTTCTTCCTGTCCGGCGCCTCCAGGCCGAGGTGGGGGAGGAGGTACTTGTCGAGGATCTGCTGGGCCCGCGAGATGCGGAAGTCGCGGGTCTGGCCGATCGCGACGCGGTTGCCGATATAGTCGAGGGCGTCCTCGACGGTGTTGATCTCCATGCCGGCCTCAAGGGTCGGGATGAGCGCCTTCTGGATGTCGGGGTCGCTCGATACGAACTCTACTATCTCCTTGTCAGAGGCGGTGCCCAGGGCCCTCATGAGGATCGAGAGGGAGATCCTCCCCGGGATCGACGGGAACGTCACCTGGAGGCTGGTGTCCTTCATCCTCTCGAGCGTGACCGGGACGCGGAAGCCAGAGGTCGCAGAGAAGACCTTCGCGACGTGGGTGACGGGCGAGGCGCCCTCCATCACATCGACGAGGATGCGGTTGACCGCCAAGTCCTCCTGTATGACGACGACGCGCTCCGATCCGTTGATGATAAAGTAACCTCCCGGGTCCTCGGGGTCCTCGCCCGCGCGGATGAGCTCGTCCTTGCTCATCTTCGAGAGGGCGCAGTACGCAGAGCGGACCATTATGGGGAGCTTGCCGATGTAGACCTCTATCGGCTCCTCCTCATAGCCGTCCTCCACCGGTATGACCGTGAGGTGCATCGACGAGGCGTAGGTGAGGTTGCGCTGCCTCGCCTCCATCGGCAGGATCTCCTTCTCGGAGCCGTCCGCCTCATGGATCGTCGGCTTGGATATCGAGAGCTTGCCCAGCTTTATCTTGTAGCCGGGGAGGTCGGTCTCGATGACGCCCTGCTCGTTGACGATCTCCTGGAGCTTGTTCCGGATAAAGTCGTCGAACGAGTCGAGGTGCTGCCTCACCAGCCCCTTCTCCTTGAAGAATGATTCTATCAGGGTCCACCTTTCATCCATACAGACAGTGCTCAACAAACTCACACCTTTTCCTTTTGCTCTTCCCTTCTCCTTTTTCCTTCTCCTTCTCCTTCCCTCTTTCCTCTTTCCTCTCCCGTCCCCCCAGCCGCCCGAACCTCGCCCCCGCCTAGCCCGGGACGACGTACCGGTAGGCCACGGAGCTGACGGCCACCTGGCTCTTCCGCTCTATCTTCAGAACCTCGCCGGGCTTCGCCCCGATCGCCTTGCAGACCGGGTCGCTCTTCCTTATCCACGGGAGGTCTTCCTTCCGTATGCCGTACAACCTTCTGAGCTCCTCCACTTCATCCTTCGTGAGGATCGTGAAGCGGGGGACTAGTTCATGCGACAGTATATCAAACTTGACCAAGCAGGCTCCCACCTGTTAATATCAGACTCCGAAAAGTGAAACACGACATAACCAGCGCCGAGGCTACAAACCAAAAAATTGAGGGTATTAATAAACCTTCCTGTAGTGCTTTGATGGGGCATACTACTCATAGAGTGGTCCCGCCCGCCGGACTTGAACCAGCGACCACCCGGTATTTGCCAGGCTGGCCCGGGGACATGCACCGCCGAAGGCGAATTCCCCCGGTCGACCGAAGTCTACAGCCGGGCGCTCTACCACTGAGCTAGGGCGGGCCCAGATACAATTAATAGACCGAAATTAAAAACCTTTCCCAGCCGCGCGGGGAGGGGGCGCCGGCCCTCCGTCCGGGCCGCAGACCGGTCAGGGATGCCGGGCAGGCCCCCGGCGCCCTCAGGGCCGCGCTGCCAGGGTGACGGGTATCATCAGGGGCTGCCCGTCGCGGATGACCGTGACGTTGACGGTCTCGCCGGGCGAGGCGTTTGCGACGAGGAAGGAGGAGAGGTCGTCCAGCATCCGGATCGGCGTGCCGTCCATCTGGACTATGAGGTCGCCTCCCACGGTCAGGGACGAGCCCGCCACCTCCACCGTCCTAGATCCGCCCCTCAGTCCGGCCTGTTCGGCGGGGCCGTTCCGGGCGACCGACTGGATCAGGACGCCGTATGTGTAGCTCAGGCCGGCCGCCTGCGCGATCGTATAGTCCACCGAGGTCCCAACGATGCCGATGTAGGCGTGCTTGTCGTACGTCCCCCGGAGGACGAGGTCGGGGATCTCCCTTATCAGGGTGTCGGACGGCACGGCGAAGCCGACCCCCTGCGAGCCGCTTATGATGGCGGTAGTCACGCCGACGACGCGGCCGGCGCTGTCGATGAGGGGGCCGCCCGAGTTGCCGGGGTTGATCGGGGTGCTGATCTGGATGACGTCGGCGATCAGGTAGCTGCCCGCCCCCTCGCTGTTGATCGCCCTGCCGAGCGCGCTGACTATCCCGGCGGTGAGGGTGCCCTGCAGGCCGTACGGGTTGCCGATCGCTATGACCTGATCGCCCACCGCGAGGGTCCGAGACGTTATCACCGGGATCGGGACGAGCTTCGAGGCCGGCGCCTGGACGCGGAGGACCGCGAGGTCGCTGTACCTGTCCGTCCCGAGGACCTCGAACGGGTAGCCCTCCCCGTCTATGAATGTCACCGAGCCGTTGACCATCCTGTCGATGACGTGGTAGTTGGTGACGACGAGGGGCTCGCCGGTGAGGCTGGTGACGAAGCCCGAGCCGAGGACCTCCCCGTCCTCGCCGAAGAGCGAGGAGGATGGGACGATGCCCTTCACGGTGACTATCGATCCCTTGATGGATTCGTAGAGGTCGTTGAGGCTGTATATCACAGCGGAGGAGTTCCTGATCTGCATCTCGCTGAGCTGGGACTTGAGCCCCTCGATCTCGTTCTCGAGTATCGAGATCCTCTCGGTGAGGTACGACCCGTCCTGTGCCCGGGCCGAGAGCCGCACGGACGCGATCGCATAGCCGGCGTAGACGCCGGCAACGAGTACCGCCAGGATTATGAAGGCGGAGCCCAGGGCTGAGCCCCTCGCTGTTGGCGACATGCTGATCACACGATCATACTGTCGGGGGCGGGTAAATAACCTGAACGCCCGGGGGCGCCCGGCGGCGGCTTCAGAGTCAGAGGAAGAGCCAGAGCCAGGGTCAGAGCCAAGGTCAGGGTCAGGGTCAGCGCTGGCGCCGGCGTAAGCATCAGCGGCTACGGCAGTGGCAGCGTAAGCGTCAGCGGAAGATCAGCATTATCCAGAGCTGACCGACGAGCATGGGGAGGACGCTCCCGGCTATCCCGATCCAGATCCACTTCATGAAGCGCATGTGGTAGTTGAACTGCTTCTCCATCATCCCCAGCGCCACTATGTTGGCGGTGCTGCCGACCATCGTCATGTTCCCGCCGAAGGCGCCCCCGAAGAGGAGCGCCCACCAGAGCGGCTCCGCGAAGAAGCCGAGCTCCCCGAGGCTCTGCACCACCGGCAGCAGCGCCGCGACGAGGACGACGTTGTCTAGGAAGCCTGACCCGAACCCTGAGAACCAGAGCATGAAGGTCTCGATCTGGAGCTGGGAGGTAGCAAAGCCAGCGATCGCGCTCGCGAGCACGTCGGTCAGGCCGGTGTACTTCAGTGCGCCCGCCTTTGCGAAGAGGAACATGAAGAAGAGGAGGGTCCACCAGTCGACGCCCCTCTCGACGATGTGGTGCGCCTTCCGCCTCTTCCACGCGAGGCCCACCATCGCGCCCAAGAAAACCGCAACCAGGAGGTAGGTGAACTTCTCCACGTTGAGGAGGAGCTCGAGGCGGTAGTGTATCGCGACGAAGAAGATCGTGGTGAAGAGGAGGAGCCCGCTGATCTTGACCTCCCTCATATTTACCGAGCCGGAGTCGAGGAAGTTAGAGCTCCCGCCGTTGAGCTTCCCGGAGATCTTGACCTTCGCCTCGAGGAGGAACTTCCGGTACCAGAAGGTGCATACCACCAGGAGGACGAGGAGGGACATCAGGGACACGGGGGTGGCGTACATAATAAAGTCCTCGAAGGTCAGCCCCGCCCTGAGCCCGATGAGTATCCCGATCGGGTTGCCGAGCATCGTCGCCGAGCTGCCCACGTTAGTGGCAAGGACGGTGGAGATGACGTAGGGGAGGGGGTCGAGCTCAAAGTTTCTGCAGTACTCGAAGACGATGGCAGTGATGAATATGATGGAGGTCACCTCGTCTACCATGGCAGCCATCAGGGTGGACATGGCGAGGAGGAGGAGCATAACCTTCTTCGGGTCGTACTTCGTGACCCGGAGGAGCTTGCCGAGGAGCCACGTGAAGAAGCCGCAGTCCTTCGCGATGTCGACGAGGATCATCATCGAGACGAGGAAGACTATCACGTCGATGTTCATGAAGAGGATCATGTGCTCAATGTCGAGGGTCTGGGTGGCCAGGAGGAGGCCGATCCCCGCGAACGCGACGGCGAGCCTGAAGCTCCAGAAGAAGAGGGTCCCCAGGACTGTGGCTATGAAGATGGTCCCCGCCACGGTCTGGATAAAGTTCCCCAGGAGCGACCATAGCACTACGCCCGTCGCCAAGACGAGGGCGAGGTAGATGGCAAAGTCCCGCCTGCTCCCTACCGGTCCGGATAGTTCCTCGGCCAAGTCAACGACAACCCTCTATGAGATTCGCTTTCCTACACAATTGGGCTTTCTGTAGCTAAAAAGCTTACTATCGTTGGTAGCGCAGCACCTTTTTCGGGCTAAAAAAAGGCGGCGGACGTCTATTTTTGACACTGGCAATTCCGCGGCGCACGGCAGTCCGGCGATCCGGATTATCCCCAGGCCGCCGTCCTTCTGAGAGGGGCGCCGCGGGGGCGGTCACGGCATCCCGGGCCCCTGCCGGCGGTGCGGGCGTCCGGCCGAAAAAGTTAAATTAAGCTGGTCAGATGGAGAGTGAGGAAAAAGATGCCCCGGTAGTACAGCCCGGACAGTATACAGGCCTGTCGAGGGCCTGATACGCTGTATGCGTCTGCATGCGCTCCGCGCATCCGCAGATAGCCTGTGACCCGGGTTCAAATCCCGGCCGGGGCGCCACACCTCATCGTACAGCCCACAATTATTCGTCTCCGCAAGATTCACTGTTCTTTCATTGATAAGGTTTGGCAGGGGTCTATTCCATCGCAATAATCTTGCGAGATGTCAGGTTAAACTAGTTCATAATTATCGATCCGCGATGGTTTAAAAAGGCAAACGCTATATACCAACAGTAAAAATATTTAGCGCTACCTCGGGGCCACGGCTACGGCAGAGACAGACAATGTTTTCAAAAGCATTACCCCCGAGGAGTTGGAAGCTTTCAACAAGGCTTGGCCGGAAGTCTTTGAAGCTATTGGCGATTATGTTGAGAAGATCGGACGTCTCGAAAAGGATCGCCCTACCGTGTGGAAGACTTTCCAGCAAGTAGGCAACAACCCTGATAGAATATTTGGTTTAGTGGATCAGATGCCAAAAAGGGAGCGGGGGAAGGTTTTACGAGAGAATCGGAAAGCTTCTCATCTACATGAGCATGCTTAACAGGCTGGATAAAATGAGCGCCGATGATAAAATAGCATTAGGTATGGCAGTCAAAAATTTTGCCAGAGAATCCAAGAAGGATTGGAAGCAGTATGAGCCGGCAGGCATCGTTTGGCAAAGCCGCAGTGCGCCTGGAACCATTAGGTCCGTCAACTGTATTGCATACCACCATCCCTTCCCTGACGCAGTCGCAGTTATTGCAGCTTGATAAAGATATATACGATTTGCGTGCAGAGGTAGAGAGCCTAAGGGATGAAATAGTTCTAATGCGGCGGGAGCAAGCTATGTTTAGAGGGGTGATTGAAAAGGGGATGGCCAGGACAGGCGATGAAGAAGTGATCAATCTGAGAGTAATCCCTGTCTCGGAAGCTAAGCCGCTAGTCGAGGAATATGTCAAGAATCATCCTGATTGCTGGACGAGCGATATCGCCATCGGGCTGGGCATTGATGTCGGAGTAGTTTTGAAAAGTCTGGAGGAGCTGCAGAATGAGCGGAAAGTCAGAGGCACAGATCCCTGATGTTGGATCAAAACTGAATTTTGCGGCTGCTACGGTGCATGCCAGGAAAATACATGTCCAGCCCAAGCCAATCGGGTTAACTTCGTGCCACAGAGGGCAGTGTGCAAAATGCGATTACGGGTACATCATAACCGAGAAAAAGTGGAACGTATGGCGCTGATCGGGCGCACCTTTAACCCGCTGGAACGAAAGGGGCAGCCCCGGCATTCCGTTAACGGGTCTCCTGCATCCTGCCAGACCTTCCCTCAGCGACTATCGCGATCCGCTCTCACGAGTACCGAGGCCGCTCCCTCCGGCTGAGCAGGCAAGGTTTTCAGCCAATCCGCTGACTTCTTGACAGCATCGCGTCTTTGGGTCTTCTCGCGCTCGGCTGTTGCGGACATCTCCCAACACGTACTTATGAACGCATCCAAACTGGTTGTTGGGGAAAGACCAGAAAAACAAAGAAAAAAGGGGCTATGGGAGACTTCCCTGCGATCAGCACTATCCCCTTCACTAAAGCGCCGACGGGATCATACGAGGAGCGTCAGGTCGGTCAGGAGCAGCTGCAGCGCGAAGGTGAGGGGGCAGGCAACGTCTGATCTACCTTGACCGCGAACCGATTATGGCCCCGACTATCAGGCCTGCTGCCGCGCCGGCGGCGATATGCCACGCCTCGCCGGCGAAGGTGAAGACCATGATGCCGGCGGCAGCCCCGAATGCGATCCCCAGCCCGCTCGCCATGGATAGGAATTTTCTGCCCATAGGTATGACGGGCCTCCGCCAGCTAATAAGGCAATAAGGTATAGCCGCGCCGATCAGGCGTGCGCCTGCGCCGTGGGTACCGGGGGCTGCGGGCATGCCGTTATTGCTGCTGTTGCCCGACCGGATGCTTCCTCATGAGCTCCCTGACCAGCCGCGCGTCTCCGGGCCGGAGGAAGCCCGTGAGCCTGAGGAGGAGGGCTGCGAGGAGCTCGATCGACAGGAGGGTCGCGGGCCACGGGAGCGCCTGCGAGGCTGCCAGGAGGTACGAGAGGAGCCACGGCAGGGCGAAGACCAGGGCGGCCTTGCCGAGGTTGATTACGTCGCGCCGCTCGGAGAGCACCAGCGCCGAGGCTGAGGCAGCGAGGAGGTAGGCGAGGGCTGCCTCCCTCTCCTCGAGGTTGGGGGCGGCTGCCAGCATGAGGACGACGAGTATCAGGAGCTGGATGATCCCCGCCATGACGACCCGGACCTTGTCCGCGCCTATCCTCGAGACGAGGATGGAGAGGGCCGCGAACGGCACACCGGCGAGGGCGAGCACCGTGAGGGCCGTCCCGCCGGACGCGAACGTGGGGCCGAGGTAGGAGAGGAGCTCGCGGGGGAAGGCCGCAAGGGGCAGGGCTGCCAGGACGGCTACCGCCAGGGCGATGCGCATCGCCTCGTAGGTCGAGACGTCCCTCTCCGGGCGGAGGGGGATGAGCGCGAGGGCAGCAGAAGAGGCGGCGGTGCTGACCGTGAGCGCGGCCATGACTGCTATGTAGAAGGCGCCCACCTTTGACGGGTCTGCGGTGACGAGCCCGAGGACGACGACCGCGGTGCTCATGGTTATGGCGTTGAGGGTGCCGGGGTAGTTGACTATGCCGACGCGGAGGCAGGTCCTTGCAGAGGAGTACGTGGGGCGCTGGATGCCGATCTTCCACATGACGTAGGCGGTGAAGGCGAGGGTGACGACCATCGAGGAGGCTATCAGGGAGACCGTGATCCCGAGCCCGCCGAGGCCGCGGAGGACGAGGATGACCGCGAGGGCGTAGCGGAGGGCGACGCCGAGGGCGCTGATGAAGAAGCTGAGCCGGACCTTCTTCATCACGAGGATGCTGTTCTGGGTGACGAGGGACATCGGGGAGAGGAGCGCCATGACGGCGGCTATCGCGACGTAGAGGAGGAACGAGTCGTAGATCGAGTAGAAGGCGAGGGTGAGGGCGGAGGCGAATATCCCTACCGGGACGGCGAGGATGATAAGCGTGGAGAACGACCCCTTCGGGTCGCAGGCGACCATCTTTAATGTGGAGACGCCGAGCCCCATGTTCATCAGGCCGGAGGAGAGGGCTGCGACAGAGAAGGCGGTGGTGGCGTAGCCTATCGCGGAGGAGGTCGAGATGTAGCCGACGAGGAGCCAGAAGAAGAGCCCGCCGAAGACTGAGAGGGCAAAGCGCGCGGCGATCCAGCCCCTCTCGCTCCCGAGGGCGTCGGTGCTGCTCACGGGGTTCCCTAGGTAAGATAAGTGCCGGGCGGTATAAAAGGTAAAGGGGCTAGAGGGGGACGACCTTCACGCCGATCCTCTCCGCGGCAGCGATCTGCCTGGCGTCCCTCGACAGCAGCTCGGCGCCCAGCTTCGCGGCCAGCGCCAGGTAGAGCGCGTCATAAAACGCCAAGTTATTCTTTGAGGCGATCTCGAAAGCGGGCTTGAGGAGGTCCCTCGGCGGATGAAGCTTCACATTCGTGCCAGTTAATTCCAGCAGAACCTCGAGCGATCTCTGAACCAACTCTTCATCGATCAATGCGCGCCTCCGCGCGATAAACACCGCGTTGAAGCTCTCCTTGATGACGAGATCCATGCTTACGGCGCCCCTCCCGAGCAGCGCCCCGATCCGCTCGAACCCCTTCTCCTTCAGGACGTAAGACACGAGTGCAGAGGCATCAGTCACTATCACGAATTTCTCTCACCAGCTTTGCTGCTGTCCCCTCAGGGTGGGTCGGCATAGTCCTGAGCAACGCCTCCACGCGCTCCATGGTCTCGTGCCTCCTAGCTTCTTCGAGCTTCTGGACTATGAAGGAGCGTATCTCGTCGGACCAGCATATACGATCGCTGAACCGCTCCATCTCCGATTTGACTTCGTCCGGGATCTTGACGCTCACTACCGCCATTCTCCCACCAGACATAAGCCATAACGCCTAAAGGTACAGGTACGTCCACTTTTTTGGTTTACTTAATTAAACATATCAGTATAACGCGACAAGTTGAATCCAGTATGAACGTAGATCGACTGCTTCAGCAGCCCAAGCATTTTGGCAGTATTGGTGTAGGTCGGACCGTAACGCGTTATGTTATATACCCCGCCCTCTCTCAAAAGGCTTAAAAAGATAATAGGAGCCTTCGATAAATATACATGGGCATTACGTGATAGGTATGGCCTTGAAGGAGCGCTCTGAAAGGCTCGGGCTCCCGCTATTTCTGATAGGACATGGAAATAAGGGGTTTGTGGGAAAAACAAGGCTGCAGAAGATAATATACCTCATCCAGAACGAGGCCAAGTTGGATATTTATGATTTTAGGAAGCATTACTACGGGCCATTCAGCCGCGAGCTGGACAACGACCTGCTGAGCAGTCAAGATCTTGTCGAGGTCATATCGCACCCCAAGATACTGGCCCCACATGAAAATTATTTCGAATTCAAGCTTACTCCCGAAGGGATGCGTGTAATGGAAGAGATGAAGAAGAGTTTGAGCGAGCCGTTAAGGGCGAGAATCGAGTCGTTAATCAATAGGTACTCTGCGTTACCGCTTGGTAAGTTACTCGAGGAGGCGTATGCGACCTTCGATGCGGTTGACGATCGTCTGAGGGGTCTTGAGAGGAGCACAGACAGGCTGCGCGATAATGTCCGTGAAATATTTAATACACACTGCAACCGGCAGTCGTTGTTTATTCTGACGGTTTTGGATTACGTCAAGGACGTCCTTGAAAAGGCTAAGGACGTACGAGACGAGGTCCAGAAAGCAGTAATTCTTAGACTAGCCGCAGAGTTGGTCGAGACCTGTGAGGAGGCCTTTCCCGAGATCGCCCCTCCAGTAGATAGCGAGAAGCTCAGACCGGTTTTCATGAATATAGCTGACGTGTGGCTAGCGCTTATCGAATACTGTGACAAAAGGCGTATTGTGAAGAATCCATTCGAAGCCCGGTTCGATGAAATCCTTAGCGAGGATGAGGCAGTACGTCTACAAACCGCCATGCAGGCTATCGAGCTCAAAGCGTAGCCGTCCTGGATACCAATACGTGCATCCACTATTGCACCCATGCTACGTTCTCCATCCATGGGAAAAAGTTCACGCTTCAAACTTCCTGCACGCCGCGCATACGTCCATACATTCAATCATTAATTAATAAGAGAGGATGTCAGATTCTGATTCCGGATGTAGTCGAGCCCGAGTTCAACAAAAATATCTGGAATGTCCTCTGTGAGGTGGTGCCTAAATGTGGTTTGACGACCAGAGTAGTTCCTCCCTTCCTCAAGGAGACTGCCAATAATTTTAAAGCCCTGAAGAGCAAATGCTTGCCCGCAACGGCCTCGACCACATCGCTAGACAAGGTTGCGAAGTTTTATGCGGATCTCTGGAAGAGGCCGGAGATGAAGTATAAGATCGAGAAGTGGGCAAGCATAAAGCGCAAGAAACCTTCGGAAGGACCCCCTAGCGGGGCCGATCTCAAAATATTGGCAGTTGCAGTCGATAATACGCATAGTCAATCAGAGCTAGTTACATTTGATCATGATTACATTGTTTTTTCTGACGAGATCACGCGAGATCTTGGAGTTATGGTAACAAATGGCTTCCTTCTATGACCTTAGTCCGCTAGCGATCCTTATTTGACTGGGGGGCCTCAGACAACCATCGAGGTTTATCGGGAGCGTTCTAGGATATCCGTCTGCAGGTCATGTGCAGATCGTAGCAGGCTTGAAACGAATACGTGTTCTGGATGTTCCATTAATGCGGACAGTAAAAAGGGGGGTGGGAAGGGCTACTGTTCGCGCTTCCCTGCTACAAGCACGAACCCCTTCACTATGGTAAGCACCGGCGGGATCATGAAGAGGAGCATCAGGTTTGTCAGGCGCAGCTGCAGCGCGGCGGTGACCGAGTAGGCGGGGATCATGTTCTCGGGAACGGCGATAGTTATGGCGCCTCCCTGGAAGGCGAGGTAGACGTAGGCGAGGAACAGGATGCCGAGGCCGGCGACGAAAAAGCCGTAGAGCTTCGATCCGCGGAGGAGCACCGCTGGGAAGGTGAAGGCTGCGATTAAAAGACCTGCCAGGGGAAGCATCGGGTGGATCAGGGCGGCGACCATCGGAGCTGCCGCGGCGAAGGTCCCGCCCATCTCCGGGAGGACCCTCGCAGCGAGCGCCACAAGGTTCGCCGGGACGAAGTAGAGGAAGAGGAAGGCCGCTGCCGCGAGTACGGCGCCGAGCACGGCGCGGAACGCGAGAGAGGTGCCCGTGAGTTCCAGATCGAGCAGCTTAGGCATTCAGCACCACCACCTTCTGGGCGGTCCCGTACTCCGTGTCGAAGGTAAGCTCAGCCGTCAGGGACGTCTCTGAGAGGGCGCTCAGGCTGACGTATGCGGTGAGGGTCTGGGAGAACGTGCCGCCCGCGGGGACGCCCACGTTTATCAGCCCGCTCCCGCCGATGTTGCTGCCGCTGCTGTCATAAATTGTGGCGCTGAGGGTGCCCTGCACCGGGAGGAAGCCGGAGTTGTCCGTGAAGCTGACCGGCACCGTGAGGGCGAAGTGGGTAGAGTTGTAGGGCTGCTTCCCGGGTGTCCCGAGCGCGAGGTCCTTCACCGGGGCGCCCCACTCCAGGGAGACGTCCTGGTCTTCCCCGAAGAGCTCGGCGCCGTACGCCGAGAAGGAGCCCACCACGCGGTACTCGAGGACGGCGTCCTCAGTCAGGAGGGTTGAGACGTCGGGGAGCGCCATTATGACGACGATGCCGCTGCTGTAGCTGCCCTTCGGTGCCTCCATCTCGAGGGTCCCCCCGCCGACCTTCACGCCCTGCGGGTCGTAGACCGACATCTCCGCGGTCCCGACGACGGGCAGGAGGTCCGAGAGGTTGTCAAAGCTGACCGGGACGGTGATCCGCGCATGGGAAGAGTTGAGCGGCGAGAACTGCGGGTCCCCCACGCTGAAGTTGCTGAGGGGCGGGCTCCACGGTATCGTTGCGGCTGCGGAGCCCATTACCGAGGCGAGCGGCGGCATGCTGGCGCCTATCGTGCCGGTGACCGAGAGCAGCTCCTGCTCCGTGATGAGCCGCCGGAGCGTCTCCTCCGGCAGGCCGGACAGGTCGAAGCTGACGGTGAAGTTGGTTAGGACGTTGCGGGCGCCGGCGGGTATGCTTACGGGCCCGGCTGAGCCGGTGAGGAGCGTTGCGCCGTGGCTGTCCTTGACCGACACCTGCGCGCTGACGTCCGAGAGCGTTAACTGGCCGGGGTTGGAAATTGTGACCGGCAGGGTCATGGCGAGGCTGCTCCCGCCGCCCCCGATCCCGCCCTTGCTGATCTCGGGGGAGCCCACCTCGATGGAGGGGGCCAGCGCGGCGACAGTGTAGAAGAGGGTTCCGGCTGCGGCGAAGGCTACGACGACGGTGGCAACTATGAGGAGGTTGAGCGAGAGGACTGCTAGCGAGAATTTTGATTTTGCCAAGCGTTAATCATCCCGCCCCCTCTCTCTTGGCGAAGCGATAAATAGCTTTGCGTGGGGGACCGGCGGCTGGTGCAACGCTACACCGGTGCGTCAGGCGCGGGACCGCTGGGCGGGGGAGGGCTGCGCCTGAACCGCCTCGAGAGGGCGACCAGGGACGGTTTGAGCGGGAGGAAGCCCTGGTAGCGGACCGCGAAGGAGAGGGCGATGAGGAGGAGCGAGAGGAGGAGCCCCTCGGCGGTGAAGATCTCGGCGTCGAAGGTGGTGAACGTCGTGGGGGTATACGGCTGCTGGAGGAGGGCCAGCGTGATGGAGGGGGACGGGACGCTGCCGATGTGGATCGAGGACTGGAAGACGAGCCTGTAGGCGACGGGCGCGACGGGCCAGAAGAGCGGGGTGAACGAGGAGGTGAGGTCGAGGAGGACGTGGGACGCCCAGCCGGCGGCGAGGGCGAGGACGGGGTACTTGAGCTTGCGGGCGATGCGGGGCTTGGAGTTGAGGCGGAGGGCGGCGAGGGCGAGGAGGAGGGCGATCGAGGGGAGGAGGGAGTGGTCGATTGAGCGGTGGGTGTAGAAGAATATGTCGAGGTCGGGGAGCGTGGCGACGATGCCGATGGCGAGCGCCCACCTGAGGCGGAAGCCGAGGAGGGCGGCTACGGCGAACGGGATGGCGAAGTGGAGGACGGGCTCCATATAATCCCCAGCGGATAAGTGCGGCGGAGGGGGCTGATAAGCTTGATGGCGGGTGCGCCCGCAGAAAGGAGGGGCGGGCTATACGAAGATTAAGACGGAGAAGAAGAGGAAAGAGATCAGGAGCCCGTTGTGTCTTTACTTTGGAACCACTTTACAGTCTCCTCCAGCCCTTCCCTGAGAGAGTATTCAGGGACGTAGCCGAGATCATTTTTCGCGCGTGTGATGTCCGCCACGGAGTGGAGCACATCGCCGGGGCGCGGCGGGGCGTACTCGATGCCAGTGTTCCTGCCCGTTGCCGAGAAGACTTCGCGGGCAAGGTCGTTTATGGAGGTGCGGACCCCCGAGGCGATATTGTAGACGCCGGTCGCGCCAGAGGCGGCGGCGAGGATGTTGGCGCGGACGACGTCCCTGACGTAGACGAAATCGCGGGTCTGGGTGCCGTCGCCGTAGATTACGAGCTTCTCGCCGGAGAGGGCGCGGGTGATGAACTTCGGGATGACGGCGGCGTACTCCGATTGGGGATCCTGGCGCGGGCCGTAGACGTTGAAGTAGCGGAGGCAGACGGTGGGGAGCCCGTAGAGCTCGGTGAAGAGGCGGCAGTAGTGCTCCCCCGCGAGCTTGGTGAGGGCGTACGGGGAGAGGGGGCTGACGGGGAGGCTTTCAGAGAGAGGGAGGGTTTGGGCGTCGCCGTAAACCGCGCAGGAGGAAGCGAAGACGAACTTTTTGATATCACTGTCGCGGGCGGCTACGAGAAGGTTAAGGGTTCCGGTGATACCCGCATCGTTGGTGCTGGCGGGATCGGATATTGAGCGGGGAACTGAGGGGATGGCGGCTTGGTGGAAGACGTAATCCACATCTTTCAGGATGCCGTTCAGGAAGGGGATATCGGCAAGGTTATTTTTTGCGAGTTTAACTTTATGAGCCTCAAGAAGGTCGGCGATATTGCGAAGGCTGCCAGTAGACAAATTATCGAGGATAGTAACATCATTATGCGGAGATAACGCAATGCTCAAGCAAGAACCGATAAAGCCGGCTCCGCCGGTAATGAGAACCCTTTTGTCGCGCATCATGGGGCTATCATGTGATGTTTAATCCTATAAAACTATTAGAGAATCGCCGATCAGCGCCCCCAGTTTGGAACCTGAGCGCTCCTAGGAAACTTTAAACGCTCGCCAATAAGGCAACGGCTCATCTGCTATACAGAACCTCGAGTATGTATTTTGCGTAAGGGTAAAGCTGATCCAACTGTTTCCGGGACAGGAAAGCAGAAGATACCTCGGCCAGGTCGGACTTTGACAGCAGGTTTAGCCGAGCATAAGCAAACATAGATATAGCTAGAATAACTAGTGTTCCGATAATCCAATTAATATTTAGAAAAATCATCGCGAGCGCTACTGACGAGGGGATTACTGCGAAGAGGAGAGAGGAATTCCAATCGATAGCATAGCCTATACGGCGGGCCATGAAATATACTGCGAATAATGCAACGAACAGACCTGAAATGTAGGCGAGGGCAGCACCATTATTACCATAAAGGGCAACCAAGATAGGGTAGAGGGCAATACGCGGTACATTGGTTGAGAAACCCAGCAGAGTAACGTATCGATAATGACCATATGCATAGATGAGGGAGTTGAAGCCGTAAGAGATCGGGGCGACAAGACAGCCTATCATGAGGAGCTGGAGGGTAAAGGATGCTTCGACATAAGATGCCCCGAGAAGAGAGAGGGGGACATAAGGGAAGGCAATGACCACAGCAGCCAAGGGGGCAATAATGACGGAAGTAAGGCGGATTGACCTAGATGTAGAGCGCTTCCTCCCGTCGCGCATACCGCTCAATATAGGAAACATGAGACCTAGAAGAGACAGAGGGAGGGTGTAGACTATTTGCGATATCTGGAAGGCTATATAGTATGTGCCAGCCTGCGTTGCACCGGCTAAACCATAAACGCCGATTACGCCGAGCTGTGTGCCAGCAGTCAATACGAGGGAGGGAACCCAGGAGGGCAAACCTTGCCTGATCGATTCTTTTGCGAGGTGAAGACTAGGTTTTGTGGCTGACACCGTTCTTCGTGAGGCTAAGAGAAGTATAACGTCCTGAACCATACCTGCGATAATGAATGCTAGCATTACGCCCATAAAGCCAGTTTCAGCATATAGGAGAAGAAGCCCAAGAGCCAAGCGTGCTAATGTGGCGAGAATGGTAGAAAGCGCGATTATGTGGGTCTTCAATGTAGCATTGTAAAGCGCATTGGCGACTGGTGGAATGGAACCGAGTAGGAAGAGTGCCGTAATGAAGGGAATTGTGAATTGTGTTAAACCTATGAGAGTGCCTATTACAGATATAAATAAAGCGGCGGAGCCACTTACGGCCAAACTAGTTATGAATGCGGACGCGAAAACGGCGCTTAACCCTTTTCGATCATTGGAACCATATGCCTGACCAAACATACGTGTGGCGCCAGAGGAGATACCTAAACTGGAGATACTGGTTATGAGTGAGGCCAAGGCTATAATGGCGGCAGCATCGCCCACTATTGACGGATGCACAAATTGGGATGCAAGCAGCCAGAAAAGGTAACCTACAAAACTACTGACGATCCCGGAAATGTAGAGCCAGAAGCTGCCCCGTATTACTCGGTTAAGAGACATTTACAAACGCACAGGTGTGACCTATTCATTTAAGGGTTAATAAGATTACCATATCTAGAAACAATCCCTCGCACAGCTTTGTCGCCCTATAAAAATAAAGGGCTTCAGATCGTTTTTCGGCGTAAAGCCTTTGACAAGAACATAAGCCACTAAAATAAGCGAAAATACAACCCGTCTTAGTAGTTACATCCGCTATCAATCCAGTACCATCGACGTTAATTTTCCGCCTTCGCGTTCTCATCGTTTGTTAGAGGATCACTTTCTGGCAAATGTAGAGGGATGAAGATGATGCCTTTTTCGGCTATCCAATAGGAGCTTTTGGGGTAGACATTACAGGTTAAAGACTAATTAGTCTTAACTTTTTCTTTAGAACAGAGGGTAAAATAAGCCATAGCCGATGTAAAGCATGCGGGATTTTTAGTTTATTACTTAATATATATGGCATAAGCGCTTCTGAAGGCATGACTGCAAGAGACTTTTGTACGCGCACTTCAAGAGTTTTATTACGTTTGTGTCGGGCTTTAGTATATGAAGGGAGTACGGATTTCATTATGTTAAATACTAACAGATAAGTCTATGTACTTAAAGACCGGCATATGACGTCGGGCGTTATATGTTGTGCTAAGATTTCTAAAGAGTATGTAATCTGCAGGCAGTTCACCCTTGAACTCAAGATCTATCTGATGCAGACCGTCATCGTTATGAATAATGTTTGAATAACCAAAATCAAAGGCGTACCCAGACAATATCGGGATGGCCAGCTCATCCCTACGCCCAGTATCAAATCTCCTGATGAGTTCCTCATAATATTTCTTTGCAAGTCTAACACTTTGTTCAAAATAGTCTTGTTGATATAAGATTTCGATTGCGCGGTAAGCGAGTAAATCGCCTTCTATCCACTTGGACTTAAGCACAGGCTCATGTTTAATTAAGAACTCTCCAACACGGTACTCAGCCTTATTGGCAAGTTTCGCTTCCGTTTTCTTCTCCACATGAAGCTCTGGTTCCAAATATAACGTCGTGATAGAGTGATTACTTCGTTTACGCTGATTTATGAGAAATGTTTAGCGACCCATTTAGGCTCGGCGATTGATGAGGAATTAGTTCCAGCGAGTATAAGAAATGACTTTGCAAATTCCCTAAGTAGCCCGGCATGAGACAGAGTTTTAACAGCAAGAGCTTCATTAAATAAATACTTCCTAGTTAAATCTCCGGAGAACGGAGTAGAAATCCAGTTATGTAAATAGTAATTTTCACCTTCATCAACATCACTAAATAGAGTAGTAGCAAATCTGTAATCCGGGAAACAATAGTAATGTTGTAATTTGGAAAAACCGGCTAATTTCAGTTTCAAGTCTAATTCCCTTTTGCTAAAAGTGATTATCCCGGGTTTACTTGGGGATCCTTCGATACCATTAAAGAACTTCCCAGTGAGATCTTCAGTGTAGCCACACCAGTATTTAATGCCCAGCCTATCTTCAATAGCGAGAACAAGAATCCCGTCAGGCCTTAGCGCGGTTTTTGCGTGTTTCAATACCAATAAAGCAGATCTCTCGGGCTCTGCAATATCAACAATTTTAGGTGAATACTCCAATACGCCGACTAATACCACAAGATCATACTCGGGCTTAAAACAAATGCGCATAAAATCAGAGTTATAAATTGTAACATTCTGTAAATCTCTGCACCTTTCACGAGCGATTTTTGATCGGATAAAAGACCCTTCTACACCTACCACATTACGAAAGTTTTCACCCAAATATCGAGTGATGGCCCCACATCCAGAGCCTAATTCCAGAACATTTAGCGCTTTAGGTAAATCAAGAGCTTAGTATATTTGAGCGCCCCATGCCGAGGTGACATCGAGTCGGCCAATCGCAAGTTTTCCTTTCGAGCTCTTCCGAATTATCTCGCAAATCACTAGCATTTTTTAATATGGCATATATTTGATTTTCAGTAAATGCACCATCGGAATATGTGAAAGAACGTTTATCATCAGTTAGAACATAAATACCGCTCTCCCAATCATAGGTAAAATCGTCAAGGGCATAACTGCCGTTAGTTTTCACCGAAGACACCACATAACACCTTATACTAAGCTAGATTTATTGGAACTTTAGCATTTATAAAAAGAGGGGGTAATCCCGCATATTTTAAAAATACGCCTCACAAACGGATTAAAACACTAAGATCCTCATCGCGCGATTAAGAGCATATCCAACATAGTGATTGGACCATCACTATCGATCAAACACGGCGAGTATTGAGTGAAGCGAAGGGTTCCGCAATTTAATTCGTGAAGTGAGCATCAGAAAAGATGAGTCGGCCAAGCGACAGGCTAACAATCAGAACATCCGCAGACACGGGGGTAAGAAAGATTAGTCCGCAGATACTGATGCGATCATCACGTTAGAATCAAACGTTCTCAATCATATATTTTGCAGATCATGCGCGACCTGAGGATAGAACTTTTGGAAGTTTAGTGTCTTAAACCGTTACTCTCCCCTCGAAGGGCAGAAGGCGGATCAAACCACAATTCATCTGCCGTACAGAACCTCTATAATATATTTTGCGTAAGGGTAAAGCTGATCCAACTGTTTCCGGGACAGGAAAGCAGAAGATACCTCGGCCAGGTCGGACTTTGACAGCAGGTTTAGTCGAGCATAAGCAAACAGAGACGGCCAGAATAACCAACGTTCCAATAATCCAATTAATGTGTAGAAACACCATCATGAGCACTACTGATGAAGGGATTGCTGCAAGGATAAGGGAGGAGGCCCGACAGGCAGTATAGCCTATGCGGCGGATCATGAAGTATACCACGAACAACGCAACGAATAGACCTGAGATGTAGGTGAGGTTGCGGATCCTCCCGGTGGAGAGGCCGTCAAGGACGGCGACCTCGTTGGAAAGGGAGAGCGCGCGGGCTAGGCAGGAGCCGATGAAGCCTGCCCCGCTGGTGAGGAGGATCCTTTTTGCTGCGTATCATAAGGTCACCTCAGACATTAATGGTGTAAAAGTATTAAAAAGAACCTATGCTTGGATCTGAGCGGGGCAGAAAGCGAAGGGCGCTTGAGAACGGGATGGCGAATCGAAGGACGGGCTCAATATAATCCCCACCTAGTCATTGCGGCGGTGGAGCCGATAAGCTGTGAGGTGGCAGGGCACCTTCAGTGGGGGCTACCCAAGATATTGAGTTGCTCCTTTTTAGTCTCAGGGCATCAGTGAGGATACGCAGTGTGCACGTCAACCTTATTTAATAATTTGTTTCCTAAATGCGCGTATTCTGCATATGGCAGCATATAAAAACCCAGCGAACCCGCTTGCATAAACTATAAACTCATCTAGGTTATCGAACTTATCGCCAGCATGAATTCTTTTCAGTTTGAGCGGATGAGTATCATGTGTATTAAACCCAAAATCGACAGTTAGACCAAAGTCATATCCCGCAGCCATACACAATTGAACCTCTCTATCAGAATAGTCGCCGTTTGGATATGCGATTGCGTTTATGATCAGACCATACTCTTTTTCGAGTATGCGTTTCGAGGCAAATATTTCATCGTATGCTTCGTCAGTATTGCATTGCGTTAAGCAAGGATGAAATAAAGTATGAGACTGAAAGTTTACGTAGGGCAACATTTCGTAAATTTGCTTTTTTGACAAAGCGTGTGGAGTGTCATAGCCTTTTTCATTTTCGAACCCAATCTTCTTCAGGATTTGGAGTCGTTTATTATTTGAAACTTTTTTCAGTTGCTCAGTTGTAAGCGGCAGATATGCTTCGTTAGATTGTGCTTCTTTGAACCAAAAGTGTCTGTTAGTATTTGCAATACCAGAACATAGGAATATTGTTATTGGAACACCATACTTTTTAAATATCGGAAGTAGATCGTAGTTGCTCTTATGCCCGTCATCGAAGGTGATCACAAGTGATTTTTTGGGGAAGCGTTCTTTTCTTCTGTATAAATCGAAAAATTCGTTTAAGCTTATTATCTGGTAATTATTCACCAAGTATCTAAACGTTTTTTCTGCATTCTTAGGATCAATTTCATGAAAGAAGAGTATAGTAACTCTATTTTTTTGAAGGGTCTCCCTAAATATAAAAGGCAACCCCGAGAACCTAAGGCATAGATATATAAGGCGTCTGATCCGAATATTTTGCCTCGCATAAACCAGCAACTTGGTTAACACCTCTGAAATCGACATAGTTTGATCGCTAGTCGCGCTTCACCACACGTCTGACTGAAAAAGAGACCAACTCTCACTAAATCTCGTGTCAACTCCACCAACGAAATATGCACTGTCGTTGAAATTAGAAGAGATGGGCTTGATTAATAGGCCAGGGAGTTTGCTTTTACCGACTAATTTCATCGCTTTTAATAATCGTACCATTCTATCGCCAGAATATTTAAAACCACTTTTCCGAAAGTTCAATAACTCCCCCTGATTACGAGTAAAGACAGGCACCAGTATACTGGGGACCAATACTTTTTCAGATATTCCTTTGATTAGACGTATAAAGTGGTCCGACTTTAAGTATGCATATTCCATCAATGAATAATATTTATTGCTAGTTTTTTGCAATGCAAGATAGCCAGTAGTTTTACCTCCTTCTCTACTATATGCATAAACATGTTCGTAAGGACTCCCCCCGAATCGCCAAGTATAAAATTCTTTGTCTCTGATATTGCGAATCTTACTCTTTTCCGTGAATGATTGCATTAAACTATATATCTCACTAATTTTTAATTCATTTGTAATCTCAAACATTACATTGTTTCGTTCAGACCTGATTTTAGCATCTGAATCACTCTCATAAATAAGCTTTTTCAAGCCATTTACTGGATAAAAAGAGTACATGTATTCCCGTTCACCCACAGAAATGAAGCCACACTTTAGGTAACCAGCGGTAGATGCTTCATTTGACGAAAGGCTTAGTAAAAATCGAATATTCGAATTTTCACGCATATCTTCGAAAGCATAGTTAGTAAGGCTGGAAAAAAGTCCTTGCCGCCTAAAATCTGGATGAACGATTGTGTCAGCTGAAATTCCGACCAAGAATTCGTCACTATTGCAGGTAAGCTTCTGAATTACAAAAGAACGCTGAGCGATAATACGATCCCCATAGAGAACGAGATATCTAAACGGTCTTTTAGTGTAGGGGTTGCTTTCATAAATCCACTCAACTAACTTTTTCCTCTCATTGAAATTTTTATTTCGCCATTGAAGGCCTAGAAATTCAACTAGTTGATCTTTTAAACTAGAATCGTACCTACAGATGCGGACTTTAGGCATATCTTGCATTCCCCTTAGCAAGTCTTAACCATCAAAGCATCAACAGATAAATAAAAGATCTAAATTGTTCTCCACCTATCTTTTGTGGTAAATCATTGATAGTTTTAGCCGAGACTTCATTTTACTCGACTATGTTTTATGTCTTTGCATTTGTATAATCTCCCCGTTTTTTCAACAGGAGTTTTGTTACGCCAAGCCAGCCCTCGACTCTATACGATGCTGTAGAAACATCAGATATGAGTTTATTAGGTGTTTTATGTTCGCAAGCTATGCTAGTCAAATCTAAAGATTTTCTATGACGGAGTTAATCTTATTAGATATTTTTTTCCAATCAAACAAGTCAACTGCCAATTTGCGAGATTGCTCAGACATTTTACAAAGCTCTTCATCGGATAACGCCTTAAGATATCGAAAGCCTTCAATAAGATCGACGCACTTGTTAGAACGAGCTACAAAACCACAGCGATATTGTCTTGTTAAAAAGGATGCGTCACCGACATCAGTTACTAAAACGGGCTTTCCCATTGCCACATATTCAGCGAATTTTGTAGGAGCGGCTACGGCAGTTGCTACGTTAATTGGTCTTGGCAAAACCAAGACGTCGCAAGCCGCATAATACTTGGGAATCGCCTCTCTCGACATGCTTGGCAGCTTAATAATATCGCGCTTCCTCCAAACAGAATTACCACCGACTATAAGAAAAGCAAACCGTTCATCGTTTGTTGCATGTGCAGCGTTAATAAATTCTTCAACTCCTTGCCAAGGTTGCATACCACCAATGTAACCTATCACGAATTTCTTATCAATACCAAGCCTAGTACGTGTTGGTTGGGCTCCATCGCCAATAGGTTTGAATCTCTCCAAATCGACGCCATTAGTTATATATTCCATTTTATCATAACTAGTGTCATATCTGATTCGATTATATTGCATCATAGTTTTAGAAACACAAAAAACTTTATCAGACGTCTCCAAGGCAATTTTCTCCATTAAAAGAGCGGTGTTTGACAATATGTTTTTTTTCCAATAGTCATTAGAGAGCAATAGTTCATCCCGAGCATAACCATGCATATCAAATATTTGTGGTACGCGTTTAACGCGTAAGCAAGAAAGGAAAGCAGGCAAACACCTGTTTGCAAAAATCAGTTGGGGCGAGTGTTTGCGTATCAAAGCGTTTATTTTTACTGCTGCATCTAGTCTAAATCTAGAAACAGCCATAGTTTCATCAAAGTTATTATCGGTTGTTCGCCTGGTGCTTAAATTAATTAACTTAACATCATGGTTAAATGATTTAAGCATCTGCGTAATCTTTAATATGCGTATCCACATCGAGTCTTGGGGATCACATGGGCCTATACAAATTGAAAGAATTTTCAATTTTAATACTTTAATTAAGTTTTTTAAATATACGATATATCAAGATAAAGTTATCGTGGGTCTCCGGCATATATTGCATGTAATGAGGCGTTATGCAGAATAACCCTTCTTATGCAGCTCATAGTAGTAACACTAGACACGCGTACAGATTAGTTACAAATACAGGCACGAAAACGGAGGGTCTTTCTGCCAATAGAACGGCGCTCTCGACCCAATATCTATAAGATTAGAATTGCTAAACTAAAGAGATAGTTATAAAGGAGGGCATCATCTATAAATTTAGAGGCATAATTTAAATAAAAACAGTTATCCCCATATTTCGGAATATCCATTATCGTATAACTTATTTTCGACCTCTAGTCGATCAAGATAAACATTAAGCGGAAAGGCGACGGCTGTCGAATCTACACCTAATTTTTCAATAACGTTATAATACCTAAGGAAGACATGACCAACTGTGCCGTCTTGTTCAAAAAAAGTTATGATATGACGGATGCTCGCAGGAGGGATGCCCCCCTGACTTATTAATCGAGAAGCACTGCCAGAATCACAATAAATTATTGTTCCTTCAACCATCTGATTGCTTAACCAACTACTAGCACGAGATTCACCAGCATGGACATACCTTAAATGATAATCAGCGCCTGTGGAACTCAACTGTACAGTACTAGGTTGGTTAAACAATTGATAGTGAAGACCACTAGTTACGGCAAAATAGGGAATTAAAACGAGAAGTATGATAAAGACGGCCCTCTTCATTTGGAATAATTTCGCTATTCGTATACCACCGAGAACGAAAAAAATAGATAGAACAGGCGTCATCATGAAAAAGAGACGGCCCATATCGTATACTTTGAGACATAAAGGCACTACCACAGATACCATCAATATTGCAGAACAAACGCAAGATAAGATGAAAAAGCTAAAATCAAGTTTGGATTTTAGAAAAGGAGATTCAGATTTATGAGAAATAGGTAATGGATAACGCTTTATTAAAATACTAATTATACCTACCCCAATAAAGGCGATTGCCGCCCAAGAGGAGATGCCCTCTATCACGTACGGAATGCCTTTCGTAAATTTGGCGCCAAAAAGAGATGTCGCACCGCCGCGCGAACTAACATTAAAGAACTCATCGAAGCCCGTCAGAATGCTATAAAAAGCGTGTGTGCCAACCTCAAGAGGGGCATAAGTAACATAACTGTACCAAATAAAGGCGATCACGGAACAACTGGCGATTACTTTTATTGAGATGGGATTTCCTGCATATTTTAGTGGGTTTGAGTCACGATCATCTAATTTACATGAGAGATCTAAGTTTGCTTTTCTAAAATTGTAAATAAGATTAACCGCTATCCACATAAATATAAGAATACCGAGGAAAATATAGGCGCTAGTATAATGCGACACAACGCAAGAAAAGGCAAAAATAACTAACAAAATGTTTTTTTTAAAGGTATGTATTTTATCATTAAATAGAACCAGAATAAAAATAGCAAAAAAGAGTATTGCAATATTAGTCCGGGCGCTAGCAGCGGTATTGAAATAAGCATATTGTGAGATAAAAAAGAATGCGGCTAAATAAGAGTAAAAGTTTGTCAAGTATCTTCTCGATATGCTATACACCGCCAAGGGCGAAATTGAAAAGAGGAGGGGATACAATATTTTGAAAAGCGATTCGCTTTCCAGATTCAGAAACTCTAGGTAAACCGTGGGGAGCAGAGTAACGCTCAAGCAGGCATTTAGAATATTGTTTTCGAACATTTCCCAGTGTTGAGCTTGGAAAGTTTTACGGAAGAAGTAGTATTCCCGATGTGTATCAATGCCGATTATAAAATCTGACCTTAAACTCAGCAATATCATAACAGAGATGCCTATGAGGAGCAGACTTAAGGGATAAACTCTGTCGGAAATCGATTTACGCCATACAGACATTGAGATTAAATAAAAACATATAAGTAGTAGAAGGGCGATGGACATAACGTTATTATTATGTGTATTAAACACATAACTTCCAAAAACTCCGAGCAATGGAAATATACCAGCCACAAGTAAAGCGAATTTATCATTCATAGAAATGACTGGGTTAGGATAAGGCATACGATCTGCACCACGGTTTCGCAAATAAGAGAGAACCAGCAACACGATAACAACCACATTAAATGGACCGAGGAGAGAGGATATAGCTAAAGGCGTGTTTGAAAATAAGGATCCTATCGAATTCATAATTAATCCAAAACATATCGAGAAAGCTATGCTTAGAGCTACGCTTAAGACGATTTTTTCAGTCACTGTAAGAGCGGGGATTTTTAGCCTAGAAAGAATAAGGGCGCCAGGGAGAATGGTTAAAAGAATAAAACCTGAGACCTGCCTAATAATTGGGATGTCAAAAATAATGCTGGCATTCGAAACTACTAAAAAGTTTAGTATAACTATTAAGTACATGCACGATTTCGATTTCCAGCCTAATTTCAGCTTCATGTTTGTAGATTAAATAAGTTTTCCCACCGTCTAACCATGTTCAACTATAACCGCTCGATACAGTTCTTCGATCTCATTAAGAACGCTATTGAGAGAAAATTTAGAGCCCACCATGCTTCTTGAACGTTCCCCCATAATGCTACATTGTTCAGGATTACTTAGGAGATATGTCATTTGTGTACACAACTCGGAGACGCTACCATCTTTAAAAATTAACCCTGTTATGCCATCTTGTACAAGGTCTTGCATGGATTCTACATCTGACGCGATAACAGGTCTAGAACAAGCATTAGACTCTAGCACCACCATAGGAAAAGCCTCATATCTGGAAGGCAACACTACAAACTCGGAATCAACGTATGCTTCGAGCTTTTCTCGACCATACAGAGGACCTGTCAACAATATAAAGCGATCCAACCCTAGGTAGTTGATTAAACCCTCGATTTCTGCACGATAGCCATCATCAGGACCTGCAATCACAAGCCGAATATTTGTCAATCCTGTACGATTAATCAGTTGTGCGTAGGCCTTAATGAGAATATCAACACCTTTAATCCGATGAAGGCGGCCTATAAACAACACAATTCGTGCATCATTAGATAGACCTAATTTTCGCTTAAAGAAGTTCTTGGGAGGGAGTTCACCGTATGTCGAAAGATCGACGACATTAGGAATAATAGCTATTTTTTCTTTGGGCACCCCTATTTGCATATATTGCATTGCCTCAGAAGTTGTTAATGCAATACATCTCGAAGCCGATTTCATTATTCGATAACCGACTGAATAATCATAGATGGCTTTGAGCCATCCTTTCCCCATCATTCGTGGGAGCGATCCATGAGCCTGAAAGAGGAAGGGGATGCTATATTTCTTAGCGTAAAAAGCTATGAGATTCTGGAATGTCGGGTGTCCGTGCAAGTGAATCAAATCAAATCGCTCTGACCTGAAAGATGTGACCAACTCAGGGGTTATGAAAAGATTCAAGTTTTTTACGAGCGCCATTGACAAATTACGCATGTACCGTACCTTCACTCCATCTATATTTTTTTTATTTTCAGGAATTCTAGTAACGCGATCCTTGGCGTCAGAGGTAAAAACAGTTACATCATGCCCTCTTTGGCGTAATCCTTTAGAAATCAGATAGGCACTTGTCGCCACTCCTCCAAAGGAATGAGCGGGAACAAAAAACGGTGCTACGTGAAGGATGCGCATCCCTAGAACGATCTGACTCGATCGGCTCTAGTCATGACCTCGGCGCTAAACATCTACACTAGTCCAGTAGTCCACATTCCATTGGGGCACACTGCCCACCACGGAGTAGGTTTCCTGCGGGGATGTGAAGGCATACTGAACGCTGACCCAAGAATCAGCAATAGTCGCATCGACTGAAGATTCGCTCGGTACTGCAGGGACGGCTCCAAGTGAGGCAATTACTGCAAGTATTAGTAAAAAAGAATACTCGCCTCAAATTCAATCTACATTAGTAAGCGTACGTTTTTGAGCATAACCTTCAACAAAAAGATTTCTCAAGAAGGTCTTTTATCAATAGGGGCACCAAACTATAGTTTCAGGTTTTTAGGAGATTAACTAAAGAGCATTTTATCCAAGAAAGAGGTCTAATAGCCAAATGATCAAATAAGTAAGTGGGCAAATTTACGCCTGTACACAGCTTAGTTATTCTATCCATTTCATCTGCGTTCAGGATGATATTAGGCGCCTCAGCGTTTGCAGCAACCTGATCCTCTGTCAGTGCTGCGGGTATTGGGGTAAACCCCTTGTTAATAATGTAGGCTAACGCTAGTTGAGCGATACTCACCCCTCTTTCCTCAGATAGATTGCCTAGAAACTCAAACAAGGGAGTCGCTTTTTTAAGAAGAGATTGACGATTTACAAAATTAAAGGCCCTCGCCCTATCTTTTGCTAAGCGTTTGGCGTCATATTTGCCAGTCAATATCTCTCCTGCCAAGGGGCTGTAGCTAATTATTTCAATAGAATGTTTCTTGCAGTAGGGAATTATCTGTTGCTCTGCTCGTCTTGATAGAAGATTATATTCTATCTCATTAGCTATAATTTCGCAGGAGGTTAAGTTCTCCTGAGCCCGTTCTAAGAGATAGCTACAGAAATTACTCACTCCAATATATCTAATCTTACCTTTTTTAACTAAGTATTCTAGAGTGCGAAAGGTTTCCTGGAATCTTATGAGGGGATTGGGATAATGTATAAGATATAAATCAATGTAATTTATACCTAATCGCCTCAGGCTACCATCAACGGCTTTCACAATGTTATGCGATCTTAAATTCCATGGAGCGACCTTTGATACAATAACATAATCTTCCCTTTTGTAAGGTTTTAAGGCGTTGCCAAGCAATTCTTCTGCTTTACCATTGCCATATGTTTCAGCAGTATCAAAGAAGTTGATGCCCTCATCCATACAACGACGAACAACTCGAACAATGGTATCATCAGAATAGCGAATGCCGTGACCCCAAGCGCTGCAACCAAACTGACCTGATCCTTGACCCACTAAAGAGGTTTTTAAATCACTCTTACCAAATTTGCGATATTTCATGGTTATACGATTGTAGACGCGATATTACTTAAGCACGAAATGATCGTTTTACCGTCTTTGTATAGGAGTTCTTGAAGCTTTAGAGCGACTGTGACGCAGATTGTCTAATTCTTTTTCAAACATTTCAACGAGGACGCTCCAATCATTACTTTCGATAGCCCTGCGAGCTTTCTCGCCCTCTTGTGTAATTAATTTGCCTTTAAGAGCGTATGCCTTTTCCACGACTTCTTCTGGATGATCAATATAGACAATACCGCTGCTCTCCCCAAATTCTTTTTGTATGCCAGGCAGCCTTGTGGCAATCACGGGCTTACTAGCGGCCATATACTCATACATTTTAATAGGAACAATATTTTGCATTACTACTTCATCAAGATATGCAGGTAAAAGACAAATATCTGATGCAGACAGATAATCAAGAATCAAGTCAAACGGTTGCTTTCCAACAAGGATTAAGCGGTCTGCAAGATCATAAATATCACGAATTTTACAGAGATCAAAATAAGCTTCCCCCTCTCCGACGATCAGCATTTTCAAATGGCTTTTTGAGCGTTTAGTGTTAGCTAGACTTAAGGCAACTTCTTTTAATCCAGAAAAGCTATAGAGCCACCCCATAAAAAAGAGGACGATGTCGGCATCATCGATCTTGTATTTTACTCTTATTTCAGCTCGTTTTTCTGGATTTGGTCTATAGCGGCTCAGATCCACACCGCCAGGGATAATGACGACTTTAGCTGGATCTGCGCCCATCAATCTTACATAATCTACAAGACCTTTGTTTATTACAATAATTCTGTCCGACCTTTTTAGCACTGTACTCTCAATCGCTTTAGCGAGCGGTTGCCCTATTTTCTGGGGCACCAATGTATGCAAATGGTCTATCAGATAGTAAACGAACGGGATACTCTTTTTCTTACACATATGTGACGCCAAATATGCATTAAGTATACCAAACGAGACGACTACATCAGGTCTAAATTCGTTAATCTGTTTTTCAAGCTCCAAGCGATGACTAAGTACCAGTGAGATGTACTCCAATAGGGGTAGTTGCACTATTGCAGGTCTGATCAAATCGATCTTTCCTTGTGGGACTACTTTCCAGCATCCATTGAATACCTCGCGTTTCTTTAAAAAGCGGTATTTTTTGTTTCTCCATAGTATGTCATAATCAATAACACGGATGTAATGGCCTCTCTCAGATAATCTCTCCATAAGGTGATGTTGTTGATGGGGGCCTCTCTCGATCCAATTCGATTCTTGCAGAACGAGTATGCGCATCTCAGAATTCGCAGGAGCGTTGGATCTCTGTCCAGTTATTAGCAAACCAGCGGTAAGTCTTGTTCAAGCCCACTTTAAACTCAGTTGTAGGATTATAATGCAATATCTTCTTTGCTTTCTCTATAGAGGCTAGCAACCTGAACTTCTGATCCCAGTCTCTTCTCTCCCTATATATAATTCCAGCATGATTTCCAGTAATCTCGTTTACCCAAGCAGCTAGATCGTTTATCTTTATTTCGCGATTTGTGCCGAGATTGATTGCTTCACCAATAGCATCCTCGTAATAGGCCATTGCCAACAAGCCGTTTACGATATCACCCACGTAAGTGAAATCACGAGTTTCTTCTCCAGTCCCTGTAATAGGCAAAGGTTGCCGATTCATGGCCCAATAGAAAAAGTTCGGGATTACATTACGATATTTGCCTGGAACCTCTCCCGGACCATAAGAGTTGAAGAATCTAGCGTTCACTATAGGCAGATCGTACAAGTTATAGTAACAATTAGTGTAGAGCTCACCTAACATCTTAGTGACTTGATATGGCGTATACAATTTCATGGAAACATCGTGCTCTTCGAAGGGCATCTTTGAATCCGAACCGTAAATACCGCAACCGGAGGAAGAGTATATGAAACGCTCCACTCCAACAAGATGTGAGTATTCGAGCATCCTCAAAATCCCCATTCCGTTGACCATTAAATCTGTCTCAGGATTATCGACCGAATTCTGATTGGCAAAATGGGCCGCCAGATGGTATACGATTTCAGGTTTTCTTTTGAACGCCCGTCTGAGGTACTCTTCGTCCAATACACTGCCTTTAATAAACCGTATCTTTTGTCCACGGGGAACATTCCACTCGTATGAGGAAGAAAGGTCATCCAAAATGATGACTTCTTTTGTATCCAAGGTGTTGAGTGTTCTGACCAAATTTCCTCCTATAGCACCTGCTCCGCCTGTTACCAGAACAGTCTTTCCTTTAAAGGAGTTTTTTACTTCTTCCATGTTAATCACCAATCCTGTAGTACCATCTCATCCAATCTACAGTTCTTCGAATGCCTTCCTCAGGAGGCACAGTAGGATTGTGTTTCAAATCACGTATTGCTTTCGAACAGTCAATGGTCTTTACCTTCGTAGTAAAGGGCTCACTCTCATTATACGAAACAAGCGAGTCATCCCTGCCAACAATCTTTAGCACTATGTCAGAATAGTCCTCAATACTCCGCTCCCATTCAGGTTTGCCTGCCACATTGTAGACTTCACCGGGTATGAAATTATTAATGATGTTTGCAAAAGTCATGCAGGAATCTTCGACATAATCTATAATTCTCTTATGACCTTTGAAGACAACATACGGCTTGTTAAATAACGCGTGGTATATGAACTTGGGTATAAACCCCCTATAAGGAGTGTAATGCTCGCCAGGCCCATAGCAGTTCACAGGACGAACTCTTACAATCTCGGTTCCAAACATGCTGGCAGAGTTCATGCACATCAACTCGCCCGCCCATTTGGTAATGGCATAATCATTCATCTGATAAGTTTCCTTGATTGGCTTGCACTCCATTATATCTTCGGTCATTACATCGTTATAATCGCCGTAAACCTCTGCTGAAGAAAAGAAGATCATCCTAAACCTGAGTTTTTCCTGCAATCTAAGCATATTCTTTGTACCAATAACGTTGGTCTCCCAGAGATTTTCATAATAATCTTCGCCATTCCATCGACCGTACTCGGCTGCCAAGTGATAGACGTAATCAAACCGGTCTTTTTCAAAGACTTTTTCAATTTGTCGAAAATTACGTACATCTGCGCGTATGTAGTTATCGCGATCATTATTGAAAAGATCGAGTGCGATAACACTATGACCGCGCTTTCTTAACTCATTTACTAAATTTGTACCAATAAAGCCTGCTCCACCGGTAACGAGTATCCGTTGAGTATCCATCATACGAACCTCCTTAACCTTTATTTTCCTTGTTGTTCTTGATACTGTATAATATAAGAGAGGTCATCGCCAGAAACATGCCCCCAATTGTCACACCTAAACAGACTATCGCCAAAGGTATACTGAAATACCGCGTCTGATTGAAGATTAGCAGTAAATAGCCTCCAAGTATGAGGCCTGCGGAAAACAAGGAGATCCCGGGGACGCCTAGGACTAACAAAGGACGCCGATGAACGGTCAGCTTCGCGATCGTATCGATAAGCTCGAGTCCATGTCTTAAAGGGCTCTTTTTCGAGGTTTGTGCCAGCCCATCATAAAGTACGGTTACAGGCACTTCCTTAATCTTCAGATTGTGCTCCTTAGCTATAGCCAGCTGTTCGGACTCAGTGCCGTAGCCCTCCACTTCACAGGACAGCATCGCCTCAAGGGCCCTCTTGGAATAGGCGCGGTAGCCGCTCTGGGTATCCTTAACAGTACCTCCCCCGCTTAACGCATTGATTATGCGCAGCCCAAACCTGCGGTAGAGGGGCGCATCGGTCCAAGCGCCGTCAACGTAGCGAGAGCCCAGCGCGATATCGGCCTCGCCGTTCAGTACGGGCTCAATCAATAGCGGGATCTCATTCGGATCGTGCTGGCCGTCAGAGTCCAGCGTCACGGTCACGTCGGCCCCTATGTTCAAGGCGTGCTGGAACAGGTGCTTCAGGGCTACGCCTTTCCCCTGGTTCTTCTTGCTCGATATCACGTAGGCTTTCAGGGCCGAGGCTACCTCGCTGGTCATATCTTCAGAGCCATCATCGTAGACCAGCACCTCGTCGACGTACTTCTGGGCTTTGATTATGACGCTGGGGAGAGTCCTGTCCTCGTTGTAGGCGGGTATGCACGCAACGATCAGCTTGTGCTCGCTTACTGGAAGGGTGCGCTCCAGCATATCGCCCGTAACTCCCCGGCTACAAGTAACGCTTTTTGCCCTTACGTGCTCTTTACTTATCATAGTTTTAGTGCATAAGCGCTATAAAGGGATTGTGCAACGCCATCCGCATTCTCAGAAGGGCGGCGACGTCACATTTACCCACAGGTGAGTCCACAGCCCGGTATAATCGAGCCTCTTTGTTGTGCTGTTGAAGGACCACAGCTCGAAGATTATCCGCTGGCTCGGGCCGGTCTTGGAAAGGGTCAGCTCCAAGGGATAAGTCCCGCTGCCGTTGTTGGTCAGAACCTTATCGAGCCGGAGCACCGTACTTGCGGGGGAAGGGTCCATCTCAGTCGAGTTATCCCCCACTTTCACCAGGACCGAGTACCACATCGGCTCACCTACATGGTTCCCAACATAAGCGTACAGGTCGATGGTCTGGCCGGATACCACCTCCTTCGGGTAGTCGCTCAGCTTCTGGCCGGGACCCAGTATGCCGAGTTCCGAGAAGGACTCCCCGGTCCTCCCCGCGGCAACAGCAAGTGAGGCGGGCACCAGCGCAACGACCAGGAGCACGGCGACAATCGCAAGGGCAGCATGCTCCATCGTAAATATCGTGGATTCCTCGCCGTCATCGCCAGCGCCCTCCCCTTTCCGGACCTTGGGCTTCGCTGTCTCTCCGTTTACCCTCACAACGCTGCCTCCCCTGACCCTCAGCCACGCCTTCCAGAGCCCGCCAGCACCGAACCTGAAGACCAGCCCGGCGGCGATAACCGCCCCGGCGGTGGCCGCGATCATGGCGACCGTCCCGTTCTGGTTCTGCCTTTCGCCTGCCTCCTTGACTGCCGCCATATCCCGCATGACCTCTTGAGCGATGGAGCTCGCCTCCTGCGCCAGCGTTGCAGAGCCGGCCGGGTCAGAACCAGCCATGGCCTCGGCGCGCAGCATCTTCTCTATCGCCTGGTTCAATAATTCTACATCCCTCTGCGGCACGCTGCCCGCCACGGCGTAGGCGTCCTGCAGCGACACGAACGCGTCCTGGACGCTGGCCCAGGAGCCGGCAATGGTCGCATCGGCCGGAGCGCCCTGCACTGCGGAGACGGCGCCAAGCGAGGCGATCACCGCCAGCGCCAATGAGAAGACGGGCAACCTCAGGTTCATCTCATCAGTAAGCGTGCCTCTTCGGCCCCGCCACCACGATCCTGTACCCTTTCTCAGCCATGGCCCTCAGGCTTATAGACAGTTCTTCCGCATCATGCGAAGACACCACAACGATCGCGGCAGGGGGCCCCACCTTCTCCGCCACCCTCTTCAGGGCGCTGCTTGCCGGCGCGTCCTTCGCTGCTTCCTGCACCGCCCGGTTTTCCAGGTCCAGCACGCTGCCCAGCCCGCTCCCCTGCTCACCGGCGCCAACAAGGTGGATGTCCCGCCTCAGGCGTAGGGGGTCCACCGGCTGCAGCACCCTCCCGGCGGGCGGCGCCACGGCGATGCGCTTGGTCAGCACCATCGATCTTATCAGGGCTTCCCGGGGGCTCGCCAGCCCGGCAGACTCGACCACCCCGCCAGAGTCGAAGGCGGCCATTGCGACAGGCACGCCCTCCCTCGCCAGGGTAAGCGCAGAGGTTATCAGGCTGTAGGCAAGCTCGTCGGCGTCCTCCGCGTCCTTAGCCGTCAGATCAGCCACAATGATCGCGGGCTGGACCTGCCCTCCCGCGAACTCCTTCACCACGAGCTCCTGGAGCCTGAACGTGTGCCTCCAGTCCACGTCCTTGACCCTGTCCCCCGGCTGGTACTCCCGGCTGCCGTAGTAGTCCACGCCGCGCCTCGAGGGCTTCTGAACCCTTATCGGGGGGGTAGCCATCGACGGATAATAACCGGCGGCAGCCTGCTCCAGGTACTTCTCGGCGAGCCATTCCGCGTACCGCGCCTTCGGGATGACGTGCACGTCCAGGGGGTACAGCACCTGCCCCACGGAGACGAAGCCCCACGGATCCGTCACGGTCGCGTTAATCGCCACGTCGGACGGCGCGGCCAAGGGGGGCGTCACCGTCAAACTCCCCTCGTATCCCCCTCCCGCCTCCAGTGCGAGGGCGTCCGCGGAGACGGAGACCCACGGCTGCGCAGGCTCCATCTGCAGCGTCACCGGGATCTGCGCGCCTGTCCTGAGGCTGAGGGGGGCGCTCACCGTCTCCCTGACGAGGACGCGCCTCTGCGCCGTGGCGACGGAGATCGGCGCCCTCGGGATGTTCATGACGGAGTGGGCAAGTATTCCTATCAAATATGCTCCACATAACATGCACGCCAGGATCAGCTCGGCCCTTGCCAGCACCAGCGATGTCAGGGACAGCAACGCCAAAGCGGTGAGCAGGGTCCGCGGCAAGGGGGCGATGCTCCTCCCCGCCCTGAACTTCCCCCCGGTCTGGGCCGCGCCCGCCGATTTAAGGCACGGCTCCATCCTCAGCAGGAGGGGCGCGGCAGCCGCTGCGGCTGCGTATGGCCCCGTAATAGGTGCAAGCAGCAGGGGCACAATGAACAGCGTCGCGAAGAGGAGCGCGAGCGCCTGCCCTGCACCCCTTATTTTTATCCGGTACATCCTAAAGGCGTGGGCGGCGAGCAGCAGCACTGCGAACGCTGACCCTGGCAGCCCGGCGGCGATGGACGAGGCTGCGAGCACGATCATTATGTATGCGTCCAGCGCCTTCCGCACCACAGGCCGCTCTCTCATTCCGCCTTCGGGACGGGCGCCTCCTTCATCACGCCGTCGATGATCGATCTGGGGGTCACGCCGTCGATCTCGGCCTCGGCCTTGACCCGTATCCTGTGCTCCAGCACCGGGAGAGCCAGCTGCTTCACGTCGTCCGGTATAACGTAGTCCCTCCCCCTCATGAATGCCATGGCTCGGGAGCCCTTGTAGAGCGAGGTCGTGGCCCTCGAGCTCGGCGCCACCAGCACGTCGGGGTTCCTCCTTATCCTGTCAGCCAGGTCCGTGATGTAGCCGCGTATCCCGTCGGAGACGTAGACCCGCTTCACCGCCTCCCTAACCTTCACGATATCGCCGAGCGAGGCGGCCACCCTCACGTCCGGGCTGTCGATATAGTCGATCCTCTCCAGCACCCTTGCCTCCGCCTCCTTGTCGAGGTAGCCGCTCCAGATCCTGAACATGAACCTGTCCGCCTGCACCTCCGTAAGCTGGGACGTGCCCTCAAAGCCGTACGGGATCTGCGTGGCGATGACCATGAAAGGCTGCGGCACGGCGTGCGTCCGTCCTTCCACGGTGACCTGCCCCTCCTGCATCACTTCTAGGAGGGCGGACTGGGTCCGGGCTGTGGTCCGGTTGAGCTCGTCCGTCAGCACGATGTTCCCGAAGACTGGCCCCGGTATGAACCTCGACTTGCCGTCCGGCGTGTAGAAGTAAAATCCGGTCACGTCAGAGGGCAGCATGTCAGGCGTGAACTGGATCCTCCTGAACTCGCCGCCGATCGCCCTGGCGAAGGTCTTTGCGACAAGCGTCTTCGCGGTGCCCGGGAGGCCCTCAATGAGCACGTGCCCCCCGCTGAATAGTGCCGCCAGCATGACCTCCTTCACGTCGTCCTTCCCCAGGACCACTTTCGAGACTTCGTCTATGATCCTCCTCGGTACCTCGAGCAGCTCGGATGCCATCTCAGTTCAGCTCCTCCGCCACAGTGGTAATGTTGTAAGTGTGGCAATCAGTGTTATTAAGGCTAGTGAGCCGGCCTGCGTCGACGCCGCGGCGTGGAGTACGGCGAGCACCAGCTTTGCGTCATCGAGCGGCGCCCTCGGCAGGTGCGACTGGTCGATAATCACCTGCCTGCTCCCGTCGAGATTAACCAGCCTCCCGGCTGCTAGGGAGTTGCCGTCCACGCCGGCCATGCTGTTTATGATTATGCTGGGGTCTGCAACCGCTATCACGCAGCCGTCCCCCAGCTTCTGGTACCCTGCCACCGGCAGCGGGCCGCTCGGGTCGCCGGCAGACCTTGCAGAGTTCCCGTCCGTGTCGAGGAAGCTGAACTCCGATGACCTTACGATGACGCTTACGGAGCCCCCGCTGACTGTGAGTGACGTCGCATGGTTGAGGGCGATGTCCCCGGTCCCGTTCAGGGGGTATGAGAGGTCGCTGGCCCTCGGGAACATCGCGTTCCGGTAGTTGAATATGGGGTCCATCAGGCGCTCGCCGGTGAACCGCATCTCCGCCCCCAGATATTCGAGCACCTGGTTCCCGTAGCCATAGTCGTCCATAATCAAAAGGACGCCCCCCTGCACGACGAACTGCCTGATCGCGGATAGGTCGCTCCCGTTCAGCGGGACGTACGGGATCACTATGAGGGTCGAGTTGCCCGGATCCGCCGGCAGGTCTGCCAAGGAGGTTATGCCCGCAGCGTTGTTCCGTTCCCTGAAGTCGGTCAGCCCGTTCCAGAACGGGTTGTCAATGCGGAAGTCGCCCGTGGGGGGGAAGTACCAGACGAGCAGGGCTAGCGACATCACTACAGCAAGCGTGAGGGCGGGTAAGAGCTTACGAGCCTCCAATTCCAAGGCGCTCCGCCACATACCTTGCGTAATCGTCCGCCGCTGAGAGGTCATCAACGTTGGGCGCCTCGCAGGAGTAGAGGGACTTTTCGGCCAGGTACGTCAGGTTCCTGAAAGCAAGCGCGGTCCCGTTCAGCTTGGGCTCGGCGGCGCGCAGGAACTCGTTCAGGGTCATGTCCGGGGACATCTGGACCCCGGCGAACGAGCTTACGGACCGGACGGCAGAGAGGTACGATGCAATTACCTTCTGGCGCCCCTGGCTCAGCCCGGACGCCCTGACGGCGTTAGCCATGCTCACCGCGGGGATGTGCGCCATGATCTGGCCCATGCCTTCTGGCGCGGAACCGTCGGCCGGAGCCTGGGACACCACGGGACCGGCTGGGGAGCCGGAGTCAGAGCCGGCGCCAGAGCCAGAGTCGTTCTCCCCGCCCAAGCGCCTGACCCTCCTAAAGAAGAGCAGGCCTGCGAAGGCAAGCACGGCAGTACCTGCAGCAACGACCGGGTTCACTATGAATATGGTTGCTTTGGCATCGCCGTCGGCGTACCATGGCTCCGCAGGATATACGGAGACGGATACCGTATGGTAGCCCGCGATCCAGAGGGAGGGGGGCAGCTCAAAGCCCACGGAGAACGAGCCGTTCTCCGCCAGGAGGGTCCTGGAGCCGCCGGTCATATTGACGGTCACGGTCGCGTTGGTCAGGGGTGCGGTGCCGGCATAGGCGCTCCCCGATATCACCACCGTCGACGGGATGAGGGCGAAGGGAGGGCACGAGAGGGAGACGTTGACGGGCACCCTCTCCACCCTCAGGGTTCTGGAGGCGCTTCCGCCGGCATAGACGCCGCTGGGGCTCACCTCCGCGTAAAGATAATGGCTGCCCGTGGCCGCCGAGGGATCGATCGTGAAGGTCGTCACGAACGAGCCGTCGGGGCCGCTTGCAGGGGCGTCCAGGAGCGAGCCGTCCAGGTATATGCGGATAGACCTCCCCTCCTGCGGCATCCCTCCAGAAGTCACCTTCCCCGTTACTGTAACGTCTTTCCCGGGATAGGATACGGGCGGCGATACCAGCTCAACGGAGGTATTGTTGAAGAGGAGCGTGAGCACCAGCGGCTCGCTCATGGAGGAGCGGTACAAGCTGCCGTCGTCTGCCGACGGGATGTAGAGGGCGAAGAGGTATGCCGGGCTCTCGTAGAGGAACGGGATGGCGAGGAGGCAGGTGTAGGAGCCGTCCGGGCCGGTCACCGCGGATACGGCGCTCTCGCCGTTGAACAGGACCGTTATGCCCTTCCCGCCGAGACCGGTGCCGTTGCAGGTAAGGGAGCCGGATAGCTGGACAGAGCCTCCAACCCAGACCTCGCTGGCGTTCGAGGTGAGCGTGAGGGAGGTCGGAGACGCGTAGGTCGGGTTGGTTCCATTGATCCCGCCAGAGCCGTTAGTACCATTAGTCCCGCCAGGCACGGTACCGTTCTGCCCGCTAATCCCGCTCAGCCTCTCGCGGTAAGCCAGGAACAGCCGCAGGTAATAGTCGATAAGATCTTCAACGCTCTGGACGCTGCCCTCCAGCTCGGCGTAGGCCATCCTCGCAGGGCTGCCTTCCGGCGTCTTGGGCACGCCCAGGCTGTTGCCGATGGAGACGGTCGTGGACTTTACGTCCTTCAGCTGGATCTTCGCCTTCGCGATGGCGATGGCGGCGTCGTGCAGGGTCTGGTTGGCGCCCTGTGCGTTGTTCTGGTCCAGCAGGCGCGAGGTCTCGTCCGCCAGCCTCTCGATCTCCTCCACCTCGTCGCTCACCCTGGAAGTCTGCTCGGTATACTGCCCGAAGAGGGAGCGCACGTTCGAGGGGAGGGAGATCAGGTTGTACCTGGCGAGCAGCTCCCGGATATGGTCGTAATCGCTCTCGGGTATCAGCCTGAAGATGTCCGCATAATAGGAGAGGAGCGAGTAGGCGTCCATTATGTTCGGGGCGGTGGACGGCTCCTCGTGGGGGGTAAAGTCGAGCTGGGCCCTGACGGGCGCCTGCAGACCGGTCAGCAGCATGAGCATCAGCGGGGCTACCAGGAAGGGGTATCTCGCAGTCAAAGGATCCTGAAGCCGAAGAGGATCTCCGTCACCCTCGAGGCGACTATCACCAGGAAGACCGCGAAGAGCGCGTACCCCGTCAGGTCGAGCACCCGGTTGGTCTTCGGCTTGAGCGGGGAGTGGAGCAGGGTCATGATGAAGTACTCGATTATGTAGAGCGATACGTAGAGGTCCAGGCGCGTCTCGTTGAACAGGGACAGGACGAGGGTAGTGATGGCGTACGCCGCCCCTGTCGAGAGGAGGTAACGCTCATTGAGCCTCAATTGGTGGGATCGCGGCTTCGGCTTGTGTTGGGGGCGCCGACTGTTCTGCAGCCTCGGCTGTGGTTTTTTCGCCTGCACCTGCGCCTGTGCCAGCCTTCACGCTGAGCCTTACGATGTGCTTGCCGCCGCCGGCCTCCTCTCCGGTGATCGTGACGGGGGAGCCGGTGCACTCGGCAACGACTGACGCCACCACCGAGGCTATGGGGCTCCCGATGTTCTCGAAGATCTTCATCCGCCTGTGGTCGAGCTTCGGGCCCCTCACCTCCACGTTCACGGCGGGGCCCTCCTGCACCACGCGGACCCCCTCAGCCAGATCGGTCGAGCCGGTCATCACCGATGATAGTGAGCCTTCGATGTCCGTGCCCTCGAGCCCAAGGTGGGCGAACCTCCTCACGGCAGCCGTCCCCAGCGTGGTCACTAGGATGCCCATCTCGTCCGGTCTCCTGCCGTAGCGGACGATGAGCCGGTTCGGCAGCGCCCTCTCGATCCGCGGGCTGTCGCGGGGCGAGACGGCGAGGAACGCGCGAGGGCTGCCGCCTGTGAGCGGCGAGGGCAGGTAGACCGCCTTCGAGCCGATCCCGAGCTCCTCTATCAGGGCCGCAGTGTTGTCGAGCCCGGCTTCCAGGAGCATGCTGCTGATCTCCGGCGGGACCCTCGGCTGCCCCCTCGCCAGCGCGAAGGAGATGGCCGCCAGGATAATCGTGGAGATGCCCAGCGCGGTGAAGGGCACGAAGCTCAGTACGAAGTGCGACGTAAGCGCGAGGAATGCCCCCGACACCAGGAGGCATATCCCCAGGATGTGGAAGGACGAGCGGTGCGCCATTTATGCGGTCCTCCGCCCCATCTTTCCTGCACCTGCGCCTGCAAGCCTGTCAAGGGAGCCGTCCTTTCCAACGAGCCCCAGGCGGAAGTACCTGTACTTGCGGACGGAGGCTGCGACCGCCATGGCTTCGGTGAAGAGCGCGAGCGAGAACGTGACGGGCTCCAGGCGGATGCCCCACGGCGTGTAGTTCAGCACCAGCCCGATCAGGGGGACGACCGCCAGGCTCAGCCCCACCGAGAGCGCGAGCCTCTCAAGCCCTTCCAGATCGCCCGCCTTGGAGTAGAGCGCCTCGACCAGCATCGACCCGGGCAGGAAGAGGATGAAGAACGCCCCCAGCACATACCTCGCGTAGATGAGGGGCGGCCCGGTGACATACAAAACAAGGGGTACGGTCGCCGCGACGAGGGCGGTGACGCCCCAGAACCAGAGGCTCCTGAAGTTGAGCATGTAGCCGGCGAGGCTGCCGGGCGGGGACTCGTCCACAAGGTCCAGCTGCCCCCGCTTCCACATGACGTAGACTGCCCTGGCCGCGTCGTTGAACTTTACGCCCCTCTCCCTTACGAGAGCGTCTACCAGGTCGGGCAGCCTGGGACTGTGCATCCTCCTGGCGGTATCGGCGATGGCTGGGAACAGCTCTGTATCGTCCTTTGCCAACGTTCAGCTCGAGCTTATTATCTCGGTTATCCTCTCGCCGCTCTTCCCGTCGCCGAACGGGTTGACCCACGAGCGGTCCCTGTCAAGCATCATCCCGGCGCACTCCAGAATCTTCTCAGGGCTGGTGCCGGCGAGCATGTTCGCGCCGGCCTCAACGGTCTCCGGCCTCTCCGTGTTGTACCGCAGCGTGACGCACGGCACCTTCAGGATGCAGGCCTCCTCCTGCACTCCCCCCGAGTCGGTGAATATGAGCCCGGCGCCGCACTCCAGCCTCAGGAACGAGAGGTAGTCGACGGGCTCGGTGATCGCTATGTTGCCGGTCTTTACCGTTATGCCGAACTCCCGGAGCCTCTTCCGCGTCCGGGGGTGCATCGGATAGATAATCTTCTTCCCGAACTTCCCGGAGACGAGGTCCAGCCCCTTCAGTATGCTGGCGAGCCGCTCGGGGTTGTCGACGTTCTCCTGCCGGTGCATCGTCATAAGGAAGTACCCCTCGGGGTCCATCAGCCCGGCTCCCGCGCCGCTCTCCTCCGCCAGCCTGAGGTTCTGCCGGACGGCATCGACGACCGTGTTCCCGGTCACGAAGACGCCCTTCTCGATCCCTTCCCTGGCAAGGTTGGCGCGGGCGGTCTCGGTGGGCGCAAACAGCAGGTCGGAGACGTGGTCTGCCGTCACCCGGTTTATCTCCTCAGGCATGGTCCGGTCGTAGCTCCTCAGCCCCGCCTCGACGTGCCCGAGCCGGATGCCGAGCTTGACCGCCGCGAGGGCCCCGGCCAGGACCGTATTCGTGTCGCCCTGCACCAGCGCGATGTCCGGCTTCTCCTCCTTCAGGGGCTTCTCCATGCCGATCAGCATCCTGCCGGTCTCCTCCGCGTGGCTCCCCGAGCCGACGTTGAGGTTGTACCTCGCCCCGGGCAGCCTGAGCTGGGAGAAGAAGACCGCGTCCATGTTGTATGAGTAGTGCTGCCCGGTGTGGAGGATGAAATAGTCCAGACCGGCGCGTTCGCAGGCCCTGATCACGGGGGACATCTTTATTATCTCGGGCCTGGTCCCGAGGATGATCGCGACCTTCATGTTGCCCCGTGGGAGGCATGGCCGGGCATATTCTCGCGGGCTGGGCCGGCGGCGGTGGCGCCCATGCCTATATGGCGCCTTCCTCGGGGGTCAGGATGTTCACCCTCAGCGCCACGGTCTCGTCGGTGCAGAGACGCTCGAAGAGCTCGTCATATTCTTTCCTCACGGACTTCGTCTCGAAGTACCGGTTGTATTCGATGACCCGGTCCCGGCACCCGATACCCGAGTCGTTGAAGAAGTCGCGGGTGATGGGCAGTATCTTGTCAGGGCGGTTGCACGGGATGAGGAAGAACTCCTCGACTATCCGGTCGGTCTCGAGGACCCTGTAGCAGATGATGACGCCTTTCTTGGCGTAGATGCCGCCGTTGCCGTTACCGCTGCAGTTGCCGTTACCGCTGCAGTTGCCGTTACCGCTGCAGTTGCCGTTACCGCTGCAGTTGCCGTTACCGCTGCCGTTGACTCTGCCGCTGTTGGCGCTACACCCCAAAGAGTTGCCGTTTCCACTCGGGCAGTTGCTCTCAACCTCGGTCATTTCCCTCTCACCTTGCTCCTGTTGCTCCAATTCCTTGGTTTAATCCAATCCAATCCAGTCCAATCCAGATTCAATTCAGTTCGTTATGACGAATACCCACCTGCTCATGCGGGAGAGCATGTCGGTCCCGAGCCAGAAGATGTATTGGTCGCTGTTGATCCACTTCCTCACTGCAGGGAACACCCTCGCTGTCGCGTTCCTGAGCATACCCAGCGCCCTCTCCATCCCTCTGCGGAATATCTTCTGGCCTATGGTCAGTCCAATTCGCTCAGCTACGCTGCCGATCATCTCGACGAGCCTCTGGTTCACTATCTGTCCCCGCAGCCTCGCATATGATAGAGCAGCCCTAAAGAGGCCCCGCTGGACAGGAGGGAGCCTGCGCACGGTTCCGTTCCGCGATCCCCGTCTCCAGAGTGATAGTATTGCAGCGTAGCTGATAGTCAACCTGGTGCATCTCGACTTTTTGTTATGGATTGCTCAGAATTTAAAAGCCTTGTGAAGGGCACTTTTGTTCCACACTAACCTGCATGACTTTCTTTGAACGATCGTTAAACTGTAGAATTTTTGTGTGTATTGCTACGGAGGCAGTAAAAAAGAGCGTCCGCGCTTCCGGGCAGACGTGGAAAGGGGGGCAGTATTTAATATTGACTGGAGACTATCTGACTACCTCTTGACCACTCTTTTATAGATCCCCAAGAGTAGCCCGGCGACTGATTCTGGCATATGCTCTCTAGGGAGGCTCTCCAACACAGTTCCATCGTACCGAACTACCTTGCATCCGGATGCCAAAGCTTCAAGTGCGGCCTTGCTGGTATCATTTATCAGCCTGCCGCCAATTGATTTCACGTCAATGTAGTACTCGTACTCTGAGAAGATCTGAGGGAGGCGGGAGTGGGGTATCGGCGATGCAAACCGGTCATGGAGCGTCAGGCTGAGACCAAGTTCTTTTGCGTACTGCCGGGCTAGATCATCAGCCCCGTAGGAGAAAGAGAAGGCGGTTGCCGGCACATGCTGCCGCCTATCGTAGAAGAGCCAAGTCTCTATCGGGATTGGAAGATAGATCGTACCTTCAGGGGCCCCTTCTAATAGATCCCGCGTGGAGACGAGGATAGCATCGGCATCGCGGTGATATGCGCGCTTCTCTCCCCACATGCCGCGGATGTCCGACCCGTGGTAGTGAAAAACAACAGGCTTACTAGGGGCTAGGGATTTAATTGCGCGGCCGATGCCTTCACAGGAATGTATGTGAGTTATATCATAGAAGGGGGCCAGGAGGAGGGATGCGATGCGGAAGAGTGTTAAAGAGGGAAGACAGAGGGATCCCTGATCATCCCAAGGAGGTTTCTTAGAGGCTAGAACAGTAGATTCGACCGAGCCCTTGAGAATGCGCGAAAAGATCGAGGCCACCCCTGCGGTATCGCCGACGTGAAGGATCCTTAAACCGAAACCCTCCTTTGGATTATGTGGAGCGCCCTAGGTTCGACTTTGGGTTTACTGCCAACCGATGTGAGTTCTGGTCCTTCCTCTTCTAGGAGGTGTACACCTCTACTGAAGCATTTGGAACGCTGAAAAAGATCGTCTGAATCGGTCTTAGGGGGGCGGTTCTCCCAAGCATAAGCCACCTCTGTCCAGCCAGCCAAGTTTTCGAGGATCGCGTTGTAGGCGGTATCGCCGAGGATATGGGAGGGCAGATCGAGGCAGAGCACTGCTTCGGTCTCGATGCATGTGGGTTTGACGGCGCCTTGGCATATGAGTTCCCCTTCCTTGAGCTTGGCACGGTTGCGCTCGATTATTGTCGGTGATATGTCGATGCCAACATATCTCCTGCAGGCGGGGGAATCGCTGAAGCGGAAGGTGAGGTCCCCATAATTGACATCCGAGATTTCCTCGGGAGTACGGTCAAGGATACAGGACCTCTTCCTCAAGCCGATAGTGCCGTGGGAGCCTTGACCGGAGTTGCCGCCTTCACGGTAGCGCTTTTCCCAATAGCTCGTTTTTCTCCCACCATCAATTTGGGCATACCTCTGCAAGCAATCCGATTATAACCATTTTTGTTTCTGGTTTAAGGTGCAATCAGATCAGGATTACAAAAATAATATACTCAACCTCATTTTTCATGCCGTATCCAAAAAGCAATCGCCAAGCTAGGGAGTGTGAAGACTGATGATGGCCTTTACTGTGGGCTTAGGACCTCTAATACCTTCCGATCGCTCGATACCAGCGGCAGAATGAGGTCAGTTCAGTTTATGGAAAAGATCACATCTTCGCATCTCCTTTTCTTCAATCAGAAACCTGAATCGTGCTTAGATCGCAGGCGCAACCTACCCGGCGGACGCTTCACTCCTCAGCGCCGCCGCCCGCCAGCCGGGCCTCCACCTCGGGGGCATACATCTTGGGACCGTCCCGGATCAGCTTCAGCTCGTACGCCATAACCGGCTTCACCACGGTCTTCAGGAGTCCGGACTTTCCAAGCATCAGGTCGGCGTTCTCCAGATCGACGCCCCTCACCGCGCCGACGATGGGCGCCACGGTGAGGAAGATGGCCAGGAAGGACACTGCCCCCACGGCGAGGTTGAGCACATTCCCCAGCTGGACGAAGAGGTGGACGGCCACCACCGGGGCGGTCGCTATCCCTGAGGCAACGTATATCCTCCAGATCTTCCCCATGTTCAGGCCCAGCCCGTACCTGTTCCCCGCAAGGTAGAGGCCGTACACGGTATAGGCGAGGCTCGCCAGCAGGTAGATTATGATCGTCCCGGTAACGCCGATGAGCTGGGTCGCCAGCGGGGCGAGGGGGATGAAGAGACCTGCGCGGAGCGCGTGCATCCTCAGGGTGAGCCTCGTGGCCCCTATCCCGTTGAACATGCTCTCGAGGACGGAGTAGCCGATCCCGGTGAAGAGGAAGAGGACGGTGTAGAGCGAGAAGTAGAAGGGCGCGAGGGTGTAGCTCGCCCCGTACAGGATATACACCAGCTCGTCGGAGAATATTATAGCCATGGTGGAGACGGGGACGAGGATGAGCGAGCCGTACCTGACCGTGAGGTCGAAGAACTTCTGAAGCTCCGAACGTTCCTTTGAAGGGTCTATCCTCGAGAAGGCGGGCACGAGCGCAAGCGCGATCGCATAGTTGAACATGGTCAGGATCGCGGAGAGGCTGATGGTCGCGTTGTAGTTGCCGATATCGAAGTTGGAGACGAAGAACGCGAGGAGGAGGAACTGGTACTGGTTGACCAGCATGATCAGGATCTGGCAGAAGTAGAGCGGGAACCCGTAGATGATCATCGGCTTGAGGTCGCAGAGGCCGTAGTGGAAGCGGGCGCGGAAGCCATAGCCGCCCTTAGGCGGCGGGTCCTGCGCCTCTGCCTGCAGGCTGCCGGGCGGAGACGCCTTGAGGGTCCTGAGGTACCGATCCACCCAGTAGAGGAGGGTCAGCCCGACGATCGCCCCGGCCAGGTAGCCCAGCACGTGGCCCGCGACCGCGCCTGCGACCCCGAAGCCCAGCAGTATGAGGAGGGGCGCCGTGACGACTTTGGTTATTGACATGAAGAGGTTGATGAGGACGCTCCTGCCCATCATGTTCAGCCCCATCAGTGCGTAGACCCCGGGGGAGGTGATGGACTGGAGGAGGATTGTGATAGAGGCGATGCTGACGAGGAAGCTCATGTCGGGGCGGTTCAGGAGGTAGGTGGCGAAGAACCAGGAGAAGGTGAAGACTAGGAGGAAGACGAGAACCCCTATGAGGAACCTGAGCCCCATGCCGGCGCGGATGGTCCGGGCGATAAGGCTCTCGCGGCCGTCCGACCGCAGCTTCGCGGGGAACCTTATGAGCGCCTGGTCCAGGCCGAGCCCCATCAGGTAGTTCATTATGAGGGGTACGGTCAGCGCCAGGGTGTAGAGGCCGTAGCCGTCGGGGTCGAGGAGCCTGGCGATCAGGATGGAGGCGATGGCGGCGAGGACGTTGGTGGCGGCGTCCCCGATCATGAGGGCGAAGGCCCCCCTCGCAGAGTCTTCCGCTATGGAGGTAAGCTTCGTGCTGATGCCGTTGATCGCCGGCTTTGCCATGGCCCCTTGCGCCTGCCGACGTTGATCCTCCGGGCTCTGCTGCCCCGGATCCTCAGGCCGCGGTTTCATAGCAATCATGCGGCCCCGAAAGACGTCACTATGAGGTATGACCTCAGGAGGGCGGCGGCGACGAACAGGAGGGCAACGGCGATCGCGATCATCCTGAGCCGCCCCCTGTCGATGCAGATGCTGGAGCCGTACTCTGACACTATCTCGTATGTGGCGAGGAGGATCAGCGCAGTCCATGTGAGCAGGAGGTTCGCGTCGAAGGGGGTAAGGGGGATCATCCTTGCCTCCTCTCTCCTTTCCCTTTCCCTCTCCCTCTCCCTCTCCCTTCCCCTCTCCCTTCCCCGTCTTCTTCCTCTTTCTCTTCCCCCTTCCTGTTGGCGTTCATATCGTATCCCGGATCGGGGTTAGACCTCGAGCGCTGCGGGGCTCCTGCGGCTCCGGCGGAGCATGTACCCCTGCCGCGGCTGGGGCGGCGCGCCCCGTATCCTGCTCTCCACGACGGCCCTGAAGGCGCGGACGAGGTCGTTGACGATCTCGCTGTTGCGGTTGACCCTGATCATCTTGGCCCAGCTCCTCTCGGTCCTGTAGTTGATCTCGGTGAGTATCCCTTCGTCTATCAGCTTCCTGCAGTTCGAGATGAGTGACGACTCGGAGATCCTGAGGACCTTGGCGAGCTCGCTGATGGGCATGACGGCGTCCTCTTCCTGCATTATGAGGTACTCGAGGACGATGAGGCTGTTCCTGGTGAAGAGCCTGCTGAGAGTGCCCCTCCCCGCCCGCGCGGCCGTTCCTGCGCCTCCGCTGCAGACTGCCCGGTCCCGGGCCTGAGCGCCCCTGACCGCTGCCCTGCCCTCAGGCTCGATCATGGCGCACCTGCAGGCCTGAACATCCGGAACGTTGCCACTATAGTCTTGCCGTCGGGCAGCAGACCGCTCCTCTCTATGGATACGTGCTCCCCGGAGGACCTGGCCAGGGCGAGGGCGATCGAGCTGCAGAGGGGGCATCCCAGCGATCCGCAGATGTAGGGCAGGCTGCACGCCTCCCTGCAGAGGCCGCTGTATACCGATTTTTTGAGACGCACGGTCGCCGTCCCGCCGCTAATCGTCATACGGGTATCCCCGGCGATCTCTAGGTCCCTGAATAGCTCCTCCAGCCTCCCGGGGAGGGCGGCCAGTTTCGTCTGGGAGAAGGGCGCCCCCATCTCGTCCTCCAGGAGGTTGGCGAGGGCGAGCCCCGGCGGGGCCAGACAGATACCGGGGGGGTCCCCGGCCACCGAACTCCCGCCGGCGGCCTTTGCAGGGGGGGCGGGCGAGGCGGGGACGAAGACGGTCCCGCCGCGGATGTCCCGCGCGTGGGCCGGCGGGAGGTAGACGGCGGTTCCGTTGAGATTAAGGTCTGCCAGCATCCGGTCTATGTCCACCAGAAGGGGGAGCGTGCTGGCGTCGAGCAGGATGGCCTTGGCGTATCTCCCCGGCATCACTAGGAGGAGGACCGCCCCCCAGAAGACGAGGCCCAGTCCGATCATCGCATGGAGCGAGGAGGCGGTCAGCGTGGAGATGGCGAGGGCAGTGGCGCCTGCTAGGATGAGGATCGCCGCGGCGGCCCGTGAGGGCCTGCGCCTCGACTTGCGGAGGGCGAGCTTCAGGGCGGACCTCTCCCTCTCCAAGCGGTCTATCCGCTCCTGCAGGCTGGCTGTGGCAGCCGATGTGTGGGCGTACTCGTGGTCTGCGACCCGGGGGCCGCCAGCGAGCCGGGGCCGTGATTGCGTTGATGGCGGCGGTGTTGGTGTTGTTGGTGATGGTGATGGTGATGGTGATGTTTGTGGTGATGGCGGTGTTGGTGTTGTTGGTGATGGTGGCTGCTGCCCTCTTGTCTCCGGACCCGGTTCCGCAGTCATGCCGCCAACCTGCCTACGCCCCCCTGCCGTAAAGCCTGAAGTAGAGCGAGTAGAGCCTGTTGACCAAAGGGTTGTCCTTGGAGCACCGGAACTTCCATGTCGCCCAGTCGCAGGCGGCGCTGAGGAGGCCCCTGCGGACCAGCCTCGCCTCGCGGTTTATCTCGTATTTGGAGGTCCACTGGAACTTGTATGGCTCGTTCCCCCGCAGCAGGTCGTATGTCTCGAAGCCCCTCCTTATGTACCTGTCAAGGGTCATCAGGACGGTCACGTTCCCTACGGCGTAGCGGGAGAACGCCGGGTCGAACCCGCTCAGGTAGGACGATGCCCTCCGGCCCATCTCAAAGTTGTACTCTGCCGAGACGGGGATCCCGTCCGCGGTCAGGAAGTACAGCCCGAGCTGGTCCTTCTCGGCAAAGCGCCTCGCGACGTCGAGGTGGAACTCCCGGAAGCTCGCCTCCTTGAACTCGCCCGGCATGCCCTTCCCGATCCACCGCATCTGGTGGAGCTTTATGAAGGCGTCCATCGCCTCGGTCAAGGACATGTCCATCTCGTCGTACCTCTTCAGCTCGACGGCATGGTCGTTCCTGATCCGCCTCGAGAACCTGTTGAGGTTGTGCCTCCACCTCCCGTCCAGCCCTTTCATCAGGGCGTCAAAAGAGCGAGGGAGGGGGATGTAGGGGCAGACGTTGCATACGCGCTCCCTGAGGCTCAGCCTGCCGGAGAGGTCCGAGCCAAGCGACCTGATGGAATCGAGCGTCGTGGAGGAATCCGGCAGCTCGTTCAGCTCGATCCAGTCGCAGTCCTCAAAGTTGTCGAGGAGGTAGCCAACTATCGAGCGGAGGCACCTGTACTCGTCCCGGACTATGATGAAGTTGTGGTAGTCGGAGATGGGCGACCCCAAGAACTGTATCTTCCTGATCCTGCCCAGCCCCGGAAGGCGGTACCGCGTCTTCATCATGGGCGCCAGGGCCAGGGGCTTCCCGTCCTCCTGGACCATGAGGACGACCATCTTATTGCCGGAGCCGTAGTGCCTCCACCATGCGTCCACCCAGTCCCAGGTCAGGAATATGTTGTCGCGGAGGGGGCTGGCCGCGAGCAGCGACGGCCACGTCCCCTCGAGGGAGGCGAGGTCGTTGAACTCGGTGACCCGCAGGCCTGAGGGCTTGCTCACAACGCCCTGCTCGGTGGTCATCTCAGAAAGCCCGGGTGATCGCCCCGGTCCTGCGGGCACGGCAGATGCGGCGCTGCCGCCCCGGCTGTGCGCCCGGTGCCATCCCCTGCATGCTCAGTCTAGGCATGGCTTCCCGCCCCCCCCGCCCTCCATCAGCCGGACGAGGGAGAGGTACTTCTCCTTGGGGCACCTGAAGAACGCCTCGCAGTACTCGACATTGCTCCCGGCACCCATGGAGCGGTAGAGGTTCAGCCCGCGTATCTTGGACGGGTAGTCTATGACGCAGACCTGGCTCCTGTGCTCTCCTATGGCGCGCACCTTTATGTCCATCAAGCCGCTTATGTCCACCAGCACGTTGGGGAGGAGCGGTGACCAGACCTCGTACCCGTAGTAGTCAGCGTCCCCTTCCCACCTCCCCAGGGCCTCAGCCACTATCCTGATCGTCGCCATGTGGTCGGGGTGGTTGTCTATGAAGAAGGGCGCGTAGACCGACCTCGGACGGTACTCGTCGAGGACCCTGAGGACGGCGCCGACTGACGAGCTGTCGCACCTGAGCGAGGCGTCGGGAAACCCTAGGAAGGTGGCCTCTTCGCTGCCGATGCCCAGGACGCGGAGCGCCGAGAGGGCCTCTTCCCGCCTTATCCCCGCTAGCTCGTCGGGCCTGAACGCATCGTTCCCCATCCCCCCGTCCGTCATGTAGACGACCCTGACCCGGGACCCGCTCCTAGCGTACCTGTGCATCGTTCCCCCGCAGCCTATGACGTCGTCGTCCGGGTGGGGGGAGACGACGAGCACTCTGCCGCGATCCGAGTCGGGGTCCTCCAGCCTCGCGACGGTGGTCTGCCCGCGGACGGCTGAGAGGAGGGCGATGATGCCGGCCTTCGTCCTTGCGAGCCGGTCTATGCCAAACATGATCAGATGATCAGCCCCCTGGCCGGTCGGCGGCTGCCGTCTTGCTCATTGCTCATTACGCAATACTCATCCCTCATCCTTCATCGCTCATCCCTCATCCCTCATCCTCATCCTCATCCTTATCCTTATCCTCATCCTCATCCTCATCGCTCATTGGGCAGCCCGCGCCGGCCGGCTCCCCTGCGGCGGATGGAGGGCGCCCGTATCGCTGAGCACTCTGCCGCGAACGACGCGATCCGCCAGCTCAGGGTAGCAGATCCCGTCCGGTTGTACCCGCCGGTGCGATCGCCTTCCCCATGCGCCCTTCTGCTCCCCCCGCCATCCATCCCCGTCGACCCCGCGGATGCTGGCGGAGCCGGCGTCGGGGGCGATGTCAAGGGTGATGCGGGTGCCGGCATACGTTCTGATGCGGATGATGACACGGGCAGGGGCAGGGGCGCAGACGCGGATCCCGGCGGCAGTACTGGCGATGCCGGCACAGCTACGGGTACCTGCGATTCCCTTCCGTTCTCTGATGCCGTCACCGGCTTTCCTTCCTGCGCCTCCGCCGGCGCCCCCCTCAGGGTCCCAGGCACTGCCCCTGCTCCCTCCGCCGCGACCCCTCCCGGCTCTGCCCCCTGCGGACCCTTCCCAGCCCGCCGGGGCGCCGTCATATGTGTGCGGTTTTCACCCATAGCTGAAGAGGATCGCCCTCGAGTTGTCGTAGATGCGGTTCAGGCTTGGGCTCTCCAGGAGCCGGGAGACCTCGGTCTCGTTGAATACCTGCGGTTCCCCCCTGCCGGTGGCGAAGTGGAGGTACTGGGGGCCGTACGAGAGGTAGAGGTAGTAGTCGGTCCTCCCGAGCTCCAAGATCGCGATGGTGTCGGAGGCGTTGGCACCGCGGGGACCGACGCAGAACCGGTTCGAGATGAGGCTGAGGCCGGAGCCGGTCGGGTCGGAGGCAAAGGTGGAGGAGGCGTTGGTATGGTCGCCGACCCACCCGGCGAACTCAAAGTCCGAGGGCTCGTAGTAGGTGAAGACCCGCGTGTATGAGAAGATGTGGTCCTCTTGGCTGAGGCCGGAGGCGGGGGTGTAGAGTATGGGCACCTGCACCGTATCGAGCAGGATCAGGGCGACGAAGGCGGCGGTCAGGATGGCCCCGATCCCGATCCGCGTCCTCCTGACGAGGGCCGAGGCGGCCACTGCGATGAAGGCGGAGAAGCCGATGAGGGAGACCTGCATCGTCCTGTCGAGGTCGAAGAGTGAGCTCATGCTGGGCAGGACGGCAAGCAGGAGGCCGAGCGCCAGCACCCCTATCCCCAAGAGGGTGAAGGCGAAGGCCCGCCGGCCGCCGTAGAGCCTCAGGGCGATGAAGGCACCTAGGAGGGCCGCCACCCGCTCCAGCCACTTCGCTGCTGTGTGGAGCGGACCCAGCGAGGAGAAGACGGCATACTGCTGCATGTAGCTCAGCTTCACCTCGCCGAGGCCCAGGATCGCGCTTGCCGACTCGACCACTCCACCGAGGCTCGTCACATAGATCGGGTAGCCGACGAAGATCAGCCAGGAGAAGCCCGCGACGAAGGTGTAGAGCAGGAGGGTCCCGGATATCGATATCCTGCCGCCGATCGTCTCAGGAGGGGGGGCGGGGAGGGGGATGGAGGCGGAGCTATGAGGAGGGTCATGCGGGGGCGGAGGTGAAGGTGAAGGTGAAGGTGAAGGTGAGGAGGTAAGGGCAGGGGGGAGGGGGGGAAGGGGAGCCGGGCCGAGACCTGGGCTTATCTTTGTTAGCAGGCGGGAGATCAGCTGGTTCTCGTAGGCCCACCTCGCGACGAGGAGCAGGGCGATGAAGAAGACCGCGAAGAAGACCATCCCGTAGTGGGACATCGGGAGGATGGAGAGGGAGATGAGGGCTATGAGCTTGGCCCCCTTCCCGCCCCTGAGTATGTAGTAGGTCGCGAGGAAGAGGAACATCAGCGCGACCCCTTCCCGGAGGATCGTCGCGAACTTCATGTAGAAGGCTGAGAAGACGAAGACGATGCTGGAGAGGGCAGCCACCCTCCGCCCGAAGCAGAGCTTCGTGGCAGCGTAGCAGATCACGGTGGAGGCTGCGGAGACGGTGACCATCATCACCCAGAAGACGGTCCTCATGGAGGCCCCGCTGATCTGGGAGATGATCGCCGGTAGCACGGTCACGCTTGTAGTGGAGAAGTACCTGTGGAGGAAGGCCTCCGGGGCCGAGAACGACCTGTCGAGGTAGACGTTCACCCCTGTCACCCTCTCGGGCGACCACACCCCCGTCGCCTGGGTAACGCCGGCTACGAAGTACTCGCCGACCAGGTCAACGCCGTAAAAGTAGAACCGGAGGAACGGCACCGAGACCATCACCACCGCCGCGATCACGATCGCCCCGAGGACCAGCACCTCGCTCTCGCTGTAGGCCCAGAGGGACGTCATCCCGGCGGCCGAGGCGGCTACAGATGCCCAGAAGAACCACTCGGGGAGTACCGCGGCCCCGGAGGCGTAGACCGACCTGATGAATACTGCCATGGAGGCAAGGCCGGCGACGGTAAGGGTGAAGAGGGCCAGCTCGACGGCCATGGACGTTCTGTTCCTCCCCCCTCCGCTCCCTGTGCCGCCGGCAGGGCCGGATCTGCCCCCGGGCCCGGCCAGCCCCCGCAGGAGCCTAGACAGCATCAGCACCATGCCGCGGCGTGCCCCGCCCCGCGGGTCATATGGTCGGCCCCTCCAGCCTGTTGCGCCCGCTGCCCTGGCGGGGCTGTCCGCCTCTCCGGCTCGGGCCAGCGCCGAGCCTCTCGGCGGGGCCGACCCCCATCATGTCCAGCACTATGGAAAAGATGTCGACCAGAGGGACGGGGTCCTTCTGGTTCCTCCGGTACGCCTCCGCGCCGGAGTCGGAGTCAGAGTAGAGCACCAGCAGTCCGTCGTCGTCGTCCATGTAGCCGTGCATCCCGCGGGGGCAGTCGGAGTAGGTCGACTGGAAGAAGTTGGGGAAGACGATGTATCCCTTGTCGAGCCAGAAGAGGGTGTCACCGTAGAGGTTGTGCCTGAAGTTTATGCCGCGCTCCTCCTTCTCGCCCTCGGTCACTATGTGGCCGTGCGGCACGGCCGAGAGAGCCTCCTCGATGGGCCGCCGGGCCGCCCCGTTCGGGAACCAGAACCGCGCCATCGTCGAGTCGAGGAAGTAGAGGTAGTCGCGGGGGGACCTCAGCCCTGCCCTAGAGGCGGCTTCCTTCACCCTGCCGATCACGTCGACCGTGCCGGCGACGGGCTGCATCCCATGGTCGCTGACTATTACCATGTTGCATGAGATCCCGAGCCTCCTGGCGGCCCGATGGAGGCGGCTGAGGCAGGCGTCAATCGTGGCCAGGTGGCCGCCGAGGAGGTCGGCCCTGGGGCCGAGCTTGTGCCCGTCGACGTCCAGCTCGCCTATGTGGATCATGCAGAGGTCAAAGACCTCCCGCTCGAGGGCGGTGGCGGCGGCCTCGAACATCGCGGAGCAGGTCTTCATCCCCACGAAGTTGTTGTTGTTCATGAGGTTGATGGCCCGCCTGCCGGAGGATCGGCAGATCGAGTCGATGCTGATGCCCCCGATCTCGTCGCCGTCCACCCTCTCGAAGCGCGGGAGGAGGTCGAGCGGGATGTGGGCGGGGTCCGGGTAGGCCCGCCCGGTGATGAGAGAGGTCGTCTTCCTTATCAGGACCTTGACCGGCTCGTAGAGCTTGAACTGCGGGAGGAACGAGAGGAAGCAGAACGGCCTCAGCCAGGCGAAGGGCGAGTTCTCCGAAAGGTGGAACCATGTGAAGTGGCCGGTCTCCACCGGGTACTTGCCGGTAAGCATGGCGGACTCCTGAGTGAAGCCGCAGACGGTCCGGGCCCTCCGTATGCTCCCCCTCTCCCCCAGGCTGTGGAGGAAGGGGGTGCGCTCCCTGGTGATATAGTCGTAGCGGCATGCGTCCAGGTAGATGAGAAAGGTTGCGGTCCGTCCCCTGTCCCCTGCATCCCCTGCACCTGTGCCTGTGCCCGTGGTTGTGCCCGTGGTTGTGGGTGTGGCTGTGGCTGTATCTGTATCTGCGCCTGCACCTGTGCCTGTGCCTGCGCCTATGGCTGTACCTGCTGCAGCCGTGATCCCCGGCCCCTTCTCCGCAGTCATTTCTTTGCCAGCCCCCAGGCGTCCTCGATCACCTTCCCGACCAGCAGCCACTTCTTCCAAGGATCGCTCTCCCTGCATGCCACCCTTCCCGCCGGCAGGATCCTGCCCAGGGTTCTCAGTGCCTCGCCGAGGAGGTCCTCGTCGATACTGCCGTCCCTGCTGATGGAGAGGGCATGGCAGAAGATCGCCGACCTGACCACCGCAGAGTACGAGATGCCGAGGGATCGGAGCCCCTTGAGGGACCTCATAGAGAGGAACGAGCCCAGGTTGAACCTGAGGAAGTCCAGCGCGTCCGGCGGTGTCTCCTCGATGATCTGCCGGGGGAAGGCCGAGCAGTCGTACCCCTGGCCGTTGCCGTCCGCATCCCGGTAGATCCGGTTCTGGACGTAAGCCAGCGTCTCGATGGAGTGCCGCTTGGCCTCAAACCAGGCGTCGATCGGGTTCCGGTAGAGGCGCATATCCGGCTTCATCTTGAACTCCGTGGCCCTCAGGTAGGCCTCCTCGAGGCCGGGGTCGCGCGAGCGGAGGAGGGGGAAATCCTTCCTGAAGAGGTGGGCGAACCTCCGGCTCCGCTCTCGGTAGCTGAAGTGATACTGGCGGCTGAGGAGGAGCAGGCTCTCCCCGCACGCGAGGATCGATTTCACCGCCTGGAAGACGATATGCCTCCCAAGGCCCTCGTCCTGGCCGAGGTCGGCGTCGATGTAGGCCGGGTTGAAGGTGGTGGTCAGGCTTATCAGGCGGTTGGAGAGGACGCTCGGTCCCTCGCTCAGGTCGATCTCGCTGGCGTCGGCTATTGGTATAAGGCCTAGGACGCTCCTGTCGCCCGCCAGGACCCGGCTGCCGAACTTCAGTTCGTAGAAGTATATCCGCCTGCCCGCCAGCCTCAGGAGGGGTTTCCAAGTGCTGGTGGCGTCGATCTCGTACTGGAGGTTGAACCTTTTCCTCATCGCCTCCGCCCAGCGGAAGCGCGGGGGCGGCCGCGGGTACTTGGAGATGATCAGGAAGTCATAGTCGCCCATCGGTATGGGCCCTCCGGGCCCCAGCATCACGCTCCCCTCCCCCCTCGCGTACCCGCCGAGGAGGACCAGCGCGTCAGGCCTCACGTCCGCCACGATCCTTGACGCCGCCTCGTTTATCTGACCGCCGATGATCCTGTCGATCTCGGGGTCGCGGTGCTCCGTGTATGAGGTCCAGGCGCCTGGCGCCTCGTCCGTCCCTACAGCCGACCCTGCCTCAGTCATCCTCGTCTCAGCCCCTGACCCCATCCGCGCCCCGGTGTCCTCCCCGAGCCGTGCAACCGCGGCCCCCTGTGCGCGCCCCCTGAGGCTAACTGCAATCCTCATAGATCCGCTCGATCTGCGGGATCACGGCCCCCGTGTCGTACCTCTCAAGGAGGTCGCGGTGCCCCTGCTCCCCCATCTCGCGGAGCCGGTCTCCAGCACTGTTGGCCATATACTCCATGGCGTCCGCTAGGGACCGGGCGTCACCCGGGGCGAAGAGTATGCCGCTCCGGCCGTCGTCGACTATCTCCGGGAGGCCGCCTATCCTCGATGCTATGACGGGCTTCCTCAGCGCCATCGCCTCGAGGGCGACTATCCCGAACGGCTCGGGCGAGATGGAGGGCACCACAAGGAACTTCGACCGGGCCATGCTCGCGACGGCGAGGCTGTGGGGGGCGTCCCGGATGATGGTGACGCCGTCCGGCAGGGCGCGCTCGTACGGGTACGAGGGGTGGGTCTTCCCGACCACGGCCAGCCGCGCCCTGCAGCCCCTCCCGGCGAGGTCCCGGTAGGCCTCGAGGAGGACGTGGATGCCCTTGTTCGGCATCATCGACCCGACGTACACGGCGTCCTGGCCGTCCCCCGCCTGGGCGGAGCCTTCGGCCGAGGCGACATCTGCCGCATCGATAAAGTTGGGGACGGTGACGGTTCGGTCGATCTGGGCGCGGCGGGCGATCCCCTCAAGGTAGCGGCTCACCGCGATGAAGCGGTCCACATGGTCCAGGAGGGGCCTCGAGAGGCTGAGGGCTGCAGAGATGGTGACGGCTTTTGCGGGGCTGTAGATCTCGCGCGAGCACTGGATGCAGTGGCGGCTCAGACGGAGGTCGTGTCCCTCTCCCTCCGCCCCCAGGAGGGGGCAGAGCTTCCCAGTCTTCAGGACGAAGAGGGTCCTCTTGGGGCAGAGGAAGCCGTAATCGTGGAGGGTGACGACGGTCGGCACCCCGCAGGATTGCCGGAGCTTGGCTGCGGAGAACATGATCCAGCCGTGGGCGTGGACGACATCGGGCCGGAAGCGGTCTACCGCCTTCTTCAGGCCGCTGACGAGGACTGGATCCGCGAGGGGCGGCACCACGCGGTACCTCGAGTCGGAGAAGGCGCCCTTGATCCTCGAGAGGGCGTGCCCGACCCGGTATATCCTCGGCCCGGCCCTCCCCGCCGGTCTACCGGGCCCGGTCCGCCGCTGCAGACCGTGGGCGGCTTCAGAGGCAGCGACCGGGAGGGGGGTGCCGGCGGAGGCGCAGGTATCGGTGCCGGTGACGGCGTTGGTCGTCGCCACGGCCACATCGTGCCCCCGCTCTGCGAGCTTGCTGGCCAGCGTGGAAGCATGCTGCTCGAGTCCGCCCAAGAGCGGGGGATAGAAGTCGGATATTATGAGGATGCGCATCTTATAATGCGTAATGTAATGCAGGTTACGTCCCAGTCACCGGTATGACCGTCCGCCGCCATCCTCGAGACCATTGTCCCAGCCGCGGCCGCTCCCCCCGCCGTGTCCCCACCCCCCTCCGTCTCCGTCTCCGTCTCCGTCTCCGTCTCCGTCTCCGTCTCCGTCTCCGTCTCCGTCTCCGTCTCCGTCTCTGCCTACGCCTACTCCGCTGCCACCGCCCTCATTTTCACTTTCACCTTCGCCTCCGCCCCCGCTGGGGCTGTTTCTCCCCTCCTCCGCCCACCCGTCCTCCGTGCCCATGCGGTAGTCGCCCGCAGCCCAATCAGGCAGACCGGAGGCCCCCATGCCCGAGGCGGAGATGCCTTTGTAGATCTTCAGGAGGCGCCCCAGCATGTACTCGGACGTCCAAGTCCTTATCAGATCCCCTTTCCTGTGCTTGAGCGAGGCAGACCTGAGGGTCCCGAGCGCGGTGGTCATGGTGTGGGCGACCTCCTCAGGTGTGGAGGGATGCCTCACGCCGATGCAGAGGCCGTAGCTGACGAGTTCGGCGAGGGCGCTGTTGCAGGAGACCAGCGTCGGGACGCCCATCGCGATCGCTTCCCTTGGGGCTATCCCGTAGTTCTCGCACTCGGAGAGGAGGACGTACATCGTGGCCCCGGAGATCACCCTCAGGTACTCCTCCCTGGGGAGGAACCCGATGAAATCGATGTAATCGTGGATCTTCAGGGTCTCTGCCATCGCCTTGAGCTCCCCTTCGTTGCGCCCGGTCCCGATCAGCTTGAACTTGATCGGGAAGTCCCAGCCGTCGCAGCGGAGCTCCTGGAGGAAGAGGGGGATCGCCCTGAGGAAGGTGTCGAACCGCTTCTGCGCGATGTCCATCCTCCCGCTCATCACGACCACCACCCTGTCCGACGGCGGGTTCCACTCGTGCCTGAAGACGTCGTCCGGAAGAGGGAGCGGGGTGATCGCCCCGATGCCCTTCAGGCCAAAGTCCTCCTCGAATATCAGCCTCTCGTAGGCGGAGGCGAAGATGAAGGCCTGCACCTTCCTCAGCAGGGCCCTGAGGAGGAGGGCGTTCGCCTCGAAGAGGATCTTCCTTGCCACGGGCTTGGGCTTGCTTATGTAGTGGGGGCTCATCACGAGCCTCTGCCGCGGCGGGCGCCTGCCTAGGGCGGCCAGGGCGACGGTGTTGATGAAGGCGTGGACGCTGTTGATGTGGATGACGTCGTACCCCTTGGTGGAGTTCCTGAGGTAGGACCTGAAGGCCATTATGTCCCTAGGGATGTGGTACATCCCTCCGGGGCTCCACGTCGGCCACCTGACGACAGTGACGCCGTTGATCACCTCCTGCCTGACGGTGGTGACCCGCGGCTCGCCGGTCAGGACCGTTATGCTGTAACCCATCGCCGCGAGCTTCTCGGCGATGAACTTGAGGAAGCTCTCGATGCCGCCGACGTGGGGGTAGTACATGAGGGTGATGAAGAGGATCCTGAGCTTGCCCCCGCCAGCTTCGGCCCGGCCCGCCCGGGCAGCGGCGTGCCTGGAGACCGTCCGGGACCGGTTCATCCCGCATCCCAGCGGGGCGGGGATCTTCCCTCCGGTCGGCATCTCAGCGCGCCAGCTGGACCTGCTGCCCCCTGGCAGGGAGGTTGCAGAGGAACGCCATGGCGGCCTCATTGCCCAGCTCTGCCGCGCCGACCACGTCCATGCCCCTGAGCCTTCCGACCAAGAATCCGGCGGAGAAGGCATCGCCCGCGCCGGTGGTGTTGCTGACGCGGAGGGGCTTGGTCGGGATGTAGGCGCACTCGCACCCCTCGCCCGAGACCAGACAGCCGTCCCGCCCCATGGTTATCGCCACGGTCCTGACCGACTTTTTCAGCTCCTCGAGCGCGCCGCGGGGGTCCCTCCTCCCGCTGAGGACCGCTGCCTCATCGAGGTTCAGGACGAGGACATCGACGAACCTGCGGATGTGGTCCCTGAAGAAGGGGCGGATGGTGTTGGGTGCGCCCGGGTTGAACCAGACCTCGCCGCTCCTGCTGCAGGCGGCCATGGTCGAGAGGACGGCGTCGGCGGTCGGGTTCGACCTGAGGGAGTAGCCGGTGAAGTACGCCAGCGACCTCGAGATCCTCTCCCGGTGGACGTTGATCTCCTCACGGGTGAGGAGGTCGTTCGCCCCCCTGTCGGCGATCATCGACCTCTCGCCGTTTGACCTCAGGATCGAGACGCAGATCCCGGTCGGCGCGTATGTGTCGGTGAAGGACAAGTCAGCGACGCCGTTCATGGCGAGGTTCTGCCTGAAGTGCCTGCCGAAGAGGTCGTCCCCCACCTTTCCCAGGAAGCCCACGTCGGCGCCGAGTTTTGAGGCCTGGATGGCGACGTTGGCTGTCCCCCCGCATTTGATGGAGATCTTCCTGTGGCAGGTCTCGCCCCCCCTCACCCCGTAGGCGGGGACTATGATGTCGATGAAGGCGTCGCCCACTACGCTGGCTCTGGCCGGCGCCGCCTTCCCAGAAGGGGTGTGGGCCGGCATCAGCTGCAGAGCCCCCTCAACAGGGAGGCGAAGGATGCAGAGCTGACGCTCCACCTCCTCGTCAGCGACTCGAGGTACCCCTCCTCTACGGCCTCGGCGGCGCCATTCCTGGAGGCGCCCGTCAGAGCCCTTGCATAGTCCTCGGCGGTGCGGGTCAGCTCCAAGTATCTCCTCGCGGCCACGGTCTCGGGGATCGGCGTCGCGAGGACGGGTTTCTTCTGCGAGAGGTACTCCCACATCTTGTTCGGGGCGGCGTAGTAGGCGGTCGGGTTGGAGACGTCAAAGGGGATGGTCGCCATGTCCATTATTGAGATGTAGCGCGGGACCTCCGCGTGTGGGACGAAGTCCAGCCAAGTGGTAGCCCCGCCGATGCCGTAGCTGTCTATCCAGCCTCTGACCTTTGCGGGGTAGCCGGTCTGGAGGTGCCTCCCTATGATCAGGAGGCGCACGTTCGCCCCCCTCCGGAGGGCCGCGGAGACGCCCTTGAGGAGGGGCTCCATGTCGAGCCAGAACTCGACGCTCCCGACGTAGCCGATGACGGTGGTGCCGTCCAAGCCGAGTTCTGCGCGGAGTCCCCTGCCGTCGTGGAGGCTGAGGAAGTGCTCGGAGATGCCGTTCGGTATCACCTCGACCCTCCTTGCCCCCGCCGCCCGGGCGTACCCCGCCAGGGCCACGCCGGGCGCGGTGACCGCGTCGGCCGACCGCATCAGGTACCGCGTCATGCCCTCGAAGAGCCCCCGGACCAAGGGGCCCACGGCCCCGGCGGCGGGCATATAGCCGGCTGCCGAGGTCGGGTAGTAGTCCTGGAGGTCGAAGACGAGGGGCACCTTCCGCTCGTGCAGCTTCCCCGCCAGGCGGTAGAGGAGTGGGGGAAGGAGGTTCCCCGCGACCACCACGTCGATCGACTCCTGCCTGACGATCCGGAGCATCTCCGCCAGGTGGGAGAGGGCGTTGGAGGGGTAGTAGAGCGCCGTGCTCTTCGCCCGTATCTCCGACGGGATCTCGTGGATGACGCATCCGCTCCCCATCTCCCGCCTGCCGAAGATGTTGAACCTGACGACGTGGACCTCGAAGCCGGCCATCCTGTTTATCCTCTCGAAGAGGTGGTTGTGCCTCTGCGGGAAGGGGTGGCCGACGTAGTCGCTGCTGGGTATGAGCAGGACCCGCAGGGTCTCGTCGCTCCCGCTGCCGGGGCCCCGACCGCGGCCGCCGGTGCTGGCGCCGTTGCCCCCCTTTTTGGGGAGGGCCCCCGGTTCAGGCGCCACTGTTCCTTATGTTGAATGCCCTCATCAGCTGCGAGTCCACCCTCTTGGACTTGAGGGGGATCATGTTCCCCGGCTCGTGCTCGCTGACCGCCAGGTTGCTGCTTGCTGAGCTGACGAGTATCTCGGCGATCCTCCTGCCGGCGTTGCCGTCGCCGAGGGGGTTGGCTATCTTGAGCGACCTTATCCGGCTGTAGCTCTCCGCCTGCCTGCACGCGGTGTCGACGATCCTCCTCGTCTCAGTGCCGGCCAGGACGTTGACCCCCTTAGTCAGGGTCTCGGGCCTCTCGGTCTCGTTCCTTATCGTCACCGTCGGGACCCTGAGCGTGAAGGCCTCCTCCTGGACGCCGCCGCTGTCGGTCAGGACGGTCAGGCAGTTGGCCAGGAGGGCCAGGAACTCGAAGTAGCCCATCGGCCCGAGGGTGGTGATGCCGCTCAGGCATCCCTCCAGGCCGAGCCCGGCGAGCCTCTCCCTGGTGCGCGGGTGGATCGGGAAGACCACCCTGAACCTGCCGCTCAGCTCCCTCAGGCCGGCGGCTATCCTGCGCAGCCGCTCGGGGTTGTCCGTGTTCTCCGCCCGGTGTATAGTGATAAGCATGTATCCGCCCTCCTCCAGGCCCAGCTCGCTCAGGAGGCGGCCGCTGAGCTCCCCGGTGAGGCGGCTGTGCTTGCGGATGACGTCTACTATGGTGTTCCCCGTGAGGTGGAGGCCCCCGGTCGGGACGCCCTCGAGGAGAAGGTTCAGCGCAGCGAGCTTGGTGGGCGCGAAGTGGAGGGTCGAGATCGAGTCGGCGACCTTCCTGTTTACCTCCTCGGGCATGGTCATATTCCAACTCCTCAGCCCCGCCTCGATGTGGGCAAACGGGACGAGACACTTGATCGAGGTGAGGGCAGCGGCCGCGACGGTGTTGGTGTCCCCCTCGGCTGCCACTATTGACGGACCGTAGTCCCGGATGGCCCGCTCTATCGCGACCATGGCCCTCGCGGTCTGCTCGGCGTGGGAGCCGCTCCCCACGTCGAGGTTCCTGTCGGGTTTCCGCAGGTTGAGTTGGTCGAAGAAGATCCTGCTCATCTCATAGTCGTAATGCTGGCCGCTCCAGACGAAGAGGTAGTCGGCGCCCAGGCTCTCGAGCCGCTCGACCACCGGGGAGAGCTTGATAGCCTCCGGGCGGGTCCCACCCACCACCATTATGGGCCTCATTCCGCCAACGGGTCGGACCGGATCGGATCAGGACCCGGCCCCTGCCGCCGAGACCCAGAGGTGGAGGCTGCGATACGGCTGGTCCCCGCCGTTCATGGTCAGGACGAAGTCGAGCCTGGCCCGCTCGCCCGAAGCGGGCAGGAGGGCAGGATCTAGGCCGAGGGTGTACGGCTGCGCCCACCCCTCCCCGTCTGCCAGGACGATCCCGCCGATCGTGTCGATCGTCGAGTCGCCTAGCCTGACGAGTACAGAGTAGGTGGCGGACGCGCCCTCGTGGTTGGTGATGCCGATGGTTATTGTCCGGCCCTCGCCCGTCCCTACGGTCGCCGGATAGCCCTCCGCCATGCCGCCTGGCCCAAGGATGTAGAACTCTGTGAACCGATCCGCGGCACCCGGCATGCAGACGAACGCCGCCGTGGAGCCCCCCACGAGGAGGAGGAATACCCCGGCGGAGGCAAGCGCGAGCTTATCGTTCCTCCCGAGCCCCCTGAAGGCTTCCAGGGGGAGGCGGGGGGAGAAGGCTTCCTCCGGCGGGACGGCCCTGCGCCTCCCCGCAGAGGCCGCCGAGAAGGCGAGGGTCAGGGCAGCGAGCGAGGCGGCAGCAGGGTAGACGGAGATCCCGAAGGGGGTGAAGTTCAGGAGGAGGCCGACCACGGAGGCGGACGCCAGGCTGAGGCCGATACTGAGGAACGCCCGCTCCGTCCCGCCGAGATCCGCCCTCCTGGGGAAGAGGGCCGAGGCTATCGCGTACCCGGGCGAGAAGAGTATGAACGGCAGGGCCAGGACCAGCCTGAGCCCGGAGCCGATCTGCAGGAAGACGAGCAGGAGGACGGCTGCCGAGAGGCCGTTCAGGAGGAGGAGGTCCGGGCTGGCCTTCATCGCTGCGGGCGGCGCCACCGGGGCCGGGCGCGCGGGGTGAGGACGGGGATGAGGCGGGGGGCGGGAAGGGGGCCGATGCAGGGGCCGGCGCCTGCCGAGGCGGTTAAGACCGGCACAGGCTCTAGCGCCTCTCCCTGAGGGTCATGGTGAGGCTCTTCTCCCACCTCTTTACAAGGAGGGCCATCGTCGCCAGACTGAAGGAGTTCATGCCGATTATTATGAAGATCAGGCCGATCCAGGATGTGCCCGTCAGTCCGGTCGCGCCGTAGGCATACCTGTAATAGAGATCCATCAGGGTTATGATGAAGCCGGGCAGGAGCAGGACGGATGCCAGGGTGGCGATGAAGAAGGCGGGGTTGTACGCCCTTGCCAGCCCGACTATGCTGCTCACTATCTTGAAGCCCTCCCTCCAGGTCAGCTTCTCGCGCCCGATCCGCTTCCTGTAACTGATGGGCACCTCGGTCACCTTCCCTATCGAGCAGAGCCCGGCGGCTATCTCGACCTCGACGTCGAAGCCCCTGCTCCTGAGGTGGAGCATCCTGGCGGCCTCGGTCCTGAGGAGGTACATGCCGCTGCAGACGTCGCTCAGCCCGACGTTCATCAGGAGGTTGAAGGTGAGGTTGATGGCTTTGTTCCCGAGGCGGTGGATGGGCGAGATGTTCGTGCTGTCCCTGAAGCCTATAACCTCGTCGTAGTTGGTGCAGTGCAGGAGGAGCTTCCGGATGTCCTTGGGGTCATAGGTATAGTCCCCGTCCATCACGAGGAGGTAGGGCGTCTCCACGTTTTCTATGGCGGTCTTCAGGGCCCCGGCCTTCCCGGCCCCGTGCTGGGGGATCACGATCGCTCCCTTTGACCTTGCTATCTCCGCGGTCTCGTCCTTGGAGTACCCGTCTATGACCATGATGTTCTCGTATCCTTCGGTCCTCAGCTCGTCCATGAGCGGGCCGATCCCGGCAGCCTCGTTGAGCGTCGGGATGACGATGGTCACGTCGCTCAGCGGGAAGACCTTTCCGGCCGTCTCCCCTTTCACCGCAGAGCGGTAGAGCTTCTCCAACATCTCCTCCATGACCCTCCTTAATGGAGCGCTTAACGGTGACGGCAGGTGCCGGGAGCGGCAGACCGAGGGCCCGCCAACCGCCCGGGGGGGGATGTGGAGACGGTCATACCCAGATCCAGCGCCTCATTTTTACGAGGAGGTCGGTACCAAGCCAGAAGATGTATGGATCGTGGCTTACCCATTTCCTGAGGGAGGGGAAGATGCTCATCATCCTGGCGTTTCTGAGGATGTTGAGCGCCCTTTCCATCCCCCAGCTGAATATCCTCCTGCCGATCGTGTTCCGTATCTGGTCAGCCACGCCCCGGATAACCTCGATAAGCCTACGGTTCAGTATACGTCCTTTCATCCGCGCATAGGTCAGGGCAGCACTAAGCAGACCTTTTTTTAGGCACGGTAGTCGTCGGATGGCTCCAGTTTTAAGACCCCGCTCCCAGAGCGAGAGCATTTCGGCGTAGCTGATTTGCTCCAAAAACGTCAACCATCTCTATACTAGTAAAATGGTAATATAAAGATAGCGCTATTATAAATTATTACATATTTTGGTATTTAGTATATAAGCTTTGGCATTTTTGGTGCCTCCCCTGCGACATGCCTTCAGGAGTTGCAGTCCCGGCGTCTTTCCGCGACCCAGTTGCGAGCTTCGAGGCGGAAAGAGGATCGCAATGCTTCGACCGGAAGCGGCGGCGGATCAGGAAAGGGAAGCGCACGGCGCGAGGGGGGCCGCCGGGAGGCTTCCAGTATAGCACTGGATGGCGCAACTGATGGGGCGGGGCAGGACTCGGACAGGTCACGTGCCGGGAGCGTGTTCAGAGTACCTCTTGAGGCCGAAGAGATGGAGGTAGGTCGTCTCCTTGTAGGGCCTGAACCCCACCCTCTCGAAGACCTTCCTAGAGGGCGTGTTCCCCCGCTCCACGTTCGCATAGGCACTGGAGAAGCCCCTCTCCCGCAGGAAGGCCAGCGCGAAGCCGAGCATGCCCCTGCCCACGCCCGAGTTCCGGTAAGGGGGGAAGACGTAGAGATCGTAGATCCATGCCTCCCCGGGCCCGAGATCCACGCGCTTCCCCAGCTCGGAGAGGTTGGCCGACGAGAGGGCGATCCAGAGGCAGCCGCAGACCTCCCCTCCGCCCCCGGCCGCGGTGACCATAATGTCGCCGCCCCTGAGCCGGCTGGCAAGTGCCTCCCTCTCGCCCGGCTTCAGCCGCATGCGGGCGATGTCGTCCGGCGTGCCGACCCGGAACTGGAACCCGCCGCGGGTCCAGACCTCGGGGGTGTCCCCGCTGAGGGCTGCCCGGTAGCCGACTATGTGCCTCAGCGAGAGGCCGGCATAATGATCGATGGTATAGCTGAGGCTCGTGAGGCGCAGGAAGAGGGCGTACCGGATGCGCCGTAGGACGCCCATAGGAGACTATTGCGCTATCGGTTTAATAAGTAGCGCTCCAAGGGAGTAGCCATCCCTTTGATGCCCCGCCGGTGCGGCACAGGCGGGCAGACATCCGCAGGCAGTCGGGGCGGAATGCCGGGCGTCGGCGGTAAAGACCTATTTAGGAGTATGACTATTGTATCTCGGAGCATTAATTTTTATGAAATACCTAGTTGCCGGCGGGGCCGGCTTCATAGGGAGCAACCTCGCCCTCAGGCTTGCAGAGGGGGGTAACGGGGTCGTGGTTCTCGACGACATGAGTCTAGGGAGGGAGCGGAATGTTCCGAGAGGTGTCGTATTGGTGCGAGGGGACACGAGGGACCAGCAGGTCATCGGCAGTGCCGCAGACGGGGTGGAGGGCATCTTCTTCGACGCGGCGAGGAGTTCCTCCCCGATGTTCCACCCTGACCCGAGGGAGGGGGTGGACGTCAACCTCAAAGGGTTCATGAACGTAATGGAGGTGGCGAGGCGCGGCGACCTGCCTGTGGTCTACGCCTCGACGAGCAGCCTCTACAGCAGGTGTGAGCCTCCACACAGGGAGGAGATGCCGGTAAAGGCGGGTAGCTTTTACGAGTACTCGTTCTATTGCAGGGAGATGGCTGCGGCGCTCTACGCCGAGCTCTACGGCCTGAGGGTCGTGGGCCTGAGGTACTTCAGCGTCTACGGGCCCCGTGAGGAGCACAAGGGGCAGTATGCCAACAACATCTCGCAGTTCATGTGGGGGATGATGAGGGGGGAAGCGCCCGTCATATACGGCGACGGCTCGCAGACGAGGGACTTTATTCACGTCGACGACGTCGTGGAGGCGAACCTCCTCGCGATGGAATCGGGGCTCAAGGGCGAGGTCTTCAACGTCGGTACCGGCGTGGAGACCTCCTTCAACCGTGTGGTGGAGCTGCTGAACGGGGTGCTCGGGACGGATCTAAAGCCTAGGTACGTACCCAACCCGGTGAGGAACTACGTGGTGAGGACTAGGGCAGACACCGGCAAGGCTGAGAGGATGCTCGGCTTCCGCGCCAGGATACCGCTCCGCGAGGGGATTGAGAGGACCGCGGAGTACTACCGCAGGCAGGGGCTGCTCCCCAGGGCAGGGCACGGACAGCTGGCGGAGCCGGGGCCTATTAGGATCAAGAGATCGGGCAAGCGCCGTCAGGACCAGATCAGAGGTAGGGCGCAGTACGTCCGGTAGCTCAGTAGCTCTGCCTGGCGTACTCCCCTTCCGTCCGCTTCCCCCTGAGCAGTGAGAGGTCTCCCTTCAGCCACACCTTGAGGACGGACCAGACCCCCTGCTTCTCGAACCTCCTGGCGGACATCTTCACCCCGATCTTCCTGCTGTAGACGACCTTCCCCAGCTTCTTCATCCTGAAGCCCAGCTCGACGTCGTCGCATAGCGGGTAGTCGGTATAGCCGCCGGCCTCGCAGAATGAGGTCTTGAGGACGGAGGTATTCGTCCCGCGCGTGCCCACCAGTCCGAGGCGGTAGGTGACGGAAGAGAAGAGATTGATGAAGAAGTACAGAACACGGTACTTGAGGGCGCCCTCAATCGGCGAGTCCGGGCCGCAGACCGCGACGACGCCCTCCCCGAAGAGCGAGAGGATGTTCTGGAGCCAGTCTCGGGGGGCGCGTACGTCCGCGTCGGTGAAGACGACTATCCGCCCGCGGGCGGCGGCGGCGCCGTCGTTCCTCGCCCCTCCCACCCCGCTGCTCTTCTGAATGAGGACCGTGTCGGCACGGGCCGCGGCGATCTCCCTCGTCCGGTCCGTGCTGTCCCCGTCGACGACTATGATCTCGTACATCGCACGCGGGATGGTCTGGTCGGAGATGCTCTCGAGCGTCCTGCCGAGGGACGCCTCCTCGTTGTATGTCGGGATCACGACGGAGATCTCCGGCTGGGGGGCGGGCGGCGGGGCTGCCACGGGCGGCTCACGGTGGAGAGTATGGTCCAGGGGCTTATTTCGTTTATCGCTGATGCCGGCGCCTGGAAGAGCAGCGTGGCCGCAGCAGGTGCCAGGCGACAAGGCAGCCGTCGATGTCAGGGGCCGATCTGCGAGTCGATCTGGACGGGGGTCCTGAGCTGGAAGTCCCACACAGGCTTAACGGGCTCGGCGGGGGCGGGCGAGCCTGCCGATGTTGCCGCCGCATACGTACCCGATAGCCGGCGGTACTCGCGCAAGTACCTGCCCGACTCCTCCCAGACGGTGTCGGCTATGGCGTTCCACCTTGCCAGCTCCTCCTTGCTCCCGACGACGATCAGGCCGTTGTCGATGATCTCGGGCACCCTGTGCGGGAGGGCCTTGGCAGTCTCGGGGCCGGCGAGGTAGCCCTTCAGCATGATCAGGCGGCTGAACTCCTCCTTAGAGAGGGGGCCGACGCCGCTGAAGAAGTTTATTAGGGGGAGGTAGAACTCGTCTAGCCTCTTCTCGATGAGGCGGAGATCGCGCTCCCTGGCCATCTCGGCGACCGCCCGCCTGTTGAGGACCACCAGCGACGAGACTGTAAGGCACACCACTAGGGCGGAGGCCACCATTGCTATGACGGAATAATCGAGCAATTCTGCCAATATCGGCACCTGTTTCCAGCGGTTCAGTCCACACTATTTGATGGTTCATGGTAATAAAACCTTTGGAAGGCGATCGCTAATCATGCCGAGGGCAGGGATCGATGGTCCTGCTTGTACCCGCACCGATCGGGCGGTCCGGCCAGTTACGGGCCAGGCAAAAACGGCAGGCAGCAACGTATCCGCCAAGGGCGTAGCACGACCGACCTGGAACGGTGCAAGAGCCTGGTGCGTATGCCGTTGGCCATTGATAAGCAGGGCCAGGACGGTTTGCGAAAGAACGAGGGTGTTTTTATGCAGGACGGCGACCCTGCGATTCGGAGCAGATTACTCGAGCCGCAACCTATTTATGTAACTTTTTTATTACATGTAATTAAAAAAATACGGGAACAAGTATGTCGAATACCGAGGAGTTGGCGGGGAAGCTCGATGCACTTGGACACCCTATGCGACTGAGAATCATAGCAACCCTTGCTGACAGGGAGATGTATCTTAATGAGATAGCCAACGCGGTAGGCATTAGCAGAGCATTGGCAAAGGTACATCTCAAAAAGTTGGAGAAGGCGGGCATCGTCAAGAGCCGGATCGAGACGGCAGAGGCAGAGGCCAAAGCCCTCCGCTACTATAAACTGCAGCCTTTTGACATACGTGTTTCCCCACAGGTGCTGATGGAGGTGAAAAATAATGGACAGTAGGGCAGCAATCATCGCTAGCTGCTGGTTCGCCATCGCCATAGTCTCGGCCATGTTCATCTTTGTTGGAGGGGTGAACTTGGGCACAGGCATAGCCGTAGCCTTGCTAATCCTCATCGCAGCTGGAGTGACTTTCGGCGTCGGCTTTGGATTGGAAGAGATGCGGCAGCACGGACCATTATCGAGAACCCAGGCGCAGATATCAGGCGAGCTCACAGAGATGAAGGCCGCTATCGGCGAGCTTACAAAGAAGGTAGAGGTAATCCAAAGAGAGCTGGAACAATGAGGAGTCGGCAAGCGACTCCAAGTTATTTTTGTCCTGGCATTAATGGAGAGACCATCGCTGAGGCGGTAAGCGCATCCTTCAGGACCCACATATTGGCATGAGCAGAGGGATCCGCCCCGGCCTGGGCGGCATGCGCCTGCGGGGCAGGCAATCGAAGATGTCGGCTCACAGTAGTCGTTATATCCGGCTTTTTCAGACAGGCATTCCCATGAGCCGCGTCTTCGCTTCCATAGGGAGCCCGCACGGCAACCGTTCAAACACGTACACCCTCGCGCGGATGATGTTAGAGGGGCTGGCAGGAAAGGACAGCGCGATCAGCTATGAAATACTCACCCCGGCAGACTCGGAGGTCAACTACTGCAGGGGCTGCTGGTCCTGCATGAGGAGGGGCATGTGCCCCCGGGACGGGCAGGACGAAATGGGGCGGCTGAAAGAGAAGATGCTGGCCGCAGACTTTAGTCCTCGGCTCCCCGGTCTATACGATCAATGTCTCGGCGCAGATGAAGACGTTCTTCGACCGGCTGCCCGCGTGGATCCACACCATGCGGCTTGCAGGGAAAGCAGGCATGACCGTCGTGGCAACAGCGGGAAATGGCATAAAGGAAGTCCAGAATTACCTTGGGATGATGTTGGTCTCGTTGGGCGTAAAGTCTGTGGGCGAACTTGGCGCTTATGCCACCCTCCCCGGCCAGTTCAGGGACTTGAAGCAGGCTGCTGCGGATGCTATGGCGGCCGCTGAGGTCGCTTACCAGTATATCACCGGTGAGCGGACCGTCACATCGGACGAGTATCTTGAAAGCGTCTTCAGCATCATGCGCAATAAGGTGCGGCTGGGAGGGGACCTGCTGAGTGCGGACTATCAATACTGGAAGAGCCGCGGCATGCTGGAAGCCAAATGTTTTGGAGATGTCCTCAAGCGGCTGCAGGGGCGGGAAACGGCGTAGCGGGAGCGGGCATTCGGATAGGATCCGGAGAGCGCATAGCTGGCCGAGGAGGGAAAGCAGGCAGCCGGTCATGGCTTAAGGGGGACGGGCGGGAGGGGCGGGCCAGCAAAGGGACAGCGCTGCTTGACGGGCGCCTTTACGGTTACCATGGTGCGGGCGCACCAAAATGTCGCCCCGCCCGACGCTAATTATTTAAGTTAGCCAAAAATAGCGTTGGTCTGGAAGGGGGAGCGACGGTATGGACACCCTCTACATCTGGACGGCACTGACGCTTTTAGGAGCCGCCCTGCACCTTGTTTTCAGCAAGAAACCGCGGACTAGAAACCGCGTCATAGAGGTATTCCTGCTCTACCTTTTGGTAATACAGGTCGGCGTGGCTTCGATTTGGGGTTTCATGGGGCACGCCTTCATGGCGGACTACATCGCGGCTTACATCGGCTGGCCTGCGGGGAGCCCCTTCCAGTTTGAGGTCGCAGTGGCCAACCTCTCGTACGGCATACTCGGGATGTTGTGCGCCAGATATCGCGGCAGCTTCTGGGCGGCCACCATTATCGCGTTCTCAGTATTTTACCTGGGGGCAGCCTACGGACACATAGTCGATATTGTCCAAAATGCCAACTTTGCGCCGGGAAACGCGGGCGCCCCGCTATACCTGGACGTCGTCCTGCCGGTGGTGCTCATAAGCCTCTTTGCGGTCTACAGGAGGACCTCAGGTTGAGCGATGAGCGATAATAGGCAGATTACCTGTCCAAACCAGACATAAAGGAAGGGGATATGCTACTAGTTGACCAGACAGATCATATCATAGATGGTCAGAAAGAAGTAAGGGAACTCGTAGAAGGACCAAAAACGAACTCGCGATTTACAGGGCAGGATGAGCGGGTCGTCAAGTTCTTCAGGCAAGTTAATCTTAAAACCAAACGCGTTTTTAATTACTCTACCGTTCTCAGATTCAGGAGAAAAGAAATTTGATCAAATATCCTCGGCTTTTTCAATTTGAGAAGAAAGTCTAGATCATTATGCGCCTTGGAAGGCATCTATGACAGTCTGCCACACCCCGTCGGGCCATCTTTGGCGAACCAGAACCTTAAATTCTGGGGGGTCATCTCGAGCCCGGATCGGTCCTGACCCGAGTTAGCGGAAGAGGCCCGACCTGTACCGTACACGTTCCGCAGTTGTTGGAAAGCAGGCTAAGTTTTCACCATCAGGCAAAAAGCTTCTGATGGCGGGTCCGCTGGGATTCGAACCCAGGGCCTGCGGCTCCGAAGGCCGCCGCCATATCCAGACTAGGCCACGGACCCCCAACGAGAAGGGCGTCATAAGCAGAGATAAGCATTGCGCCGGAGCGGAAAAAAGCTTAATATCAGCTACGTCCTTTTAAAGGTCTGAGAAGGTATATCGATGTCAGTCAAGGAAGGCTCGTCGAGGGAGCCAAGGGCTCCGGGAGAGGGGGAGGTCGTCGGCTGCGTCGTCCAGCTGCTGGGCTTCGACAGGCTCAAGGTCAGGTGCGCCGACGGCAAGACGAGGATCTGCAGGATCCCGGGCAGGATGAAGAAGAAGGTCTGGATGAGGGAGGGGGACATGGTCATCGTCGCCCCCTGGGACTTCCAGTCCGACCAGAAGGCGGACATAACCTGGCGGTACGACAAGGGCGAGGCCAAGGCAGTAAAGCAGAAGTACTTGGGCCCGGGATGAAGTTCTCTTTCAGAAAGCCTTTTAGTAGCAGCAGATACCATCGTTATTGTATTGGGCGATCTGTTTGGGCCGCGAGGAGATCGAGGAGCTCGCCAGAAGGGAGGAGCTGAAGCGGAAGGAGCGTAAGGGCACCAAGAGGAAGAGCGGGAGCGACCTCTTCCAGACCCTGGAGGAGGTCTTCGACAACAGGACTGTCATGTCCCTCTACCAGCTCATCAACAGGGGCTATATCGAGGGCATGCGCGGGGTCGTGAAGGCGGGGAAGGAGTCGCGGATATACTGGGCGAAGGGTACCAAAGGCGAGGACCTGGCCGTCAAGATCTACCTCACCTCCTCAGCGGAGTTTAGGAAGAGCATGCTCCAGTACATACACGGTGACCCCAGGTTCAAGGTAGGCAGGGATCACAGGCTGATGGTCTACACATGGGCCCAGAAGGAGTACAAGAACCTGGTCGAGGCCGCACGCGCCGGGGTCAGGGTGCCCAAGCCTATATACGTCTATGAGAACATCCTCATAATGGAGTTCATCGGCGAGGACGGCGTCCCCGCACCGCTCCTGAGGGATCTGCCCGGCGGCGAGGTCACGGCTGACCTCTACAGGGAGGTGGCAGAGGAGGTGGACAAGCTCTACAGGACGGCCGGGCTCGTCCATGCCGACCTGAGCGAGTACAACATTATGGTGCCGGGCCCTGGATCGGTAACCCTGATCGACTTTGGGCAGGCGGTGACCAAGGAGCACCCGATGGCGGACGACTTCCTTAAGAGGGACGTGGCCAACGTTATCAGGTTCTTCAGGAGGGCGGGAGCGGAGGTCCCGCAAGAGGAGAGTGTGATCGAGTGGCTGAAGAGAGAGTAGGCGGTACAGGAGGGAGCAGGATCTATACGAAGATCCCACAGGAGAGGGCCGGGGCCCTCATAGGGAGCAGGGGAGGGACCAAGGCGGAGATAGAGAAGGGGACGGGCACGGCGATAACGGTCGACGGCCAGACCGGCGAGGTGGTCATAGAGTATAAGGGCGGCGGGGACCCCTCCCAGGTATTGAGGACTAGGGACATAGTCAATGCCATCGGGAGGGGGTTCAGCCCCCAGCGCGCCAGCAGGCTGCTTATTGAGGGGCAGATCCTCGAGATCATAGATCTGAAGCAGGTCATCGGCGACTCGAGGAACCAGATGATCAGGCTCAAGGGGAGGATAATAGGGGAGTCCGGGAAGACCCGCAGGATTATCGAGAACCTCACGGGGGTCGACGTCTCTGTCTACGGGCACACGGTCGGGCTGATCGGCGAGTATGAGGAGGTGAGGGTCGCCAAGGAGGCGATCGAGATGCTCCTCAAGGGGGCCCAGCACGGTACGGTCTACAAGTTCCTCAACAAGGAGCACCTGAACCTCAAGAAGAGGAGGATGTCCCTCTGGGAGGAGAGGCCCCAGCTGAGGGAGGGCGCGGGGGAGGGGGGGAAGGCAGAGGAAGAAGAGGAAGAAGAGGAAGAGGTGGGAGCGGAATCTGGATCGGAGGCGGGGAGCGGTGCTGAGAGATCCGAGACCGTGGCGGAGGGCATGGGAAGGAGCGGCGGGGAGGAGTAATGTCGCGAGAGAAGTTCCAGGCTATATCGCCGGCAGACTTCTTCTACAGGAACAAGGAGATCGCCGGCTTTGACAACCCAGTCAGGGCGACCTACACCATCATAAGGGAGCTCGTCGAGAACGCCCTTGATGCGTGCGAGCAGTACTCGATCCCGCCGGACATCCGCGTGAAGCTGATACAGCAGGGGAGCTCGATCTACAAGATCAAGGTCGAGGACAACGGTATCGGCGTCCCCTATGACGCCATCCCGTATGCCTTTGCCCAGATACTCTTCGGCTCGAAGTACACCCTCCGGCAGAGCAGGGGCATATTCGGGCTCGGCGGCAAGATGGCGATCCTATACGGGCAGATCACATCCCACAGCACGGTGAAGGTCACCTCGAGCACGGGCGGCTATGAGAAGTATTCCTACGAGCTCAGCATCAACGTCCAAGAGAACAAGCCCATGGTCAGGAGGAAGGAGGTCACGCCTAACCCGGGGAGGTGGAGGGGGACCATAATCGAGTTCTCCTTCGAGGGGGACTATGTGAGGGCGAAGCCTAAGCTCGTCGAGTACTTCAGGCAGTCCTCGATCCTCATGCCCTACGCCAACATACTCTTCATAGACCCGGACGGCGTCCTCTACCGGTTCGACAGGGTGGCGGACACCATGCCGAAGCCGGCAGAGGAGGTGAAGCCGCACCCCAAGGGGGTGGACTTGGAGGCGGTCCAGAGGATGATCAACGCCACGAGGAGCTCCACGATGGCCGACTTCCTGGCGAACAACTTCCACCGCGTGGGGGTCGCGACCGCGATGAAGTTCCTCAAGGACATCAGGATCAGCCCGGACGCCAACCCGAAGATGCTCGGATCGGCCGAGCTGCTGCGCCTGGTCAACAAGATGAAGGACTATGACGAATTCCAGCCCCCCGATGCGCAGTGCCTCTCGCCGGTAGGCACGGAGCTCCTGAAGAAGGGGATCGCGAGGGAGTTCCGCCCGGAGTTCACCGCGGTCTGCCAGAGGGGGGCCTCGGCATACGGCGGCTACCCCTTCATCATAGAGGCGGCGATCGTATACGGGGGCGGGATACCGGTCAGCAGCCCGGACGAGCTCCTCGTCTTCAGGTTTGCCAACAAGATCCCGCTCCTCTACGACCTACACAGCGACGTGACGATGAAGGTAATCAGGAAGATCAACTGGCGCCAGTACAAGCTGGACATCGCCACCCTGCCCCTCGCCTTCTTCGTCCACATATGCGCGACCAAGGTCCCGTACAAGACCGTCGGCAAGGAGTACATCGCCGACCAGCCGGAGGTCGAGTACGAGATCGAGTGGGCGCTCAAGACGTGCGCCAGGGAGCTGAGGGCGTTCCTGACCAAGAAGGAGAAGGTCGCGGTGGCGCAGAGGAGGCTCACGGTCTTCGAGAGGTACCTCCCGCTCATCGCCCAGTTCTCCATGGATCTGGCCGGGGTCGGCGACGGGGCTGGAGGGGGGGCGTCAGGCGCAAAGGTCGAGAAGATCCTGAAGAGGCTCGAGACACATGCTCAAGAGGTCGAACAAAGAAATATTATCGAGGCTAACTGAGCTCGGCTCTGACATCTACAGGCAGCTCGAGAGGGGAGAGTTCCCGAAGGTCAGGATACCGAGCAGGACGACCTCGAACATCGTCTTCGACGAGAAGCTGGAGCAGTTCGTGCTCGGCGAGCAGAAGGCCTCGAGGTCTGCCAGCAACATAAAGCAGGTCAGGTCGCTCACACAGCTCCTCTGGGTCGCGTCTTTTGCCAAGAGGCTGGTCGGGGAGGGGAAGAGCAGCACCCTGAGGGACCTCTACTACCATTCGCTCAACTATGGGATCAAGTTCAGGGAGCAGCTCGAGTCGGACGACACCGTCACGGACCTGGAGGCCCTGCTGACGGAGCCCCGCGAGGCGTTCAACATCTTCCCGAAGGAGAGGTCCGCGATCTTCGGCGACCTGACGATAGAGTACACCACTCCGGAGACCCACAAGGGAAAGAGGGTGAACCTGGCCTCGAACCCGGACGGCGTCATGGTTGGACTCTCTGTGGCCCAGGCAGACCTCCTATCCTGCAACGCGGACAAGGTCTTCGTCATCGAGAAGAACGCGGTCTTCCGGAGGTTCATAGAGGAGAGGGTGCATGAGAAGTTCAACTCGCTCCTCATAGATACCGCCGGCCAGGCCCCCCGCCTCGCCCGCCTCCTGATAAGGAGGCTGAACGTGGAGCTGGGGCTGCCGGTCTACCTGCTCACCGACGCCGACCCGTGGGGGATGCATATCGCGATGGTGATAATAAGAGGGTCTGCCAACGCCGCGCATCTCAGGGAGCTGACTACCCCCGCCGCGAAGTGGACCGGGCTCTGGGCTACCGACATAAGGAGGTTCAGCCTGCCATCTTTCGCCCTCACGAAACTCGACGAGCAGCGGATAAGGCTCCTCGAGCAGGACATGAGGTACCGCGACTTCCAGTGGCAGAGCGAACTCCAGGAGTTCAAGAAGACGGGGAGGAGGTCCGAGCTCGAGAGCTTCAGCGCCCACGGCCTGACGGCCATAGTGGACAAGTACCTGCCGAAGAAGCTGAAGATGCTCTCCGAGATGGGCTGAGGGGCGGCGCTCTCAGCGACCGTGCCTTCATGGGCTTTACATTCTCGTCAGGCCCCGTCGTACGCAGCCGTTGACCGCCTGCCGGAACTGTTGAGACGGCGTCAGCTCATCAGACGGTTTGTAATGGTGCCTCACCGTTTGCCATAGCCATTGTTGGCGAATAACAACGGATACAAAAAAAACAGCGACTGTAACGCGATCACAACTGCAGCGGTAACTGCAACTGCATGGCCGACCTTTCCTTCGCCCCACCCCACCGGTACTGCCAGCCGTCGCCAGCATTGAAGAAGATCAACTGGAGGGCACAGAGATCCGGGAAACACAAAATTTAATACCCGATATTGTTGCACTTGTATAGAGCCGGAGCAGGAAGGAACAGGCAGGAACGGCTATGAGGCGTGCCGCGGTAGCTCAGTTCGGTAGAGCGACGGGCTGTTAACCCGTAGTTCAGGAGACCTCTCCTGGGCGGGGACTGGCCGAAGGTTCGAGTCCTTCCCGCGGCGCCATCCAACACCGCCCGTACCGATCGCTTTTCATAAAGTAAATAGCATACCGGCCGCCGGTGTGAGAGGGTAAATTGGCTGGGCGATACCCGCGGGGACTGCTTTTTATCAACTAAATAGCCCGCGCCAAGGGGTCTGGTCCGAGCTGCCGCCGCGGGGAGGCGGGAGGAGAGGCAAGCGGGGCATGAAAAAAAGGGGGTCACGTCCCCGGAGGAGGCCTCTGCCCCTCCCTGGGCCTCGGCGGCAGAACCCTGAAGCGCACCCTGCTGGTCTGGCCTGAGATAAGCTTCTGAAGATCCTCGGTGAACGCCAGTAGGTTGATGCTCATAAGGACGTATCGCCCGTCTCTCGACTTTCCGAGTGTGATCGTCCCTTCCTTGGGGGCGCCGGTGCTGGCGCCGGCCCCTTCCCTCTCCGCAGCCCCCGGAACTGCGCCGGCTGGCGCTCTCCCCCCTGCCTCCGACTGGTAGTACCTCCGGCCCGGGAGCCCGCCAGCGCCCGTACCGACTCCAGCGCCCGACTGGATCTCCAGACCGAGCTCATGGGCTTTGTCCTTTACCTCCGGGAAGGATTCTTCGGGCACGTCCCACGTCCGGCTATCCTTGTCCCACCTGGCTCCGGCCTTCTTGACGAACTCCTTCATATCCTCGTTGTACGGAAAAGACACCTTTACCATGCATTTCAACCCCATTTACCCACATACCACTTATACCCAGCCCTCTAGCTTCGCCGCGTCCCCCGCTGGGCGGCCGCATTTATTCGGGCAGCCCTGCAGACGGCGCAGACGAGGCTTCCACTGTAATATACAGCGGCGCAGCATAAAACTATGATTGAAGGCAGGCCCCGGCGGAATGGCCCCGTCCCCTCCCGGCCCGTGCAGCTCGGGGTTCGGCTGCATCCTCACCGGAGCGGGTCCTGCTAACTTTCATATAACCCAACAGCGCCAAATAAGCCGTACATCTTTCACAGCAGAACGATACGAGGGATTCCATTGACGTTGAACAGGGTACCCAAAGAGGTCTCCACCACGATACTGCTCACGGTCTACCGGAGCGGCAGGCTGACGATGTCCGAGCTGTATGGGAAGACCAAGTTCAGCACGATCACGATCCTGAACCATGTCAACGCCCTGATAAAGTCCGGGCTGATGGAAGAGGAGAGGGAGGAGGCGTTCCCAAAGAGGAGGGTAGTGAAGGTGAGCGAGGAGGGAAGGAAGGTGGCTTCGCTGCTGAACATCGCCGACGCGTGCGGGCTGGGGGCGGCGGAGCTGGTGGAGATGGGTGCCAAGGCCGGCAGGGTAGCCTCGTACCAGGAGGTGATGGCCTCCCTGAGGAGGATAGGCGTGACGAGGGAGCAGCTTGTGGCGGAGCTGCTGCTCAAGGGAGTCTCGGCCATCTCGGCAAGCTTGGCGCTGGTTGCAGCAGGGATCCCTGACGCTGAAGAGGCGGCGGCGTTCAGATCGTGGGGCGCCAGGCTCGAGAAGGTTTACGGGGAGGGGCTGAAGCGCCTTCGCGCGAACAACGTCACCGGGTGCATCGACGAGGTCTCGCGGGGGCTGGCCGAGTTCAGCAGGGGGGCGGCTCAGATGAGGAGGGTCGCCGAGATGTTCAGGGAGAGGAGGCTGGACGATATCGCTAACTGCATAGACTTCTTGATCCCGAAGCCCACCCAAAAGGAATAAATCCACCTGCAAGGAATTGTTTGGCGGGGCCCGTAGCTTAGCCCGGTTATAGCGACAGGCTCATAACCTGTTGGTCGTGGGTTCGAGTCCCACCGGGCCCATCCCTCGGTCTTTTTTAGACGCTTTGACGCGCCTGTTGAAAGGGCTGACCAAAGACTCCCGGATACGCCGGACTTCTAGTCCGTACCGCATTGGTGGGCTTTGCTAAGCACAGTTTGGCACAAAACTTTTAACAAAAATACTGCACAGTTGACGTATGTCTGGATTTGATGTGGGCCGCTTTCTCGTCTACCCAGGCAGGAGGATCGCTGGGCTTGTAACGAGGCACGGCGCCGAAACTGACGTCTACGCCCAGGCAATCTCAATCTTGGGCAAACACAACGTGCCAATGCTTTACATCTGCTCCTCGCTCCTAAAAGGAAAGAAAAACAGGACGGTAATCTTTCTGGACTTTACAGACTCCGGCGCCTCCGTCGAGGACCTCGCCTCAGAGCTGGAGGCAACGGGCCTTACAGAGGTAGAGGGGATAATAAAGCCGCCAGTCGAGGGTTTCATAGCAGACATCTTCTCAGAGCGGCTCATGGCAGGGGGCAGCAGGGTCATCATCCTGAGGGATCTCGGGTACAGGGGGTTCCTAGAAGGGATAAGGGAGAGGTTCGGGTCCGGAGGCGCAGCATTCCTTTACTACATCGGCTTCGAGACAGGCACGGGGTTCGCCAAGCTCCACAAGGAGGCCGGTGAGAAGGTCGGCAACAAGGACCCGGAGAGCATATTACACCACATAAGCGCCCCGATGTTCCAGTGGGCTGGCTTCGGCCGCCTAGAGATCCATGACGCCTCGCCTGCTCGCGCGGTACTGTCGGTCCACGGATCATTTGAGTGCGAGCTTGTCAAGGGGCAGACGCGGCAGACGCCAAAGCCTTACAGCCAGTTCGTCCGGGGGATATTGGCAGGCATCCTCTCAGAACTCTTCGGCAGGAAGTTTGAGGTCACCGAGAGGGAGTGTTTGGCCCGGGGTGATCCTTACTGCCGATTCGAAGCAGTTGCCACCAAGGAATAGGCCCTAGGTACGTGCTGGGCGGGATGGTGCAATCACCACGGCACTCTTCAGCAGTGTACGTCATAATCAGGGCAAACTATCAGGTTAGGGCTGACGGCCCGCCCTCGGCGACAGAAATAACATTGTTTAGCGGTCATCCATTCAAGCTCACTAGTGAGCCGGGCCTTAAGCTCACCCAAACAGCGTCCTTGTCATGCAGCGCGTTGTCCATGAAGGCGTCCTTAGTGATGATGCTCTTGAGCGTAAAGCCTACATCCAAGGTCAGCTCAACAAGGAGACCAAGGTCGACAAAGTCAGTTATCTTGCCAAGTATGCAGTTCGGGAATTCGGTGGGTCTCTTCGAGACCGTGACGTGATCGGGGCGCACGGCGAATTTGCCCCCTCCGGAGGATCCCCTTCCAGCCTCTGGGAAGTAGCCTCTCCGCGAACAGAGGAGTTCCTTGCCGTTGAGAGTTAGCCGTATGATGTCCCCGTCGATCCTGAAACTGTCTGGTACCAGAATGTTCTCATAGCCCAGAAAGCGTGCGACGAATTCGGATTCGGGGTTTGAGAAGACGGCAGCAGTACTGCCTTTCTGCGTGATACGCCCGCCCTTCATTATGGCTACCGAGTCGGCCAAGCTGAGGGCCTCAAGCTGATCATGGGTAACGTGTATGAAGGAAGAACCGGACTCAGAGTGCAACCTCTTTAGGAGGTTCCTGAGGTCCCGCCTCGCCTCGGTGTCTATCGAACTCAGGGGCTCATCGAGCAGCATGAGCCGCGGCTTCATCACCAAGACCCTCGCCAGAGCCACCTTCTGCCTCTCGCCGGCGCTCAGGTTCTGGATCTGGCGCCTCTCCAAGTGTGTGATGGAGAGCTCACCCATCACCTCGTCCGACGCCCTCCTCCTGGCGGCCTGATCTATCTTCATCGTGGAGAGACCGAATTCTATGTTCTGCCTGACGCTGAGGTGGGGGAACAGGACGCCGCTCTGGGGCACATACCCAAACCCCCTTTGGCCTGGTGGCAGCATGGATATGTCCCTGTCGTCGGCGAGGATCCGCCCGCCCCTCAGCCTGTGGAAGCCCATCATCGTCTCGAGGAGGAGGGTCTTGCCAGACCCTGTAGGCCCCAGCAGGGCGAAGTACTGTCTGTCGCCGATCTCGATAGTGATATCCTCCAGAGTGAACCCGGGCCAAGTGCTGGTCACGCCCTCCAGCCTGAGGTGCATCCCTACCTGCCTCCCGGACGCGAGCCGCGCGCCACGACCCCTCTGAACGCGAGGATGACTATGACGGCAAGGCAGATGAGGAGTGCGTTGATTGGGAGGGAGGCCCTAAGCCCCTCGCTGACGAAGACGTCAAAGAGGTAGATGGGCGCCGTCTTGGGATAGTAGGCAAGTATGACCACGGCGCCGAACTCGCTCACCGCCCGGCCCCATGCGAGGAGGCAGCCTGTCAGGATGCCCTTCCTAGCGAGCGGCAGGGTGACCCGCCGGAATGTCCCTAAATCGCTTGCGCCCAAGCTCTTTGCCACATACTCCATAGTCGGGGACACGCCGGAGAATGCTTCCTGCGCGCTCCTGATCAGGAACGGGGCGCTCACGAACGCCATGGCCGCGACGATCCCGTACACCGAGTCGACGAACGTGATCCCTAGGCTGCCCATGAACCCGCCCAAGAGGGAGCCGGGGCCTAAGACAGAGAGGAGGGCTATGCCCGCGGCGTTGTGCGGGATCAGTATCGGCAGGTCGATGAGCGAGTCTATGAACGATTTGCCGTGGAATTGATAGCGTGCGAAGATGTATGCGAGAGGGACCCCCGTCGCGGCGATAAGCAGCGTCGCGAGGAATGCGCTGTAAAAGCTCATCCAGATCGCCGACATCGTCCGGGGGTCCGTTATCGCACTATAGAGGCCCGCAGAGGGGCCGATGACGCTGGCGGCTATGGGGAGGATCAGGAAGAGGGCAAGGGCTAGCCCAAACAGGGTCGAGGCGATTATGAAGGGCGACCTGATTCTGAGCCAGCTCATTGCGATGCCGTCCTAGGACGCGTTGTCATACCGTACACGTGCTTTCTCGGTCACGGTTCCTCTTCCGAGTAGGGCTTGAGGGCGTTGGGCAGGCCGGAGTAGTTGTCGGTGTAGCACGGCTCGAATATGTACTGGTAAGCACCTTCGAAGGCCGCCTTGCCGCTACCGTTGATGAGGAACTCTGCAAACTCGGCGGCGAGGCCGGGCTGGTTGGCGTTCGCAGGGATGGTCAGCCCGTAGTACACGGGCGCACCAGTGCGGTTGAGGCCGATCGAGGCGAAGCGCTGGTGGTCAAAGTTCACACTCACGCTCGAGTAGTGTTCCGCCATCTCCAAGGACCCCAGGTTGATCTCGTCCGGGAGGGGGATGTATGAAAAGTTTTGTTGTTTGGCAGTGCTCAGATATAGGAAACAGTAGTCGATCGTCCCCGATTCGAGCAGGGGGATCAAGTGTATGCTGCTGGACCTCAGGTACACCTTGGAGTTGGGTACTTGGGTCTCTGGAACGGTGATGTTGGTTCTCCCTTCGGCCGTCTTTGTGAGGAAGGGAGGGTTGAAGTTGATAGACACCACCTGCTCGAAGATCGAGGGGTTGCCGTAGTACGACTCGGCGAGCTGCAGGACGATCAGGCTTCTATATCCGAGGGCATCTATCATAGGATTCGAGAAGCCGTAAGTCACATCGGGTCTGGCGAGGATGGTGTACCAGTTGTCGGCTGTTACCTCGGAGGAGTATCTGCTCGCGTTTGTGTAAGCCAACACTATGCTGTTGCCCGAAAACCTGAGGTACCAGTCGGAGTAGCTCTGGTTCGTGCCGGGCATTGCTGTGCCATACATCATGAGCGGTAAGAGGGAGTGATCAGCAACCATCAACAGATCCACGACATCGCCCATCTCGACAACGTGGCGTATGACTTGGATTGTGCCGTGACCCTCGACCTCGACATCAATGTCCGGGCGCATGGCTTCAAACTGGTCTGCAGCCCTCTCGAGCGGGTAGAGCAGGCTGGTTGCTGTGTAGATCTTTAAAACCGTCTTTTCCTGTGCGGCGGGATTTAGGTTAAAAAATAGGGTGGCTGCTGACACCACAATTACTGCAATTATGGCGACAACAGTGATGGTATGTTTCAATAGTGATCAGCTGCCCGGGAAGATCAATTGTATCTCTGTGACGGTGCGTATCATCTGGCCGCTTGTCAGCGCCGGACCGACCAGCCTGAGAGGCCAGTACTTTTGTGCCAGCTCGGTGCCGTTCGCTAGGTTCGCCAGAAGGATGTTGTTGTTCAACTTGACGAATGTGCTGTTCAGCGTTATGCTGTAGCCGTCGACTGCGATTATCTTCACGTCGTATCCCAAGTCAGCCAGTGTCCTGTTGAAAGCCCTGTCCTCGTGGGCGTTGCTGTCATCGATTCTGCCTACGAGCAGCCAGAGGGGGATCCCCGTCCATGTCGTGCCGGAAGAGTCGGTCCAGTTCTCGCCGTGGCAGTTTACGCCGGACTCAAATGTGGCCCTGTCCATGAGCTCATAGAGTGAACCGTTCAGGGTCAGCGTGTACTGCGCTATTGCAGGGCGGAGCTCGACTTTCACAACGCTCTTTATCCAGTAATGCCCGTCGCTGATCAGTCCCTCCGGACCGACATAGACCAGCCGAAGCGGTCCGTCATTTGTAGGCAATGCAGTAGTGCCGTTGCAGAAGTATGCGAGTATCGGGGTCAGCGTCGAGTTTTTCGCGACCTCGTTGCCCGTCACTGGATCGTATGTGGGTATGTTCCCCATCAGTTCGTCATAAGAGTATACGAGCGAGTATCCATCAGAGGCGGTGACTGCGAGGCTTATATTGGAGCCGAAGCCCCCCATCATTGTGCACAGTGTGCTGAGGGGGATGCCAGTATAGTTGATCGGCGCGTAAATCTTGCCTGCACTTGTCACTAGCCCTCCCAAGGAGGTGTAACTCTGCAGGGCGCCGATCCCAGTCGAGTTCAGGACGTATTGGGTGCCGTTGAGGGCAACAAGGGTCAGGTTCATGCTGGGTAGAACCGCCTTGTCCTGCAGGGCGCTTCCGGTGTTCATGAATGCGTATGCGCCTACGCCGACCATGACTGCGATCAGTATTATCGCTATCGGGATGTTATATTTTGACATGTGCTTAGAAAGAGCGATATATTATTATAAATATAACGCCCGAAGCGATAGTACAGGTATGCGAGTTAAAAAAGGAAGAAGGCGATTAGCCCCTCTCGGTTCATCGCCGCGGCTGGCGCGGCTATACTGGCAAGCCGCTAGGGTGCCGTCATGTTAGTGCTGGTGCTGGAGTTGGCAGGGGTGATGGGGTAGCCGAAGTTCCCTGCATAAAACTGCAGGCTGCTGTCCTCTATGAAGATGTTTACTATGACGATGACGTTGCCTGCGCCCATATGCCAGCCTGGACCAGCGGTCTGCCACATGTTGTCCCATCCGTAACCGTACAGGCCGGGCGCCGGGCTACCCGTCGCGTTATCCGTTCCGGGACCGGCGGGACCGTTGGTGGAAAAGACCAAGGTGCTGTTCTCTATGAAGACGTTTATTATGATCAGCGGGCCTATGACCCCGGCGCCGTACTGGGTCATGTTGGCGGTCTGCGAGACGTTATAGCCGTAGGTCTGGGAGGTCCTGTTGGACATAGTAACGACGATCGTGATTATGCCGCCGGTGGTCGCGTTGGCGGCGCCAGTCATGTTGGCGGTGGCGCCCGTCTGGTTTCCAGCCGCCGTCGCATTTGCTGCTACGAGCTTGTAGACCTTGCCGGTGGTTCCGTTGCTTACCGGCCCGAGGAGGTCGTTTGTGAGCACGTACAGCTCGCCCGCCTGATCCACCCCGAAGCCCCTCACGTAGTGGTTGACCTGCCCGTTGGAGGAGTTGGCGATCTTGACCACATCGATAGTCCACATGGCGTTCTGGGCAGAGGTGAGGTTCCTCGCGGAGGCCGGGAGGGAGCTAATGTTCCAGCCGGAGGGCGGCGTAGCCACCAGTATCGAGCCATTCGCAGACGCTGCCGAGGAGGAGAAGATGCCGAAGAAGTACTTGCCCCTAAATGCCGTCATGTTGGAACCGTTGTAGACGTTGCCGCCGACTATCACGACCCCCAGATCATGGCCACACTCGACGATCGGGCCGATCAGCGGCTCACCGTTGTAGCCGGTGGACGTACAGTTGGCCGGAACCGAGAAGTGGTCTGAAGCGTTGAAGCAGTGGGTCCCTTCCCGGATGCGCCACCCATAGTTGCCTCCTTTTAGCACCATATCGATCTCTTCGAATAGGGCTTGTCCGGCATCGGCCACAAAGAGGACGTCGCTCATGTTCGAGTAGAACGAGGCAAAGGCAGGGTTCCTGAATCCCAGAGCGTAGATCTCGGGCACTGCGCTCGCGTTGCTAACGAACGGGTTGTCCTGCGGGATCCCATACGGGCGGGTTCCGCTGGAGCTGTTCCCGGTGAAGGCGATGAAGGTCGTGTTTGCTCCGGTCTGGTTCCCGGCTGCGGTCATATTTGCAGTGCCGGTCTGGGTTCCAGCCGCCGTCATGTTGGCGGTCTGGGTCATGTTGCGGGCGCCCGTCTGGTCGACGTCGATCCTGAGCACCTTGCCCAGAACGGTCATCAGATCCTGCCCGTTCCCTATCGTCGCATTGTGTCCTCTGCCGGTATCATCTGCCCTGCCGCCGTCTCCCGTCAGTATGTAGAGGTAGCCGTCGGAGCCGAAGAGGATCGGCCCTCCGTTATGGTTGGTGTAAGGCTTGTCGATCGCCATGAGCACCCTCTCGCTGCTCATGTTGACCTTGTTGGTGCTGTTGCTGACAGTGAACTCTGAGAGGTAGTTGGTGCAGTCCCAGTCCGCTGGCGCACCGCTCCTGAGGGGTGCGGAGTAGAAGACGTAGAGTTTGCCGTTGTCTTCATAGTCGGGGTGGAACGCCAGCCCTAGGAGGCCCCTCTCGTCGTAAGCCGGGCTCAGGTTTACGATCCGGCTCCTCAGGTCGAGGAACGGCTCATCCGCCAGCGAGCCGTTCTCTATGACCCTGACCACGCCGATCTGATCGACTATGTAGAGCCTTCCGGACCCGTCATTCGCTGAGACCAGCGCCAACGGTGCGTTCAGGCCCTCCACCACCAGCTCTAGTCCCACAGTGGGTGCTGGCGTGGTGTTCGCCAGTCTCGTGAATGACTGGTTGTTCATGTACGTCGCGGCCTGCGGCGAGCCTGCGTTCGTCAGGTTCCCTGTGGCGCCGGTCATGTTGGCGGCGGCACCGGTCAGGTTGGTGGCGCCGGTCTGGTTTCCAGCCGATGTCGCGTTGGGGCTCAGGCTGATGGTTCCGAGATTGATCGTCGCAAGGTTGCCTGCGGGAGTGCCGGGAGGCGGTGCCCCCGTCGCATTCTGTGATGATTCCCCTGCGGGGGCGGCGAGTATGAAGCTGTCTGTGGCGTAGCCGCCGTTCAGGTATGCCCGGACGGTGTAGTTGCCGGCCATCCAGCCCCCTGTCTGGTTGTACGGGGTCCTGAACGTCTTGTTGTAGGCGCCGTTGGCGCCGCACCTCATTATATCGATGTCAACCATGCTGTTCCTGGGGTTGAAGACCTGCAGGACGACCTCAGAGCCGGGGCTGCCGACCCCGCTCACCGTCACGTCTGCGCCCGGACTGTACTCTTCATTCTCAACGTCGACTGTCGGGTTAATGGGCTGCGCCTGCATAACCGCGATGGGTGACACCCCGAGGGTTAAGACAGTTAAAAGCATAACCGTGCATAATTTGGAAAACATACATTTCCCCAGATAGATAGAGTTGCGTCTTATTAAAAACTTTTCTAATAGAAACGCTTTTATTTTATAATGTATACCGTTAGTTGGAGACGTTAATATTAACCCGGCCGATTCGCGGAAGCTCCGGGCAGGACAGGCGGAGCGTTCCCGTGTTAATTTTTGAAAGGCGTTCCTCTCCGCGGTGCGCCGAGGCATGGAGTGCCTGCCGCCTGTGAGGGGGCTGCCGGGCCCCTACCGCCGCATAACAATAAATGCAGGGGCGGATCAGTATACATACGGTTTTTGGCGGATGAGGGGCGGTAGAAGCCGGGCCCGAGGGACGGGAAGAGCCGGGGCGGCGGAGGGGGCGGCAGCAGGGGTAAAGCTGACCAACCTCGGCAAGGTGATGTATCCGGATCTGGGGGTTACTAAGGGGCAGGTGATCGAGTACTATAACGGGGTCGCCCCGAGGATGCTCGGGATGCTCAAGGGGAGGGCGCTTGCCCTGAAGAGGTTCCCGGAGGGCATAGGCGGGGGAGGGTTCTTCGAGCAGAACGCCCCGAGGAAGGTGCCCCCCTGGGTGAGGACCTTCAGGAGGCGTTCGGGGGGAGAGAGGGGGGGAGGGGGAACCAACCACCTGGTCGGCGGTGACCTGGACACCCTGATCTGGATGGCAAACCTATCGGCCATCGAGATACACATCTCCCTCTCGAGGGTCGAGAGCTACGACAGGCCCGACCTGATCCTCTTCGATCTCGATCCGGAGGCCCCTGCCGGGATTGGCGAGGCCGTGGACGCAGCGCTCATGCTCAGGGAGAGGCTGGTCTCGGCGGGGGTCGAGTCATATGTGAAGACATCCGGCAAGAGGGGGCTGCATGTCGCCGTTCCGGTCGCCCCCGTCCATACCTTCGGACAGGCCAAGGAGTTCGTGAGGAGGATCGGGAAGGAGGTGGTTAGGGAGGCTGGATCCGGAAACGTCGCGGTGGACATGGCCTCGAAGGGCCCAGGGAAGGTCTTCATCGATTACCCCCAGAACTCGCAGGGGAGGGTCATCGTCTGCCCCTACAGCCTGAGGGCGACCCCCTGCGCCACCGTCTCTGCCCCCCTTAGCTGGGAGGACGTCAGGAGGGGGCTGGACCCGGGGCGCTACAATATATTCACGGTGGCTGGAGGCGGGGGAGGGGACCCCTGGGGGCGGATCTTCGAGGAGGGGCAGAGGATATGACGCGCCCGCCCAGCTTTTTTTGCGGCGGGCGACCGGGCCGGCAGGCGCGGGTTTCCCTGCCGCCCGGCACTCGTGCGGTATTGCGAGCCCTAATGTCCCGAGCCCTGAGGAGCGGGCGTCCGCTCATCAGACGCTATCGGTTTCCTCTTCCTCGTAATGTTAATAAAGGTCACAGGGGAGGTTATTTTTGGGGATAGTTTTTGGAAAGGAGCGAGAGAGAGGAAGAAAAACGTAGAAGCGAAAAAACTATGGAAGAGAAGAAGCCTGCGGAGAGCAGAGAAGAGAGAGGCACACAGGCTGGCGGCGCCGGTGCGGGGATGAAGGAGAAGCAGGCATACTACAGGAAGAAAGAGGAGTACAGGAAGAAGGAGGAGCCTGCTGGAGGACCTGAAGGCAAACCTTCAGGCAGCGAGAAGTGGTAGGGGCAGGGCATATCGAGCGGAGCGGGGTAGCTCGGACATAAGCGGATATGCTCCGGCATAGCTATGCCATGGCGCAACTTTTGGCGAGTCCGGCGCCTGAAGGACCGCCAGGGGCTAGGGGCTAGCGGCTAGGGGGAGGTTGGCCATCCGGAGCCGGAGCCCGGTTTTTCTTGGAGCCTATTAGGGAGGCGGAGAAGCGTTTAGGGAGGAGGCCAGATGGGAGAGTGCCCGGAAGGCGAGGATCGGCAGCGAGGCAGGACAGGGGGCGGGATCGGCAGGGCCAAGGATGAGGCGGGGAGCGAGGGCCTCAGGCTACCGAGGGAGATCCCTGTAGAGCGCAAGGATGAGGGGGTATACACCAGCAGCCTTGAGGACACTGCCGCAGAGTTCGGGAGGAGCGGCAGGGGGGAGGGGGACGTCCAAGGCTTGAGGGACCCGAATGCGGTGGGCTATCGTGCAGCTGGGGGCAGCGCGGGGGGAGGCGGCAGGGAGGGGAGAGGGAGGCGGGGGCGGGGATGAGGCGGGGGCGCGGATGAGGCGGGGGCGCGGAGACGCGAGCCGTACCATGCCCCTACCATGCCAGTACCGTGCCCGTCCCAAGACGCGCTCATGTTTCGGATCCGGCAGCATCTAGATGGAGGCGGGAGAGGTCAGGGACGATATGGGAAGACCTTCTGAGAGGAGAGGCTCCAGGGGAGAGGATTATGAGACGGTCAGGACGAGGCCCAAGGACGCCGGAGATGTGGAGCGGGTCCAAGACCTGCCGGGGTCCATAACGGGCCTGGTGAGGGACCCCGGCATAACAGTCGAGGAAGCTGCGAGGGGATCGGGCGAGACGGAGAGCGAAGACTTTAGGCCGCCGGGCGAGGCGCTGAGGACGGGGGCGCCTGCAGTGGCCTTCACTCACGAGAAGGGCGCCGCGAGGAGGCTGAGGAGAGGGAAGGAGGAGAAGGGGGGCGTCTACCAAGCAAAGTCGGAGTCAGAGCGTGAGTAAACGGGCGGGCGCCCGATCTTCGGGCCGATCGGCGGCGGCAGCGGCGGAGGAAACCCGGCGTCAGGTCCCGGCAGCGGAACCCTGCGGATCTCTGAGGACCCCGTACCTGAGCCAGACCCGGCCTCCCGGACGGACGCATGCCGAGATGAGCTTGAGTTTTACGGGCCATTCGTCCGGACCCAGCGGGGGCGACTGGAAAAGGGACGGGGTATCGAAGCCGCCCACCACCGCCGGCACGAACTCGATGTTGAGCTCGTCCGCCAGCCCGGCCTTGAGGAGGGCGCCCCCGAGCTTCCCCGGCGAGGTCGAGATTACGCGCTCCACGCCCAGCTTTGAAGACAGCTTACCTAGCGCGAGGCTTAGGTCGACCCGGCCCTCCCCGGCCACTATGTACGGGATGGTCTCCCGGCGCAGGTAGGCCAGGTACTCAGGCGGAGTCCTGCCGGACACGACGACGAGGAGGTGCCACCCTTCCCACTCCTCGCCGGGCCACTCCTTGTACGCCCAGCGGATCATCCCCCGGCTGTCCACGACAGCGAACCACCCCCTCTGCCCGGCGCGGTGGACCACCGATTCCGGGAGGAAGTCCTCATACAGCGGGGTTGTATCGCCAGTCGCTTGCGGCAGCGGGTCAGGCACCCCATCGCAGACCAAGGATCCGCTCCCCTCAAGGTAGGCCTGCGGCTTGTAATCGGATCTGATCCATCGGTAGACGTCGCTCTCCGGACCGGCTATGTCGTCCCAGCGCCTGTCCCCGAACATCAGCATGACCCCGCGGGCGAGCGTGAGCCTCCCGTCGACCGATGCTACCCCGTAGATGACGACCTTAGGTCTGGCGGCCATCATACATCATACTCCTCTCCCTGTTGTGCATCAGGATCAGAGGCGCGCAGCCCTTAGATTAGGTTGCCGCCTCAGCCGGACTGGCACTTCCGACTGCGGCAGCCAATTCGCGGGCCGAGGCCGCGGGGGCAGCGCCCACAGCGGTACCGATATGGCTATTACCGTCGGCGCTAATAGTTCATGAGGAGGAGGTCCTATGAAGGGATTCGTAGGGAATATTGAGGAGATAACGCGGGCGAATGACAACTTCAGGAAGGTGCTGTATACGGCGCACTACAGCCAGCTGGTGGTCATGAGCATTGCGCCCAACGACGATATAGGCGAGGAGGTCCACGGCCTGGACCAGTTCATCAGGGTGGAGAAAGGGACAGGCAAGGCCGTCCTCGACGGTGTTGAGCATAAGATCGGCGACGGGAGCGCGATCGTCATCCCGGCGGGGACGAGGCACAACGTCGTCAATACGTCAGCCAAGGAGGCCCTCAAGCTCTACACGATCTACTCCCCTCCCGAGCACCAGGACAAGGTGGTACGGAAGACCAAGGCAGACGCTGAGGCTCAGGAGGAGCATTTTGACGGAAAGACTACGGAGTGATCGTTGGTCCATCGTCACCGCCGAGGGTGGACGGCGAGGGGCCGGGACCGCCGGGATGGCGTGAAGGGCTTTGGCGGGGTCTCGGGGGGAGGCCCCGTTTTTGTTCTTTGCCGCATCGTGTCTTATTTGGTACGCATGCTGGTCCGGACGTTGATGCACTGTTCGACAGGGATCACGAAGATCTTCCCGTCGCCTGGCCTGCCTGTCCTTGCCGAGGCTATTATCGTATTTATGATCTCGTCCACTTTCCTGTCATCAGCGACGATCTCGATCTTTGTCTTGGGGAGGACGTCCACCTGAACGCTCCTTCCCCTGAACTGGAGGGTGATGCCCCTCTGCTCCCCCCTTCCCCTCACGTCGCTTATGGTCATGGGTGAGAAGCCGGCTTCGTCCAGTGCTTTCTTGACGCTCTCGAGACGCTCCTGCCTTATTACCGCCTCTATCTTTTTCATGGAATCTCATCACCTCGCGTCAGAGTTTTCGGTATGCCGTGTTGTGTTGTGCTCATGTGTACGCCTTCTCGCCATGCTGGGAGATGTCGAGGCCGACGTACTCCTCCTCCTCGCTCACCCTCAGACCCATCACGCGATCCACCAGCTTTGCCAGCAGGAAGGTGCCGCCGAAGGAGAAGGCGACCGAGGCGCCGGCGACTACTATCTGGGCCAGGAACTGCCAGACGTTGCCGTACAGCAGACCAGTGTAGTTGTTCACCGAGGCAGTGGCGAATATGCCGGTGGCTACCGCCCCCCACAGACCGCCCATCCCGTGGATAGCCCAGGCGTCGAGGCTCTCGTCGAGTCCCTTCCTGATTCTGAAGGCCAGGGCCAAATAGCAGACCAAACCGGATATGGCGCCTATCGGGATCGCCGAGATCGGATCGACGAACCCGGCGGCGGGTGTTATGGCCACTAGCCCGGCGATCGCGCCGCTGACTATGCCGAGGGCACTCGGCTTGCCGCCCAGCCAGCTGGCGCACATCCAGGAGAGGGCGCCGGCCGCGGCTGATACCTGCGTTACCATCAGGGCGTTCGCTGCTAGGTCGCTGGCCGCGAGGGCGCTACCGCCGTTGAAGCCGAGCCAACCCATCCAGAGGAGGGCTGCGCCGACGAGCGTGAGCGGTATGCTGTGGGGCTCCATCGGGTACTGCCCGAACCCCCTCCTGCCGCCCACGACTAACGCAATGGCCAGGGCGGAGAACCCGGAGCTTATGTGGACCACCGTCCCGCCGGCGAAGTCCAGGGCGCCAAGCCAGGCCGACCACCCTGCCCCCCAGACCCAGTGGGCGACCGGATCGTAGATGAAGGTCGTCCAGAGGAGGGCAAAGACTATGAAGGAGCTGAGCTTGATCCTCTCGGCTACCGCGGACGTGATTATGGCCAGCGTGATCGCGGCGAACATCATCTGGAACATGACGAATAGAAGGGAGGGGAGGCCCGAGATCTCGCTGCCCAGCCCCCTCAGCCCCGCGAGGCTCAGACCGCCTATCACCCCGCCCAGATCAGGACCGAAGGAGAGGGAGTAGCCAACGGCCACCCACTGAACGCTGACGAGGGCCATAGACGCAAATGAGAGTGCCATCATCGCTATGGCGTTCTTCTTCCGCACCATCCCCGAGTAGAAGAGGCCTACGCCGGGGACCATAATCATGACCAGGGCGGTCGAGATCATCACCCATGCTGTGTTCCCGGAGTCCATAACAACCATCCCTCAGAACCTGATCATTACTGCTTAAAAAATTTGTTAAGAAAAGCGCGCTTTTCTTAATATAACGTCATAATTTTTATTAAAATGTAGTAAAATATTTATCTGACCACTTAATATTCTCTTTCCCATGAAACTGCCTATACGGATGAGTGTAGCCCTGGATGAGGAGACCGCGGAGATCCTAGAGAGCCTGAGGTCCCCGGGTACTTCTCAGAGCGACGTCGTGAGGAGGGCGCTCAGGTTCTACAACTCCTTCAAGGATCTGCGGGGGCAGGATCTGGAACGCATCAGGCTCCACGAGGAGATGCTCTCAAGCGGCGAGCATGTGATCTTGGATCTGGATCACCTCGTCGCCTTCCTAGATGTCGTGGAGAAATCCGCTAGTCAGGATTTCTGGGAGGTCCACAGGAAGATCTCCCGCAACCACGCTGAACAGCTGCAGAACGCGAGTGTCGAGAACATCTTGAGGCGCCTCGAGAGCTGCAACTTTTTCAGAATGTCAAAATCGGGGGAGGATCAGACGCTCGTCTTCGGGAACGAGGCGGTCAAGAAGTTCATGCGCCTCTTTCTGGAAGAGATCTTCAAGGGCCTCAACAAGGACGTCGAGATCAAGGAGGATCTCTCGAAACTTAGGGTGAGGGCAGTCAAGAAGCTGAGATGACTGGCTGCCTCCGGACGTCGGCTATCCCAGGCGGCATTTCAGCCGACCGGCTTTGCTTATTAGCGCTAGATTATTACAAAATATGATGTCTTCATAATTTTTAGCAACCAGACATAAATACTCAGTCTTGCTACCTCCTCAGCCAAGGGTCATCAGTTTGAGTGGTGAGTTGGTTGAGGGATTTCAAGAATAACGCCTGGAGCAACGCTGTGGCCAGCGTTCTCGATCTGGTAAAGAGGGAGGGGATCAAGTTTGTGTGGCTACAGTTCACGGACATAAACGGCATGGTCAAGAACCTGGCGGTCAACTCGAAGAACATCGAAGGCATCTTCGAGAACGGCCAGTCGTTCGACGGCTCGTCCATCACGGGGTACAGGCCCATCGAGGAGTCGGACATGGTCCTCTTCCCAGACCCCACTACATGTGCGGTCATACCTTGGGAGCCGAAGGAGAGTTCTGCATGCCGGATGATCTGCGACATCTACACGCCGGACTACAGGCGCTTCGAGGGCGACCCCAGGTACGTCCTGGAGAGGGCGCTCGCCAGATG
>JAULTD010000004.1:0-160775 GCA_038801785.1 Candidatus Methanomethylicaceae archaeon GD_Cm_T35_P0_bin.15
CGAGACGGCGTCCCTCACCACGCCGAGGTCAGGCACGTTGACGTGGAATATGTCGCCTGAGATGACGATAAAGTCCAAGTCCTTGTCGACGCACATGTCGAACGACTTGGCGAGCGCTTCCATCTCCATGCCCCTCAGCCTGGGGTCAGATATCGCCCCGAGGTGCAAGTCCGCCATGTGTGCGAATCTCATCCCTTCCAGCCCCTTCAATGCAGCAGATCTGAACTATACGCCGCTTGAGAAGTGTAAGCGCCTGAAAACGCTCTCTCCTCTTGGGGTATTTCACTCTTTCTAGTGCTCCCCGGACGCGGCTATCTCCGCAGGCTCACCTTCTTCAGGCTCAGAGTCCGCCCGACTCCAAGCCTTAAATATAGTTTAGACTCGTATTCTAACCGTACAACCTGCCGTATGCCAAGTAAGGTAGAAGTGGTGCCATAATACGCCTGCGTCAGTGGCGGCAATCCGGCCTTGGCTTCCCGGCAATCCCCAGACGAACGATGGTGAAGCGGATGGTTCATAAAGCCTCTCAGCCCCAGAGCCAGAGCCAGAGCCAGCACCCACAGCCGCAGCCGCACCCCAGCCCGTACCCGTGCCGGAGCCGGGGCCAGTCCCGATCCCTGACGGTCTCAGACTCTCAGCCGCCTTCCCAGTCCCAGAACCAGGCCCCCCTCATGCAAGCGGCTGATATGGAAGCCAGGAAGATGAAGGCGGCCAACCCCGCCCAGTACTACCGCCAGAACCTGGGCCAGCTTGGCTTCGGCGACCCAGAGCACGCCTTGGTGCAGACCCTCAAGGAGCTCATCGACAACTCGCTCGACTCGTGCGAGGTGATGGGCATCCTGCCGGACATCAAGGTCGAGATCAGCGCCATGAGGAAGAGGTATGAGGTCGTCACCGACAAGGCGAAGGACGGCGTCAGGGCCTTCCCCATCTTCCGCATAGCCGTGGAGGACAACGGCTGCGGCATAGTTAAGGAGAAGGTCGCAAAGTGCTTCGGCACAGTCCTGTACGGCTCCAAGTTCTTCTCATTCAAGCAGTCCAGGGGGCAGCAGGGCATAGGCGCCCACGCGGCCATAATATACGCCCAGCTCACATCCCTCGAGCCCGCAGTGATAATAACGAAGACGGCGAAGGACGTCAAGGGGCGGAAGATCGTCCTGAAGATAGATACCGATACGAACACTCCGATAATCTTCTCGAACGAGGAAGTGACGCTAGGCTACAAGAAGCACGGCACGAGGATCGAGCTAATGGTCGCCGGCGATTTCACAGAGAAGGTAGAGTCTTTCATAAGTGAGCTGCTGCTCGCAAACCCCCACGCTGACCTGAAGTTCACTATAAAGACGGACCCGGATCAGGAGGCAAGGTTCGTTCACTACAAGCGGGCGGTCAGCACGATCCCCCCTGCGCCGAAGGAGATCAAGCCCCACCTCCTCTCCATGGAGCCGGGGGCCCTCCTGGAGATGGTTACCAAGGACGCGTGCTGCAAGAAGGCCAAGCGCTTCCTGACCGAGCACTTCGTCAGGATATCTGACGAGAAGGCCTTGGCCCTCCTCAAGACCGCCGGGGTAGCGCCCACCGCGCTGCCCAAAGAGATCAACGTCGAGGCCCTCCTCAAGGCAGCAAGGGAGTGTGACCTCATGCGCCCGCCGCTGGACGTCCTCAGCCCCATAGGAGAGGCCGAGCTCAAGGCCTCGCTGAGGAGGGTCTTCCCTGACGCAGAGTTTATTGCGACGGTCTCCCGCTACCCCTGGTCGTACAGGGGCGTCCCCTTCCAGGTCGAGGTGGGCGTGGCCTACGGCGGTGCCGCGGTCATCAAGGCATGTGACACTGTCCGGGAGGCGGTATTCAAGTCCAAGGTCATCCGCCTGGGGAACAAGTGCCCCCTCATCTACGACTCGAAGGACTGCCTCCTGTACAAGGTGGTCAAGGAGGTCAACTGGCGCAACTACCGACTCCCTCAGGAAAGGGGCAACCTGCCCGCGGCGCCGGCGGTGTTTGTGGTCTCGCTGACCGCTACGAAGGTGCCCTATACCGCCCCCGGCAAGTTCGCCATAGCCTACCACGATGAGATAAGGGAGCAGCTGAAGCTGGCGCTGCAGGAGCTCGGGAGGGCGATCCACTCTTTCATCAGGCGCCGTAAGAGGCAGGAGTATGAGATGCACCGCCAGAATATCTTCCAGGTGTACGGGAAGGAGGTAGCGCGGGATCTCTCCATGCTCTCCAACGTGGGCGAGGGCCTCCTCTTCGAGAGGCTCATCAATGCCGCAAAGGGCAGGAAGAAGGATGCCGCCTCAGGTGGGGGCGGCGAGGAAAAGAGAGAGGCGGCGGAAGAGAAAGAGGAAGAGGAAGAAAAAGAGAAAGGAAAAGTAACGGCCGAACCAGCCGAACAGGCCGGAGGGATCGCTAAGATCGAAGACGCCGGGGTCGCGCCTATGCCGGCCAGACCTCTGGCCGACCTCGCGCCTCCTGCTGCAGCCGGCGGATACGACCTGGCGCCGGCACAAGTCGGAGCGGGTATTGAGGCGCCTGAAAGCGGCGGATCACTTTTGACAGAGCCCCTATCGGCGGGCTCGGCAGCGGAGGGCGGGGGAGACGGTCGCACTGCTTCAGGCAGGGGCGCCGCCGGTACGGTCACCGGACCGCCTGCTCCTCCGGCAGCCCCCGGTGCAGCTCTCGGAGCGGTCTCAGGGGGCGTCTCTCAAGCCAAAGGCCGATCCGGGCCCCGCCGTAAAAGAGGGGATGGCAGCGCTAATGCCGCATCAGCTAAAGAAGCCTTGGCGGAGCGCAGCAAGAACATACAGGGGACACTCGACGGCTACTTGTGAGCCGAGTCCGGCCCTGCGGCCCGGAGCTCTCCGCCCAGCGATCTGTACGGGTCGAACGGCTCCCTCTGCGCAGCTGTCACCCCGTGCTTCTTGGCGATATGGATCCTGAGCCCCAGCCAGGACAGGCACCACCTGCCGCAGACCCTGCATTTTATCTGGTCTCTGTGCCTTGCCAGTGCAAAATCCTCGAGCTTGGAAAGTTTGGTAGAGATCATCAACCCCATCCCGACACCATAGATCCAGATCCTCATTTTCGGGATAAATCCGTTTTACCACCATCGTCGGATCATGGGAAAGCGCCATTCCTTCGAGGCGATTACTTTCACGGAGGACCCCCTCCCGGGATCTGTGCCGTTATCTGCCCGAGGCCTTAATTAGGATCAGCACAGATACCGCTAGAGTAGTGGGTACCATGGAAAAGACCATTCTGTGCCGCGAGTGCGACGCCAAATTCTCATCAGAGCGGGATTACCGAGAACACCAGAGGGCATGGCACACAGAGGGCGGCATTTATTACGAGGATTGGGTGCGGGAGCGCCATTTCAGGAAGACCGTCTCCGTCAGCGGGAATCAGCCCCGCCGGTCCCCCGGCGTCCTCGCCTGATACGCGGCGATACATGCCTGGCTGCTGGGGCAGCCCCTCGCCGCCCGGCATTCCCGCGCGGGGATGAGACGCCACCGACGGCCGATCCCGGTGCGAGCCTCAGGATAGAATTATTACCCTCTCTACGGATAGATTTACAGTGATTGCTTTTTGCGCTTCAAGAGAGGAGTCCAGGCTATCGCGGCCGTAGCGGTAATCATCTTCCTGTTTGCCCTCCGGGCGCCTCCAGCAGTCCGGTCTGAGGTCTCCCTGGATAACAACTTCTCCGAGTTCGGGATCTCTTTCAGCTATCCGAGCAGCATGAAGCTAGAGAAGAGCGAACGCCTCGACTATTCAGCCGAGACAGGGGCGCTCTTCGGAACATGCCTGAACGAGACCAGTTACAGGGATAGCCACGCCCTCGGGGTGGCCTGGTTCAAGGGCGGCCAGCAGTACAGGGACGCCAAGGCCTATCTGGACGAATTCTTCAATGGGATGAACGCCTCCCTCAAGGATGCAAATATGAGCAGCACCCCTCTCGGCACTTCCGTCATCAACAATTATACCATCGCTTACCAGAATTTCACGATCCTCTTCCCCGACGGAGCCAATATATACGGGGTCATCGGAGTCTGGGACGCTTCAGGGATGTCCTTCTCCATCGACGTCATCGCGGGCGATAAGGAGGCAGCAGGGCGCCTCTTCAGGGAATACGTCGGCAGCTTCTCATACACCCCGCCGGCGGGCCTGACCAGCAGCAGTAGAGAAGCCGCCTCCGGAAACTCTGCCCTGACCGCCGCCCTCCTTATCGGCGCCGTCCTCTTGGTGGGCGTGCCTGCCTATGCCCTCCTGGAGAGACGCAGGATCAGAAAAGCCTGACTGCGACACCGTGCACCATCCCGCCCGGCAGGGCCAAAGGAATGCCGCCTGCGGGGCCGAGGCCCCTGCATCAGGCGTCAGCGGGCGCCGTATTCGGCCGGGACGCTGCCCCCTCCGCCTCAGATAGCTTGGATACCAAGACGCGTACCCCCTCCTCCCCGACCCCCGCCAGGAGGGCCTCAAGCTCCCTGGCGCATGTATCGGCGATGTCCATGACCCGGAACCCCCTGGCAGCGTATGATCGTGCCTGCCTCAGGGTGGCGAGCAGGTCCGCGAGCTTGACGTAGATCGCCTCCCTCGTCCCCCGCTCCTCATACTCCTCGAAGACCTCCCTGAGCTGTTTGAAGCCGCTCAGCACTGAGAGTTCGCCCACGACCTCCTTCTCCGCCCTGCTCTTCGCTTCCCTGCCGAGCCTCTCCGTCAGGCTTCGGGGGATGTCGCCGGTTACCGATTCGCCCCAATCATGGATTATGCCCATGACCAGCATCTTCTCGGCGTCTGCCCCGGAGACGGTCGAGATCATGGTGAGGATGGATACAACCTCGAACGTATGCTCCGCTATCGTCTCCGCCTCTGACGGTGGTACCCCCCTCTGCAGCCAGCCCGTTCGTGGCATATTCTTGAGGACCGTCACCGCCTCTGCCAGGAGCTTTGGATCCAACCTATTACCCCGCTCATCCTCTCGTTATCAACAAACCCTAAAATATAATCTTGCATAGTATCTACCTTGGTGCTCCCATTGAAAGTTCCTCGCGTGGATAGGGACAAGTGCATAGGCGACGGATCCTGCGTCGCCCTCTGCCCTGAGATCTTCGAGCTAGATGCCGAGGGCAAGGCACGCGTGATAGGTGAGGAAGGCGACTGTGATTTGGAGCTCGTCGCGGAGTCATGCCCTGCCAAGGCCATCTCCCTCGTCGGGAAGGAGTAATTAGGACAGGTGTGGGGAAGGGAAGCCCCCTTCACTGCTCCGCTTACTCCCTTAAGCAGACCCTGCCCTGCGCCGGTGGCGCACATTGCCCCTCGCCCACCTCGCCCACCTCGCCCACCTCGCCCACCTCGCCCCCGCACGCCTCCCTGCGCATCCGGGTATAGCGCCCACATGCCGCGCGGGAGCCCTGCAGGCTCGTCGAGCATTCCTTGCAGGCGAGAGGCGCCCAAAAGCGTTCATCCAGCCATAGAACCGACCGTAGAGTTAGTTTACTGGACCTTGCCCAGTATCTCCCTTGCCCTCGCAACCCTGATGTCCTTCTCCCTGATGAGGGCCTCGGCCACCGCGTCGATCATGCTTCCTGTAGCCCCCGCCATTATCGCCACATTTCTAGCGTGGAGCTCCATGTGGCCTTTCTGTATCCCCTCGGTGACCAGCGCCCTGAGCGCGGCAAAGTTCTGAGCCAGACCAACCGCGCACGCCACCCCCGCAAGCTCCGAGGCGCTCCGGACGCCAAGGATCTTGAGGCATACCTGGGCAACAGGGTGGCTCCTCGTTGCGCCCCCGACAATGCCCAACGCCAGCGGCATCTCAAGCTCGCCGATCAGGCTGCCCCCCTCCCGCCTCCACCTCGAGAGGGGGAGGTACCTCCCTGAGAGGGATGCGTAGGCGTGGGCCCCCGCCTCAACTGCCCGCGTATCGTTGGCCGTAGCCAGTACGACGGCTGTGACGCCGTTCATTATGCCCTTGTTATGCGTCACCGCACGGTAGGGATCGCACATCGCGATCTCACACGCCTTGGCGATCCCCTCTGCCACATCGCCCCCGATGCGCCCCTCCGCGAAAGCGACCCTCGCGGTCGCGATCCTCTCCGTGGCGAGGTTTGAGAGGATCCTGAGCAGGGCCCTACCTCCGCTCAGTCCCTCAATCTCCGGGGCGATCCCCTCGGCTATCCGGTCGACGGCATTGGCACCCATAGCGTCCCTGCAGTCGACGTAAACCTCCACCACCAGGTCGTCTGCGCAGGTCTCCCTGACCGTCAGATCCAGGACCCCCCCTCCGAGCGATGAGAGAGACCCTGCAAGCCGGTTCGCCTGATCGATCAGCTCCCCCTTCTTCTCCAGGATCCTGCCGGCAGCCCCCCCGTCGGCCCCCACGATGTGGATCTGCCCTCTCATGACCGGCCTCGTGCTTGAAGTGAAGAAGCCGTCCGGCAGGGCAAGCTTTGCGGCGTGGCTGGCGGCAGCCACAACCGAAGGCTCCTCTGTCGCCATTGGGATGAGGACGTCCCTACCGTTTATCCTAAAGTTGGTGGCTATCCCGACCGGGATCTGGATGAGACCCACCACGTTCTCGACCATCCTCTCCGCCACAGGCAACCCCAGCCCTTTCCTGAGCACCGCTACGTCCTCCTCTGTTAGCCCCGCCCTCTCCCTGACGAGGCCGAGCCTCTCCTCCAGGCTCATATTGTAAAATCCCGGTATCTGGGACAGGGCGCTCACTCCCCCCTCCATATGCTGCCGAGGATCTCCGCTACCCCCATCCCGTTCTCCTCCTCGCAGATGACGTCCGCCCTCATCTTCAGCTCCGGCACCGCATTCTTCACAGCCACCCTGACATCGGCTACGTCGAAGAGGGAGAGGTCGTTAAAGTCGTCGCCCATCGCCAGTAGGCGCCCGCCGCCGAGCTCCCTGAGCGCGAGCAGGGTCCCCCTGCCCTTCCCCCAGCCCGCCGGCAGTACCATTAGCCCCTCCCTGTTGAACTCGAGCGAGACCTCCTTCCTGAGCCCCGTCTCCTCCAGGGCGATCTGGACCGCCCCCAGGTCCCTCCTGTGGGCCGCGAGTATCGCCTCACCGCTGTGATAGGCTATTCCCGCCTCCTTCAGAACCTCGCTGATCTTCTCCTTCTTCGGGAACCACGCCTCCTCGACCAGTATGCGCTTTACATCGCCGCTGCCTGAGTTGAATATAGTCCCGTTCTCCGTGAGTATTACGTGGAAGACATCCCGGACCCTCCGGTCGGGTATGCTCTGGAACCTCCTCCCTGTCGCCAGGATCAGCTTGCACTCCGACCTCGAGAGTGCCTCCAGTACCTGATCGCTTATCATAAATCCCAGACTCTCGCTGGCCACCGTCCTGTCATAGTCCATTACCACTACATCTGCATTGATTTTCAACTGGTAACCCCCGATCTGCTTGGACATAGTATCCGCCGACTGTCCTATCCCGCCCTCAGGACATTGTCGTAGAGGGCAAGGTGGTCAGCCATCCCTCTGTCCGTAGAGAAGTTTGCTTGGTAGATCTTTTTACTGTTTTCGCCCATCCTCTCTGCGACGTCCCTGTTCCTTAGAATATGCTCGATCGCGCTCGCGAGCGAGTCCGGATCATTGGGATTGACGAGGAACCCGTTTATTCCCGGCCAGATCTGCACGGGTATGCCCCCCACCGCGGTGCCTACGACGGGCTTGCCGAATGCCATCCCCTCCGTTATCGCGAGGCCGAACCCTTCCTGCAGCGAGGGGAGCACCACCAGGTCGCACTCCTTGTAGGCCGACATGAGAAGATCCCTGTCGATGGCTCCGGCGAAGACGATCTTCTTCGAGTTCCCCTGCTCCTCGGCGAGGGCGTGGAGGTCCCTGTGATACTCCTCCTTCTCCTTAACCTTGAGCGTCTCCTTACTGAACGAGCCGTTGCCGATCAGCGCCAAGGCAAACTTCTCCCTGATCTTCGAGGAGGCCTTTATCAGGACGCTCTGCCCCTTCAGCCTATCCAGCCTGGCGACACAGATCACCATCTTCAGGTCTGGGGCGATCCCAAACTTCTGCTTGAAGCTGGCCGTGGGCTCTCTGACATCTATGAAGGGTGGTATGCACGTCACCTTGTTCCATGGCAGACCTGATCTGAGGGCTACGTTTATGTATGGTTTGGTGGAGAAGACAGTGTTGGAATAGTCCACCAGATACTTGACAACGAACTCCCTCCAGCCGCGGTGTGCCTCCTCCGTGAAAGGGATGTGCCAGGTGAACGGCATCGGTATCCCGAGGTTCTTCAGGAGCCCTCCCAGCGGCAGGAGCTGGAAGTCGTGGACATGTATTATGTCCGGCAGCTCGATCTTCGCAACCTCGCGGATCCTCCTCTCAAACTGTCTGTTTACATTGAGGTACTCATTAAAGCCGTAGAGGTGCCTGTTGTAAAGCCTGTCCAGCGGGACGTCCCGACCGTGGAAGACCTTCAGGATCATCTCCTTAAACTTTGTATACCCCGCGGTGTCCTTCTCGTTTATCAGGCCGCTCAGGGAGACCCTGTAGACGTTAAAGCCCTCTATCCGCTCCTCTATCGGCTTGCCGGCAGGCCGCATGTTGACAAATGCAACATCGTGCCCTGCAGATCTCAGCTTCCTTGCTAGCCATATGAGGTAGTAAGAGACTCCACCAGTGCTCGGAAAGAAAGATTGGCTGACATACAGTATCTTCATGTAGAGGAACCTCTGCTGAGGAGTATGAACTTCTGGATCCTGCCCAGAGCTCCTATCTCCTCCAGTTCCTCTATCCCCTTAAGTACCCTATCTCTGTTACCCTCGCTAAGCACATTGAAGATCTCCCGCGCCTCCTCAAGCGTCGAGAGGGTGGTCCAGTCCCCTTCAATATGGCGCAGCGCCGCCCCTATTATTCCGGTTCCCTTGGACTCCTCTGCCCTGCCCCCTCTTATTACGATGGGCGGCTCAACTACGCTGAGCCTCTCCCTGGATGAGACAAGGTAGAACGGGATGTAGAGGGTCTCGATCCCGGCTATCCGGTCGTCCCTGATCAGGACGTCCCGGTTCCTCTTCAGCTCCGCCTCGACCGCCTCGAGCGAGAGCTTCATCCTACCGATCTCCCTCTCATACTCCCGCTTGATCCTGCTCTCGTTAGTCTTCAACTCGAGCAGGGCGCGGTTCCTCTCGGAGATGAGATCTAAGAGCTCCCGGGGCAGGCTCTCCCTCTTCCTCGCGAGGTCCCCCCTCACCCTCTTGGCCTCAAGGTCTTCACGGACGGTGATGAGCCTCTCCCTCTCCTGCCAGCTCGGGAGCTCCCTCTCGAGATCGGCGAGCCTCCTGGCGAGCTGCTCACGCCTTTCCCTCATGCCGTCCCCCTCCTCCCGCAGCGCCTCAACCTTCTTTCTCAGCCCCTCGATGCCTCTCAAGGCCTCTTCCACTTGGACGGCTGACCGATCCTGCCCAGCACCGCGCTCTGCGCCTGCCTTCTCGACGATCTCCTTGAACCTGGCTTCCGACCGATCGAGCTCCTTTCTGGCCTCGTCCCACCTCCTCTCACACTCGGCATACTTCTCATTGAGGGCGGCAATCTCCTTCCTGAGGGTCGCGATATCGTCGCTCAGCCTCCTGCACTCTCCGCTTAGCTCTGCAACTACCCTCACCCCCTCCCGCCTCGACTCGGTGATTATCCTCTCCTCGTCGGCAATCAAGCCCTCGATCTCGTCCCTCTTCCGCCTGATCTTCTCCTCGTAGGCGCTCTCGATCCTGGCATAGTCCTCACTCTTCTGCCTCAGCGCCTCCTTGAACTCGCCCTCGGCCCCGGCTATCTCTGCCCTTATCCTCGTTGCCCTCTCCTCGGTCCTGCGGAGCAGCCTCAGGAATTCGTGGGCGGCGTCCCTGGCCTCATGCTCCTGAAGGGCTGGCGGAAGAGCGAATCCATCGTCTATCTCCCCCTTCGCCGAGGCTATTATCCATTCGGAGAGCCTGAAACCCTCACCCTCCTCCACTACTGGAAGCTCGTAGACCCTGACGTTCATGACTTCATACCCCCTGTCGGTCTTCAGGTAGTCGTTGACCCTCATCTTGTGCAGGTTCATGCCGTCTATGGGGATCACGTTGTCCCCCTCCCTGACCAGCAGGATCGGATAGTACAGCTTGTAGACGAAATTGATCCTTTTCTGCGTCTCATCCTCGAAGAAGAACCTGACGGTATTCCGCCACCTGCCTCTGAGTATATCGAGCGCCTCCATGAGGGCCAGGACGTCGCCCGCCATGGGGGAGAGGGCCCGCTTCTTCTCACCGTCTTTGACGTAGAACGCAAAGTTCATTACGTACAAAACAGCCTTTTTCCCCTAAAACCCGGTGCGATCATTAATTCCGTTACCGACAAATTTAACTTATCGGCTGAGGTCCGCCACTCCCCCGCCCGGCTGCCGGGGCATGGGTGAGGCGTTCCCTATGAACATCCACATATGCCGCTCGCGCAACACTCATCCCTCTGCCGCCCCCGATACCACCTCCTCCTAGCCAACTGCAATAACCTCTAAATAACAGGTAAGGGATAGTATCCCTTGACTTCTCCATGAACATCTTCGACCTAGAGCCATCAAAAAACGCCATACGCGAGGACGCCCCCCTCATCTCGGCGGTGACCTCCTTCGTGGAGGGGAAGGGGCACTACAGGGCGATCGTGGTAGACGGCGCGGGCAAGGTTGCAGGGGTGATCAGCGGCAGGCGCATACTCGAACTGATCCTGGGCAAGAGGGGCTCTTCCATCCGGGCGAAGAAGGATCTGCGCCAGGTCTTCCTAGAGCCCGTCAACCTCTTCATGGATGAGCTGCACCAGATCTTCCTGAACGATATCGGCGTAGAGGCCGTCCTAAAATTCATGGCCGAGAACCGCCTTGGGTACCTTGTCATCGTCGATCAGTCATCGGTCTTTAGGGGAATTCTGGAGGAAGCTAATATACTGAAGAGGATGAGGGGTAGGCGCTTTGGGGTAACCGTCGGGGAGGTGATGCGGCACGAGGTCTACCGGATCTGCCCCGATGCTTCCCTGCTGGAGGCTGCCCACACCATGGTGAATGCAAGGGTGCGCCGCCTCCCGGTCGTCATGGAGAAGGTCGTCGGCATTATCACCGTGAACGACGTCCTCAGGCATATGCTCGCAGAGGCTCGGGAGGAGCTCATACCCGACGAGAAAGAGATCGCTGAGATCCTCGGCGAGAAGGTGGAGGAGGTCATGATCGGGGACGTTGTCTGCCTGCGGTCCGGAGCCGATGTCGGAGAGGCGCTCGAGAAAGCGGTGGATCTCGATGTCAGCGGCTTCCCGGTCGCATCTGAGGACGGACGCCTGATTGGGATCCTGTCGAGGATCGATATTATCGAGGGGATCGTCCGGAAGATGGGCTCGGTCGAGGTCGTCAGGATGATGGGGCAATGACAACGATCGACGAATATGTTCCGATAGTAGGCTCCAGCGAAGTGGAGAGCATCAAGCAGTTGGCCGAGAGGGTGAAAGGCTCAAAGGTCATACACGTGAACGCGACCACTTTCGGCGGAGGGGTGGCCGAGATACTCCGCCGCCTTATCCCCCTGGCAAATACCCTCGGGATAAACACCTCCTGGGAGACCCTCAGGGCTGACCTCGAGTTCTTTGTGACGACCAAGAAGATCCACAACGCACTCCAGGGAGACATGCGGATCAACCTCTCGAAGGAAGAGCTGGACCACTACTTCAAGAATAACCGTCTGAACGCTTCGCACCTTAACCTGGACGGCGAGGTGGTGGTAATCCACGACCCCCAACCCCTCCCACTGATCGAGTACCGCAACAACGGTAAGTGGGTCTGGCGCTGCCACATTGACACCTCGACGCTGAACCCTGCCGTCTGGCCGACCATATGCGGCCTGGTAAGAAAGTACGACGCACTCGTCTTCTCCCTCGAGAGGTACGTCCCAAAGGACCTCTCCGACATGAGGACGCTGATCCACTACCCGACGATCGATCCGCTCTCGCCCAAGAACTGCGGACTGTCACCTACCGAGATCCAGCAGGCGCTGGAGCGGTACGGTATAGATCCCGAGCGGCCCATCATCACCACCGTCTCGAGGTTTGACCCTTGGAAGAACCTCTTAGGGACGATCGACGTCTACAGGAAGGTCAGGGGCAGGGTCCCGGATGCGCAGCTGATACTTGCGGGTTCGTTCGCCCGCGATGATCCGGAAGGGACGGATCAGTACGAGAAGACCGTTGACTATGCCAAGGGCGACCGCGATATACATGTCCTGACCAACATCGACGGCGTGGGCGATAAGGAGATCAACTCCTTCCAGCGTGCCTCATCCGTCGTAACGCAGCTCTCGACTAGAGAGGGCTTCGGGCTTACCGTGACGGAGGCGCTCTGGAAGGGCGTGCCCGTCGTCGGAACTAAGGTGGGGGGGATCACCCTCCAGGTGATCGACGGCGTGAACGGCTACCTCGTCGAGAGCCTGGAGGACGCCGCAGAGAAGGCGACTATGCTCCTCAAGAAGCCGTGGCTGGCCCGTGAACTGGGAGTTGCCGGGACGCAGCATGTAAAGCTCAACTTTCTGATAACGAAGGGGATCAAGGACTACCTGAGGATGCATATAGAACTCGTCGGGAAGTGAGCGCAGAAAGAGGGGCGGGCGGCAGTGCCGCCGCCAGCCACAACAATATATTTAAAGAAGCGGAGTCAGTAGTCCATCGGTGACGTCTTTGGCCCATTATATCTGCGAGAGGTGCAGTAAGGTTATAGACAGCAACGAGCTGAGCGGGCTTCCAGGGATACGCTGCCCCTCCTGCGGACACAGGATCCTCTATAAAGCAAGGTCCCAGATAGTCAGGGAGATAAAGGCGCGCTAACCTGATCTACTAATCCTGTTCGCGGCCGCCGTCACATCTTGGCCGCCATCACACCTTGCCCCCCATCCCGATCTTGGTGGTGCCTGCGCCTCAGTGCATGCCGGAGCGGGACCTGGAGATCATGGAACAGGCCTCAAAGACTATCTTGGCTCCCGCGGCCGCCGTAATCCCCGTGTCGTAGGGTGGAGAGACCTCCACGAGGTCGAATCCCGCCGTCCTATTATCTACAATGCCGTTGAGTATGTCCAGCAGCTGGGTCATCGAGATCCCCTCCGGCTCAGGGTTGCCCACCCCAGGTGCACACGAAGGATCTAGGACATCTGCGTCTATCGAGATGTAGATCTTCTTCGCACCGTCCACCCTCTCCTGTAACCATGAAACCGCCGCCTCGGCTCCGTTCCGGATGATGTCCAGCGATGTCAGATACTGCACCTTGGCCGACCTTATGTAATCGACCTCCTCCCTGTATGTGGCTCTGGCGCCCACCAGGATCACCTTGGCCGCCCCGCACTCCTCAGAGATGCGCCTCATCACGCATGCGTGTGAGAGTCTGTTCGATAGGTAGTCGTCCCTCATGTCGTAGTGCGCATCGAACGAGACTACTGCCGCGTCCTTGAGTGCCCTAACCGCGCCGAGCGTGACGAGGTGCTCCCCTCCCAGCATCACTGGTATCTTCTTTGCGGACTTGATGTCCTCGACGGTCTCCTCGACCCTCCTCACCGTCTCGGAGGCGTCACCGTGGACGACAGCCAGATCGCCCAGATCGTGGATCTTCACCTCCTCGAAATCGACACCCGTCCGCCAGGACCAGGTCTCGAGGTTGGCCGCGGCTTCCCTCAACGCCCTTGGCGCGAACCTGGACCCCGGTTTGTAGCTGGTGGTACCGTCGAACGGAACCCCGAAGAGGATGAAGTCTGCCTCGGAGAAGTCCTTCTGGAATCCGCCGAAGGCCATGCCGTGCGTGTCTACATAGAATGGCTTGCTCAACGTGCAATCACCAACGCCCTACACTTGAGATGTGATGACTCTCAAGTGCTTAGTATTTAAGCCCATTTGCTGGCAGGCAGCCGCCGCGCTGCAGGCGCACAAGGTATATTAGAGGTATGATCTTTCTTCAGTTTACCGTGCGGGTGCATTTGCATGGACAAGTATGACAAGGTGATGGATCTCGCCAAGCGGAGGGGCTTCTTCTGGCCCTCGAGCGAGATCTACGGCGGGGTAGCCGGCTTCCTTGACTTTGGACCAATGGGAACGCTCCTCAAGAGGAACATCGAGAGGAGGTGGCGCGAGACTTTCATCCACCGCCACCACGGGCTGGTCTTCGAGATCGAGACCCCTGTCATCACCCCGTCGAAGGTCTTCGAGGCGTCAGGTCACGTTGATCACTTCACGGACTTTATCGTCGAGTGCCTCTCCTGTCACAAGAGGGCGAGGGCAGACCATCTGATACTCGAGCAGGCCGGCGAGGTCCAGGGGATAGAGGGGAAGACACCTGCAGACCTGGATGAGCTGATAGCCGAGAGGGGGGTGAAGTGTCAGGAATGCGGCGGAGGGCTGGGGAAGGTCACCACCTTCAACCTCCTCTTCCGGACCTCGATCGGTCCCTACTCCGAGAATGTGGCTTACATGCGCCCCGAAGCGGCGCAGGGGATGTTCACCAACTTCAAGACGATCTTCACATCGATGAGGGAACGGTTGCCGATGGGGCTCGCCCAGATCGGCAAAGTCATGAGGAATGAGATCTCGCCGAGGCAGGGGCCTATACGGCTGAGGGAGTTCACGATTATGGAGATCGAGTTCTTCTTCGATCCCAAGTCGCCCGGCTGCGAGCTGATCGGCGAGGTTAGTGACAGACGTCTCAACCTCCTGACCGAGAAAGCCGTAGCTGCGGGCTGCACCAGCCCCTCGGAGGTTACGGTCAGGGAAGCCCTCGAGAATAAGTACATCCCCTCTGAGTGGCAGGCCTACTTCATGGCACTCTCTTCAGAGTTCATCTCTGAACTGGGGGCCCCTCCCGAGTCGCAGATGTTCATGGCAAAGCTCGCGAACGAGAGGGCGCACTACTCTGCCGGAACCTACGATCAGCTCGTCAAGCTTGAGAGGTGGGGCTGGGTCGAGGTCTCCGGGCACGCTTACAGGACAGATTACGACCTCTCAAGGCAGCAGGAATGCAGCGGCCAGGACCTCAGCGTCTTCCGGAAGTTCGAGGCTCCGCGCAGGGATAAGGTCCTCCTGGCACGGCCCAAGATAGATCAGATCACAGACAAGGCCCTGATAGGCAAGATCGCCGCGGCGATAAAGGGCATGGACGCGCTGAGGCTGAAGAACCTTCTGAGCTCTGGCCCGGCCGAGATCGGCGGCGTCACCGTACGCCCGGAGTATGTCGACTTCGCCGAGGGTGAGATCACCGTGACCGGGGAGCGGTTTATACCCCATGTCGCAGAGCCCTCCTTCGGAGCCGATCGCCTGTCGTACTTGGCGCTCGAGTGCGCGTTCACCGAGAAGGATGGGCGGGTGGTGCTGAGCCTTCCCCGCTCGATTGCGCCCGTCCAGGTCTCGGTCTTCCCCCTCGTAAACAAGGACGGGGTGAGGGAGAAGGCCCTGGAGATATTCAGGGAGATCAGGCGTTCAGGTCTGATAGCCGACTTTGACGACGGGGGCTCGATAGGAAGGAGGTACGCCCGCTGCGATGAGGTGGGGGTGCCGGTCGCGATCACGGTGGACTACCAGACCTTGGAGGACGGAACCGTGACCCTGCGGGACAGGGACACTTGGTCTCAGGAGCGCGTTCCCTCGAAAGACCTCTGCTGCGTCATAAGGGGGCGCATCAGTCGGCCCTGAACTAACCTTGGAGGCTCCCCGCTTCGGCCTCTTGCCCAGCCGTCCCTGTCGATGACTTGGGGGCTGACTTACCGCCGAAGAAGTTAAAAACCGAGGCTACTACTCATAAATGGTGGTTCGATGTCGAATAGAGCCCCGGAGAAGAGGCTTCGGTTGCGAAGGCGTGATGATGTCGATAAAGGCATAGGACGGCTGAATGAGGCCACCTGCAAATTCCTCGAGATAAGCGATCGGATTGAGATCATAGTTGCAGGGAAGAAGAAACTCGAGCTGAAGGCAGTATCATTCCCCGATATCCCCGAGAACGAGGTCTGGATCAATACGGATGTCATGAAAGGGCAGGGGCTCTCGGACATGTCTATAGCTACCGTGCGGCGCTTGTCGGCATAATTACTGCAGACCGTCCCGGCGCCCAGTAGCCAGGGCTAGCCGCCCTCGAGGCGCCGTGCGTTAGAATGCCAGCACCGTTCCCGGACTGGGGCGGATGGGAAAGGGATCCCTCAAAGCGGCCACTGCTGGCGTCCATGATCTATAAAGTCTGATGGGAGGAACTTCATGGAGATCCTGCCCGGGAGTTCGAGAGCGCTCCCAACGATCTAGCCAAGATATAAAAATGCCGGGGCAGGTCAAATTTTTCCCTCATTTCGTCTTGAGCACTTCTGCGACTCTTCCGCCGACGAACGCTCCATGTCCAGCCGCTACCGTTATCTGATGACTCCTTCCTGTGCAGTCTCCAGCCGCATAGACATACGCAGCACTGGTCTCGAAGTCATCGTTGACCACGATGTACCCCCTCCGATCAAGCTCCAGGCCGGCCCCCTCTGCGAGTTCCGTCACGGGGACGTTCCCCGCCGCCACAAAGACCCCCTCAGTCTCTATGATCCTCTCGGCCCCAGCCTCCCCTGCTCGCCCCTGCGCCCTCACCTTGAGCCCCGTGACCGTGCCCTCCCCGACAATCTCTGTAACAGTCAGGCCCTCCATAGGTTCGATCCCCATCCTCCTCACCTTCTCCAGGCGCGTCTCCTCCACCTCAACCATCCCGTTGGGGATCCAGATCAGACTCTTGGTCACGGACGATACGAGCATCAACTGATTGACTGCATCGGGGCCTGGGCCAACAACGGCGACCTTTCTGTTTCTGAAGAAGAAAGCGTCACAGGTCGCGCAGTAGGAGACTCCCCTGCCAACGAGCCTCTCCTCTCCGGGCACCCCCAGCTTCTTCGGCCTCAACCCTGTACTGATTATCACCGCCCTTGAGGAGTATTCACCAGACGGCGTCCTCACCTTCTTCTCCGCGCCCGAGACGGAGAGCCACGTTACTTTCTCCTCCCTTATCTCTGCCCCGAACTTCTGGGCCTGCTTGGAGAACCTGGCCATCAGCTCCGCTCCCCCCACTCCGTCCGGGAAGCCGGGGTAATTCTCGACGGTACGCGCCCAGTTCGCCCTGCCTCCTATGGTGCCCTCCTCGAAGACCGCCGTTCTCAGCCCTGCCCTCGCAGTGTATATTGCGGCCGAGAGCCCCGCCGGACCGGCGCCGATGATTATCACATCAAATTCAGTCATAGCAGGATGCCCCGCTCTATTACAATGGTGCCAGCGGGCTAATATGGGCATATGTCGTGAGTATGACATTAGCCCATCAGCTGCAGCCGCATCAACCGCTCACTGGTGCCTCAGGAAACCACCGGAACCTGATTTTAATCAGGTTGTCTAATATCAAATATACCTTCTTAAGCAAATGATCAAAATACTTGCAGAAATACAACACTTCAACATCGTTCTCTGCCAAACCTTTATTAAACAGCATAATTAATCCTATCGCAGTTTTTGGAGTGAGGAATTTGAGCTGGTCGTCTTCAGATATCAACGATGTTGCAAATAACGTCTACCGCCGATCATTGGACCTTCTGGCAGATCATATCCGAAAGGTGCAGGAGGCGGTGCGCCTGCTGGTCAACTCCATTGACGATTTTGCTCTTTCCAAATCCCCAGTCCTTCACGATGACTACCATAATATATCAAAGGTAGAGGAAGAGGCCGACATAATCAAGAGGGAGCTGATAGAACAGCTCACCAAGGCTGCGCCGAGCTTCATGTACCGCGAAGACTTTCTGAGGCTCATCGTAAAGAACGATGAGATAGCCGAGCTTGTACAGAGCCTCTCCAGGCTTATCGCCCGTATGGCTGACGATGGCTGGTCACCGGACCCTGTTGTTGCCGACGGCTTCAAAACGCTTGCGGCCGCGGTGCTGACCACATTCGAGCGTCTCCGGGACACAATTATGGCCCTCTCCATGAACCCGCACAGGGCTATCGAACTGGTGAGGGATGTCCACGACGGGGAAGCCAAGGTAGACGAGATCTCACAGGACCTCGAGTTCAAGCTCCTGAAAGAGGTTAAGCAGTACGAGAAGATGCTCATCTTCAGGGAACTAGCCAGGTCTCTCGAGCAGATGACCGACCTGATGGAAGATGCCTCCGACGACGCCAGGGTACTCGCGCTTCACCGGGTAGCGTGATCCAATAATCCGCCTGTCTAACCGGTGCAGCGTCATCTCTCTCTCTCTCTCTCTCTCTCTCTCTCTCATGCTGGCTCTTTCTTATCGGCCTCACCGGTTTCGAGTTTCGAGAGCAGTTCCCCTCCTCCTGCCCCTTCAGCTTCGCAGAGCTTCCGCCTATCCCTCCTCGGGATACTCTTGATCCCTTGGTATGACGCTACCGCCGCGCTCAGGAGGAGTTCAAACCAGAAGAGGACCAGTCTGGTCAGTATCGTTGCCGATGCGGCAATGCCCGCCGGAACACCGAACCCGATAAAAGCCGTCGTCATGGAGAGCTCGATCACACCGACGAGTCCCGGGATGCCGATAGGGATCATCTGGACCATGCTCACGACTATCGAGACTATGAGGACGATCCAGTAAGACACGGGGTGGCCGAGCGAGATAAACATCAGGTAAGGGATGAGCGCGACAAGGAACCATCTCATAGTCAGCGCGGCGGACGCTGTGGCAATAGTAGTCCCCCTCACAGACATCACGGTCTGGTCAAAACTGATGAAACCGTCGATGATCTTGCGCCTCGTCTCCTCAGAGTTGTAATTCTTCCTGAAGCGCCGGAAGATCCTCTCCCCCCTCAGGAGGATCTTCTCGACCACACCTTGAAACTTCCAGATGTTGAATATGGCATAGGCGCCGATGATCCCTACCGCCAGAGTTGCTACGGAAAAAGTCACGAAGAGCGAGAGCGTAGCAAACTGCATGGCCTGGGTCAGGGTAAGGAAGATGAGGCTGACCCCCACGACCACCCCGAAGGTGAGACCATGGAGGAGCCTGTGGAAGAGGACGCTAGCCGTGCACTCGCTTACATTCATGCCCTTCTTGCACGTCATGGATATCCTCAGGACCTCGCCCGAGAAAGACGCCGTCGGGATCATAAGATCGCCAAAGATGCTCACCAATATGATCCCGTAGCAGCTCCTGAAGCGTACTCTCCTGCCCATCAGTATGTACCAGCTGTAGACAAATAGGCTGATGCAGAGCAGGTCTATCACCACAGTGCTGAGCGCGATCCTAACGTCTAGGGCGGCGATGACCGCAACAACATCCCAGAAGCCGACGGTGTAGAGGTAGACTACAAATATCACGATGCCGACTATGAGCATAACGCCCGTGAGACTGAACCGTTTCTCTCTCAACCTGAATCCCTTTGATGGACTCTGAATGTGCTTTGAACTTTGGAGAGCGGGTTGTACTTTTAACTTCTTCGGCACAACCCCGTCGCTCATGGAAAAACGACGGCTCGGATTGGAAGGCGCTCACGGCTCAAGAGCGCGCAAAGAGTATAAGTAGGCCAATAGATATGGGCTACAACGCTGCGCTCATCTCGAGCGCAGCAGGTACTCCACAGGGGGTGTTTGGATGACTGGGGCCATCGATGCATCTCTTATCGGGTCGAGGGTGCTGGTGTGGTCAAAGGAAGACGGCGTCAAGCTCTACGGGTCAGGCTTCTACGGCAAGCCGATTAACGTCCACAAGCCCAGGGACCTCTCCGAGCTGGATACTTACTTGGAACTCTCCCTGTTGGAGGCCAACTATCTTCTGGAGAAGGGAATGATCAGGGTCTCGTCAGAAGGCGCGCCCCTTGACAGCGGCGCCCTGCTCGAAATATCGAGGAAGAATTACAGGATGTTCGACGATCTCTATACTGTGTACAAAGACCTCAGGGGGAAGGGGTACGTCGTCCGTCCTGCCATGAAGTTCGGCTCGACCTTTGCCGTCTACAAGTACGGTCCCGGGATCGACCACGCGCCTTTCATCATCCACGTCATGCCCAGCTCCGCTGAGATCGACCCTATAGAGATAGTGCGGGCGGGCCGGCTCTCACACACCGTCAAGAAGAGGTTCATAATCGCCACCATCGATAACCTGGAAAAGAAGGTTCTCTACTTTATGTTTATGTGGTGGAAGGCATAGTACAATGCCGCACTATAATACACAAAAACATCGGCTGGAAAAAGAATTCGGGGCGCTGTCCGCCCGATCATCTGCCCTGCTCAGATCGGCGTACCGTTCGCCTTCTCTCTGACGAACTCTGAGAAACTCTCTCTGAGCCTCATCGTGACCGGCCCCGGCCTGCCGGAACCTATGGTCCTGCCATTCACAGTAGAGACCGGGATGATCTCTGCGGCGGTCCCGGTAAGGAACGCCTCATCCGCGTTAAAGAGTTCGTGGGGCGAGATAGGACGGCAATCGACCCTTATGCCCATCCTCCCGGCAAGCTCGAGGACTGCAGCCTGGGTTATCCCCGGAAGCGCGCCTGTATAGGATGGCGGGGTGACGATTACCCCCTCTTCCACGATAAATATGTTCTCTGCCGTCCCTTCACAGATGTAGCCCTGGGGGGTCAGGATGACCGCCTCGTCAGCCCCGACATTATTCGCCTCAAGCTTAGCTAGGATGCTGTTGAGGTAGTTGAGCGACTTGACCTCGTGGGAGGTCCCGTCCACAGCGTCCCTCCGCACCCATGTAATCTGCGCCTTAATGCCCTTCTCGAGGACCTCCCTGCTGCAGAGGGTTATGGTTCCAGCTATGATTATGGTCGATGCCCTCGAGCACTTCCTCGGGTCCAGACCGAGGTCGCCTACCCCTCTCGTCACGATCAGCCTTATATACGCATCCCTCAACGCGTTCCTCCGCAGAGTCTCGAGGACCGCATCCTCCATCTCGTCCTTGGAGAGGGGGATCTCCAGCATCAGGGTATGGGCCGACTCATAGAGCCTCTCGATGTGATCCCTCAACCTGAAGACGACGCCGTTGTAAGCCCTTATCCCCTCGAAGACGCCATCACCGTAGAGGAACCCATGATCGAATACCGAGACAACCGCCTCTGATTTCGGAACAAACCTTCCGTCCACATATACTACCGGTTCAGCCATATCTCCACACCCGCCTGCCGTACCGCTCCCCTCAGGTTGTGCCCTCCGCCCAGCCCCGGAGGTATTTCTCCTGCTCCGGCGTCAGCGTATCGATCCTGATGCCCATGACGCTCAGCTTCAGCCTCGCTACCTCCGAGTCTATCTCCTTCGGGACATCATAGACGTCGGGCTTCAGCCTCTTCTTGAGCAGGTGCTCCACCGATAGTGCCTGGTTCGCGAAGCTCATGTCCATCACCTCGCTCGGATGCCCCTCTGCCGCTGCCAGGTTGACGAGCCTCCCCTCCGCCAATAAGTACACCTTCCTGCCTCCGCCCAGCGTATACTCGTCGACAAACTCCCTTATCCTCACCTTCTTCTCGGCGAGCTTCTCAAGTGCGTCTATCTCGATCTCGACATTAAAGTGCCCTGTGTTGGCGAGGATCGCCCCGTCCTTCAGCCTCTCCATATGGCTGCCGCTGATGACGTTCTTGTTTCCTGTCGCAGTGACGAAGATGTCTCCTACCTCTGCGGCCTCTGCCATGGGCATGACCTCAAAGCCATCCATGATCGCCTTGAGCGCCTTGATGGGCTCTACCTCCGTCACTATGACGTGCGCCCCCATCCCCCTCGCCCTGTTGGCGAGTCCCTTACCGCAGTGGCCGTACCCCGCCACCACAAACCTCTTGCCTGCGAGGAGGACGTTGGTCGCCCTCAGGATGCCGTCGAGGGTGCTCTGCCCCGTCCCGTAGATGTTGTCAAAGTCCCACTTGGTCTCCGCATTGTTCACGGCGATGATTGGGTACCGGAGCACTCCCTTCTCTGCCATCGCCTTCAGCCTGACGACCCCCGTCGTCGTCTCCTCCGTCCCGCCCAAGATCCCTCCCAGGTCTCTGCCGGTAGAGTGGAGCTCAGTCACGAGGTCTGCCCCGTCGTCCATCGTGACTACCGGATCTGCGCAGAGGACAGCCTTGATGCAATCATAGTATTCCTCCCTGCTCTGTCCCTTCCACGCGAAGACGCTGATCCCCTCCCTGACCAGCGCGGCAGCGACCTCATCCTGAGTCGAGAGCGGATTAGAGCCTGCAAGAATCACTTCGGCCCCGCCCTTGACGAGCGTCCTCATCAGCACAGCCGTCTCCTTGGTGACGTGGAGGCATGCCCCTATCCTGACGCCCTTGAGAGGTCTCTCCCTCGAGAACCTCTCCCCTATGCTCATCAGGACCGGCATGTGATCCTCCGCCCACCTTATCAGATTCATCCCCTTGTCAGCGAGCGCAAGATCCCTGACATTGTATCTCATTTCCGGCATCTCTCCTGGCTTCACACAATCCAAGTGAGTGCATCAGTTTAAAAGCTTGTTACTGGCTGGGTTGCCCGCGGCCCTGCTGGCTGGGTCTGCTCCCTCTGGACCTCCCCCTCCCCCTGCTCCTCTCCAGTATGCTTGGGTCCAGTTCCACCTTCGAGATCTCAAGCACAGGTATGCTCACCCTGCTCTCCTCGCCCGAAGAGTTCCTGACGGGAAGTCCCTTCTCAATCCATCCTCCCCTTACGGCCCCCTCAAGCTCCGCATCGGCAACTATGGGGTTAAACGTCTGTCTCACGAGCCTGATAACCTCCGGGTCGCTGAACCACTCCTCCGGATCCGAGACGTGCGTCTCGTCAAAAGCGGCCAGGACCTCCGGCGCATCGGCATCGCCGGTCAGGTCCATATACGCTTTGCTCTCGAGGACCGTTGTCATATAGATGTAGTGGAGCAGCTCGTGTGCGAGCGAGGCCTTGAGAAGGCCATAGTTGGCGTAGAGGAGGAAGGGGAGAGAGAGTACAACGCAGAGCCTGTACCTGTCCCGGAGTTGGCTGATCCGGGTGGAGGCATATATGACCGTGCTCTGGAAAGCCGCTGAGGGGTAAGTCACGACGGTCAGTACAGGGTCGAATATTATCGGCGGGTACCTCAAGCCGGAGGCCTGCTCGACCTCCGCTATCGCCTTCTCTAGACTGGGCAGCCTGTCGTAGAACGCACGGAGGATATCGTCGTTGATCTTTCCATTCTCATGGTACTCGAGCACCCTCTCGAAGTGGAGGTTTCGCTGGGACATCTCCAACACCCTTCCCTCTGTCCAATCTTTGCTGTACAGACAACAGCCCGTTGCAGCGGCCAGTCATCTATCCGGGTTGAATGGCAGGCTGATGGCTAGAAGAGAGATGTACTGTCCCAGTTTTATACCCTTTTGCCAGAATCGTTCAGCGCTAAGCGCGGTCCTGCTGCCCCCTGATCCCCCTTCTCCGCCTACCGCCTGTCTTCCCCCTCTATCTTTACGTCTATCTCCTCCTCGCCGATCTTGATATGGAACCACCGCACCTCCTTCCGCTTCTCACCGCTCCCGTTGTCGCTCTGGGGCCTGACCTCCCCCTTGAAGAAGGCCAAAGCCTGCTGCGGGAAGAGTAAATACGTAAGGGCGTCCTCATCCTTCTTGAAGAGGCACCTCGCTTCCTCGGGGATGTCACCGAAGGACGGAGACTCCGGCGGCTTGGCATCCGGGACCCTCTCCTTAAGCTCCCTGCTGATCTCCCCCGGGGGCTTCCCGTAGTGCCCGCGGACGTAAGTTTCCAGCTCCTTTATCAGCAGTCCGTACCTCTTCCCGGTGATGACGTTCATCACCGCCTGTGTCCCGACGATCTGACTCATCGGCGTCACGAGGGGCGGGTAGCCCAGATCCCTCCGCACGACAGGAACCTCCTCCAGGACCTGGGGCATCTTCGAGAGCGCGCTGTACTCCTTCAGCTGGGCGACAAGGTTCGAGAGCATGCCCCCCGGGATCTGGTGGCGCAGAGCCCTCGGATCGATCCTCTCTGTCGCCTCTGAGGAGTATCCCTTGTACTTCTCCCTCAGCGCCTCGAAGTAGTCTGCGACCTCATTGATTACCCCTATGTTCAGGTGCGAGAGCTGGCCCGTGCCCCTCAGCGCCTCGAAGATGGTCTCGATCGCAGGCTGTGATGCGCCAAAGGCAAACGGCGATAGGGCGGTGTCGAGGGACCACGCCCCCGCCTCGACGCCCTTCAAGTACGAGAGTGATGCGAGGCCGCAGCTGTAGTGGCAGTGAAGCCCTACGGGGAGCCCTGTCTCCTTCTTCACGATCCTGACTAGGTCGTAGGCGTTCCTGGGGGCCAGCAGCCCTGCCATGTCCTTTATCCTGATCGCATCGACGCCGAGTTCGGCGACCCGCTTCGCCACCCCGACGAAGTAGTTGATGGTGTGGATCGGGCTTGTCGTATATGCAACATCCCCGTGCACCTCTGCACCCACATCCTTGGCCACCTTGACCGCCTTCCTCAGGTTATCGACATCGTTCAGTGCATCGAAGATCCTGAAGACATCGACGCCGTTCTCGTAAGCCCTCTTGACAAACGCCTCGATTATCTCGTCCGAGTAGTGCCTGTACCCTACCAGGTTCTTGCCCCTGAGGAGCATCACGACCTTGGTCTTCTTCAGGCTGTTCTTGATCTTCCTCAGCCTCTCCCAAGGGTCCTCGTTCAGGTAGCGTATGCAGGTGTCGAAGGTCGCCCCTCCCCAAGACTCCAGCCCGTAGAAACCCGCTTCGTCTAGCCGCTCGAGGACCGGCATTATGTCATTTATCCTCATCCTGGTGGCGAATAGCGACTGCTGCGCGTCTCTCACCGTAGTGTCTACGATCTGGAGCAACGCCTGCACCTGACCGAACTAGTAAACATCCCATATACGTTTAAATAGTTATCCTTTACCTTTGTTTCGTCCGCTTCAGATCTTTGTCAGCTCCGATGCGCTCTCCCGGCATCTTTTATTGGCATTGCATGGACCTGCTCTTGTAGGTGTTGCTCAAGCACGCGCGGGAGGTTGTCTCTTATGCCCATGCGGCAGGACCGGGGCCTCCCCTGTCCGCAGAGATCGCGCCTCTACCGCTCCAAGCAGGCGGTCGTCTTAATCCGGACGATCCTCCCCAAAGAGAAGTAGTTCACTACTTAGCGTACTTGCATTTCATCAGGTATTGCTTAACATCAAATCTCTTATATAGATGTAGAGTGTTACTCTATACAATTTTTGAAGGTGGGATATTGGCTAGAGGCACAGAAGAAACCTTAAAGAGACTTCAGGAGATCGTCGGATACGAGAACACCACCAGCGAAGAAGCCAACCTTATGCCCTATACTTACGACATGACTTGGGCAGAGCCGAGGATGCCCGACTATGTGGTCATGCCGAAGACAGTGACCGAGATCCAGCGCGTCCTACGCTATGCCAACCACAACAAGATTCCGGTGATCCCCTATACCAATGGTACGAACATCGGCGGTCTCTGCGTCCCCGAAGAGGGAGGCATTATCATGGACCTCAAGAGGATGGACCGCATCCTCAAGATCGATCCAGAGACATGCTATGCAGTGATCGAGCCCGGTGTCAGCCATGCAGCATTCTCTGCTGCCCTTAAGGAGCAGGTAGCCCAGTGGGAAGGGACTGAGTTCTCGAAGGGGTTCGAGTTCGGATGGGGTGTTCACCCTGCCTCCGCATCGGTCCTCGCGATGGCAGTCAACCACGGGATCGGCCACCTGAACGGCAGAATCGGAATCAACAGCCAGCTGATCACCAGCATGGAAGTCGTCCTGCCGACCGCAGAGGTCGTGAAGCTCGGCTCGGCTGCCTACTCCGATTCGTGGCACTCCACGATGCCGCTCCCCCAGATGCAGGGGCTCTTTGTGGGCTGGCTCGGGACCACGGGCATAGTGACCAAACTCGGAGTATGGATCTTCCCGATCCGTCCGTACAAGGACGTCCTCACCATCGCAGCTGCCGACGCCGACGCAATAACCAAGTACATGGTTCACTGGCGCCACTACTCTCTATGCGACGAGGTCACCGCAGTAAGCTGGTGGCTTGCTCAGATACCCATCGTCTTCCCGTACAGGGAGAAGCCGAAGGATGTGCCCGAGTTCTACAGCTACACCGTCATAAGCGGCTGGAGCGAGAAGGAGCTCGAGTACAAGCGTGAGATGTGGAAGAAGGTAGTAGAGCAGGAGCGCGCGAAGGGAACCAAGCTCTACGACTTTGAGTATCCGCCAGAGGCGAAGAAGGGAAGGACAGAGCTCCCGAGCAGGATCGTCGGCTCTACAAAGAACTACTCCAAGTCATGCGGTGGAGGAATTGCATGGCCAGGTACTTTCGCACCATGCAAGAGCTGGCCGATTCTCTACAACAAATGGAAGGAGATCTACATCTCGCACGGGCTCTCGCCTGCGACCCGCTTCACCGACTACCAGGGCGCCCACTACGGCATGCTCCGGTGCATGACCCCGTTCAACAAGAGGGATCCCGCATCGGTTCAGGCTGCGAGGGACGCGATGGTGGAGTGCGTCAGGGCAGGTATCCAGTATGGGATGCTCCCCTACAAGCCGCCGGTCGAGTACCAGAACGAGCTCAACGCCGTGGCCGACGCTGGCTACATCGGACTCATGACCAAGATAAAGGACATGCTGGATCCGAACAACATCATGAACCCGGGCAAGCTGGGCGTCAGATAAAAGGAGGCAGAAAAGATGTCACACGTCTTGAAGAACACCGAAATGAAAGAACTCGCAAAGCTCTACGACTATATCTCGATGTGCACCCACTGCGGCAACTGCAAGTACGGCTATGAGTACGGCAAGGATGCGAACTTTGCCGCAATGCTGTGCGTGCAGGGCGACAAGTTCAACTTCGATTCGTACCGCGGCTCGAGGGGCAAAGCCGCCCTCTCGAGGGGACTGCTGAGCAACAGGATAAAGTGGTCCGATGCGGTATCACATGTGCTCTTCACATGCACCAGCTGCGGCGCCTGCCAACAGATGTGCGAGACCGATATCAAGCCATACATCCTCAGGATGTTCGAGACCCTCCGGTACGAGGCGTGGAAGCAGAACGTCGCTATCCCGTCCGCCATCCGGAAGTGGAGCGAGACGATCGGCGTCAACTACAACCCCTACCTGGAGCCGCACAGCAAGAGGCTCGACTGGCTGCCGAGCAGCGTGAAGGACTCCCTGCCGAAGAAGGCTGAGAACCTCTACTTCGTAGGATGCACCGCTTCCTACAGGCAGAAGAGCGTCGCTCTTGCAACCGTGAACCTGCTGAAGAAGCTCGGCGTCGACTTTACGATCGCCCAGGACGAGTGGTGCTGCGCCTCTCCTCTTCTGAGGACCGGGCAGTATGACCTCGCCAAGGGATTCATCGAGCACAACGCCGCGCTGGCAGACACCTACGGTGCCAAGAACATCATCGCGACCTGCGCAGGATGCTACCGGACACTCGCCAGGGACTACCAGATGGACGCCCCAGAGGGCTATGCTGACAAATACGGCAAGGTCATGAACACCAAGGTGATGCACACCCTGCAGTTCGTCGAAGAGATGATCAACAAGGGCGAAGTAGAGTTCACCGGCAACTTCAACCAGAAGATAACCTACCACGACCCATGCCACCTGGGCAGGCACGCTGAGATATATGATGCCCCCAGGAACGTCATCAAGGCCATACCTGGCGCCGAACTCGTTGAGATGTACCGGAACCGGAAGTTCTCGTTCTGCTGCGGTGCTGGCGGCGGTGTGAGAGGAGGCTTTGCGGACTACTCGCTCGAGACTGCTACCAAGCGCATCAAGGAGGCAGAGGCTACAGGTGCCTCAGTAGTGACGAGCGCATGCCCGTTCTGCTGGAGGAACCTCACCGACGCCATCCAGATGAACAAGTCTCCGATGCAGATGCTCGATATCGTCGAGATAATCGAGCCGATAATCAAGAGGAAGTAACCTCCTCCTCTACCTTTCCTTTTTTATTTCTTCTTTTTCTTCCTTCTTACTTACTTCCTTCTCCCTTCTCTTCCCGTCCCGATCTTCTCCTTTCCCTTCCTTACCTTCCTCTTCCCTCTCGGTTTGTCCACTCCCCCTCATCCGTCAACCCTCGCCGGATGACTGGACCGGGGTCTTCGATCGATCTGCCCTCATATTGGAACAGGGTTAGGCTAGTTACGCTAAATATCGTCGTTTTTTTACCTTTTCCCGGCACTAAACACGGAAAAACCTATTAATACCGCCACACTATTTTATCCCTCTGTTTGGGAAGTTAACACCATGGACGCCGACAACCTCTTCTCTAGGCAGATCAAGGAGGCGAAGGCCAGCGAGATCCGGGAGATGCTTAAGGTAGTAAAGTCGAGGGATATCATCTCCTTCGGCGGCGGCATGCCCGATCCCTGCCTCTTTCCAGTGGAAGACATCAAGCGCATCACCGCCGATGTACTCTCCGAGAGGGGGGCTCTCGCCCTCCAGTATGAGACGACTGAGGGATACGACCGGCTCTGTAGGAAGCTCTCCGGCTTCATGAGTTCGGGGGGTATGAAGGTCTCGCCCGACGAGATCCTCATCACCGCTGGGTCCCAGCAGGCGCTCGACATGTTCGGCAGGGCCTTCATCGATCCCGGGGATGAGATCATCCTCGAAGAGCCGACCTACCTGGCCGCATGGTCTGCCTTCAGGACGCTCCGGCCCAAGGTCATACTCGCCCCGATGGACTGCTACGGACTCAAGCCAGACGCCCTCAGGGAGATACTGCGGGAGAGGCGCAGCGCAAACGGCGGCAGCCCGGGGAGGAGGATAAAGTTCCTCTATACAGTGCCGACGTGCCAGAACCCGACGGGGATCACCCTTACTGAGGAGAGGCGCAGGGCGCTCGTGGAGATCGCCGAGGAGTTCGACTTCCTGATAATCGAGGACGACCCATACGGTTACCTCTCGGACGAACCGAACCCGCCGTTCATCAAGGCGATCGACGGGGGCAGGACTATCTACACGAGCACCTTCTCCAAGATCTTGGCCCCCGGCCTCAGGCTCGGCTGGATCGCCGCCCCCGAGGAGATCCTGACAAAGCTTGCCATCCTGAAGCAGTCGCTGGACCTCTGTTCCTGCACGCTCTCCCAGCATATAGCCTATGAGTTCATGGAGCGGGGGCTCCTGGAGCGTTACATCTCAAAGCTGAAGGTGGCCTACAAAACCAAGAGGGCCGAGATGTTCGCAGCGCTGGAAGAGCACTTCCCGGAAAACTCGACCTGGACAAAGCCGACGGGCGGCATGTTCATCTGGGCGGCCGTCCCCCGGAAGGTGGACACCAGAGCGCTCCTGCCGCGTGCGGTGGAGAACGGCGTCGCTTACGTGCCCGGGGCTGCTTTCTATCCGAGCGGCGGGGGGACTAACACGATGCGGATCAACTACAGCTACCCCACGCGGGAGCAGATTGCCGAAGGCGTGAAGCGTCTGGGCCAAGTGATCAGGGAGGCTGGCTGAACCTCAGGCCGGGCGGTCCCGGCGCTCCCCCGCCTCGGCCCCCTCGCCCGGCCCCTCGCAGCGCCTCCCCCAAAAAGCCGCCGTATCGCCACCGGCGAGAGACAATAACAATATAACTACTGACCTAGAAATTCGAGGTTCGAGAACGATCAAATTGAAGCCCAAGCTCCTTAATGGCTTACTGGACCCGGACGAGCGGGAGGCGTACATACTCAGGAAGATAGAGGGGGCCCGTGCGGGATACCCCGGCGTCCCCTTCAGGGACCCCCTGGAAGGCGTCCTCGCCTCCCTGCCAGCCGCCCCGGACCGATCTCCTGCAGCCATCCCCGTCCTCAGAGTGGGGGTCGAGCCCTGGCTGACCCCCACCCCGCCGCCCGAGATGCTCTTCATGCTCACCGTCGAGAACTTTGTGACCTTCATCGACTCGGACGGCTGCCTGGAGTACGCAGGCGCTCTCCGCGACAGGGTGAAGGGCGATGTGATTCCGGACCTGCCCGTGATGGTGGGGGTGGACCACTCCCTCTCAGGGGGTTCGATAGAAGCGCTCGCCGACGAGTACGGCGGCGAGAACCTCCGGCTGGTCGTCTTGGACAGCCACTTTGACTTCATCCCGCCCTCGATAAGGTGCGGTCTGATACAGTACGACCTCGAGAGTAACCCGGAGACGAAGTTTTCGCCGGCCGATCCCTACATCTACGGCAGGAGGGACAGCTACAACGCCGACTCCTTCCTCTCCTTCATAACGAAGAAAGTCCCCCCGGAGAACATATTCGTCATCGGGGTCTCGGACTACCCCCCGAAGGCAGCCGAGGAGACAGGCGATGAGAGGGTCGAGCGCTACGTCTCATACTACAAAGACACCCTCTCCTCAGGCGTCCACCTGCTGAGGAAGGACGACCTGCACAAGGCCGAATCGGCGCTCCAGCTTTCCCGGACAGACAAGCCCTATACCTATGTCTCGATCGACGTCGACGTCTGTGCAAATACCTCACTGAAGGGGGCGCGTTTCCTCGACTATCACGGGATCAGCCACAGCGATCTATACCGGGTGGTGGCTGCGCTCCGAAACTCGTTCGAATCTTCACAGCTCGTGGGCCTCGATCTGATGGAGTTCGACGTCTTTACTGCAGGCACTGCCATGGCGGGCAAGACCGACCGGACCTATGCGATCATGGCCGAGGTGCTGAGGAGGCTAACCCTCTGAATGCCGTTGTGCCCGCCTCTTGTACCCTGGGCTAGCCTTCCAGCCCTAAGGCCGTGGCGGGATCAGTTCTATCTGGTAGATCTGTTGCCACCGCTTCCCAGTAACGAAGAGCCGGCCGTTAACCGCGTCGTATGCGATACCGTTGAGCACATCGTTCGCATCCTTCACCCCCTGCTCTTGCCGGCTCAGCCCCGTCAGATCTATCCATGCGGTCACCTGCCCTGTCTCAGGCGAGATTCTGGCTATACGGTCAGACAGCCATACATTGGCATAGATCTCCCCCCCGATATACTCGAGCTCATTGAGCCTGCTGACCGGGCCCCTGTCGTCGTGCACCTCGATCTGCCTGATCAGCGAGAAAGTCTCCGGATCGATGAAGTAGAGGTTGGCGGAGCCATCACTCATTATCAGGGCGCTGCCGTTGTGGGTGATCCCCCAGCCTTCCCCCGCATAGCTGAACTCTCCCAACAGGGCAAAGCTCTCCAGATCGTACACAAACCCCCTGTGTGACTTCCAGGTCAGCTGGAATACCCTGTCGCCGAGGATTGTGATCCCCTCGCCGTAGAGATCTGCTGGCAGCTGCAGATCCTTGATGGCCTGCCCTGTCTCCAGCTCCACCTGGCGCAAGCTGGATTGCCCTGTTAACCCCGTCCCCTCATACAGGTATCCCCCCGCGAAAGCCAGTCCCTGCGTAAAGGCCTCAGGGTCGTGGGGATAAGTGGCGATTATGCTGTATGTATAAACCGGAAGGCCCGTGGGACGGTCGCCAGCTATGTAGCAAGCTAGAAGAACCGCTAACACCGTAGCCCCGAGAAGCATAAGCATACGGGTGCGCCGCATCCCGATTAGTGCCTCCATGGTTCACCGCAGCCTGGACGCTGGGGATGAGATACGTTGTCAGCCCAGATAATTTAACCTGATCGAAGGTTTCACCTGGCGAGAATGGCCTGCCGTTAACGCGACCGAACTCGATTTAAGGTACGCCCGCCTATATTATGCTGTCTGCGTGACTTTTAGATCAGACCCCCCGATCAGCGGATCTAATTCCTGCCGCAGACTGTTGTAAAAGGTGAGTGAATGTGATACTGCAAGGATATTATGGGACCAAACAAGAAGCCCGGAGAGCAAATGAGACGAATGAGCAGTGCAGGTTTCATGGAACCGCCAAGCACATAAAAGGCTACATCGCTTGGCGTACCGACTGCAAGAGATGCTCCAGCAATATACTCACTAGGCAGGGTATCTACGACCTGTATACCGACGTGGAGCTCGACTAAAAGTTAACGAAAGCCCGAATAAGTGCCCTGCCCCATCACCGGTAGGGGCTTTTATGTTGGCCGGGCAAGCGTGAAGCGGATGGAAAGGTGCCGCAGGGAATTGCCTGGCCGGGCACGGGAGGCATGAGCCGGGGCAAGCGCACGGTATATATGCCACCGCACTGTTAGTAATGCAGTGAAAAGAATCCTGCGATTTCTCACGGACTGCACGCGGCTTCGCTCATTCCCGAAATCGTGAGGGGTCCTTTTTACGCTGAGGTAGAACAGGACATGGGGTGAGATAGTGAAGACTGCTATAAAGTGTGTAAGCTGCGGCAAAATGGATATCGCGCTCGACAAGAACAACCAGGTAGTGACCTGCGGGGCATGTGGCGCCGTATTCTCGTTTGCGCCTCCAGGCTATGTTCCGTATAACCAGCGCCCGCGTTCGGACAGCCGGCACTACGAGCGCTCTCGAAGGTAAGCTTGTCGGAGGGCTCTGCCCTATCTATACCCTTCTCTTTTTAAGCTCTGATGCATCCAGCGGCATCGAGAAGCGTGCATATCTGAGCATATCTGATAGAGGGTAGCACAGGTGCTGCTCTCGGCCGGCAGCCTCCTCTGCAAGAGCCTACTAGGATACCAGGAAGCCTATTATCGCTCCGATCACAAAGCCAAGACTGAGCGGGAGTAACCCCAGAAGCACCGCCGCGTACTGGATCGCGATCGGCCCATACTGGGCGATCAGAACTTCTAGGCTCCCCAGACCGAAGTTGAGTATACCGACATAAGTCAGCACAAAGAGGATGACAATGGCGATGAGCGCCAGTTTCAGGACTTTCTTGATGAAGAATCCAACGACAAGCCCCAGCACAAAGGGTATCATCATAAGCCCCCAGGAGGGTATGCCCGAGATCGCGCCCCCCGTAATGAAGTGGAATAGATCTTCGAGAAGACCCATCTCTCTCCCTGTAAGACTATTCTCGCCTCCGGATATTTAGCATTGTTACAAGTTCGCCCTTTGCGGGCACATCTGCGGCCTCATTGCTCAAATCAGCCAATGTTTCTGTCAGCGTTTACATACAGCATCACCGCCCAGTAAACACGACCATGTTGTCTAATCCCGTCATCTCGGACGCACCATCAAAGCCTAGCACAGCGTCCTGAACCTGCCAGCGCCATGGCAACACCGGACGGCGCCTTGCCCCTGATCACCTATCTCCCTCGGCAGGGTCCGGTGCGACCGTCCCAACACGTTTTTTTCTTACCGCGACAAGGTATGATCTAGCCATCAATCCTGCACGCACCCGTCAGGCAGGGGGACGCTTATTACCGAACACCACCTCCGCGCAGAGCTGAGTACCTTCGACGTCACCAGCCTCGTGGTGGGCGCCATAGTCGGCGCCGATATTTATGTCGCCTCCTCCTTCGGCGCAGGGTATATAGGCCCCGCCTCCCTCTTGGCCTGGGTAATGGCGGGCGTGATGGCCTCCACGATCGCTCTATCGTTCGCCCAATGCGCCGCCCTGTTGCCGCGGGCGGGAGGCTCCTACGCATATGTCCGGTATGCATGGGGGCCTTTTGCCGGCTTTATAGTCGGCTGGTCCCTCTGGCTGGCCGAATGGGTCTCGCTTGCAGTATTCCCCGTAGCGTTCACCCGATATCTGATGTTCTTCCTGCCAGCGCTAGGCTGGGTCGAGCAGAGCTTTGTCAAGGCAGCATTCGTCCTGTTGATCGCCCTTACGAACATAGCTGGCGTTAAATCCGCCGGAAGAACCAATGATGCGCTTACCATTATCAAAATGGCGCCCCTGATGTTCTTCTCAGCGGCCGGGATCCTCTACATCTTCTCAAACCCCGCTGCCGTAGAGACGAACCTTACACCCCTCTTTCCGCTCGGCGTCTCCAATTTTGGACCCGCCCTCGTGCTTATCTTCTGGGCATATGCTGGTTTCGAGCTCTCGACCATCCCCGCGGAGGAGATGAAGGACCCCGCGAGATCGATACCCGGGGCCATAACCTCCGGAATGATGATCGTGACGGCCTTTTACCTCCTTACCAATGCGGTCCTCTTCAGTGCCCGACCGTGGCACCAGCTCGCGACAGATAGCGCACCCCTCATATCCGGCGGCGCCTCGTTGCTAAGCGCCTATCCGTCATTAGCGATCACCGGGTCACTCGTAATCGGTCTGGGTGCCCTGATCTCTATCGCCGGAGCCAGTGAGTCTGCCGCCTTGGGAACGTCCCGGCTTGCGTACGCGCTGGCAGCTGACGGGCTCTTTCCCCGCGTCTTCGCGAAGGTTCATGCGCGTTACAAGACGCCCTACCTGGGCATAATCATACAGTCTGCCACCGCACTTGCCGCCTCGATGATAGGCTCCTTGGGCACGCTGGTCGCAACAGCGGTCTTCATGCTGGCGATCGCCTATGCCGCCACCTGTGCCGCCGTCTTCCCTCTCCGGAAGAAGCACAAAAAACCGGGGCTCCATTTCCGGGGAGGCAGGTTCTTTCCCCTGCTGGGTGTGGTCTTCTCAGTCTTTCTGATAGCCGAGAGTTCGCCGATCCAGATCCTGTCCGGGCTCGTCCTCCTCGCAGCTGGTGTCCTGATCTACTCCTTCTTCTCCCCCTAGAAGGAGCTGGACGAACTCAGGAAAGCGCCCATCTATCTCGATCACATGATGCGTAAGAGATGAAAGGGTCTGCGAAGGGGAGCAAGGCGTGGGCGGATGTGGCGCGGATGTGGCGGTACCCTGCCTTAAAAAAAGGCGTGTTGGCGGCGCAGTACCCTATACTGCCCCGGCCAATCAAGGATAGGCGTGGGCGTCCACGTCGATCTCTTCGGGGAGCCTCCTGATATCAAGCCTGATGCTCGCTGGCGGAACGTCTCCGATCTCCTTGAGCGTCTTTGTAAACCCGACCATCATATTAGCCAGCGTCTCCTGTATGAAATAGTTGAGGGGAAGCTTCTTGCCGTTGACCCACATCTCCGTCTCGAAACGTTGCCTCATCGTCGGACCGTGCCCTCCCATAAAGAAAACCCCCTAAAAGAGAATGGGCGCATCCAGCCATAAACTTACTGTCAAGCGGGGCCCTCACGCGCACCTCCACCGGGGAGCTGCTCCGGCCCGAGATCGATTTGTTAGCTCCTAAGACGCAAAAATAGCTTTATGAAGGCTGTCAGCTCGCTCGCTGTCATATCTGCTGCAGCTCTCACCATCGGTATCGCGATCTTTGTGATCAATGCTCCGCTCCAGCATCCCCATCGAGCTCTACCGTCGATAACGGCAACTGTCACGGCTCCAATCAGACCGATAATATAGATATGCTGCCCCCCGCCGTCTCAGCCAACCTTCCGCTGAACGCATCATATAGTAGTTCGCCCCTACTCCCTCTCAACGTATCTGCAACGGACCTGACAGGGATCGCCGAGGTCATCGCGGAGATGGATTGGAGCTACAACATCACCATGAGCGCACGGTCTGGCTTCTGGGTCTGCGAGACCGGCAGGCTGGATAACGGTCCTCACTCGGTGAGGGTCATCGCCAGCGATCTCGCCGGCAATTCCGACAGCAGTGTAGTGCTCTTCTTCACAGTCGATGCCGAGCCTCCTGAGCTGATGATCCTCGAACCTAGGGGCTTTGGCTGCCAGCCATCGCTGTCGGTGCCTATAAGGATCGAAGCGCGCGACAGACTCACCGAATATCCTCTGTCGTAGCGTCGGTAAGCGGCGGCGGGACAGTGTCACTCAATGAGGGCGGAGGGTACTGCTGCGGCACGCTCGAGGTGCCCGCAGGTGACGGCGTAAAGAATATCACAGTCGCCGCCCGCGATGCGCTCGGCAACGAGAGGACCGCTTCGGCCTCGGCAACCATCCAGCGCTACATAAAGGGTCCTGACATAGGTGAGGGCTGCAACAATAACGACAATATCTTCAACTCTCTGACCGTCTCACCAGCCGATCCCAACGTCATTTACGTGGGGAGCGAGGGGAACGGCATCTTCAAGAGCACCGACGGCATTAGTACATATTCATGCGTGCTGGACGCCGAGAAGAATATCGAGGGCATAGCGATCTCCCCGACAGACCCCGATATTATCTACGTCGGTACAACTGGGCTGATCATATATAAGAGCGTGGACGGCGGCAACACGTTCACACTCATGAAGGACCTGAGGTCGTTCATAGATTCATACTGAAAAAGTCTGAGCGGGTCCAACGCCCTCCTCATGTTCAGTGGGCCCAGCATGAGGCAGTTTTCCAGTCTCGCCACCGCCCTCTGACCGAGGCTACAGCTGCGGCTGCGGACACCTTTATATTGTCACACGAGGAGTAACCTCTATCCGGTTCTTGGGGAAAGATTGGATCGAGTAGAAGGTGTCCTGGATGGATAAACTGGGAGCCATCGCTGTCACCATAACCCTCTTCGCGGTTGCCCTCTCCGCAACCGGCGGGGGCGCCCGCGCGTGGGGCAATGGCGGATACTCTTACGATTATGATATCACCGGCCCAAGGTACGGCACCCACGACTGGATCGCGCAGCATGCGCTCGATTACCTCCCCGAGCACGAAAAGGCATGGCTCGTGATGGCTGCGGGCGGCGATAACTTGGACTGGTACCTGCTGGGCACCGAGCTGCCGGATCGTCCAAAGCCGGACGGCTATGGCGACGCCACCGCGACCCACCACTTTTACTTCTACCCAGACGGGACGGTGCAGGAGGATGACGCAGGCAAAAGGGCGCAGTCCGAATACGACCTGGCCGTGGCGTACGCGAGGGCCGGCAACCTCACCGCCGCTGCGATCCGTATAGGCGCGATGACCCATTACGTCAGCGACCTCGCCTCATTCGGCCACGTGATGGGTGCCGCGACCCACTGGGGGGCCGAGGACCCCGATGATCATCAGGCGTACGAGACCTGGATAGGCACCAAGACTACCACGTACGAAGGCTTTGCGTCGTACCTGCGCTACGACGGCAGCCTCTCGAACATTACCGCATACGATGCCGCCCGTGATATGGCGTACGACACCACCTTCGACGCCTCCTCCGCACGTGAGGGAGGACAAGCCCACAACTGCACTTGGCTCGCAGCGAACTATTCGAACTCCACCGAGGCTGCCATATCCAGATCGGGCGAGCTTATTGGCCATGCCGTGAACTTGGTGGCCGATCTCCTTCACTCGTTCTACCTGCAGGCATTAACCGATGGCACGGCGGCGGACACTACTGCGCCGGTTATCACGTCCCTCACACCGGATGCTCGCTCTAGCGTCACTGCCGGGGACGTCACGATATCCGCAGATTACCGCGATGACCAAGGCATCGACGCCGCCTCGATCGTCCTGATCCTCGACGGCAGGCGCATAGGCATAAACGTATCGGGGGGTGCGGTTGCAGACTCGCACAGCATCTCGTTCAATACGTTCCTAGGCAACGGCACCCACTCCATACAACTCTATGTCGAGGATCTGTCCGGGAACCACGCCACTGCAAGCTGGAACTTTAGCGCAGTGGCGCCCGGAGCAAGCCAAGATCCACCGCCTCCAGCATCCGACGGCCTTGCGGCCTACCCGCCCCTCATAATCGGATTGATCGCAGTCGCAGTCGCAGTCGCGGCGGTTGCAGCCAGCATGGCTACAAAGAAGGGACGAAAGAAGGGCTGAGGCAGGGGGGCAAGGTGGCCAGTCATACGTCTCCTGCCCTCAACAAATCACTGGAACGCCCGGCGCTGGAAGGACACCTCCCCGAGCGCCCGTTGCCTCTGGGCCTCCGTCTTTTCAGCTGCGATAGCTTTCTTCTCGGCATAATCCAAGCCGGTCGGGCGGCAATGCGCCAACTCCCCATTGAAGACCAGCAGGGACCTCGCTGCACCCGCCAGCATCCCTAACCTGCCGCCGAGTGTAGTGGGGCGGTTCTTCCTTCCAAGCGTGCGTTCCATTCAACATCACCCTTTATATTAAAACCTTCGTTTTAATACTAAAAAAACGGATGCTTATAAAGCTAACGTTTTAATGATAAACTATGGTATTGGATAAGTGGCTAGCGTTTACATGGCAAAATGTATTTATAGTAATTAAACCTAGTTGCTTAATGGTAAAATGTCTATGAAGCCCATCAAGACCATAAAGGATCCCGAAGCCTTCCAGCTGCTGGCTGACGAGACGAGACGCAGGATCATCTCCCTGCTGAGGGCCAAGGAGATGACCGTAAGCCAGATCGCATCCGAGCTCGAGCTCACGCCTCAGGCCGTGTACCACCATATAAAGAGGATGCTGACCGCCGACCTCGTGGAGGTCTCCCGCGAGGTGCGCGTGGATCACCTGATCGAGAGCTACTACAGGACGACTGCAGAGGTCTTTTACTGCAGCGTGGGGCAGAAGGCCCGCAGTGCCAAGATCGCGAGGGACTCTCTGCAGAGCACGCTCGCAGGGCTGAAGAAGATCGGTTTCAAGATAGAAGCCGATGAAAATGCCATCTCTCGGCTGCTGGAGCTGGAGATGAAGATGCAGGAGTGTTGCCAGTCAGGGATGTTCGAAGAGAAGGTTGCCGAACTGGACGATACAGACATCTTAACCCAGCAGAATATATCCGAATACGCCGAGCTTATCTCAATGTCGGACGAAGAGTTCGAGAAACAGCACGAGTTAAAGAAGAAGTTCAGGGACGCCCTGATATCGCTGATCAAGAAATAGACGCCGTGAACGGAACCAATGGCGGGATCGCGATACCGCTCTAATTTCTGGTGTACGGTACATGAAACGATTTATCCAGCGGGCGCCGAGAGATACTGCTGTGGAAACCGCGCTTAGTTTCCGTAACAGAGACGAATGGCGCGACTGGCTCATGCAGAACCATCACAAAGAGAGGGGGCTATGGCTGCACATCCGCAAGAAGCATGCTCGGGGAGAAGGTATAAAGTACGGAGAGGCGGTAGAGGAAGCGCTCTGCTTTGGCTGGATCGACAGTACTGTAAGGAAGAGTGATGCCGACACCTTCGTCCAGTGGTTCGCCCCCCGCAGCAGGGGTAGCATATGGTCGGTCGTGAACAAGATGCGGGCAGAGAGGCTGATCGTGGAGGGGAAGATGACCAGCGCTGGCCTGGCCAAGATCGAGGAGGCAAAGAGGAACGGAAACTGGGAGAAGGCCCTCGGGACACCACGTCCTGAAGCCATGCCCGATGATTTTCAGAAAGCACTTCAATCAAACAGGACCGCAAAGGAGTTCTTCGAGCAGCTAAGTGCCACCGACCGGTACTACTTCATTTATTGGGTTCTATCTTCGAAGAGGGATGAGACGCGGAGGAAGAGGATACGTGAGTCTGTCGAGAAGCTCTCCCTAAGGAAGCGATTGGCGGATCAGTGATCAACTCCCCGTCTTAACTTCCCCTGTCCAGCGATCCGGCTGGGCCGGCACCGGCTGGATCACACACCTTTCATAGTTAGTGATTCGACAGTTGCCTCCGGGTAATAAAAACCCGTTGCCGGAACCGATCGGTATCGACTATCATCTATCGTCCTGCCGTTCTACTGTTTAGAACCCGATGTCCCGTACAAATGTCGATTTCCATTCCGTCAAACCTTTTTATTCTTGGGTTCGGAGTATTCCATAGGCGAGCTGAAATGTCCCTGACCCTCGTCCGCAAAGCCGTCCCCAAGGTTCACCGGGGCAAGCCGGTCCAGTCGAGGGCAAATGCCCTATGGAACAGCCCGCTCGTAGACTGGGATCCCCTCGAGTGAATCAGGAGGGCTGTCTGGCGCAGCTCTCCCCTCAGACGCTTTCCCCGCTCGCTGAAGTTCTTGATCACAATCCTCCGCAATAAAAAAAGAAAAAGAGAAAAAGAGGAAAAAAAAAGAAAAAAGGTCACACTATTGTCAATAGCGTGAACCCTAACAACGCAAGCACTGCGGCGATGATTACGAATACTATCACAGCGACTATGGCGATCAGGAGTGCCTTCAGCCAGCCGCAGTCAAAGAAGTGCTTGATGAGCCCGAGCCAGACTATCAGCATTATTATCGAAGCTACGATCCCGGTGATAAAGTAGCCGACAATCGCTCCTATCACAGTGCCGATGACGATGATCATGACCGCGTCGGTAAACTTTGCCTTCTCCTTCCCGACGAGCATCCTGCCGACGATCCAAAGCACCGGCGAGAGGACGATCACGCTCACCACGATGTTTATGATGAGGTCGGTGATGGTGGCCATTAAGCCGTACTCACCAACTTATAATGCCCCCGGTACTTTTAATATACTTCGGTTTGGGCCTCCCGACTTTTATGATGGGGATGGGGGAGGGTAAACGCTAGAGCCTTGCCTTTGTACTGCTACCCGGAGATTTGGGAGCATCAGGGAGCTACCGCCTCGCACTCCTGCCGCCGGTGGCGCTGGAGCCCTTGGTCGACATATGGGCAAGAGTTAAATCCTAAGCGCCCAGATATCTCTCCAAGCTGTCACCTCACTGGCAGGCGGGCGACTCTTGGCTGGTATGTGGTCAGTTCCGAAGGCGCTAAAGGGCAGGGACGGGAGGGCGAAGGGGCGAAGTAGCGTCCTCTTGGCAGCAGGGGCCGGGGTGGCGGTCGTGGTAGTCGTGACGCTGGCGCTCTGGTCTGCCATGCCTAGGACGCCCCCGTATCCGTGGCTCTTTAGGGGGGCCTACGGAGTCTACGCTGGCAGCTACATGATCGGGGACACGGCGGTGAATGTGACCTCCCGGGTAGAGGTGACCGACTTCAACAGCACGCACGCCACCCTCACGCAGGTGGTGACCGCTAGGGCCGGTTCGGAGGTCGTGAACCAAACCTTCACTAGCTGGTACAGCCTTCAGGATGGAAGGGTCGCATTACAGAACCCCCTCAACAAAGTCTATGAGGAGGACCTGACGTACCGGAACTCGACGAGGAGGTGCGTGGTGTGCGAGTACGGCCTGCAGGACGGCGTATTGCTGGTATGCTATGACAAGGCCACTTCATGGATAATCCTGCAGAAGAACACGATCGGCGACTATCACATAGAGATCGCGCTGGCGGAGACTAATATACCCGGGCTGTAAGGGGTATTTTTCTGCCAAAAGTGCAAATCCGCGCTCCCCGCCCTTTCATGCACACCAGTAAAGGCGCGGAATGCTCTGCCACATATTTCTGCCCCCGCCTTGTGAAGGCTAAAATAAAGGGTGCGAGCAGAAGATCATATGAGCGAGAAGGTCGTCCTGAAGGTTCTGCAGGCTGAGGAGATAGACGAAGGGGAGGGCGCCCGGGTACGCAGACTGTTCCCCGGCCCCAACATGGATCACCTCGACCCGTTCGTCCTCCTCGATGAGTTCTGGATATCGCCTCCCGCGGGCTTCCCCGACCACCCCCACCGGGGCTTCGATTACATTACCCTCGTCTTGGACGGCGCGGTCCTGCACAGGGATAGCGCAGGGAACGAGAGCACCATATCTAAGGGGGAGGTGCAACGGGGCACCACCGGATCTGGGGTCGTCCATTCGGAGATGCCCGGTACCCCCGGCATGAACCACGGCATCCAGCTCTGGACAGCCCTTCCTAAGCGGCTCAAAGGGCTGCCTCCTGAGTACCAGCGCGTCCCCAGGGGCTCCTACCCTAGGAAGCTGATCGATAACTACACCGTTAGTACCATAGTCGGCGAAGGCTCGCCTGTCGGGGTCCATGCGGAGGTGCAGTATCTGGACGTGATAACGCGGGGAGGTTCGCTTCCGCACGCCGTGCCGGCCGGATACAATGCCCTCATATATGTCATAAAAGGGCACACCGATGTGAGCGGTACGAAGCTGGGGCAATACGAGGGCGCAGTCCTCCGGCCCGGTGCCACCCTGACGGTAAAGTCCGCAACGGAGTCCCACTACCTCTTCATAGCCGGCAGACCCCTCAACGAACCCATCCGACTCAGGGGCTCCTTCGTAGATTGAAGCCTCACCGCATGCAATAGCTTCCCTCTTGCGCTGGGGCCCGTGCCGGTAGCGCCTGCTGCCAAGCGATCCGAGACCGGACAGAGGAGAGAAAAGTAAAAGGAAAAGGGAAAGAAGCAGCGTCCGGCAAAGCCGCGGCGGCTGCCGCTATTTGGGTTATCTGCGCTGCCTATGCCGCTCGACTACTTCCTCGGAGGGAACACCGCCGGCATTCACGACCTCCCGGTATCTGTATGATGCCCAGCTCTTGGGCAGCTCGCTCTCCCTCAGAAACTCCATGTTGTAGGGCTGGAGATCTAGCTGCTCATCCAGCACCCTGTTGACATACTCCTTGTTCGGCTCGAACACTATTGGAGGTGCGATACTCTCCTCGGGGATGAGGTCGCTGATCTCTTTCCCCTCCTGCTTCTTCAGCAACTCGGCGCACATATTGAAATGTGTTATCTCATCCCGCATGAACCGCTCCCATATGCCCTTTAAGCGCTGATCCGGCTCAGTGACATAGCACGAATAATAGTTATACGCCTCATTCAGCTGGATAAGCGTGAGAGCCTCCAAGTCTGTCAGGGTCGGATCTCCTACCGCCTCGTACTGCGATACGTGTTGCTCTTCTATCTCCGCTATCTCGGCGTAGAGCTTCCTCGCCATATCGTCGCTAAACATGAATCCGTGAGACTTGTAGTAGAGCTCGGTCTGCTGCTCTGCGGACACTATCGTGTAATAGTTCAGCCACGTCCTGGTGTCGACCTCGTCCCTTCTGAAATGCTTGCGCATCTCGTCCACTGGATGCCTGTGCTCGATCGCCGTTGGCCTGCCTGGTTTTATCTCAGTCTTCCCCTGAGTGATCGAGTCGCCCCTGACCCCCTCTAGGATCTCAGCCAGTAGGCTATACCTGTAGAGGTGGTCAAAATCTTCGAGAAGTGCAAAATCGAGGACCTGCCTGAGGCATTCATTCCTCTCGTTCTTCGCCAAGTTGGCGGTGAGGTCCACCGCCACCTGCTCATACCCCAGGGTGGTCTCCAAGATGCTCTGGTTGGCCGGGGTTAACCAGTTGACTGTCTGCTGATGTTGCGAATCCACTCTTCGTATGAGTCCCAGCACCTCCTTGACCCCGTCCTCCTTTGTCAGTCTGGCAATTGCATGGGAGGTGAGAACGCTGTTGTTCTCGATACCATTCATAAGGATCGTGCGGGTCCGCGTATAGGCATCGACCGACTTCTTGTCATATGGGCGTCTCACCATCTCGTTCCAGTTCATGAACTGTCTCCCTATCGGAGACCCCTCTTCCCGGAAAGGGTTAAAACTCTGCTCAAATTTCAGCACCACAGGGACACCAATCAACAATCCCCCGTCTGGAAGATAAAAACACGCTAAACTTGATGAACATCCTGCCTATCAAGACATCAAATTGATCGCCTCTTCCCCTGCCGCCTCTTCATGGCCGTCTGTGATCGCGTCAATCCCCCTCATTACTTTAGGCCGGCGGTGGAGGCGGAGAAAATCTTTCCGCCCATGTAAATCCGTGGGATCCCCTCGCCTGAAAAAGGCGGTCTCCAGAGTAATGCCTGCTGACACGGGCCGCGTGCCGGACAGGGACGGGGGCGGCAGGGAGGATGGCGCCGGCGGCCGGGCCCCCGCCTGCTTCTATATGCCTCCGGGGCGGTGGATGATCTGTTCGCTTGCACAGGAAGCCCCTCCGCTCCTGCACGGCCTGTGCTAGTTATGCCAAAGGCGTAGATGCTGCTTAAATTGAAGCCGTGGTTATATTATATTATGCGACCGGAAAACGTGCCCCATCGTCCGCCGATGCCGGGGCCGGGTACCATAGTAACCATAAGCATGCACATCGGCGGCCAGCCCTGAGGTATCCCTATGGAGACTTGGACCTCAAGGATTGGCTTTATCTTTGCCGCCATAGGGTCCGCGCTGGGCATAGGCAATATCTGGCGCTTCCCTGCCCTCGTAGGGCAGAACGGGGGCGGCGCCTTCCTTATCCCTTACCTCATCGCAACGTTCCTCATCGCCGTCCCCCTGATGATCCTCGAGCTGGCGGCCGGCAGGCACCTGAGGGGGGACGTCGTTACGGCCTTCTCGAGGGCAAGGAAGGGATTCAAGGCAGTCGGGGTTCTCGTCTGCTTGGTGGTCTTCACCATCCTGAGCTACTACCTGGTGATCACCGGATGGACCCTCGCCTACATCATCTTCTCCATAGTGGGCGGGGAGACTCCCTTCCGCGAGTTCACCTCGACGTACCAGCCTGTCCTCTTCTTCCTCATCTCAGCGCTGCTCACGGGCATAGTCGTCTCCCTCGGCGTTAGGCGGGGGGTTGAAAAGTCCGCCTCGACGCTCATGCCTCTTGCATACGTGATACTGATCGTACTGGTGATATTCTCCCCCTCGCTCTCCGGCTTCAGCGAGGGTGCCGCCTTCTTCCTAAGCCCCGACTTCAGCGTCCTCCTCCGGCCAGGAGTGTGGGGTGCAGCCATCGGGCAGGCCTTCTTCTCCCTCTCTGTGGGCTTTGGCGTCTTCATAACATATGGGAGCTATCTGGAAGAGAAGACAGGCATCCTGGGCTCGTCGATCATAATCACGTTGGCGGACTTTCTGGCAGCGATCCTTGCGGGGCTGGTCATCTTTCCGATAGTGTTTACCTACGGCCTCGAACCCACCGCGGGGGCAGAGCTCGCCTTCACAACGCTGCCGCTGGCATTCAGGGGGATTCCGTACGGCAACTTGGTCGCAGTCGCGTTCTTTGCCCTCCTCTTCTTTGCTGCCCTGAGCTCCGCCATCTCCATGGTAGAGGTAGAAGTCGCGGCCCTTTCCGGCACCCTCCACATAAAGAGGAGGAGCGCCGCGGTAGCCGTGACCCTGCTTGCACTCCTCTTCGGCTCACTCTCGGCGCTCAGCTACAGTGCAGCTAACCTGACCGTGGGAGGGGCGCCTGTCCTGGATATCGTGGATAATGCGGCTGGCACAGTAGGGCTACTGATAACCTCCCTCCTCACCTCCGTGGTCTTCTCGTGGTATCTGGCAAGGAGGGACGTGGAGCCGCAGATCCGCTCAAGGCGATGGACTTCGGTGGTGATCTTTGTTACCCGGTATATTGTTCCTGCGGTCATCGTGGCGGTGCTGGTGCTGACTGTGCTGGCGTAGCCGTCCCGGGCGGCTGAGCGTGACGTGGACGCTGCCGCGCCTTCCCTCGGGAGGCGGGCCGGGGGTCGTCCTATGATCCGGCCCTATGCCTGCCTACTCTCCCTAAACAACAATTATAAGTACCGTAACCACTAATCCTATCGTGTGACTGGAATGTTTATCCCAGTGCTGCAGTTTGGTCTCCCTCTGAATCTATCAAACCTGATAGTATTGGGGGTAATCCTGATAATCATCCTCTGGATCCTGTCGTCCTCCATCAAGATCGTTAAGGAGTACGAGCGGGCCGTCATCTTCCGGCTCGGGCGCCTGATCGGGGCCAAGGGGCCAGGGATCTTCCTCATAATCCCGTTCGTCGATACGTTCCGCAGGGTCGATCTCCGTATCCTCACCTTCGACGTCCCGAAGCAGATGATCATAACACGCGACAACATCACGGTCAACGTCGACGCTGTGGTCTACTACCGGGTCTTCGATCCGAACAAGGCGATCACCCAGGTGGAGAATTATGTATTCTCCACCAACTTCCTCGCCCAGACCACGCTCAGGGATCTCCTGGGCCAGGTCGAGCTGGACGAGCTCTTGACGAAGAGGGAAGAGCTGAACCGCAAGCTTCAGGAGACGCTCGACGTCCCGACCGATCCTTGGGGGATAAAGGTGACGGCGGTTGCGATAAAAGATGTTACAATCCCCGAGTCGATGCAGCGGGCGATGGCAAAGCAAGCCGAAGCGGAGAGGGAGCGGCGCTCAAGGATCATCATGGCGGAGGGCGAGCAGCAGGCCGCACAGAAGATGAGCGAGGCGGCCGAGCTGTACCAGAAGAATCCGCTCTCGCTTAAGCTGAGGGAGTACCAGATGATCACCGACGTAGCCCGGGAGAAGAACCTCATCCTCGTGACGACTTCCCAGCTGCAGGAGAACGTCGGGGATATGGCCGCCGTGGCCGCGAGCCTCGACAAGCGGCAGCGGCGGGGCGAGTAGCGCAGGGGAGACTGAGTTACGCACCGGTCCAAGTTTGGGCGTCAGCCCCCACCTCTCCATAGGTCACGGCAAAGGCTCAGCCTTTGCCTCCTGATCTTTCTGGCGCTCCCCTCCTTCTTCCTGATAGCCGCCCCTCTCCCGCCTGTCGACGCTGCGGGGGAGGTCCTGGTCTTCCAACTGAGCGGCACCATAACAGTGGCCGATGCCGATGCGCTCGACGATGCACTGAACCTCGCCTCTACCCGGGGCTATGCTTCTGTAGTCATCCTCCTCTCCACGCCAGGAGGGAGCCTTGACGCCATGCTCCGGATGATAACAGCTATCGAGAACTCCCCTCTTCCCGTTATTGCATATGTCTCGCCGAGCGGGACGGCTGCCTGGTCTGCCGGAACCTATATCCTCATGGCATCCCACCTCGCCGCCATGGCACCAAACACGGTCATAGGCTCTTGCCAGCCGGTATCGTATTCGCCTTTAGGAAGCGAACCCGTGAACGACAGCAAGATAATCAACGCCATGATCGCCGTCATGGCTACTCAGGCGAGGTCGCACGGACGGAACGAGACGCTAGCCATCGAGTTCATCACATTGAATGCCAATGTCGACGACGAGGCGGCTCTCAGCTATGGGGTCGTCGAGTACCGCGCGGGGAGTCTGCAGAGCCTCCTCTCAATGGTGGACGGTGCGACCGTAAGCACAATATCGGGTGAGGTGATCCTCAATACCGAGGGAGCTCAGGTGGTCGAGTACAGCTACAGGTTCAGGGACAGCTTTGTCAAGATCATCACCGACCCAACGATCTCCAGTATCCTCTTCCTGATGGGGGTATTCGGGCTGATAATCGGGATCCAGTCGCCTGGCCTTGGAGGCGAGATAGTGGGCGCAGTCGCCCTTATCCTCGCTCTGGTGGGCATGGGCTTTAGCGTCAACATAGCTGCGGTGGTGCTCATGGTCATCGGGCTGGCCCTCGTGATCTACGAGCTGACCACGCCCGGCTTTGGGGCCTTCGGCATCGGCGGGGTAATCATCCTGACGCTGGGTGCCCTTTTCATAGTTCCCCTGACGCCGGAGAACTGGCTCGTCGCGGGGGACTGGTATGCGTCATTCGTAGCAACAGTCCTAGCCGTCATGGCGGTGATATCTGCATTCTTCATTTACATCATAATAAAGATCATACAGGTGCGGAGGAGGCGCCCCACAGTCGGTGTCATGGAGGGGGATGTGGCGATCGCCTCACAGAATGCGCCACCCAACGTAACCGCATTCGTCTCATACAGGGGCGAGTACTGGCAGGGGCGGAGCGATACAGGGCTGGTCATCGGCAAGAAGTACCGGATAGTTGGGAAAGAGGGGCCGGTCCTCATACTCAAGGAGCTGCAATAGACTTTTGTGTGTGGACTGCTCTAGTCTAGTCAGTGGTCTGCTATGATCTCTGCATTCCTAGTTGACCTAGACGGCACCATTCTCGACTCCAGAAAGCCGTTCCTGATAGCCCACAACAGGGCGCTGGCCAAGAACGGCTTGCCCCCCCTCCCCTCCGATGAAGGGAAAGCGATAAAGATACTCAGGCGGCCGGCCTCCGAGATCCTTCCGCAGATACTCGGCGAGAGGTGCAGGGATCCCGGGTTCGTAGAATCATTCACGGAGGACGTCAAGGAAGCGTATGTCGATGTCTACCTGTCGCATGCAAAGCTCTGCCCCTCTGCCAAGGAGACGATCCAGCGGATAAAAGCCTTCGGCAGGAAGGTGGGGATAGTCTCTTCGAGGTTCTCCTTTGCCGACTGTATCATTCCTGTCTTGGCGAACTTCGGTCTAGATACGCTGGTTGATCTGGTCGTGACATCGAGGGATGTGACCCTCTCAAAGCCCTCACCGGAACCGTTCCTGCTCGCGGCGCGGAAGCTCAATAAGCCTGTCCCCGAGTGCGTGGTGGTGGGGGACTCCCCCGACGACATCCTGGCAGGCAAGGCAGCTGGGATGATCACTGTGGGGTACACCGGCGGCTTTTACTCCATGGAGGAGCTGTCCGGCTACTCCCCCGACCTGTTGATTGGCGATTTGACGAAACTCGCCCTCCTCGCTCAGAACGGGTTCTGAGTGGCTATAGCCAAGCCGCAGGACTAGCCTTGGTCATAAGGGCGGATGGAGCCGGAGGCAGAGGGGTAGGGCAAGCCGGAAGACCGGCTCCCAGAGAGGGGATCGCCTCGTCTTTGCCCATGCACCCCCTCCCGCTCGCCTCTCCCTAGCCTAGGGCTTGGCACTTCACATAGTTAAGATCACGCCTGAGGAGCACCCGCTTTCATAGCGCAAGTTAATTAATCTGATCCGCTAATTAATAGCAATGTATTGTCCAAAGTTAACAATTGCAGAGGATTCTGCTATGGCCTCCATCATAGTATCCGATCTTAACCAGTGCAGTGGATGCAGGATGTGCGAGATGATTTGCTCTTTCGTCCACCTCGGCCAGTTCCAGCCTTCCAAGGCCAGGATCAAGATCTACAAAGTGGAGCCCAGGGGGCTCGATATGCCCGTGATAGGCTCCTCATGTGACCTCTGCAGGGTGGAGGGCTACCCGCAGTGCGTCCGCTACTGCCCCACCGCAGTTCTCAAATACGTCCCGGCAGACGAGGGCAAGGTCCACGTCCTGGACAAGATACGCATGGAGAGCGCCCAGAGGGGAGGCGGTTTCTGATGGTATTCGGATGGGCAGGGACGATACTGAGGGTCAACCTCTCCGACGGCTCCATCAGGAAGCAGCCACTCCCCGAGGATCTTGCCAGAGCGTACATAGGCGGGAGGGGGATGGCCGCACGGATCCTCTACGACGAGGTCCCAGCCGGTGCAGACCCCCTCGGCCCCGAGAACAAGTTTATGGTCACAACAGGCCCCCTGAGCGGCACGCCGATCGGCTGCGGCAGGGTCGGCTTTACCGGAAAATCGCCCCAGAGCGGGCTCTATATGGAAGGCAGCGCGGGCGGGTTCTTCGGGCCCGAACTGCATTATGCCGGCTATGACCTTATTATCTTCGAAGGGATCTCCCCCAAGCCTGTCTACCTCTCGATCTTCGATTCTGACGTCTCCCTGAACGATGCGTCCCACCTCTGGGGCAAGACCACCTCGGAGACGTACCAAGGGCTGGTGAAGGATTTCGGGGATCCGGATGTCCAGGTGCGGAGCATCGGCCCCGCAGGCGAGAACCTGGTCAATGTATCCACCACGATAGGCAACCTCCACAGGGCCGGCGGCAGGAGCCTGGGGGCGGTGATGGGCTCGAAGAGGCTCAAGGCCATCGCGGTCAGGGGGACTAACCCTACAAAGATTGCCGATGCGAAGGAGTTCAGGAAGGCGATGGACGAGATTTTCTTTGACCTGAATATGGAGAACAGCATCGACCCCTTCACCAAGCAGTTTGGGATCTATGGTAGCATGGTGATCCTGAGGTACTTCAACGAGATTGGCGGGCTGGCGACCAGGAACGCCCAGCAGTCTGTCTTTGAGGGCGCCGAAGGGATAAGCGAGTATGCCGCCAAGCGCCATATCCTAAAGCCAAAGGCATGCTTCTGCTGCCCCATCCCCTCATGCAGCCACTGGCTCTCGATAAAGGACGGGCCCTACGTCGGGCTGGAGGGGGAAGGCATCCAGACCACCTCACAGGTCGCCTTCGGCGCGATGCTGGGCATCTCGTCGTTCGCGGCCGTCGCCAAGGCGCACTTCCTTGCCAACGATCTGGGCCTGGACCTGTACGCCGCCATACCTGTCGCTTGGGCCTTTGAGGCCTACCAGCGGGGCATCCTCACCAAGAAAGAGACCGACGGGCTGGACCTCACATGGGGTAACGAGGAGGCCCTCTTCGAACTCCTGAGGAAGATCGCCTACAGGGAGGGAATTGGCGACGTACTGGCCGACGGTTCCAAGAAGGCTGCGGAGCGAATAGGCAAGGGATCCGAATTTGCCCTCCATGTGAAGGGGATGGATTATGAGATCATCCACCCCAATGCAGTCTATACGCATGCGCTCGGCCTGGCTGTCAACAATGTCGGCTCTGATCATACCGCCTACTACCCGCCCTATCCGCCGTCGCTGGCAGCAATACCCGCAGAGATACTGGGCGAGCTGGGGTTTGATCCGAAGAAAGCAGCCGGGAGGCTGACAACCGAGGAGAAGGGGCCGCTCCTCAAGTGGTCTTATGACTCGAGGGCGGTCCTCGACAGCCTGGAGTTCTGCCTCTTCATCAGCCGGGGTCGTATCTATACCGACTTTAGACCGTACGTAAAAGCGCTCTCCGCCGCGACCGGCATCGACTATAGCTTCAGGGATCTGCTGCAGATAGGCGAACGCATATGCAACCTCGAGAGGGCGTTCAACGTCCGGGAAGGCACCCAGAGGAAGGACGATACGATCCCGGAGCGCTTCCTGAAGCAGCCTGCAGAAGGGGGGAGTGCCGGGAGCCTGGTGCCCCTCGACAAGATGCTCGATGACTACTACCGCGCGAGGGGCTGGGACCTCAGGACCGGCAACCCGACCAGGAAGACGCTGGAGCGGCTCGGTCTGAAGGACGTGGCCGACGATCTGGAGAAGATGGGCAGGCTGCCGATTCCGGAGGAGGCATGAGCGATGGCGAACCTCAGGTGCATCTACTTGGGCTATATAACCGACATCACCGGAAAACCGGAGGAGGACGTGAACGTCCCAGACCCGGCGACCCTCCTGTCGCTCATCGAGAGCCTCGGCAGCAGGTATCCTGAATTCAAAGACACCTTCATAGACCCCAAGACACAGAAGATCGTCGCCAGCAGACAGATACTGGTCACGCCCGGGGGGAAGTGGACCGGGCCGCCGAGTAAGGGGCTCGAGACAGCTGTTGAGGAAGGCATGCGAGTGCTCTTCTGGTGAGGCGGATGAGGGGGTTCACAGTAGCAGGCGTCCAGCTAGCCCTGGCCGAGCCCAATAACGTCGAGAAGAACGAGCGCAAAGCCCTCGCATGGCTTCCGAGGTGTGTCAAAGAGGCCGGAGCGGAGCTGATCGTCTATCCCGAATCATGCAACACCGGCTTCGAGACCCGCCTCCCCAAGGACAAGCTGTGGGACTTGGTGGACGTGATACCTGGGCGGACAACCGCCATGGTGCAGAAGGCCGCGAGAGAGCACGGCGTATACGTGGTCTGGAGCACCTATGAGCGGGGCGAGAGAAGGGGCACCGTATACAACAGTTCAGTCTTGGTCGGCAGGAACGGCGACATAGTGGGGGTCTACCGCAAAACCCACCCGTTCCCCACCGAGCGGGTGGAGGGAGGGGGCTGGACTACGGCGGGTGAGAAGGCGGAGGTGTTCTCCACGGATCTCGCCAAGATCGCACTGATGATCTGCTACGACGGCGACTTTCCGGATCTCGCCACAACGTACGCCCTCAAGGGGGCGGAAGTTATAGTCAGGTCGTCGGCATTGCTCAGGACATACGATCACTGGTACGCCGAGAACTTTGCCAGGGCATACGAGAACCATGTCTACCTCGTCGGGGTCAACGCCGTCGGATCAGACGCCGCCGGCAACCACTACTTCGGCCACAGCCAGATAATCGCCCCCAACGGGTGGAGGCTCGCGCAGGCGAGGTGTGCCGAGGAGATGGTCAGTGCGGAGCTCTCACCGGATCCGATAAAGCGCATCTACGGCGGCATCGACTCGCCGCAGCTCTTCGACCACCTCGAGGACCGGAACGTCGGCGTATACGAGGTCATGAGGGAGGGCCGGAGCGGGTTCGAGCCCGAGAGGCGGATCCCCTACCGCAAGGCCGGTCACAAGTGAAAATACCGGGTCCGCCGGGCTCGCCAGCTCCCGTATCTCTTTCCCCCGGCTCATCCGCCGACTCCCTTGAGGACGCGGACGAGCACCTCGATGCTCTTTAGGAACTCCTCGACGGAGATGTTCTCCATTGGCGTGTGGTCGAGCCTCGAGTTACCGGGGCCGTAAACTACCGTGGGAACGCGGAGCCTTGCAAAGTCGTTTGCGTCGGCGGTGCCTGTCTTCTTCAACAGCCTGCACTCTTTCCCGCAGACCTCCTTCACCGCCCTCTCGAATGCCCTGACCAGCGGCGAGTTCACGTCGGCTAAGAAGGGCTCGTTCTCGTCCTCAAGGGACAACTCGACCTCCGCCTTCTCACCCGCCCTGAACCCCTCCACGGCTGACAGGACCTCCCTCTTCAGGTCGGGGATCGCAAGCGATGGGGGCACCCTTATGTCGACGACAAACTCGCAGCTCGAGGGGACTGTATTGTCCGCCATGCCGCCCCTTATCAGGGTCACACAGAAGGTCGGGACCTCAAATATCTCGGGGATCGGCCCGCAGGCAGCCCTGAGCCTCCCCTCGACCATGCGGAGTTTATCGATCAGCCTCATGGCCACGTATATCGAGTTCTCGAACAGCGGCGCCGCGCTGGCATGTCCCGGCGGGGTCCGGCAGGTCACCTTCAAGACCACCCTTCCCTTGTAACCGACCGTGAGGGCGCATGCCCCGCTGGGCTCGCCGAATATGGCATAATCGTAATTCAGGCCCTTGTTGGCGGCGAGGTAGTGCCTCATCCCCCTGCTCTTGCCCTCCTCGTCGACGACAGCGAGGAGGGTGATCTCCGCTTCGCCCCCTTCCTCTGCATACCTCTTGGCGGCTATGATCATCGCAGCCAGCGAGGACTTGGCGTCCACCGCTCCCCTGCCGAAGACGACCTTTCCCCTCCTCCTCACTTCGATGCGGCCCTCGACTGTGTCCATGTGGCCGCATAGGAGTATCTTACCTGACTTGGCAGGGCCTATCTTCCCCTCTACATTGCCCACCTCGTCGACCCTCACCCTGAAACCGAGCCTGTCCATCTCTTCGGCGAGGAGCCTCGAGATGGCCCCCTCGCTTCCGCTTGGGCTGTAGGTCTCGAGCATCCGCAGGAGCAGGCGCTCGGGGTAGCCGCTCTCCATCCTGCCTGTCAACCCCTCTGCCCCGCCCCTGTCTTCCTCCCTTCTTCCTCGTTCCTAATGGCCGTCTTCACCACCGAGACGACCTTCTGCGCCTCCTCCCTCGTCATGACAAGCGGAGGTAGCATCCGCAGGACGGTCTTCCCGGCCTCAATGGTTATCACTCCCATCTCGAGCGCCTTCAGTATGGCCCCCATGGCCTCGAACCTCATATCAACGCCCACCATGAGCCCCAGCCCCCTCACCTCACGGACGATGCTGCTCTGCATACCCGCGATGCCGTTCCTGATCAGGCCCCCTATCTCGCCAGCCCGCTCCACGAGGTTCTCCTGCAGGAGGGCGTCTATCGCTGCCGAGCCGGCGGAACAGGCGAGCGGGTTGCCCCCGAAGGTGTTCGAGTGCTCGCCCCTCCTTATGCTGTCCATTATATCCGCCCGCGCGAAGGTGGCCGCCAGGGGGACCCCTCCACCTATCGCCTTGCTCGCGCAGAGGATATCCGGCTTGGCCCCGAAGTGCTGGTGGGCCCAAACCTTCCCGGTCCTGCCAAAGCCGCTCTGGACCTCGTCAAACACCAGAACTAACCCCTTCTCGTCGCATATCTCCCTGAGCTCTCTCAGATAATTGGGCGGCGGCACCACGACCCCGCCCTCCCCTTGGACCGGCTCGACGAAGACAGCGCCTATGCTGTCGTCTATAGCCTCCCTGACCTTCTCCGCCTTCCCGTAAGGGACGTACTTGACGCCCTCCAGCAATGGTAGGAAGGACTCTCTGTATTTCATATTCCAGGTGAGCGAGAGCGCCCCCATCGTCTTCCCGTGGAAGGAGTTGACCATGGCTATGAAGCCCTTCTTCTTTGTGAACTTGCGGCAGAGCTTAATGGCCGTCTCTACCGCCTCGGCGCCACTATTGCTGAGGAAGACCTTGTCTGTGCCTTCCGGTTTTATCCTATGGAGCTTTGAGAGGTACTCCTCCCGTGCGTCGTTGTAGAATGAGCCGTGGCAGGTCAGGAGCCTCTCCGATTGCACTTTTATCGCCTCGACAACGCGCGGATGGCAGTGCCCCAGCAGCGCTACCCCGTAGCCGCAGCTGCAGTCGATGTACTCCTTTCCCTGCGAATCCCAGACCTTTGCCCCCCTCCCCCTCACGAGGGTCACACTGCGCTTCCAGAAGGTGTTTGCCAGAAAGCCGTTCTCATATACCATCGCCGTCATAGCGAGATCACCGTGCCGCGTCCGTCGATTGCATCACTCAGCGGCTTCTCAGTAAATCCCGACGCGATCACTGCCCTGCCGACCCCTCCCCTGACAGCATCGATGGCGGCGTGTATCTTGGTGCTCATCCCCGGGCCGATCCCCTCGATCGCCTCTCCCGCGTCTACCGCCGATATCTTGGGCACTACCTTTCCCCCGATCAGTACCCCGGCCACGTCGGTAAGGAAGACCATCAGATCCGCCTTTACTGCCTTGGCGACCGCGCCGGTCGTCCTATCGCCGTCTACGTTGAGGGGCTCGTACTCCGTCCCCATCGCCAGGGGTGAGATCACGGGTGTAAACCCTCTGCCCATCAGGGTATCAAGGAGGCCGCTCTCCACGCTCGTTATCTTGCCCGTGTAGCCCCCCTCGATCGCCCTCTTCTTCCCCCCCTCAACGATGACAAGCCTCTTCTTCCTCTCAGCCCTCAGGAGACCCCCGTCGAACCCAGAGAGCCCAATGGCGTTTATCCCGAACGACTGGAGGGTCCCGACTATCATCGTGTTTATCTTCCCAGCCATCACCATCGCATAGATATCCGCGGTCTCCCTGTCCGTGTACCTGCTCTTGAAGCCCTCGGGGGACATGACGAAGATCTGCTCCTTCCCGAGCCTCTTCGCCATCTCCGTCACCTCGTCCCCCCCGCCGTGCACTATGACGACGCTGTGCTCCCCTACAACCCTCTTGAGGTCCTCTACCAGGGGAACGTTCAGCGCCTTCCCCTTGAGCAGATCTCCGCCCATCTTTATGGTGATCTTCATACCGGCCTTACCCCCGCGGATCTGAGTCCCGCCATCTCGTCCACCCCCATCATGATGTTGAGGTTCTGGACCGCCTGGCCCGCAGCCCCCTTGAGGAGGTTGTCGATAGCACCGAAGGTTATGATCCGGTTCGCGTGGGGATCGACCTCGAACCCGACATCGCAAAAGTTGGATCCGACGACGTTCTTCGGATCCGGCAGGAGGTGGAGCCCCTTGCGGTCCTTGACGATCCTGACGAATGGCTCGCTGCTGTACATCTCCCTGTAGAGCCTCCAGAGGTCCTTCTCCGTGACCTCCTTCGAGAGGAAGGCATAACCGGTGGCCATTATTCCTCTGACCATGTCTATGGCGTGGGGGGTAAGCGCGACGGTTATCCTTGTCTCCCTGCCCAGCGAGATCTCCTGCTCTATCTCCGCCGTGTGCCTGTGCATCGCCGGCTTGTAGGCCCTGACCAGCCCGGAGTGCTCCGGGTGGTGGGTCGAGATCGAGACCGAGGTCCCTGCGCCGGAAGACCCGATCTTCGCGTCCACGATCACCCTGTCCTTATCTATCGCGCCAGTCTTCACGATCGGCGCAAGGCTGAGGATGCTGGCCGTGGCTATGCAGCCAGGGTTCGCTATGAGTCTCGCCTTCCTGATGTCCTCCCTGTGCAGCTCCGGGAGCCCGAAGACCGCCTCCCCGAGCAGTTCAGGGCACGGGTGCTGCCAGCCGTACCACTTGGGGTAGTCCTCCTTGTTCTTGAGCCTAAAGTCCGCGCTCAGATCGATCACCTTGACGCCCTTATCCAGGAGCCTCTGGGCGATCGGCGCGGACGCTCCGTGCGGAAGCGCAAGGAAGACGTACTCGCACTCCCTCGCGATCACATCTAGGTCCGGCTCGACGAACTTGAGGTCCGTCAGCTTCCTGAGGTGGGGGTGGACCCTGAAGACCGGTTCCCCGCTGTTCTCTCTCGAGGTCGCCACCTTCACCTCGGCGTTAGGGTGGTTGATGAGTATCCTCAGGAGCTCTCCGCCCGTATAGCCGGAAGCCCCAACAATCCCGGTGCTCTTCATCATTTTCCCGTTTACCTCGTAGCTTCTTTGATAGCGTACTCGACCATCATGCCTGGTATGTCAACACCAGTAGCTGGAACCGTGTTCTTAAACTCGACGGTGCTGTTGATCTCATGCACCACGAGACTGCCATCGTTCTCCATCATATCGACGCCGAAGATGCCGCCCCCCGCCGCTTCTGCCGCCTTCAGGGCCAGCTCCCTCACCTCTGCAGTGACCGGGCACCTCTCGACCTTGCCACCCCTCGCGGTATTGGTCCTCCAGTCCCCAGTGACCCCGACCCTGTAGATTGCGACCGGGACATCCTCGCCTATCACGAAGACCCTCAGGTCCCTCGGCGGCCTCTTCACCATCTCCTGGACGTAGTAGATCTGGTAGAGGGGGAACATCATCTCCCTGTGCTCGATGGCGACCTTGGCCGAGGTCCTGTCATTCACAAGCGAGACGAGCCTCCCCCAGCTCCCAACGACGGGCTTCATTATCGCCGGGTACCCCAGCTCCCCGAGGGCATCGAGAGCCGAGTCGGCGGTAAACGCCATGTACGTCTTGGGCGTGGGGATCCCGTGCTTCTTGAAGAGGAGCGTGCTGAGCACCTTGTTCCCGCAGACCTCGGAGGTACTGTGGCTGTTGATCACCCTGATTCCGTAACTCTCGAGGGCTGCCGATGCGTGCAGTCCCCTGAAGTGGCTCACACTCCTCTGGAGGACCACGTCCCCTATCCCGCTGGGAGCGCTCTCGGCGGTGAGGTCGAAGAACAGCTTCTCCGCGTCCAAGAGGCTGAACTCCAGCCCCTTCTTCTGGCAGGCGTTGTAGAGCGCCTTCTCCTCCCACCTCATATGATCAAAAAGGATATCGAGTTTCACCATCTTAATGCCCTCTTGCGTTTCAAGATACGAATAACGATGTTATTTAAGTGTTTCGCTCCGAATTGGACTATGCTATTCTGCGGTTTAAGAACCTAAAATTACGATTTTCATACCCAAGAGCGTAAGGCTATCATGGAGTTTGTCTTGGATACGCCGTCTAACCTCCTTATCTCGTCTATGTACCTGTTGACGTCCTCTATGCTCTCTCCTGAGACAATCGCCACCACGTCAAAGTCCCCCGCGACCTCGAAGACGAGATCGATGCCACTGATCTTCCTTATCGATTCCGAGACCAATGGGTTGGGATGAGACGGCTGGACAGAGACGAGTATGACCGCCCTTATCTTGTGGCCGGTATCGACCTCGACCGTGAACTTCTTTATTATCCCCTCTTCCGTCAGCCTCTCCACCCTCTTCCGGACCGCCGCCTCTGAGAGGCCCACCTCCTGCGCGATCTTGGTGAACGGCGTCCTGGCGTTCTCCTTGAGGAATGCGATCACTTTCCTGTCCGTATCATCAATGCCCTTCAACGTCATCCTCACCCTTAGATTTTAAATATCATCCTCAGAATTTAAATCCTTTATTCGAGAATCGAAGGGATCTGCCGCTTAACACGCCCTCCCGGTTCGATTGGGTCATGCCCCCTCCACCGCGCTGATCAGCCTCAGCCCCCCTGCCACATCAAGCGTAGCCTCAAAGTACTGGTCGCTGATCCTCTCCAGCGTCCGGTTCTCTCCGCCGGTCATGACGGTGATCAGCTTTATCCCGCACTCCTCGAGGGTGCCCTTGAGCTTCGGATCAACGCTGTCCTCTCCGTCGGAGATCAGGACGATGGTATCCGTGCCCAAGCTGACCGCTCCTGCAGCACCCTCCCGATCCAAGTCCTTCACGGCCGTTTCTATCGCCCTCTGGATCTCGGTATTGCCGTCATTCTTGGTCGTCAGGAGCCGGTAAATCAGCTCCTCGTTCCTGCCCCTCCCGACACAGAGCTTGGATGGGGTTTGATTGAAGAACCTCAGAAACACCTTCTCGCCCCGGCGCCGCGCTCTGTTCGCCAGCACCACCGCGACCGAGCGCGACCATCTCTTCTTCTCCCTCATGTCCATGCTGGAGGAGTAGTCCAGAAGAATATACAGGTTCCCCTCAAATACAGTTGACCTCTCAAGTCCTGTAAAGCCTTGGGACATCTTCGCATAGAAGAGGTCATCATCCACGGCGAGGTCCGACGCGATCGCCTCCTCGATCGAGGAGGTCTGGACGTACCCTGAGAACTCGGTCCCGAACTTCCACGAATGCTTCTTCCTGACCGTTCCCTCAAACTTGGGTATGCTCGTGGCAAGCTCTTTGCATGTGGAGACTATGTCCTCTATACCCTCGACACTCAGCAGCTTCACCGCCTCTCCGAGGAAGTTTCCGAAGGGGACCTTCCCCTTGCCGCACGAGCAGCCCGTAGCCTCCATCACCTCGCCAATCCTCTCGACGCTCCTGCTGGCCTCCTCCATCGCCGCCCTGAGATCGTCGGTAGTTATGCTGTCCGCGACCTCCTCTAGGGCCTGCTCCTCCGTCCGTTCCTGCTGCCGGTCCTCTCCCGTCCTCTCGTGCGGCTGGGAATAGCCGCCGCTAGGGGCCACAGTCCCCTGCCCGCCCCCCTCACCCTCCCCCTCCCCCCCATCCTTATTCCTATTATCCTCGCCCCGCCCCCGATCCTCCCCCCTCCGCCCTGTCAAGTTTTCAGCCCCCTTCCCGCTCGGCGGTCTATTGCCTGAACCCCCGCGTTCCGCCAAGGCGCTGGCGATCCTGCCAGCAACCTCCTTGATGAGAAGCGTGCTGTAGAGCATCGACATATCAAAGTCGTATCTGGTGGTTATCCTGAGCCGTCGGTAGCTGTCGGTCTCCTGGAACGCTGCCATCGCCTCCCTGCATTTCTCAAGTAACTGATCGCTGTTGCTGGTCCTAATCATTGGGCAGATGGTGTAGAAGAGGTGGAACGCATCGACAGCGAAGATCCTGAGCCTCTCCCACCCTATAACCAACCTCTCTTCTTGGCTCAGCCTGGAGTTCCTGTCTACCTGCTGGAGCATCGCAGCAAAGACAGGGGACTCCTCCCCTATATTCAGCAGGTTGCTCTGGTAAGCTGCCATATCCGTCGCCGATCCAGGACGGTCGTCATAATCCTTGGGACGCGGCCCCCCCGAGCTCCCTGTACCTGCTGATGGCCTCCCTGCACCGATCGGCGTATGGGCGCATCCTGACGTTCCGCTCATCCTCAAGCTGGCGGATCAGCCCCTGGAGGTATGCTGCGACCTCTCCCATGGCCCGGAGGTTCTCGGTCCTCCCCCGCTCGTATCCCTCTAGGAGCCTGTCGAACTCCTCCCATGCCGTCGTGACCCGCTGGAGCATCTCACCGCTCTCCGTCATTCGTTCAGCGATGAGCACCCTCTCGACTGTAGCGAGGTCTTTCTCATCCTGAACCGCACAGAGCCTCATGGCGTCCGCGAGCGAGTCCAGCGACGGCTGCGGCTCAAAGTAGATCGTCGATATCGCGCCTGCCACTTTGAGGACCTTGTGCTTCTTCCTGTCCGATACGAAGATCCTCTTCTCGTCTAGTGCCAACAGGCACTTTACGTACTTCCTCCGGAGTTCCGTACTATCTCTGTAAAAGGCCGCCCTCCTCATCGCCTCCTTCCTGAGTTCGAGTATCTGCGGTATTGTGAGGGTCTGGGGCGGCACGTTCCTCCCGTTAAAGTCTGCTACCTTTATCAGATCCTCCCATAACTCGGTTGTGACAGGCTTCACAAACCTTCTTATCGTCACCCTGTCGTAAAAAGCCCTCAGGTCGTCATCAGCAGGGACCTCGTTTGACGAGAGGAGGAGGCAGAGGGTGGGCAGGTCCCGATACTCATCACCGTTCAGGAACCTCTGGTTGAGCATTGCATCAAGGAAGGTGTTAAGGATGGCCGAACTGGCCTTGCCAAAGTCGTCGAAGAAGGCGATGTCCGCCTCAGGGTACTTGTTCTTCGTCCTCCTGGCATAGACCCCCTCGTTCCTCAGCCTCGGGATGTCTATCCCGCCGAGGATCTCGTCCGGGACCGTGAACTTGCAGAGCTGGTAGAAGAAGAATTTGCCCCGTATGCTACGCGCAATGTCCTCGCAGATGGCCGTCTTAGCGACCCCCACTTCGCCAAAGAGCGCCACCGGTTCCCCGCTGATTATCCCTGCCAATACCGCCATTATCTCCTGATCCCGCTGGACGTACTTCTTCGTGAGGAGCCTGTAGAGCTCCCCCAATCCGCCCCCCAGAGACTTGTCTATCAGCGGGACGTACCGTGCAGGGGGCTGGGGATGCACAGTCTTAGAAGGTGGCGGAGACTGCAGGTCAGACGCCGGAGCGGGCGCATCCACCGTCTTCTCCTCGTCTCTAGCCTTCAATGATTTCTCCCTCTTCCACTTCAGCTTCTGCTTCCACTCTACTACACTTGCCAAGACCTTTAAACCTTGTTTCCTACATCCATATCGCCGCCCAGCGTGGCGAACTTTACCGTACGTCCACCCGAACCGGTGGGGATGCGCCAGCCCCGCCTACGGTCAAACTCTTGGTATAGTCATAACATCGCATTTAATAAGGCAGACACGACATTTTAGCCATATACCGAAGAGGGGCAATTATTGGCAGCGACCACGCCTGACTCTCAGGGCAGCGGTACCCACGGCTGGAAGAAGACCTCGGTGATCAGGATAAGTACTCCAGCGGATCAGCTCAACCCCCTCATAGATTACATTATCAGTACCCTGGAGAGGAATCCGTATCTCTCTCACCTCTCCCGATCATCTGCTGAGGGCGGAGCCCTCCTCACGTACCGCCTGACCTCTGCCGGCGGGGAACTCCTAGACGTCGCGGTGACTTTCACGCCAGAGAGGATATACATCAACTATGCACCTTACCCTCCCGACTCGATGTCCGAGGACGAGTACCTTCACCTCGACTTGGAGTTCGAGAAGATAGTTCGGTCCTACATCCAGGATCAGAGTAAGGCCTCCCTCTTTCTCGTCTTCTCTCCGAAGATGACCATCCTCCCGGGCAAGAAGGAGAAGGGCATAAAGAAGCTCCTTGCCTCCGTCGTCTTCGGCAACATGCTCTACCTCTTCGCGATGGTCCTGTTAATCGGGATATTCCTCTACCAGTTCTTTGGATACTATACCCCCCTCCTGCTGGTGGCCATCCAGTTCGTCGTAGTCTTCTTCGCAAGCAACCTCATCGCTGCGAGGGGCGAATTCGACGTCACCGCTGACAACCCATCGATTCACGTAGCCGAACTCAGGATGAAACGGGATGAGTTTGAACAGATCGTAAGAACCTGCATCCCAAAGATCCAGGAGGTAAAGAAGAGGATATACGACTCGACACTCGCGATCGGGAGGGAACTTGACCAGAACGTGATAGTTCAGACTCTGAACCAGTACGGATCGGTGTGCACCCCGGAGTTCGTCAAGATAAAAAGCGTAGACATCTACTCCCTAGTCAAGGGTCTGGGCTCCAAGTTCGGGTTCAAGGAGCCTAGGATAACTCTCCTCAACGTCATGCCCCCCAACGCTGCTGCTACCGGGATATCCCCCAAGAGGGCGACCGTGCTTGTAACCAGCGGACTGATCGCGATGATGGACAAGAAGGAGATCGAGACCGTGCTGGCCCACGAGTTCAGCCATGTGAAGGCTAGGGATCCGCTGATCCTGCTGGCGCTGGCGACCACAGAGTATCTCACGCGGGTCTACCTCTTCTGGCCGCTTCTCTCCCAGTTCGGGTTTTTTGTCGATATCGTCTATCTCTTCTTCTCCTTCACCGTCCTCTTCTTCATAGCAAAATTCCTAGAGGCGCGGGCCGACCTCGATGCTGGGCTCATGACCGGTGAGCCGAGGATCCTTGCCGAGTCGCTCAGAAAGTTAGGGCTCTACAAGTACCAGTCCCGTGTCTTCGAGCTGGTCAACAGCGGCGAATGGCTGAACTGGGATCCACACCCGCCGCTCTACTACCGGATCAGGACCCTGGAGTCTATCGATCTCTCGAGGGTAAGGCATCCATTCATTTCTGCAATAGTCGGCTGTATCCGTGGCTTCCTGGCCTCACTGAGGGGCAGATACGACGGGCCAGCAGCTGCCTCAGCCTCCGCCCAGCCCTCCGCCTCAGCAGCTGCATCTACTTCTTCTGCTTCGTCTACACCGACACCGGCGCCTGTTTAGCCCGGAGGTAGTACGCGCTGATAGTGATAGTGATGGTGATAGTGATAGTGAGGCAACCTCACTCACGCTTGAACGGCCACTAACCTCTTGTAGGGCATCCTTGGTCCAAAACCATAACACACTTAACGCAAAAACCCAAATCTTAAAAAGACGTTTAATAGCCATATAGTCTAACAACGATTCTGCACTCGGGGTCATCTTGGCAGAGGGTGTTGCTAATGGGGGAATACAACATATCTGGCTACATGCCCATCCACATAGGTGACCTCTTCTACGATCCGCTGAAGGAGTACTGCGGATTTTACATAGTCTCAAAATATGTTTCCCCCGAAATGAACTCCACCTCCGAGATCTTGAAGATCTTCAGCAGGAGAGGGGTGGAGGTCCTGAACACCTCCAGCTACAGGAGGGACCTCACTGTCTTCGATTTTGTCGTGGTGGATCTCACGGGCAGGAAGGAACTGAAGAACGAACTCCTGACCGAGATCCGGGAATTGTTCGGCGAGAGGCTCCTCTCGATGGAGTGCATCGAGAGCGATGTCCGCGGCTTTATGTACAACGTTAAAGGCTTCCCGGTCATCATAAAATTCTTCGGGGAGGAGCAGAGGTCTGGTGCTCTGACGCTGCCGACTTGGAGGAATTTCTTTTACAGCCTCATCCAGACCTTCAGCACGGGCGGCTTTACCATCCTCTGGTTCCAGGGGAGGGGGATGGGCGAATGGGCCGGAAGCGATATCAAGAGGCTTAACCCGGCGCTCACCGATACCGACAAGCTGAAGATCGCGCTGGCCAGGCTGCAGGCCTTGGGGTGGGGGAAGTTCGAGCTGGCGGAGGCTGGCGAGAAGTTCGTCATAAGGATCCACGACAACCTGGAATGCGTCGCAACCGCCGATATAGCTGACTATGAGTGCAGCCTGACGAGGGGCCTCTTCGGGGGGCTATTCCACATCCTTTTCGAGAAGGAGTACATCTGCACCGAGACCAAATGCATCAAGAGGGGCAACGACTACTGCGAATATGTCCTCACAATATAGAGAGAATCGATAGGGTTATGAGGGTTCTTCATCAAAGAAGTCGCATGCGGATCCTGGTTCTGGCAGGTGCGACTCCCTACATGAACCCTCCGCCTCCAGCACCAGATCGCCTTCCCGCCCCCAAGAAAATGCTTGATGCGCCCCTAATCCCTCCACCCGAAGGTCTTGACAGAGGGGCGGGATGCGCTGACACGGGTGCGGCGAGGACCTTCTCTAGGCGGTCAAGGGACCTGTTTCAGGGATCCTTCAGGAGGATTCTGAGAGGGATAGATGCTGCCAGGGCTGCCGGGATATATGTCGACCTATTCATCATCTCCCCGCGTTACGGTGTCATCTCTGAGGATGCGATCATCATGCCCTACAGTATGAGCCTGACCGGCAGATCCAAGCGGTTCGCGAGGGAGCTGGCCAGAAAGCTGGGGACGCGGGAGAGGGTTCAGGAGCTCCTGAGGTCGCCTTACGACATCTGCATGGTGACGGCGAACAAGAGCGACCTCCTGTTGGTCCATGATCCGGCGGAGGGGCTAGATCTCTCAAAACTGTGCAAGCGGCTGGTCGTCATCTCTGCCCCCTCGGTTCGCAACGTTCTTGAGGGCGCCGAGTTCATCGGGATCGAGAACGTGGGCGCCAGGGCTGAGCGCCTGGTCCAGCTACTGGACGCCATGACCTCGAAGACCCTGAACGACTACTGATCGGAGCGTATGCGCATCAATAGGACGTCAAACGAACTATTCAGGAACAACGACCGATGCCCGCCTCAGCTGGTTCCGGACGGTGCCCGGCCCAGAAGGGACTTTCTCACCAGCAGATATGCCGATGCCGCCGCCGCTATGCCGGCAGCAAGTATGACTGGGGGCCCCCAAGTGATGCTCAGGGCGCTCGAACCAGGGTCAGCCAACGTTGCTTGGGGGGTCGCCGTCTTGTTGGCCGTCTCGGCAGTGACGTTGTCGGTCGCGGTCGCAGTATACGACGGCGACCAGAAGACAGACCGATCGCCGCTCACTCTGTTCAAAAGTGTCGTAGGCTGGTTCGCCGCCCCTGTGAATAATGCAGGGAGGACCATCACAACTGATCCTGCGATCACCGCGAGCATAATGATCGGCAGAAGCCTCAATAAATCAGCCTCCAGCAACCCTTCTCCCCGGAGGGGGAGATAAATCTACAGATTAGAACAGCCCCGAAGCCCATCAGAACGGCCTCCTCAACCAGGCCCTGATCGTCTCCACCCACGTCACGATGCAGCCCGTGAGGCCAAAGATGACCGAGACTATTGTGCGGGGGTCGCTGTCCACCGGGTAGACGATCAGGTACGTCACGAGCATCGTAGTGAAGAGGACCGAGTAGAAGAGGTACCTGGGGAGCATCATCCCGACTACCCGTACATAATCCGTCAGGACCTCTGCGTCGATCTCCTTGACTGCCATATAGCTCCCCGAGGGGTTCTTGCTGGCCAAGCCCAGACCCTTGAGCTTCTCAAGGTGGTACGCTGCCACGCTCGGGCTGCTCATCTCCAGCTCCCTCTGCACCTCCCTCGGACCAGCGCCCTCCGAACCCTTCTTGAGGAGCATCCAGTACACTCTCAGGGTCGTCCCCTTCAGCTCTGACCGGATCTTGTCGGGCGCTTCCATACCTACCACGTGAGCGAATTCGTTATTTAAATATATGATGCCCATGGCCCATGAATCGAGGGGGTCATAGAGATAAATGCCACCTCTCACAGAGGTTCGTCTATGCCGAGGGCAGGGATCGCCTATCTACCCCTCCATGGAGGATCGGCCCCGAGATGGCTTGTCAAGCGGATGCAAGGACTGGCCCGCAACATAACCCTCGCTATGGTCGACGAGCTTGGGAGGGACGCTTTTCTGAGGAGGATCTCCGATCCATGCTGGTTCCAGGCTCTCGGCTGCGTCTTGGGTTTCGACTGGCACTCGTCCGGCGTCACCACCGTGGTCACGGGAGTGCTGAAGAGCGCGATCGATCCGGCTGAGGCGGGCCTCGCTGTCTGCGGCGGCAAGGGAAAGCGTTCGATAAACACCCCCGCCGAGATCCGGAGTTCGGGCGAGGCACTGGGCCTCTCCACATCCAAGATAGACGATCTGGTATACGCGAGCAAGATCGGAGCCAAAGTGGACAACGCCGCCATCCAGGCTGGCTATCCGCTCTACCACCACGCCTTCATCCTCTCGGAGGACGGAAAGTGGGCGATAGTGCAGCAGGGCCTGAACGCCGGGCGGCACCTGGCGCGGAGGTACCACTGGCTCTCGGAAGATTTGCGCGAGTTCACCGTCGAGCCCCACAAAGCCGTTGCGGGTATAAAAGAAGTAGGCGTCCTCAACATGACCGCAAGGGAGTCCGAAGGGTGCCGGAAAATATCGGTCGACTTGGTCAAAGGCGATATATTCAAGCTAAAGAGGGACATCGCCCACGTCGGTGCAAAAGGGCAGAGGACTCTTAACGAATGGACCGGTGCGAGGGTTCTGGTGATGCCTTGGGAGATCAACTGGAAGGCGGTAGAAGCTGCCTACAACGCCCAGCCGAGAAACTACGAAGAGCTGATTGCGCTCAAAGGGATCGGCCCCTCTACTCTGAGAGGCCTAGCGCTCGTCTCCGAGCTGATCTATGGAGAACCCCCGAGCTGGCAGGACCCGGTGAGGTATTCGTTCGCCTACGGCGGGAAAGACGGCGTCCCCTTCCCGGTCAGGCGGAAGGAGATGGACGAGTCGATCGATTACCTCCGGCTGGCGGTTGAGAACGCCCGCTTGGGGGATCGGGAGAGGCTGGACGCGCTTGGGCGGCTAGCCAAGTTCGAGTCTGCAGCGTGTGATCCGAGTAAGGCCTGAAGCGGTCCCTCTGCAGGGGTCCCCCTCCTCCCGGCGAGGCGGCATCTGAGGCATAACCGCGATGCCGCTACGGGTCTGCCCGTCAGTCGAAAGGATTTAATAACCTAACCGACGCCAAAGTAAACGATTCAAAACTGCTGGGACGTCTATGGGAGATCTATGGCTCGTAGCGCTGATAATCCTCGCCGGGACAATCGGCGCGATACTGTGGGGCAGGGTCGACCGGTCTGCGGTCGCGGTCTTCGGCGTCCTGCTCATGATCCTCCTAGGCGTCATGACCGAGTACGAAGCATTCACCTTCGTCGACTGGAACGTAATAGTCCTCCTCGTCAGCATCTGGATCATTGCCGGCTATTTCGGTAAGAGCGGATTCCCAGAGTACCTGGCGTCCAAGGCGATCAAGTGGTCCAAGGGGAGCATGAACACCTTCATCCTCCTCATGGGGAGCATGGCCGCGGTCGTCTCCCTCTTCGTGGATAACATCCTCGTCATCCTGCTCTTCGCACCAATCGCGCTCCATATAACGCGGCTTCTCAACCTGAATCCCGCCCCCTACCTGATCTTCATAGGTCTCTGCGCCAACTTCTCCGGCTCGGCCCTCCTCATCGGCGACCTGCCGCCACAGATGCTCCACAGCGTCTCGGGCATCGAGTTCCTGGGCTTTATCTGGCACTCCGGCAGGCCCTCCTCCTTTCCAATATTGATGACGACCTTCGCCGTCATCCTCCTCATCTTCAGGGCGAGGTTCAAGCGCCTCTTCAAGAAGAACGGTTCGGCGCTCGAGGTCTTCCCGCTGCTCGAGGAGGGGCGTGCCGGACTGAAGGATAAACGCGCTGCGGTGATCATACTGATCTTCTTCGTGGGCACGATCGTGGCCCTGGCGCTGAGGCAGGCCATCGGCCTCCAGCTCGGGGTGATAGCCCTGATAGGTGCCGTGCTGCTCGTCCTGTGTCTGGAGGCTCTCGGCGACAGGGTGCAGAAACCCTCCTTCAGCGACGTGCTGGGCACTCTCGACTGGCGGGCGATCCTCTTCTACGTGGCCCTCTTTGCCCTCATCGGGGGGATCGAGAAGCAGGGGATTATCGAGGCTGCCGCAGCTGCCGTGGCCCCCCTCCTGACCTCCAGCGAACCCCTCGGCGTCTCCGCACTCTACTGGATGACGGTTCCGATAGTCGGCATCCTGGAGCACGACGCCTATATCCTCGCCTTCTTCTATATGATAAGGGATCTGGCCCTCCAGACCGGGCTCGATCCGTGGCCCTACTGGTGGGCGATCCTCTGGGCTGGCACGCTCGGGAGCAACCTGACCGTGGCGGGGGCCCCTGCCCTCCTGGCCTCGCTGAACATCTGCGAGAAGGAATGCTACCGGGTCTCGCTCAAAGAGTTCCTCAGCTACAGCATCCCCTTCGTCCTGATCTCTGTGACCGTCTGCTTCCTACTCCTGATGGCCTTCTGGGTCCTCTTCTGAAATGAACAAACGGTGGCCGCAGGGATGCTTACCGCCAGCCGGCATGGCGAACGCTTAAATATATGTTCACGTGATTGCTTTAGTGTCTGGAGGAAACAAAGGGTGCTAGCTTTCCGGAGGAATTGCGTTTATTGAAACGGACATGCTGGCTAGCCCTGAAGCGAATCCAGATCCGATAGTTTTGGAGGTGCTGGTACAGTGCAGACAGCCATAAGGAGGGGTTGCGTTTACACCCCATAATGGGTGTTTCCAAGCGCAACTCGAGAGGTTAGATAAACAGTCCCTGAGAAGACTGCAGAACGAGAAATTATTGAAGGCCTTTGAGAGGGCCAAAAAGATCCCCTTCCTGAGGAAGAGGATCGAAGAAAGCAATTTGGGGAGTTTCAGCGGACTACAGGATCTGACAAAGCTGCCCTTCACCGTAAAGAAGGACATAGCCGACTCCTTCCCGTTCGGTGCCTTGGCGGTGCCAATAAGCGAGGTCGCGCGCGTCCATACATCATCCGGTAGCACAAATAAGCCGATCAATACATTCTACACAAAGAACGACCTCAACATCTGGTCCGATCTTATAGCTAGGAACCTCATCGCCATAGGCTGCACGAAGGGGGACATCTTCCAGAATACTGCTTCGCAGGGCATGTTCACCGGGGGTCTGGGCTACATCCAAGGCGCAGAGAAGATCGGCATGATGGTGGTGCCGCTCGGCTCCGCAAACCCCGAGAAGCAGCTTGAGACTATGGGCAACTTCGGTGTCACCGTCTTCCACTCCATACCTTCATTCGCCTTGAGGATGGTTGAGATCCTGGAGGAGAAGGGGGGGAGGGACAAGCTCAAGCTGCGCCTGGCCATGCTCGGAGCCGAACCTTGGACAACCGAAACCAGGGCAAAGATCGAGGACGGCCTTGGTCTCGAAGCATTCAACAACTATGGTATCGCAGAGGTCGGAGGTCCGGGAGTTGCGGTCGAATGCCGCTGCAAATCCGGTCTTCATGTCTGGGAAGACCACTTCCTCCCCGAGATAATCGATCCCAAGACTGGTGAAGTTCTTGAGGCCGAGGAGGAAGGGGAGCTGGTGATCACCCCCCTCAGCAGGGAGGCGATGCCCCTTCTGCGCTACAGGACGGGCGATATAACCCGCATGCTGGAAGGCGAGTGCGACTGCGGGCGGACCCACCGGAGGATCGACTGGATGAGGGGGAGGATTGACGATATGATAAAGATCAGGGGGGTAGGCATCTACCCCTCCAACATAGAGCGGGTACTGGCCGCCCACAGGGAGTTCAACGGTAACTTCCTGATAGTCCTCTCAGGAGTCGATGCGATGACCGTCAAGGTCGAGGTGACCAACGGCTACTGGAAGGATCAGGCTGCGGTAAGCGCCCTTGCCTCGACCCTGACCGAGGAGATTAAACACGCCACGCTGGTCAGGTGCAAGGTGGAGATACTCCAGCAGGGAACCCTCCCCAGGGCGGAAGGGAAGGCCAAGCGGGTCCTCGACATGAGGAGGTTGCTGTAATGCCCCTCTCGGCAGCCTTGGTTGCAGCTTCCAGTTTGGGCCCGCTCGGAGTCGACTGGTGGATAATCCTTGGTGGATGGGTCCCCGGGATCGCTGCAGTCGCCATCGCCATCGCACTATACCTCAAAGGGAAGGGGAGTGAGAAGGATGAGTGACGGCATAAACTTCCTCCACGTCGGCATCATCGTAATCTACATGGGCATCCTGGCCGCTATAGGGTGGCTGAGCAAGAGCAAGGTCAAGTCTTGTGCCGACTGGTACGTGGGTAACTTCAAGATTGGCGGAATCATAATGGGTGTGGCGTTCTTCGCAACCTACTTCAGCGCGGTCATCATGATCGGCTTCGCGGGTTCCGCAGCAAAGTGGGGGCTGAGCGCCACCGTCATAGGCCTATGGCACCCCGTAGCGACCCTGATCGCATTTGCCGTACTCGCGCCCGGCCTGGCCCGCATGTTCAAGGAACTCCGGGCCATGACCTTCGCAGAATTCTTGTCGCTGCGGTTCAAGAGCCGGACCGTCGGCTCGGCATCTGCACTTATAACCGCGATCTTCATAATCCCCTACACTGTAGGCGCTTTCATAGCCATGGGCTCGGCCCTCTCCATGCTCACCGGCATACCTTTCGGGATCGGCGTCGTCTTCTCCGGGCTGATCATAGCGATCTACGTCCTGAGCGGGGGGCTCTTCTCTGCGTCGCTCGCCGAGTTCCTCCAAGGGATAGTTATGACCGTGACCGTAGTCGCAGTGCTGATCGCGTCTTACTGGATGCTGGGTGGCATCGTCCCCGCGCATGAGGCCCTCGCCTCCATGGGCGAGTCTGCCGTGACTTTCCCAGCATTCGGGACCGGGCTCTGGACCACCATGATAGGCCTGACTGCGGTAATGGGGTTCGGGATGATCTCCCAGCCCCAGGTCATCCTCAGGTATGCCACGATCTCCAACAGGATTAACCTCAAGAAAGCAATGGTGATAGCAGTAATTGGCACGACGATCTTTCCGTTCGCCGCCTACACTTACGGTGCCCTCGCCAGACCAATACTCGCGAACTTCGGCGTAAACGTCCTCACGATGAAGGATGACATCATAATTCCGACATTCGTGAACCTGGCCTTGCCGCCTTGGCTGGCCGTATTATTCTTGGTGGGGATGCTCTGCGCCGCCACGTCAACCATTGATGCACTGGTGCATATGACCGCAGGGACAGTGACTCACGATCTGCTGAGGCCCGTCTTCCACAATAACCTGACTGACCGCCGGCAGCTCAAACTGACCAAGGTTCTAGCACTGGTAGTAAGCGTAGGCTGCTGCCTGTTGGCCATCTCGCCGCCAGCCCTGATAGTCCAGCTGACCTCATACACCTGGACCGTCCTGGGGAGTTCCTTCATGGGGCCTCTCATAGCCGCCGTCTTCCAGAGAAAGTCCAACAAGATCGGCGCCATAAGTGGAATGATCGCCGGCTTTGCCGTCGCCCAGATGTGGTACCTCTTCAACCAGAATTACTTGGCAGCGATAGGGTTGCCGGCTCAGAGCTTCCAGATACACCCGTTCTTCCCCGGTGTCATCGTATCGGTAGCTGTAACACTGCTGGTCAGCAGATTAACCCGGCCCATGGATGCGGAGTTCGTCGGCAGGCTCTTTGCCAAGAGTTAGCCTCTCCCCCCTCCTCTTTTCTTTTTCTTTCCTCCCAGCAGAATCGTTCTTTATTTACGGCAAGACGTTTTCCGCTTGTTTTAAATACGGGTGTGCACCATCTACGCCGTCTGAAGGCATCAAAGAATGGACAACAGCATCATCTTCCCCGGAGTCTCTGACGAGTCCCGGCTCCCTAGGATACTGATGAAGCAAGACGATAGGGGACCGGGCGGCATCCATAAGCCCAAGCGCCTCTTCCCATAAACCGCTATCATTGAGGATTGCGGCTGTAAATCTTTCATCTAATAATGTAGGTCGAGAAAGAGGCGCATCCCGTTTATACTCTGCCACGCTCTGGACAGCAGGCAGTGACCGGCCAAGGCGGCCGTCGAGGCGTATGCCTATATCCTTGCATATTGCTATATACTTGGGGAGATGCCTTTGAAAGAAGACAAAGAGTATGCCGAAGGCAAGATGAAGGAAGCCGAAGGAAAACTCCAGCAGGCAGGGGCCAAATTCAAGAAAGAGATCAAAGAGACAGTCGGGGAAGCCGAGAAGCGGAAGTAATCGACCCCGGCCTTAAGGCCGGGCCGTATGATGGCCCCAGAGGGCCTCCGGGGTTCCCGTTCTCTTAGGACTATCCTCACTGGGCAGTCCGGGGAGAGCGGAGGGGGGAGCGGGCGCTACTGCCTGGAGAAACACTTCCTGATCAGGACGGCCTCTTCCACGCGGCTGATCAGCCCCATCCCCCTCAGCGCCTCGATCCCCTTGAGGATGCGCCCCCTGTTCCTTCCGTCAAGCACGTCAAAAGTCTCCTTGGCCTCGTACAGGAGAAGTGAGAGCGTCTTCCAGTCCCTTTCTATCAGATCAACAATCCCCTCCATCATGCTTCTCTCGTGGTGCTGGATCCTGCCCCCCTTCCCGATGACTAGCGGGGGCTCAATGATCCCGAGCTTCTTGTCTATGGAGACGAGGTAGAACGGCACATAGACCAGTGCCATATCGCTGCTTGGCAGACCCCCTCCCTCCAGGACGAGCCCCTCAAGCCTCTTGGCTTCGTCCTCCAACATAGTCTGCATCTGCTTGAGGCGCTCTTTCTTCTCCCTGTGGTCGTTGAGCAGCTGCTTCTCCTTAGACTCGGCCTCAAGGAGCACGCGCTCCTTTTCTAGTAGCAGCTGATTGAGATCCCTGATCAGGTTCTCCCTCCTCTTTGCAAAGCACTCTGCAATCTTCCGATCCACTAGGTCTCCTTTGGAGGGGAGGATCCTCCTCCTCTCCAGATTGCTCTGCAGCGATGCTTGGAGCTCATCAATTTCCTTGTGCAGCTCCGTCTGCCTAGCCTTTGCTGCCTCGATCTTCTCTGCATAGGCGGCGCTCTGCAGGTCGAGCTCCTTCAGCCTCCTGCGGTCCTCATCAATCTCCTTTATCGTCTCCCTCAGTGTGTCGACTTTCCCCTCGGTCTCCTCCCTCCCTTTCCTTGCCATGAGCTCTCGTATCTTCGCCCTCCGCGCCCCGATCTCCCCGTCCGCCTCATCCAGCCGCCTCTTCCACTCCTCGCTCTCTGCCATCGATCTGCGGAGCTCCTCCTTGGCATCATTCAGCTTCCGCATGATCTCTCTGCTCTCCGCTAGGAGGGCGTCCGCGCTCTTCCTGAGGTCCTCCTTGATCTCCCTCAGAACCTTTACCTCAGCATCTTCAAGCAGGCTTTCGATCTCCTGGTTCTTGCTGGCTATCCTCTCCCCATAGTCGGTCTCGAGCTTCTTACGCTCCTCAGCTATCCTGCCGGACTCTTCGATGAAGCTGATGTCTTGAGTCTCCATCTCTGACCGCACCCTCTCGATCTCTCCCTTGGTATACAAGTAGATCCTGGAGAACTCGTCAGCCGCCTCCTTGGCCTCCGCCTCCTCGAGGAGAGGGGGGATCGCAAAACCGTCGTCTATCTCTGCCTCGGAGGTCGCAACAAACCAATCAAAGAGACGTGAGGTGGACTGATCAATAATGGGAAACTCAAAGGACTTCGTCTCGAGGAGGCAGTATCTTCTTCCCGACCTCAAATATTCACATACCTTCATCCTGCTCAGCCTCAAACCATCAACGGGTACGACCGCGCCCGAGCTCCTTATCAGGAAGATCGGGTAGTACACCTTGTAGAGCGCATCAATCCTCCTGGCATCCTCGACAAAGAGCTTATGCACGCTCTGCCAGCCCTTGCCTAGTATGCCTAGGACCTCGAGTAGCGCTACCGCATCCCCCACAGCGGGGTCGAGAGCCCTCTTTGTCCCTTCTTTCTCGCTGTAAAAGGCGAAATTCATCACATACGGCTTATCCAACTCGATCCCTCACAGATCTCGAACCCTGTAGCACAGCCCATAGCGGTGTCACCCATTCCTTCTGACTCCTGACCAACAGTCATCGGCTCACCATCATGAACTACCCGTCAACGGAAGATCGGCTCCAGCCTGCGCATGGCGCTGCAGGTCGGCTGGGGAGCCGGCCGCGCCGGATTACGCCCGTCTCACAGGCCTTAGCGGGCTACTCCCGCCAGCGCTATGTTTGTCAGTCCTAAATATATTAACGCTATTTTAGCCCATGGGGGCACGTGCAGGTTCTGGAGGGAAACCGCGCTGCAGGCGGGCTACACTGCTACACTGCTACACTGCCGCCTGTGACGCCGGCCCGGCAGCTTCCAAAACAATATGGCCGCCGTTGTCCCTCCAGCTTATGCGTCTCCACCATCCTACGGCCATCCAAGCGGACCAGATCCAAACGGTATGGAAGTTTTAAGTAAAGGCTGACCGCATTAGTACATATGTCCTGGCTTGGGACCTCTTGGTCCAAGCTCCTGCGACCATTCGACTTTTCGCCTCTGGGGCGACTATCCTTTAGGGTGTATCCTGACTGCAGGCCCCACAACTTGGTGACCGCCCCACTTCAGAAAGGCGTCCTTGCCGTGTGGCACGGGCGCGAGCTGGTGGAAGGGGGGATGGGCTTCGGCTCGCCAGTGGCGTTCTACAGTGAGCCATACTTCTCGAGGACTGCCGAGTGTGCGGTCAATAACGATGGGGGCCGTCTGATCCTCAGAAAAACCTTCCTGATGGACACGGTTCAATGCAAAAAGATCTGGAAGGGGCCCCTCATCCGCGGGAAGACCTACCCGTACCTCGACAAGGCTTTCGTGAGGGCCTACGAACACAGCGGACTGAGACCGGCCTTGGGGATGGCTATGGCGCTGTCAGGCGCCCTCGGTTTCAATACCCATTTCATGAAGGGTGAACTCAAAGGCCAGATAGCTATAGATTACCACCTCTCCCCCCGATCGCTACGCGTGGAGGCCGATTTCAACGGTCTGGAGCGCGAAGGGCGCCGCTCGGTAGCCCTTCTCAACGAGCAGGGGGCATCCTTCTTCTCCGTGTACAGGGATGCCACCGGTCTCTCCCTCCGCAACAAGGGGATCGGGGGCTGGACCGAGGTGAAAGCCGAGGAAGCATCCCTCTCCAGCCCGGACGGTGCTGTGGGTTTCTCTCTCAGGCGGATAGACGGCGCCCGCCTCTACAGGGGCCTGGAGATGAACAAGCGCGTCTCATGGAGCGGATTGGATTACATCGTGGAAGGTCGCACCATGTTCTCCTACGAAGTGGGGTTCGGGGGGCGGGAAGATGGTTGACCTTCTCCTCGTTTACCCCTACTTCAACGACGACGATTCGATCTTCAAATACCCGCCGCTGGGGGTGGGCTACATAGCCTCATACGTGAGGGATCGCGGCTACTCCGTCGCGATAGTGGACTGCACCTTTCTGACCGAGGAGGAGGCAGTTCGTAGGGTGAGGATCATGAAGCCCCGCGTTCTCGGCATATACTCGATGTCGGGGATGAAGGATTCTGCACTGAGGCTCGCCCGGCGGCTCAGGGACAGCTGCACGCTCCTGATATGCGGCGGGCCGCTGCCGACCGTCAGCCCGGAGGAGTTCCTTGGTACCTTCGACCTCGCCGTAATCGGCGAGGGGGAGGAGACGGTCCTCGACCTGCTTAGGTCTCTAGACTCGGATCGCGGGCCTTACGTAAGCGGGGTAGCTTACCTCAACGGCGCCGGGAGACTCACTTTTACCCGACCACGCGGGCAGGCGCACGATCTCGACTCCCTCCCCTTTCCAGCGAGGGACCTCTACGACCACCGGTCCTACAAGGAGTACTTCACCAAGCACCACGGCTATACTATCACCTCCATGGTGACCTCGAGGGGGTGCCCCTTCGACTGTGAGTTCTGCAGCCGGCCGGTCTTCGGGAATACGTACAGGACGAGGTCGGCACCGAACATAGTTGATGAGATGGAGGAGATCTCCTCGCTTGGGTACGACCGGATCTGGATCGGTGATGACATCTTTCCTCTCAACAAGAAGGTGGGGCTCGCGATCGCACGCGAGATCGTTGGCCGCCGTCTGGATCTGCGGTGGGAGTGCCTCTGCCGCGCAGATCTCCTGGACGATGAGCTGGCTCGGGAGATGAAAAAGGCTGGCTGCTACCGCGTCTTCTTCGGTCTCGAGTCGGGCAACAACGAGATCCTGAGGCTCATGCGGAAGCGGCTCAACACTGATCAGGCCAGGCGGGCGGTGCACACAGCCCAGGCGGCCGGCATGAAGGTCGGCTCCTTCTTCATACTGGGCTATCCGGGCGAGACGAGCGAGACTATGCTCGATACGATAAGGTTTGCCTCCTCGTTCTCGTTTGACTACCTCTCCTTCACGGTTCCCTACCCGATCCCCGGGACCAGGCTCTACGAGAGGGTGAAGCCTTTGATGATGACCGGCGATTTAATAAAAGAGACTCACGGCGTGGTGAAGCACACGCTGATCTACCGGTCGGAATTCTCCCTGACAAAGCTCAAGTTTGGCATGATAAAAGCCAAGATCCAGCACGACCTCCGCCGCCGCTTGGGACCCGCCTACACGCTCTTTAGGCCTGCAGAGATCGCCACGGACTACCTCTTTAGAGGCATCCGCTGAGACCGGCGCGACAAACCGGCTCGCAGGGCTTGGCATGCGCCGAAACAGATAAAATCGTGGATAATGATAATTATTTATAATCTTATAATTAATCGTAATCCCGGGGGTCACACGATTCTCTTGCTCTCAGCTCCGCAGAAAGAGATAATGATCGCCCTGCTCGAGCTCTACGATAAGAAGCGGACCCTCGTAAAGAGCAGAGAAATAGCAAACAGGATTGCAAGGGACGAAGGCACTGTCAGGAATATCATGCCCGTATTAAGGACCCTCGGGCTCATCGACGCCATACCCGGCCCAAAGGGAGGCTACCTCCCGACAAGCAAGGCGTACGAGAGCTTCAATGTCCCGAAGAACCTCAGATCCCTCTCAGTCCCGGTCTACACTAAGAGGGGGGACAAGACCGATATCACCGTCACTGATATACTCTTCAAGAGCGTCTTCAGCCCGGACTTCTGTCAGGCGATCCTGAAGGTCGTCGGGAACCTCTCGAAGCTTGACATAGGTGACGGCATAGTGATAGGGCCGACCCCCTCTGGCAGGATGATCATCGAGGGCGAGATAAAGGGCAGAGACGATATGCATGGCGAGATCCTACTCGACGTCATCACACTGATCAGTATACCTAAGGAGAAGGTCCAGAATGTAATGTCCAAGAGGCTGGTCACAGTCCCCTCCGACCTGCCCCTCCCGGAGGCCGCGGGGGTTCTCTACAAGGAGTTCATAAGGGCAGCACCGGTGGTCAGCGGCGACAACCTGGTAGGTGTGATAACCTCGTCGGACATTGCCCGGTGCATGAGCGAGAAGAAGTTCGAGATGAACGTCGGCGAGGCGATCAGCCGGAGGCCCGTCACAATCAGCAGCGACGATGACATACTCGAGGCGATGGAAAGGATGCGCAGATCGAGCATGGGGCGGCTCGTCGTCCTCAGCCCTCAGGGCAAACCCATCGGCATAATCACGAGGACCGATATCCTCTCTAGGATCCTAAAGCCTTTCGAGACCACTGATGCGCGCAGCATGGAAAAAACCTAACTCGCCGATCCGCGGGCCAACTCCGCTACCCCTCACACGATCGGGATGAGTTATGCCGGTTCCTTAGGCGCTATCAGTTCCGAGACCGCCTTTAGATCCGGCGGAACCTCTATGGGCCTCCCGCAGACCGCTATGACCTCCTCCGGGTCCTTCAAAAGGTGCCCTGTGCAGACGCAGACTACCTCGCCGTCTCGGTCGATACTGCCTGCAGCAACTGCCTTCCTTACCCCTGCGATCGAGGCCGCGCTGGCCGGCTCGACGCCGACCCCCTCCATGTACGCTATTGCCCGCTGGGCTTCCACAATCTCGTCATCTGTCACGGAGTCGTAGAGGCCGTCTGACTCCCTTATCGCTCTCACCGCCTTCGGCCAGTTGATCGGATTCCCGATCCTTATCGCCGTCGCAACGGTCTCCGGCGCCCTGACCGGCTCCAGGGCATCCCTGCCTGACCTCAGCATATTGACCACCGGAGATGCGCCCGCAGCCTGTACCCCGTACATCCGCGGCAGCTCGTCGGTCACTCCCCCCTCCCTGAACTCGCTGAACCCTTTCCATATGGCGGAGATGTTCCCGCAGTTACCCATCGGCACCGCGACGATCTCAGGGACATGGCCGAGCTGGTCGATGACCTCGAACGCGAGGGTCTTCTGACCTTCAAGCCGCCAAGGGTTGACGCTGTTCAGGAGGTAGATGCCCATCGCGGTGGAGATGTCGAGGACGAGCTTCAGCGCCTCGTCAAAGTTGCCCTTCACGGAGATCACCCTGGCGCCGTGCATCAGCGCCTGCGCAAGCTTGCCCATCGCCACCTTGCCTGCCGGGAGTATGACATAACAGGTTATCCCCGCCCTCGCGGCATAGGCCGAGAGCGAAGCCGAGGTGTTCCCCGTAGAGGCACAGGCGACGGCTCTTGACCCCAGGCTCTTCGCCTTTGTGACCCCCATGGTCATGCCTCTGTCCTTGAAGCTGCCTGTCGGGTTGGCCCCCTCATACTTGATGTAAAGGTTCCGCACGCCTACCCATTTTGCAAGCCTGTTGCACCTGTAGAGGGGGGTGCCCCCCTCATCCAGAGATACGATCTCGGCCCCCTCGTCTATCGGCAGGAACTCCCTGTAGCGCCAGACCCCGAAGGGCCTCCCGGACATCTCCGCGAGCGAGACCCTGGGGAGGGCCATCACGACCTCCAGAAGCGAGCCGCAGGCAGGGCAGGTGTACAGGATCTCATCCGGATCGTACTCCTTCCTGCAGCCGAGGCACGAGAGCTTAAACAACGATCGTCCCCTCCCTGCCGCAGGCGACTACAATCGACTTTGAAATGATGCCGCTGTCCGCGAACTTTGAGACCATGGCCTCGGCGACCACCTCTCCCCGGCCTGCCGGGCAGAGAGCAAACATTGATGGGCCAGCCCCGCTTATCGAGCAGCCGTAGGCGCCTGAGCTGATGGCCGCTCTCTTCACGTCGTAGAACCCCGGGATCAGCTTTGACCTCGCGGGCTCGACTATTGCATCCCCGGATACGCCCCTTCCTATCAGCTCTGCATCCTTCCTAAGGATGCCTATGACGAGTGATGCAAAGGATCCCATCTGCCCCACGACGGTGGCGAGTGGGACGCTCGGAGGGAGGACTTCCCTCGCCGCCCTGGTCTTCTCGTCGCCGAGCTCCAGCTCCGGGCTCACAACCGCCACCTCTAGCTCGAGGGGATCCAGCCTGTACAGCGAGAGGGGTTCGTAGCCGAGGAGTACAGTCACCCCGCCGAAGAGCGCGGGAGCAACATTGTCTGCGTGGGCCGAGCCGCACGCTGCCCTCTCGCCCTCCATTGCACAGCGCAGGAGATCCATATCGCCGAGCGGCCTCCCCAAGAGCTCATTTACCGCAAACGCTCCTGCTGCCGAGGAGGCGCCTGAGCTGCCCATCCCCATCCTCGGTGGGACCCCCTTCTTCAGCGACATCCTCAGCGAATACCCTTCCGCCCCTGCCGCCGTGAGAACCGCCCTTCCCGCCACAGCACTCGCGTTCCTGCCGGACGAGACGGTGGCGCTCCCGACACCTGTGACATCGATGCTATCCTTGCCTCCTTCGGCTATCCTCACCTCAAGGATGTCCCTGGGGTTCTCAAGGGCCATACCTATGATATCATAACCGGGACCAAGGTTGGCGATGGTGGCCGGTGATGAGACTGTTATGCTGGACTGCATCGCACCACTCTTCATAGTGTCGGTATCTCGTCGGGGTACTAATAGTTAACTCTTGATCCGGAGACCCTCCATCAGCGCGCCTCCCCTGCCGTCTCCACCCCTTTCTTGGTATGCCGGCCATCGCAGGCTAGCACGACGCGGTTGCCTGAGTCGGGGCCCTCCCCCGATAACGTTTAAATCCAGACGCACTCGATTCTATAAAAGGTGCCATAGGGTGGCCGAATTCAAATTCTTCAAGCAAAAGTCCGATACGATAGAGCTGAGCCCCAAAGTAAAGAAAGAGCGGGCAGCCCTCCTGAGGGATCCAGTCATCCCTGTCGACCTCGAGAAGACGGTAACGATCAAGGATCTGGTCGAGTCTTGGAAAGACTGCAGCATCCAGTCACGGATGATCGCCGAGTGTGCCTCGGTCTACAAGAATATGCTGGCCGACAAGGATCGGCCCACGGTCATGCTCGGCCTCTCTGGCGCACTGATCGCAGGCGGCCTCCGGAAAGTCATCAGCGACATGGTCAAGAGGGGCATAGTCGACACGATAGTCTCGACCGGCGCCATCCTGTATCAGGACTATTACACCGCTTTGGGCTACAGGCACTACAAGGGCACACCCAACATCGACGACGCATACCTCCACGACGCCTATATCGATCGCATCTACGACACATACGTCGACGAGATCGGGTTCGTGGCATGCGACGATAAGATCGCCGAGCTCTCGGGCTCACTCGAACCCAGAAAGTACTCGACTAGAGAGTTCACGTATCTGATGGGCTCAACGCTGAAGGATGAGGACTCCATCCTCTACAATGCCTACCGGTACGGCATACCCGTCTTCTGCCCGGCTATAGCCGACAGCTCTATCGGCATCGGCCTGGCCGGCTACTACAGGTGGGCAAAAGAGAACAACCTCCCCGCATTCACGATCGATGTCATGAAGGACAACTATGAGATCGCCCAGATAGTCCTCAAGTCGGTGAAGACGGGCTCGATCTACCTCGGCGGTGGGGTACCGAAGAACTATATAAACGATGCCGCTGTGATGCTCGACTATACGAAGGGGCACGCCTACGCCTTCCAGCTCACCCAGGACCCCCCGCACTGGGGAGGACTGACCGGCAGCACCCTCGACGAGGCGAAATCTTGGGGCAAGGTCTCGAAGAAGGCCACCCGCGCGGTGGCGTACGTCGAGGTGACGATCGGGCTCCCACTGATTGTCGGCTATATCTTCCAGAGCGGGCTCGACAAGGGGAGATCCAGGCTAAAGTTTACTTGGAGAGAGGGGGATCTGGAACTGGGGACGGAATGCTGACGGCTTATTAAGCCCCCCTCTAATGGGGGATCCCCTTGAGGCGCCTGCGCCCGCACCTGCCGCTTGCCCTGATCTTTCTGCTGCCTGTGCTGATGCCAGCTCCAGCGCCGCTGCCGCCCCCCTCCCTCCCCGCATCCTCGCATATGGTCGATCCCCCTCCCCCCTCCCGACTGCTGGTCCTCCTCGACGATTCTGCTGCCAACTGCTCTGCCCTGATCGGAGGGGTCTGGCACGCCGCCGAGGGCGGCCTCCTCCCGCTGCCTGCGCAGGGGCAGGTGGAGATCGAGGTGGAGGGGAACCGTTATGCCCTCCATCCCGGATTGCCCGTGGTCCGCTTCTACCGTCTGGATCTGCGCCTGCTCTCCGCATCCGGCAGCCCGCTAGACGGTGATGAGCTTGAGGTGGCCGTCAATGGGACCCCCATAAAGCCTTGGGGCGGCCCCGTCCCTGAGGGGCAGCATGCGCTCCAAGTACGGATCAGGTCAGAGGATGTCTGCTCCCTCACCCTGAACATGACGTCCAAGATGGCGTTGGTCCTCAAGGTTCCCGCCTCCCCCCTCTGCATCTGCATCAGGGATCATTCCGGGAAACCGCTGCCCGGCGAGCGGATAACCCTGATAAGGGCGCCCCCTGCCGCTCCTGCCTCGAGCGGGCACAGTTACGACCTCCTTACGGACCCTTCCGGCAGAGCCGTCCTGAAGGACGCGCCCCACGGCGTATACAGCGTGTCATGCGGTGGCTCCAACTACCTGATCATCCATAACTCGTCCCCGCAGGTCATAACCGTCTCACCTCCCCACAGGATCGGCGTAACGGTTAAGGACGCCCAGCTCCTCCTCCCCACCAGAGTGGTGTGCCTTGTGCTGGACGCCGGCGGCTCCCCGGTTCCCGGCGAGGCTGTGCTGCTCCGGACCGGGTCGTGGTCTGCCTCGGCGGTCACTGGAAGGGCCGGGGAGGTCTGCTTCTGCCTGCCCCCCTCCATACTCCCAAGCGAAGAGATCGTCCTATCGACCTCGAGGACCGAAGAGCGCTTCACAGCGAGCCGCGGCGCCGCGGCGCCCGTGATCCTGATCTCTTCCCTCTCGGTAGTTGTAGCGGTAGCCAGCAAGAAGCTGGCGCGCCGCCAGGGGCTGGCCTGAATAGCAGGTGCAGTAAAAGGCAGGAGCCGGATGGGGGAGAGGGTGAGCCAGGGCCGTGATCAGCCTGATCCCTGCCGCTCGCCGTCCATGCTCCCCGGCCTGTAACCCTCGAGGTCGAGGGTTACATAAAGAAAACCGATCCCCTTCAGTCCCTCGGCTATCCTCTCGCAGATCCCCTCCTCCATAACCCTCCGCAGCTCGGCCTTCCCGACCTCTATCCGGGCCAGCTTCCCGTGCACCCTGACCCGCACCTGCCTGAAACCCATCCCCCTGATCAGGTCCTCTGCCCTCTCAACGGCGGCCAGCTCCTCCGTCGTGATCCTGTGCCCCTCCGGGAACCTGGTGGCGAGGCATGCATAGGCCGGCTTGTCATGATCAAGCCCTAGGCTCTCGGAGATCTCCATGACGATCCTCCTGCCAATGCCCAGCTCGGCTAGCGGGCTCCGGACCCCCTCCTCTCCCAATGCCTTCAGGCCTGGTCTGGCTGCGGAGAGGTCGTCGAGGTTCGTCCCGTCAGCCAGCGTCCCATAGCCCTCCTCCTCAGCCACCTCCCTCAGCCTCGCCATCATGCGCTTCTTGCAGAGGTAGCATCTCGGCCCCCCTGCCCCCAGGTCGCTGACCGAGATCTCCACAATCTTGTGCTCGATCCCTATGCCCATAGCGACCGAGACCGCCTCAGCGATCTCCCTCCTGCCTATGAACTCTGACTTGACCGTTACTGCGGTAGCCTGCCCCCCCAGAGCCGACCTTGCTACCGCCGCTACCAGCGTACTGTCCACACCGCCGGAGAAGGCGATGAGGACCCTCCCCCCCTCCCTCTGCCTCTCCCTGAACCAGCCCCTCAGCGCCTCAAGCTTTGCCGCCGCCTCGGGCCCCACTCCTGGCATACCGCTGCACACCTGCCGCCGTTCCGCTCAGACCGAACCCTGTCAGACCGCGGGCTTTAGCGTGACCTTGACGCCGAGTTTATCCTCCAGCCGCTTCAGCTTCTTGCTGGTCCGCTTCATCACTACCGGGAGCCTCTCCGGCGGCACACTTACTATGAGTTCCCGCCCGCAGAGCTCAAAGCCCAGGCCATCTGTAGGCACATACTTGCCCAGGATGCGGTCGACCATGGCCCTCATCATCTGGTCCTTGGGCCTCTCCTTCTTCCCCTTCACCGGCACCACAAAGGTCCTCTCGCCGAAGACATAGATCTCGTACTCCACGTCCCCCGTCGAGTAGTTCCTTACCAGGACGACAGGCCTTGCCAGGTCGGACTCCGTCAGCCCGTGCGGTATCTTCACGCTCGTCTCGAGGCCGTAGACCTTCTCGACATCCCCCTTATTGATGAACACCACCGTGTCGATGATCGATGGGATCACGCCCAGCTCGACCCGGCCTATGAACCGCTGGATCGCGTCTATGGGCGTGGCGGCATGGATGACCCCGACCATCCCTACCCCTGCAAGCCTAAGATCTGTGAAGATCCGAAAGTCCTCCGTGTCCCGCATCTCGTCGAAGAAGGTATAATCCGGACGACTGAGCAGAAGCACGTCGTGGAGCTCCTCGGACGACGACCTCGTCTTGGAATACTGGGTCGCCGTGGGCGGGAGGCGGAGGTCCCTCGGGGACTCGATCGTCTTGATGATCTTGTTGCGCCTGAGGTAGAACTTCGCGAGGGCTTGGGCGAATGTCGTCTTGCCCATCCCCGGCGCCCCTGCTATCGCCACACCCTCTGCCCTCTCGCTGAAGCGGTCTATCAGCCTCTCATCCATGCTGTACTGCTCCAGCTCGAGCTCCGTTAGCTTCCGCGTAATGGTGACCTCGAGCCTGTCGGAGAAGGGCGGGAAGGTGATGATAATCCGGTTGTTTCCCAGCATCGCGATATTCGATCCCTCGCGCTTCACCTCCAAGAAGCCTTCGCCCGCTTCCGTCCTCTCGAGTATGTCTCGGACTATCCTGTCCAGCTCCTCCCTCTTCATGGGCTCATCCGAGAGATCGACAAGGCGCCAGCTCCCCGGGCAGCCGGCCTTGCCCCGGGGGGGCAGGTCCTCCTTCAGATGGAGCGACATCAGATCGTCCCTCAGGTACTTGGTATAGAGGGGCTGCTCCGAGAGCTTGGTCCTCCCTTTCAGGACGCAGATCGAGATCGAGTTGGCGATGCGGGCGAGCCGCTCGCTCGAAGTGACCAGGCAGTGCCCCCCCTCATGGGCCAGCCTCAGCACGGCCTCGTCCGGATCGTCGAACCTCCTCTGCTCTTCTTTGAGTGATATCTCGACCCCTACCTGCTCAGCGATCCCCTTGAGTTTGTCCAGCTCCTCGAGCCCGATGATGTCGCCGCTCTCAGCCGCTCTCCTGATGGAGTTGACGACCGCCTCCGAGAGGATGACCCTCTTGGTCACCTTCCCCCCGCCGATGAGATCGGCCATGAAGCCTGACTTCACAGCCGAGAGATCGGGTATTGCCTCTTCAGCCATCAACGTGAACACTTCACAGATAACACTTTTGAATAATGTATAAAAACGTGTTGTCCAATGGTCATGCGTAATCGTTGCTTACTGCAGCGTGATCAGATCCTTCGGTGTGCCGTTCCGAGACCGCCCGCTCAGACCATTCCCCATGCCCGCAGACGACCCGTCCTGCTTGCATGATCCACTCCCAACCCTCTGCGCTGCGGCCACTCTTCAGGGCGACGGCTCGGCAGTCTGAGGATATATAGAACCTGTCCAATCAATTTTATCATGTGTGCCTCGGAGAGGATCGCATACATTTATGGCGATGAATTATTGAGCTACGATTTCGGAAGACGTCACCCCCTCCGGCCCGAGAGGCCGCTCCTCTGCAAGCAGATCCTCCTATCGGGGAGTATCCTGCAGGAGGGCGAGGTGGTGGTGCCAAGGAAGGCCACCGCCAGCGAAGCTGCCCTCTTCCACACGCAGGAGTACCTCTCCTACATAAGGGAGGCGTCTGAATCGGGCGAGGGGCTGTTGGACGCAGGCGATACGCCGGCCTTCAAGGGTTGTTTCGAGGCATCGCTGGCTATAGTCGGTGCGACCCTCAAGGCGATCGAGCTCGTAGAATCGGGAGAATTCGACCACGCGGCCAACTTCGCGGGGGGACTTCACCATGCCAGGCGGGATGCCGCATCCGGCTTCTGCATCATGAACGACTGCAGTATAGGTATAGCCTGGCTGAGGCGCAGCCACAGGCGGGTAGCCTATATCGACATAGACGCTCACCACGGCGATGGCGTCGTTTACGGCTTTTACAGCGACCCGGGGCTGCTGACCGTAGACATCCACCAAGACGGCAGGACCCTCTTCCCCGGCACCGGTGACGTCTATGAGACCGGCGGCGGCGAGGGCAGGGGGTACAAGTTAAACGTCCCGCTGCCGCCCGGCTCCGGCGACGATGTCCTGATCCATGTAGCGGAGGGGTTCATAATCCCCGCCCTCGAGATGTACGCCCCGGAGTTCATCCTAATGCAGTGCGGCGCAGATGGCCTAGAAGGCGACCCCCTGACCAGGCTCCGCTACTCTGTGGAGGGGTGCACCTCGGTCGTCAGGATGGTCCACGAGGCTTCTCACAGGATCGGCGCGAAGCTGGTCCTCCTCGGGGGAGGCGGGTACAACGCCCAGAGGGCGGCCGAGTGCTGGGCCTCCGAGTTCGCTGCCATAAAAGGTCTTGTCGTCCCCTCCGGTCAGGGAGGCATACACGGCGCAGGGCGGTTGCCCGTCAGGGGGACAACGGTCTCGGGAGAGGGTGTCTGGGAGCGGGTCCGGGTTGCGGAAGCCTCGCTCAGGAGCCTCGCCTGGGCTGCAGGCGCATTATAGCATGATGGGCGGGCTCAAGGCTCAAAGCTCAAGCCTCAAGATCCTTTACCATGAAAGGCCCCCTCTTCCGGTATCCCCTGCGCCTGTAGTAGGGCCTGACCCCGACGCCGGGCAGGACGGCGATCCTCCTGAGACCGTATCCCGAGACCACCTCCTCTGCGCGGCTCAGGAGGGCAGACCCCCAGCCGCGGTGCTGAAAGCCGGAAGGCGTGGGTGCCTTCTCACCGACAGGTACCTGCTGGCCGTAGACATGGAGTTCCCTTACAACCCCGGCCCCCTCTACCTCCCGGCGGTGTGCCTGTTCCGAAGGTATGCGCAGCCTGAGAAAACCTATCAGGAGGTTGCGTCTGCCGTCTTCTGCAGATATAAACTTCTCGATACCGCCGCCCGCTTCATAGGTCTCCACATGCAGATCGATGCTCACCCCGTCCAGATCCCAGACCTCCCCCCTCGTTAGCGCGAGCCCCACCTCCCTGCACCTGATGCAGCTGCACCTCAGCCCGGCAGACCTGAGCCTGCCCTCGACTATCTCACGCAGGTTGCTCTTCTTCACTCCCCCCTCTATTATATCGGCAGGGACGTCCCTCTGTATCCTGGAGACCCTTACCCAGCTGGGGAAGTGCTGGTGCGCCCTGACTAGGAGATCCGCTGCCTCCTCGCTGGACAGGGCCTCATACCCACCTGCCCTCCAGGAATCGTAGAGGGGCGTCCCCCTGATCACCAGCGTCGGGTAAATCTTCAGGTAGTCTGGCCTGAACCGCGGGTCGCTGAAGATTGTCCTCAGGACTTCCAGATCCCTGCTCCTGTCGCTTCCGGGGAGGCCGGGCATGATGTGGTATCCGACCTTTAGCCCGCTGTCCCGGAGTACCCTGGTGGCCCTCACCACATCCTCTACACCATGCCCCCTTATCCTCCTCAGTATCTGGTCGTCGGTCGTCTGGACGCCCAGCTCGACGAGGGTGGCGCCGAGCCTCAGCATCCGGTCCGTCTGGGGGACCCCTGCCCAGTCCGGCCTGGTCTCCATCGTTATACCAATGCACTTAACCCTGCTCCTCTCGTTCCTCCTCTGGGCGTCCTCGAGGTAAGTCCACCCGCCGGGCCGGCTCCGCGGGTAGTGGTTCATCGCCTCGAGGCACCGGGTGACGAACCACTCCTGGTAGTCCAGCTCGGCGGCCGGGAACGTCCCCCCCATTATTATGAGCTGTACCTTAGAGGGGCTGTGGCCGAGCGCGGCATACTGATCCAGCCTGTACATGACCTGGAGGTATGGATCGAAACCGGTCTGGAGGCCCCTCATGAGCGCTGGCTCCTTCCCCAGGTAACTCTGCGGGGTGCCATAGTCGACGCCCCCCGGGCAGTAGATGCAGGGCCTCTCCCTGGGGCACCTTCGGGGCTTCGTCATGACTGCCACGATGTAGACCCCGGAGGCGCCCCTGACCGCCTTCCGCCTGAGGAAGGCTGCCAGATCCCCTTCCTCCTGCCTGAGGTATGCTAGTATCTCATGATCCTTCAGCACCCTCCGGAGCCCCTTCTCGCGGGAGACACAGTACTTTAGTCTAGTGAACTCCTTCCTGCTCAGGCGCGAGCCCCTGAGCCTCTCAATGATGGCCCGGGCCGCCTTCTTCTCCATCTCCATCTCCCTCTCCATCTCCCTCTTCTCCTTCTCCCCCGGGATAGGGGGCGTACTGGCTCCGGCCACATGAGTCACCTTCCTGTATCCCGCTTAGAGCCCCCTCCCGCATAAAGCTATGGTGGGCCATAAAACTGCTGAGGATATGGCAGATATTTGGGGGGCAGGTCTGGCGCTATCCGGTTTTTACCGCCACCACGACCCAGTTCTCCGGCTTCCCTCGATCGCCGTGGGCAACCCTCCGGGAGACCCTCTCACCGAAGGCTTTAACAATGCTCAGCCCAGCGCCAGCCCCCTCGACCTCCTCCTTGAGCTCCTCAGGCGCATAGAGGTGGTAGAAGAGGGCCTCCTTCCTCCACCGGATGTAGAAGTTGCCTGCCTCGCCTGCAGCTTCAGGGGCCCTCCCCTCCCTCGAAAGCCCTGCAAACCTTGGCTGATCTATGGACCATGCGGTAATAACGGCCCTGCCCCCCTTCTTCATGACGCGGGAGACCTCCCTCAGCGCAAGCTCCCTCCCCTCTCTTTTAGGGATGTGATGAATGGCCGCGATGAACGCAACGCCGTCAAAGACGCCCCCCCTGAAAGGGAGGCTGAGCGCACTGCACCTGACAGGGCTTACCCTCTCCAGCCTGTCTGGGGCGCTCTCTCTCAAGACTCTCAGCATCCCTGCCGAGATGTCCGCCGCTATCACTTCGCCCCCCTCCCCGAGCAAATGCCTCGAATTGCGGCCGGTTCCCGCGCCCAGATCAAGGAAGAGCTTCCCCTTGCAATCTCTCAGCTCCAATATGCTCGGCCATGCCCTCCTCCTGGTGAGATGGAACTCGCGGGCTATTCTGTCATAGGTCTCAAAGAGACCTCTCACCGTATCCTCTTCTACCACTGTGATCCCTCTCCCCGCAGACCTCCATCCGTCTCAGTCTTTCGTTCTTTCGTTCTTTCTTTCTGCCTGCCATGCAAACCGATCCCCCCAAGGGCTATGGGCTCATGGCAGCGCTTAGGCGGCACGCCGTCAGGACCTTAGGGACAGGACATGCTTGGCTATCTCGGCGAAACCGTACCCGAAGGGCTCCCTGGCCACGTAGTCTGCCATCTCTTTAATGAGCGGGTCACCGTTAGCCACCACCGCCTTGAAACCCGCCTCCCGGAGCAGCTCGAGGTCTGTCGAACTGTCGCCGACACCGGCCACAGAGCCCGGATCCAGACCGATCCACCTCGCGGCCTCGATCAGCCCCGCGCCCTTGTTGACCCTCTCATCCATAACGTGGTACGCAAAGCCGCTGTCGATGACTTTAGTTCCCTTGAGCCTGCCGACGACCTCCTTTACCCTCTCGAACTCGATGTTCCGCTTCACGGCGGCGTCGACCAGCCTGTAGGGGTTCGACCAGACCTCCTTCAGGTCAGCCCCGAAAGCGCTCCTGAGCTCCCGGATCGCTGCCGAGGCATATTCCTTGTCGCCTAGCCGCATTATCCTGCCCTTGTATTCAACAACGCCGCCATTCTCAGCAACTATGGGGCCGGAGCAGCCTAGGAAGATGGCGAGCGACTTGAGCGCACAGAGCGCGTTCCCCGAGCATATGATTACCCTGATCCCATGGTCCTCCAGATCCCTTATCGCCTCAATCGCCTCTATGCAGATCCTGCTGCCGGTGTCCGTTATAGTCCCGTCAATATCCGTGGCCAGTGCTCTGATGGCGCGCATCGGAGGTGCCTCCAACATACTAGAGTGTATCCGGGATAAATATCCCGCCTCTCCTACCGGATATCGATATTGCTCAATAAAAACCTTTAAGAATGTCGAGTCGTCTAGCTCTAAACAGCCTTCCATTTGAGGTTTATTGAATGCCCCAGATTAAGATTCTAGGGGGTGGGATGGAGGTAGGAAGGACCTGCCTCTACCTCAGCATCAACCAGCACCACCTCCTCCTAGACTGCGGGGTCAATCCGGCGATGCAGGGGACAGCTGCCCTGCCCGACTTTGGAAGCGTCAGGCTGGATCAGCTCGACGCCGCGTTCGTCTCTCACGCCCACCTCGACCATACCGCCGCGATCCCCTACCTGATACGTCAGGGCTTCAAGGGGAAGCTGTTCATGACCCTCCCGACACTCGCGCTCGCCAATATCCTCTGGCAGGACGAGCTCTCGATAATGGAGCGGGAGTGGCCCAGGGAAGAGCGGCTCTGGTCCTCGAAGGAGATGCACAAAGCGCTGGTGAAGTATGTCGTCCCGACGACCTACCACGAGGTCTTCAAGCTGAACTCGATAAAGGTCAACTTCCACAACGCCGGGCACATCCTGGGCTCGACCATGACCGAGATCTCCCATAACGGATACCGCATCGTCTTCTCGGGCGATCTCGGGACCTCCTCTAACCACCTCCGCTACTGGCGCACTGACGACCTCGCCTATCCCGACGTCCTCATCTGCGAAGGCACCTACGCGGGCGTGAACCGGAAGGGGCGGGAGGATGTAGCCAGGGACTTCCTCGAGGGTGTAAGGATGACGCTCGAATCGGGAGGCAAGGTCCTAGTGCCTGTCTTCTCGGTGGGTAAGACCCAGGAGCTGCTCAAGACGCTGAAGGACGGCTGGAAGAAGCTGCCCGACGTCGACGTCTACCTCGAGGGCATGGCCATAGACACCCTGCGGGTCTACGAGCAGTTCCTCATCTACATGGACGACCGCGTGCGGAGGGCATACCTCTTCAACAACATAAACCCCTTCAGATGGGAAGCCCTGAGGCTCTTCCGGAGCATCTCGGAGAGGAAGCGCCTCCACACCAAAGACGGTCCGTGCATAATACTTGCCCCGTCTGCGATGCTCAGGGGAGGCTGGAGCGTGTGGCATATGTGTCGGATGGCCTCCAGCCCGAAGAACATGATCGCGCTCTGCGGCCATATGGCCGAGGGCACCGCCGCCGCCGAACTGCTGGAGGGGCGGAGGGAGTTCCGGCTCAGGGACATGCTCGCCAAGGAGCCCTGCGACATCAAGGTCCAGTGCAAGGTGTCTCATTTTGACATCTCTAGCCATGCGATGCACAACGAGCTGTGCAATTACATCTCCAAGGTCCAGCCGGGGCTGCTCATCTTGGTGCACGGCGAGGAGAGCGGGCTGAGGAAGCTTGCCGAGTCCGTGAAGCAGTACGCCGGCAAGATACTGATCCCATCGAACGGGGAGAGGATCGATCTGGCGCACCCCAGCGCCGCTGAGAAGGCCGAGAGGGAGGTCGAACTCCCCGTGACCAGGAGCACCTCAATCCTGCTGCCAACATCCGCCTCCCTGAGGGTTAAGCACATGGGCAGGGATCGGTATATGAACGCCAGCGATCTACGCTCGATCATCAAGGGCTCTGTATGCGGTCAGCTGGAGCAGCGTAATGCACAATGATCAGCCGTGGAAGTATTCCGTCCTCCTCAGCTCTCCCTTCTCAAGCCCCGGCACCCCGCACGCATCCGCCCTGCACTGCTTGCAGAGCCTGAACTGGGGGATGTACTGCTCCGCGGCATAACGCGCCGCGTTCAGCTCCTCACAGGTTGGTCCCCTCGCGCCCGCGAACTTGTGGAGGGGTATGAGGGGGATGATGTTCATCAGGCTGGCCCCCCTCTTGGCCGCCGCCTCCGCGATCTTTGGTGCCTCCTCTAAATTGACCTCGGGTATGAGGACCGTATTCACCCTGACGACTATGCCGTTCGCCACAAGGGCCTCGATGCCTTCCAGCTGCTTCTCGATGAGTAACCTCGCCGCCTCCTCCCCCCTGTACAGCTTCCCCTTGTACCTTACCCAGTCATAGATCTTTGCGCCGACTGCCGGATCTATTGCGTTGATCGTTATAGTGGCCGTCCTCACCCCGAGCCTCGCCAGCTCCCCGGCCCTCTCAGCGGCGAGCAGGCCGTTAGTCGCGATGCACATGATAAGTTCCGGCCACCTCTCATGGATCGCTGCCAGGGTCTTGTAGGTCTCCTCGTTCTCCAGCGGGTCGCCCGGGCCAGCTATCCCAACGACCTTAAGGTTGGGGTCGCTCCTCAGCATGGCCTCCACCCGTCTGACCGCGTCCTCGTGCCCTATTATCGATGCGGCTACGCCTGGTCGGTACTCACACTTGTCTATCTTCCGGGTGCAGAAGTTGCACTGGATATTGCATCTCGGGGCGACGGGCAGATGTATCCTGGCCACCTTGAAGTGGGCCTTCTCCCCGAAGCAGGGGTGGGCAGCGGTGAGGTGGGCGAATTTGGAGCCAGTGCCTGCCCATCTCGGATTCTCCGGCATCTTGAGGTCCTCCCCCCTCTATCTCAACCAATGCAGATAAATATTATATTATATTATATCTGCCCCTGACACTGAAGGCCTGCGCGCGACCCCAGCTGCTTGTTGCTTGATCAACCGATCATCATGCGGACCATTTTGTGTACGCCTCCGCAAGCCTCTTCAGCGCACCCGCAAAGTCCCTGCTGAGGACGTACTTCGACTCGGAGGGTCTGTACTCAAGTATCCCAAGCGGTATGAGGTAGTTCTTCAGGACGGCATAGGCCGCGCTCCTCCTCCTCTTCATCAGCCTCTCGTTTATGTAGCCGGAGAGTTCGCCTGTAGTCACCCACCTCTGCTTGCCCCTCCCTTCCTGATCACTCTTCACCTTGATCCAATCGAGGATGACGATGGCGATCTCCTTGTAAGAGTCGGCATTGGTGAAGACTATCTCCATTATCTCCTTTATGCCCATGTTGCTGGAGACGGCTGATGCACTGAAGAACATCTTCCCCGACTTGCGGTTCTTTGGCACTATCTTCCTCGGCAGCTGCATCCCCCCGACCTTGTCGCCTGATTCATCCTGCGTGCATCCGCATTTCCAGCTAACCTCTCTCTTTTGGGCAGATATCCCTTTGGGTTTATAATCCTCGGCCGGTGACAATCGGATCCGCCCTCCCCGCCCTGTTCATGGTAGAGCAGCCCCCCTCTCTCCTTGATAGCCGCGGCCGGACGGGCCTTCGGTCGAGCATTCCCCCGTATCCCTCTGCGGCAACTGCTCCCGGGCATCATGAGAAAACCTTTTGAACCAGCCTGTGCAATATTGGTTTGGAGAGTTCTTCTTGCCTAACATCCAATTTAATGGCAGAAAGGGCGCTCTATCCCGTCTAGAGATAGAGAAGGTGCTCTACGCCACATCCGAGAAGATAGCCCTAGCGATACTCTCCTATGTCTTCAAGGGGGCCAAGGAACAGTCTACCATAGACCTCTGGGAGCTGGAGAACCTCGTAGGACAGATACTTGACGACGCCGTGAGGAAGATAGGGACCGTAGACCTGCCGCTGGCGGAGAGCCTCTCCTTCGAGATAAAGCGCAGAAAGTCGGCCTTGGTCGGCGACATGACCAACCTGCTCCTCGAGTGCATGAAGGATGCCTTCAGGGACTCTGTGAAGATCACCTACTCCACCCCGAGGATGATCTCCGTCACCATCAAGGCTAACAAGGACCCGGGCTTTATGCGTCGGGAGCTGAAGGAGATTATCTACGAGATGCTCAGGCATCTGGTAAGCCGGTAATGCGGCAATGCGGCAATGTGGTAATGCGGTAATGCACGCTCCTGCGCCGTTTAGCAGGGGAATGACAACAAACGTTTTCTTCCTTTTACATCTGCAACGAACTCGGCCAGCGACTGCGAGCCGACCAAGCGTAGAAGCATGCAATCCTCCCCGCCCAACGCAGAAGGCGGACCTCCTGGCGGGGTAAGCTTGCTGCCCTGCCAAGCCTGCCCCCGACAGGGGATCCTAAATGTTGAGTTTCATGTCCTCCTTGACGACGTTCAGGGCTATGCTCGTCACCGTGCTCTTCACGTGCTGCATCTTCAGTATCTCTTTTATGAAGTTGTTCAGTTCCTCCCTCGTCCTAAACTTTGAGATGATCACGATATCAAAATCGCCCGTCGTGTCGTAGACCGCGATCACTGATCTGTACCTGCCCAGCGCCTCCTCGATCTCGAGGATGTGTGAGCCCTCGACCTTCATCAGAATGATCGCCGTCAGCTCAAACCCGAGCTTCTCAGGATCGAGGACCGCTGTGAACTTTCTGATGACTCCCATCTCAGTGAGCTTCTTTATGCGGTTGTGCACGGTTCCGACTGACAGGTCAAGCTTCTTCGCCATATCCCTGTAGCTTGTCCTGAAGTCTTCCTGGATCTCCCTCAGGATCGTAATATCGACATCGTCTATCTCCACTCTTCTTCCTCCTTCACTCAAATCGGTAGTTCTGTCTCCTTGAGCTTCTTAAGGACAACGTACGTCTTTGTCTTCTGGGTAAAGCTCATCCCTCTTATGAACTCTATGACCTTCTCCAGCTCCTTGACGTCGTCGCACGTGACTTTCATCAGCAGGTCAAAGTCGCCGGTTATCGTATAGAGCTCGGTTATCTGGTTGCAGCGCAGCAGCTCAGAGCCTGCGACCGGCCCCATTTCGCCCCCTACATCGACTCCCACGAATGCCGTGACCATCTTGCCGATCTTCTCGGGTTCGATATTCACGGTAAACCTGATAATCCCTTCGTCCACAAGCTTCTTGATCCTCCGCCTTATCGCAGTCTCCGAGATCCCCGCAGCCTTGGAGAGGTCGGTATAGGACGTCCTGGAATCAGCCTGCAGCATTTTCAGAACCTTTAGGTCAATGTTGTCCATCGGTTACACCTTTTGTTAGGTAGGGGCGCTCTCCCCTTTAAAATGTTTAAAATAGAGGAGAGATATATGGTTAGAGGTACTCCCGGGCTGATGCCTAATGAAACTCAGGGTTTTGAAGCTGCTCCTCCTGCTATTAATGGTGCTGGGATTCTCGGCATACCTGTCATATGGGGCCTGGCAGGCGCCCTCCAGACCGTTGGTCTCCTCGTTTAATACGAGCTTCTGGGACGTTCCGCCCGCCTTCCCGCCGCTGGATGCCGAGGTGGCCTACATAGGTGAGAATACAGTCGACGGCGTCCCGCTGGAGCAGTATAACATCACCTTCAACAGTCACTACTTCAACGGCTCGATCATCACCATACATGCGGTCGTAGTGAAGCCGTCAGCAGAGTCTCAGGGCCTGCCCGGCATCCTCGTGATGCACGGTACAGGAGGGTCATACAGTCAGATGCTGCCCTTCGGGCTCCAGGTGGCCTCGAAGGGCTACGCCGTGATGATGATGGACTCTCCGGGGTGCGGTCAGTCGACCGGTCCCGGCTCAAGCCCCGAGAACACGGTCAACTTCAGCGAGGGCCCATACAGCGCCTACTACTACCACAACGTCCTTGCTGCGTCAAGGGCGATAACGGTCCTCTCCTCTCTCCCCTACGTCAACGGGAGCGCCATCGCCGCCTCCGGCGCATCGATGGGGGGCGTCACCACGTTTATCCTGGCCGCGGTCGACGACCGCGTCCGGGCAGCCATCCCCGTGGTCGCCAGCGGATACTTTGACGAGATCGCACAGGAGGGCAGCTTGGCCAACTTTATCATCCCCCAGGGCGTAAAGGCGAGCGACCCCGAAGCCCTGGACCTGATCAGGTACTTCGACTGCCGCGCCTATGCCCAACAGCTCGAGGTCCCAACACTCATGTTGGTCGGTACGAATGACGAGTTCTTCTTCTTAGAGGCAGTGAACAAGACCTACTCGCTGATCCCGTCTGAGAAGGCGATCGCACTGGCTCCAAACCATGGACACTTTTCCGTCGCCGACGGCTGGATCAGTTCGGCTGTGGCGTGGCTCGATCAGAACCTGAAGGGGAGGGGTGAGTTGCCGACCCCGCCCACGCCGACGGCCGAGGTGATCAACTTCTATACGGGGCTGAGGGTCGTCACCGAGGGCGGGCAGCCCCTGCCGGCAAATACCACCGTCTTCTACAGGTACGGTCTCCCCGGCTCCCCCTGGGTCGAGTCTCCCGGCGGCTTTATCCCCCTTCTGCCGCTGCCGAACGATGTGCAGTACTTCATCGCGGTGAAGGAAGGGGGTTCGATCGCCTCCACATCACAGGTCTTCGACGCCCGTGCGCAGTCGTCGCTCTTTGCCGTGGCGCTGCTATTCATCATCGCCTTGGCCATCCTCCTCGCCTTCAACTGGAGGGACGACCTCCGGGAATTGATCAGCAGTGACCGCACCAGTTTTATACTCTTCGCCGGGTCGCTCCTCATCTGGCTGGTGGCGGCATACGCCACCTCCGCGCCTTGGATCGAGTTCGCCGGGAGGAGCTCCGTGAGCCTCCTAGAACTATGGGACCGCTACGCACTCCACCTCCCCTCCTTCTACCTCGTCTTTGCCGCCCTCTTGGCCGCCCTCGCAGGCTATGCCGTCCGGATGTGGGCGGGAGGAATTATCCTCGCCGCCGTAGCTCTCCCGGCCTACTACTACCTGGCAACCCTGCTCCCCCAGGCCATCGTGATCTCCTGGGGCGCGTATCTCCTGGGAGCATGCGTCGGGGCCTCACTTGTCGTACCTGCAGTCCTGAAGATAGTGAGGGGCTGAATTAGGCCTGAACCGTACCGTGCTTGCCAGGCCACGATCGAACCGCCGGCGGGCCCGCTCCTGAAGGCAGAGGTCCCGGCGGGCATGTCTTTCCTATCCTTTTTTTCCTCTCCTGTCCGTCCCTTCCTCACTTTGCCTGTCGTACCTTCCGGCCGGCCCCGCTTCAGAGGCTGCTCCTGTAGGAGACCCAGAGCCTCCCCCTCTTCACCACATGCCCCTCCTCCTCCAGATACCGCAGATATGCGATCACTTGACGTATCGGTATCATCCGCCTGATCGGACTGGACAGGTCCATGCCGCCGTAGAGGCTCTCCACGATCTCCTTCAGAGTCCTGCCCCCTGAGGCAGCCCTCATGACGCCCTCCAGCCTGTTCAAGAAATGCGTCTCCAGCGCCTCGACATCGGTCGGCTCGAGGGGCCTCCCGTGTCCGGCGTACAGCCTGCGGAAGACCTTCAGCCTCTGGAGTGAAGCAAACTCGTCCCTGAGGACCCTGACATTGGTCGACCGCTCAATCGCCGCGTCCCCGGCGAAGACCGTCTCCCCCGAGGCGTAACCCACGCTCCCTGCCGTGTGCCCTGGCAGGCCGATCGCCTTCAGGCTGCCCAGCTCCAGCTCCCTGAACGTCCTGAACTTCTCCGGCCTAGCGATGACCCTAGCCACCGTCAGGAGCTGGGCCAGACCGTCCCTCAGCGATCCCTCGTCGAACCCTCCTTCCAGTGCCAGCTCGAATGTGTCGCCGTACCACTCTGTGGTGTACCCGCTATAGTCCTCTAGGGCCCGCCTGTCCCACTCGTGAATGAAGATCTCTGACCCCGTCTCCCGTTGGATGTATGCTGCGAGGCCGGAGTGGTCTAGGTGGCCGTGGGTCAGGAGTATGGCGTCGGGGCCCCATGCCCCGCGCCTCTGCAACTCCTCTCGTATCCGGCTCCGGTTCGCTTCGCTGTCGATGCCAGTGTCTATCAAAATGTTCCGCCCCCCCTCCATGAATAGGTAGGCGTTGGTCTCCGGTCCCTTCCCCAGCTCCTTGGGGAACGGCAGAACGATAGGAAAGATCATTTACTTTAAATCCCTCCTTCCCCTTTACCTTCTCGGAAGGATATATATTGGCGTGTCCCTCCAACACAAACCCTAAATATAACTGTTAACGATATAATGCTAAGAAATATATGATGACCCGGGAGGGCGATGTCGGAGTGCTCTACGCTGTCCAGCAGAAGTTAGGCGAAGTAGACGGCAGGGTACTTGCCCTCCTCGCCTCCAGCTCCGACACCAGCTTCAGCTTCCAGGGGATTAAGAGGAGCCTCAAGCTCCATCAGGAAAAGCTCTCAAGGAGCCTTGGGCGGCTCACCGACGACGGGCTCGTAGTCAGGGGGGACGGCGGCTACTCTATAACCAGGAAGGGGGTCGAGGTCGTAGGCGGCCCGCTCAACCCGAGCTCCCTTGTGGTCATCGGGAACTCGTACCTCCCGAAGGAGATCGATATAGCCGACGCCTCCGCCGCACTGAAACGGCGCTGGTTCAGGGGTATGCGGTGGCTCGGCAGCTCCCCCAACCCGGACGGGATCGACCTCAAGTGGGTCACCGACGACGGCGAGATACAGGTGCAGGCCTCCTTCACGGATCGGTTCCTCGAGGTCTCACTGATATCCTTCCCTCCGCACGAGGAGGGCCGGGCGAGGGAGGTCGCGCTGAGGCTCTTCGTCAAGATAATCAATGTCATCTATGAAGTGAAGGGGCCGCAAGACAACTGATCGGGTGCCTGCTGCGTACCCCTCTGCAGAGCGGTGCCGGCCTGCCTCGGAGCACCTGCTGCCCCGCGCCCATGTGACTTGGTATGGCCGAACTTCGTCAATAAAGGTCTGCCCTGCCTTATCGGTCGTAGGTGAACACATTGACCACAATCATCGGCATTAAATGTGCTGACGGCGTCGTACTCGCCTCAGACAGGAGGGCGAGCAAGGGAGGGATGATCGGCTCGAAAGCCTGCAAGAAGATCTACCCGATCGATGATAACAAGGCTATCGCGATAGCCGGTCAGCTCTCGGACGCCAACTACCTGATCAACCTAGTGAAGGCCGAGGCAAAGCTGATGGAGTTCAGCAGGGGCTTCCCCCTCACCGTCAAGGAGATAGCCAAGCTGCTCTCGAATATGCTCTACACCGGCATGCGTAGCTACCTCCCGTACATAACCGAGATGCTCGTGGCGGGCATAGACCAGACCGGGCCAAACGTCTACGAGACGGACATAAGCGGGGCGGTCACGGACGAGAAATTCACCTCTTCCGGCTCGGGTTCCCCGATCGCCCTCGGTGTGCTCGAGTCCATGTACAAGGACGGCCTGGCGACCGACGAGGCAGCCGTAATCGCAGAGAAGGCTGTCAAGGCGGCAATGGAGAGGGACCCCGGATCAGGGAACGGAGTGATCGTCCTGACAATAACTCCTAAAGGTCTGAAATGGAACGAGATGGGGTGTGCACAGTAATGATTGGGACCAGAGACGGAACTTACGATCCAAGGTTCGGCATCCCGATGTACACGCCGGACGGCAGACTTCTGATGGTCGAGTATGCGTCCGAGGCGGTCAAGTACGGCTCGCCGGTCGTCGGAGTCCGCGGCAAGGACTTTGCGGTCATAGTGGCGCGCCAAAAGGACACTGACCCGCTTCTCGATCCCATCGACAAGATCCACCTGATCGACGAGAATATCGGGACAGCAGGAGCAGGCTTCACGGGGGACATCAACCTCCTCCTCGAGGCAGCGAGGGTGGAGGCCCAGAGGCACAGGGTGGTCTTCGAGGACCCTGTGGACGTCAAGACTATAGTCAACAGCCTGGGCAAACTGATGTACGAGTTCACGCGCTACGGCGGCATCCGGCCGCTGGGTGCGGCGATGCTCATAGTCGGCAGCGACAGATCCGGGAAGCAGCTCTACCAGCTCGACCCGCGGGGGCTCCTGCTGAGCGGCAAGGCGATGGCCATCGGCAAGAACTCCGAGAAGGCACTCGAGACTCTAAGGTCAGGATACAGGGACGACCTGACCCTCAGGGAGGCGATCGAGCTTGCAGTCAAGGCGCTCTCCAACGCCGACGACGGCGAGAGCACGGTAGAGGTCGGCATCGCGAAGGGATCGACGTTCACCAAGATGGGCCTCAATGAGGCCCTCTCCCTCGCCGCCTGACCGATCCACCCGATCGGCTCTGGAGGGCTCGCCCGGCCCGGGCCGGGCGCAGCGTGCGCCTCCCCAGCCCACCTCTTTTTCCTCTTCACCCTGTCTTCTCTTGGCGCCCTTCCGGCTATTCGAAAGTCTGCTAGCGGTGTCGTGATTGGCCGGGTACATGAAATGAAACAGAAAAATGGAGCAGAAAAAAGCGGAATGAGGAAGGATGGACTGTGGCGCGCCGTTCATGTTGCATGCAGCATACCACATGCAACATGCCGCATCTCACAAGCTGTGCCTTACACATCGCAGGCCTCGGGCTGCTCCTCCTCGATCTTGACCCAGTCGGGCGGCTTGATATTGTTCTTCTTCATATAATCCACGATGGCCGCCTTCAGCCCGTCCGCTGCCAGGTTCGAGCAGTGCATCTTCACAGGGGGTAGGCCCTCCAGTGCGTCCGCAACATCCTGCCTGGTGATCTTCAATGCCTCCTCAATGGTCTTCCCCTTCGCCAGCTCCGTTATCATGCTGCTGGTGGCGATCGCCGCACCGCATCCGAACGTCTTGAACTTGACATCCTCGAGCCTGTTGTCCTTCACCTTGATGTAAATCCACATCAGATCCCCGCATACCGGGTTGCCCACCTTACCGATGCCATCGGCATCCTTTATCTCGCCTACGTTTCTCGGATTCCTGAAGTGATCCATGACCTTCTGGCTGTACACTCATCTCACCTCCGCCGGCGCGATCGGCGACATCTGCCTCAGGCCTGCTACTATGGCCGGGAGCTTGTCCGCGACGACGTCTGCATCCCTCAACTCATTCCCCCTCCCTAGGCTGAGCAGTAGGGATCCCTGCGCATCGACATGCGACAGCCCCATAGCCAGGAGGACGTGGGAGGGCTCCAACGTCTTTGAGGTGCATGCGGAGCCGCTCGAGGCGTATATCCCCTCCATGTCCAGCGAGAGCACGAGCGATTCCCCCTCGATATAACTGAACCTGATGTTGACGTTGTTAGGCAGCCTCTTGACCGGATGTCCGTTGAGGAACGACTGCGGCACCTCCTTGAGGACCCTCTCTATTATCCTGTCTCGTATGGCGATCAACCTCCCAGCCTCGCACGCCATCTCCTCCTTGGCGATCTCGGCGGCCTTTCCCATGCCGACAGCGCCGGGCACGTTCTCCGTCCCGGATCTGAGCCCGTTCTCCTGCCCTCCTCCGAGGACCATCGGCTCCACCCTCGTCCCCCGCTTTACGTAGAGCGCGCCGATCCCGCAGGGGCCGTACATGTCCCACGAGGAGATGGTCATCAGGTCGACCCCTTCCCCGGCAACGTCTATCGGGATCTTGCCGGCGGCAGCGGTCGCATCCGAATGGAAGTACGCCTTCTTGCTGTGGGCTATCTCGGCCAGCTCCCTGATCGGCTGTATGGTCCCGACCTCGTTGTTGGCATACATCACCGTCACAAGGATCGTCTTGTCCGTCATCGCCTTCTTCAGGGTCTCCGGGTCTACCCTGCCCATGCTGTCGACGGGCAGATACGTCACCTCGAAGCCGTTCTTGGTGAGGTACTTCAGCGTGTTGATCACCGAGACGTGCTCGATCGAAGAGGCTATTATGTGGTTGCCCCTCTCGCGGTTCCTCATCGCTACCCCCTTCAGTGCCATATTGTTGGCCTCTGTGGCACCGGATGTGAAGACGATATCGGCGGGCCTCTCGGCATTGATCAACGACGCCACCTTGGCCCTCCCCTCCTCCAGCGCCGCCCTGGCCCTCGCGCCGAACGAGTGCGCGGATGAGGGGTTGCCGTATCTCTCAAAGTAGGGGAGCATCTCACGGACGACCCTCTCGTCTGTCGGCGCAGACGATGCGTAATCCATGTAGATCTGCCTAGTGACTGTCATAACGGAACCTCAGATATACTACTCCATCCGCATCTATAACCAGATCGTTTAAGGCTGCCGCCCCCGCTATCGTGAACCCCCTCATCACATCCCCGCTCGGAACGTCGAGGGGGGAGAGGCCCACATCTCAGGCATAGGGCCTGGCTTGACACCTGCCCTGAATGCCTGATCCGCCCCTGCAGGGGAGGGGCCCTCCTGACCTCCGCCTTCTCGGCCCTCCTGCTGACTATCATCTCACCCTCCTTATGACCACCTTGATCGTCCCGCCCTCGTTCCTAGACTCGAGGACCTCGTTTCCGGTTCTCCTGGCAAGCCTCTTCAGATCCTCCTCCGCGGCAGGATCGTCAGCTATGACAGTAAGGATCCCACCGATCGGCGTCCTGTCCAGCTCCTCCCTGGCGCGCAGGACGGGGATCGGGCAGTAGAACCCCCTCAGATCGAGCTCCATAAAGAACCCACAGGGATACTTGCATCAGCACCATCTTATATTTAATATTCAATATCTGCTGGAGTGCACCAGTAAACCTTTATCGCGGTCAGCCAAGATCAATACTGAGCGCCATGATCGACGTACACGCACACCTCACAGACGCCTCCTTCAGCGGCGACCTCCCGCGCGTCCTGGAGAGGGCGAGAGCCGCAGGCGTCCGCAAGATCGTCACCTCGATCACTGATCCGGGCGAGCTCGCCAAGGCATTGCAGGTGGTGGAGTCCAGTCCGGGGTACGTCTACCTCACAGTGGGCTTTGACCCTTCCAGCCTCTCGGCCGAGAAGTACTCCGAGTTCTCCGGTATCGTGTACCGGCACCGCGCCTCTCTTCTGGGGATTGGAGAGGTAGGCCTGGATCACTTCTATATAAGGGACCACTCAGAACGGGCGATCCAGGAAGGCTTTTTCCGCGCCTCGATCAGGCTGGCGAAGTCGTTGGACCTCCCCCTGGTGGTCCACTCCAGGAGCGCCGGCAGGCGGGCTCTAGAGGTGCTCCTCTCCGAGGGCGTGGAGAGGGTCCTGATGCACGCCTTCGACGGCAGGGCCAGCGACGCGCTCGCGGCGGCCAAGAGCGGCTACCTCTTCTCCATACCCGCGTCGGTGGTCTTCTCGGTCCAGAAGCAAAAGTTGGCAAAGGCGCTCCCCCTCGAATCGATCGCGCTGGAGACCGACTCACCGGTCCTCTCGCCGGTGCGCGGGGAGCGTAACGAACCCGCCAACGTCATGGAATCCGCCAGGGCGATATCGGGGATAAAGAAGCTTGCCCTCGAAGAGGTCATCGAGGCCACCACTGCAAATGCTAGGCGCCTCTTCCGCTTCTAAATCAGGGCCGTCTTTCCTGACCGGGCCGGAGGATCCGGTGGACCAAAAAAGGGCGGCCGCAACAACCGCGGCCCGGGCTTACCGGCTCAGCAGCTCCTGCTCAGGACTTCCGCTACATCCTCCAGCCCCATGCGGGCGAGCTTCTCCTTGGTCGGTATGCCCGTCCTCCTGTCCCAGCCCTTGAGGTCATAGAATTCATCGAGCAGCTTGTTGAGGGTGGCCTCGTCGGTATGCATGCCCTTGGACGGTCCTGCAGGGATGGGCTCCTCGAGGAACCTCTTGGGGAGGGTATCGTCCTTCCTCCTTATCCCTGTCCTGACGTTGAATGCCCTCTCCAAGTCTATCACCCTCTCCGCCACATCAACCAGCTCCGCGTAGGAGTAGTTCAGGCCCGTCACCGCGTTGATCATGTCCGCATACTTCGGCGTCAGGGTGAAGCCAAGCAGCCTCTCCATGAAGTGGCAGTTGACGAGGCAGTCGCCTATGGTCGTCATCTGCTGCGTCCCGATGACCCAAGCGGGCTTGCCCTCCAGGGCCTTCCTGTCCGAGGCACCCGCATACTCGCCGGTCGGCCTGGGGTCGTGGTGGCTCCCGCCTCTAGTGGCCGTGGCATATCCGAGGGACATGCCCCTCAGCGCCCGCGCAGAGTGCCCCGGGATCTCCAGCCCCTTCACCTGGATCGCAAAGCGTTCTGAGTCTCCCCCTATCACCCTGGCCGCCCTGAGCGAGCCTTCGGCTATCAGGTCGCCTATGCCTATGCGCTTGGCCGCCTTCTCTATATAGTTGACCACGATATCATCGTTCCCAAATTTGAACTCTATACCGTCGGTGTTCTCCTTGGTGATCAGCCCGCGCTGGTAGCACTCCATCAGGAACGAGATGGTGACTCCGTAGGTCACGGTATCGAGGCCCCACTCATCGCAGAGGCTGTCGGCCTTGATTATGGCCCCCATATCGTCGACCCCGCACATCGAACCTGTCGAGTAGATCGTCTCGTACTCGGGGCCTTCGGAGATGGCGCCCTTCCACTTGCCGCTCTTTGCCGTAAAGACCTTGCTACAGGCTATCGGACAGGCTGGGCACGAGGTATCCTTGGACCAGTACTCCTTCTTCAGAGTCTCACCCGAGATGCTCTCCCACCTGTCGAAGGTCTCGCTCTGGTGGTTCAGGGTCCCCATGCCCCCGAACATATTATTGATACTCGAGACGAGGGCGGGCGTCCCGTAGGTCGGTAGCCCGGTGACAAACGCCGGGACCTTCTTGGACTCTGCGCCGAACCAGTCCATCCACGCCTTGAACTTGTCGGGGTCGGCCACCTCTGTCGTGCCGGATCCCCTGACAGCGATCGCCTTCAGTTTTTTGGAGCCCATGACCGCCCCCATGCCCCCCCTCCCGGCCGCCCTGTAATCTGTTATGACGCAAGCGTACCTGGCCAGGTTCTCGCCGGCAGGGCCGATCGCCGAGACGTAGAGGTTCGGGTCCTTGACCTCGGCACGGATGGCTTCCTGCGTCTCGCCCGTAAGCTTGCCCCAGAGGCCCTCCGCAGACCTGAACTCGACCCTGTCGTCATCAATGAAGAGGTAAGTGGGCTTCTCAGCCCTGCCTATTATCAGCATACCATCATAACCTGCGAACTTCAGCTGGGCTCCGATGTAGCCCCCGCTGACGCTGTCAAAGTAGCCGTTCGTCAGGGGCGACTTTGAGGCCATGTAGTACTTCCCGGCGGTGGGTATGTTGATCCCCTGGAAGGGGCCAGTCATCATGGCCAGTACGTTTGAGGGATCGTAGGCGTCCATCCTCGGATCGACCATGTCGAAGATGTACCTCGCGGCAAAGCCGTTCCCTCCCAGGTACTTCCTGGCAAACTCGTCGCTGAACTCTATAGTTGAGACCTTCTTATTGGTAAGATTGATTCTCAGGATTTTTCCCTTGTAACCGGCGTATTTCATATCATGTTCCTCCCTGATGGGTTCTCCTCTCTCACTGCTTCTTCACCGGTAGCCAGGCTATGGCGAGCGCACCTTTCGGGCACCTCTTGATGCACTCCGGATCGCCGCCGCAGAGGTCACAGATTATGGGCATCTTGGTCTGGGGGTGTATCTTGATGCCGTGGAAAGGGCAGGCCTGGACGCATTTAGCGCAGCTGTCACAGAGCTTCGTATCGACCACGATGTTCCCCTTCTCATAGGAGAGGGCCTTCTTGGGGCAGGCCGCTATGCAGAAGAGCCTATCGCACCGGGTGCAGACGAACTGCCTTAACATGAGGGGGCCTTTCCTCACGATGATTATTCTCGAGAGCGAGTCACCATATTTGCCAAAGTGCTTCTCCGCGCAGGAGAGTTCGCAGATCTTGCAGAACGTGCACTTTTGGAAGTCATATTTTATTATTGGCTTTTTCTCCTCAACAGTGACAGCTGCCATTGTTCCCACTTCGGTACTACTACAAAATTGGCGTTACTTATCATTTTCGTTGGGTGTCCTGAACCACGTTTTGATCTGAAGCGGCTCCGGCGTCAACCGGAGAGAAATGTTCAGCACTGCTGCTTCATGGTAATTAGCGCCGGTCTTAGCCCTTCCTGTAGCTGATAGCAGACCTAACGCCGTTATTTGTGAAGAAAAATATATTTATAAATTAATTTATTGTGGATCTCCGTTACTATTTTCTAAATAATTATCGTTCAGATTTTACAGGAAGCATTATTAATTCGGATGAACTAGTTATCTACCAGTGATCGATCATGTCCGAACGATGGCACACCGATAAATGGTTTGTTAGCCCCTTCAACTTCAGCGGCGAGGTCACTGCCGGCACATCTCTCCCTAAATCGCTGACCATCCATGACGTCACCCTCCGGGATGGGGAGCAGCAGGCGGGCGTCTTCTTCACAAAGGAGGAGAAGCTGAGGGTAGCCAAGCTCTTGGATCGGGCTAAAGTAGATGAGATCGAGGTCGGGAGTCCGGGCATATACCCGCAGGACATGGAGGCGATAAGGGAGCTGGTGGCTGCATCGCTCGATGCCAAGCTCTTCGCATGGTGCAGGAACCAGAAGCGCGATATCGCCGCCGCCAAGGAGTGTAGCAGCTGGGGCGTCACAATCGAGCTCCCCGCGAGCTCAATAATGATCGACGAGATCTACTCCACAAACATGGACGAGATGGTGTCAACGGTCGCCGAGAACGTCGACTATGCAAAGTCTGAGGGATTGCAAGTCACCCTCCTCCTCGTCGACTCCACCCGGTCAGACCTCAGGACGCTGGAGCGCATCGTGAGGGAGATCTGCCGCCCGTGCGCCAACATCGCCCTCTCCGACACCTTCGGGGTCGCGATCCCGCAGGCAGTCGCCTACCTGGTGAGAAAGGCGAGGGGATGGACTGACAAGCCCATCTCGATCCACTGCCACAACGACTTTGGGCTCGCTACCGCCAATACGCTGGCAGCGGTAGCTGCTGGCGCCTCCTCAGCCCACGTCACCGTCAATACCTTGGGCGAGAGGGCCGGCAACACCTCCTTGGGGGAGGTGGCCCTGGGCGCAAAGCTGCTGATGGGGGTTGACGTGAACCTGAGGTTCAACGAGCTCTACAGGCTCTCCAAGACGGTCGGGGACCTCTCCGGTTTCAAGGTCCCGCCCAACAAGCCCATCGTCGGGTCGAACGTCTTCAACGTGGAATCCGCCCAGTCTGCACTCTGGTTCGCAAAGTCTGAGAAGGGGATATATGCCTTCCCGTTCTCTCGGGACCTCATAGGCCACCCTGAACTGAAGATGACCCTGAGCAAGAAGAGCGGGCCGCTCAACCTGAAGATGAAGATAACAGAGTTCGGTCTGAACATCGACGAGTCGAGATACCCCGAGATACTCGGCAAGATATACGAAAAGTCCGTCGAGAAGAACGGTCCTCTGACCGACGACGAGTTCCTCGGGATCCTTGAGGACCTGGGCCTCTACAGGTTCAAGCAAGAGGATCTGATGAGGGCCTAAACCGATATACCGAGAAGCTAGGGGGCACTCCGGTCCTGCCCCCTGCCTGGTCCCGCCTACTTTTTTCTATGCCCCGCCACCTTCACATTTATACCCCTGCGTTCCATTATCCTCTCGACAACCATGTATCTTGCCAGCGGAATACTCATCCCCAACACCCTGCCAGCCCTCTACTTGGAAGGGTGCAGGACCCTCGTCATCTCCGACCTCCACATCGGCCAGGAGTCGGTTCTCCGCCTCAAGGGGGTACACATCCCCGAGATCTCCTATCCGCGGATCAAGGAAGACATCTCCGCCCTCCTGGACAAGACCCGTGCGGAAGAGATCGTCCTCCTCGGCGACGTGAAACATGAGCTGGGGAGACCGTCCGCGCAGGAGTGGGTGGAGGTGAAGGACCTCCTCGGCTTCTTGGCGGATCAGCGCCTGGGCGTCCACATCGTGAGGGGGAACCACGACAACTATATCCTCTCAATACTCGGCAGGTTCAGCCTCCACCTTCACGATCCATGCATGCAGATCGGGGACGCCCTTCTCATCCACGGCGACAAGAAGGTTCTCGTCCCGTCAAGCGTGAAGACGATAATCATGGGGCACGAACACCCCGCGGTCTCCTCGAGAGATTCATCCGGCTCGAGGTACAAGTTCCGGGCGTTCCTCGTCGGCAAGTACGACGGCCGCGAGATTATCGTGATGCCCGCGTCCTCCCCGCTCGCGGCAGGCGTCGGTATCAATGAGGTGCCGCGGGAGAGCCTCCTCTCGCCGATCCTGAAGGAAGCCGACATCGATAGCTTCGAACCGATCGTCGTGGAGAGGGGGGTCGGAGTCTTTCGCTTCCCGCAGATCGGCCTCATGAGGTCCCCGGGTCCCCTTCCTGCCCGCGGCCTTTAGCCGTCTGTGTCCCGCGCGGCCGAACCCACGGAGAAAAATTAAAAGATGGCGCCGATGAGTCTAGATCATGGAACTTCTCGACAAGTTTCCGTTAGTTCTTACCCATGATGAGGTTCACAGCAGGCTCTGTTCGGGCAAAGAGGATCTCGGCGGCAGGTTCACCGACAGGGAGTTCTTCAAAAGGGGCGAGGCGCTCCTCCGCCCCAGGGCCGCCTTCGCCTACTCCTGCGTTACCGATCACCAGCGGGAGACGGTTACCCTCTCCGGCATCAGGTTCAACAGCAAGGTCCTCGCCAGGAATCTCAACAGGACTGACCGTGCCTTCCCATTCGTGATCACCATCGGGGGCGAACTCGAGAACGACGCCTCCATGGCCAGGGATGTCGTCCACCGGGTCTACCTCGAGACGATGGGCAACATGGCCCTCGGGCAATGCCTCAAGTACCTGGAGCGCCACATCGCCGTGAGGTACGAGCTCGGGCCCGTCTCCAGGTTCAGCCCCGGGCAGCTGGACTGGCCGATCGAGGAGCAGCGCTCTCTCTTCTCGCTGCTGGGAGACGTGGAGGGGAAGATCGGCGTAAGGCTGGACGAGAGATCCATGATGATCCCGCGGAAATCCGTCTCCGGTGTAATCTTCCCCACGACCGCGCCGTTCAACGCCTGCCGGCTCTGCCCGAAGGAGTGCGAATGGAGGGAGGCTCCCTACGATGAGTCCCTCCGCAGGAGCTATGGAATCTGAGGCGCCCCTCAATACCTACAGCTGGCCGGCTTCCTGCGCTGGAGGTACTCATAAGCCGAGAGGGCAGCGGTCGCACCCGCCCCTGCAGCGATAACCGCCTGCCCCCAGGGGAGATCCGTGACGTCCCCCGCCGCAAAGATGCCCTCGCAGCTGGTCCTCCCCTCCTTGTCCGTCACCACCTGCCCGTGCGAGTTCGTGGTGAAGAGGTGCTTGGCATAGTCGAGCTTGACGTCCCTCCCGATCTCGATAAAGACCATCTCCACCTTCAGATCGGTGACCTCGCCCGTCTTGGCGTCCTTCAGCCGCAGCCCCTCCACCTTCTTCTCCCCCGTTATCTCGGTTACGGTGGTTCCAAGCCGCATCTCGACGTTCTTGAGGCAGCCCACCTCGTCGACCAGCACACCGTCCCCCCTGAACTGATCCCTCCTGTGGATCACGTATACCTTAGATGCGAGCTTGGATAGGAAGACTGCACCCTGGAGCGCGGCATTACCTCCTCCGATCAGTGCCACCGTCCTGCCCTTGGCGAAGGGGCCATCACACGTGGCGCATACGCTGACCCCCCTCCCCAGGAGCCTCTCCTCACCCGGGACGCCGAGCTTCCTGTGGACGCTCCCTCCCGTGACTATCACCGCCCTCCCCTCGAAGTCTCCCGCACTGCTGCTGACCCTGAAGCCGCACCCGTCCGCTTTGTCTATGCGGGTGACCTCACCGATCACAATATCCGCACCGAACCTCTTGGCCTGCTCCCCCATAGTCTCCGCAAGCCCCATCCCGATGTAACCGGTATACCCCGGGAAGTTCTCGATATACGCCGTCAGCAGGAGCTGCCCCCCTATGTCCTGAGTCAGGACGAGGGTCTTCAGGAGCTTCCTTCCCGCGTAGATCGCAGCTGTGAGGCCGGCGGGTCCTCCCCCTACCACTATGACATCGTAGATCGGACTCATCGATCGGTCACCAAGACATGGCGATTTTATCAACCCTGTGTAAACTTTGAGTAAAAAGTATATCGTATATGCATGCCCTGCCGGCCGACCGCGCCCCCACACTCTTTATAGATGCGATGCGACAGATTACCACCGGCTTTGGGGGCAGTACTATGGGAAACGGAATCAGGCTCCTTGTCTTCGACGTCGATGGGACACTCACAGGTCCCGGGGAGCCGGTCAGGAGAGGCGTAGCCGAGAAGCTCCGGGGCCTGGAAGCGTGCGGCTTTAGGATTGCGCTCGCCTCGGGGAAGAACGCCTCCTACCTCTTCGGAATAAGCAGGGGCATGGGCCTGAAGAGGCCCCTGATAATCGGGGAGAACGGCTGTGTCATATTCGATCCGGTCGAGAAGAAGGATTTCTGGATGGGAGAGAGATCCCCCGAGATCTCCCTCATCGAGGGCAAGATCAGGGCCCGCTTCGGCGACTCTGTCTGGATCCAGCCTAACGCGGTCGCCCTTACTGTCTTCTCCAGGATCAGGGGCATGATGCCCGAGATAATCGCCTTCTCAAGGGGGGCGATAGCACCTTACAGGGAGAGGGTCGTAGTCTTCGAACACCCCGACGCTCTGGACGTCCTCCCCTGCGGGGTCGACAAGGGGCAGGCTCTGACGGAGGTTAGGCGGCAGTACGGTTTTACAAAGGATGAGACCGCCGCTGCGGGCGACGCGGTGAACGACATACCCATGTTCAAGGAGGCCGCCCTCCAACTCATTATCGGCGAGAGGATCTCCTATCCCGGCGCACTCCGCTTTAGCACGGTTGAGGAGGCGCTCGACTATATCGACTGCCATCTGCGGCAGGGGTGAGCCGATGCGCATCTGCGGACCGCCTCCTCCGAACTCCGGTCTCCGGCCGCTGACTGCCCGATGTGTTTTTTTGATTTAAGCATTGCAATATATGAGCAAGGCTCCGCACCGCGTTTTATTTATGAGCGCTCCCGCCTTTCTTGTAGCTGCATCAAATTTGCAGGAATAGCGAGATGGTCTGCTATAATCAAATCCGGATAAGACAAGTTATAACTCAAAGCGTGCATATACTACTCTGCCGCAACCGAGAACGCAAGAGCCTGTAACGATGCGTACGGCAACCTTGGTGTGCCTCTCCCCTAACCGGGAAGGCACCAGCGAGGCTTCCGCATGCACAACGGACAGGATGCGCAACGGGTTGGACCAGGACGCCTGGATAGAATCGGGCGCCACGACCGCGGAAAGTTGCCGCATGGGAAAGCCGGAAGGGGAATGCCCTGCCATGGGGGACAATCTAGTTCCGGCGGTCTCCTCGGAGCCGTTCTCGGTTTCGGTCCTTCTTGTCAATAAGCCTCACCGGACGCATTTATTGAACCCTGACGCCGCCTGCCACAGTGAACTATATATAGCTCCCTGACTTACAGGAACTGCATAAAATAGCGCTATCCTGAAGGGGTTGCTTTCCGAAGGGGGTTCCATTCACGAGCCATACTGCAATCAACACTGTGAATCACGCGGGCGTACCGGCGACCCTCGACGTTCGTATGGACAGATCAAGCACGTACGTCTTCTTCGAAGAGAGCGGCATATCGATGACGAGGGAGAGGTACCGGATAGTCCGGATAGGCGCCAAGGAGAAGAGGCGGGGCCTCAGGCTCCTGGACCGGATGGCAAATGCCTTTCGGGCCTTCTTTCTCGCCGACCTTTAGTCGGCGCCCACGCCGCCTCTGCCTGCACCCTCCCTGCCGACGAGTCCTGCCAGCAAGAGGGGAAGGGCCCTCTTTTTGATCCCGGCATACGTGGCCCTGCCCACCGCGAGATCGATCCAGAGTGTCCCAGCATGACCCCTTAAAACCCTGAAGAATTCGGGGAGGTGGCCGTAGGCCGTGCGGGCAAGGTGGAGCGCTGCGCGCAGGCTCACACCGAACTCCTTCTCACACTCCTTGGCGTATGCGCCTTCCAGAAACGGCGCTCTCTGATCCCCCTCGGCGAGCGCCCCCGCGCACGCCTTCGCGGCTATGGCCCCGCTCTTCATCGCATAGTAGATGCCCTCACCGGTCAGCGGGTCGCAGAACCCCGCTGCATCTCCTGCCAGGACGATGCGGTCCGAGACGACCCGGCGCTTGAACCCTCCTGCGGGGATGGGGTGGACGTTGAACGCGGAGGGATTGACGTCGACCTCCCGGCTCCTCGATATGAATGCGCAAAAATCTCGGAACCTCCTCTGGATGTTCGACGCGAACCTCATAAAGCTGCCCACTCCAAGCGAGATGCTCCCCCCCTTCGGGAAGGCCCAGGCATAGCCGAAGGGGATGTCCGAGAAGAATACCTCGGCCACGCCCGGATCGATCCTGCCCCTCTTCGGCCCCAGCGGGAGTGTGGCCTCCAAACAGACGCCCACCTCCTCCTTCTCCCACCCCTCGCGGATGCCTGCCTTTCGGGCCACGATCCCCTTCGCGCCGTCTGCCCCCACGAGGAGGCTCCCGCCGACCAAGATGCCACTCTCAAGCCTGCACTTTACCCCACGGCCCGCGGAGACTGAGACGTCGACCACCCCGTTGCCGTCGATAAAGCCGGCACCGCTCTCCACTGCCTGCGCCGCGAGGTACGAGTCAAACTCAGCCCTCATAACGGAGAAACCGATCGGCTCCCGAGAGAGGAGATCAACCCGCTCCATCGTGGGGGAGTGCAGCCGGAATCCCCTGATGGCGTTCCCGCAGAGCGCCTCGGGGATCGCCTCCCCTGCGATCCTCATGGCCTTGAGGGTGACCAGGCCTCCGCACGACTTTGGGCGCGGGACCTTCTGCTTCTCCACCAGGAGGGTCTTCAGGCCCGCCCTGGCGCACTCCCTGGCCGCTACCGATCCCGCAGGTCCTGCCCCGACAACTATTACGTCGTAGCCCTCTCCAGCTTCCACTCCAGCGCCGCCCCCGGCCCGGAGGCCCGTTGCCCTCCGGAGAGGTTGCAACACCTGTCAGATCACGATATGCCGTCCCGTCTTTAAAGAGGTATCGGAGAGCCCTTCCGGGCGATGGTCTTGCTGGGGGTGTCCGTCCGCCCAATAAGTAAAAATAACAGGCATCATCATCTATTACGTGGGGATATGCCATGGCCAAGGGTTATAGACGCAAGGAAACGCCCGTCGATATAGATCCGGCCGACGATCTGGAGGAGCAGGACAGACTCGAGGAGCGGAAGCAAGACCTTGGTGCCTCCGAGACCGAGACCATGGACATCTACGACGACGAGGAGCGCATCGCGATGCTGGAGGCGGACGAGATCTCCTCTGCAGAGAGCGGGTTTATGGAGGGCGCGGAGAGGGCGCTTCTGAACAAGAAGCAGCGACTCTGGGACGAGAAGGACGATACCGAGATCGTGACTCAGGCCAAGCTGGACGCGGCTGAGCAGGACTGACCTCAGACAAATATGATCCATTGACGAGCCCCCCGCTCATCAACCAAGCACTATTCCCACTTCTTTACCCTTCTGAAGGGTCCGCGTGAACCACGCAATAGCCGCAGTTCGTTACCCTTGATGACCTTCTCCCCGACTTCGATGTTTGCCTCCTGTAGGGGCACCTCTCATGACCTCGATATGGAAGCTTGCCTGCACCACGCCGGGGCACATGCTCTGCCTTCAGAGCATGGACTCCAAGTACCCCTCAACGGATTTTGCCGCTGGCTCCACCACCTCGAAGACTGCTGGCCCGGCGCCTGGTCCAAAACCGATGTGCTGGGCAAGAAATTCTGTCACCACGAAAAGATACGACTGTACGTGACCGCCAGGATGTGCTGCGCTTACTGGGATCACGACGGCGTCATAAGGCCCTGGGAGTAAGCAGCGGCCAACCCTCCCGTATTACCGGTCATGCGAACAAGGATCTGCCTATGTGCCGCTAAAGTCAAATAAAAGGTATCCTCCCAAACTGGGGACACAACCTATAAAATCTACATCACACAACGTGATGCGGTGAGTTTATGGTGAGGGGAAGATGCCGTAAGTGCGGGAACGTTTTCGAATATTCTGTAGGAAGAGGACTACTTTCCATAAATCTGATGCCCGGCATGAAGTTGATGAGGTGCCCGGCGTGTGGTAGGCTGGGCCTCATAAGGGTCCATGTGGACGATCCCATAACGTGGCCCGCAGACCGCCGGGTTTGGCCGAAGGGATAGGGGAAGGTATACTGGGAGATCATGATGCCTGACTGACAATTACCACCTTCTCACCGCTAAAATTGACCGAGAGAACAAGGAGGGGCATCTGGCATTACTGCTGTCCCCCCTTCTCTCCTTCTCCCCTTCTCTCAATCCCTTTCCCCTTTCCCTTCCCATCTGAGCCTGGAAGCCCCAACACCGATCAGCCAGAATAGCGCTCCAAGGGCCCCCATCCCTGCGCAGATGAGGTAGACCTCGGAGGAAGAGCTCCAACCATAAAAAGGGTTTGCCGAGAGCGGGAAGAAAGGCTTCACGTCCCAGTATATGAGCGAATCAAACAGGACATGGATGACCGCGCCCAGGGCCCCTGCAGTTACAAACCGCGATCTTCTTGGCACCACCTCCGGTTCCAGCTGCAGGGCCCTGTAAATCGGGCGCATGATCCCCTCAAGAGGGTACATCGCAAGCCCCAAAGCCGCACCAACTCCGATGGCGGCAGCAAACGTGTGCAGGTAACCGTGCAGGGGATAGTTCAGTCCCAGAAGTAGTACGAGTAGCGGTTCGAGGTCCAGCACGACGCTGGCCAAAATAAACGTCGGCAGATGAGCGTAACCTCTCAACGGAACGCCCAAACACAGGGCCGGACCGAGATGAAACGGCGTAAAGGGCATACTTACTTTACCGTCCTCTGACCAGACTACCGATATACGCTATCCGATTATTAGCTCTGCCGAGCGCGCCAGGGCAATCGGGCCCTGCGTCAGAGGCTAGCCCAAAATACCCATCGCAAGATGTCATATTCGACGGTGCTGACTAGACCTCTTCTGTAGGTGGCGAAAACTAATTGAAAGCGGGGGCTCTTGCACCCCCGGCAGCCGCGGCGGGTATTGTGATGGCCCTGAACGAAATTCCCTTTATCGGTGACCGGTCCTGATGTCCGTCTAACCCTTTGGTCCCGGATCGGCTGCACCTGATAGTGCCTCATCCGCATATAGCGCAGAGAGCCCCCGCAGGGCCGTAATGCTTTAGCCTATCTGTAAGCGAGAGGAGACCAAAAGCGATCAGCCGGATATAGATAGAACCAGCCAGTTTACAGAACCCCCCTCACTCTGGCGATCATCCCCTCCCCGTAAGATGGGCCTTACATTGCAACGGGCCGCCTCTGCTTTCCTGCCTGCTGGCTGTGGGCTTCCGGGGAGGCTGAGAAAGCGATCTTGACCATCAAGACGCACTAATTAATTGAAGCGTCTAACGACTGTTAAATAAGTATAGCGCTAAAAATTTCATGTGATATTAAATAAGTTAGGCGCTTGGAAAGTTTCCCAGCCTTCCCTCCGGCTCAGCTGTTTCTGTTATTCGGATCGGAATCCGCGCCCCCTCTACGGGTTCGGCGGGTGCACCTTTACCAATACCGGCGATCGTAGCATTGCCCCCTCGGACATCCACGCTTGGATGGTAGCATGCTCCGATAGCGGCCGCTCATCTCTCCGCTCGCCGTTCAGCCTTTTTTCGCGCATTGTTGAGGACGGAGGCGCCCCTCTTTGATCGACCAAGGCAAGCATTCCAAACCCGCCCATGGTGAGACTTGGCTCGGTGGGTGTGAGAATGCAGAGGAGGGAACAAGATGCGGGTGAAAATTGAAATGGACAAGGCAATCTCGGCCATAGTGGTCATGATGTTCATAGCATCTGCAACGGCTGTCACACCGGCGGTAAGGTCGCAGGCTGATACGACCCCCCCTGTCGTAAACATCTACGCGCCTCAGGACGGCGCGACATACTACCTCAATGACGTCGTCCTTGCCAACTGGACTGTCGGCGACGATGAATCCGGTATAGCAGACTATAGTGCTACCGCTCCAAACGGCTCGCCCATTAATACCAGCGCGGTGGGGACCTTCAGGTTCTATGCGGAAGCTGAAAATGGTGAGGGTCTCTACACTCTAGCGGAGGTATTCTACAGTGTTGTAGAACCTCCAGAAGAGCCCAAGCCGGCAGAGTACAGAGAGCCGGAGCCTTCCCCCTACGCCATAGAGGCCAGGGATAACGCTGCCTCGATACTCTCGCTGCTGAACGGCACCTCCAGCGTGAACGCGACCGGACACGAGGGGCTGGACTTTAACCACGACGGGGCAGTCGACATAGCCGATGCCTTTGACCAGATGTGCGACGCAGGGCTCGTATGGGTCCCAGCCTTCAAATTCAGCCCCGATGCGGCGGGTGCCTTCCTTGGCGTCCTGGAAGGGATATACGGCCCCAACCTCGAGAACTTCAAGCCCATAGACGGAAGGGTATGGATGCTGTACGTATTAACGTACCTTCCATACACCTGACCTTTTTTTTCCTCCTGCCTGACAAGTGCTGACGGGTGCCGATTACTGCGGAACCATGGAAACCGGATCTCCCTTCGCTGGCTGTCTTTTAAGGGATCACCGTCCGCTCTCGCAGTAGCCTCCCAGGCCCGTTTTGGGTCTGCGCCGCCTCGCCGCATTGATCGCCCTACCACCCCGGGCATCAGGAGTATGACTGTGACCATTGCTATGGCTTCTCAAGCCCCGGTTCAGCTGCACCGCAATGCTGTCCATGCCGGGAGTCTGCTGTCAGACGCCCCCGGGTTGTAGCTGCCGCTCCCTCTCAGCGTGCACCGGCTAGGGTATCCTTATCGTAAACTTTGTGCCTTTCCCGTACTCGCTCTCGAATGTCAGTGTGCCGTTGTGCGCCTCGACCAGCCTCTTGCTCACCGCCAGCCCCAAGCCCTGCCCCTTCGACTTGGTGCTAAACAGGGGGGTAAATATCTTCGGCTTGTCTTCATCACGTATGCCAACACCCGTATCCTCTACCGTAATAATGCTCCCGCTCCCGTCCCCGCCCCCGTCCCTGTAAGCACTTATCGTCAACCTTCCTCCGTCGGGCATGGCCTGCACCGCATTGTTGATCAGGTTAGTCAGTGCCCGTCTCATGAGCAACGGGTCTACCCTGGCAGTAAAGCCTTCGGGCATCGTCAGCACCGTATCTACGTTTCCCGGTACTCTGACCGTGGAGAGTGCTCCCTTCACCTGCTTCATCAGATCCGTCTCTGTAATGACTGGTCTGAAGCTCCTGGTATAGTCCTGCAGGTCGGATACGATCTTGTCCATATACCTCACCTGGCCGCTGATCTCCTCCACGTTCCGGGAGAGCCCCTCCCGCTCTGCAGGGCCCAGCGAGGGGAAGGCGAGTATCTCCTTCATCAAGGAGATGTTTCCTGCGATGGCCTGCAGCGGATTACGGAGGTCGTGCCCCACCATCCCTGCGGTCTTGCCTACGGCTGACAACCGCTCTGACTGCCTCAGCTCCTCCTCAAGCCTCTTGCGCTCGGTGATATCGACCGCCATCTCAAGGATCATCGGAGAACCGTCCACGTCGTTGAATGGATAGTCATGTGCTACTAGCGTGCTCCCATCCGGACTGGTAATCTCCCATTGATGGGGCTGGTCAGTCTCCAGCACCCGGTATGCCTCGCAGAACTCGCAGGGTTTGCTGCGCCCGAGGCCGAAGCAATATTCATAGCAGTGCCTGCCATGGGATTCACCGAACCGTTCACGGAAGCTGCGGTTTGCAAAGGCCACATGATAATCAGGCGTCAGCAGGCAGATCATTATCGGCAACGTCTCCAGCACGGTGAAAAGTCGCTGCCGAACGGCAGCAGCCATCTCCTCTGCCTGTTTCTGCTCTGTGGCGTCTACGATCGTGAGCACCACGCCTGTTATCTCTCCCTCCTCTGACCGTATGGGCGACGCGCTCCCGAGCAGCCAGCGCCTCTCCAGGTTCTTAAGGAGGACGGTGAACTGGTAGTCTTTCACCGTCATGCCCTTTAGCGCCCGCGCCACAGACGTCTTCTCATGAGATATCGGTCTGCCCTCCCAGTCCTCCATATGTAACGCGGAGAGCACATCGCCGTAGTGTTTGGGCAGGTCTGACTCGGTGAGCCCCATCATTTTGCTGCCCGCAGGGTTCAGGCTGACCATGTATCCAGACCGGTCATAGATCGCCACCCCGACGACCATAGACGAGAGTATAGCCTTCTGCTCTGCGGTACGGCGCTTCAGCTCCACCAGCAGGCTCTCTGGGTCTTTCTCTATCCGTCCGTGCCTAACTGTTATGTTTTCAGGCATATGGTCCCGGGCTACTAGTGCATCAGTGCGCCGATGGATAAAAAATTATTGGAAGATGCAGCCTCAGCGTGAAGACCGGCGCTCAGCAACGGGGCCAGGTCGCCATTAAATCGCTTCAATCGCTTCGCCGTACCTCTTGCATGTTGCCGGAAACCGCATAAATACAACCCTGAACAACGTCCCATTCACCCAGCTATGCACTGAGGGCGCGGAGAAACGGGCGGTCCCAATCGACCCTGCGCCTCCTGCACCCGCAGAACTTGCGCAGCTTATGCAGGGCACGTCACAAAGCATATAAAGCGGTAATTATATGATATATCACAGAAAGGTGCATAAAATGGCGCGCCAGTTGTGGAAGACAATTGTGGTCGGCGTAGATGGATCCAAGTATGCCGAGTCTGCACTGGATGCCAGTATTGCGCTCGCGAAATGCCAGGGCGCAAAGCTCATAATAGCGAACGTATACCCGAACCCGACCGTGCTCGGATTCCTCCCGCCATATGCCCCACAGGTTCCAGCCGAATACGAGTCTTCGGTAAAAACCCTCCTCAAGAAGTACGAGGAGAGGGCCAAGAGCGCGGGCGTTGAAGCAGAGTCCAAGGTGATAGGCGCATGGTCCAACGCAGGCGGCGCCTTGATCGCCGAGGCCGGGAAGTACGAGGACTCTGTCATAGTCGTCGGTACAAGGGGATTTACAGGGCTGAAGAGCACTGTGCTAGGAAGCGTCGCGGAGTACATAACCAAGAACAGCGATCGTGACGTCATTACAATAAAATGCTGAACTGATCACTCGCTGGCCCACGCGGATGAGGGCGCCCCCTCCCCTTTTTTGGGAGTCCGTCTGGGATGGGCGGTGCTACCTGCGTTCCTTGTTTTGCCGCCAGGCAAACCGAAATCCCCCGTAATTCGGGCTCAGTCAGAGGTTTTATGGCGCATAGTGCCCCCCGGATGCTCGGCTTCTGGGCAGACTTCCGCTGTAGGCCTCACGAAACCGTCGCCGGTGTTGTTTGGCATATGCCGGGGCTGAACACAGGCCGGGGAGCAGAGCTGACGCACGTCCGGCGCGGTTCCAATAAGAAACGGCGAGTTCGTTATCGGGGCACAGCAAAGCTGCAGCGGGATGCACAAGGGCGATCCTTTTATAATAAAAAGGTTTAAATCCGCAATCAAGCGAATTGCAGATTGTGAACGTTCATGGATTGGGTTTTATTGATTTTAGCAGCTGTAGTGGTCGTTGTACTGCTCGGCTTCATCGGGTATTACTTCTCGGTCTATAACCGTTTCCAGAGCCTGAAAAACGCTGCCGAGGCCACCCTGGGCCAGGCGCGCGTCGCAATGAAGAAACGCCTGGACATGATCGAGCAGCTGCTGGGCGCCGTGAAGAGCTACGCCAAGTTCGAGAAGGAGACCCTCGAGAGGGTGACCGCCATGAGGGCGGAGGTCTTCAAGGCTGGCGCCGGCAGTCTGGGCAACATAGACCGCGAGTCCAGGCAGATCCTCGGTAACATCCTGGCGGTGGCTGAGAACTATCCCGAGCTCAAGACCGCGGGGACCGTCACAAGCCTGATGGACTCCGTCAAGGGCATAGAGGACGAGATCGCCAGGCACAGGTACACCTATAACAACATCGTGCAGGAGTACAATACCAAGCAGGACGTCGTCCCGTCCAACTTCATAGCCAGGCTGATGGGCCTGACCAAGATGGAGTACCTCAGGGTCGAGGAGGCCGCCGAGAGGGCCCCCAGGATCGAGTTCTAGGCCGGGAAAGGACTGAACCAGAAGGCAAAATCCGGAGAAAGGATCGGTAGAAATGGCCGAGATACGACAGATCGCCGCGCTGGTCACCCTGACGCTCGCCTTGGGCGTCGCAGGCATCTTGATCATCGAGTCTCTCCCTGCGCTGACGGAGGGGGACGCGGTGGTCAGCGATTACCGCGCCACTTGGCACTTCAACGGCACGCTGGTGGAGGAGTACACGTACGAGGTGAAGCGTTCCGGCGAGTACCGCATGCTCTTCCGCCTCTGGGACGCCCCCCTCACAACTTCGCCGATCGACATGCCGTTCATCACGCTGGTAGATGTCGACGCCCCGCCCGGAACCATCCCTTACCTGAAAGACTACTCTGGCTCCGTCTGGGCTGACACAGCGAGCAGTACGGCGATAAACACGATCCGATCGCTCGCCGAGTACAACGAGGTCGGTATATTCAACCCCGCGAGGTACAGCGCGGGTACCTATACTGTTAGGTACATCTTCCAGATCCATCCGCCGGTCGAATATGACGGGGAGGATGCCCACCTGAGCCTGAAGCTGGCCGACGAGCACCTGACATACCGGAACGTGACGATCACGATCGCAGACGCCGGTTACGTCACGTCGATCTACCCGCACCCCCCCACCCTCAGCACCACCCGCACCGGCGACAGCATAGTCCTGACCGGCTCTTCGGGCGGGAACGAGCTCCTCGAGGTGGAGATGCTCCTCAGGGGTGATGTCCTTCAGGTGATGGACGGTTTTGTCACCGAGATGAACGACGTAACCGGCCGGACCGTCAGCGCCAACGCCGCCTATTCTCTCCAGTACAACGCTGCCCGGGCCCTGGGGACCATCACCCGGGCTCTCCTAATAGTGTTCCCTCTCCTCTTCCTCGGGGTCTACCTCCTCTTCGGCAGGGAGCAGCCGTTCACCGTCCCCGAGTACCTGAGCACGCCCCCGAACCGGGAGAGGAAGCCCTGGCTGGTGAACCTGGTCTTCCACGGCGACGCGGTGGACTATGACCAGAACGGCTTTTACGCCACGATCCTCGACCTAAGCCGCAGGGGGAAGCTGAAGATAAAGGACGGGGGCGGCATGACGATAAATATCCTCAGCACAGAGTCGGACGATGACTATGAGCGCAGGGTGCTCAGCTTCCTGAGCAGCCTCTCGGTAGACGGCGTCCTGGACAGCGGCACGGTCAGCAGGTACGTCGATCAGGTCGAGAGCGGGCGCAGCTACAGGGCGGCAACGAGCCTGCGGAGCGAGTACTACTACCTGACGAAGGTGGGCAACCGCCGCGCCGCCTCCAAGTTCATAGTGAGCGGGCGCGGCAGGATCTCCCCGTTTATAATATCCGCGGTGCTCCTCCTCGTTGCATCGGTCGCCCTCCTCGCCGCCTTCCCCCTCATCGCGTCGGTCGCTGCTGGGGCGGCGGGCGCCTCCCTCGTCCTCCTCCTCCAGTCGATAGCGGCGGTGGCCTTCCCTGCGACGCTCTTCGGGAAGTGGAAGGGCGAGGCCTTCAGGGAGAAGCTCGAGTGGGACGCCTTCAGGAGGTTCCTCTCGGACATGGCACAGATGAGGAAGTACGACCCCAACGACCTCTCCATGTGGGGTGAGTGGCTGGTCTATGGGACCGCCCTGGGGGTCGGCGACAAGGTGGCAAAGGTGATGGGCGAGCTCAAGGTGCCCATGGATGAGGCATCCCTCCCGCTGATTATGCCGATCTTCTTCCACCCGATAGCGACCGTCAGGGTTCCAAGCAGCGGCGGTAGCAGGGGAGGGTTCGGCGGCGGCGGGTTCGGAGGCGGAGGCGGATTCGGGGGAGGTGGCGGCGGGGCGAGGTAGGCAGGCAGGGCGGCATGCAGGCCCTCCCCCGATAATGTTATTTACGGTAATGCCTTTTCCAGCTTGTGGTCAAAAATGGTGGATGCCGTATCTGTCGACTCGCTCGTGAAGATGTACGGTAAGGCTCCGGCGGTCGACAATATCTCCTTCGACGTAGCCAAGGGGGAGGTCTTTTCCCTGCTGGGCCCCAACGGGGCTGGCAAGACCACCACGATAGAGATCATCGAATGCATCCGCTCGCCCACCTCCGGGAGCGTCAGGGTGCTGGGCTATGACACATCCAAGCCCGAGGACGTCCGGAGGATCAAGCGTGAGATAGGCGTCCTGCCCCAGGAGTTCTCGATGTTCGAGAACCTCAAGGTCTCGGAGGTGGTCAGGTTCTTCGGCAGCCTCTACGGCGACACCTCCAGGGTTGACGAGGTGCTCGCTGCCTTGGATCTGGTGAACGACAGGAACAAGAAGTTCGACGCCCTCTCGGGAGGCATGAAGCAGCGCGTCGGCATAGCCTCCGCCGTGGTGCACGACCCAGAGATCGCCTTCCTCGACGAGCCCACCACCGGCCTCGACCCGAGATCGAGGAGGGACGTCTGGAGGTTCATAACCGGCCTGAAGGAGAAGGGGAAGACCGTCTTCCTCACGACCCATTACATGGAGGAGGCGCAGCTCCTCTCGGACAGGGTGGCGATCGTCAACCGCGGCAAGATCGCTGCCATAGGAACCCCGAAGGACCTGATCGAGAGGTACGGCGGCATGAAGAAGGTGGCCCTCCGGAACGTAGGCGAAGCGGCTGCCAAGAAGCTCGTCGAGGAGTTCGATGCACTGCATGAGAACGGCTCGATCACCATATACCTGAAGGACCGGGGGGACCTCAAGAGGATCATGACCGAGGCCCCCTTTGAAGATATCGAGGTAATAACGCCCAGCCTCGAGGACGTCTTCCTCAAGCTTGCCGGTGAGAGGCTCAAGGAGGGTCCCGCATGAAGGCCCTCTCCGTCTCCAACATCACCCTGAAGAGCTGGCTCCGCAGCAAGAGCGGCATCTTCTTCAGTTTTCTCTTCCCTCTGCTCCTGCTCCTCGTCTTCGGCACCGTCTTCGGGGGATCGGGCAGCACCTCGTTCAGCATCTTCGTCCAGAACCAGGACACGGTCAATGGAACCGGGATCGAGACCGGGACCGAACTCTCCTCGAGCTTCATCAGCGCCCTCAACGGCACCGGCGCGGTGGACATAACGATGATCCCCGCAGGGGAGGACGCCCGGGCGTTCGCGAAGAGCCACTCCGGCTCCTTCTCCAACTACAGGATCCTTATCATACCCGAGGGCTTCCACGACAACATGATGAGCGGGACCTCCGCCATCAGGATGAACATTACGTACGAGACCCTGAGCTACCTGGTGCAGCGGTACGGGCAGCTCATCCCCCAGAACCAGTCGGCCGGCCTCCAGGCTGGGCTGGAGGGGCTCGGTCAGGCGGTAGCCGGCACCAACATCACATACGTCGGCCTCGTCTACATCTACGACCCCTCCGACCAGGGGGCAACGATCGCGAGGGGCATAATCGAGAGCGTCGCGAGCGCGTTCAACTACCGCCTCATCGGCGCCAGCGAGGTCATATACTCTGAGGACGAGACGTATGCAGCCACAACGTTCAGGGCAGTCGATTACTACATGCCGGGGTATATCGCCGCATTCATCATGACCAACGGGGTCATCGGGCTCACTGGTACTATGACTGACCTGAGGCGGAGGAACGTCATTAAGAGGCTCCTGCCGACGCCCCTGACCAAGTTCGACTGGATCGCCGGCAACATCATAACGCAGATCGTGATGGGCGTCCTGCTCACCGCTGTCATGATAATCTTCGGCTATACCGTCTTCGGGATCGTCGCTGTCCCCGACATGCTCTCGGTCGCGGTGCTCCTCGTCGGCATAATCGCCTTCTCGGGGCTGGGTATGATACTCGGCGGTATCGTCAAGAACGTCGAGGCCTCCACCGCCCTGGGCAACGCCATCGCCTTTCCTATGATGTTCCTCTCAGGGTCTTTCTGGCCGCTCGATGTGATGCCCGGCTATATGCAAGAGGTCGCCAAAATCCTTCCGCTGACTTACTTCGCCAACGGGCTGAGGAACGCCATGCTCTACAAAGATGCAGCCGGCGCCCTCTTCAACCTCGAAGTTCTCTCAGCCATCGCCGCCGTCTTCATCCTAGCGGGCGTCATAGCAATAAAGTGGCGCGAGCACTGAACGGTAGCCACACCCCGGGCCGCCTCCCCCCGCCCTGTCCCGCGGTACGCGGTACGCGGTACGCGGTACGCAGCTCGCCTCTTCCTGCCTGCGCTCGCACCCGGCCACCTTTAAACTATGGTGCTGCGAAAAGAAGGATTTTTTAGTGTACGCAAAGATATAGATCGTAATGACTTTTTTTGAGGTGCTTCCTCAATGGGGTTTGAAGTACCTGTCGAAAAATTAAGGAGGACTTACGATCCGGGCAAGATGAAGGCGCCCAACACCTCCCGCCTCGCTCCCTACCAGGGGATAATCGGCCAGGAGCGGGCCGTGAGTGCCCTCAAGTTCGGTCTTGGCATAGATGAATTCGGATACAACGTCTACGTTGCAGGCATCCCCGGGACCGGCCGGACCACTGCCGTCAAGAAGTTCCTCGACGAGCTGGCCAAGGAGGGCCCCCCGCCCTCCGACTGGTGCTATGTCAACAACTTCAATAACCAGTACGAGCCGATCGCGATAAGGCTGCCGCCCGGTAAGGGGCGCGAGTTCAGGCAGGACATGGCGAACTTGATAAACACCGCCAAGAGGGTCATACCGAAGGCGTTCCAGAGTGAGGAGATCGCGACCAGGAAGCAGTCTGCCATCCGGGCGGCAGAGGGCGAGAAGAGGAAGGTCCTCCTTGACATTAACGAGAAGGCCCGGGCAGCCGGGTTCACCATACAGCTCTCCCCGGTAGGGCTCCTCATCGTGCCGCTGGTGGACGGCCGGCCCATAAGCGACCAGGAGTTCATGACGCTGAGCACCGAGATGAGGAACGAGATCCAGCGGCGGAGGGAGCACATGGAGTCCGACCTCCAGGCCGGCCTGCGCCAGCTGAGGGCGCTGGACGAGGAGATAATCGCAAGCCTGGAGAAGGTGGACCGGGAGATAGTGACGTACGCGATCGGGCATGAGATCGCTGCCCTGACTCAGAAGTACAGGGGCGTGCCCGAGGTGGTGTCATACCTTCAGGACGTCGAGAAAGACATCGTCGAGAACCACGCCATGTTCCTCCAGGCGCCCGGGGGGGCAGAGGGCTTGCCCGGCGCGATCCCTGCCGCTGCCGCTTCCGCCGCCGCCGGCCCCGCACCTGGGGCATCGGCCGCCGCATCGCTCCTCTTCCCCTGGCTAAGGGAGCTGCCTTTCAGGAAGTATGAGGTGAACGTTATAGTCGACAACTCCGGGCTGAAAGGGGCTCCGGTAGTCCTCGAGCCGAACCCGACGTTCATCAACCTCCTCGGGAGGAGCGAGAAGGAGGCCCAGTTCGGGATCCTCTCGACCGACTTTACGATGATCAGGGCCGGCTCGCTCCACAAGGCCAACGGCGGCTACCTCGTCCTGCCCATCGAGGAGCTGCTCCGCAACCCCTTCTCCTGGGACGGGCTGAAGATGGCGCTCAAGACGAACGAGCTGAAGATCGAGGAGCCGGGCGAGCGGGCGGGGGTAATCGCGATAAAGGGGCTCAGGCCCAGACCGATCCCTCTCGACGCCAAGGTCGTCCTGATAGGGCAGCCCTACCTCTACCAGCTGCTATACGCCCTTGACCCCGACTTCCGGGAGCTCTTCAAGGTGAGGGCCGACTTTGACACCTCCATGCCGCGGACAGAGGAGAACATGGAGCGGTACATCTCGTTCATCTGCAGCCTCTGCGGCAGGGAGGATCTGAAGCACCTCGACGCTGAGGCGGTGGGGAAAGTCATCGAGTTCGGGTCGAGGCTAGCGTCCGACCAGGAGAAGCTCTCTGCCCAGTTCGCCATCGTGGCCGACCTGATCAAGGAGGCGAACTATTACGCCTCCCAGGACAAGTCCGAGAAGGTCACGGCCGCCCACGTCAAGAAGGCGATAGACGAGAGGATCTACCGGTCGAGCCTCATCCGGGAGAAGATCCAGGAGGCGATCGCCCGGGGCTTTCTGCTCATCAATACGGACGGCGAGGCTGTAGGGCAGGTCAACGGCCTCTCGGTGGCGCTGCTCGGCGACTTTTCCTTCGGGAGGCCGTCCAGGGTCACCGCCAGCACCTCGGTGGGAAGGGGCGGTATCATAGACATCGAACGGGAGGCTGCCATGGGGGGGCCTATCCATACCAAAGGCGTGATGATCCTCGGCGGCTACCTCTCGAACAAGTACGCCCAGGAGAAGCCGCTGACCCTCTCCGCACGCCTCGTCTTCGAGCAGAGCTACGAGGGGATAGAGGGCGACAGCGCCTCAAGCACCGAGCTCTATGCGATCCTCTCGAGCCTGGCAGAGGCCCCTGTAAAGCAGTACATCGCGGTGACGGGCTCCGTCAACCAGAAGGGTGAGGTGCAGGCGATCGGCGGGGTGAACGAGAAGATTGAGGGGTACTATGAGATCTGCAAGGCGAAGGGGCTTACAGGGAAGCAGGGCGTGATGATCCCGGAGAGCAACATAAAGAACCTGATGCTCAAGGAGGAGGTCGTCGACGCCGTGAAGCAAGGGAAGTTCCATATATGGGCCGTGAATACCATCGACGAGGGGATAGAGCTCCTCACCGGCATAAAGGCCGGGGCGCGTCAGCCGGACGGCACCTTCGAGGAGGGATCCATCAACTACAGGGTCGACAAACGGCTCCGGGAGATGGCCGAGACCATGAGATCCTACCGGGAGTTCGTTGAGGAGGCAGGTGCAAGGTAGGAAGGGCCGGCCTGCAGGGAAAGTGATGAGCAAGGTGGCGGTGGGGGGTCCGGACCCAGACCCGGATCCGGACCCGGACCCGCGTTAGGTCCGGACTTGGTGGTGTGGCATGGCGCGCAGGGTGATCATAATGGGCGCCGCTGGCCGGGACTTTCACAACTTCAACACCGTCTACCGGGACAACCCCGACTACACCGTGGTGGCGTTCACCGCCCACCAGATCCCGGGCATCGAGGGAAGGCGGTACCCGAGGGAGCTGGCAGGCAGGCTCTACCCTGAGGGCATACCCATCTATCCGGAGGGGGAGCTCCTGAACCTGATAAAGAGCCGGCGGGCCGACGAGGTCGTCTTCTCTTACAGCGATGTTTCGCACGAGTACGTGATGCACAGGGCCTCGGAGGCTCTCTCAGCGTGCGCCGACTTCCGCCTCCTCGGCCCAGACTCGACCATGCTCGTCTCTAGCAAGCCGGTCATCTCCGTCTGCGCGGTAAGGACCGGCGCGGGGAAGAGCCCGGTAGCGAGACGGATAGCGCGCCTGCTGAAAGCCGGGGGGATCAGAGTAGCGATCATGAGGCACCCGATGCCCTATGGCATCCTCGAGAAGCAGGCCTGCCAGAAGTTCGAGACCCTCGCCGACCTGGACCGGCATGAAGCAACCATAGAGGAGAGGGAGGACTATGAACCCCACCTCAGGAACGGCTTCCCCGTCTACGCCGGGGTCGACTATGAGTGCGTCCTGAGGGAGGCCGAGAAGGCCGCCGACGTCATCGTCTGGGACGGCGGAAACAACGACTATAGCTTCCTAAAGTCCGACCTCTACATAACCGTCGCTGACGCGTACCGGCCGGGGCACGGCCTGCTCTACCATCCCGGCGAGGTCAACCTCAGGATGGCGGACGTCGTGGTAGTGAACAAGGTGGATCCCGCAAGCGAGGAGAACGCCGGCGTGATCGAGGAGAACGTCAGAAGGCTCAACCCGCACGCAAGGCTCATCAGGGCGAGGCTGAAGGTGAGCGTGGAGGACCCGGCCGGGATAAGTGGCAAGAGGGTGCTGGTAATCGAAGACGGTCCGACCGTCACCCACGGCGGGATGGGGTTCGGGGCGGCATACATAGCCGCAAAGGAGAGCGGCGCAGGGGAGCTGATCGATCCGAGGAAGTACGCCGTAGGCACGGTAGCGGAGGTCTTCAAAGAGTACCCGCACCTGAAGGAAGTGCTCCCCGCGGTAGGCTACAGCGAGCGGCAGGTTGCGGACCTGCAGGAGACCATACGCCGTGCCGACTGTGAGGCGGTCGTCAGCGGAACGCCTATGAGCCTGCTGAGGATAATGAAGATCGACAAGCCCTTCCACCAGGTCGGCTACGAGATGGAGGGCGTAGGCGAGCCCACCATAGACGAGATCATAAAAAGCTTCATACGTGAGAAAGGGCTGGGGGTACGCAGGATCGGCGCATAAGGATCAATCGGCGCATAAGGATCAGAAAGCCCGTCTGCGGCGGTGATCTGCCGCCCCCCGATCCCATCCGGCAGCCTCACGCCTCTGTAATGCGGTGGTACGCTTTCACGCTGGGTCGCCGGCCCCCGGCTGGCGATCCTGAACTTCCCGTTGGTTATCCCTTCCTCGAGGCCCTCCACCCTGCCCCTCAGGCGGTTGCGCATTTTTCGTAGAATCGCCCCCGCCAAGTGGAGCACGGATAATGGTCTGCCGGCCTCAGTTAAAGACCCCTACCCGCCGGATTCCGCCTTTCAGAAACGCCCGCACGGCGGAAATACCGCGCGCCGGCGCCGCCAGCCCCAGAGCTTAAAACTGTGAGCATAAAGAGTTATAGGTAGTCTGCAGGAAAGGTCAAGAGGGGTTGCTGCTGTGCTGGGGTCCGGGCATATAGGTATCTGGCTGGGCAGGCGCGAGGAGAAGGAGATTATCGCGGCCTGCGGGAAGCACCTCGAGAAGATCTCTGAGATCGTCGGCAAGTTCAAGGTCTTCATCGACGCGTTCTGCGACGGCGATACGGAGAGAGCGAAGGCCCTCGCGAAGGAGATCGTCGACCTCGAGAGGGAAGCCGACGGCATAAAAGAGGGCATAATGGACAACCTGATGGAGAGCTCCTTCCACCCGATGGATCAGGACGAGATCATCCGTCTAGTGACGACGTCCGACGACATCGCTGCACATATAAAGTCGGCGACCCGGAAGATGTCCTACACCCACACTGAGGACATCCCCGAGAGCATCAAGGCAGAGCTCAAGGAGCTGGTCAACACTCTAGTCGAGGAGAATGCCGCCCTCACCGAGACTGTGGAGGCCCTATCGCGGAACAGGGGGAGCGTCACAGAGAAGGCAGAGAAGACCGAGCGCCTCGAGGAGAAGGTAGACGACCTGAGGCTGAACTTTGTGGCGCACATCCTGAAGTGGGGGGACAGGGCCCCGCACGTGAGCGACTGGCTGATGATCAAGGAGGTCGCCGAGAACATCGAGTCCGCATCCGACAAGATCGAGGACACCGCCGATGTCCTGCGCTCTATCGTGATCCTGCGAGGGAGACGGTAGCGGCGAATCCGCATGCCTCTCCCTGCCCCGGCAATCAGAGCAGGAGCGTCAGCAGGTAGTAGACTCCGCCGGCTATCGCTATGTTTATCGGCACGGTTATGACCCAGTACGAGAAAAGCGCCGCCGAGATGCCCCTGCTCACCGACCTACTGCTCCTTGCCAGGCTCGCCCCCACGATTGATCCCACCGCCGCATATGATGTGGAGATGGGGAGGCCAAAACCGAATATGAGGTAGGGAATGGTCGTGAAGAGGTAGACGGTCAGGGCGTTGCTGAGGCTTGCCGCCAGGCCCGTCGGCAGGTCGAGCCTCGTGACCCTGAATGCGAGGGTCTCTATAACCCTCGGACCGAATACCGCGCCCCCGACCACGATCCCCGCGACCCCGAAGACGGTGAGGAAGAGTATGGCGGTGGTATCCGTAACCTGACCGACTTGGGCCGCGATGGTGAGGAAGACTCCCGTCGCGTTCGCCACATCGTTGGCACCGAAGGAGTACGCCGAGAAGCAGAGTGAGACTATGACGAGGATCTTGAAGAAGCGGTACGCCCCGTCTCTCCTGCCGACCTCGGATCTATCTGCTCGATTGACGATGATCCGGAAGATGATGAAAGAGAGGGCGAGGCTGCAGAGCGGAGAGACGACCCAGCTCAAGGCGATGCTGCCGAGGACGCCCATATTAAAGCCGCCGAGCCCGAACCTGACAAGCCCGTACCCGACGACTGCACAGATTATCGAGTGCGACGTCGAGATCGCCATCCCCCTTAGGGTCGCGAAGAAGATCCAGATGTTTGCCGAGAGTATGATCGCAAAGGCGCCAGCGATGTCTATGGACGGGACTATCCCGCTGCCTATCGTCTTCATTACCATGAAGCCCTGCAGCAGGGCGCCCGCCAGCGTGAATATACTGAAGCAGATGAGCGCCCTCTTGATCGTCATGACGCCAGCGCCGATCGCCGCGCTGGTGGGGTTGGCCGCATCGTTTCCCCCCAAGTTCATTGCCATTATGAAGGCGAGGAGCAAGCCTATGAACAGCAGAAGGGTCGCAATATCCAAAGGCCTGCTCACCGTTCCCGAATGGCATCAACAGCAACGAGAGTCAGTTTAGAGCACTATAATTAAAATATCTTTTCATCCACGCCTGCAGCCGATGGTGTTGCCGCCCCTCGCAGGATGGCGATGGGAGGGGGCCCGATGCCAGGCGGTTGCCCTTATGCCCCGCCAAAAATCAGGGTCTCAAAATGCGATGCCGTCGGCGTCCTTATTTTTTATTTTTTCCTTATTTTTATAAGGCGGGAGACCAATCCACCTCTGGCGGGAGTGCCGATTTGCATCTTTGGCCTCGGATAACGCGGAAAGAGATCGTTCTTGTACCCGCCCCAGCCCCGGCTGTGGCGCCTGCCGCGTCTGGACCGGTTCCGGCAGTTACACGTTCGGAAGCGACCTGCAAGCCGGAAACAGCGTTGCACCCCGAGGGGGGATCCCGCCGTCTATAGTCATATCCCTTCTGCGGTCACCGCAGTGCGCCTTGGCTCGGTCCCCATTCTCGTCCTCCTAGTGAGGGATGGGCTGTTTTTTTACGGGGCCGTCATGTTCCTCTTCCTGCTGCTCACAGACTTTCTGGATGGATATTTGGCAAGGAGACTGCGGCTTGTTTCCAAGTCCGGAGCCTATTTTGATGCGGGTACGGACTTTATTCTCATCTTCTCCATGTTCATTGCTTTCGGCGCCGCGGGCTTCTACGCCAGTTGGCTTCTGTTCGTAATCGCCGCAGCCTTCGCCTGGTTCCTGCTGACAAGCCGCCTCTCAGGCAAGATGTACGACCCGGTAGGGAAATACTATGGGAGCCTGCTCTACGGGGTGATCGCATTGAGGTTCGTCCTCTCGGGGTCGTTCTTCTGCAGCTTGGTCACGGTAGGCGTGGCCGCATTTGCTGTGGCGGCGGTCCTCAGCCGGGCACTCTTGCTGTGGGGAGCAAACAACGACCAGGTAAGCGGGTAAACGGTCTGGGAGGTAGGAACCTAGGAACCTAGGAACCTAGGAATATGGGGAGGTATGGGAGGTACCTTTTTATTACGGCTAGCAGCCAGTGTTTTAATCAATCAGTATCGCACGACTGTCATGGTGTGGACAGATGGCTCAACCCGATCTCATGGGTGATTATGCCGACCTCCTCTCCCGCTTCAAGGATCTTGTCCTCTTCGGCTGTACCTCGAACCTCCTCCAGTGGGACATGGAGACGTATATGCCGCCCGGGGCCTTCGAGCTCAGGGGGCAGCAGTTCGCCCTCGTCAGCAGGCTGGAACACAGGGCGTCCACGGATCCCGCGGTGGGCCGGCTGATCGAGAGGATCGAGAACCACCCCGGCTACCCGGCGCTCGACGAGGTCAAGAAGAGGAACGTCTACCTGATAAAGAAGAACTACCGCGAGAAGACGGCGTTGCCTGTCGACCTCGTCTCCGAGATTGCCAAGCAGCAATCGATCGCCTACCAGGCGTGGATCAAGGCCAAGTCGCTGAAGGACTTTTCCGTCTTCAAGCCTGAGCTGGAGAAGATGTTCGGGCTAAAGCTCCGCGCCGCCGAGATGCTGAAGGACGTGAAAGAGACTAGGACGATCTACGACGCCCTGCTCGACGACTTTGAGCCGAAGGTCGGCGAGGACGTGATCTCGGCCGTGTTCGGCGAGCTGAAGGGGCTCCTCCTCCCGGTGATAAGAAGGTGCACAGAGTCGCCCGGCTGGCCAGACCGGTCCGTACTGGGGTTCAGGGTTCCGGTCGCTGCCCAGAAGGAGATCTCCCGCTCGCTGGCAGGGCTGATCGGATACGACATCACATCGAAGGAGGCGCGGGGGAGGATTGACGAGGCCGAGCACCCCTTCACCGCGGGCTATTACGACGACGTGAGGATAACAACCCACTACAGGGAGGACGACTTCGTCTCTTCCCTCTGCTCCGTGCTCCACGAGGGCGGGCACGCGATGTACGACCAGGGTCTCAGGCGCGAGTGGATATATACGCCCGTCGGCGCCGCCTCCTCGTACGGCTTTCACGAGTCCCAGTCGAGGTTCGTTGAGAACATGGTGGGGCGGTCGCTCGAGTTCTGGGAGTACTACCTGCCCGAACTGAAGCGGATCGTCGGCGCACCGGCGGCAGGACTGACCCCCGCTGACGTATTCAGGGCCCTGAACGCGGTGACGCCCTCGAAGATACGCGTCGAGGCCGATGAGGCGACCTACGCCCTCCACGTGATCATCAGGTTCGAGATCGAGCGCGACCTCTTCGCCGGGAAGATCGCCGTCGGGGACCTCCCTCAGGTCTGGAACCAGAAGTACGCAGACTACCTCGGAGTCAGGGTGGAGGATGATGCGGAAGGCGTCCTCCAGGACGTCCACTGGTCGCAGGGATACTTCGGCTACTTCCCGTCCTACGCCCTCGGGAACATCTACAGCGGGCAGATCCTCCACCGTCTGGAGGGGGAGGAGCCCGGGTGGCGGAGCCTGCTCGCGAGTGGGGACTTTCAGAGGATCAGGCGCTGGCTCAACGAGAACGTCCACGCGTACGGCAACCTCTACGATCCCCTCGACATGCTGAAGAAGATCACCGGCGAAGACATCAACCCGAGGCACTTCGTCGACTACCTCAACGAGAAGTACGCCAGGGTATACGGCTGAGCTGCCGCGGCCGGCCCCGCGACTTCGCCCCCTCCGCCCGTAGCGGCCGCCAACACCGGCCCGGGCGCAGACCAGCCGGGGAGCGGTGGAGGTGCTATATACCCGTGCCGGCATGATTATCATATGCAGCTGAACAAGCTGAATATAGTCCGGCTCGTCGTCTCGATAGCCGTATGCCAGATGGCGGGCGTCGCAGGCGCCATATTTGTAACGCCCTCCCTCCCCTGGTACAACACCCTCGAGAAGCCGTGGTTTGCGCCGCCCGGCAGCGTCATCTCGGTAATATGGATCGTGCTCTTCACGCTGATGGGCATATCGCTCCACATAGTCTGGCTCAAGGGGCTGCGCACCAAGGGCGTGCCCCCTGCCCTCACAGTATTTGCAGTGCAGCTCGTCCTAAACGCCGCTTGGAACTACTTCTTCTTCGGCCTCCAGTCGCCCCTCCTCGGCATGATAGAGATCAGCGTCCTGTGGGTGACGATAGCGGTGACGATATGGGCTTTCCTGCACATCTCCAAGCTGGCGGGCGCCCTGCTGATCCCGTACATAGTCTGGGTAACCATAGCCGCAGCGGCCAACTACTACCTGCTCGTCCTCAACCTCTGACCCTGCTGCGGCGCATGCAGCAGGAAGTGCCTGCACCGGCCGCGCGCGGACGCGCGGGACACCGTGTTGCTCAGGCCAGCGATATGAGGGCAGCGATCGAGAGGGGCGCGAGCAGGCTGAGGACGAACCCGCTGGTGAACGCGACGACCAGCATCTCCGGGCCGCAGTAGCGGACCGTAACGGGCAGGGTCGTGTCCATGCAGGTGGCGCCCCCGGCAGCGACCGGCGCGTACCTGTCGATCCTGAGCAGGGCGGAGACCCCGATTATCGTTATCATCTCCCTGAAGAAATTCACCGCAAAGCCGAACACGCCCCACCCCGCTCCGAACGCCTGCGCCATAAGGGGGCCGGTCAGGGTGTACCAGCCGAATCCCGCGCTCGCCGCCGCTGAGGCGATCGGGTCGATGCCCAGCGCCAGCCCTCCCACCGCCCCGGCGAGGACGCTCCCGCAGGCGACCGCTAACGGCACTAGGAGCACCTTCATGCCAGCCTTCCGGACCTTTGCCGCCGCGTCCCTGTCCGCCCCGAACGCAAAGCCCATCACGAAGACGAGGATGAGCAGGGCGGCGTTGAAGGCGTAATCCGTCACCGCTGCCCTGACCGCCCCGCTGCCGTTCAGGTAGCCCGCCGCGATGCCGGCCATCAGCGCGGCCGCTATATACGCGATCACTCCAGCCTGGCCCCCTTCCTTACCGCCGCCACGAAGAGGACGCTGAGGGCGATCGAGAGGAGGGCGATCCCCAGCGCGTTCAGGCCTACTGCCGGCAGGGAAGCCAGCAGACCGTCGGAGCCGATGCCAAAGCCGAGGGAGAAGATCAGGACCACTATCGTGAACAGCGTGAGCCGCTCCAGGGCCCTGCCCGGCCCCCTCCCCCTCCTGCCCCTTGCCGCATAGCCCGTACCCATGCCGGCGAGTATGGTCAGCAGCAGGACCAGAACGTAGACCGACGCTTGAACTAACGGCATCCCCTCCACAGCCATCTATTGGCGCATGGCCTGCCTAAATTAAGTTACGCCTCGCCAGCAGACCAATGCGGACCCGGACGCGGCTACTGCTGCCATCCGCCAGTAGGCTGCACCTCATGTCCGTCTGTATCTCTTAAGCGTGGGAGGGGGCAGCGTGATCACCAGCGCAGACTCGATTATGACAAATACATCCTCCGGGGGGAAATCCTCCCCGATAATCTCCCTGAGCCCGTGGTAAAAGTACTCGTACATGAACCTCGACCAGGCCCTTCCCAGCGTATGGGAGAGGATGATCACATCCTTGTTCGGGTCCATCTGCTCCTCGTAATCCGCCCACATCCCATAGTCGCAGTATGCCCTGACGTATCTTCTAAAAGTCGTCAGGTCTCTGGACGCCCCGAGCGTCATGGCGTCTCTGAATATCTTCGCGGACCACTCCCTCGCGTACGACAGGAAGACGTCCTCATTCCTGTCCAGCAACGCCTTCAGCAGGCCGTTCTCTATAACCGTACTGGGGTACACCGATCTGCATAAGATGTTGAGGTCGACCTCCCTCGTGAGGACATTATTCACGTAAGCGTTCAGCGAGATCTTCTTCTGTGCCGATATCTTCTCAAGTTTTCTCAATACGCCCTTATTGATGTAGAAGCTCTTCTGCATGCCGGCTCTCTTCGTCGTCACCTCTTGCTCGGTCAACCCTCTACACCGTAACTAGATGTTATGGCAAGTAATATAATAGACTTCGCCTATATGTTCAATTGCACCATATTCTACTATTTTTTAATATAATTTTGTATTTATTAGTCGTGTATAGCAAACTATTTTTTATATGTATAAACTGCTAACTTATTTGTTTGACCGATCGGGGCTGAGATGTTGGGGAGGGACGAAGCGGCCGTGAAGAGCCTGAAGCAGCTGAATGCCTACAGCCCAATACCGGGCTGTCTGGATGACTGATGGATGGGGGGAACTGCGTAGGATGCCCACAGAGAGACTTACACAGAAAGAACGGCTGCTGAACGCGCTGGTCGGGAGGAGGGCCGACAAGGTCCCGGTCGCGAGTGTTACCCAGACCGCTACGCTGGAGCTGATGGAGGCGAGCAACGCCTACTGGCCGCGGGCCCACAGGGAAGCCCGGCTCATGGCGGACCTGGCGGTTGCCGGCCATACGGTCGCAGGGCTCGAGGCCGTGCGCCTGCCCTTCGGTCTCACCGGCGAGGCGGCAACGATGGGGTGCCAGGTCAACTACCACGAGGACAGGAACGACTTTACACCTAACGTCGAGAAAGGGCTGCCTTCATACGAAGATCTCAGGATTCCAGAGCCCACCGAGGGCATAATGGGGCAGATCGTCAAGGCTGTCGGGATCAGCAGGGAGATTGTGGGCGACGACGTTCCTATTGTAGTAGGGGTTACGGGCCCGTTCACGATCGCAGGCCACATCCGCGGTATCAATGATATGCTGACAGACCTGATCCTTGATCCGGGGCTCGTCCATAATATCCTCGGCACGACATGGGAGGTCTCTGCCAGCTTTGCGGCTGCGCTTGTGGGGAACGGCGCTGACGTCGTCGTCCTTATTGAGCCGACCGCTTCGATAATAGGCGCCGACTTCTTCAAGGAATTCGTCCTGCCGTACGTGAGAAGGGTCACCGCAAAGGTCAACGTCAGGGTGCCCACAGTCCTGCATACATGCGGAGACTCGCTTCCGATTATGGATCTGATGGCGCAGGTCGGGGTGAGTGCGGTAAGCCTAGACCAGAGAGTCAGCATCGCGAAGACCAAGGAAGTAGTCGGCGGCAGGTGCCGGGTGATCGGCAATGTGGATCCGGTTGCCGTGCTCCAGATGAAGGGGCCGGAGGAGGTGATGGCGGACTGCGGCAGGATACTCTCGGAGGGGACCGACGTCCTGGCCCCGGGCTGCGGCATATCCCAGTATACCCCCCTCGAAAATATCAAAGCGATGATAAGGGCCCGGGACAATTATTACAATACGGGCCCACAGAAGGGATGAGCATGAATTCGGAAGTCCGGAAGATCCAGCAGAAGTACAGGATAATCGGCAGGGACGAAGAGCTCCAGGAGGCGCTCTTCGCGGTCGGGGCAAAGAAGCACATCCTCATCGAAGGCTCGGTCGGGGTTGGGAAGACCGTCATAGCCGTCGCGCTCGCAGACCACTTCAGGCGCAACATCTACCGCGTGGACGGGGACGAGCGCTACACCGAGCAGAAGATGGTCGGCTGGTTCGATCCCCCGCTGGTGATGAGCAAAGGATACTCAAAGGAGGCGTTCATAGAGGGTCCCCTCTACAAGGCGATGAACGAGGGTGCGTTCCTCTTCATAAACGAGCTGAACCGCATGCCCGAGGGGACGCAGAACGTCCTCCTCCCCGCGATGGACGAGAGGAAGATAGTGGTGCCGAGGATAGGCACAGTTGCAGCGAAGGAAGGGTTCACCATCATCGCCACGCAGAACCCCGAGGAGTACATAGGCACGAGCAGGCTCAGCGAGGCATTAAAGGACCGGTTCGTCTGGATCCGGCTGGATTACCAGTCTGAGGAAGAGGAGAACCTGATCGTCAGTAAGGAGACCTGCTCCAAAGATGATCTCCTGGTGAGAGCGGCCGTCAAGATCGGGAGGAAGACAAGGGAGAGCCCCGAGATACGGAGGGGGGCATCGGTCAGGGGGGCAATCGATATGGTCTCGATAATTGCACAGGTCACCCAGAAGCCAATAGCGGAGCTGGACCCGGAGACCAGGAAGCGCTTGATCGAGAAGGCCGCCATCATGTCTCTCTCTTCAAAGGTCGAACAGAGGGAGGGCTCACACGAAAAGCTGGTGGAGATGATCACAAAGTTCGCCGATACCGTCCTGGCCGAGCTGAAGCTGGCCCCCGGAGTCCCCGGGGAGCAGGCCGCAAAGGAGCACTCGGAAAATTTCTGAAGAACCTCCCTCTGGTGAGGGAGGGGCTCAGGCAAGGCAACTTCCAGTTCATGCGGCAGATGGCGAGGGAGGACCCGAAGACCTTGGCGGAGCTGCTGCAGGAGCCCTCCCTCTTCAATGAGGTGATCAAGGCAACCGAGAATGCCAGCATGAAATGGTCTGCAGCCCTCTTCCTGTACAGCGTACAGAAAGGCCTCACCCCTGAGCAGAAGGCGATCGCTAGGGACGTCCTGATCAGGCTCCTCATGCAGCTGGCCGCCCACCTCTCGGCGAGGGGCATCCGCTCGACCAAGAGGTGCCTCACCACTTTCAGGCCCGGCCTCGACGAGATAGCGATCGAGGAGACGATGGAGAATTGCGTGGGCAAGAGATGCCCCGGTTACGAGGATATCGTGATGGTTGACAAGGCGCCGAAGCCCAGGGGGGTAGCCCTGATGCTGGACGTCAGCAACTCGATGCAGCGCGAGAAGATACTGATAGCGACGCTCGCCATAGGTGTCCTCGCCTACCGCCTGAGGGGCGAGAACTATGCCATCATAATATTCAACGACGAGGTGGAAGTGATAAAGCCGATAGAGAAGGAGATGACCATAGAGGCTCTGCTCGACAGGATGCTGGAGATACAGCCCAGGGGCATAACAAACATCAGGCTCGCCCTCGAGAAAGGGCTCGCCCAGCTCTCCAAGCAGATAGCGCACGAGAAGCTCGGCATCATAGCCACCGACGGATGGGCTACGACCGGCGGGGACCCTGTCTCGGAGGCATCAAAGTACTCAAGGCTCCACGTGATCCAGGTCCCCGTGGGGATCGGCGGCGGGGACGACAACACCTGCATCGCGATGGCAAAGAGCACGAAGGGCAGGAGGGTCTACGTCAAGAACTTCCTGGAGCTGCCCCGGGCTGTTCTGGAGATACTCCGGTGATGCATGTGGCTGCGCCGCGGTTTAGTGACGGGAATGAAGGGAGGCATACCGGAACAATGGAACACACCGAATCAGCCCTTCTGGACGCCCTGGCCAAGGCGGTGATCAGCTGCAACCGGGAAGAGATCATCTCTGCGGCAAAGGGCGCTCTGGAAGCGGAGATTGATCCGATAATAGCTATCGAGGGAGGACTCATGCCCGGCCTGGAGAAGCTGGAGGACGAGTTCGAGCTGCATAAGGTGGCAATCCCGCGCCTGGTTGCCGCCGAATATGCGGTGCGCGATGCCAGAAAACTCCTCCTCTCCTGCGTCTCGGAGAGGCTGCCCAGACACACCGGGAAGGTCGTCCTCGGTATAGCCCGCGGCGACATCCACGAGATAGGGAAGAATATATCGAAAGCGATGCTTGCCGCGAGGGGCCTCGAATGCCACGATCTGGGCGTGGACGTCCCCGCAGACCAGTTCCTGAAGAAGGCTGATGAAGTGGGCGCCGGCGCCATCGCCGTCGGCACTCTGATGAGCGGCAGCATGGACGTCCAGAAAGAGATCGTCGATGAGCTTAACCGGAGAGGAAGGAGGGAAAAATACGCGGTGATTATCGGCGGCAGATCCGAGATCGTCACTCCGGCGTTTGCGGAAGAGATTGGCGCAGACGCCTGCGGATCAAATATCAGCGACTTTGTCCAGAAGATAAGGGAACTGGGCGATCTGAAGCACAAAGAGCATGGGATACAGGATGGATGACGATGGCGACTACACAAAGTCCCCCCTTCCCAATACTGAAGAGAGGATACGGCCGGTTCAGGGACGTCAGGCGGGCTAATATCCTCATCGTAGGGAAGGTCTCCGATGCCATAAAGCCCCTGCTGGGGCCTAACGGCATGAATAAGATGCTGGTCTCCCCCACCGGCGAAGTTGTCACCACGAACCACGGGCGCGAGATCATGGAGAAGATCGAGATCATCAACCCTGTCACGAGGCTCCTGGTGGACGAGGCGAGGACCCAGGACGAGATCGCCGGAGACGGCACGAAGACCGCGGTGGTGCTGACCGGTGAGCTGCTGAAGAAGGCCGATCTCCTTCTGAAGATGAGGGTCCATCCTACCGCGATTATCGGCGGCTACCACAAAGCGGCGAGGAGGGCTCTCAAAGTGCTCGAGAGCGGTGCCGTCAGCATCAGGATAGACGACGGCGGCAGGCTCAAAAACATAATAAAGACCGCGATGGGCGGCAGGATCACGGGCCCAACAAAGGATCAGCTGGCCGGGTTCGCAGTCCGCGCCATCAGGGGCGTAGCCGAAGAGCGCAGCGGCAGCAGATCAATCGTGGTCGATCCCGACAGGATAGGCATCCGGAAGAAGGCGGGGGGAAGCGTAAGCGATTCCGAGCTGGTCAGCGGCCTGATAATATACCGCGGAAAGTCCAGCCCAAGGATACAGAAGCTGGAGGACGTCAAGATAGCGCTGATAGGCAGCGCCATCGATCCCTTCATCTATGAGACGGGCGACAACCTGCGGGAGTATATGATCAGCCACCCCGGGCAGCTGAGGGGTGCCATCGACAGCGAGAGGAGGTTCAACCAAGGCATAGTCGAGCACGTGAAGGGCGCAGGCGCGACCGCACTCTTCTGCCAGAAGCGCATGAGCAAGGCCATAATGAACACCTTCGCCAGCGCCGGTATGCTGGCATTCGACCTGATCTCTGAAGAGGACATCCTGAGGCTGAGCAGGGCTACCGGCGCCGCCGTAGTCTCAAAGATCGACGAGCTCGGAGCAGGCGACCTGGGCTGGGCGGAGCTGCTGGAATTCAGGAAGATCGCGGGGGACGAGATGCTCTTCATCGAAGGCTGCAGGGATCCCAAAACGGCAACCGTGCTCATCAGGGGAGGGACGCAGCAGGTCGTCGATGAGGCCGAACGGATCTTCAAGGAGAGCGTGAAGGCGGCTGCCGTGGCCGTCGAGGACGGGAAGGCCCTCTGGGGAGGCGGGGCCATCGAGATGGAGGTCGCGATCGCACTGAAAAAGTATTCGCACGAGCTGCCGGACAAGGAGCAGCTGGCGGTCGACGCCTTCGGGGACGCCCTTGAAGAGATCCCCAAGGTCCTCGCGGCCAACGCAGGCATGGACCCCTTGAACGCGGTGGCCGAGCTGAGGGCAGGGCATGCCAGGGGCCTGGAGGCGCTCGGGATCAACGCCGCCGCGCGCAGGATCGAGGACATCTCGGCCGAAGGTCTCCTCGACGCCTTCAAAGTCAAGCAGCACGCGATCAAGATCGCGGCCGAGACGGCGACCATGATACTGGGCATCAGCGACATCATCTCCGTCACAGACCCACATGCGATCAGGTCCGCAGAGAAGATGGCGGAAGACGAGCGGCAGCGCATCCAGGGCGAAAAACTGAGGAAGGCGTTCAGCGAGAACCCCGAGCTCAGGGAAGTCAAAAAGCTGGACCGAGAGATGATGGAGCGGGTCAGGAACCCCGAATCCTTTTAGCCCGATCCCGCTGCAGAATGCGCGGACCGCCCGGACCCTGGCCCGATTCCGCCTCAACCGGGAGGACCCCGCGTTATTTCCTGACTGCGTATTTGGAGTAGTCACACACCTTCTCAGCACAGGCGGCCGCACACTTCCTGCAGGCGACCCCGTCGCATAACTCGGTCCTGATGGTATGGATATAGCCTCCACCCCCCTCCTCCACCCTCAGGGCGCCCTCGATGCAGGCCTTCTCGCACGCGAGGCAGCCCGTGCAGCCGTCAAAGGCCGCCGTCATCGTGGTGCCGATGTCCCTCACGATGTGGAGGCCCTTGCTGCCGAGGTTCGGGATATCCCTTACGACGAGCCGGTGTATGTTCGGCGCTACCGAGATCTCGGGGTATTCCGGCAGCTCGTACATCTGGAGGAACATCTGGTACTCTTCCATCGTTATGCCCTCCCAGAAGCCCAGCTCGCATATGTACGCGTTCTTGAACTCCTCCTTGACCGGGAAGAGCACGTGGGTCCCCTTGAGCCTCTCGGCAATGTCCTGTGCCGCGTCCAAAGTCTTTAGATCCTTCGCGATGTCGCAGGCAAACGCCAGGGACGTGTTCCCGACCTGGTAGATGTCCCTGACATTCGGCGGGACCAGCCCCACAGCCTGCGCCTTTATCGGATCGACGTAGGTTCCGCCCGCGCCAGCCATATACGCTGCTTGGATCTCCTGCATCTTCAGCCCCACATGCTTCACGAGGGTGAGGTGGCCCGCCCGGAAGGCGCCGAACGCCTTGCCCGCCTCGATCAGGTCCCTCTGGCTGAAGCTGATATCGTCGAAGAGGTGGATCTCGCCGTCAGGCGTGGTGATCTTGGGCAGCTTGATGAAGCCCGTCTTCATCCCGGTGTAGACCAGCGCGATGGTGCCCGTCCCCGTGATCCCCCTCGGTTTTATGTAGTTTTCTTCTCTCCTCATCACCTCCCAGGTCCTCGAGTCCAGCGTGTAGGAGTGGCGCGCCATCATCGAGTCGTCAAGGACAGTGACCCGCACCTCGCCGCCTGCAGCGTTTATGTCCGAGATCGCCCCCGGAGAGGCGAGCATCCCCTTCCCTATCTCCTGCCCCTCGATAGCCGGGCCTGCCGCGGCCGAACCGGTGTAGATCTCGTCGCCCACCTTCAGGCCTATCTCGGCGTTTGTACCGTAGTCCGTGACGAGCGCGTTCTCCTTCCTCTCGAGCATGCCGGACTTGAATATCATGGCTATCGCGTCCGCGCCGATCATATGCGCGACAGAAGGCGGAATGCACACCTGCGTCCCGGGTTTTACCGAATCGAGACCGATCTTGTCCGCGTCAAGGATCGCGGTTTTCCTCTCCGGCCTCTGCAGGCCCAGGCGTCTTAAGGTATTCTCTCCGCCAAACGCTAGGTCCCTGATCTCCAGGTCCTGGAAGATGGACATCTGTATGGGGTTGCCGCAGACTGCGATCCTCTCCACCTGATGCAGATCCACGTCGAGCCTCCTGAGAACCGAGTCCACCGCCCGCACGACGATGTCGTGGCCCACCCCCCTTCCGTTGCTGAGGCAAAAGTCGAGGTGGTCTATTACATTGCTCCCCGGGAGAGGATGGCGCAGGGTAATCGCGGTGGAGAGTACCTTCTTCGTCTCCAGCTCTATGGCCTGTGCCCGCAGGCCACTGGTGCCGATATCAAGACCGATGACGATCGCTATGTCCAACACAACCCGGAGCCCAGTTCGATTTCATGAGCGTATTGGGCAGCTGGAGTATTTTTGGCTTTTTCTTAAGCTTTACTACATTAGCGGAGCAACAATTAAAATGTATTATATTTTACCATATTTGAGCTTCATTTAGCGGAACCGTTTATTACTGTTATTTGCTCTAGACTCACATGATACAAAATGAACAGGGGGTTTTGATCACGAAAGCTGGAGTGTACCAAAAAGGAACACCTTGGAGGGCCTTGAACAGGGACCAGATGAAGATCATCGATAATGCTGCCTACGAGATCCTCAGGGAGGTAGGGATCTTCATAGCAGACGAAGAGCTCCTCAAGATGACTAAGGAGCTGGGCGGAGAGATCGATTTCAACAAGAAGATAGTCAAGGGCTTCCCAGAGTACTTGATCAGGGAATACGTTGCCAAGGCACCGCGTAACTTTGTCTTTGCCGGCAGAGACCCGGAGTGGGATATGGTCTTCTTGGGCGGAGGGACAAAGCAGTTCGTGTCACCGGAGTCCGGTGCCACCGAGCGCATCGTACTAAACGAAGACAAGCGGACCTTTAGCAGGAAAAGGGCGAATAAACATGATCTGGCCTACGTCACGAGAATCGTTGACGGTATTGACGACTTCGATTGCAACTGCTACCTGTACGATTTGGGCGAGGAGGGCCAACTAGGGTTACCAACCGAACTGATACGTATGGATACGATGCTTCAGAATACTACCAAATGGTGCGGTAACCATACTACTGTGGTCTCAGACATCAAGGAACATGACTGGGTGGCAAAGCTGGGGGCGGCTGTCCAGGGAGGAGAGGAAGAGTTCAGGAAACGCCCTCTGTGGCACAGCGTCCTCAACCCGCTTGGCTCTCTCCAAATGAACCTCTTTAACAGCTGGCTATTCAGAGCAAGCTTCAAGCATCACTTCCCTATATCTGCTGGAGTGGTTGCTGGCTCGCCATTGGTAGGTCCGGCTACTGCTGCCGGAAACGCTGCCAACACGATCGCGGGTCAGCTCTGGGTTACCGCCATGAAGGGTCTCTACGATCCCGGGACTGCGGTATTGGCCAACAATATTGTCTTCAGCCTGGATCCGTATACTGGCTACGGGGCCATGAGTTCGGCCCACTCAACATTGGGAATGAACGCCGTGACTGGCATATGGCACGACATCTACGGTCTACCCGTATGCTCTTATACTGGTAGTCCATGCCACGCTCTAGACCAGATGGCGTTTGTGCTGGCCGTCTTGGAGACGCAGCAGATGGACATGGGCACAGACCTGATCTTCCTGCAGTACGCCGATGCCGCGCTTGATCCTGCCATGATACCGATGTCCGCAGAGCTCGCCCGCTACCTGAGGCACATGAGGACTGAATACGACCAGATCCTTCCGACAAAGGAGAACTTGGCGCTCGAGCTGGCGAAGGAAGTTGGCGCAACGGGCGAAGGCTGGATGACCTTGGACTTCAATATGGCTCGCCTGGACACGTTCTACAAGCCCCTGACATTGGATACAAGAGGCGTCGATGTATGGCTGAGGGAGGGCTCACAGTACTGGAGTGAGCTGTGTCGCGAGAAGCTGAAGGAGTTCGAGAAACACGAGCCGGCGCCAATGCCCAAAGATATGAAAGAGCGCCTGGACAGCATTGTGAAGGAAGGTTCAGAGCTGCTCAGGAGACGAGACACCGCGGAACCAGCCCGCAGCGCCAAGCCAGTTTAAGGTGAGTGAAATGCCAACCAAAGAGCAGATACTCGAGAAACTGGCAAACGCCATAGTTACGTATAAAGAAGCAGATGCAATGGCAGGCGTCAAGGAAGCACTTGACGCCGGGATCCCGCCAGTAGATATCGTCACCAAAGGTCTCTCTGTCGGCATTAATACGGTAGGCAAGAGGTACGGCGAAGGAAAGGTCGCGATACCCTTCGTCATGCTGGCCGCCAAGATAATGGACAAGGCGACGAAGGAAGCACTGTCGAAGGTACCGCCTGAGCAGATGCCCAAGCCTATCGCAACGATGGTAATCGGCACAGTCGAGGGCGACATCCACGACCTCGGCGCCAATATCGTCTCCGCCGTCTTCTCGGCATCGGGCTTCAAGGTCTACAATCTGGGCCACGACGTCCCCGCTGACACCTTCATCAAGAAGGCTGAGGAGGTAGGCGCAGATATCATCGGCGCATCCGCTTTAATGACCAACACGCTGCAGGTTCAGAAGGTGCTCGGCGAGAAGCTGACGAAACAGGGGCTGAGGGAGAAGTATATCTACCTAGTAGGCGGCGGCGCATTCCCCGGAGCGGAGTGGTGTGAGGAGATAGGCGCGGACGGATTCGCCACAGATGTTACGATAGGGCTGGAAGTAGCCAAGAAGTGCGTGGCAGAGAGGAAGCAGCAGTAATCAGATTGGTAAGTAAAGGAAAGAAAGGAAAGGAAAAGGAGGTAATTAAAAATGGTGAAATATGGAACCTTGGAGTATTTCCAGGCGCTGGCCAACGCGCTCAACAACGACCCCGAGTTCACGAAATCCGGCATGACGACGACGTACATCTACCGCTTCACCGACAGGAAAAACGCCAGCGGCGGGGACCTCGGCTTCCTTCTCAGGTTCGAGAAGGGCAGGGTGACAGAGGTAAAGGAAGTGCCCGCCACCGAAGACGCAGAGTTCATCGGCACCGGCCCATACGACATCCTGGCAAAGATATCCCGCGGAGAACTCGACGGCCAGAAGGCGATGAAGGACGGCACATTCAAGTTCAAGTACTTTATGTTCAAGGCTGTGCGGTACGGCAATACACTGAAGCGCATGGGCGAGATCGGAAGAGGGCTCAACCCCGAATACTGAGGATCCTGCCCCTTCCCCTTCTTTTTTGCAAGCCGCAAATGTAGAGGGAAAAAATGGACAGAACCGGAATAAAACTTCTGCCGGTCCGCTTAATATGCCTGATAGAGGCACGCTGAAGACTGCCGACAATGCCGTCTGTGGGATCCCGGCCGTCGGCGCCTATGTCTGCGGCGAGGGGCTCAAGATGGCGCGGAGGGCGGTGGCACCGCCGGCTTATTGTCAGGGGCATCCCCCGTTGCCCCATTGGGGGAATCCGGGGCCCAACATGGGAAACTCTTATATAATGACAGGTAAGTGTTAGGAGTGCGATGGTGAAAACGTTGCGAGTTGCAGGTGGGCGACTTCTATGAGGAGCCAGCCGTACTCAGTGGTGATTGGTTCCTGCCAACTACTTCTCGCCCTCTGAGGGGGCACGCCATCACTCGCTTGGAGGCTTGTAAATGAAGCTGTCAGGCAGCAAGGCATTAGTGGACTCGTTGAAGAAGGAGAAGGTCGAGGTCATCTTCGGCATACCCGGCGGCATGACCATCCCGTTCTACGACGCGCTGTACGAGAACTCGGACGACCTGCGGCATATCCTGGCGCGCCATGAGCAGTGCGCCGCCCACATGGCCGACGGCTATGCGCGCGTGAAGGGCGTCCCAGGGGTCTGCACCGCGACCAGCGGTCCCGGTGCCACAAACCTAGTGACGGGGATAGCCGTGGCCCACATGGACAGCTCGCCCGTCATCGCTATAACCGGACAGGTGCCGCGCTCCCTGATAGGCAAGGACGCCTTCCAGGAGGCGGACATAGTGGGCATAGCCACCCCCATAACAAAGTACACCTTACCGATCACCGCGGCGTCCGAGATCCCCGGGGCGGTGAAGACCGCTTTCCTCCTCGCCTCCACCAACCGGAAGGGGCCAGTCCTGATAGACATCCCGAAGGACGTCTTCGTCGAGGAGGTGGACATGGACGCCGACTTGGCCGAGAGCAGGCTCCGCGGCTACACGGTGAGGTCGGGGGAGCCGCACCCGTACCAGATCAAGAGGGCGGTGGGCCTGATAATTGGCTCCGAGCGGCCCGTGATCGTAGCGGGCGGCGGCGTGATCGCCTCAGGCGCGAGCGGCGAGCTAGCAAAGTTTGCGGAGCTTATGCTCGCACCCGTGGCCACAACCCTGATGGGCAAGGGCGCGGTCCCGGAGATCCACCCCCTCTCGCTGGGCATGGTGGGCATGCACGGCAGGGGTGAGGCCAACGATGTCGTGGCCGAGGCCGACCTGATCATAGCGGTAGGGATGAGGTTCAGCGACCGCACCATTGGACCGATGGAGAAGTTCGGCCAGGGCGCAAAGATCATACACATAGATATCGACCCGGCCGAGATCGGGAAGAACGTGCGCGCCGATGTCCCCATAGTGGCCGACGCCGGGAAGGCGCTGGCGGCGCTTACCAAGGAGCTCGCTTCGCTCGGCTCGAAGAGGGGCGAGAGCGAGTGGACGAGGCGCTACAAAGAGCTGAAGGGCCACTACTCCTCCAACTACAAGGAGGCGGCTGAGGGGCTCAAGCCCGGCCAGCTGATGAAGATCCTCAGGGACGCGCTCCCCGGCGAGGCTATAGTCACCACCGGCGTGGGCCAGAACCAGATGTGGACAGCGCTGCACTTCCAGGTCCTGCAGCCCCGGACCTTCATCACGTCCGGCGGGCTCGGCGCGATGGGCTTCGGCTTCCCCGCCTCGCTCGGCGCAAAGGTCGCAAAGCCCGACACCCCTGTCTTCAACATCGACGGCGACGGGAGCTTCCTGATGACCGAGCAGGACCTCGCCACTGCGGTCTCCGAGGGCATCCCCACCGTAACGGTAGTACTAGACAACCGGGCGCTGGGGATGGTGAGGCAGTGGCAGTGCATGTTCTGCGAGAAGCGCTACTCTGCGGTGGACCTGGGCAGGGTCCCTGACTTTGCAAAGCTGGCGGAGGCGTACGGCGCAGAGGGGGTCCGCATCGAGACCTACCAGGAGTTCGAGTCCGCGGTGAGGAGGAGCCTCAGGGCGGAGGCGCCGGTCGTGATCGACGTCCCTATATCAAAGGACGCCAAGGTACTGCCGATGGTTCCGCCGGGGAAGGGGCTGAAAGAGGTGGTCTGGCATGCGTGACCGTGGTCGTGGCCGTGGCCGTGACCGTGATCTGCACATCATAGCGGCACTGGTGGAGGACAAGCCCGGCGTCCTCTTCAGGATAACCTCGCTGATAAGGCGCAGGGGCTTCAACATTGACACCATAACCGTGGGAAACACCGAGAGGGAGGGCGTCTCCCGGATAACCTTCACGATGCTCGGGGACGTCCGTACGGTGGAGCAGCTGGAGAAGCAGCTGGGCAAGATCCCCGACGTGATCAAGATCAGCGAGCTCGCGCCCGGGGAGGCGGTCTACCGGGAGCTGGCGCTGGTGAAGGTCATCGCACAGGACCCTGTAAAGCGTGCCGACATACTCAACTACATCTCGATCTTCCGCTGCAGGGTGGTGGACGCCTCGAAGGACTCGCTGGTCGTGGAGATCGTGGGCAGCCCGGGCAAGGTCAAGGCGTTCCAGGACCTGATGCGCGGGTTCGGGATAGTGGAGATGGCGAAGACCGGCATAGTCTCCCTTGCCCGCGGGTCGAAAGGGACTGTCCCTCCGGAGTGAGAGGCATCCCCCTGCCCCCGCCCCCACCCCCACACCCTGCCCCTGCCCGCACCACGCCCCTGCCCCCTCCACCGGCAGGGCCTGATGCACCACTCCCGATTAGCTTTATAAAGCCGCTCAGACTTATTCCGAGACCTGAAGGTGTACCCAATGGCAGTCATACACAAGGATACCGGGATCGAGCTCTCCGTCCTCAAGGGAAAGACTATCGCAGTCTTGGGGTACGGGAGCCAGGGGAGGGCCCAGTCCCTAAACCTCAGGGACAGCGGGATGAACGTCATAATCGGCCTCAAGAGAGGGTCAGACGCCTGGAAGAGGGCCGAGAGCGAGGGGTTCAAGGTCTATGAGGTCGGCCAGGCCTCCAAGCTAGCCGACATGATCATAGTGCTGGTCCCCGACGTCGTCCAGCCCAAGGTCTACAAGGAGATCGAGCCCAACCTGACGAAGGGCAAGATCCTCGGCTTCTCGCACGGCTTCAACATACACTTCGGGCTGATCAAGCCCCCAAAGGACATCGACGTGATCATGGTCGCCCCGAAGGCCCCCGGCCCCCGCGTCAGGGAGGAGTACCTCGTCGGGTTCGGGGTGCCGGCGCTCGTCGCCGTCAGCCAGGACTATTCGAAGAGCGGCTGGAAGTACGCGCTCGCGTGGGCCAAGGGCATCGGCTCCACAAGGGCAGGCGCCATCGAGACGACATTCAAGGAGGAGACCGAGACCGACGTCTTCGGCGAGCAGGCGGTCCTCGTCGGCGGGCTGATGGAGCTCATAAAGAAAGGCTTTGAGGTCCTCGTCGAGAGGGGCTACCAGCCGGAGCTCGCGTACTTTGAGGTCTGCAACGAGGCCAAGCTCATCATGGACCTGATCTTCGAGGGCGGACTGGAGAAGATGCTCAAGGCCGTCAGCGACACCGCAAAGTACGGCGGGCTGGCCTACGGCCCGAAGGTCATCGACGACCACGTGAAGAAGAATATGCAGGCGGTCTGCGACAACATCGTGAGCGGCAACTTTGCCAGGGAGTGGATGGGCAACCCCGAGGAGGGCATGAAGCGCCTCAAGGCCCTGATGGACGCGACAGCAAAGCACCCGCTCGAGAAGACCGGCAAGGAAGTCCGCAGCCTGATGGCCCTCAAGTGAGCCCGGCGGCTGCCTTCCCCTCCATTTTCTCCCCTTTTTCCTTTTTTATTTGGATGTTTTGTGATCGTTTGTGGATGCTGATGTGTAGCTTTTGCGTGAGTGTCCTGAACCCTTATTATAAAATTATAAAAAATATTTACCAAAAAAAGCCGATCTGCCTGGGGACAGACCGCCTACATCATGTCTATGCGGTGTGAAAAGTTCTTGAGCCCCTCCACGAACGGGGTAAGTGGCGGCGCTTCGTCAGGGTCAACGATGCAATCGATGACGGCAGGCTTGTTGAGTGCGATTACCTCGGGCAGAAGTGCTTCAAGCTCTTTGGGTTTATCGATTCTGTATCCTTTGGCCCCCAAGCCTTCAGCTATCTTAGCGATATCAACACGCTTGAAAGTCGTAACAACCGTCTTGTCCCCCAGAGAGAATTTTTGGAGCTCGTCGATGAGGCCCAGTTTCGCATTGTTTTGGACTATCCAAACAACCGGAATATCATAGCTGACGGCTGTAGCAACTTCCATCCCGTTCATCAAAAAGCATCCGTCTCCGGCCAGTGCCACAACCGGGCGTTCAGGTGCTGCCAGCTTTCCTCCAACAGCCGCCGCGGTTGCGTAACCCATCGTCAGGAGCCCGAATGGGCATATGTACGAGTCAGGCCTCTTAATACTCATGCAATGAATCGCCCAGCACATAGGGTTTCCAGTATCAACAAAAAGGATCGCATCGTTGGGTAAAGCCCGCTCCAGCTCCTTTACCATGCGCTGCGGCTTTACAGGGACGGAATCTGACTCGAGCTTCTCAGGCTCCACACACATGCCCACTTCCTGCCGGATGCGGGCAACCCGCTGCCTCCCATCCGTCTCTGAACCCTTATTCTCAACCAGAAAACGCATGATGCGGAAGGATATCTCGTTGACGATCGTCCGTGCGTCTCCGACCAGCGGTATGTCTGCCTTGTAATTTTTGCCGATCTCCGCAGGATCAATGTTTATGTGTATCATCGACTTTGAAGGTGCCAGGCGGGGGTCCCAGGAGAGCGTGGTGATCTGGTTCAGGCTTGCCCCGATGACAAGCAGCACGTCCGTCTGTCCGGATTTAAGGTACTTTTCAGCGACTGGTGAGCCGCAAAAGCCAAGCACGCCTAAAGATAGCGGGTGGTCTTCCGGGAAAGCACCCTTCGCCTTGGGCGTAGTGGCCACGGGGATGCCCAGCGTCTCTGCCAAATCCCTGATCTCTTCGCATGCCTGCGAGGCCACCGCTCCCGAACCGACCAGGATCACCGGGCTTTTGGCGTTTACGAGCTGTTCGGCCGCTTCTATCACCATGCGGCGGTCAAAGTATTCGGTTGACCGTCTATGAGACGCTGGCGGCGGGGGCTCGCACTCAATTTCCGCCGACATCACATCCTTGGGGAGACTGAGGTGGACAGGGCCTCTCTTGCCCGTGAGGGCTAGCCTTAGCGCTTCATGTATCTCATCAGAAACCTTGTACTTCGAAATAATCATCGAACTGCGTTTTGTAATCGGGTCAAACATGAGGACAGAGTCAACACCATCCTTTGTGGAGTCCTGAAAAGCGCCTTTACCGTAAGACGAGGTCGGAACCTGCCCCGTGAGCACCAGGACCGGGATGTTGTCCAGGTATGAAGTGGCAACGCCGGTTACAAGGTTGGTGGCTCCCGGCCCCGAGGTCCCAAAACATACCCCTAACGTGCCCTTAACCCTCGCATAGCCATCAGCCATACCATAAAAAAGAAGAGAACGGGACCTTCCGATCCCGGAGACCCTGATGCCGCCGGCTGCTGCTGGCTACCGGGTGCCCCCCTCTCTGGGCGCCCCGGACGCAGCCTCTCTCCCCGCGGCCTCGGAAGTGCCCGCCGTGGCTTCCGACTCGCCCCCCTTTGCCCCCCTCCTGCCCGCCGTCCTGCCGGCAGACCGGGCAGCGGTCCTCTCTGCCCTGCTGACCCTGGTCATGGGCTGCTCGCAGCAGTAGACGACGCAGGCCGGCTCGCATGCGCATGGATCGACTACGTCCACGACGAGGTTGCACACGTCACAGCGGAGTCTGTCTCCTCTCTCTGACAAAATATTTCCCCGATACTATCTCCACGCCGATTTTTATTAACCTATTCTCCCGGCAAGCGCCGCCCCTCTCTGGATGGCGTGCGGCACCGGAAACCCCGCGGGCCGCCCCCTCCGGCAGGGGTCCGGCCACCAGCCCGCCGCCCCCCACCAAAAGGGTTATTAGCTCAACCGGCAATGCATCTCCATCACCGGAGCGTGCCCTAATGGGGGATTACCAAATCGAAGGTTGAGATATACGACACCACCCTACGTGACGGCGGCCAGTCGAAAGACGTGAACTTTTCCCTCCAGGACAAGCTGAGGATAACCGCGAAGCTCGACGAGTTCGGAGTCGCCTTCATCGAGGGCGGCTGGCCGGGCTCCAACCCGAAGGACGAGGAGTACTTCCGCCGGGTACATGAGATGGCGCTGAAGACTGCGGAGGTCGTCGCCTTCGGGAGCACCAGGAGGAGCGGGATCAGGCCTGAAGACGACCTGAACCTCAACGCCCTCGTGGAGAGCGGCATGAAGACCGCCACGATCTTCGGCAAGGCGTGGGACCTCCACGTCACCACCGTGCTGAAGACCGCCCTCGAGTCGAACCTGGAGATGGTCTACGACTCGGTAAAGTACCTGCGGGACCACGGCCTGAGGGTGATATTCGACGCCGAGCACTTTTACGACGGCTATAAAAACAACAAGCCGTATGCCATGGAAGTGCTGAGGAGCGCCGCCGAAGCTGGAGCCGAGAGGCTCGTCCTCTGCGACACCAACGGCGGGATGCTCCCCCAGCCGTTCTACGACGCGACCAGGGAGGTAGTATCCGCGTTCAAGACGCCGGTGGGCGTCCACTGCCACAACGATGCGGGGACCGGGGTAGCCAACTCGCTGATGGGCGTCCTGGCGGGCGCGACACACGTGCAGGGGACGATAAACGGCATCGGAGAGAGGTGTGGCAACGCCGACCTCTGCCAGATAATACCCGGCCTCGAGCTCAAGATGGGCGTCCCGACCGGCATCGGGACCCAGAGGATGAGGATGCTGCGCCCGCTCTCGCTGTACGTCTACGAGATGCTCCACATGCGGCCGAGCCCATACCAGCCTTATGTCGGGGAGAACGCCTTCGCCCACAAGGGAGGGGTACACGTCGACGCTGTGATGAAGAACGCCGTCGCCTACGAGCACCTGGATCCTGTTCTAGTCGGGAACATGCGCTGGATCTCCGTCTCGGAGGTGTCCGGGAAGGCGAACATCCTGGCAAAGGCGAAGGACCTGGGGCTGAAGATAGAGAAGGGCGACCCCGTGGTGTCAAAGCTGCTCGCCAGGATAAAGGACCTCGAGTACAGGGGGTACCAGCTGGAGGGCGCGGACGGGACTCTCTACCTCCTGATGCTCAAGGAGCTCGGGCTGCACCGGGAGCTCTTCCAGGTCGTCCAGTGGCGTACCATAAGCGAGTCCAAGGACAGCAGCTTCGCGGCGGAGAGCTCGATAAAGATGAGGGTCGGCGAGAAGGAGCTCTACGTCATAGCAGAGGGGAACGGGCCTGTCAACGCCCAGGACAAGGCGCTGAGGAAGGCGATGATCGAGTTCTTCCCGGAGATCGGCATGGTGCAGCTGACGAACTACAAGGTGTCCATAGCAGAGACCGCGGAGGGGACCGCCTCGTCGGTGAGGGTCTTCATCGAGTTCACCAACGGCGGCTCGAGCTGGGTGACCGTGGGCGTCTCGACGAACATCCTGGAGGCGAGCAAGGCCGCCCTGGTCGACGGGTACGACTATTACCTCCAGAGCAAGCGAATGAAGCAGGGATAGCCCCGCTGCTCCCGTCCTGCCCGTCGAGGGCGCGGGGAAGAAAGGCAGGCGGCGGGGCCGGAGCCAGGCGTCTCCAGTAGCCCGCCCCTGATTTACCGGGTGTTGGGGACCATGCCCCGTCCGGGGGCTCATGCAGGGAGGCGGAAGACGTAGACGCCCCAGCCCAGGACGCCCCTCTCCCACCTGAGGTAGTTCTCCTTCTCCCTCCACTTCCTCTCCATCAGCTCGGGGAGATCCGGGTCATCAGGCCTCTCAACGGAGTAGTCGTATACCGACTTCCACTGGAGCATCTCATAGTTATCCCAGTCATCGGTGCCGCTCTCCATGGCATATATGCAGCGCAGCCCCTTCTCCTCCCCGACGGTAATGTTCCCGCCAAACCCGCTGGCAAAGTCCCCCCTCCTTATCTGAGTCCGCCTGAGATATTCCGGGTCAGGCTCTTTAATCCAGAAGGGTTCGCCGGTGATGATGAGGCCTCCCGGAATCACCATGCCCATGAGCGCATCCAGCGTCTGTGCATAGCCCCCGTAAACAAAGCTCGCGCCGAGGCATATTGCAGTATCGGATGGCGACTCTGGGCGGTATTTGGCGCCGTCCATGAGGATGAACCTGATATCGGCGTCCGGCACCCTCCTCTTCTTCTTTTCTGTGCTTTCCTCGATGCAGAATGGGGAGAGGTCTACGCCTATCCCCGATACGTTGTAAAGCTCGGCCAGCCTGATAAGCACCTCGCCCTTACCGGAAGCGATATCCAGTACCTTCCTGCCGGGGTCCAGCAACCTGAGCATTCGGTCGGCCTTCTCGGGGAGGACAGGGTTGCACAAAACATGCTGCCTGTGCGTGATGTGATAATATTTCCAGATGTCCATGCTGGAATGCTGATACGTTTCGGTATTAAACAATTCTTCCCTGCATGCTGCGCGATATGCGTGTGGAGCGGGGAAGAGCCGGATGGAAGTATGAAAGTAGGAAGGGGGAGAGGGCAAGAAGCGGAGCGGGGGAGAGCAGTAAAGAAGAGATAGTCGGCAGATAAGCATTCGTAAGAAAGTGTGTGTATGGGCTACAATTTTAGTAGCCCGGGAAGGTCTCTTTCTTTATCTGCTCCTTTGGAAGCTCCAGTTCGTTAAGCAGGCGCACCATCGCATCGACCATCGCCGCCGGCCCGCACGTGTAGAATACCCTCTCGCGGTAATCTGGGATCTCCCTCCGCACCATCGTGGCGTCGATCCTGCCTACGAGCCCTCTCCACTCGGGACCGGGCTCGCTGACGGTGAATACCGCTCTCAGGCCGGGGTTCCTAGCCTGCATCTCCTCGAGATCGTCCTTGAAGGCGATGTCCTCCGGGCTGTGGTTGCTGTAGATCAGGGTGATGCTGGATCCCAGCCCCTTGTCGGTGCAGTACCTGCACATGCTCCTCAGCGGTGTTATCCCTATCCCGCCCGAGAGCATGCCGACTTTTGGGTGCTCCCCCTCGAACGTGAAATCCCCGTCGGGGCCGCCCAGCCTCACCCTGTCGCCAACCCTCAGAGCGTCCAGCGCGTTGGAGAACGGGCGCCCCGTCAGCTTCTTGGTGAACTCGAGGAAGGGCTCCGTGGGGCTGCTGGAGATGGTGAAGTGGTTCGAGAGCCCGGACGACAGCTTTACATAGAGGTACTGCCCGGGCTTGTAGTCGAAATGCCGCGGCCTGGCGAACCTGAAGCTCCTGACGCTGTGCGTGCGCCTTATTACGTCAGTCAGCTCCGCCTCGAACTCCCAAAACCCCAAAGCTGGTTCACCTTACCATATATCGTAGCAGGGAGGATTAATTAACTGATGTCCGGCCGATCACGCGGCGAGCCGGGGTCGGGCCGCGCCGTACCGCCGCACGCCCGGCGCAGCGTAATGCAACGTAACACAACGTAACGCAGCGTAGCGCAACGGATCGGTTTTTAGTTTTTAAATACAAAGCTATTTACGCTGGCAGGAAGATACGCTATGGCGTATGCCTGAGGCGCTTCATGCCAAGCGATCCGGCAAGCGTGGGCCGGCCAAGTCCCGGCGCGAGCTGAGGGGCTTTATCCGCAGGGAAGTGGTGCCGGCGCTCGACCTGCGCCTGCACAGCGTCTTCTTCAGGACCCTCAGCGAGATATTCCAGAGCGGCGCCCCCCTCATCATAACCGCGGTGGGTGAGGAGGTCGGGCGGGACGTGGTGCGGGTGATGGTCGAGAAGGGCTACGCCCCCAAGGTGCTGATCGAGAACCCGGGCGCGCTCCGGGAGATCATCAGGATCGGCGAGCTCGACACCTCGCGGGTGGACCTTGCGTCAGGGAGCGGGACGATATCGGTGGCGGTACCGCCGCAGCTCGAAGCCGCGGTATACAGCCTCAGGTGCTACCTCACGGGCTTGTTCAGGGGGCTCCTCTCCGAGATGCTCGGCGAGAACATATTCGTCAACCCGCTCCCCAGCGGGGCTAGGGGGAGGCTGCTCTTCGAGGTCTGCGTCAGGGACGCCTGGCTCCAGCAGTAAGCGCATGGAACAGATTTTTAAGGTCGGGCTCTGTAGTAAGCGGTGGTGATCCTGCTTGTCGATCCTTCCCGAGGAGGCGAGGGCCCTCGACGAGAACGCCGAGTTCCTTGGCGTGTCGAGGCTGCAGCTCATGGAGAACGCAGGGAGCGGCGTGGTCTGCTCGCTGAAGAAGAGGATGGGGCTGAAGGGGAAGCGGGTGGTGGTGCTCTGTCATACGGGGAACAAGGGCGGGGACGGGTTCGTCATCGCGAGGCACCTCTCGTTCTTGGGGGCCGACGTAGCAGTTGTCCTGATGGCCAAGCCGGCGCAGATAGCGACGCCGGAGGCGAGGTCCAACTATTCAGTGATAGAGAGGATGGACTCGATCGAGAAGCATGCAGCGGCCACGCAGGCTGATTTAAAGCCTCTGGAGGGGAAGGTGAAGGCGGCGGACATCATCGTCGACGCGATGCTCGGGACGGGGGCACGGGGGCCGCTGAGGGAGCCGCTCAACTCCGCGGTGGAACTGGCGAACTCCTCAAAGGCATTTAAGGTGGCGGTGGACGTGCCGACCGGGATCGATCCGGCGACCGGTGAATCCGCCGGGATCGCGTTCAGGGCGGACCTGACCGTGACCCACCACAAGCCGAAGGCGGGGCTGATGAAGAAGCCGAAGGAGGCGGGGGAGATCGAGACCATCAGCATAGGCATGCCGCCGGAGGCCGAGATCTATACGGGGCCGGGGGACCTGCGCCTCGCCTTCAGGCCCAAGGGGGAGTACGCGCACAAGGGCCAGGGGGGGCGCCTGCTGGTTATCGGAGGGTCGGATAGGTACGTGGGGGCGCCGACCCTCTCAGCGCTGGCCGCGCTGAAGCTGGGCGTCGACCTGGTGACGATGGCCGTGCCCAAGTCGATTGTGGGGACGGTGCGGACGTTTTCGCCCGACCTTATCGTGGTGCCGCTGCCCTCGGAGGACCGGCTGGACAGGGAGTCGGTGCCGGCGCTGAAGGAGGAGATGAAGAAGGCTACCGCCGTGGTGATCGGGATGGGCCTGGGGCTGGACCCTGAGACGAAGGAGGCCGCCCGGGAGATAATAAGGCACGCGCGCACGCAGGGGGTCCCGCTGGTGGTGGACGCCGACGCGATAAAGGCGCTGGGCGAGGACCTTACGGCGCTGACGGAGACGAAGGCGGATGCGGAGACGGCTGCTGGCGCGGCTGCAGGTGCAGGTGCGGAGACTGTGACTGGGATTGGGACGGGGACTGTGATCACTCCACATGCCATGGAGTTCTACAACCTCACGAAGGAGAAGCTCCCGCCGGAGAAGGACGACAGCTGGAAGAAGAGGCTGCCCCTGGTGATGAAGTGGGCGTCGAGGCTGGGCGTCACGCTGCTGGTAAAGTCGCGGTACGATATTATTGCGGACGGGAAGCGGTACAAGGTGAAGACGATCGGGAACCCGGGGATGGCGGTCGGCGGTACCGGCGACGTGCTGGCGGGGCTCGTGGGCGGGCTGATGAGCACGGGCGCCGGGGCTTTCAGGGCGGCTGCCGGGGCGTCGTTCCTGAACTCGTACGCCGGGGATATGCTGGCGGAGGGTGTCGGGGCGCACTTTACGGCGGAGGAGCTGGCTGAGGCGGTGCCGGCGGCACTGAAGAGGCTGGGGATATAATACATAATGAACACATACAGATAGCTCTCTTCATGACTGTAACTGGGCCTAAGTTGCTGGAAGAGGCACTTTAGTCATCTATGATAGATCCATGGTTTGAAGGATATGGCTATCTCATGGGTGCTCCAATGCCGTACCTGCCGTGCAATTACCATGAGGCAATGTCTGCCCTAACCATATTCAGTTTGTTTTGATCCTTAATTGGTTTGTACATTTATCGTTGTCGCAACGTAACTCCTTCAGCTTCGAGTAATAACTGACAAAAGTGCCACAAGAGGGACACAGAAACTTATTATGAATGTTATATACTGCTTCGCAAAAATGCCGTACTTCTGTGATAGAGATCTGATCCAATAGAAGGCTATAATGAGAAAGAAGATTTCCCATAGGTAATGTTTTACGCAATTCCATAAATACCGAATTTACTTCAGATAAATATTTTACATCATTAATGAGTTTCTTTAACCTAGCTTCTACTGATGGCAATAGCTCCCACACTTCGTATCTCTTCGAGCTATTGTAAGAGACTGGTGCCTTTGTAACATCGCATAATTTATCAAGTAACCACTCTAGATAGTGGCGTCCTTCATTACCGGCACTTTTATCACCATTCTTTATTTTATCCTGAATTCTGCCCCATCTTGGTTTGTATGGAACAATTACTGGACCCTGAGCTAAGTCCCAGTTTGTTATTGTTAAATTTTTGAAGTTACCGTCTATGCCGTAAGTTCTTTGATAATTACGTAATTGCTCACACCACACTTCGTCATGAGTTGTAATTATCATCTGTCTATTGCAGAAGTCGCTGAATAGCAAATCACAAATCTTCTCTCGATGATGATTATCTATTGTAGTTACTACATCATCCAATATGAGCAACGAGCAAGCTCTGTTGAATTTATTAATGAACGCCAGAAAAATACACAATCCTAAAGAATCAAGGTGACCCTCACTTGAAAGGGCTCGGGGGTCCTCTTTTTTCCCAAAAACATTAATCTTAATAGTTGTACTAGCCCTTCTCCCTAGTTCAACACTCAGATCTATATTTGTGGGGTTGTCTGTTGGATGAAGTTTAGTATAGTATTTCTGGATATCTTTCCTGATTGCATCGTAAGTTTCTTGTACTTTCTGTTTTTTCGTCTCCGAGAATGTGGTAAACAATCTATTGACCAAAGTATAGCGCGCATTCATTTTGGAAAGCTCTTCACTATTTTCATCAATCCTGTCAATGATATTTTTTATTTGACCTAGGAGGGTCGCACTAGAAATCATCTTAGATTTCCTTGCAGATAATTCCAATTCGGCTAATTTTCGATTACACTTTGACGAAATGCCTGCAAATAGATCTTCTGTACTACGTGATAATGTACGATACATATCGTATGGAAGTTCTTTCTTGAAAGCTTCTGTCTTTTTTAACAACTTAGTTAATGAGTTGAAATCTTTTAATGCCCTCTCAAGTTGCTCTTCTTCTGAAGTAAAATCTGTGCCTCTTAATTGGGTTTTTACGGTTTCTAGTTCAGATTTTATTTCGGATAACGCGTTAATAATATTGGACAACGCTGTCCTTAAATTACCCGTAAGAGTGCTTAACCCAACCAAAGTTTCAATTCTTTTTTCTATCGCCCCCAAAACGGTATGGGTGTCAATTTGTTGTTCACACAGGGGACAGGTATTTCTTCTCCCATCAGCTATGAGTGATCTACCTGCGGAAAGTAGTTCTATGTACTCGGTTTTTACAGTATATTTATCTTTTTTGAAACGGTTAAAATTAAGATTAAACGCCTTTATTTTCTCCTCTAAATCTCCGGAGAATGGACTTTTCTCCACCAATCCCCTTATTTTACTAAAAGTTCCTGCCTTCTCATTAATACTCCACAATACGGAGGATTGTAGCGTGCTCTCGCAGTATTCAGTTATTTTATCAAATGAATCCAGTTCTGGTAAGTGATTATTTTTCAATTGCCCTTTTAACGTCGATAGCGCATCATTCAGGTTTGTCACTTTTCTAGCAAGAACTCTTGAAAGCTCTTCATAAAGCTCATTTTCCCGCTCAGTTAACGCTTCTAGCTCTCCTTTAGCCTTATCTCTCATAGTCATTAGATTGAGCTCAATCTCGTCCAAAACTGCTAAACCCATGATATTGGATAGTGCAGAAAAACGATCCTTCGGTTTAGCATGTATGAATTCTAATATCTGCGATCGTCGGAGTATGAAAGTTCCATTCTTAGCTTCTCCGAAGTAATCTGCTGTATTTTCTGAGGGCGTTGGCTCCTCCGCTAAGGTTCTTTTTAATGTGACTTGACCGGGACTCAGCGTTAAGGCAACGCTTAGGTCAGAGGGATCAAATTTTACGTTAACCGCATGCCTTTTTAGAGAAAGACCTTGTGTGCCTTCTAAAGCTCTTAGGGTCCCCGTGAAGAAAAATTCGAAAGCGTCTATAAAAGAACTCTTACCAGTTCCATTGTCTCCTTTTATTAGCAGGTTTTTCCCTTCCAAACTCGTAATCGGGTATGCCCCTAAAGGCATGAATGTGGATTTTATTTATCCTTAATTGCATTAGCTTGCTCACCATCAATTAGAGCCTGTAGTTCGTCGGTCGATGTCAGCTTCCTGTTTTTCCAGAGTCTCTTCACGCCGTCAATAAGTTCAAGTGATGTTCCCAAGTCCTTCAATTTTTGAAAATATTCCTCAAAAATATCTTCTTCTAGACTCAACTATGTCACCTATGATTAAGATAACAATATTAGCGCTTCTGATATATACACACTTCACTACAACTGCCCGCGACTCCCAAAGCGCTTTGGTTATGAAGTCTTTATATGTCCAACGACCTGTTAAAAGAGATTACGTATTCGACGTTGTTTCATATGCTTGAATTATACTTCAGGATAAGTCGTTTGGAATAGCTAATATGGAATGTTAAGTTATATTAGTTACATAGCGTTCAACATATAGCCGTTTATTAACGATAAACCTGACGCCGTTAACAATCTTGTTCGATTCCACTAAGGACCTCAAAAGGCGAGGAGTTTGAACCAAGATCAGGATAGGATAATCGAACTGGTGAAATCTTCAACACGCAACGTTATCAGCTCCTTTAGGGATAAGACCAAAAACCTCCAAAGGTCTTCGGCCGATATTGCCCGCCTTCTGCGTGAGGGGTACGACCCTGCCGTGGCCTTGTCAGCTGCAGAAAAGCTCTTCGGTAGTGATGAGGTCCGCTTCATCGCGATCGATGGGACCGTGGCCCACGATGAACAGCTGGACATGCTCATCTTCTATGCGGGGTCGTTCGCTTACGAGGGATCGCTTACATTCACCAAAACCGGCTGTATTGCCGGCGACGAAGCGCCGACGTCTGCCACTGCCTGCGTCTCAACGGCCATACCCATCTACGACGAGGACTTTTCAAGGGTCTCGAGCGAGATCACCGAGAGCGGCGTGGAGATCGATCCGATACGTCTTCCCAATGCCTTGATGCAACTTTCCGAATACTATCTGGCGGTCAAGCGGCTTCTGGAAAAAGATTCTAGAATAAAGGTGGTCATTCTCGACAGGACCTTGGCGGGGGATCTGGGCCATCTGGTCTGGAGCGTAAAGGAAAGGCTCGACAACTCTGTACTGATCGGAGTTGATACACCGCATGGCAAGGTGACCCGCCTCGACCTTGAACTCGCCAGGATGCTGCATCCAAACCCTCGACTGAGGATACCTCCTCCAAGAAGCCACTTCCTGAAATATGCTGTCCTGTATGCATTGATGGGCCAGAGGGATGCATTGGATCCGGCCGAAGTGCTGGATATCACGGGCGCCAGCCGGGATCGGGCAGGCAAGGTGGCCAAGCTCCTGCGGGAGATACGCGCTGACTATGACCCATTTACAAATGAAATGGGCTATCGCCTGAGGCCGGGGGTTGAGGCGTACTGGGAGCGGGTGTTCTCCGCCGCCATGGCTGTGTCCGAGCACGTCTTTAACACGCCCGAGGGGAAACACCCCCTGATTTATGAGAAGGATGGCAGAAAATGCTGGATTACGTCCGATGACCTGGACTACTTGACCCTGATAATGCTCTACAAGCTTATCAGGTCGGCCTGGGAAGAGAACGTGCTGGTCTTGGGGATAATCAAGGACTCCTCGGCATCGGAGCTCATCAAGACTATTGTCCCGATCTTGGAAAACGCCGGGGCGCTGAAGATGGGCGGGCCATTGCCCGCCTTCAACAGTGACAAGATGCTGCTCCAGACGCACAGCGTCATCAACTGCGGGGATTGTAAATGCCCCTGGAGGACCTTCGAGTTCGACGCATGCTTCCGGACCATGGCCCCCGACGAGGATCTGACGCTCAATAGCGGTGAGGCGAGGGTCAGGGGCGCCTTCAAGAACGTTATCTCGGCCGAGCGGCTCTTCGTAAAGTCCTACGTCCAGCTCTGGCAGAGCGATTCCGACCCGTCGGTGAGGAGCCACGTCTTCTCGTACGACCGCCCCTGCTACCCCGGCTTTGACGAACCGGGCGAGCTCCTCCTTCTACATGCGGACGGCGGAGTGGATGAGGTTATTGAGCCCATGATCCATTTCGCAAAGGAGAGCGGGATCGCGCACCTGGTGATGGCCGTGCTGCACTCGATGGCCCTGGAAGTCGTGCCTGAGGCCCTGGGGCACAATTACCCCCTCTTCCTTGCCGACAAGAAGGCCAAGGCCATTCTGGAGGGCATGAGGGCGACGTACCTCTCAACGGTCTCCCTCGAGCTCACCAACAGCAGTTTCGATCAGCAGGTACTCTTCAACTCAAGGTTCCGCAACTATCGGTCTGATATCGAGTCAAAGAGGAGAGGTAATACATGAATCTGTTTGATACCCTTGACGGGAAATTTGTGGCGAGGCTCCGCGAGATCGCCTCCACTACGAGGACTACGGCGGACGGCCGTTCCTCGATTACTTTCAGGACGGCCAGGGTGGAGGCCGAGTATTCTCCCGACGTGGTAAAGAAGATCGAAGTGGGGCGGCTCTTGGCCATTCCGAATATGATGGGCATAAACACCAACGACTCATTCTCCGTCTACGAGATCGCCGACGTATGCCCTTTCCACTACAGCATGCTTACCTTGGACAGGAGCCAGCCTGCGGCCATACGAAGGGAGTTCATGTCCCTTATTGAAAAAGAATGGAATGCAGGCTCCAGGAGCACATGGATCGATATAGTGGCTGCCCCCACTGGCTACGTGATAGAGGTTAAAGACGGCGCGCCCTCCTTCGTGCGCAAAGGCATAGCTCCCCTTATAGGCTCTCAGGTCCAGCTGCTCAGCGCCGAGATGATTAAAAAGTT